>NZ_NFLV01000039.1 GCF_002161065.1 Eubacterium sp. An11 | reverse complement strand
TTTTGAGCATCTTCTCACAGAGATCCCGAAACATCTGGATGACACGGACCGTGGATTTCTGGAAGACCTGCTCCCGTGGTCACCGAACCTGCCGGCGAACTGCCGGAAATCCGGAAAAGAGAAGTGAGCGAAAGATTGGAGCAAATCTGTCCTTATCATACAGGTTTGCTCCAGATTTGTACAGGTACGAGATATCTACCGTTTACCATACGGCGCTGTCACTGATGGTGGAGACCGGTGATTTTAAGCGTTTTGCGAAAGGCAAATATCTATGCGGCATTCCTGGGACTAGCACCCGGAGAGCATTCCAGTTCAGAAAATGTGAACCGACTGGGCATATCCAAAGCAGGAAATACACATTTGCGCTGTCTATTAATTGAAGCTGCAAAAGGCATTTGTAAAGGAGCCATCGGACACAAGTCCAAAGAACTCCGGGCAAGGCAAAGCGGACAACCTGCGGAAGTAATTGCATACGCAGATAAGGCGAATACCCGGCTTTGCAGCAAGTATTATAAAATGATCCGCCATGGCAAGAAGAAAAATGTAGCAGTAGCAGCAATCGCAAGAGTGTTTATGAGCGAGGTCAATTTCCTATAATTGGCGTGGCGCTTCCTTAAAATCATCATTGTCAGTCATTTATAATTATTCATTCATGCCTTGACTATCCTTATCAATGTATTACCGTAAAATCAAGGATTTTAACCGCGATAGCGGCGCAAATGCGTCCTTGAATTTTCAGAAATGCATTGATATTCTATAAAATTACATGAATATGCTATACTGCTTATAGGGAATCCCAACGACGAAAACAGGGAAAAGTGCTCGCCAAAAAACATAAGAGAACTTGCATGCTTCGTCTGGGGCATGATGACAGGAAATATCCGCATCAGTCTCACGGCAGGTACATTAGTCCGACTGTCAGTCAAGGGTAAAATGCACCGCTGTGCCGCCCTTGACAGCCATCCATCCCTGATGGAAAGAACAATCAAGCAGCAATCAGCAGTAGACTGCAGCTTGTTGCCAGGACAGTAACAATTGAATATCAGTCAGTATCTGTAAGGAGCTGTGATCACTGAAAGGTTCGAGTCATCTGCGCACACTCTATGTTGGCACTTTAGTGATCCACGCTTTTAGATCGCAGGGCTCTCGGCGGAACCATTAGCCTGTCGGTAACCAATCCACGAATAACAGAGTGGCCATATGCCGGGAACTGTTAAATCAGAGCTCTTTTCAGATGCTGACAGATCACACAAATGTGACGGTCAAGAAAAACTTTGTTAGATGATATATTTATCCCTTGACAAAAGTCACTTCATGACAGAGTGCTGAACCATCAAATATTGTAAAAATGGAAAAAATACTAAATGAACTTAAATAAATTTTGAAACTGCTATGTGAGGGGAAAAAGAATGGTGAAAATATAAGAATAAAAGAGCTCGGTTTATATTTATCAGAAGATAAATAGTTTTGAAAAAGATATAATTGACAATATAAACTTATGGAGGAAAAGAAATGGAGAAATATGTAAATCCTTTTGAATTCCAGGAAGACGATCCAATAATAGCATGTGTAGGGGATAATGGTGGAACCTATAATATGGATATTAAAAGCGGTTTTCAAAGGACGGTGGAGATTTTAATTGATATACTTAATCAAGAAAATGAGGTTGAAGATATATTGGTATATCCAATTGTATATAATGCGAGACATAGTATTGAATTATCTTTGAAAATTATTATAGAACGATTATGGAAAATTCAAAAGCAAAAAGGGATTAACAAATCTGAAGAAGTAATATTACAAGAGAAGAAAGAAATTCATACTCATGATATTAAGGTGCTATATAATACAATTGAAAAACTAGGTAAAATAGATAGAAGAATCCCTGAGTATTATAAAGATATTGAAGATTTAATAAAGATTTATTACTTTGATACAGACGGGGATGCATTTAAATATGAGTCAGATAGAGAGGATCATCCTCATATGATACAAAATGGAATATCACATATTAGCGTAAACACTTTAGGAAAACAATTTAAAATTGTAATGAACTTGTTTCACAATATGATATATTTTTTAGAAGATTGTATTAGGGAATATAATTTAAATACATTTACAAAAAATTTATCAAGAAAAGATATTGAAGATATATCAAAACTAATTCCGGAACGGACGAAATGGGGAGAGGATAGCTTTGATAAGGTTAAAGAGGAAATTAAGGAAAAGTATAACCTTAGCAATAAAGAATTTTCTAATGCCTTAAATATAATTCAAAAACATAAAAAATTTTGTGTCAATATTGGGTGTGAACTTCCTTACCAACAGATTAATAAATATGAATTGAAAGAATATGCAGCGTTAGTTTATGAATCGATTATCGAAGACAATAAAATCGAAGATGGATGGGAAACATTACAGTATGATTTGAGTGAAATTCAAAGAATGGAAAAAATATGGTCTAAATATAGAAATACAATTTCAAGGTTGACATTAAATCTCTTGCTTACTTTTGCTGAAATGAGTCAGATGTATACTGCGGTAGAAAAAATAGATGATAATTTTATTTATATTTCCGAAAGTGATTTTGATGTTATGTATATGATAAGAAAATTAAAAAAGAAAGACGTCTGTAAGAAAGTTCTTGTAGGAATGAGAAAGTGTGGACAAATATCATATGAGAAGAAGTTAGTAGAATCATTAGAGCAACAAGGACTTATCGTTGATATCGAAGGAAAAGATGAGTATTATGAAGTTAAGATTGATCTGAAGGGATAAGTATAATAATAAAAATAGAACAAGCAATTAGTTATGAGGAAATTTTCTCCTCTATTTTGAGGTGGACATGGTGTGTATTGTAATAAATAAGACAAAAACTATATGCTATATACAATGCAAAAAGTAAATGTGTTTCCTGAGAAAAGTGAATATGTAAAGAAATATAACAATAGTTGTTATAATTATACTATGAATATCATAAAATAATAGAGAAAACTTCCTAAAAATAATATATTCCTATTGCATAAAAGAAAAAATTAGCATAAAATAAAAAAACATTAGTTCAAAAACAACATATCTTAAAAGTGATATGGAGTATCAAAGAAGTAGGTTACAATATGTTATAAATCTTACGGAGAGAAGAGGTATAGGTGCTTATGGAATTAGAGTTATATTATTCTGAAAATAACCTAAAAATTATAGAAAATTCATTTTATGATGTTTTTTATGATTATAGTGATGAAGGGCTTGAAGAGTATAAATATATGGCAGGTATTTCAGAAGATGACAATATTAAGTTTTTTTAGTTAGACAGAACAGGAAAGACGTTGCTATTAGATGTGTCATCATTTAATAGCAACGTCTTTTATTACAAATATTAAAAAATCAGTATGAATCTAGTGAAGCATAGTCAAGTAAGTAGACACAAATATTAGAAAAATCTTTCTGGAAAGAGGGACTATGCCTGATTCCAGAAGAGTTCTTCTTTTTCGTTAGGTGTTAACATTCCAAGAGAGCTATGTGGCCTTCTTGAGTTGTAGTATCCTTCAATATATTTAAACACAGAGAGTTATAATTCCTGTAAAGAGTGATAAGTTCTCCGGTTGGTTTCTTCTTTTTGAGATATTTGATCATATCTATTTCCAGTTTTACCAGTGGACATGAGTAAATACCTCCTTTTTGGTGTCTACTTTATTGTAATATATTGTTACTTTCCGTGTCCACTTATTTAATATAGATCTATATTTGAATATGTAAATGAACAGTACGTAATTGAGCAGGAATATATATGAAGAGGGTCTTTAAATGATACTGCTCTTTAAAGATTATAAGTACAATAAGAAGGGGAAAAGCAATGAAAGATTATATAATCAGTCAGCGAAAAAGATTATGGGTGGAAGGAGAGAAGATTTATTATAACGGAAAAGAAGTTGATCATGAAGGAGATGTAATAGAAAGTGTAAGACAAAAGAAAATAGAAATATATAGGGAATTTTTATCTAGACATTTTGATAATACTATTGTTCTTACGGGCGCAGGATCCTCATACGGAATTGGAAAAACAGAGATCAAAGGTATGACTATGAAAAAACTCTGGGAGAAGATAGTGGAAACATGCGGTGAAAGAAGTATTAGAGAATTAGGTGAAAGAATCAATTATAAAATAGAAGACATTTTAAAAGTCAATTTAGAAGAGTTTTTATCTCATGCAAGTCTATTTTTGCTGTTGTACAAAAATGCAAATAAACAGGTGGAGATGGTTGTAAATCAGGTGAAAAGAATAATTATTGAAAATTGCACCATCATGATGCCGGAAGATTCACCACATAAGGAATTTTTAAAGAGAATTACCGCAAGAAAATTGAAGCATAGTAGATTAAAACTTTTTACGACCAACTATGATATGTTATTTGAACAAGCAGCAAATGAATGTGGTTTTACGATAATAGATGGGTTTTCCTTTACTTTTCCTAGGGTTTTTAATGGAAATAATTATGACTATGACATTGTCGTAAGAAAAAATAGCAGAATTACCGCACAAGAAAATTACGCTAGCAAAGTATTTCATTTGTATAAATTGCATGGCTCGTTAGATTGGAAAAGAGACTCAGAAACAGATCAAATTAGAAAATGTGAATGTCCAAATGATAAAGAACCTGTTATGATTTTTCCAAGTAGCATAAAGTATGAAACATCATATGAGCAACCATTTTTTGAGATGATGTCAAGATTTCAATCTGAATTAAGAACAGATAATGCTTTATTAATAATTATAGGATACAGTTTTGGGGATAAGCATATTAATTCAATGATATATGAAGCTTTGGAATTGAATCATAGCCTGCAATTATTAATTGTAGATCCAGTTATTGATAATTTTGAAGATATAATTACGAAAGCTGAAAGATCAAGTAATATAATGCTTATACGAAGTGATTTTAACGAATTAGCTTTGAACTATCCATATTCATATGCATATATCCAAGATGAAATGGAGGAAGAATAATGCAGCCCTTCAATTACCATTATTTTATAGGATACGTTTCTCAAGTAACTCCACAGTATATAAAAATACATTTCCCATCTTCTACATTATTAAGTAAATTTATTTTTTCTGGTGAAGAATTCAATGGAGGCTTGGTGGGTACATATATATCAATAGAGGGTGAAAATTATGGATTTATTGGTCAATTACAGGAAATAGAAGTTTTGGAAAAAGAAAGATTATCGCTTTCAGAGACAGCCTTTAAGAATCAGGAATTTCACCCAACGGCTAAGGCGGAAATATTACTATCATTTAATTTGTTCGATATGAAAAAAGTTACAAAAGGGGCAAATGTCTATCCAACGATAGGAGCAAAAGTTTTTGTTTGTACAAAAGAATTTGTTCAACAATATGTCCAAGGGTTTGGGAAAAAAAAGAAGGAAGAGTTGTTAATTAATATTGGGTATTTAAATTCTGATAATCAGACAGAAGTTACAGTATCTCAACAGTCTTTTTTTGGAAGACATTGCGCTGTTGTCGGCACAACGGGAGGCGGAAAAAGTTGGTCTTTATCTAAATTGATAGAAGAAGCAAGAAAAAATAATACAAAATGTATATTACTTGATCCAACTGGTGAATACTCAAGTTATCCAGGTGAACATTGTATCCTTTCAGATAATTCGTATTTTAGTTATAGAAAATTAGCCATATCCGACTTGTTTTTTTTGCTTAAACCGTCAGAAAGAGCACAGGCGCCTAAATTGTTAGAGGCTATCAAGACACTAAAGACACTTGAAATTGCACGAAGACAAGGTGAACTTGATTGCTATTTTGCAAATGGTGAAGCAAAAAATTATTTATTAAAAGCTGGCAAAAACAAAAGGGAATTTGTTGAAATGCAGCGTAAATATTATGAGGAAATCGATTCTAACGAATTGAATTTTGATATTAAGTATCTGCCTAGACAAATACAGGGGGAGTGTGTTTGGGAGGTAGATAATAGAAATCCCAATTTATGGGGTGGAAAATCGGAAACAGATTCTGCAAACTGTATTTCTTTGGTCACAAGAACGAATGCTTTTGTTAATGATAAAAATTATAAAAGTATTCTTGGTATTGGTGATATGAATGGTAAGAAAGATTTAGCGGAAGCAATTACAAGATTTTTGAGCGTGGCAAACAATGAAACCCTATTACGAATTGGGTTTGAGAAGGTTGGGTATGATTTCAATGTCAGAGAAATTATTGCCAATGCATTGGCAAAGTATTTGCTTAATTTAGCAAGAGAAAAAATGTTTAAAGAGAATCCAACTATTTTCTTTTTGGATGAAGCTCATCAATTTTTAAATAAGAGAGTAACAGATGATAGTTTTACTTCGTATTCTCTTAATGCGTTTGACCAAATAGCTAAAGAATGTCGTAAATATGGTTTGTTCTTATGTATTGCAACACAAATGCCAAGGGACATTCCAGTTGGAACTTTGAGTCAAATGGGTACGTTTTTAGTACATCGGCTTATTAATTACAATGATAAAGAGGCAATTAAGCAGTCATGTGCAACAGCTAACAGTAGTATATTGGCATATTTGCCAATTTTGGGTGAGGGTGAAGCAATACTAACAGGTGTGGATTTTCCTATGCCGCTACTATTAAAGGTTAATCCGCCAGTAAATAAACCTGATTCTGCAACACCGCAATTTAAATTGTGATGTTTCGATATGTTGGAGAAAGTATAAATGCTAATCTAAAAGTGAGCGCACCCCCCGGCTCTATTTGTGCAGTCTTTAAACCCACAAAATTAAGCAGCTTCTGCTAACGGTTGCTCCAGACGTCTCCTGTAAGCTGCTGGCGGGAGGCCATCCGGATTTGAAGTGTATATCCTTATCCGGTTGTAGTAGATAAAGACATATCTGAAAACAATTACTTTAACTTCTTCCATCTTCATCTTGTATGTTGGAATCCTGTAGAGGAGTTCCTTCTTGAGAGTAGCGAAGAAGCTTTCCATCCTGGCGTTATCAAAGCAATGGTTAACGCCACTGAGGCTCTGCAGAACACCTGCTTTATTGAGTTCTTCACGGAATGCTTCACTTGTATACTGGCTTCCGCGATCTGAATGGAGTATGGCTCCGTTCAAAGGAAACCTTTTGGCTGCTGCATTGAATGTATCAATGCACAGTTCTTTGCACATATTGCTTCGCATTACCAGAGAAAGTATTTCTCCGTTAAAGCAATCCATTATTGGAGATATGTATAGTTTGCCGTCACGGCACGATATCTGAGATATGTCGGTAAGCAACTTCTGATACGGCCGATCTGACCTGAAATCTTGTTTGATTAGGTTTTCCTTCTCCTGTATTTCAGTAGTTGCCCTGGTTAAGCCTTTCGGACGGCGCTTACGTTCATGAAGCCAACCATTTTCCTTCATGATTCTGGCTATCCTGCGCCTGCCAACCTTGTACCCGAGATTTCGAAGTGCTATCTGCATTCGATCTACACCGTAGTTATCGTTGTATATATACTCATCGAGTATTTCCTGCATAACTGCCGAAAGAACAGCGTCCTTGCTGGGATTGCCGAGATTCCTTTTGAATCTGTAATAACCGGTCTCGCTCACGTGCAGGACATCGCACATAACGCTTACAGGCCATCTGCTGCTGTATTCGCTAATGAACTCAAAACGTTTCCGAGCTCTCACTTCTTTCGGCTTTGTGCGAAAAAACCGAGAGCCTCCTTGAGTATATCGTTAGCTCGCCTGGTTTCCCGAAGTTCCGCTTCCAGTTCCTTAATGCGACGATCCTTCTCGCTGAGCGGCATCATTTTGTTACCACTGCCAACGAAAGCTTCTTCGCCGCGAGCCTTGCGCTGACGACGCCAGTCGGCAAGTGTGTAATACTTGATGCCGAGTTGATCTGCAGCTGCCTTGACGCCAATTTCATCGGACAGTTCAAGAGCCTGTAGTTTGAATTCCTTATCGCATTGCATGTCTCCACCTTCCTTAATGATATATTATCATCTTTTGGTGGATTTAACGACTGCATTTAAATGATACTACTCCATTTGATGAAAATTCGGCAACAGATTATTTAGTGATGAAAAATGGTGGTACATTGGTAATAGAGGATAAGGATGAAGAAAAATATGGCAGTCGTGGAGAGATAAAAGTAGGAGCAAAATTGAAAGTATTGTTTAATTCTTTGTTTGTAAAAGGGGATGCGGCAATTGACTCTAATATTGGTGTATATACATCGGGACAAAATTTGATAAAAACGACTATTACTAATACAACGTTGTCAGATTTTTTAGACATATTAGAAGGAGATAATACAGATATTGTAGGACTGGAAAATTTTCATATATATATTATGGAAAATTCAATTGCCTATTTTCAGACAATAACACCATATTTAGGGATGACAGAAGGAAATTTGAAAGTAGACGAAAATTTGGCAATACGTATTAATAAAGTGTACGATTCATTAAAATTGGGAAAAGGTTATTATGAAGTAATTGGGAGAAAAGAGGGAAAAGAATGTATCTTTAGATTTAATAATAGATCTTTTAAGAATAATTATGGCATAACAGATTTATTACAAATGAATCTAAAATATTATGGAATTGAAGTTGGAATGGGTGATAAAGAAAAGTTGGATTTTACAAGAGTATTTGAACCAGTTGTTCACAAAACCATTACTTCTTTAGAAAAAGAGGAAGAGAATGATAGTAAACAATTGCCTATTTATGATATAATACTTGCAGGTGTTGACTAAATGGAAAAGATATTTATATTTTATGGTTCCAATCGAGAATACAATAAGTATATTCCTGAAACTTATTTTTTATTAGATACATTGATTGAAGTAAGTGATTTATACAAGAAATCCAGATTTTCGATGGAGGCAAATTTAGATCAGGTAGTGGGATTTTCGATGTCATATTCTGGAATTACAGAAGGTGGTATTTAAAATTTTGTTGCGATATTAAATGAAAAGAGAAATGGATTAAGAGAGTTATATTTGCAAAATCCTCCGGATTGTATAAAAGATGAACTTGTTCGACATTATCCGAGAGATATTTTAGAAATCAACTATTATAAATATCCTAAAATGACTAAAAAAAAGGCTGAATCGTTTTTTACAATTATACGATAAAACTATTATAGGACAGAAAAAGGTAAAGAGAAAATTAGCAGTTACTTTATATGAATTATATAAGCAAAAAAATAAAAATAAACCGATGGTGTTGATGCTTTATGGGCCTTCCGGTGTAGGAAAAACAGAAACTGCTAAGTTTATAGGTCAATTGCTTGGGGGAAAAATATGTAGATTCCAATTATCTATGTATCAAACAGGTGATTTTTATGAATATTTATATGGATCAGAACATAATAAAGGGAGTTTTGCAAAAGAACTGTTGGAAAGGGAAAGCAATGTAATTCTACTGGATGAATTTGATAAGGCACATCCCGGAATATGGAGTGCATTTTATCAGTTTTTTGATGAAGGAGTGTATAAGGATAAAAATTATTCAGTTGATATGAAAAATGCTATTGTTATTTGTACATCTAATGAATTAAGTCCAGATGCTATAAGAGAAAGAATTGGTGATCCATTGTTTTTTAGAATTAATGATTATGTTAAATTTGAAAAATTGAGCAAAGAAGCTAAATTACAAATTTGTAAGATGATTTTTGAAAAAGAATATCATAATTTAGATAAACAAGAGAGAGAACTAATCTCGTATGATGATTTCTTAGACAAATATATATGTGCCGCAGATGAATTAGAAAACTATAGACAAATGCAGAATATTATACGTAATGATATGGCTGAGACCTTGGTAGAAAAAATTTTTTTAAAATAAATAGAGTGCAAAATTGTATGAATGATAGTATAATAATGTGTAGTTCACTAAAAATAGTTTTATCTAAAATTTATAAAGGATACTTTGAGCGTCAATAACAATAACAATTATTAATGGATATTAAAATATGTTAGTATGGCACTCTGTGAGCCACTGAAGAGAAATGGGGTTGACGAGTGGAGTCGAAAATAATTTTATTTCATAGCGATGAAGAAAGTAAATGCAAAAAGTTTGTAGAGGAAGAAAATAGTCTAATTATAAGCGAAAATTCAAAAGATGATATATGGCTTGGAAAAGGCATGTATTTTTGGGATAATAAAGGGAATGCTAATTGGTGGAAAGTCAAACAGGAAAGTAGACATAAAGATAAACGATATAGCATTGTAATTGTAAATGCCGTTTTGAATAGTTTGCTTGATTTAACAGATTTTGAAGTTTATATGAAAATGGAAGAGTTATGGCAGGAAGTTTGCAAATTATGTAATTTGGATTCCAATGTGCCGGTGGGTAAAAAACTCAATTTTCTATATGAAACGTTAAATTTTGAAGAAAAATATGACTTAATAAAAATATATGGTAAATATAATCGTACACCCAATAAAGGATTTTTTAAATTTGATTATCAATCTATGAAATCAGAACCTACACTGAACATAAAATGTATATATAGTATACGGAATGAAAAATGTATTGTTGAAAAAGAAATTAAGGAGGAATAGGCATGAATAAGGAAAAAAGTTTATCTTTTTTACAAAGCTGTATAGAAAAAGTAAAAAAGGCAACAGAGCAGGATATCCGATTTTATAAAGAAGTTTATGACAGAGAATATGTTCTATCAGATAAAAATTCTGAGTTTGAGTTTGTTTTTCCTGCCAATGATAAATATGAAATTAATGATGAATTTGAATTAGACATTTGTAATCAGGGGATAAGAAATGCTAAGAAACAGATGGAATATAATTTCTTAAAGACTAGTTCATTTAATCAAGATATTAGTGCTAATTTACCGTATGCAGCATAAGGAGAGGTTATGAATCGTAGTAAATTTCAATTTTCTAATCCAGAATTAGAAAAAATAGAGTTTTTAGTTAATCAGAATTTTGATGAAGAAAAATATGATGGGATTGCAATGCAATCTAATATAGAAGTACAGATATTAGAGGGGAATGAGGCACTAGTTAAATTGACGCTAAGTATAGGTAACTCGACAGATTCACAACCTTTTGATATATGTGTTAAAATGGGAGCTAACTTTACTTGGGATGAGTCGGTTAAAATAGAAAGGGCTAAACAGTTGTTGAATATCAATGCTCCTGCTGTTTTATTGTCTTATATTAGACCGATAGTATCTAGTATGACTAATAGTTCAAAGTATCCAACATTAAATATTCCTTTTATTGATTTTACTAAAAAAGAATCGTAATTAAGTGTAGTGATTGTTGTTAAGAAGTGTGATATGAAAATGGAGCAAAAGGTCAATTTAGAATTGTTGAGAAAATTTATAGTGTGATAACATTATGATAACAAACTCCAAAAAAACCACACGGATATAGTGGAAAATTTAGATTTTTCTCCACAAATCACACGAAAAATCAACATTTGCACACCGCAATATACTGGTTTGATACCGAGAAGGGGGGGCGAAAGCATTGAGGTCTATATGGCCCGGGAGGTGCTGCCCTATATTCCTGATGCGAAGGCATTCTTTGAAGAAAATCTGGGGGGCCAAGAAGCCAGTTATCAAGACCGGTGCGGAAATTCCTTTCACTCACTATTTTTATAAGTATCAGAAGCCTGTGCCTAGCGAAGAACTGGAGACAAAGTTTATGGAACTGGAGCTTTCTGTTTCTGAGTGCGTGGCAAAGCTGTTTGAGTGAGGCGGTGATGATACAAGAGAAATGAGAGATAGCGGAGTTGAATGGATCGGGAAAATCCCATTCGGATGGATCTGTTGTAAACAAAAATACGAAATAAAACTGCTTAATGGACGTGCATATTGTGAATCCGAATTTGAGGATAACGGGAAATATCGCATACTAAGAGTGGGAAATCTTTTTCAAACCCTACATGGTACACCTCCAGCATGGAATTACCAGCTGATAAGTATTGCGAAAATGGCGATTTACTATATTCGTGGTCAATGTCATATGCCCCAATTATTTGGAATGGTGAAAAAGTAATATATCACTATCACATTTGGAAAACAGTATTAAACGAACGGCTTTACAAAAAATATGCATTTTATTATCTATCAGCATTGACAGATGTGTTACAAGCAGAAATACATGAAACTACGATGGGGTTTATAACAATGAGGGTAATGAACAATTCATATATTTATTATGGTGCCGCCCATCGATGAGCAAAAGCGACCAGCAGTTGACTGCCAGTCAGCGGTATGGAATTATTACTTGGCAAGAGTACATGGAACTTGAAAATGCCAAAATTGTTTTTGCCAATCAGAGGTTAGAAAGCTGGAAGCATGTTGAACTGTACGATTTTGTCATCAGTCTGAGCAGTTTTCAAGGAGGTCTCGAAATGAGTGAAACCACAGGGTGTATCACGTGGCATTATGTTGTTTTGAAAGCAAGTAAGCCAAGTTGTCCGTACTTCTATAAATGGTTGTTTAAGTCCTCGGCGTATGCAGGCACCTACAATTTCATCAGAGAGGGGCAGAATTTGCGTTTTTCTAATTTTGCTCAGGTGCCACTAGATGAACAAAAAGAAATTGCACACTACCTAGATACGAAGTGTAGCCAAATTGACGATATTCTTGACCAAAAAGGAGAACAGCTTACCACACTCGAAACGTATAAAAAATCTATCATTTACGAGTTTGTGACAGGTAAGAAAGAGGTGATTGCGGTTGCTGATTGACACAGAAAAAGTATCCTCTTATCCTGAGGCCATGCGGAAAGCTGTTTGTCAGTATATAAGGGCAAACTTGCACGCTGTAGAAAAAGAGATTCAAACCAAAACAATAGAAAAAGACTTCGATGTGCGTTGCGCAATAGAAAACTATCTCCGGGAATGCAAGGCAGAACTATTGTATCGCGAATTATCCAAAATCATGTCGGATTGCACCATTGTCTGTTATCACGCCACCAAAGTTTTGTGTCGAGCACAAATCATGGAAAATGGGCTTAGGGTAAATGAATGTGAGGAATACAGTAAGGCAATGCGTGAAGTACTGATGGCTTTGGGTGCCTCCAATATAGAGGAATCAATGGGGTATATCCGAAAGGAATATGAGCGAAAATATGTAAAGCCGCAACTCTGTTTCTTTTCGGGGGTACAACTGATAAACGGTTTGGAATTTCCCGGATATGATCAATTTTGCGAAAATATTGGCGGAGAATTGGCAAGGTGGGCGTTGAGAGAAAAGCAACCGGAGACGTACAAAATGCTAAGGAACAATGGCATCCCCTTCATCGTGAAATTTGGTCTACGCTTTCGGGACATTGCGAATTATCAGCAAGATTCAATTCTATATCAATTCGTAAGCTATTATGCCGCACAATATTTTTGGAATTGGAACTACAGCATCAAGTTTGATGGTATCACATATAAGAATGTGGCTCCACAGCAAATACTTGAAATGATTGATTATGGGAAGAAGGTTAATTGCGAATGACAAATATTCTCTCCGAAAAGGATTACCAAAAGTTCCTCCTGTAGCGTCTTGTTCGGGATAACGGCTATGTCATGCGCAAGTCCGCCCATTTTGACCGCCTGTTTGCTGTTGACCGGGAGATGCTGTTCCGGTTTTTGAATAACATCCAACCGGATACGATGGAATATCTGCGAAAAATTTATAAAGATGACCTAGAAGATACCATCGTCAGCTTTATCAACGCAGAAATCACCACCCCCCGGGAAAGCCTGATTGTGATATGCTCCCCGTATGGTAGACAATGGAAATATCCAAAACTACCATATGAGGAGCATATTTATGTCTAAAGTAACCACCTAATCTGAGGGCGCATTCCTAACTTCGCAAGTCTGTGCCATAATTATAAGCAAGCACTTTGCTCTATTCTTTGCTAGGGAGCAAGTGCTTTACTATATTTATGGAGGTATCTTATGTGAGCAAAACCTATTTCAAGGGGAAAACAGTATCAGCTGATTATAAAGGGAGTGCGGACATTTTCTTGGACTGGTTATGCAACCAAACCGAGACTTTGACGATACTCCCATTGGGCTGACGGGGGGCGGACAAAAAGTTGGACTCCTCATGGACTCGGAAAGAAGTTAAATTAGAATGTATTCGCAAGACAAAATTGCTGTCGCTTTAAAAGTTTATCTGAATATTCTTGCACGATGAAATCGCACTTCCGGAAACCTGGAAATCAGGTGTCCGGGAAGTGGAAATCATCTTATACCAGTTTACTCGCGCAATGTTTTGTCTAAGCCATAAACTTCCCTCATGGAGATGTCGTACTCGGCATCAATGCTTGTGATGTTGATACGATAGCTGTCATGAGCGATACGGTCAATGATTGCATCTGCCGGAGGACTGTCATTCCCCCCCAGTTGGTCGTACCATTCCTCGAATTCATATTGAGAGCAGAAAATCGTTGAAGATTTCTTGCGTCTCCGGTGGAGCAGTTCGAAGATATCCCTTTGTTCCGAATCCGTTGGTTTTAAAAAAAGCCATTCGTCTAGAATCAGGACGACGGGCTTAGTATACTTAGCCATAACTTTTTTGTAATTGCCATCTGTCCGTGCCATTTCCAGGTCAATCAGAAGATCGGGAAGACGGACATATTTGGTGTTGTAATACTGCTTACAAGCCTCCATGCCAAAGGCACAGGCCATATAAGTTTTACCACAGCCTGTAGCACCAGTAATAAAAATATTTCGGTGTTCCGATATATATTCGCAAGTGGCAAGTCTTCGGATCAGTTCCTTGTTCAGCTTGCGTCCGGAAGTATAGTTGATATACATGATATTGGCTTCTGGCTGGTCGAATCCAGCATTTTTGATCAGTCTTTTGAGACGGTTGTTTTTGCAGCTGCGATATTCGATATCCACCAGCATACCGAATTGATCTTCAAAAGGAATTTCTTTAAATTTGGAGTCATTTAGCTGGTTACGGAATGCATCTGCCATAGAAGTAAGACGCATTTCAATTAATTTATCTATTGTACTCTGATTCGTCATAAATTTACCTCCGATAGTAGTCGGCACCTCTTGTGATGCCGTGTGTTTTATGTGCAGGTCTGGTATTGGTCGTTTCCGATGCCAGCTTTTCCGAACTGGTTACAAGGATGTTTTTAATACTCTTGGCGATGCAGTATAAGACAAAGCCTTTTTACAGGCCGCCTCAAGTAATTCATCTGAGTATTTCTCAGCAAGCTTAAGAAGTCCCATACAACTTCGGTAGGTTTGTTGTTCCACACTTTTGGAGGTCAATATCGCATTGACTACAGTGTACGTATTTATACCGATCCGCTCCGCCCATTTACGGAAACGGTCGCCGTTCCATTCCAGATATTTCTGATGGTCTTGCGGCATATGCTCTGTAATGGTACTGTACTGCCCGGTGCGCCCTTTCAGACGACGATGGGAAGCGATTCGGTTATGGTTGTAGAAAATTTCAATCGTGGTATCTGTTACCCTGACATCCACTTTCTTTTTAATGTATTTATATGGAACGGAGTATAGCATTCCATCCACAGATATGTGATAATTGAATTGGACAGTGGCTGTTTTCCAGTCACTCAGTTCAAAACGGGTAGCAGGTAATGGTGCCAGCAATGGTTTTTCTTCCCCAAGAAATAAGCTTTGCCGACTACCCTCTTTCTTCTGAAAGAGCCTTTGGTTGAACAGTTCAAGTTTATCTCTGATTGCCCGGTTTAATTCGGCAAGGGAGAAGAACTGTTCATCCCGGAGTGCTGCTGTGATCCAGGTAGAAATATTTCTTACCGTTCCCTCAGCATTCGGCTTATCCTTGGGTGCTCTGACACGGGCCGGAATGATAGCAGTGCCATAGTGTTCGGCTAATTCCTGATAGGTTTCATTGATCTGCTGGCCTTTGAAGCCACCATTGTGAATAACTGCAGTTTTACAGTTATCCGGTACGAGGATCCTGGCAACGCCGCCAAAATATTCGTACATATGGACATGGGCATTGATCCATGATCGTTGTTTCATATCCAGAAATGCTTCCACATATGCATACTGGCTGTAGGTCATTACCCCAACAAATATGTATGCTTTAGTGATTTCCCTGGTATCGGGGTCAATGATTATTGCAGGATCACCTGCCCAATCTACTTCAACCTGTTCACCGGGTTTACGGTTGATATGCATGGTAGCACGTCGTTTCTGCTCATCCTGCTGGATGTGATAACAGAACTGGGAATACATGAGTGGTTCGTCACCGTTTGCACGACATTCCTCCATATATTCTGTCCACAAAAGCTTTTTACTGACTCCGTTGCGGAGTAGTTCCTTGTGGATGTAAGCGTAATCAGGCATACGCTTATTAGATGATACTTTGTTTTCCTTAGGGAACATGAGCTTTTGAAGATCTGTGTCAGTCATTGACCCATCAAGCGGCCAGGAAAGCTTTAATTCTCTGGCTCGCTTCTGAACCTTGACGACAGTTTTTTGTGCGACACCACAGCTTGCCATGATTTCGCGTTGGGAAAACCCAAGGCTGGTAAGCCGGATGATTTCTCTGTACTTGGTCATAATCGCGACCTCCTTATAATGTATTTACACCGAATGGTGCATGGATTCATTATAAGGTTTTTATAGATAAAGTGATTTCCTTTTTAGCGGAATTGCGATTTCCAACAAAATGGATTGATGATTTCCATATGCCGGGCAGGTGATGGATTTGAGCCTGGATTATTCAGCCAGCCGCCGTATATCCACGGAGAGCTGACACAGGCTGTCGCTACGCTTGTGTTTGACAGTGAAATCCCGAAAATGCCGTAAGCATTGCATCTGTCAGTACAATTTATAAACTTCTGTCCGATGAGGATTTGGAAGAAATGTTTAACATCTAAAGGAGCTTCTTGTATAATTCAAATATGAGGAATTCCGAGAAAGAAGGTTGAGAAAAAATACCTCAGTGTAAAATAAGATTACTGACTTTGGACGGTTAGTAAAAAATCTTATTGAACAGAGAGGTATCTAAAATGAGATAGAGAAGTATAACCAGAAGCTGCTTGCCCGCCATGAAAAGAAAGCTTCCGAGATCCATTATAAGAAACAGATCCCCATCCGGGAATTGTTTGAAGAGGATAGGAAAGCCCTTCTGATGCTGCCGCCAAAACGGTTCGATGTCTGCCGATATGAATGGCAGAAAGCGGATGGTTATGGCAAAGTCTGTATGGATGGAAAACATTTCTATTCTACAAGACCGGAAAACGCAAACAAACAGGTGCTGGTGGGAATTCGTGCCCATACCGTTGACATTCTTACGGAGGGCGGACAGGTCATCACGACTCACCGGCGCGCTTACGGAGATAACCGCACGGATATCAGCGATTACAGTACCACGTTGGCTGTCCTGATGAAAAACTCCGGAGCATGGGGAAACAGCGGGCTGCGCCGCGAAACACCGGATGCATTAAGAGCTTACATGGATGCCCAGCCGAAAGAGAAACTGAAGGACTGCCTGCGGATCATGAATGAGCTGACCAATCAATACGGTTTTCAAGCAGCGACCAGTGCTATGGAGATGGCCTGTACAAGAGGCAGTATTGGCAGCATTAACATCTGTGATGCTTCCGTGCTTGCCGCAAGGATCACCGGATATGGCATTTATACACCGCCGGAGACAGGCCCATCCCTTGCAGTATATGATGATATGTTCTTGAAAGAAGGAGGCACTGTTTGATGACACTGAAGATGAAAGAAGATTTCTATACACAGATCCTTGGAGCAAGCCGACAGTTCTTCTTTTCGGGAAGGATCTCAGAGATCTGCCGGGAAAAAGGGACGCAGAAGCAGCTGGAGTTTATTCTGGAACTGCTGCAGGCAGAATTGACTCTCCGGGATGAAAACCGACGGAAACGCCTGATCAAGCGGGCTGGATTTCCGTCAAATTTGACAGATTTCTCAATTTTTTTAATTCTTGATATGAAAGATATCTGAAAATAATTTGTTAAAAAATGTATTCAAAGAAGTAAAATAATATTATAATATAATTTAGAAAGATTTTTGGAGGACGTTATAGATACATTTAGATAGTTACACTTGCCTGATTGATTTAAGGAGACAAAAAATGCCTAACCCCAATTATAGATACAAAGATGGAAAAATCATGGTAAAGATGGACGGTTCATGGATAGAACCCAATTTTAAACGTTACGAAAATATTAAGCCTATAGGTGAACCAGGAGCAAATGGTGTTGTAATAAAAGGAACACATAAAATTACGAAAAGAAACGATGCAATAAAAATATGGCTTCCGCGAAAAAGAAACGGAAAGTATGAAATAAGAGAGCAGCAATATTTGGCAGAAATTCAGAAAATCTCACAATTGAATGATCCTAGAATAGCTAAAATATATGATGCGTGGACTGAAAAAGGATGCTATTGTTGTTCTATGGAATTTATTGATGGAATAACTTATGAAAAATGGCTAAAAGAAAATCATGATATGAATAAAAGGATAAATATATTATTGGAGATATTTGAGACAATTGTTTTTTATCAATCTCAAGGAATTATTCATGGTGATATTCATTCAAGGAATATTTTGATTGACAAAGATCAACAAATGCATATTATTGATTTTGGAACAAGTAGTCTTAGTTCCTATAAAGAACAGTCGAATTATAGGGAAAATTTTCTGATGTATGAATTGGTTGAAAAGACATTAGAAAATAAATTTGATAATCAAGCATTTCTATTAAAAAAGTATGACCTTGGTAGAAACATTGAAAAGTATGATGATATTAGAAATGCAATACCAATTTTCTTTTCTGAATCAGTATTATGTTATCTACACATTTTCTTTATGTTAACTAATTTGCATGATATAATTAATGATCCAAAAGATTTATACGAATATTGCAGATATATTGCAAAAGGTCTTTATTTAAACATGGATTATTTTTATCATAAGGTATCTGGAAAAAATGGACAAAAATTAGAAAAATTTACAAATGTTATGTTTGGAAGTTTAGAAGATGAAATGTATGAAGATTGTCAAGAAGATATTAACAAGACGGAGATGATGACTTTCCTATCTCTATTTGTCTATTTCGAGGAAATAAAAAAGATATTATCGGATGGGAAAATAAAAGAAGAAATGATAGTAAAATATATTAATGATAGGTATTTTAGTGAACATAAAAAAATTATTGATATAATAAATACAAGTGATGATTTATTTGAATTTCATAATACTTTGACAGAGATAATAAGTGATTCTGAAGAAGTATACTCAATTGAATTAGATTTGAGGATGTGCATGTATAGTATCATAGAGGAAGTGTATAAAGGTTACTTATTGCATATTCTCAGATTTTTGCACTTACATATGGAAGAGTTGAAACACCAAAAAGGAATGTGTGATAAACTAAGTAGATTATCCCCTGTATATTGTTTGAATAATGGTATAGTAGATTAGAGGAAAAAGTAGAAGAATTAACAAAAGAGTTAAAGAAACAGAAGAAATAAAAATTCAATAGCCTGCAAATAAAAAGTCAAGCTAAATTTTAAAGAACTTTGAAAAAATTATACAGGTTGAAAAATGGGTATCACAAAAAAGCCGCCAGTTTATGCCGGCCTGAAAAAGGATGTTTGGGTGTTTAATCAGATGTAGGAAGCGTAGAGAGATATTCCTTCACCCTTCCATAGTAAATACGTAAAAATTTATTAGCTCCTGCGGTCATGTAGACGTAATAGGGTTTTCCCTGTGCGCGTTTCTTGTCCATGAACTGATAGACGGCATCATCGGGCTTGGTCTTGATCAGTGTATCCATGATCTGGAACAGGGTTTTCCGCAGCACTGGTGAACCATGTTTCGAGGCATGGACACTTTTCTGTGAATACTCCCCGGACGCATTCACGCCGGGATCTACCCCGGCAAATGCTGTGATCGCACTTCTGTGGGTAAACCGTGTCACATCTCCGATCTCAGCCATAAGCTGGGGTCCGAGGGACGGTCCTACCCCTTTCATTGCCATGACGACCGGATATTCCGGCAGTTTAGAGGCAGTTTCGTTCATGAGGGATCGCAGCTGTTCCACAGTCTGTGATACAGAGTTTAGTTGCTGGATCGCCTGTTTGATGATCTGTTTGGTGAAATTGTCCTTGGGAAGTACGGGAATGAGCTCCTTTGCCTTTCCGTAGATTTCGTCTGCTTTTGTCAAGCTGAAGTTGTACTTCTTACGGGCACACCATTTCTGATAGTGGTCAGTAAAAGCATGAAAGGACATCCTGCGGACACAATCCACGTGCCAGTAGGTATCGAGGAAATCCACCCATTTCTGGCTGCCGTCCTCACGGGCAGGGCTGTCAAAGTAGGCGTTGGCACCAGGATAGGTCAGATCGATGAGACCGATCAGGTTATTCTTCATGGCAATTTTGTGTTTCATGTAAAAATCAAACTGGCGGTTCATAGTCTTGAGTTGGGAACGTAATTCATCCATAAGACTATATTGTTTCAGATCTGCCCAGTTGTCAAGAGTATAACGGGCAAGCTTCACAGAGTCCGACTGATCTGTCTTGACTTTACGGAGGGGATTGTCCTGTCCCTGAAAGTTGTGGATGATCTGAGGATTTACAGCACTTACGAAAAAACCGGCCTGGGAAAGTGCACGGGCTACCGGCTCATGATAGCGGCCGGTGCACTCCATGACAATACGGGCCTCGCCATCCAGATTCCCGATCATCCTCTTAAGGGATCGGAAGTGAGGGGACAAGTGCGGGACATCAAAAGGTCTCACAACAACCTTCCCACCGGGCTGGAGAATAGCTACAGTGCTTTTACGTTTGGAGACATCAATACCTACAGCATACATGTTCATAAAATGTCACTCCTTCTATCAGATTGCAATTGGTCAATACCAGTTTTACTCATTGCCCATTCTATCTACTGTGGTGTGACGCGAACATACCCGGAAGGCAGTTCAACCTGCATAAAACGAACGCTGTGAATGAAGAGCTGGTTAGCAGACTATTGAGCGGGCGCGAAGCCCAGGAAAGAGACCGCTATACCGATTGCTCTTACCATTCTAACAGCTTAAGCAACAAGATGGATAATTCCTTACTGGCTGTAAGGGAGATTAACCATAAATATATTGTAGTAGGAAAGAAAAGATTCATTATCATGTCCAGACAAAGAAGAAATTTTAGTGTCAAATTTAAATCAGACCTTGTAATTGAGCTGTTAAAAGGGGAAAAAGATCTCAATACCATTGCTACAGAAAACAAGATCCAACCGAATCTGCTGCGTAACTGGAAGAAAGAATTCCTTAACAATGCTTCTGTTGTTTTCGATGGCAAGCGTGAGGAAAATCTCAAGGAGAAGCTTGCCGAAGAAGGAAAAGAGAAAACGGCATATGCGAAAAAGGTTGGTCAGTTAACTATGAAGATAGACTGGCTCAAAAAAATCTGAAGAAATTTGCGGACTTGACTACGAGAGTAAATTTAGTCCAAAATCTTTTGACGACTAAAGAACTTCCCGCATCCGTTGGTGTTAGGCTTCTCGAAATCAACCGGACAAGCATTTATTATAAAGGTACGTCTATTTCCCAAGAGAAATTAGTCTGCAAAGAGATCATCGATCATCTTCATACAGACAATCCGACCTGGGGTGCACGGCAGATGTCAGCTGAAAGAGGGTGCGGGCTGAAAGCATGCTCCATGGGAATGTCAGTCCTGTTCAAAAATGCATACTCCCTGTCAATGGAACTTTCCGAAGCCCGGGACAACTATTCCCTTGGCAAACTGGAAAAGTGGATCCAAAAGGCGAATCTGCTGATACTGGATGAAATAGGATATGTCAGTTTTGACCGCTACCAGTCAGAAGTACTGTTTAGGATCATTGCTGACAGGAGCGAGCGTGGCAGCATTATAGTAACAACAAATCTACCATTCTCTGAATGGACACCCCTTTTTGAGAACACAGCCATGATAGCCGCTATGATCGACTGTCTGACATTTCAGTCTCATGTGCTGGATATGAACGGAGAATCGTATCGGCTGACCAAAACCAAAGAAGCCAGGAAGTAGAGGTGGCTCACTTTCTGACTATCATTGGGTGGTTCAAAATTAAGCCAGCGAACGACTCACTCTATAGTTGACGAACATAACTAGATACACGGATAAAGCAATGGTAAAATAATGTTAATTATATACGAAGACCTACATTTCTAGTACATTTTTCAATAATGTATTGATTTTTATAAGACTTTACTGGAGGAATAAAATGTTTACACTAAATATATTGTTTGAAATTATGGAGTTAATTATCTCTATTATCGGTCTGTTACTTGTAGTAATCGGTTTAATACTTCCATTCAAACAATCTGTAAAGCTTAATCAAATTAATCAAAACAATGAACTTGAACAAGAAAAGAGAATTTGGAGAATGCAATTGCTTGATGAACAAATATCCAAATACTATGGTCCTATCTCTGCAATTCTAAGAGAACAAACGATTATCAGACAACGTATATGGTATCAAATTGGACGGGATGTAATTTTTAATAATGGAAAAGATAAATTGACAGATCTTTCACCGGAAGAGCAACTCATTTGGAAACATTTTATTGATAAATATAAAATTCCAATGCAGCATCGGATAACTGAAATCATGAGAGATAATGCACATTTGGCGATTCACGGAGAGCATGATATCTATGTAGACCAGTTCTTAGACTATGCTCTTGGTTGGGAGCTATTGGATAATCAAAAAAAGGAGGGTGTTCCTAATTATTATGAATATTACTATTGTTATAACTATCCTGTAGGATTTAATAATTACATTAACAATACTTTGATAACGTTACTCAAAGAAAAAGAACTTTTAATTTATGATTTGAAAAAGTAATTTGCAGTTTGTGCAAGAATAATGCCTAAATTTTTGGGAAAAGTTGACCAGGGAGAATTGAGATAATTTTAAGGTGATAGTTCCAAAGAGCCATGTATTGAAGCCAGAGAGTCATTCATGGATCATCAGAAAATTCAGTAGAATATAATGTATACCAATTAGTGAAGAAGATTATAGAAAATACTTCACAATTGGGTTGGAGAGCCGGGAGTGCGGACATTTTCTTGGATTGGTTATGCAACCAAACCGAGACTTTGACGATACTCCCATTGGGCTGACGGGGGGGGGCGGACAAAAAGTTGGACTCCTCATGGACTCCGAAAGGAGTTAAATTAGAATGTATTCGCAAGACAAAATTGCTGTCGCTTTAAAAGTTTATCATCAGTGTCGATCAGTAACTACCACAATTCAACTTCTTGGTTGTCCGACCAGACGGACACTTTATACATGGATAGCTAATGAAGGGGCCATTAAACCGAAACGAAAACCTTTGGAGCTGGTAAATACGGCAGATCATCCCCGGAATTCACCTGTTCAAGTAAAAATGGATGCCATTCATTGTTGCTTTGAACTCGGAGGAAGTATAAAATCAGTATCAGAAGATATCGGCTATGCCAGAGCCAGCATTTACAGTTGGCGAAAAAAATATCTCCATGGAGATGTTCCCGCATTGATGAATTGTAAAAATATTAAACCAAACACTCTTACAGAAGGTTCTTCTTCCAGATCATCTATTCCTGAACTGATGCAATTACAGGATCAGATCAGGAACATGCAGATGGAGATTGACATTCTAAAAGAAACTATCAATGTCCTAAAAAAAGACCCCGGCATCGATCAGACGGCTCTCAAAAACAGGGAGAAGGCAGTGATCATCGATGCCCTGAAGAATAAATATTCACTGCCTGATCTACTAAAAAGGCTTGAACTACCAAAAAGCAGCTACTATTATCAGGAAGCTTC
>NZ_NFLV01000038.1 GCF_002161065.1 Eubacterium sp. An11 | reverse complement strand
TCATTTCTATAACAGTACTAAAAGTTGAGTACTGAACTATTAGCACGGATTGATAAGAATCGAGTCTATTGTCTCACATATGACTATGATTTTCGAGGTACGGAGTATTTACCGTTTACCATAAATTCAAATATAGTCAAAAAACGGGCAGAAATTAAACCTGCCCGTTTTCTTTATTTTCAAATTGGAGTTTTAATGTTTTTCGCATCCGCTTTATAATTTTTGCCTTTTGGAAAAATGATAGAAATGGATTTCTTTTTATTAAACCTATATCTTTTTCAGATAACGGCGGAATATTTTTTATAAGTTCTCCTACAGCCCTTCCCATCTCTTCTGTCGTCACACCTATATCTTTCATTTATTTTTCCTTTCTCTTCACTCAACAAATGTTAGAAAACGGTGTTAAACGATAAACATGGCATCTCCAAAACTGAAGAACCGATACCGTTCTTTCACCGCCTCTTCATAGGCTGCCAGTACATGTTCTTTTCCGGCCAGGGCGGATACCAGCATGATCAGCGTGGATTCCGGCAGATGGAAGTTAGTGATGAGGCAGTCCAGTATTTTAAACTGGTAGCCCGGATAGATGAAGATCTCCGTCCATCCACTGCACGGTTTCAGTCTGCCGTTTTCGTCGGCGGCGGATTCGATGGTCCGGCAGCTGGTGGTTCCCACACAGATGACTCTTTTTCCGTTTTCTTTGGCGCGGTTGATTTTCTCTGCCGCCTCCTCGTCGATCATGTAGAACTCCGAATGCATGTGATGATTCTCCACATCATCCACCTTCACCGGACGGAAGGTGCCCAGTCCCACATGGAGCGTTACTCTGGCAATGTCGATACCTTTTTCTTCGATGGTCTTCAGCAGCTCCGGTGTAAAGTGCAGTCCTGCCGTAGGCGCTGCCGCTGAGCCGGAGTGGGTGGCATAGACAGTGTTATATCTGTCCTTGTCTTTCAGCTGATGGGTGATGTACGGCGGCAGAGGCATCTGTCCCAGCTGATCGAGAATCTCCTCAAAGATTCCCTCAAATTCAAACTTGATCAGACGGTTGCCCTCGTCGACGATATCTATAACCTCGCCCACCAGCAGGCCGCCGCCAAACCGGATCCTCGTACCCGGCTTTGCCTTTCGGCCTGGCTTTACGAGTGTCTCCCATACGTCGCCGGTCTTTCTCTTTAACAACAGCACCTCAATCTTCGCTCCGGTTCCTTCTTTTTCACCGATGAGCCGGGCCGGGATAACCTTTGTATCATTGATGACCAGACAGTCACCCGGATTCAGATAATTCACGATTTCCCGGAATATATGATGGCTGACCGCGCCGGTCTTCTTGTCCAGAACCATGAGTCTGGAATCTGACCGGTTCTCCAGCGGATCCTGGGCGATCAGTTCTTCCGGCAGATCATAATAAAAATCACTTGTTTTCATAATCGTTGTCTGTCCTCTTCATATCCGATCCCCGTATCTTTTTCGGAGATCTTTTTTAACACGCAGAGCTGCCGCAGACGACACACCCGCATAATACCGCAGGCTGCTGATTCATGATGATCAGTTCCTGTGGCATCCTGCGCAGGCCATTCCTTCTGCGGCAGCCCTGCTCCTGTTTATTTTATCCCGATAAAAATTACTGGGTTCTGAGCTCTGCACCCATTTTCTTGCCAAGCTTCTTCATTACCTGGTTGGCAGTGTTTTCAATCTCCTGGGAAGTCAGGGTCTTCTCGTCGGAACCGATGGTCAGACGGATGGTCACAGACTTCTTACCCTGCGGAATCTGTTTTCCTCTGTACTCATCCACGAAGGCTGCGTCTTTGACCAGGGCCGCTGCCTTCTTCTTGCCCATGATGGTATCATAGATATCATGCCATGCAGCGCCTGAATCAAAGAGCATGGAGATGTCGTAATCGGTCTCCGGATACTCAGCCAGATGAGTAAATGTATTGGTTCTGGATTTGAGTGGTACGAGCTTGGTGGCATCCAGCTCGAAGAGCATCACGGAAAGGTTCTTGATACCGCACTCCATGGATACTTTCTTTGCCATGAGACCCATGTCACCGATTTTCTCATTGCCCAGATAAATGTTCAGCCATACCACATTGTCAGCCCAGAACGGTTTCTCTTCTTTTCTGAACTCGTAGGCTTCCATGTGGGTGTAGCGAGGCATATTTTCCAGCACGCCCTTCGCTTCTCTGAACAGGGTGTTGATATCCTTTTCGCTGCTGGCGAAGGCTGCGCCGATATGTCTGCGCTGTTCCGGAAGGGATTCCGTCGCATCGTAGACAGAAGTATAATTTCTGTCGAAAAATACCTGCGCCTCCTCAAAAATGGAGAAGGTATGGAAGTAACGTTCGTTCTTTGCCACTGCCTCACAGAGGTTTGGAAGCAGAGAACAGCGGATATAACTCAGATCCGGTGCCGGCGGTGTGGAAAGTTTCAGGATTCCGTCGGTATCCGGAAGTACCGCATGAACAAATGTATCATTCATCCAAGGGTAAGTGTACACCTCCTGCATACCGCAGCGGATGGCCAGATACTCTTTGATATTTCTCACAAGACTCTTATCTTTCTGATTGATGGCGCCCGTAAATGTTGTGGTAAACGCGGTGGCCTCAAAGTTGTCGTATCCGTACATTCTGGCAACCTCTTCCATCACGTCGTCTTTGATGGAAATGTCGCCGGTGGAACGCCAGGTCGGCGCGGTCACATGCATATTATCGCCGTCGATCTGCACGTCAAAGCCCAGCTGTTCCAGCTTGCCCTGCATCTCAGCATTGGTCAGATGTTTGCCCAGTCTCTTTTCCAGCCAGGACAGATTCACGTCGATCTGGGCTCTCTCCAGTTTCTTTACATAATTATCGCAGAATCCTGTCACGGTCAGCTCCGGATACAGCTCTTTGAAATACTGCATGGAAAGAGCCAGCGCCTGATCACATCTCTCCGGATCGATGGCTTTCTCGTATCTGGAAGAAGCCTCTGTACGTGTATCGTAACGAAGCGCTGTGCGGCGGATGCCGGTGGCCTCAAAGTTTGCCACCTCCAGGATGACACGTTCTGTCTTTGGAAGGATGGAATCCTTTGCGCCGCCCATAACGCCGGCCAGGGCAACCGGACCCTCGGAATCGGTGATCACCAGGTCGTCAGCGCAAAGCTCGATCTCATTGTCATTTAACAGAAGCAGTTTTTCTCCTTCGCCGGCATGTCTTACCACAATATGATCTGTGATATTATCCGCGTCAAAGGCGTGCGTCGGGTTACCGGTGGCAAGCATGACATAGTTGGTAATATCCACCAGCGCGTTGATCGGGCGCATACCCACCTTCCAGATCCTGTTCTGCATCTTGTACGGTGACGGTTTTACGCTTACGCCGGACATTTCCACGCCGATATATCTTGTACATCTGTCCGGATCATTGATCTCCACCTTAAAATCAGACTGCACATCGGTCTCGAAAGGCTCGATCTCTTTGAGCGGCAGATCGTAAAGCGCCGCAATCTCCCGGGCGATACCATAATGGCCCCAGAGGTCCGGACGGTTTGTCATAGATTTATTGTCAATCTCAAGAAGCACATCGTTCATATCCAGAGCATCTGCCAGAGGGGTACCTGCCGGAACCTCGAAAGCGGAAAGGTCGAGGATCTCCGCTTCCTGCTCTGCCGGGAACAAATCGCCCAGTCCGATCTCATCGGACGCGCAGATCATACCGTAGGAGGCAACGCCGCGAAGCTTGGAATTTTTAATCACCACCGGCTCGCCCTCTCCGTGCCAGCGCACAACGGCGCCCGGACAGGATACGGCAACGCGCATGCCTTCCTTTAAGTTGATGCCGCCGCAGACGATGTCTTTGATCTCGCCTCCGCCGATATCCACTTTACATACTCTTAATCTGTCCGCGTTTGGATGCGGCTCGATTTTTTCGATCACGCCGACGATCATATTGTTGAAACGCTCAGCCAGATACTCTACATCCTCCACTTCCACGGTGGACATGGTCAGGTCATAAGCCAGTTTTTTTAAATCCGCATCTTCCGGAATCTTTACATAATCCTTAATCCATGATAATGATAATTTCATTTTCTCTCTCCTTATTTGAACTGTTTCAGGAATCTCAGGTCAGCACTGTGGAACAGTCTCACATCATCCACGCCGTAACGCATCATAACCAGACGGTCCAGACCGATATTTACATAGAAACCGGTATACTCGTCCGGGTCAAGACCTGCCGCACGCAGAACATTCGGGTGCGGTGATCCGCCTGGCATAACCTCAATCCAGCCCACATGTTTACATACGCTGCATCCTTTTCCGCCGCAGACCTGGCACTGCATGTCGATCTCAAAGCCAGGTTCCACAAACGGGAAGAAACCGGAACGCATCCGCACCGGCACATGGGTGCCAAATACTTTGCTCAAAATACTCTGGATCATCACTTTACCGGAAGTAAATGTGATATCTTTATCCACGATCAGCGCCTCGTACTGGAAGAATGCTCTCTCGTGATGGGCGTCCGTGGTCTCGTTACGATATACACGTCCCGGATACACGAAGCGGTACGGCGGCTTGTGGGTCTGCATATAGCGGACGCTTCCGCCGGTCAGATGCGGACGCAGGCAGAGTTTCTCATTGGTGCTGCCGCTGTCATGGCCCTCGATCCAGTAAGTATCCATGCTCTCTCTGGCCGGATGGTTCGGCGGGAAGTTCAATTTATCGAACGCATACATTTCGCTGGTGATCTCGTCTTCCTCAAAAATCTCAAATCCCATGGAACGGAATGCGTCATTGAGGTCGTAGCACATCTGTGTGATCGGGTGAAGTCCGCCGGCAGACGGCAGGATTCCCGGCACAGAACAGTCAAAATCCGGAGACACTTCTGAAGCTTTCAGCTTCAGCTCTGTTCTCTTGGCGTCAATCAGTTCTGTGACCTCTTTCTTCGCCTGATTCATAAGCTTACCCATCTCCGGCCGCTGCGCCGGATCCAGTTTCGGCATCTCTTTCATCAAAAGACTCAAAGAGCCCTGTTTTCCAATATAGGCGCTCTTTACGCTTTGCAGCTCACCTTCGTTGGCCGCTTCCGCAATCTTGTTTTTCGCTTCTGATAAAATGCTGTTGATTTTATCTTTCATTCCTCTTTTCCTCCTGTTATACAACATGCAATCTTATGGCAAATATTCCAGGGACGACAAAAATCCCTTCCGATTCCATGAATCGAAAGGGACGAATTATATCCGCGGTACCACCCTGGTTCCTGATCATTATCAGACTCTTTATACGCTTAACGCGCGCCACGGCACTCCTTATCACTGTCTGCGCTCCCCGAAGTGCAGCTCCGGTGCGGAAATTCAAAACAAACTGGAGCTTGAAGGAACTTGCAGCCGGTGATTCCTTCTCTCTGTAAGACAGTCTGTCTCTACTGGGACGTACATCACTGCGCTCCTGTTCATGCCCTCCCAAAACTTATCTATGCCGATAAACGGTATACCGCCGCACAGGACGGTTCCAATCCAGGGCACTCCCGCACAGAAAATGTACAGTCAACACCTTCATAGCTTTTATATCAGGTAACATTGTAACCCAGGGCACGTGGAAAAGTCAAGTTTTTCCGAGCAGCAACTCTTAATTTTTTCCCTTCTTTACCTTGTTAAAAAGTGAATATATTAACAAAACGTTGCTCAAAATAATCCTCAGTACACACGAACGCATCTTTAAAGAGATAATCTTTCAGACGTTGCATGAAGGGCGGTGTATAGTTCTGATGCAATAATACATTATTTTTGACCTGATTATAAATACTTACATTTTTTTCTGCGCTACATACCAATATGTAATACACATGATTTCTGGCAAAATTCACTGGATTAGCTATATCAAAAATTGTAGTTTTTTCTCCTCTCTCTGCCAGGCTATAAATAATATCCAGCACCATATACCAATTTTCATATGCCTTTTTTATGATGTTATTTTTTACACTCGATTTTTCCCATTAATGGGACAATCTTTAAACTCTATAAAATACCAATTATTTTTATTGTTAATCAAAAATGCATCAACTGATGCTATAGGATTATCGGCCGAAAACGTCCCTCTAATCTGCTTATATGCCTTCTCCGCCAATACATCCATAGAAACTACCTCTATATTTTTATCTCCAGTATACAAATATTTTGTTTTCTCTTCCGCATCGTTTAATGAAACTTCCCTCAGTGTAGATAAAAAATTTATATCTATATCATATATGGACAAATATTTTATTACTGCATTTTTAAAAGTATCAAAGTTACTCATTTCTCTCCATCTCTATCTCATATCTGAGCTTATCCAGTAACATGCTTGGACTTACCAGTTGCCTGTATATTTTGTCCAGTTTATTCGTTACATTTTCAAAAGTTACCACCCCCGCTTCTGCTAGGGACAAATAAAAATTACACTTAGAAGCCAACCCATACTTTTTCGCGTTTAACTCGATCGCTTCTAAAAAATCACGACTGTGAGTAGTAACCACAATACTCAAATCAAATAATTTTTGTAGCAATACAATAATTTCGGCATAAAGAATCTGCCATTCTGGATGTAAATGAATCTCCGGTTCATCCAGAACCAAGACATCTTTCTCTTTTAAAATCCCCTTTTCCAACAACATCTTAATCAGAACAAAAGATTTCAGACCCGCAGAAAGGTTCTCAAAGCGAACTGGTTCAACATAATATTCAGACTGTAACATCCATTGTCCTTTTTGTTCTGATACTTTTCCAGTTGTAACTTTACTAAGGACCTCATACAATTCTTCCAAAGTTTCTTTTGCTCTAACCGCATCAAAAATACCATCCATCAAATTATTGTCTGATAGGCGCAAACGCTTTACTAATTGTGCTCTTATTTCATTGGTTGTCAGCGGCGGGAAATAATACCCCTCCAAATCATCTAAAATGAACGGATCATCAATCAAAAAAGCTTCATGCAAAATATTATAATCCCTGCTCCATTTTATACATTTATTATCTTTAAATTGTAACGATAACTTCTTGTCTTTAATATACAACGAAATTTCTGCAGATAATTCTTTTTCTTTCAAACATTGAATCTGCATACCAAAAACCTGTAAAAAATATCTTCCTATCAGCTCCAACGCAATATTATATTCTTTGTTATCTTTTAAAAAAAAGACTTTATCATAAGAGTCATCTACCATCTCTTGTATATCTTCTTTTTGCAAATCCAGATGATATTTTTTCACAATACCTTCAAATAACGATTCGTAAAGCGATTTCGTTATCTGCTCCTCTACCTGAATCAATTGATTTGTTAAGTCCTTACTTATTTGATTAATCGGTATTCTCGATGATAAATTGGTCCCCAGTGAGTCAGAATCATTCATCAAAGTATTTCTCAGAACACGTTTAATTATATTTCGAATACTTTTTAATCTCTCTTGCTCAATCTTCAAATCTATGTCACATAATGAATTAAATGAAGAATAAAGAATTTTCCCAACCGTACTTTTCCCCGTATTATTTTCTCCCGCAATCACAGTGATTCCATCAATTACAATATCTGCATGTTTAATTTTTGCCAAATTATCAATTATTAATCTCATCCTAAATTCCTTCTGTCCTAAAACTTTACATCATTATTTTTTCCAAATTGTTTGCCTATTATACCATGACAAATTACTGTATTCAAGGAAAAAGTAAAATATTTACAATTTTTTTTTATTAATATACACTGAAATACTTTTCTTTTCATCCACAAAAAGCTATTTGATTTTTACCTTTTTTACTTTGCTCCACTCTCCATAATAAATCTTTTTCCCTTGTTTTTTGTATGGGCGCAATTTTACATAATATTTTTTCTTACTTTTTAAACCTGTTATAATTGTCGACATTTTCTTTCTTTTATATATTCTTTGAAATGTTTCCATGGAAAAATTTTTCTTTCTGGATATATATATCTGATACCCTGTTATCCCTTTCGACTTTTTCCATGTAATTTTCATTGTCCTCTTTTTTAGAGACTTCACTGCCTTTAGTTGTCCTTTTTTAGGCAAATTACTTTTCTTTGCATTAACCGAAGTTTTTTCCTCTTGTTTCTGTTTATTGACAGAATTATTTGTTGTGTTACTATCTCGATTTATTATAATTTCATTTCTATCATTTGTTGGATTTTGATTTCCATTATGGCCTGGATTTTGCGTTTGTCCATTATCCGATGTTTGCTGTTCTTCCTCCTTTTCCCATACTGCATATAACACCACATCGCTATTACTGCTATAACTTCCGCCCGGCTGATAGGTTGCACTTTCCGCTGTATTGGTTACAGCCCATCCTTTAAATATATATCCAGTTCTTTTCGGCTTTTGAGTGCTAAGGGTCAATACACTCTCTTTATACTTTGTCTGAGATGCAGGCGCTCCTGTTCCTCCATTGGCATTATAAGATATCGTATAGTCACCTAACATCCTGATATAAAACGCATTGGTAGAATTTAGATCGGCGGTCTGAAGATAATTTCCATTAGCTAAAATAACGTCAAAAAATATTTTTATAAAATTCTGTTGAGATGCTAATATTGACGATATAGGAAAATAGGCATAACGTTTTTTATTATCATACTCAAATCTATCCTCCATATCCGACCAACTTAATGATGATGTGGAATAGTGTCCATCTCCATCTGATACATAAATCTTTAGCGAACTCTGCCATACCAATTCACTATCAAAAGTCATCTTTATATAAAAATCCAAATCTCTTTTTACTGATTTATATGTTGTCTCTCCAAAATCCGCTACCGAATAATAATTATTTCCTGATTTATAAACCAACTCACATTCATCAATCGCCGCTCGAACATTTTCTTTATTAGTTATAAATGCCACAGTCAAAATGAAAATACCAAAAAAAATTTTCCAAATATTATTTTTTATTTGCACCATATTTTTTCACCTTTTCCACTTTGCAAATTTTTTATTTAACTTTTACTTTCTTTGTTTTACTCCAAGCTCCATAATAAGTTTTCTTTCCCTTTTTCTTGTATGGGCGTACTTTCACATAGTATTTTTTCTTACTTTTTAATCCTGTTATAATACCTGTTGTTTTTTTCTTTTTATAAATTCTCTCAAATGTCTCCCGCGAAAAATCTTTTTTTCTGGATATATATACCTGATACCCGGTGATACCCTTCAACTTTTTCCATGTGATTTTTACTGTTCTTTTCTTCGTTGATTTTACTGCTTTCAGTTTTCCCTTTTTGCCGAGTGTATTTTCATCTGGAGAAGTTATCCTGGTCTTTGTCCATGAATCAGCCTTCATCGCATTATTCATCTGACTATTTTTATTTCCCGATGTAGATGTAGAGTTACTACCAGAAGGAATTTGTGTGTCATTTGGATTCGTTGGCTTCTGTCCCGGATTCGTTTCAATATCCTCTGCTCCTGCTGCCACTTCAACAATTGTTCCATCAGAACATATAGTTCCAGCATAACTGTATAAATCTGAAGAAGTCAGATTTATACGCAAAGCTGGGCGCACTCCTGGCTTTGCCGATATAGTTACAAGCCATTCACCAATATACTCACTTCCACAAGCTGCTGCTCCACCTCCAGTTGTATTAGTCGGTGAACGTAACAGCCAACTAAATCTTTTCATTCCCCTTGCCAGACCATAGGTACTACACTTAATATCTTTTGCTTCGTCATAACTTTCATAATCTTTTATAAAACCATAAGATATCGCTTGGTCCGTTGCATATACTTCTGATTCAGACAACAAAAATATCTTGTCTAAAGTATCGTTGCCCCCTTCTATTCCCAAAGTCAAACTATTTTCATTAATTACCTCAGATATTATAATATTATTTTGCTCCTGACTTGAAAAAGCAGCATTTATAAAGTTGTTATATTCATAATTAATACTACTTACATTTTTTGTATCATCATATCCATTCAACCAACTTCGTATGGTGCTGGTCTCCCAAGTATAATCATACATACTCGGAGCCAACTCATTGTCAGCATTAAATGTTTCAGTATAATATCTACTATCCAGTATCAAATCTGATAATAAAAGAACAGCGTTGTTATCTATATCTAATATTCTCCATTTAATTGGTTCATATCTAAAATAGTGATATTTTTCATAATCATCACCCCAATCATAAGAAAGTTGTGAATGTGCATCTTTCCCTTTTAATCTTCGATATTTTACTCCATTAATCACTGTATCATCATTACTATTATAGTTGGCATCTTCAATACTGGTATATGTATTTGAATCTACACTTTCATACGTTATTCCATATGACGCTGCCATTTTTTCCAGTCTTGATTCTTCCTCACTGCCTTCCAACACCACCTCCGTCTGTGGATAATTCCCAAACCAAATACAATCCCATGTCACCTTTTGCCCTGCTTCCATGGAACTATCTGGCACTATACGAGGATTATTTACTACTGTTGCTGCCTCTACTTTTTTAATCATTCCTTTATAATTTCCCATAGACACAGCTGTTATTGCACAAATTATCGCTGTCAACATCCCTGCTAATACTCGAGCAACCATTTTATTCATTTGCTTCACTCTCCCTCATCTTTTTGTTGCGATGTATAGATTGAATATAATTATATCATGCATTATCACAAAAATCTGCTATGGTTTTTATTTTTTTATTATTTTTTATTTAAAAATAAACCGACACAGTCTAAAAGACTGTGCCAGTTACTATTATCCTCTTTGTATTTCTTATTATTGCGTACAACAGATTATTTTATTTTTACTTTTTTGATATTACTCCACGGACCATATATCTTTTGCTTTCCGATTTTTTTGTAAGCCCGTATTTTAACATAATATTTCTTTTTACTTTTGAATCCTGTAAAACTCACCTTATTTTTTGATTTCTTAAATTTCTGTTGTAATGTGCCTTTTTTAAAATTCTTTTTCTTACACATGTAGGCCTGATAGCCTGTAACAGATTTATCTTTTTTCCATTTTAGTGTCAACGCACCTTTGCCGGCAGAACGTACTCTTTTTAATTTCACTTTTGCCGGTGTTACACAAACAGTAATACTTTTAGTCCCCTCTGTATAACCAGTTAATGCTGTTGCCTTGATCCTAATGGTTGCTGTACCATATCCTTTCACATGGACATCCCCATTATTATTTACATCTACTACTTTTTTATTACTGGAAGCAAACGACAATTTTCCACCTCCATTTGTCTTGACATTGAGATTAAACGCTTTCTGTTTAATCGTAACTGTATAGACAGAGTTTGCATATATCTCCTGCCTTTCCAACGGAAGATTTTTCATGATTATCGGAGACAATCTGTCAATATCTGTACCATCTCCCAACTGACCATACTTATTCTTTCCCCAGCTAAAATATGTACCATCACTTCTTAAAGCAACCGTGTGATTTACTCCTGCACTTGCCATAATCACATTGGACATAATTTTTACCGGATTATAATAATCTTTTTCCTCAGAACAGGTTCCATTTCCAATCTGTCCCCAATCATTGTCTCCACACATCCACAGGCTCCCATCTGTTTTTACTATGGCTGTATTCGCGGAGCTAATACTCACCGCAGACACTCCACTCATAATTTTTACAGGAATTACTGACTCGTCATAACTTTCATTCCCAAAAGCTCCTAAATAATTAGTTCCACACATCCATAAACTATTGTCTCCTTTCACTATAGCTGTACAAAAGTTTCCTACACTCACAGATGAGACACCATCCATAATTTTTACAGGTACACTTCTATTATAATAATCTCCTGTGCCTAACTGTCCCCGATCATTGTCTCCACACATCCACAAGCTTCCATCTGTTTTCACTATGGCAGTATTATCACTACCTGTATCTACCTTTGATACACCTGTCATTATTTTGACCGGAGCAAATCTATCCGCAGTATCCCCTGTACCTAATTCTCCCGAATAATTAGAACCATACATCCACAGACTTCCATCTGTTTTTACTATCGCAACATGTCCTCCGTCTGAATCTACATAAGCCACATTATCCATTATTTTCTGTGGTTTGATATAATTTTGTCTAGAGATTCTTCCACAAATCCATAAACTTTTATCTTTTTTTAAGATTGCTGTTGGTCCACCCACACTAACAGATTCAACATTATCCATTACTTTAGTGGGCACATATCGGTTTTTTGTATCACCTGTTCCCAACTGCCCATACGCATTATCACCGCACATCCATAATGTTCCGTTAGCTTTTACAATTCCTGTAAGCTCATTTCCTGCGCTTACCATAGCCTTAGCCTGCGCTTCGATTCTTCCACCTAGAAGCATCCAAACCAAAATCATACTCCCCATAAAACACATTCTGATTTTTTTCATATCTTTATTCTCCTATGATAATTCCCTATTTTATTTTCACTTTCTTTACTTTACTCCAGGAACCATACAATTTTTCCTGCCCTATTTTTTTGTAGGCACGGATTTTTACATAATATTTCTTTTTACTTTTTAACCTTCCAATTTGAAATTTTGTTTTCTTCTTTTTGACATTTCTTTCAATTACTTTTTTCTTAAATTGCTTATTAGGGCTTATATATATCTGGTAGCCCGTAACCGTTTTATCTTTCTTCCACCGCAATTTCAGCTTTCTTTTAGATAAAGACTTTGCTGCTTTCAACTTTGTTTTTACCGGAACAACTTTAATCGTTATTTTTTTACTTGCACTATTGTACTGAGAATTCGCTGCTGCATTAATTGTTATTGTAGTTGTTCCATAACTTTTGACTCTCACATTACCGGATACATCAACTTCTGCTACATTTTTATTGCTGGAAATATACGATAATCTACCACCACCAGTTGCCCTTGCTCCCAAATAAAACGATTTTGTTTTAATATCTATAGTACGAGATTCTGCATGGATAACCTGATCTTGCTTTGGTACATACATTATTCGATTTGGAACAATTTTATCTTCATAAAATCCATTCCCCAGTTGCCCGTACTCGTTACCTCCCCACGACCAAATACTACCATCTTTCTTTATAACCACTGTATGTGTTCCACCTACACCAACCATTTGTACACCAGACATTACTTTTTTAGGAAGTACCTGGCTTATAAGTGTTCCATCTCCAAATTGTCCACTACTGTTACTACCACACATCCATAAGGTTCCATCTGTTTTTATAATCGCAGTGTGGTTCATACAAACATTTACAGCCACAACATTATCCATGATTTTCACAGGGTTTACCAGGTAATTAAATTCTATATCTTTATTAGTTTCAATACCTGATTGTCCATCAGCATTTTCTCCACATATCCATAAACTTCTATCCGTTCTTATTATTGCAGTATTATAACTTCCTGCATCTACAGAAGCGACTCCATCCATAATTTTTACAGGCAAATGTTTTTCTACTCCACTTCCATCTCCCAACTGTCCTCTGGTGTTATCACCACATGTCCACAGACTTCCGTCTGTCTTTACTATCGTTAAGTGACTACTTCCTGCACTTACAGAAGCTACCCCATCCATAATTTTTACTGGTAAAAGTTTATCAGTTGTAGTTCCATCTCCCAATTGTCCATAGTAATTTTCTCCGCATGTCCACAGACTCCCATCCGTCTTTACTATTGCTGTAAAACCGTCTCCAACACTAACTTTAGAAACATGATCCATAACTTTTATTGGCTTATAACTTTCTGTAGTTGTTCCGTTTCCAAATTGTCCACAGGAATTATCTCCACACATCCATAAACTATTATCTGTTCTCACTATTGCCATATTAGTATAATAACCACCAATACTAACCGAAACTACCTTATCCATAACTTTCACTGGCTTATTTCGGGTATTGTTACTTCCATCCCCCAATTGTCCAAAAGAGTTATCTCCACATACCCATAAACTTCCATCTGCTTTTACTATCGCAGTTTCATAGGACCCTGTAAAAACCTGATCGCCCACATCTGCTTTTACATTCTGTTTACAACAAATCGCCAAAAACAAAACTGCTAAAAATAAAAAATGAATCTTGATTTTTTTCATACCTTGTCTCCTTTCCCTCTGCTTACTAAATCTCCTGTCATCTATTCATTAACTTTTATTAATAATATTGTGATATTATCTTTCCCTCCCTCTGTCAATGCATAGCCTAATAACATTTCTCCTGCTTCCTCTATATCTCTATAATAATTCAGTATACTTTGTATCTTCTGTTCCGTCACCATATCAGTTAATCCGTCAGAACACAGCAAACACATATCTCCTTGTTTAAGTTCTATAACATTAGAAATATAGGGTTCCGGAATAATCTCAATACCTTCATCCCGCATGCCAAGGCACTGTGATAAAAGATGCTTACTTGTATAATTAACAGCTTGCTTCGATGAAAAAATCCCATTGTCTAACATCTCCTGTAAAACGGTATGATCTTTTGTTATTTTTTTTAAAATACCTTTTCTCCATAAGTAGCCTCTGCTATCTCCTATATTGCTAATTATCATTTTGCCATTCGTTACCTGTGCTGCAACGTATGTAGTCCCCATCATAGTATAGGGATCATATGCGATAATTGATTTATTAACTTCTTCTACAAAAAAAGTAATATCTCCTGAAATTAAAATTTGTTCTTCTTTTTGTTCCATATATTCTGCTGCAATTCTGGAAGCTACCTCTCCATTTTTCTCTCCGCCCATTCCGTCAAACACCGCAGCTAATATTCTATCCTGACTCATTACTTTTTGTAGTGAAGTAAAGCAATCATCATTTTTTCTATAAAAGCCATTGAGATAATAATTATCTTGATTGATATCCCTAACTTTACCTCCGTGACTTATAAGATATCCTTGATATTCCATATAAGATTCCCTGTTTCACCTTCCGCATCCATTTATTAATCATCTGAATTATTATAAATTTAATACATAAAAAATTGCTCGAAATACATAAATCCTACACAAAATTATATAATATTTTTCGCAAAATGTCTATATATTTAAGAATGACCGACACAAAATATTGTATCGGCCAAATCTATCATTATTTTATTTTTACTTTTTTCACTTTACTCCAAGTCCCATAAATTTTATTCTTCCCACTTTTTTTATACGGACGCATTTTAACATAATATATCTTCTTACTTTTTAAAAAACTCAACGTCGCAGAACTCTTTTTCTTTTTTAAATATCTCTGAATCGTCTTTCGAGAAAAATCTTTTTTTCGAGATACATAAATTTGATATCCCGTTATCCCTTTTATTTTTTTCCATTTAATTTTTATTGTCCTTTTTTTTGGAGAACTTACTTTTTTTAATCGTCCTTTTTTCCTGAGAGTATTTTTTTCTTTAGATGCTGACAAAGTATTTTCAACATCTACTTTTTTGTTTATAACTTTATTCCCAGAATTACTCGAAATGGCATTTACAGCATTTTGTTCTGTATTTTCTGTTTCATCGTTTCCACCCGGTATTTCTTCTTCCACTGTCCCATCTGAGCATACTGTTCCCGCCTTGCTAAAAAGATTTGTTGTCGTATAGTTCAAGTATAATACAGGTCTTACCCCATCTTCATTATGATGTACATTATCCCCGCTGTTATTTCCCCAACCATTATCATCTATGTTTGCAGCTTTTTTTGCATTACTGCCTGGTGACCGCAACCACCAGTTACATTTTCCGGCATTATCATCTTCCGTACTCCTATATACCCCCATTGCATAAGCGTAAGTGCTGGAATCTGCCTCTCTTCCCTCATCATACTTTGATCTGTTTTCTACAAATCCATAGGTCAATGCCTTATTTGCTCCATACGCTTCTGATTCAGACAACAAATATATTTTGTCATTTGTATTGATTCCTCCATCTGTTCCATATGATGTGTTATCAGAATTAGTCACACTCATTGTTTTGATTGCTTTTTGTTCCTCACTTGTAAAAGCGGTATCTATAAAATTATTTCCACTATAATCAATTCCTTTTTTATTACTCCCACTTCCGTAACCATTAAGCCAACTTCGAATAGTACTTGTCTCCCATGTTATATCTTCACTATTTGGGTAATATCTTTGTGTATCTAAAACAACATCTGCCATGAGAAATGCTTCTTTCTCATCGCAACGAAGTATTCTCCATTTTATCGGTTCATATTTAAAATAATGGTATGTTGTACTCCTGTAGTTCCAATCATAATGATTCAATCCTCCACTGCTGTAATATATAGTATCACCACCATCAATACGACGATACCTCACCCCGTTCAACACTGTATCTCCGTTAATATCATATGATGCATTTTTTATTGCATTAAATTCATTTTCACTGACACTTTCGTATTCTGTACGAAAATACGTGTTCATCTTCTTTAGTGCTTGTTCTTCTTTGCTTCCTTCTTGTACAATTTCTGTTTGAGGATAATTTCCAAACCAAACACAATCCCATACCGACTTCCAACCAGAATTCATGAGAATATCAGACTCAATTAAAGGATTTCCTAACATCACATTATATCGATCATCCACAGTCCCTTCAACTATTGTTATTCTATCTGAAAAATTTTCCGTTGCATATACCGATTGCGCACTGAAACAAAATATAATAATCATCATAATTGAAATTAATCTCATTACAATTTTTTTTAAATCGCTCACCTCATATTCCTCCTCTCATTCAAATATTTACTAACATATTCTCTACTTTAATTATCTATTTTAAATATTATCTTTTCATCGGCTAGTAAAATAACATCTTTATCGTTCAACTTAACATATTCGTCTACATTCACTAACATTCCATTTAAATATGTACCATTGGCCGAATCCAAATCTGTAAGATAATAACCATCTGTTCTTTTTACTATTTTGGCATGTTTTCTACTCACGGCATTATTTCCAGAAATAACAAAATCATTTCCCTCTAATTTTTTGCCAATATTTATTTCTGATTGACATATATTTATAAATTTCCCTGTCCTTACACAAAATATTGATGCTTTTGGCACCTTCAATATTCTATTATTTATATCCCCATTGAAAATGGTTGTTCCGTCTTCTCTCAGAAATTCCTTTTTGTTTGATTGAGTTTTATAATCATTACCTTTAATGTCAGTTATCTTTTTTATACTTTTGTTTCTTTGATTATTAATATATAAAAATTTAATTATCCAAACTAGCAACAGAATAATGACTATCAAAAGAATAATCATTATTTTTTTTGTAGATTTTATTTTCAACTGAAGTTCTGCGCCAGCCTGTTTTAGTTTTTCTGTCATACTGGTTATGTCGACCGGCGTTGCAGTATCAGAATCTAATAAAACCTCTGCTTCTTGTAAGGTCTGACGTAATTCGGTTTTTGATTGATTTTTATAACTTTTATCCTCTAATAACTTCCTACTTTTTTCCACTATGGCATAAAAATCATTCCATGCCATATCTGTTTCCATGCTTTCATACGGAATTTTAAAATTATCTAATACTTCTCTCACCTCATCAATTGAGAGTGAAAAAAAAGCATTTTTATCATTTTCATTTAAGTTTATATTATTTATCCCTATTACATATCCTTTTTCATTCAGTATGGGACCACCGGTATTTCCAACCGAAATTAAGGCTGAATGTTGTAAATAAGTTGCATCGTTTCTATTGGCATATGTATCCTGGATAGTTCCTTCTGTAATTTGAACATCTTCCGGCAGAAACATTACGTTATCATCTGTATTTTCTGAAAATCCCATTGTATATATTTTATCACCTATTAACGTCTGATGAGAAACACCAAGTTTTAATGGGATACGCTCATTTAAACTATCATCAAGCTGTAAAATAGCATAATTTTCTTTTTTACTTTCCGTTACTATCGTTGCTTCTGCAGTAACATCTCCTTTTACTATTACCTTTATTGAATTCTGTAACGAAAATCCATCTACCGAAATATCATTCGTTTTACAATACTGTTCTTTTTCCTTTTCACTATTTTTTAAATCATTATATGAAGTCACGACATATGTATTGTCCTCTTCATTACTAATCAGAAAACCACTAGCATGTTTCATTTTATAGAAGGTATTATCATTTGTTGTAAATCCAGAAAAAATTTCAACAACTCCCTGCTTTGCGTCTTCAATTAAATTATCCTGAGCATTAACAGTCTTTTTTCCAACTAAAAAACAAAAAAATATTAAATATACACATAATATTGTTTTAAAAAAATAATATTTTCTGCTTTTAAAACGCCCTCTTTTCATGCTAATGATCCTTTCATAATAAACAATTCATCTCTTAAATAAAATATAGTAAAAGATAATAAGGGTGGTACTAATAAGAGTACAGAAAATAAATTCCATACTCTTATTAATATTCCATGCCACATTTCTTTTTATGTCAGATAATTACATCCCCAGACAAAGCATTTGCAGCATTAATATTCGCCGTCTCTGCTCTTTCATATTCTCTTGCCATCTCGTTCAAATCGGTTACATGTTCGTTTATCATTTTAATGATTTTATTGATGTCATCCTGTAATTCTCCAAATTTCTTTTTATATGCATTGGCAGCATCACCACTCCAAACACTACCACTAACAGAATTAATCATTGATGTCATTTGATTTGTGATACTTTTAATCTGATTTCCTGTGGAATTTAATGCATTTGCTGTAGTTGTCAATTTAGATGTATCAACTTTAATTGTGCCTGTCATGAAGCGATTCCTCCTTATTTATATTTTCTTGTTGTAGCTGTTGATATATTTGTCTTTTCAGCTTTCTCATATTCTTTAACAATTTCATTCAAACTTGTTATGTACTTTTCAATAGCATTATAAAAATTATTCATTTGCGTTATATCTTGGGTAAAAGCCTGATGAAATGCATCTTTAGACTCCCCTTCCCACATTGTATTTAACGAACTCTCTGTTGAGGTTAAATTTTCAACCTGAGTTTTAAATCTACTATTAAGATTTTTCAGTTCGTTTGCCTTACTAGTTAGCGAAGCTGTAGAAATTTGAATTGTATTAGCCATATTACATCCTCCTTAGATAAATTTATTTAACTTTTGACATTCTTAATAATATCATATTTTTTGTTTTTTTGCTTTTTAGTTATAAAATTTTAGTTTTTTTTAATAGTCTGTTTAATCATCTTTTAAAAAATCAGGATTAAATTTAGCCTTCAACCTTTTGTTTACAGTATAAAAATATTGCATTTGTTTTGAATTTACCGCTTTTTGTGCCATATGGCGAAAATTCCAAAAATCATTGTACAAAGCAAATAAAATCATCATAACCTCATCATCATCATTCTTGACTAAGCATTCATATGTATCTTTCAAATTCTCTACCAGAACATTTTTATGCATTATACTAATCTGGAGCCCATCTCCTTCTCCCTTACTTTCATAACAAGGGTAATATATTCCTTTTTTCCCTAATCCTATATCATATATATTGTATTCCCTATCATAAAAATTAACCTTTGTATAGAAAAAACCCGGCCGCAAAAAACCTCCTTTGCTATATCTTCTTTCCATCCATCCCAGTTTCTGTTCTTTTTCATCAAAAATACAATAAAATCGAACTCCTGCTTTTTGATCAAAACAAAGTTTATATTTACTACTTTTATAGCGACACTCAATTATTCCTCCTAATACGTTCTTATTTATTGAGGCTGTTCCTATAATTTTTTCGTCTTTTTCAAATTGATATTCCACATTAAATATATTTTGTGTAGTCTGAATAATTTTAGTTTTGTACATTATTTTTCTTTTCCTCTTTACGCTGATTTTCTGCCTTCTTATGAATTTCTTTAACCAGAAAATCTCGATATGCAAATTCTTCCTCATCTTGCATACCAACAAAATATACTTTTTCTATATCATCATTCTGAAACAAAAACAAATCTTGAGGATTCATAAAACCTTCGGGATAAAGGCATCCCGAATAATCATAAATTTTCTCCGTTTTCACAGATACTTGAAATCGTCCAATAATCATTAATTTTTTCTGTGCTCCTTTTAATAACACTACCGATCCAATTGGTAAAAATCCATCCATTTTTTCCCTCCAAAAAATAATAAGTATTTGTGTATATAAGTTATTTTATTTGTCTCAAATTACTATTTTAATTTTATCTAATTCCCCCTCCACCTCCTCCCGAGCCATTAATTCCTTTTGATAAAAATGGCTGTGTAAACTTTTCAATCTTATTATATAATCCACTCCAATCCACCTTTACTTTTATACCTGCTCCCAGACCTAAAGATCCTCCTATTTCTGCCTCTGCACTTGAACCTGTAGCAGAAAGACTTGCTTCCGCACCAAGAGCTCCTGCCTTTCCTTCTACAGATGCATCAATCTTAAGCCCAAAAAACTCTACTCCACCTTCGACTTCTCCTTTTGCCAAATAAACCTCAGCTCCTATACCTGCAGTAACTCCATCTGCTCCAATTTTTGTTTCCGCTTTTGCCTCACCACCCAACAATTCTCCTTTCATTGTTCGATGTACATTGAAATCATCATCACCAATTTTCTCTTTGATTTCTCCATTAACAACATTTCCGTTGATTTTTCCAGAAATACCTGCTCCTGGTTGAAATTTTCCATCTTTAAAAAGTGCACATTCAGCCCCTCCAGTTACTGCTCCTGTTAATGCCATTAATGTAAGACTTCCATCATAATTTCCATACTGAACATTCCCTTTTAATTTTGCAGCAGATAATCCAGCCCTCACCTCGCCTTTTAGCCCTATTTCTCCTTCTGCAGTATTCCACTCCCCTGTTGTTTGGGCATCCGTATAAAAATTTCCTATGTCCGCCTCAATCCCTGTCTCAAAGTCTTTACCTAATATAGCTCCGCTAATACCAATAGCGGCAGCAATTGCAGAGTATCCGTTCTCATTCTCTCCACTTAAATCTTTTACAAAAAATTTCCATTTATCATCACTATCATGCAACAACATCTTGTCGTCTATAGGATTTAATTTCATCTTAAGTTGTTCAAAACCGTTAGCATTATTACTTTCTTTAAATTCATCTTCTACTTTTTGCTCCGTATCACCATAGAGCCTTTGTACTTCATCCAAAATAGTCTTCATAGATGAAATAGAATCTTTATTAATATCAATAGCCACTACAGTTGTTTCAATTTTTTCAACAATCGTTCTATAAGACGATGATGTACCTTTTTCTATCTGCCTTTTAATTTCATTCACATCATCCTCCATCGATTTTATTTTTTCTTCTATTGATAATAAATTTACCGATTGATTTTTTAATCTTTCGCGGTTTACTGATATATTCGCCATTCTACTTCACCTCCTAATGATTATTTGTATTTTCTTGTCAACGCAATTCTGTAAGCATTCATTTCTGCCTCATATGTATTTTTAGCTATCAATCGAATGGTATTAGCTATATTTTTTAACTCATCTGCTCTCTTTTCTAATTCCTCTTGTAATACTCTTCCTTTTTTTATATAAGTAAATGCTGTATCACTTTTCCACACACTCTCAATTCCTTTTAAAACTGTTTCTAAATCATAATTTGCTGTTTGTTTTAATTCTCTGGATATCTGCTCCAAACAATTCGCCTGCTTTTTTGCTTCTGCCAATTCTAATTGTATGATAACCAGTGATTTTGCCATCAAGTTTCACCATCCTTTAAATAATAACATCATTTGGCAAGATTTGTGATATTTTTTCCGCCGTTTGTTCACTTTTTTCATAAATATTGGCCATTTTTAGTAAATCATCTGGATGTTCCTTTAATCTTTTTATTATACGCTCAAATTCATCTTGATAGTTTTTTATTTGATTTTGATGAGCAGTACTGGCATCTCCTGACCAATAGCCCTTTGTATTTTGTACAATTTGCAAAAGTTGATTCCAGTCCGCTTCAAAACGGCTGATTTCATTTCGTATTTCCTGTGCCTTTGCCTTTAATATATCTGGTGATACTTTCAAATTTATACCGGTCATTTCTATCCTCTCTTAACATTATACTCGAATTGAATTAATGATTTCTCCTATTTGGTATTCACATTTTTCATATTCTGTTTTAGCTCGTGTCTCAGATATCTGTAATGCTTTCAACATTTTCATTAATTCTTTTGCTATTACCATATCATCTTGAAAAACAGATACAAAACTATTTTTCGCATCACCCTCCCACATAGTAACTATTTGATTTACATTTTCTTCCATATTACTCAATTCCTTTTCCATGGATTGAATTAACCTATTCACTTGTTCTGCATCGTTTCCTAATCTAACAGTACTTATTTTAATTTTTTTATACTCCATATCATCTCACCTTCACTTATATCCGTAATGCTTTCTTCAAATTTTTTATATGTCCAAGCAATTTTATACAGGGAAGTTTGTAACATTTTTATTTTCTCAACACTTTGTTCTAACCCTGCCATTTGATTAGATATCTTTATAATCACCTTATGCATAGATTCATTTTCTATTTTTTTTAGTTGTTCTCTGATTTTATACAAATCACTACTTTCTTTTTTCATTTTATCTTCAGTTCGTTTAATTTGTTCAGATAAATACTCTATTTTTTTGGGAAAAACTTCTATGTACATTGTCAACTCCTTGTTACTATATAATCACAACTCGCTTTTTATAATCCCTATAAGCTGTTTTAAAATTATCCTTATACCAATAGTAGTCTACTACCATCCCCTATATGGCTTTGAAACAATGTATTTTCCCCCATCAGTATTTCTTGTCTGTCAATGGAACAAAGCATAAACTCTTTTATATCATTAATTACAGGACTTTTTGTTCTTTTCGATAACATTTCGCATAATTCCCCGATAATCTGATATATTGAGGCATTCTCATCCAATTCAAAATCAAATTTTTCATCCATCGCCGGAACATACACTTCTACTAAAATCATTTTAATCTTCACCTCCTGGCCAATGGAATAATTATTTTTCGCGTATTTATTCCATCTTCATTCTCCGGCAACTGCCCTATTCCTACTTTTTCACCTTTGTTTTGTTCTGTATATGATAAATACTCAAAAGACAATACCATATTATCTACAACTCTTCCTCCCAAATGAATTCCCGTTTTGTAACCTGCAAAAAGTTCATAGATAGGATACCCTGTAATCATTTCTCTTTTTTCCAATGATAATTCACTGATAAAGAAAATATTATGTAGTTGTCCCTTTTCTAAAATATTTTCTAAAAATCCTCTCATATCCATTTCAGCATTATAAATAAAAGGAACAAACCAACTTAAATCAGAAATAAAAATAAAATACGGTATTTTTTTACTCATTTCAAAATATATTTCATCTTCATCATAATCTTTGGATAAATATTCTTGTTTTAATACATTTCGTGCTTTAAATTCTGGTAATAATTTTTTGAAAAAATCAAACACACTTTGCTCATCATAAGCATATACTATATTTTTTTCTTTTTTGAACAAAGCCAACTTTTTTTCTGGTGAATCAATGATACAGATTTTACTTTCTTTTTTCATTGCTGACCGAATAGCTACTTTCATTAAATTCGTTTTTCCCGTTCTTTTTGCTCCCCAAATCAAATAACAATATGTATATTTAAGTGGTATACTATAAATATCTGCATTTGATGAATCATATCCAATCGGAAGCAAAGTTCGATCATTTAATGCTTTCTCAAATCCTTCTGCTTCCTCAAAAACACTCCATGTAGGCTTCTCCGGTATTTCCGGAATCTTTCTGGCTTTCTTTCCTTTCCAAACATTATTCATATGGACACATTCTTGTTTAATCTTTTCCAACCTCTGATAGTCATTTTCAGCTTCTAATGCTAAGGCTGTCTGATATTCAAGTATTCTTCCTTCATAGCAGGCCAATCCACGGCCTTTTATCCCCACCTCAGGTAAAACATCAAATTGCATAGCATGCAATAAATCCCCATAAGCATACCTGTCCTGTAACAAAAGACATAGCACTGTATTTATGTTTTCCCCTACACGCGTAGTAATATCATTCATTCCAAATCCATTGCCTGAAACTACAAGAAAAATTCCGTAATTAACGCCTTCTTTAGAAAGCTGAATCATAATATCTTCGAACATCTCTTCTGTCTTTTCTTTAAAGGATGCATAGTTATCTATAAAAATAATCACAGCAGGACATATTTTCCCATTAACTTGTATAAACTGACTATAATTACCCCCTTTAAATAGATTTTTTCTCTCGTGAAGAATTTTTTGCATCATATTGAAAAATTTTGCAATTTTATCTATATCGTTTTCATACATCACTCCTCCTATTTGAGGTGCTTTTTCAAAAGCGGCCATCATCTTGCTACTAAAATCTATACCATAAATATTTATCATATCTGGTGTATATTTTTGGATAAGCGCATATATCATTGTCTGAAGCATTGTACTTTTCCCAGAAACAATATTTCCACAGACAGCGATATGCCCATCTGATGCAAAATCTATTTCAAGCGGCATCTGATTTTGATTCTCGGGATCATCCAGCTTACCTACTATTACAGATAAAGACCACGGATTCAGCTCCATTTCATTCCATCCATTATAAAGGAAACTGCTTCTTCTAAATTCATTAAACGAGTTTAAATATATTTTTTCAGGAAGTACCGGCATCCACAATTGCAACTGTTGATTATATCCCACTTCTTTTGCAATTTGAGTCAGATATTCTTTTACTGCTTCTAATTGTGTTTTTTCTTTAATTTCTGGCAATTTCTTCATTTTGCATTGCGCTTCCTTAATTATCGCAGCCGGAATATCGTTTTTATTAATACAATTCAGTTCATAATATAAATCTATAAAATCAACTAATCTTTGGGTGTTATAACTATTTTCTCCATATTCTATTTTATTTTTTTTCATTAAAGAATACATTTTAACAACCAAGTTTTGTTTTTTATCAATATCGTTCATGCATTCCTGTAATGATATACCTGTGTTCTCAATAGTTTCTAATAAAATTTTTATTAATGACTCAATCCAAATATATTGCGCTTTTTTCTTTCGGGATGCCTTGGCCATATTGCCTGTCATTTGTATTTTTCCGTTCAACTGCAACATTCTCGCTATATCTGTTTTTTCATCACCTACATTTTTATCAAAAATCGCTCCGCTATATCCCGACTGGAACAACTCATATATTTCATCATTTCCTACCTGAAGATAGCATCTTCCTGCTTGAGTAAGATAGGCCGCATCAGGTTTGTGAAGCATATCCATACTATCCTGCTTATCCTGTACTCTAAGACATAATCTAAATTTGGAATTACTCCATATATTATCGTCTACCGTTCCACTAGGTTTTTGTGTTGCTAATATTAAATGAACTCCTAGACTTCTTCCAACCTGTGCAACACTAATAAGCTCCTTCATAAAATCAGGTTCCTCTCTTTTTAATTCCGCAAACTCATCTATAATAATAAATAAATGCGGAACTGGTATTGTCGTCTCACCATTTTTATAAAGCCTAGTATAAGAATTAATATTATTCACACCATTTTCATTGAAAACTCTCTGTCTACGTTTATTTTCACTTTTAATAGATATCATTGCCCTTTTTACCTGATTTCCAGAAAGGTTAGATATTTGTCCAATCATATGTGGCAATCCATCGAATAAATTAGCCATCCCTCCACCTTTATAATCAATAACAAAAAATCCAATATCTTCCGGGCTATAATTAACCGCCAGTGATAGCATATATGTCTGTAATGTTTCACTTTTACCAGAACCAGTAGTTCCTGCTACCAAACCATGCGGTCCATGGTATTTTTCGTGAACATCTAAATAACAAGGAACCCCCCCTGCTTTCTGACCAATCAATCCTCTAATATTTTCATAAACACGATTTTTTGTCCATAACTCTTTTACTGGGATATCTTCTGGTTTTTTTACCCCTAACATATCTAAGAACGTCAAAGCAGAAGGTATTTCTCCTCCTTTTTCCATCTCGAAAACCCGCAATCCTGCAATTTTTTTTGTAAACTCAAGTAATTTTTTTCTATGGCATTTATCAAATGCCACCTCTATTTTTTCATCTTTTCTGTCATAAACATCAAATATTCCTTTAAATTGTTTATCATTTTGAATAATGAATTCACAACTATTCGGCAATTGCTCATAACTTTCTACAAGAAAAATTGTAGTAAGCCCAAACCCATTATTTTTTTCAAACACATATTTTGAAAATAATTCTCCTTCAAGCATTGTGGCATCTGAAACAAAAATTACGTAATATGGTTTTAGTATTTCTTCCTCACTTCGTCTTATTTCATCAGTTTCTGTACGCTCACGAAAAACCTTTGTGAGTTCGTAAAAAACATCACTAGCTTCTTCTTTATTGGATGCAATAAACCGTACCTTCCTATCTTCAGACCATGTATGCGGCATCCATTTTGCAAATTCCCACTCTTCTCTTTCCAAAGTTGCTTTCCCATTGTATACATATCCTAATTTTACATCCGTATAGCAATTATTAGCTGCTACCTGTGTACTGATTATCTGCGCAATTTGAAAAGCCCCTATTTTTTCCTTTCCCCCAATAATTCCTACTAAATGATGCTTTGTCAAATTAATTGTCACTGGAGCCTGATAAAGAGTTTTATAATTTTCTTTTATATACTCCGGCTTATGCATCAGTTCATCTTCGTACAAACTAAATCGTCTTTTTGAAATTTCTATCGGTATTTGAAAAGGAATATTTCCTAAACCAATGCGATGTGTCAAAAAATCTTGATGCGCTTTATTTCTATTCCATAAAACTCCTTCTTTTCCATTATATTCTAAACATTTTTCCGTTGAAGGATACATTTCTTCGAGTAGTTTTAAAGTTTTGTTATACTTTGTTTTGATTTCCTCTGTTTTTTCAACTAAATATTCACTATAAGAATTAAATCTTAATTCTTCCTTTGCTTTTTCTTCTTTTTTCTGCAATCTGAGATTAGCAACAGCCCACATTATCCCAATCAAAGCCGATACTAAAGACATAACAAGGCCAGAATACATATAAAGAGACGAAGTTCCTCC
>NZ_NFLV01000037.1 GCF_002161065.1 Eubacterium sp. An11 | reverse complement strand
ATACGAAAAAGCGGCTGACTTATTAAAGCAGCTCGACGATGAGGATATGATCGCTGTAATCAGTATACTACATCGGCTCGCTGCCAGACATAAATAATTTTCAGAGGCTGTCCACACGGACAGCTTTTTTTCTATTTTTTTACACATTCTGCATTTTCTCCGCTATTTCCCTTACAAATGGCAAAATAGAGTACCTTGAAAATTTCACACCCTCCCGGAAGAGGGATACGGGTGCCTGCAGATAGTATAGCATGATGCGTGCCTGCAGGCTTTAAGATTGCATAGCAACGCCGAAGACGTGGCTTGGGAAGGCGCAGGAACTGGCTTCCAGGGAGAATTCACTTTTTTGATTTGAATTATCATGAATACGAAATTTACAACCTGGCAGAAAAAACGTATAATAATGGCACGAGGATGTCTTAGTTATACGTTTTTCCTGCTGTTCTTTGAAAGGAGGATAAATGACAGCAGAAACCAACTTCTCAAAAACATCTGCTTTATCATCCGGTGGATCTGATACTTACTCGGTAAGTGATATAGCCATCATTCTTGGAATAAGTAAAAAATCAGCTTATAAATTATGCGAACAGAATTTCTTTATTTCCAAACGGATAGGCAGAATTATACGGGTAAATAAAAAATCCTTTGAGGACTGGCTGAACGGCAGACCTGAATAAAGGAGAAAAACGTATGGCTACAATCATTAAGCGTAAAAAGAATTATTCTGTCGTTTATTATTACGATACGCCGCAAGGCGAAAAGAAACAGAAGTGGGAAACCTTTACAAGTTACAAAGACGCAAATAAAAGGAAAGCAGAAATAGAAAATCAGCAGGAGAATGGAACATTTATTGCTCCTACTTCACAGACAGTTGAAGATTTTCTTTATGACTTCGTAACTCTGTACGGCGAAAAGAAATGGGGGCTTACTACTTATGACAGTAATTTAGGATTAATCAGCAACTACATCAATCCGATTATAGGATCGACACCAATTCAGAAGGTAAACCGTAAATTTGTTGATTCTTACTACAAAACACTGACAAAAACAAAACCTGTGATTGTCAGGAACCGTAAGCCCAAAAGTGAATTTCTTCCACCGGCAACGATTGAAAAAATCTTCAAACTTCTTTCTACTGCATTTAAACAGGCTGTCAAATGGGAGCTTATCGGGAAAAATCCTTTTCAGCTTTCCGATGCACTTCCCCGAACCAAATACAAAAAACGTGATATATGGACGGCAGAAAGCATCAGCAAAGCGCTTAACAGCTGCAAAGATGGCAAATTGTACGTAGCAATAAATCTTGCTTTTGCCTGCTCTATGAGGGAAGGCGAGATTCTTGGACTTACCTGGGATCTTGTAAATATCTCTGATGAAGCAATCGCAGAAGATAATGCGTACATTGATATTAAAAAAGAGCTGCTCAGAGTTTCAAAACGGGCACTGGAAACCCTGGATCAGAAAGATGTCTATTATATCTTTCCGCCATTGATGCCGAATACATCAACCAGGGTTGTTTTGAAAAAGCCCAAAAACGATACCAGTATCCGGCGTGTGTGGATACCGAAAACACTGGCTTACATTCTTCGTGATTGGAAAAAGGCACAGGATGAGCTTAAAGAATTTCTCGGTGACGAATATCAGGACTTCAATCTTGTTGTCGCTCTTGCGAATGGTCGCCCATGTGAAGGAAGGGTATTGCTGAAGGCTTTTGAAGAACTTCGTGAGGAAGCCGGATTACCTAATGTAGTGTTCCATTCACTCAGACATTCCAGTACAACATATAAACTCAAGCTGAACCATGGCGATATTAAAGCTACTCAGGGAGATACTGGACACGCTCAGGCAGATATGGTTACGGAGGTTTATTCTCATATACTTGATGAGGATAGAAAAATTAATGCTCAGAAATTTGATGCAGCGTTCTACGCTAATCCGGATTTGAGCAAATACAATCCGCCTCTTCCAAACGAGAAGCCTGAAAAAGCAGAAATAGACATCAATAACTTAATCGAGCAGCTGAAAAAATCGCCTGAACTGGCTAATACACTGGCACAGCTTTTGGCTCAATAATTTATTAGCACAAAATTTGCTAATTTTCTTATTAGCAAGCACACTGATTTTATTAGCAGAAGGTGGTAAAGCAGTTCAAGTCTAATTAGCAGAAATTTATATTTATGCATTTTATATCCATGCATGAATTTCTAAAAGAGAAAACGCCACAAATCCTTGGATTCATGGCGTTTATACGTTCCTGACTGGAGTCGAACCAGCGGCCTATTGCTTAGGAGGCAATCGCTCTATCCTACTGAGCTACAGGAACTTATCTATATTATAACGGTTTTATGCAACCGCTACAACCAAATTATTCAGTTTTGGACTTGAACGGGCTGCCACTTAGGAGGCGAGTGCTCTATCCAGCTGAGCTACGAAGACATTCTTTATATCCATCTGTGAAGGTTCTTGTTATAAGCGCCCTCGCAAATTTCACTCTGATATTTTAATCGAAAACCTTGCATTTGTCAACATAGGTTTCTTTTTCATACAGCATTCCTCTTACTTGTTTCTGTTACATACAGTCCACTTCTCCCTGCAGCCAGATATAACCCTTAAATCTTCTGCCTTTTTCCGGAACGCCTGTGATATCTGATTTGGCAATGGTGAATTCAATCTGAATAGAATTACATTCCAGAGAGATATAATAGAACTCCTCTCCTGTCAGGCTGTTGGTCATGACAGAGACATCGATGATATCTCCCAGGATTGAATACTTATCACACTCCACTGTATAAGGCATAAAATACGAATTCACAATAGTAAAAATGTCTTCTTTTTTGGAACGGTTGCTCACCAGAGTGTAGGTGTCCATATCTTCCAGTGTAAGCTGTTCCATGGCTTCCACATCTCCGGCCTTGGCTGCGTCTATCATCTGGTTGCGGATCTCATTGCCCTGCCGTTCTTTTTTTCTCTGATGTTCATCTCTTTCAATAGGAAGAATCACCATACCGCCAAAAGAAAGTCCCGACAACGTAATGCAGTTGAATTCTTCCTGGAACATTCCATTTTTTCTTTTCAGATATTCCACGATATTATTGACATGAAAAATCAGAGGAATCCCCAGATTATTCTCATCGCAGATGCATGCGTATTCATGGCATGCCGTATATTTTTCAAACTCCGGATTCTCATGGAACAAACAGTTCAGGCCCCGGACATAAGGAAAAAAGAATTCCTTTTCTGTATAGTCTTTATCTGCCACTTCTGCCACAGCCACTCCCACAGCTTCTCCAAAATCCTTCTCATATATGATCAGCTCTTCTCCATTTTTCATTTCGAAAGAGTCCTGTCTGGTGTGGTTCTGTTTCACATAGTCCGTCAGCTCTCTGATCTTCTTTTTTGTATTATATTTCCCCAGCCCAATTGCCCGTAAATATCGATACATTTTTATGCTCCCTGTTTTAGATTATTTTCTCATCTTCTGGTTAATTATATATTTATATTCCCTACTTTGCAAGATAAAAAAGAAGACCGGAAAAGTAAAAATCACTCTCTTCTTTTCCGATCTTCTGTATTATGATTTTTTGATCAATTATTTTTTGCAGCCACATGCTTTTCCCCATAATGCAGGGCCATTTCCAGAGAAATCTTTTCTTCCTCCGCCAGGGCGATATTACATTCGCCATTTTTGATTTCCTTCATATAAACGTGGCATCCGGCTCTGTTATGTATGGTATTTAAAATAAATCCATCATTGGCGTCATTCAACAGAGTAAGGGCAAAACTCATATTTCCGCCGCTCACGGAATTCTCCAAATTAAATGCATCGTATCGGTGAATTCCTATCTTGCTGTAACACCTTCTCACTTTTTCATAAATGATTGCAATCTGGTCATCATTATCTTTCTGACCTTCTTTCAACTCATCAATCTCGCGAAATCGTTTGTAAATGGTGTATTCCAGCGATTTGCCACTCTCTCCCGTCATGAACTCCATATATCTCTTCCTCAACCGAAGATAATCCAGTAAAAGAAAAAATAATGCAATGACCAGCACAGCCATGATCACGCAGGTTCCAATCATGAATACATCAAAATCCATATTTAAAAAACTTAAAATATTACTCTCCATACTCTTCTCCTGTTTCCTGTATATTTTTTCTTTTTCAGAGCTTCTTTATATTTGAAGCGTTTCTATTATAGCATAATGTAAGATGTTCCTGCCACTGTATAAAAAAAGAAAATCTGTCACAATATTATTTTCACGGTTTCATTACCCTTGTCCGTACATTTTAAAACCGGTCTATGATCTTCAATTACCTTTCGTCTGAATGCTCTGGATCAGATCAATGATTCTCTCCAGCTCCTCCGCAGAATAGTACTCGATTTCTATGCGTCCTTTATTGTTTTTCTTATTTTTTATTGTAACTTTACTTCCCAGAATATCTTTCATTCTGCCCTCAAAGAAATGAAACATTTCTGCCTTTTGAGAATCTTCTTCCTCTTTTTCTTTTCCCTTTTGCTTATGTTCCATCATTCTTTTTACCAGCTGTTCCGCTTCTCTCACACTTAAATTCTCATCAAGGATTTTGCATGCTGTTTCATACTGCAAATCTTTATCTTCTATTGGTATGATAGTTCTTCCATGACCGCTTGTGATGAGATTATCCATGATCATCTTCTGTACTCTCTCGTCCAGACGCAGGAGACGCATGGTATTGGTGATAGCTGTCCGGCTTTTTGAGACACTGGCAGCAATCTCATCCTGCTTCAAACCATAATCTTCCTGAAGTTTTTGATACGCCTGTGCTTCCTCAATGGGATTCAAATCTTCCCGCTGCAGATTTTCAATCAGAGAAATCTTTAATATTTCTTTATCATCGTACTCTTTTATGATGACCGGAACTTTTTTTAAACCAGCTTTCTTGCTGGCTCTCCATCTTCTCTCACCGGCAATAATCTCATAGTAGTCTCCCTTTTTTTTCACAATCAACGGCTGAATTACACCAAACTGTTTGATTGACTCCGACAGTTCCTCGATGGCATCTTCATCAAACTGTTTTCTCGGCTGTTCTCTGTTTGGCTCAATTTTTCTGATATCCACTTCAATATCATACTCATTGATACCCTCATCTTTACTTTCATTTTTTCTTTTTTCTTTGTCATCGTCGGCTTTATGAGAAGACATATCTTCCCTCGGTATCAGCATATCAAGTCCACGGCCCAGACCTTTTTTAATTGCCATCCACTTTCCCCTTCTCTTTTTATATTCGTTCTATCTTTTCATTTCTTGATTATTTTCATTTCTTGATTATTTTCAATGCGATTTGCTTTTTCGCTTTTCCATTTATCTCTCAATGTTTCACGTGAAACATTGATTTTTATCATTTACTATTTTCAATCACTTCATCGGCCAAACGACTATAGGCCTCTGCTCCGGAAGATCTCTTGGAGTACAGATTGATTGGAAGTCCGTGACTTGGCGCCTCGGCCAGGCGCACATTTCTAGGAATAATAGTCTTATAAATGTTTTGATTTAAATTATCCTTCACATTTTCCACAACCTGTAACGATAAATTTGTTCTGGCATCATACATTGTAAACACAACGCCTTCTATATTTAAAGAAGGATTCAGATTCTCCTGAATCAAATTAATCGTATAAATTAACTGTGTCAGACCATCCAGCGCATAGAATTCACACTGAATCGGAACCAGAACAGAATCAGAAGCTGTCATAGCATTTACTGTCAGCATACCCAGCGCCGGCGGGCAGTCCAAAATAATAAAATCGTAATTGTCCTTAATCGGAGCCAACTTTCTCTTTAAAATATACTGCATATTTTCCGAAGTGATCAACTCAATCTCTGCACCTGCCAGATTTCTGTTGGATGGAATTAAAAATAAATTTCCAAAACAATTATCAATCTCCACGATGGAATCCTCCACAGGAATCTCATCTCTCAGAACCTCATAGATTGTTTTATCCAGTTCATTTTTTTCCAATCCAAGTCCGCTGGTGGTATTTCCCTGAGAATCCATATCCACTAAAAGGACTTTTTTTCCTTTCTCTGCCAGGCAGGCAGACAGATTAATGGAAGTTGTCGTCTTTCCAACTCCGCCTTTCTGATTAGCAACGGCAATCACTCTGCCCATTCTACAAACCTCCATTTCATTTTCTATTACGTTATCAATCAGAAATCTTCCAATTGAAATACTTATTAACAGTTCAGCCATGACATTTCAAAAACTCGCTGCCCAGACAGGCATATAGCTGAACCGTTATACATTTTCTTCATTGGACATTATAACACACATTAAATGAAAATACAGTCCAATGTTTCACGTGAAACATTGCTAATTTTCTACGTAAAAAATAGCAGCGACAGAACATTAGCTCTGCTATATTTAAAATCATTCTTTATATAAATATGATATATGATTTTCAAGCAAAAAGAGGAATGTTTCACGTGAAACATTCCTCTTCGTTTATGACAAATCTTTTGATCACAATTCAAGATATTCTGTTACATCTGCTCCGGACACTCAATTCCCAGCAATGCAAGCGCATCTTTAATCACACGCATTGTGATAGATACCACTTTCAAACGTGCCATCTTCACATTTTCATCTTCCACATTAATCTGGCAGTCATGATAGAACTTATTGAAATGCTGTGCCACCGATACAGCAAATCTTGAAATCATAAACGGCTCATATTTATCTGCGGCATCCTTAATTACCTCAGGGAATCTTGTGATATCTTTCAGAAGATTCATGGTCACATCATCTGTAAGAACACTGTAATCAATTTCTTCCGGAATCGTCACATCCCCTGCCTTACGCATTACACTGGCACAACGAGCATATGTGTACTGTACATATGGTCCGGTTTCCCCATCAAAGTTGAGGATCTTATCCCAGTTAAACACAACATCTTTGATTCTCTGGTTATAAAGGTCATTGAACAAAATAGCACCGATACCCACCTGTCTTGCCACAGTCTCTTTGTCTTCCAGATCCGGATTCTTCTCCTCAATGATTTCATAAATCTTCTGGATGGACTCATGAAGAATCTCTTCTGCATAGATAACATTACCACTTCTTGTGGATAATTTACCGCCTTCCATACTTACCAGACCGTATGGAACATGAACCAGCTGGTCATACCAATCATATCCAAGAAGTTCGATCACTTTAAATACCTGTGCAAAATGCAGCTTCTGTTCCAATCCTGTAACATATATACATTTATCGAAATGATAGGTTTTCTTACGATAGAAGAGCGCTGCCAGGTCACGGGTAGCATAAATACTGCTTCCGTCTTTTTTGGTGATCAGACATGGAGCCATATTATAATCATCCAGAGGAACGATATGCGCTCCGTCGCTTTCCACGAGAAGATGCTTCTCATTTAACTCATCAACTACCGCCTGGGTTTTATCACGATAGAAGCTCTCTCCTGTATAGTGATCAAATTCCATACCCAGAAGTTTATAAATCCGTTTGTATTCCACAAGACTGATATCCTTGAACCACTGCCAGATAGACAGCGCTTCCTCGTCGCCCTGCTCCATCTTCACAAACCATGCTCTCGCCTCATCATTGAGAGAATCATCTTTCTCTGCTTCCTGATGGAACTTCACATAAATCTTCATCAGCTCGGCGATACCGTTTTTCTCCACGGCTTCTTTGCTACCCCAGCGTTTATATGCCACGATCAGCTTACCAAACTGTGTTCCCCAGTCTCCCAGATGATTGATTCGCTCCACATGATACCCCAGTTTAGAATAAATCTTATATAAAGAGTTTCCGATGATTGTTGTACGAAGATGACCCACATGGAAATTCTTTGCCACGTTTGGGGAAGAATAGTCAATACAGATGGTCTTTCCCTCTCCCTCATCGGAAGCACCAAAATCTTCTACTCCAATGGTTTTCACCAGCTGTTTTGCAAACTCTTCCTTGGCAAAGAAGAAATTGATATATCCTCCCACATTTTCTACTTTAGAGAAAATATCATAATTTTTCTCAAGAATCTTCTTTGTCAGATCCTCCGCAATCATATTCGGCGCTTTGCGGTAAACCTTTGCCAGTTTAAAACACGGAAAAGCAAAGTCACCCATATCACTTTTCTTCGGAATCTCCAGGGCGGAAGCAATCTCCTCTTTCTCCAACTCCTGAATATTTTCTGCTAAAATATCAATTAACTGCGCTTTCATTTTTCCATCCTTTCTCATTATCCCATTTGTAAAATATCATCCATTTCCTGGATCAGTTCCCGGATTTCTTCTATATGTTCATCGATCCGTGAAATACTCTCCTGTATCTGATTCATCTGATCAGACAGCTCTTTCTGTTTTTCGTCCTTTTTATCCTCCTCCAGGTCTGACAAATTCAGAGGAGAAAAATATTTACGAATATCCTTCTGTTCTACATGCTGAAACAATGTCTTATCCCGCTGCTCTCTCTCAATCTTCAGCTGAAGAATCTGATTCTCGTAATCATCCTTTTTTTCTGTGAGATACATCATCTCTTTTGACAAATGTGCCTTCATCTTCTCATCAAACCGAACCAGACGCTCTCTGAAATCAGAATCGGGATGATATACTTTATTTTTCTTCTTCGCACTCATAAATTTCCACCTCTTCCTGTCATCCTACAGAGGATTTTTAGACGGAACGCCGGCTTTTCTCGGGTAAGCTTTTGGAGTTCCCTTGCATTTCTTTATTTTAATAAGAACTCTCAGCGAATCCTCTCCCGGAAGCTGAAATTCATCCACCTGCATGATTTTGCTGCCCAGCGCCCGCATACAGGAATCGCTGCTCTCTATCTCTTCCAGACCTTTTCCTGCCTTATAAGAGACAAAAAAACCATTGACTCTCACAAAAGGAATACAATACTCGCTTAAAGTACTTAAATTGGCGACAGCTCTGGATACCGCCAGATCAAACTGTCCTCTGTACTCTGGCTTTCTTGCCAGATCTTCCGCCCGTCCGTGAACCGCTTCCACTCCGGTTAAGCCCAGATCCCTGATGACTTCCTGCAGAAACTTTACCCTCTTATTAAGAGAATCCAGAAGCACCACCGATATTTCCGGATAAACAATTTTTAGCGGTATTCCCGGAAAACCGGCACCGGTTCCAATATCGATCAGGGACTTCACACTGTCCATATCCATAACTCTTCTGCAGGTAAGGCTGTCGATAAAATGCTTCTCAATGACCTCATCTTCTTCGGTAATTGAAGTTAAATTCATCACCTTATTCTTTTCGATGAGAAGATGATAAAACTTTTCAAACTGTTCCAGCTGTTTCTCATTCAAACTTATACTGGCGTCAACAGATGCCTTTTTTAATTTTTCACTGAAATTCATACTTTTACTCCAGAATCTTCCTCACAAGGGTCCAGTTCCCTGTCCCATTTTCTGGGTACTGCCGTCCTGGTTCCGGGACACTGCCTGCACCCCATATATCTGCCCATCCAGTTTACATGTTCCCCGTCTCTGCGTCAACCTTCTTCTCATTTTTTCGTCTTCTCATCTGCTCGATGTAAACCAGAAGCACAGAAATATCTGACGGCGATACGCCAGAAATCCTTGAAGCCTGACCGATGGAATGCGGACGGATATCATTTAACTTCTGAACGGCTTCCTTTCTTAAATTATGCACATCTTCATAAACGATGCTCTCCGGTATGAGCTTATTTTCCATCTTTTTAAACTGCTCCACCTGTTTCATCTGTCTGGAAATGTATCCCTCATATTTAAGATTAATATTTACCTGTTCTATAACAGCAGGATCAAGGGGAACTCTGTCCGGATCAAGCTCCGCCAGACATTCATAATCAAGCTCCGGTCTCTTGATAAGTTCCGCCAAAGTGGAAGCGCTCTTTAACGGTGTACTTCCATTTTTGACAAGAATCTCCTGCACCCGCTTTCCAGCTCCGATATGAATATTCCGGACTCTCTCCGTCTCTTTCTCAATCTGTCTTCTCTTTTCACAGAATTTATCATATCTATCTTTTTCGATAAGTCCAATTTCATATCCCAGAGGAGTCAGACGCATGTCAGCGTTGTCCTGCCTTAAAATAAGACGATACTCCGCTCTCGATGTCATCATTCGGTATGGTTCATGATTTTCCTTCGTGACCAGATCATCGATGAGCACCCCGATGTAGGCCTGAGAACGATCCAGAATCACAGGTTCTTTCCCCTGACATTTTCTCGCCGCATTGATACCGGCGATCAGTCCCTGGGCAGCAGCTTCCTCATATCCGGAACTGCCGTTAAACTGTCCTCCGCTGAACAAACCGCTGATATTTTTAAATTCCAGAGACAGACGCAGCTGATTCGGATTGATGCAGTCATACTCTATGGCATAAGCATTACGGATAATCTTTACATGTTCAAGTCCCCGGACTGTCCGGTACATGGCGTACTGCACATCCTCCGGCAGAGAACTGCTCATGCCGCCCACATACATCTCATTGGTATACTCTCCTTCCGGCTCGATAAACAGCTGATGCCGGTTCTTATCTGCAAAACGTACCACCTTATCTTCAATGGACGGACAGTACCTCGGACCGGTTCCCTCAATCATACCGGAATACAACGGCGACCGGTCCAGATTGTCCCGGATAATTTTATGGGTCTCTTCATTCGTGTAGGTCAGCCAGCAGGAAATCTGCTCTCTCCTGATATCTTCTTCTTTATTGGTAAAACTGAAGGGAACAATGGTCTCATCGCCAAACTGCTCCTCCATAACGGAAAAATCAATGGAACGCTTATCAATTCTCGCCGGAGTTCCCGTCTTAAAACGGTAAAGCTCCACGCCGTTATCCATCAGAGACTGGCTCAGATGATTGGCGGCCTGCAGACCATTGGGTCCGGTGTATTCCACCACATCACCATACAGACATCTGGCCTTCAGGTAAGTTCCCGTGGCCAGCACCACTGTCTTCGCATGGTAGATGGCTCCGGAAAAAGTTTTCACTCCCCGGATACTGCCCTCTTCCACCAGAAGCTCTGTCACCTCTCCCTGACGAAGAGTCAGATGATCCGTATTCTGCAGCGTATAACGCATGGAAATCGAGTAGGCATCTTTATCCGCCTGAGCACGCAGAGAATGGACCGCCGGTCCTTTTGATTTATTGAGCATTTTGGACTGAATATAAGTCTTATCAATATTCTTTCCCATCTCTCCGCCCAGAGCATCAATCTCCCTCACCAGATGGCCTTTGGAGCTGCCTCCGATATTGGGATTACAGGGCATCAGGGCCACACTGTTCATACTGACGGTAAAAATAATAGTCTCACAGCCAAGTCTTGCCGCTGCCAGCGCCGCCTCACAGCCAGCATGACCCGCTCCCACAACAATCACGTCATAATATTCTTCTACAACTTTCATATATCTTTCCTCTATTTTCGGTAACAGTTCAGCCATACATCTCGGAAAGGCGCTGCCTTGGCAGCTTCTTCGGCTCATGACTGAACTGTTACCTATTTTCCTGTACAGAATCTGGAGAATATCTCATTAACCAGATCTTCTTCCACTGCTTCTCCCGTAATCAATCCCAGCTTTTCATAGGCATTCATCAAATCAATCGTGAAGAAATCCTCCGGCATTCCGTTCTCTATACTCTCTTTCACACACAGAAAACTGGAGAGCGCCTCATCCAGGGCATTTTTATGACGGGCGTTGGTAATATACATTTCCTGGTTTGCGTCTATTTTACCATGAAACATCATTTTTTTTAACTCTCCGATAAAATCATCGATACCCTGATTATACTTGGCCGATATGGAAATGATCGGTTCATCCCCATCTGCATATTCCTTCAGCCGAGCGATATCTTTCTCAAATTTTCCTACCGCCATGGACTCCCTTCCGTCTGACTGCCCTGCAGGAGTATCAGATATATCCGCTTTTGTCATATCGGATTTGTTCAGCAGGAACATTTTCTTCCGGCCGCGAATCTGCTCCAGAATATCAAAGTCTTCTTTCGAGAGGGGGACGGATGTATCAGCCACAAACAATATAATATCGGCGCTCTCCATCTCTTTTCTTGCCTTTTCCACCCCGATTTTTTCCACAGTATCTTCCGTATCCCGGATTCCTGCCGTATCAATGATATTTAAGGTGATGCCGTCAATGGTCACCGACTCTTCCAGCGTATCTCTGGTAGTTCCGGCAATTTCCGTGACAATAGCCCTCTCCTCTCCTAACAATGCATTTAAAAACGAGGACTTTCCCGCATTGGGCTTGCCCACAATACAAGTCCGGATTCCCTCAGCAATATACCTGCCATCATCATAGGAAGACAACATTTTCTTTGTCTCATCGGCCCACTCTTCTACCTTCGGATACAATGTCTCCCCGTAACCGTCCAGACTGATATGTTCCGGATCGTCCAGGGCCGATTCGATAAATGCCACCTGATAAAGTACTTCTTCTCTGATTCGCTTTATTTTGTCAGAAAGGCTTCCCTTCAACTGAGAGACAGAATTACGTCTCGCCAGCTCATTTCTTGATTCTATCAGATCCATAACCGCCTCTGCCTGAGACAGATCAATTCTTCCATTTAAAAAGGCTCTTTTTGTAAACTCTCCCGGCTCCGCCGGTCTGGCCCCGTGTTTCAGCACCAGATTCAGGATACGATAGACCACAGACACTCCTCCGTGGCAGTCAATCTCCACCACATCCTCTCTTGTATAACTGTGAGGCGCCTTCATGATAATCACTATACATTCGTCGACAACCACATCCCCGTCTTTGATATTCCCATAATATACGTGATGACTCTCCAGAGACGAAACATCTTTTTTCTTATTATAAGGCTCAAAGATTTCAGAAAGAATTCTCATGGCTTCTTCTCCGCTGATCCGGATAATACCGATTCCCGCGTTGGAGACAGCGGTGGCGACAGCCGCAATGGTATCAAATTCATTTATCATCAATTTCCGCTCCATTCAAAAATAGGATGTTTAAAAAATCCTGAGGAATCTTTAAACATCCTTTATTATTATCTGTCTTTTTTTAACATGATCACAACTCTGCGGTAAGGCTCTTCCCCTTCGCTTCTTGTACATACGTATCTGTCATTCTGTAAAGCTGAATGAATGACCCTTCTCTCATATGGATTCATCGGTTCCAGAGATACCGGTTTCTTCGTTCTCTTCACAGTGTACGCAATCTTTTTGGCCAGCTTTTCCAGAGTTACCTTTCTTCTTTCCCGGTAGTTCTCTGTGTCCAGCTTCACGCGGATGTACGCATCGCCTTCTTTATTGACGAAAAGACTGATCAGATACTGAAGCGCATCCAGAGTCTGACCGCGCTTTCCAATGAGGATACCCATATCCGGACCGGACAGCTCAATGTTCATCACATTGTCTTCCTCATGGAACTGAATGGAAACCACTGTCTCCACCTTCATGGCGGCAAACAATTCATCGCAGAATTCCTGGGTTCTCTCCACCAGGGACTTCTTCAATGTCACCCGGATCACTGCCGGTTTCACATTAAATATTCCAAGGAAACCTGAACTTCCTTCTTCTACCACTTCATAATCTAATTTGTCACTGGTAACTCCAAGCTCAACACTGGCTGCCGTAATAGCATCGTCTATCGTTTTGCCTTTAAATTCCATAACATCCACTATTTCTTACCTCCCCTGGTATTCTGCTCCTTATCATACTGAGATACCAGATAAGCGTTTTTACCAATCTCACCCAATTGATCCACATCAACATTCTGACCGTTGGCAGAGCTGCCGGAAGCGCCAGGCATCTTTTTCAGATTCATGGTAGCCACATCCGTGATCGTCTTTCTGCCGGATACCTGCTGCTGATTGTCTGCGTTATCCGCTGCGCCGGTCAGTCTTTCCATCATGGTCTTCTTGCCTTTTGCCTTCTTCTTGGCTGCCTTCTCGCGGTTTTTCTCAATCATTTTGTCGAGATCCGCATGCTCCATATATTTGTTGACAATGATCTGCTGTATACACATGAAAAGCGCACTGGTCGCCCAGTAAAGTCCCATTCCGGCCGGAGCAACCAGACAGAAATAGAAAGACATCAACGGCATCACATACGTCATGCTCTTTGTCATTCCCGCTGCAGGATTATCTCCCATATCCGGCTGTTTCATGGTTTTGGTGGTCAGGAACTGGAATAATGCCGCTAAGATTGGAATCAGAAGATATACAGAAAGTCTGAATCCCGGAGCCTGCGCCACATTGATGCCGAAAATGAAGTTATTGATACCGGCCACCTGATGGTGAACACTCTCAATGACTCCGGAAATAGACGGCATGGCATCCGCCAGCTGTCCCCAGGCATCTGCAGTAAAATAGTTCAGGACGTCGATAATCTGGTTAGACGTCGCATTGTTTGGAAGCTCTGATATATAAGATGAATGCACTCCATCGGCAATCTTATTAATCGTATCCACATAACCAGGGGTCTGCTGAATCGCAGTCACCGCAGTCATATAAATATCTTTTACCTGCGGAATATAAGCAGGTACATTACGCACAACATTAAAGAATGCAAGGAAAATAGGGAACTGAATCAAAAGCTGAGCACATCCGCCGGTCGGACTGGTGCCGTACTTTTCATAAACAGCCTGAATCTCCTCATTCTGTTTTGCCAGGGAAGCCTGGTCCTTCTTGTTGCGGTACTTTTTCTGAATCTTGGTAATCTCAGGCTGCATGGCCTGATTGATCTTTGTGAACTTCTGCTGTTTGATTGTAAGCGGAGTCATAATCAAACGCACGAACACAGTAAAAATAATGATACTTAAACCGATATTCTGAATGCCCACTAAATCAAGCAATCGGAATATAATATCAATAACGTACCCCAGCAGCGTGGATATCCACCCTATAACAGGGGTTGACGACTGCGTCAATAGCATACTTCTCCTCCTTAATTACGGAACCGGATCATACCCGCCTTTTGCAAAAGGATTACAGCGCAGTATCCGCCATACAGCCAGCAGCCCGCCTTTGACCACCCCGTATTTCTGCAGTGCCTCAATGGCATACTGGGAACAGGTTGGTATATAAATACAGGTTGCTCTTCCTTTCAGAGCGGACAGATATTTCTGATAAAACTTAATACTTTTAATTAAAATTGTTTTCATTTGAAATCTCTTCCAATAAATGATGCTGTTTCAACAAATGAATAATGGCACTTTCAAATTTCTTATATCCGGAATCACTAGCTGCTTTTCGTGCCACAATCACAATATCATAACCCTGACAAACGTCCTCCCAGTGAAGACGCATCACTTCCCGAATCACTCTGGTCACTCTGTGTCTTATGATACTGTTTCCAACTTTTTTACTGACGGAAATCCCAACCCTGTTATATGGCAGCCCGTTTTTCAAAATAATCATAACAAAGCAACGATTCACCTTTGATAAACCGCTGCGATATACGGACTGGAATTCCCTGTTCTTTTTTAAAGACTGAAATTTACTAAGCAAACTTTCTCACCTTTCCAAAGTAAACAAATGAGAAAAGAAAAGGCCACATGACTGCGACCTAAGCTGACAATTTATTTCTTCCTTTTGCTCTTCTTCTGGCTAATACCTTTCTGCCATTAGCAGTGCTCATTCTTTTTCTGAAACCATGAACTTTAGATCTCTGTCTCTTTTTTGGCTGATATGTCATCTTCATAGCGAAAGCCACCTCCTTCGATAATTCTCTCCTGTGTTGAAAAACATCACACCTATTATATTGAAAAAACCATACCTCGTCAAGTAAATCCTCATTATTTTTCCCATAAAATCTGTTTTTTCACTTTTTCCACATAATACGCAGGACTTATCCACGAGTTATCCACAATTTGTGCATAACTTGTGCATAACTTTGGAAATATACACAATTTCCCTTTGATTTCTGGCTCATAACAAGGAAAATCCTTCATTTTTCGAATGTGTATAAGTGAATAAAAGTTATCCACAATCCACATTTTTCGATTTTTATCCATTTTTTCTCATATTTTTTCAACTTATCCACAATAAGTTATCCACATTTTCTAATTGAAAAAAAATCAGCTTTGTTATACACTTATATTTACACACTTCTGCCCTGAGATCGTTTGTACTATCAGCTCAGAAGAAAATATCATTGTACTATAGGCACGCCGGTGCGTATTTTTTTACAATATTTTCCGGCATGTCAGGATAATCGGAATGGAGTTAGGGAAATATGAAAGAAAAAATCGAGGCCAATTGGCAAAAAATATTAGACATTCTCATAAAAGAACAGGATGTCACGCAAGTGGCGGTCCATACCTGGATCGAACCGCTGGTCATCCAGTCCGTCACTGACAGCACCATCACTTTTTTTGTGTCCCGGGGACCAAGGGGAATTGAATTTATCAAACATAAATATTATGACGTACTTTTATCCATGGCAATCGAACAGGTCACAGGACAGCAATTCGAAATTGTTTTCACAGATTCCCCTGCTGCCGAAGAATCTGCACCTGAAGAAAAGCCTGCAAAGAAAAAAAAGACTTCCGTTCCGTCAGAATACCTGGGAAACCTGAATCCAAAATATACTTTTGATACTTTTGTGGTCGGTCCCACCAACAAAATGGCCCACGCAGTATCAGTCGCTGTGGCGGAATCACCGGGAGGTTCTTACAATCCTCTCTTCCTCTACGGAGGTGCGGGACTCGGTAAAACCCACCTGATGCATTCCATCGCACATCACATCATTAATAATAGGAAGGATCTGCGTGTTTTATACGTCACTTCCGAAAAATTTACCAATGAACTGATCGATTCTTTAAAGCATGACAAAAACAAAGAATTCCGGGATAAATACCGGAATATCGATGTTCTGCTTATCGATGATATCCAGTTTATTATAGGAAAAGAAAGTACGCAGGAAGAGTTTTTCCATACCTTCAATGAACTGCACGAAGCGAAAAAACAGATCGTCATATCTTCCGATAAGCATCCAAGAGAGATTTCCACCCTGGAAGAACGTCTCCGCTCCCGTTTTGAATGGGGTATCACCGCGGATATTCAGCCGCCGGATTATGAGACCCGGATGGCGATTCTTAAAAAACGGGCCGAACTGGAAAATCTTGAGATTGATTCTGAAGTCATGCAGTATGTGGCCACAAATATTACATCAAATATTCGTGAACTGGAAGGCGCGCTCAACAAGATCTGTGTTTTCGCCAACCTGGAGAATCGTCCGGTCACCCTCTCTCTCGCTGAGGAGGCCCTGAAGGATATTATCGAAACTCAGAAAGAAATCACGCCGGAATTTATCATGGAAGTGGTGGCAGAACATTATAACATCACGGTTTCCGACATTCTCTCCCGAAAGAAAAACAAGGAAATCGCCAATCCAAGACAGATCTGCATGTACCTGAGCAGAAAATACACCAACTCATCTCTTCAGGCCATCGGAAAAATCATGGGAAACCGGGATCACACCACGGTCATGCATGGCTCCGATAAAATAGCGGACCTTTTAACCCGCGACGAACAGTTAAAATCCAACATGGACATTCTTATCAAGAAGCTGAATCCGCCAACCTGACAGGGCGCGGACAGCTCAACCCGACAAAATAAAGGAGAGCCGGCCCCCGGATACTGTCCTTTATTTTTATCCACATTTTATCCAGAAAGGCTGTGGATTACCTGTGGATAGTATGTGGATAGTTTTTATACTGTGGATAAACATCAAGTTGAAAATCGGTTATCCACACCCCTGTCCTCATAGTTATCCTTTGGGATTTCCCCTGATATTCAGCGGTTATTCCCACTTATGCACACAATCAACAGCCCCTACTACTACTACTACTGATATTATCTTATTAATATATTTCATTTACACCGAAAGGAGTTATGCACAACCATGAAAATCATTTGTCCTAAAAGCCAGTTCTTACATGGCGTTACGATTGTTTCCAAAGCCGTTTCCACAAAAACAACCATGGATATTTTAGAATGTATCTTAATTGAAGCATTTGACGGATGCATTAAGTTAACTGCCAATGATACAGAACTGGGAATTGAAACAACCATTGACGGAGACATCATATCTCCCGGTAAAATCGCCCTTGAAGCTAAACTTTTTTCTGAAATCATTAAAAAAATTCCTGATAATGATGTTATCCTTGAAACAGAAGAAAATGGTAATACCAGCATCCGATGTGAACAGATCCAGTGCAATATCATGGGAAAACAGGGGGATGACTTCTCTCATCTTCCGGTGATTGAAAGGGAAAATAAGATTACTGTTTCTCAATATGATTTAAAAGAAGTCATTCGTCAGACAATTTTCTCTGTTTCCGATAATGAAAACAACAAATTAATGACCGGAGAATTATTTCAGATTGAAGAAAATCAACTGACAGTCACTTCTCTTGACGGTCACCGGATTTCTGTGCGAAAAATTGCTCTTCAGGATAATTATCCAAAGATGGAGGTCATCGTTCCCGGCAAAACTTTATCGGAAATCAGTAAAATTCTTCCGGGAGAAGCCAAAGACAGTGTCAATATGTATATCACAGATAAACACATTTTATTTGAATTTGAAAATACACTTGTGGTTTCCCGCCTTCTGGAAGGAAAATTTTATAATATCAGCCAGATGCTTTCCACAGATTATGAGACAAAGATTGTGATTAATAAAATGGAACTGCTCCGTTGTCTGGATCGTTCCACATTATTTGTCAAAGAATCAGATAAAAAACCAATTATTCTGAAAATTGAGGACGGAAAAATGGATCTGATGATTTCTTCCCAGATTGGTTCCATGCAGGATCAGATTCAGATGGAAAAAGAGGGAAAAGATCTGATCATCGGCTTCAACCCGAAGTTTTTGGTGGATGCTCTCCGGGTCATTGACGAGGAAGAAATCACCATGTATATGATCAATTCCATTGCTCCTTGCATCATCCGGGATGAACAGGTGTCCTACCTCTATCTCATTCTGCCGATTAATGTCAATAACAGTGGAATTTAAGGAACGTTAAAAAAATAACAGAAATTCAGGACAAAATATCAATAAATTGATAAAAAAATAACAATATAGGTTTTGTAAAGTTTTATAATACAATGTTTTTCAGAATACAAATACAGGAGTTTTCAAATGGAATTTAAGTTAAGAGATGATTTTATTAAATTGGGACAGGCTTTGAAGGCGGCAGGCCTTGTGGATTCCGGTCTGGATGCTAAAATTGTCATTCAGGACGGGGAAGTATCCGTCAATGGCGAGGTGGAGACCCGCCGTGGCAAAAAGCTCTATCCTGGAGATGTGGTGGAGTTTGACGGGGAAACCATTGAGATCGTTGGTTAAAAAGATGGATCGGTGAAACGGGGCGTCCTTTCACAGGGCCGCTCTGCCGTCGAAAAGAACGGAATACAGTATACAGGAGGAGAAGTTATGTTTGTGGAATCCATACAATTGAATAATTACAGGAATTATGATTCGGCAGACGTCACATTTTCTCCCGGTGTCAATATATTTTTCGGTGACAATGCACAGGGGAAGACGAATCTTTTGGAGGCGGTGTATCTGAGCGGGACTTCCCGCTCCCACCGGGGAAGCAGGGACAGGGAGTTGATCCGGTTTGGAGCGGATGAAGCACACATCCGTCTGTTTTTTAAGAAAAAAGATTTGTCTCACCGGCTGGATTTTCATTTAAAACAAAGAAAAGCCAAGGGAATCGCCATCGACGGCGTGCCTATCAAGAGAACCAGTGAGCTTCTGGGGCTTTTGCCCATCGTCTTTTTTTCGCCGGAGGATCTGAGTATGATCAAGAACGGTCCGGCCATGCGCCGGAAGTTCCTGGATATGGAAATGAGCCAGCTGGACAGGGTCTATCTTCAGTATCTGAGCAATTATAACCGGCTGCTCGGGGAGAGAAATAATCTTTTGAAACAGATTGCGGTTTTTCCTCAGCTCAGGGAAACGCTGGACGGCTGGGATGAACAGCTCATTGAGACGGGGGAGAATATCATCAGAAAGCGGGAAGCCTTCATCGGCAGAATCGATGAGATGATGAGAGAGATCCACGGGAAGCTGACGGGCAGTCAGGAGAATATGCAGGTGCGCTATGAGCAGAATGTGACGGTGGAAGCGTTCCGGGAGACCCTCTGGAGCAGAAGAGACAGGGATATACGGACAGGAACCACCTCTGTGGGGCCGCACAGGGACGATATGGCGTTTTTTATCAATGAGGTGGACATTCGCCGCTTTGGTTCCCAGGGACAGCAGAGAACGGCTGCTCTGGCGTTGAAATTATCGGAGATCCGTCTCATCGAACAGATTGCCGGCGATAAGCCGATTCTGCTTCTGGACGATGTTTTGTCAGAATTGGACAGCCACCGGCAGAATTATCTTTTAGAGAATATCTCGGATATCCAGACAATGATTTCCTGTACGGGTCTGGATGATTTTGTCAATACACGCATGCATCTGGATAAGGTGTTTTATGTGGAACGGGGAAGCGTACGCGAGTACACCCCGTAATTTTGTTATGTTTAAAAAGTTGAATCTTAGGCGATATTTATGATATAATAAACTAGTTATGCTATGTAATTTTATGATATGCAAGAATTTAGATATATTCGGCAGGAGGTTTCAGTATGAGTGAAGAACAGATTTCTGCAGCCCAGGAATACGGCGCGGATCAGATTCAGATTTTAGAGGGTCTGGAAGCAGTGCGCAAAAGGCCTGGCATGTACATTGGAAGCACCTCATCGAAGGGCCTCCACCATCTGGTATATGAGATTGTTGATAATTCCATCGATGAAGCGCTGGCAGGGTACTGCGATACCATAGAGGTTTTCATCAATAAAGATAATTCCATCACGGTGCGGGATAACGGCCGGGGCATCCCAGTGGGCATCAATAAGAAAAAAGGAGTGCCCGCGGTGCAGGTGGTATTTACGATTCTCCATGCCGGCGGCAAATTCGGCGGCGGAGGATATAAAGTATCCGGCGGTCTCCACGGTGTGGGCGCCTCTGTTGTCAATGCCCTTTCCGTATGGCTGGAGGTGGATATCAGCCATGAGGGCAAGATTTACCGTCAGAGATATGAGCGGGGCAAGGTGATGTATCCGCTGACCATCGTGGGTGATACGGACAGAAGAGGAACGGAAGTACGTTTTCTTCCGGACCCGGAGATTTTTGAGGAGACTGTTTTTGATTTCGGAGTGCTGAAGCAGCGGCTTCGGGAAATGGCGTTCCTTACCAGGAATCTGAAGATTGTCCTGACAGATTTCAGGGAGGAAGAGCCAGTATCTCTCACGTTCCATTATGAGGGCGGAATCAAAGAATACGTGGAGTATCTCAATAAACAGAAAGAAGTGCTGTACCCGGAAGTCATTTACTGCGAAGGCAAAAAGGGAGACGTGTATGTGGAAGTGGCCATGCAGCATAACGACTCCTACAATGAGGGGGTCTACAGCTTTGTAAATAATATTACCACGCCGGAGGGAGGAACCCATCTGGCTGGCTTCAGAAGTGCGCTTACCAAGACGTTTAATGATTATGCCAGGGAGGCGAAACTGTTAAAGGACAATGAACAGAATCTTTCCGGAGAGGATATCAGAGAGGGGCTTGTGGCCATCATCAGTATCAAAATCCCGGAACCTCAGTTTGAAGGACAGACCAAGCAGAAGCTGGGAAACAGTGAGGCGAGGGGCGCCGTGGACAGCGTCGTCAGCGAGCAGCTCACATATTTCCTTGAGCAGAATCCTAATGTGGCAAAGGTCATCTGCGAGAAGGCAATTCTGGCACAGAGGGCGAGAGAGGCAGCGAGAAAGGCAAGAGATCTTACGAGAAGGAAGTCTGCCCTGGACGGCATGAGTCTTCCGGGCAAGCTGGCCGACTGCTCAGATAAAGATCCGGCCAACTGCGAGATCTATATCGTTGAGGGAGATTCCGCCGGCGGTTCCGCCAAGACGGCCAGAAGCCGTGCCACTCAGGCGATTCTGCCGCTGCGGGGCAAGATTCTCAATGTGGAGAAGTCAAGACTGGATAAGATCCTGGTCAACAATGAGATAAAAGCGATGATTACTGCCTTTGGAACAGGCATTCATGAAGATTTTGATATCACCAAGCTGCGGTATCACAAGATTATCATCATGACCGATGCCGATGTGGACGGCGCGCATATTGCCACCCTGCTTCTCACGTTCCTGTATCGTTTTATGCCGGAGCTGATCCGTCAGGGATACGTATATCTGGCGCAGCCGCCGCTTTATAAGATTGAGAAGAATAAGAAGGTCTGGTACGCTTACAGCGATGAGGAGCTCAATAAGATTCTCACGGAGATTGGAAGAGACGGCAATAACAAGATTCAGAGGTATAAAGGACTGGGTGAGATGGATGCCTCTCAGCTCTGGGAGACCACCATGGACCCTGAAAAAAGAATTCTTCTTCGTGTCAATATGGACGAGGATTCTCAGTCTGAGCTGGATCTTACTTTTGACACATTGATGGGAGACCGGGTGGAACCGAGAAGAGAATTCATCGAGGCCAATGCGAAGTATGTCCAGAATCTGGATATCTGATGATTCATGCAGGAGGAAAAAATGGACGATAGTAATATTTTTGATAAAATCCATGAGGTCGATTTGAAGGACACCATGGAAAAATCTTATATAGATTATGCCATGAGCGTGATTGTTTCCAGGGCTCTTCCTGACGTGAGGGACGGTCTGAAGCCGGTGCAGAGAAGAATTCTTTATTCCATGATCGAGCTGAACAACGGTCCGGATAAGCCGCACAGAAAATGTGCCCGTATCGTCGGTGATACCATGGGTAAATATCACCCGCACGGAGACAGCTCTATTTATGGCGCTCTTGTTAATCTGGCTCAGGAGTGGTCCACCAGATATCCGCTGGTGGATGGCCACGGTAACTTTGGTTCTGTGGACGGAGATGGAGCGGCAGCCATGCGTTATACGGAGGCACGTCTGTCAAAGATCTCCATGGAGATGACGGCGGACATTTACAAAGATACCGTTGATTTTACACCGAACTTTGATGAGACGGAGAAAGAACCGACGGTGCTCCCGTCCCGTTTTCCGAATCTTATGGTCAACGGAGCGCAGGGTATCGCGGTTGGTATGGCGACAAATATTCCGCCACATAATCTGAGAGAGACCATTGACGGTGTAGTCAGGATTATTGATAATCAGATTGGGGAGGACCGGGATACGGACATTGATGAGCTGATGGAGATCGTCAAGGGTCCTGATTTCCCGACAGGAGCCTCTATTCTGGGACGGAAAGAGATTGAAAAAGCGTACCGCACCGGACGCGGTAAGATCAAAGTCCGTGCGGTGACTAACATTGAGCCTATGAACAACGGAAAGCAGCGGATTATTGTCACTGAGCTTCCGTATATGGTCAACAAAGCGAGACTCATTGAGAAGATTGCCGAGCTGGTAAAAGAAAAGAGGATCGATGGCATCACAGAGCTGCGGGATGAATCTGACCGTTCCGGTATGCGTATCTGTATTGAGACAAGAAAAGATGTCAATGCCAACGTTCTGCTTAATCAGCTCTTTAAACATACACAGCTTCAGGATACTTTTGGCGTGATTATGCTGGCCCTTGTCGATAATCAGCCTAAGATTCTCAACCTGAAGGAAATGCTCACGTACTATCTGGATCATCAGAAGGATGTGGTGACCAGAAGAACCAAATACGAATTAAATAAGGCAAAGGAAAGAGCGCACATTTTGGAAGGTCTGCTGAAGGCTCTCGACGTGATCGATGAGGTCATTGAGATCATTCGTGCGTCCAAAAATGTGGCTGAGGCCAGAGAAAAGCTCATGGAGACCTTTGCATTTTCAGAAGCGCAGGCACAGGCTATCGTGGATATGCGTCTTCGTGCTCTTACCGGTCTGGAACGAGAAAAGCTGCAGGCAGAATACGATGAACTGGAGCAGAAGATTTCCGAATATGAGGCGATTCTTGCCGATGAGAAGCTTCTTCTTGGCGTGATTCGTGAAGAAATCATTCTGATCAGAGATAAATACGGTGATGACCGGAGAACTTCCATCGAGCTGGATGCGGAAGATTTAAGCGATGAAGCTCTGATTCCAAGAAAGGATACGGTGATCACATTTTCCGGTCTTGGATATATCAAGCGCATGACGCTGGATAATTTCCACAGCCAGAACAGAGGAGGCAAAGGCATTAAGGGAATGAATATGATCGATGATGATAATATCGATGACATGTTTATCACCAGTACCCATAATTATATTATGTTCTTTACCAACCGGGGGCGGGTGTACCGTCTGAAGGGCTATGAGATTCCGGAAGCCGGAAGAACAGCCAGGGGAGTGAATATCATTAACCTTCTGCAGCTGCAGCCGGAAGAAAAAGTCACAGCGATCATCCCACTGGAAGAAAATGAAGAAAAACAGTATCTCATTATGGCGACCAGACGGGGGATTATCAAGAAGACCAGGATAGAGGAATATCACAATATCAGAAAAACCGGTCTGGCGGCCATCACTCTCCGTGAGGGCGACGATCTTATTGAGGTCAAACAGGCCGGCGATGAAGATGATATCTTTATGGTTACCAAAGAAGGACAGTGTATCCGGTTTGCTTCCGGAAATGTAAGAGAGATCGGAAGGGTTGCCATGGGCGTCATCGGTATTAATCTTGGTGATGCCGATGAAGTTGTCGCCATGCAGGTAAGCTCTGAGGGAGAAGATCTGCTTATCGTGTCGGAAAAAGGCATGGGCAAGCGGACACATCTGGACGAATTTACTCTCCAGAACCGGGGCGGAAAAGGACTGCGCTGTTACAGGATTACGGAGAAGACCGGCTATGTGGTTGGCGCGAAGATTGTCAATGAGGATGAGGAGATCATGATGATCACCACAGAAGGTATTGTGATCCGTATGAAGAGTGGAACTATATCTGTCATAGGCAGAAATACCTCCGGTGTGAAACTGATGGACATTGATGCAGACAGTGATGTCAAGGTTGCCAGTGTCACCAAGGTAAAGCTCACAGAAACTGTGGACGAGGAGAATGTGACGGAAGATAGAACGACGGAGGAAGTTTCTGAGGAGACGGCGGAAGAGATAGCTCCTCAGGAATAGAGCAGCGATTTCACTGCTTTTTTCTGCGATGGATTGTCAGGACGACAAAATAAAAATGATATGAAAAGAAAACGGGCTGCTGCACGATTGGGATTCCAGATACAGGGATTTGTTCTGGAGCAGGATTGTGCAGCGGCCTGTTCTTTTTTACTTAGATGAAAGGAACAGATATGAAAGTCATTCAGGTAGAGCAGATTATAGATAATATCAAAGAAATGTGTATGGAGGCAAATTATTACCTGTCAGAGGATATGAAGAAGGCATTGTATGAAGCGGCGGACAGGGAAGAGAGCCCGCTGGGATGTCAGATTTTAAATCAGCTGAAAGAAAATCTGGATATTGCCGGAGAAAGTCAGATTCCGATTTGTCAGGATACCGGCATGGCAGTAGTTTTTGCCTCTGTGGGGCAGGATGTACGAATTGAGGGAGGTTCTCTCTCTGATGCCATCAACGAGGGAGTGCGTCAGGGGTATACAGAAGGTTATCTGAGAAAATCTGTGGTGAAGGATCCGTTTTTCCGGGAAAACACGAAAGACAACACACCAGCTGTTATTCATTATGATATTGTGCCGGGAGAGGAATTAAAGCTGACACTGGCTCCCAAAGGATTTGGCAGTGAGAATATGAGCCGTATTTTTATGTTAAAGCCGGCTGACGGCATGGAAGGAGCAAAAGAGGCTGTTCTGTCTGTGGTAAAAGAAGCAGGACCAAACGCCTGTCCTCCGGTGGTTGTCGGCGTGGGCATCGGCGGCACCTTCGAGAAAGCAGCTCTTCTGGCCAAACAGGCACTTACGAGGGAGGCTGGGGAACATTCAGAGATTCCGTATGTGAAGGAGATGGAAGAAGAACTTCTCGGGAAAATCAACGGACTGGGAATCGGACCGGCCGGACTTGGAGGTACTGTCACAGCCCTGGCTGTCAATATCAATACCTACCCTACCCATATTGCGGGGCTGCCGGTGGCAGTGAATATGTGCTGTCATGTGAATCGTCATGTGACAAGAGTATTATGATGATACTGCAATGGAATTGTGATATATGTATTGGAATGAAAAGATAGGGATACTGTAATAAAAGACAGGGATCAGTGAAAAACAGGATGTAAAGATATTTGAAAGAGCAGGAAGGAAAAAAGAATGGACAGACATATACAGGTTCCGCTTTTGGAACAGGATATTGAAGAGTTAAAGGCAGGAGACTATGTGTATTTAACGGGAACCATCTATACAGCGAGAGATGCCGCCCATAAAAGAATGTATGATTCCATGAAAAAAGGGGAATCCTTACCGATAGACTTAAAAGGAAATGTACTATACTATCTCGGACCGAGTCCGGCAAGAGAAGGACAGGTCATCGGATCTGCCGGACCGACCACCAGCAGCCGTATGGATAAATATACTCCGGATATGCTGGATGCAGGATTAAAGGGTATGGTGGGAAAAGGAAAACGTTCTCCAGAAGTCATTGAAGCCATGAAAAGAAATCACGCCGTTTATTTTGCAGCGGTAGGAGGAGCGGGAGCTCTGTTATCGAAATGTATTAAGGAAGCGGAGGTAGTGGCCTATGATGATCTTGGAACAGAGGCAATCCGTAAACTATATATAGAGAATCTCCCGGTCATAGTGGTCATTGATAAGGACGGAAATAACCTGTATGAGACGGCATCAAAAAAATGGCAAAAGATTTAAAATTATAGCTTGACAATAAGAGGGGTTTTTGCTAATATAATATAGCGCTGTGTGATTTGGCACAGCGAATTGAATATTTTATTATATTTAGGCATATGGAGAAGTACTCAAGTGGCTGAAGAGGCGCCCCTGCTAAGGGTGTAGACCGTTCGCGCGGTGCGAGGGTTCAAATCCCTCCTTCTCCGTATTCTCTTTTGCTTTTTTGGGAAAAACACAAAAGAGAATGAAAAAAGTGCTTGACAAATCAGGAAAATATGATAGAATATAACAGTTGCTTCTGAGAGAAGCAAAACAGTTTTTGTTTCTGAAAAAAAGAAACAAAAAATAAAATAAAAAAGTGCTTGACAAACAAAAGCTGATATGATAAAATATAAAAGCTTTTGCACGAGAAAACAATGAGCAAGTTGATAACTGAATAACAAAACAACCTCGAACGTTCAATTCAATTGAGATTTCGGATCCGGAAGCGAGTGATGTCGGCGAGACGGATCCATGGAAGAGAACGAAGTTCGAACCTAAACAACAGTAAAGAGCAGTAAGAGAACCAGTGGTTCTTGAGACTGGGGAGACATCTTATCTTATTTGCGCGAAACAATGAGTCAAGCGCCGCGCCTGCGTGAGCATTTGACGAATGTCGCAGCAAGTTTTATTTGAGAGTTTGATCCTGGCTCAGGATGAACGCTGGCGGCGTGCCTAACACATGCAAGTCGAACGAAGCGCCTTAAGAGATTCTT
>NZ_NFLV01000036.1 GCF_002161065.1 Eubacterium sp. An11 | reverse complement strand
GTAACAGCCGGGCTTCTTTTCGCTGTAAGCATCCGGATCAGCATTATATTTTTGATTATTTTCAGGAACATAGAATGTCGAAAGATCCAGGATTCCTGGATTATGGAAAGGCCTGGTCCAATGAGGTTCCGCTAAAGACCTCTCCGGCATGGTGTCCGAAGAAGAAAAGCAAATAACAAATGACTTGGAGCCGCCCTCACGGACGGCTCCTTTCTATGTTTCCGGATCGAATTTGTAGCCTACACCCCAGACAGTCCGAATGTATTGCCTGTCAGTATACTCCCGAAACTTCTTCCGGATGCTGTAAATCATACACTCAACCTTGGCATCCACACTTACAGGGATGTCATCCCAGACTGCTTCATAGATCTGTTCTTTGGTAAATACCCAGCCTGGATGATTTACAAGAAGCAGTAAGATATCAAACTCATAATGTGATAGAAATACTTCATTCTCCGCTGCTAATATCCTCCGCTGATCTGGATAAATAACAAGCCCACGAAAAACGATCTTTCTTATGTTCTCTTCCTCACATTTATACTTAGCAGAATATCTTTTTAATACAGCCATAATTTCATTTAAAATAGCCTTTTCTGTATCATCAAATTCTGCGAGTAAAATATATCCTATATTCCCATCTCCAATCAAATAACTTTTTCTAACGGGTTCATATAGATTGCAGCCCTTACTCTGTACACAATTTGCCATTCTTTATTTCATAAATTTTATCTGCCTCTTCTGCAAGTAGTTTACTATGAGTTACCACAATTACACTTTTTCCCAATTCGTGTGCAGTTTTCTTTAGCAATTCAATAATTTCCCCTGCCGTATCCTCGTCCAAATTTCCAGTGGGTTCATCCGCTAAGAGCACCTTGGCTTCACTTGCCAAAGCACGGGCAATCGCCACACGCTGCTGCTGGCCACCGGAAAGCTGCAGCACATTCCGCTTCCAGTCTTCCCTTGGAATACTGACTTCCTGTAATAGCTTCTCTGCATCTTTCTTTCCACCTAGCTTCACATTTTCTTCCGTTGTCAAATAATCGATCAGGTTGTAGTTCTGAAAAACAAGAGAGATATCGTGCCTCCGGTGATAATTCAGCCCCTTTTTACGAATATCCTCTCCATTATAAAGAATGGTTCCTGATACCGGGTTATCCAAGCCCGCTAAAAGGGAAAGAAATGTGGTTTTTCCTGAACCACTGGAACCGACAATCGCATAGAACGTAGCTTCCTCAAAAGTGGCAGATACATTTTTTAGAATTATTTTATCCCGCTTCGATTTATAAGAATATAAGACATTTTTCGCCTCTAAAATCATTTCCATTCCTCCTAACTCATTTCGCTTAAAATATCTTTCGGGTTCTTGCGGAAAATCAGGACGCTTGCCGCACCTGTAGATAAAACAATCAAGACACCTACGCTAAGACTATCTGCAAGCAGCATAGTAGAGGTAATCTCTGTTTCTACATCCGTGACGGTAAGTTCCGGCGCCTGATAATCGGTGGCAACTTTGCCCGTATCCATTTCATCCTGCAATTCGGCCTGTTGTGCCTGCTGACCCACCAGATAATCAGCAGCGGCATTGGAAACTGCCGGAGCAATCAGGAACGAAAGTGAAAGCGCCAAAACGCCGATCAGAACAGCTTCGGTTAAAATCTGCAAAAATATTTTTCCCTTTGCAATTCCAATGGACAGAAGTATGCCAATCTCATTTGTTCTGTTCCTGATCCAGAAAATAAAAATCAAAAACAGGATCACAAAGCTTGCTCCGGTCACGACCAGAAGCAGCGTGTTACTGATTTTTTCCAAATCATTGAAGTTGGAAGCCATTGTGTCAAGATTTCCGTTGTTGTCGATCAAATCATACCATTGCCAGTTAATATCCGTTTTCTTGATGGCCTCCTTTACCGCATCGTAATCATCCACATTTGCCACTTTAAAATAAGCCTTTTCATACAGCGGATCATCCTGCTCCACCTTCTCAGGAAAATGTAAATCCGTGAAAATAACATTTTCAGAGCGGTAAGTATCACCGGACATATAAGGTTTCATCTGTTCTTTTACCTGATAGATTCCTACAATCGTTGCCTCTTGCACGGGTTCCTCCGCTTTTACTGAATGAAATTGCAGATGGTCGCCGACCTTTAGCTGGTTTTTTTCTGCCAGTTCTTCGGAAATGACACAAACATTTGTATCATCCTTTGTCGTCATCCGTCCCTCCAGGATGGTAACATTGCCGCTGAGGACATTGGCGTCCATTGACATATCCCGATTACCAATCAAGGCTACACCCTGAAAATCATTGGTCTGGTCTGCATCGGCATCCTCAATCCGTTCAAAATTTGCCTGTTTTACCGCAGTAGGAACCGTGGTTATATTATAGTCGGCGATTCCCTCCACAGCAGCAATCTTTTCAATATCATCAGCTTTTAATGACTCAAAGGAATGATCCGTCGTTACCATCAGGTTTTCGGAACCCATGACAGTCACGTTTTTCAAATGGACTCCACCATAACTTCCCTGACCGTCCGGATTGCGTTCTAATATTTTTTGACTGGCTTCTTCCAATCGTTGGCTTCTGCTCTCTGGATTATATTCCAGTAAAAATCCTGCGCCGATGGCCTGCCGTGTACTGTCTTTCGTAGCAATGTTTGCAGAACGGCTTGCCATACCAGACAGGAAAAGCAGACTGATGATACAAACTACAAGCAGAAGCAGCAGACTTTTAACCGGCTTTCTAAAACAGGAACGAATTGCCCGTTGCAATAAGTTCATCGTATTATCCCTCCATTCGTGACAGAATATCTTTCGGATTTGCACGGATTACTGGCAGCAAAGACAGCAATACAGCAATTACAACCACTCCGCTGCCAATCCCCAATAGCAATGCGATATCGGTAAATTGTAAGGAAACCTGCAGAGAAACGCCTGTTTCCACAGAAGACAGCAACAGTTCTGTAAGGCTTCCTGCAGCCAGCGAACCTAGACCGCAGGAGCAAAGCAGGGCAATGAGAAACACGGCTGCCGCTTCCAAAAGAGCCTGCAAAAAGATAGTGGCTTTCTGTTCGCCCAAGCTGATAAATACAGCCATTTCCTTTTGTCTGCTCCGCATCCACATACAAAGCAGTAGGGAGACAATCACCGTGCCGGCGAAAAAGGTAAGCAAACGCATCAGTGATACCACCCTTGTTATTTGTGTTAATGGAGCTTTCATCTGCTGATACAGGGCATCCGACGTGGTAATGTCCGCTTTATCCTGCAAAATGCCCTGTATGCTCTCTGCCAATGGATCTAAAAGCTCCGGCTGACCGGTATATGCCGATACTTTATAAAATCCGCTGCCGTCAAATAATTCTAAATATGCCGTATTATCTATATAAATCTGATTTTCCATCCGATAGACGGCAAGTGTATTGTTTTCCTGCTGGCTTTCATTACCAGTAAGATATTCCCCAATCACTTCCACGGTAACAGCTTTTCCGTTTTCTGTTTCAAAAGAAAGTGTATCGCCAATCTGCAAACCATTGTATTCTGCAAATCCCGCATTAATGACGGCGCCATATTTGGTTTCCGGCTTGACCAGTTCACCGTCTGTCAGCCGATAAGACTGATCCGCAAAGGGACTGTCTGTATCCATATCATCAAAGGATAGCAGGCTGACTTTCAAGTTGTCCGGTTCTGTGGAAGCGCTTGCGGTCACAGGCGCAAGATCTGTTAAATATGCGGATTGCTGCCCCATTCGATTGATGGACGTTACCTCCGCTAAATTTTTAATCATTTCGGCTTCTTTGTCTGTAATCGGATTGGCGGTGTCTGAAATTTCACATACCACTTTTGCTCCTGCTTTTTCCTGCATGGCAGCCTCTGTGCTTTCTGTTGCGTGTAAAATCATGTTTGTACTGAGGATCATGCTGTTGACAAAAAGGAAAATCAACAGCAGCAGCACCGACTTTCCGCGTTTCCGCATCAGATAAAGGAAGCCTCTCTTATAAAAAGGCATCGATCTATCCCTCCTGTTAATTAAACCGGGTAATCAGCACTTTTGTAGCATGGATTTCCCCATCATCCTGTGTTTCTCCATAAACATAAACAGACGTAGATTTTTTTACATCGGAAGCCGTAGCCGCTTCTAATTCCACTGCGCCGGTGGAACTGTTGATGTTGGCAATCTGGAAGGTACAATCTTCTCCATAAGAAACCGTAGTGCTTTCCATGCCGCTTTCCATTCCCTCTGCCGCTGATTTTGCTATCTGCCCATCATCCTGATCGGGAACGACCTGAAAACTTCCATCCTGAAAATCAGCTACGCTGCCTCTTAAACTAGCTGTCTCTACCAAATTGTCCAGATTTGTTGAGTTTTCGCCGCCATCGTCCGATGCTCCTGTGTCACCAGCTTGATTCTCACTCTGACTGTTCACAGATGTCCCACTATCTGCGGCCTGTTCCCCTTTGGAATTTCCACAGCCTGCCAGTGAGAGTGCAAAAATCAAGACTCCAGTTACCATTACTAATTTCATATGTTTCATTTGACATAGCTCCTTTCTGTTTTATGGGCCTATCATACAAAAAAACTTCTGTAAAACTCATCTAAGAAATAAAGAAATCGACCTCAGTTTTTAGAGAACTTTTAGAGGATTTCTTTGCTATACTTGTTATACTGATGATATGAACTAAAAAAGGATGAATGGATTATGAAAATATTGCTTCTGGAGGATGACCTGGATCTATGCGATCTGATACAGAAAGAATTATCCAAAAGCGGGCATACCGTAGACTGCTGTAATGACGGGGAAACAGCCATGCTTTACGCACTCAATAAAGATTATGGCTATGACCTTGCCCTTGTTGACCGGATGCTCCCCATTATAGATGGACTGACAATAATCAAGGCGATGCGAAGAAAGGACATACAGATTCCGGTTATTATTATTACCGGTATGTCTGCCCTCGATGACCGGATCGATGGTCTGGACGGCGGAGCGGACGATTATCTGGTTAAGCCGTTTCATATCCGGGAGTTACTTGCCCGGATAAGGGCATTAACCAGGCGCTCCAAAGAGATCCATGACGATGTAATATTAACTTACGGGGATCTGCAGTTTGACAGAGAAATAAGGGAATTGACCTGCCATGAGCAAAAATTAGACCTGACAGGAAAAGAGGCGGAGCTTCTGTATACATTTATGAAACAGCCGGAAACCCTTTTTACAAAAGAACAGCTTGTTTTAAAGGTCTGGGGAACTGACTCGGATATTACTCCAGGAAATATTGATAATTATATTTCCTTTCTAAGAAAAAGGCTGAAAGAGCTTAAAAGCTCCTGTATCATTAAAACAGTATATGCTACAGGCTACAGATTGGAGAACACTCATGCTTAAACAATTATCCAACCGACTACATCTGTTTTTAGCAGGAATCCTAATGGTCATCATTACTTTGATCCTGTGTTTTTCCCTCTGGAATATGTATCAGTCACAACAGCTTGCTGATATATCCTATATTCAACGTATGACTTCCCTGATCATCTATCAGTTGGAGGATGATACTTCTAACCCGCAAGCGGTTCTCTCAAACTATGAAAGTGGGACAAATGTTTACAGCATTTTAGAAGATTCTGAAGGAAAGGTGCTATATCAAAGTATTCCTGATACCGGTACTGACTTTGCCAATCTCTTCCAAAAAATAAGTAACAGCATTTCCACGGAAAGCGCAGCGGACAGTCAGAAATTTCAGACGGTAACGGAACAGGGCGGATTTATAGAAATGGATGGAGCAGATCATGACCACTATTATGCTATCCCGGCTACAGTCAGCACGAAAGCGGGAACAGTTTATACATTAGCTTTATTCTATGAGCGGACATCTATTGTAGACCTGCTGTTACGGGAAGCGCCAAAGTATTTATCTATTTGGATCGTTTCCCTGATCAGCATCCTCTTTATCAGCAGGTTTCTCCTGCGAAAAGCCTTTGAGCCAACTGAGCAGATCCTGCAGAGCCAGAAAAATTTTGTTGCCGCTGCTTCACACGAATTAAAATCACCGCTGGCTGTTATCATGGCAAATGTTGAAGCAGTCCATAATACAGAAATACAAGACCCCCAGGCACAAACCTGCTTGAAAACGATTGACTCAGAATGTAGCAGAATGTCTAAGCTCGTAAGAGATATGCTTCTCCTTGCGTCTTCTGATGCTGATAAATGGACCATCCAGAAGAATGATGTAAATATTGATACACTATTGATTACACTGTATGAAGCGTTTGAGCCAGTATGTATCCGTAAATCCATCTTCTTAAAACTTGATATTAGTGAAGAAAGCTACCCTGTACTCTATACAGACCGGGAACGACTGTTCCAGATCTTAAGTATCTATCTTGATAATGCAGTCTACTATTCACCAGAAAACAGCACCATTGAGATACGAACAAAACAGACTTCTAAAGAATTGACCTTTTATGTTGTTGATCATGGGTGCGGAGTGGCTGAAGAAGACAAACCTTTTATATTTAACCGTTTTTACTGTGCAGATAAATCACGAACAGATAAATCTCATTTTGGCCTGGGATTAAGTATTGCGAAAGAACTCTCAAGAATACTTGGAGGCAAAATAGGATTTGAAGATACGGCTGGTGGCGGGGCCACATTTTATTTGACTATACCTCTGAAATAATGAAACAAAATAGTCAAAGATTAATTATATGTATAAACAAACGGGATATTAATTGGAGCCGCCCATTTGGACGGCTCTTTATTATCACTGAGTTATATATCCTTCCCATCTAGCAGAAAGTCGATAATATTATAATGGACAATTCCATTCCTGCTCATATCTACGATGTCGCTGCTGATCACATATTTCGGATAATTGTCATCGATCTTCTCCAGATTGCCAAATTCTCTTGCAATGCAGTCCTCTGACAATACATAGGCCACCTGGATATAGAGTTTCTTCTGCCCTTTGTAACATACGAAGTCAATTTCCTGAGTATCCAGTTTTCCTACTTTCACCTCATATCCCCGGCTCAACATTTCCAGATATACCACATTCTCCAACAGTTTACTTGTGTCGATCTGCTCACTGGCTTTGCTCACATTACGAAGCCCGATGTCACCAGCATAATACTTTTCTGTTGAAGCCAGGATGTTTTTCCCTTTTATATCATATCTTTCCGCTTTTGAAAGGATCATACCTGCCTGCAGCTTATCAATATAATTCAGCACCGTGTCCACTGTGGTTGATTGGCCGGCTGATATCAGGGAACGGCTGATTGAGCGTGCAGAGAACGGATTTCCGATATTGTCCAGCAGAAATTCCAGCAGCTTTCGCAAAAGACTCTCATTGCGAATGGCATATCTGGAGAGAATATCTTTCATCACGACAGAATCATAGACATCCTCCAGATATGTGCGGACGGAATGTTCATCCGGCAGCACCAGGCGCATCGGCAGACCGCCATATTTCAGGTAATTCGTAAAAAGCTGTTCCCTGGTGTATGGGAGTCCATTGACCTCATAAAATTCCTGTATCTCGGACAACACAAAAGGATACACATGAAAAGAAACATATCGGCCTGCCATATTTGTTGCCAGTTCACCGGACAGCAATTTGCTGTTGGAGCCTGTCACATAGATATCGCAGTCAAAATCAATCCGGAAGGAAGGGATGACTGAGTGCCACTCTTTCACATGCTGAATTTCGTCAAAAAAGAGATATACTTTTCCATCCGCCTGCTCTGCCCGTTCCGTGACGTACTGATAGAAATTATCTGCATCCTCCAGCTTTTTAAAACGCCGGGACTCGAAATTGATCTCTATGATATTTTCCTTTGGCACTCCACGCTCTAAAAGAAGATCCCGGATCTGCGAAAGCAGGATCGTCTTTCCACTTCTTCTAAGGCCGATCAATACCTTGATCAGATCCTGGTCAATGAATGGACGTATCTTATCCAGATACAAATTTCGTCTTATCATCTCCATACATTCCACGTCCTTCGTTAGTTTTGTCATTATTATACCTCACACTTTTATTATAATCAACTTATTGTCTGTCTATGCAAAGACAATTATATTCTTATAGTTACTTACAACAGGTTTGATTTCTCCTTCATCTGCTCCCGGCTTGTATTGGTATAGATCAACGTTGTCCGCTCGCTGGCATGGCCAGCCTGATTTGCGACTTCCGCAATTGTATATCCCATCTCCAGGGCATGAGAGCAGAAGTAATGCCGGAGCGAGTGCGGTGTAATCCGGTCCGAACACTGATTGAAAAAACGGCTCACACTGCTGCGGTGGAGCTTTCCGCCATTCCTGCTGACAAACAGGTACTCAGACTGAGAGTTTCTTACCTTCAGATACTCCCGGACTGCATGGATGATCTTGTCATTAATGAACACGATCCGCTGCTTATTGCCTTTTCCAGTCACCAGCAGTTCCCTTGCCTGAAAATCAATATCTGTCAGGCCAATACTGATACACTCGCTGACACGCAGGCCGGCATATGCAAGGATCACCGCAATCGCATAGTTTCTCTTTCCAGTATCCACAAGTACCTTCTGGAGAAACGCCTCCACATCTTTCTTTTCTATTTCCGCCGGGCTTGCAATTTCCTGCTGGAATTTCAGCCGGTCCTCTGCCGTGATGACCAGATCTTTCTGAACTCCAATCTGCACCAGGAACTCATTAAAGCTGGTCAGAGAGGACAGTTTCGTATCAATGCTTTTAAACTTCAGTTTCTTAATGTTCTGCAGGTATGACCGAAAATCCAAAATGTTGGTATGGTAAAGCAGCGTCGGCGCCTCCCCGAAGGTATCCATATACCACCGGTAATATTCATTTACATGACCGCTATAGGTCTTAATGGTATTCTCTGACTTGCCCTGTCCTCTCAGGAACTTTTTATAATCATCCAGTAATGCCACGGTTTTCCTTCCTCTCTGCGATTATGTTGCGCTCACTTCTCCGTGAGATTTGCGTAATTATGTTGCGTCCAGATAGGATTTCTTCTGTCTTTCATGCCTCCAACACAACATAATTGCTATTATGTTGCGTTCAGAAAATGGCACGGTTCTGACACACTTCCTATATATCATCCATACGTTTCACGGCATAAAAACGCAAAAAGGACAGCAGATTTTTTCCGCTGTCCGATCTGGATGATTACAGGGGGCTGCTCGCCCTTTTGAAAATCCGCTTCCCGTCTTTTACCTCAACGGTGAAGCGCTGGGCTGGTTTGGACTGTTTCTTCCGTCTCTGGCACTCAAGCAGTTCTTCGTTCATCAAACGTTCCCTCCGGAAGTCATGAAGATGGAAGCTCTCACGATATCTGTGGAAGAAACGCATATAATACTCCCGTCTCCGTGTGAAGATCATATCAGAGTCACCGTTAATGGAGTTCAGAAGGCTCTGCAGCTGTCTTGTGATCCGATAAGGATTGCCCGGCCGGTTCGTATAGAGTTTTCCGTATTTGCTGGATGCCTTCAGAACGATCCTCCCGTCAAGGTCACTTTTCTGCAGCGTTACCGCATCCCCTGTCCGAATCGGCATCTGGTACATCAGCCCGATAAACGCTGCTTTTTCCAGTTCCCCTTCCGCAATGAATTGTTTCATCAGCTGCTTCCCCATTTTTGCTTTTTCATAGGAAATCATCCTCCGTCTTCTCCTTTCCTGACAGCTTCCAGGATTTTCTCTCCCTGCTGTACAAACACCTGCTTTTCCGGTTCTTTTTCATAGATCTTCCAGAGCCGCTGATGCAGAGCCTCCAGATCCCTGACATCTCCCTGTGTGTTATTTGCCAGCATCCGGAGAAAAGGGAAGATCATCGTATGCCGGATATTCTTCCCAGCCAATACAGACTTCTGTTCCTGTCCATACACCTCATAGAGACATCCCAGGATAATATCCGGATCTGTCGTAAACCGGATCTCCGGTTTCACCCATTCCTTTTTCATCTTCATCCACCCCGCTTACTTTTTAGCTGTAACATCCGATCTGAACTGTCAGACCTTCCAGCCGCAACTCCGGCAGTCCTACCAGATACCAGTCCTCAGACATTTCAATCCGTGTCGGCACCCAGACCTCATTCAGCCTAACGTCCAGGCACTCTCCGCAGTGCAGTCCTCCATAATATTTCCCATCGTCAAAATGGATGTCGAACCTGTCAGATTCCCGATCATACTGTAATGTACCTTTTTTCTTTGTCATAATGATTTCCTCCTGTATTTTTCATTTCATAAGAACAATAGGGCTGCTTTTTAACGGGGTGGACAAATTTTGATATTTTCATAAATTTATTTTCCGCAGGACTTCATGCAGCTCTGATACTTATTTCATACGTAGGAGGCCCACAAAGAGCAACAGCAGGAAGAGAAGTTCAGAATAGAAAAAGCAGGAAACCGTTCAATGATTTCCTGCTCGGTGGTGCCGCCGGTGGGCGGCTGGTATTCAGTTTTGAAAGTTCGGGTCAGGTGGCCCAAAGACGAAAAAACAACAGCATTCAATTTATTAAATAATTTCCTGCCGATTTCCTTTAATCAATACAGTTTGACCGTCAGCCAATTCAATCAAATCGTTCTTCGATACTTCTCCACAAGGGCTTTCTTTTTCAGCGTGTGGTATCAACGGATTTGCTAAATATCCTAATCCATCGGAAAAATTTCCAGCAGCAATCATACTACCTGCGCTGATTCCCAGATACACCAATCCATTCTCTATTGCTTGCTTTAGGGGCTTCAAAAATCCTGTTCTGTTTATTTCGATGAGAAGCGTATGGGCATTTCCTCCACAAAAAACAATCATGTCATATTGAGTGAGTTCTTGAACACTCATTAAGCGAAATGGTACAGGTATGTCACTGATATAACTTGAATATGTTCTTTTATATCCATCGGAAAGTAAAAACGCAAGATTATATATAAGAATATTATTCATAGGTATTCCCATATTCATAAGGCGCTCCATACATACAATGATTCCTTCTCGCGCACCATCATTTCCAACTGCAGCGGATGGAACCAAAATTGCTTTTGTGTTAATCGGTTCTTTTCCGATGCATTTCCAAAATAATGCCATAGTCTTTTCGTTTAAGCCACTTGAAGTTAAAAAAAGGGTTCTCATAAACTTAGTCCTCTTTTAATTATCATAAATTACGTTTTGTCGCTGACTACATTATACTGCACTAATTTTCAAAAGAAAATAGATTTTCTGGAAACATGCTGGACGGGAACAGCTTGCAGTGCAAGGTGTTTCCGGGCGGAAAATCTACAAAGAGAGTAGCTGGCGGCATCCAGCGCAGGGGAAGTGTAGTTTCCCTCCTTTCTCCCGGCGTCCGGCAAATCAAAAACAAAAACGGGTATCTTCTTTGAAGTTGCGGCGTCCGGGATTTCCCTCACTCCGATAGATCTTATGCTGTTTCAGATCATAAATAACAGACCATACGGTATCTTTGCCGGTACTCCTGTCATATTGACAGAGAAAACCATAATTGCCGGATAACAGTTTCCTCGCAAATACCAGATCAAATTTTTTAGTATTTTGGAAGGCAGACATCATAGTTTGAAACCTTGTCTCTGCAAACCAATCATCAATACCAGCTCTGTTATATTGCATCATATTTGTAAGATGAAAAGCATTTGTATCACAGACAAAAGGATGCGTATTACTTAATGATGTTGTAACTTCTACACGATCCGGAGTACATTCAACAAGTGCTATCTTTCCCGATATATCCGCCAAAGTCAATGTCTGGGCGGAAGCGATTGGTAATTGATGTAAGCAAGAGATGGCTTCCGATACATTTTTGCATTTTTCTAATAGATATCTGAGAAGCAGGCCCGCATTAAATCCTGGCTTGTGCTGAATAGGGTAAACTGAAGTCAGTCCAGCAGCCAGACCATATTCATTAACACCATCTTCAACCTCTACAAAAGCGGTTGTATTCCCGGTAAAAGAATATGCCCCATCAGTCAGCCTATATATTACATTCATATTCAACTTTTCGATTTCTGTTAGAAAGTCACTATTCCGTCCCAGGAGAATTTCCTGCCCGGTCGTGAACGCAAAGCAAGAGCAGTTACAGGTCGGCGGCATAGAGTACATACTAAATAATACTGCCTGCAAGATACGAACATCACAATGCTGTCCGTCTGCAAGTCCCTGAATTTCTTCTATGATTTCATGGTAAAATTTCTCATAGATGGGAAGACAGGATGAAGCATAGTCGATTCGTTCCTGTGAAATTTCAAATGGAATATTTTCCAAAATTATATTTTGGTGTTTCAACAGTAAGGAACCCCACCGAAAACCAGCTTCATAGTGTGTTCCCCTAAAATGTGCATGATACATTTTTACACGCTCCTTATTGATTAGATAAAGAGCTACCGGTAACTCTTATCTAAGGGTAACTGAATAAAAATTTTTAGTCAAGCCTCGCTTTATTATCATGATATAGAATGTAAAGGGGAGAGATTGCCGACTGATAATGTCAAAGAATTGGATGCAATCGAAGTGCATTATATGTATTGTAAAGAACTCCCATCTCAACGGATGGGAGCCTTCACATTCTCATGGCATGAGTTGGTTCATGCCTACATTATTTTATCATGTATATGCTGTTCCAATCAACACTGCCACCGGTGCAGATCGAGGAAATGAAAACTGCCGTTGTGGGAATGGGTGTTCCTGCAGCGGCAGCTTTGGTTTTTCTTATATGGTTGTTAAAATGGTTCTATTACTCACAAGGCAGCTCTTCCTGCTTGCTCAACTGTCAGGTAATATCTTTCTTTTGATAAGCCATTACAGCAATTTTGTGTGAAATGAAAAAGATAATCACTGCTATAATAAGTACGATATTAAATGACATAAGGATACTATCTTTTACGGGAATAATCAAATTGACAAGTAATACTAGCGCAGTAATAATTCCCGTTGCAGCCAGAAACGACATTATAAAGACAATTTGTGATTTGTCAGGGTCAAAAAAATATGCGCACGGAAGGCTGATACTGCCAGCCAGTAAAGAGGCGCTTATCCCTATGGAGCCGTAGAGACACAAAGAAGTTAATGATATTCCGCCGTCAATGATTGCAAGTACGCCACAGGGAATGAGTGTTGCAATAATTCCCAACACGGAAAGAATAATATAGAGAATGAATTTTTCTCCGATAATCTGGCTCCTTGATACCGGCATGGTAATTACATTCTTGCTCCATTTCGAGTTTTCGTCACTTGTGATACTGATGAAAACTGCAGTTGTGGCACACGGGGGAGCCAAAACTAAAAGTGCGCTGGGTTCCAGTAAAAATGAAAGCCCAAACCCTAAAACAATTAAACATACGATTGTTACAAGGATATTGCTTTTGGCAATATACAGATCTTTCAATATAAGTCCTTTCATCATCTTTCCCCCTTTACATAGAGAAGCATAATTTCGTCAATCGTTGCCGGAACAACCATTGCTTTTGGATATTTCTTCTGCATTTTCTCCCTGTCTGAAACCAAAATCTGCCACTCGTAGTCCATTTTCCGATATACAATGATATCGCTTTTATCTAAGGCATCAAACTGGGCAGCTCCACATTTGATTATGCCATATTGCTCAGTCAATTCGTCTTTCGGTTTGAAGAAGACCACTTTCCCCTCATGGATAAACACGATATAGTCAGCTATTTTTTCTAAATCACTGGTAATATGGGAAGAAACCAGTATAGAATGTTCCTCATCCTGGACGAAATCTAACAGCATATCCAGAATATCATCCCGGATCACAGGATCAAGGCCACTGGTCGCTTCATCTAAAATCAGCAGTTTTGAATTGTGAGACAATGCGACGGTGATTGCCAGCTTCATTTTCATTCCTTTTGAAAATTGACTGATTTGTTTATCGGCGGGTAATGAAAATTGTTTCAAAAGAGACCTATAGGTGTGTTCATCCCAGGAATGATAGATATTCTTCATAACCCGGTTGAGCCGTTTGGGGGATAGAATTTCCGGGTAATTGCTGCCGTCAAAAACAACGCCGATCTGTTCTTTGGTATCGTTATCCAGTTCTTCCTTTCCCATGATGGAAATCTGACCTGCGTCTTTCTTAATAAGCCCCATAACAGCGTTAATTGTCGTGCTTTTGCCTGCACCATTTTCTCCGATCAGCCCTACGATGGAACCCTCCGGAACATCGAAAGAAACACGATCTAAAACAAAGTCCTTATACGTTTTGGTAAGCCCTGAAATCGTCAACGCATTATTCATTGTCACTCCTCCTCATACAGTAGTGTCAGCAGATCAACCAATTTATTAAGCGATATACCGCTTGTGCGGGCAATCTCGATTGCTTCGCTGAAATGTTCCTCTATTTTTTTCTGCTGCTCTTCCAGATAGAAATCTTGATTTTGGACAGAAACAAAACATCCCTTTCCTGCGGTTGTTTCAATAAAGCCATCTTCCTGCAATGTGGTATATGCCTTTTGAACCGTTAAAATACTAATATGCAATGATTTTGCTAATGACCTTACAGACGGAATTGCTTCGCCAGCTTTTAACTCACCGCTCATGATCGCAGCTTTAATTTGTGACGCTATCTGCTCGTATAAAGGCCGGCTTGCCTTATTGCTTACGACTATCTCCAAATTCCCACCACCATTCCGTTCTTTGGTGTTATGTTATTACAAGTACAGTATAAAACACACAAAAACAGTTGTCAATAGAAAAAGAAAAAGTAGAACAGTAATTTTACCATTCTACCTCTGTGACCTGATTATATATTTATACGCCGTGCGCTACTCTCGTTACGATTCCATTTCTCCATCAAAAGCCATTGAAAATATCTCGTTTCAGGATTGCCTTACTTTATCGCCTCTACAATTTGATCCAGAGCATGGTAATCAACAAAGTCTACTGTTGAATTAAAGGTTTCTATCATCGCCCTGTCTTCAGCGTTTTTCTTTTCTTCCGGAAGTTTTCTCGCCTTATTATATAAAAGCGTCATCATAGTTTTATGCTTGAAATTTAATTTCTTGTAATCGATGCCGCCCCGTAAATGGAACATCATTGTATTATCCATTACCCGGGCAGGCACTTGTCTGCGTATGGATCGTCTTATATTATTTATATTTTCCTCATCGCTTACATCGGCTAATCCCACGGTAACGATGATCAGCCTCGTATTTTCCGGCAATGCCTTGATGGTTGCCTTCAAGCCTTTGACACCGCCTGCATACAAGCCGCCAAAATGTATGACTACATCATAGCCTGACAGTGCTTTTACCTCTTCATAGCTTATACATGGAAGATCCATGATTTCGGAAAATTTCTCTGCGTATCGTTTTGTCGTACCATACTGAGTACCATAAACAATCAGTTTCTTCATAATCCATCTGCTCCATCACTTCGTATTTGTCACCTTTTTCATTATACAATGACCTCTGGTTTTTGCAAATAGAGGAATGTAAACTTACACCGAAACCGCAAATACTATATATTGATATTTTTCATTGCTTTATTCCACATATAGTTGTATACTAAATCTGTAATCATTAATTGTGTTTATCCGGAAAAGGATATGCTGTTTAGGTTTGTAATCAGTCAGAGGGATATTCTGCCACCAGGGCAGTACCTTCTGGCTTTTTATTTTGCAGAGATCTCTGTACGAAGTTTGAGAATGAGCATCCGGCATCATTCTCTTTTTTTATGCCTGAAAGCAGGAGAGGAGGATTGAATTAAATTTCCGGAGGAACACCCACAAAAAAGGAGAAAAGAATGGATTTAGTATTGTATTATTTGAAAATGAAGGTTACGCAACAGCAAGAGGGGATAAAGGGGTACAGGATATTCTGGCATCTTCAGCCGATGCCGGATATATTAAGGACGGCACCTATCCCATTATTTTTAGATTGCATCCATATTGTTGGAAATGGTGGATCAGCCCGAAGCAGGAGGAAATGAACTTTTCTATGTTCACCCCCGATTCCTGGCTGGACAGACCTTTATGGAAGAACAAACCTATCCAGCAACGGTTAATCGCCGCACTGAAAGATTGGCAGAAGAAATACCTGCGGGCAAATGAGACAATCAAGCTGATCAGCAACGGTAAACATATCTTATATCACTGTGAGGTGGAAAGCGTATGTGGAGATGCAGAAATCTACTGTTTTGATTCTGTCATAGATACCATAGAGGATCATGCTCAGGCAGAGATCATCACAGGGAACTCTTTCATTAAGAATGTGCAGGGAAACGCTCAGATCCAATGCCTGGATGACCATGCTATGATCTCTAATTTGTGCGAGAATGCAGTTGTCCATAAGATGAAAGATATTTCACTTATTCGTCATGTATATAGGGATAGCCAGATCCATACCATGCAGGACAACTCCCGTATTCTGAGCTTGAATGGAAATACACGGATTGGAACAATGAACGGCCATGCAATCGTTGACCTGGCATCGGGCCAGTCAGTCATTGAAAAGGTTTCGTGTGGCTGCGCTGTCCTGGGATTATCTCATGACGTGCAGATCAAAAAAATAGAAGCCGGAGCTACAGTCCTCCCGCTTCATGTGGATGGTTATCATGGCTCGACCATACCATTCTCATAATAGAAACTGTAGTAAATATCTTATGAAGAACTCAAGGGACGCTGTGTAAAAAACAGCGCCCCTTGATGGCTATAACGATTATTATATTATGCAATCTCAAACCGATACCCGACACCATATACGGTATCAAGATACCGGGGGTGCCGTGGTTCCTTCTCCAGCTTCTTCCGCAGGCTGCTGATCAGACAGTAGGCACTACTGTACATTTCTTCCCCGACATCCGTTTCTCCATAGATCATGCGACAGATCTGAGCATAGGTATACACACGTCCCGGATGCCGGGCCATGACTGCAAGGATGTCAAATTCCCTGGCAGTCAGAGGCACCTCTTTTTCCTCCACCATAACCTTACGTTGGAGCGTATCCAGAAAAAATCCCGGATATCGGATCTGCTGCGGCTCCATGTAGATTTTTACACCTTCCAAAGTCTGGAGTTTTCTCTTGAAGCTGCAGATCTCCGGCAGCCGCTCCTCTGGAAATTCAATCACCATTTGTTTCTTCAGAATGTCCCAGCTCCTTCCATCTCTTCAATTTCTGGAAGCTCTGCTCACTGATGTCATGCTCAATCCTGCAGGCTTCCTGTTCCGCTGTGGCATCCTCCACACCTGCCTCAATCAGCCAGTTTTTAAAATAGCAGTGCCTTTCATAGATTGCCTCAGCCGTCTCCCGGCCTTTTTCAGTTAAGTGAAGGAAATGGTCCTCATCTTTAACCAGGAGGCCGCCTCGCTCCAAAATAGAAACCGCGTGGCATACACTGGGCTTTTTCACACCCAGATGCTGCGACACATCAACAGAGCGAACCATTCCTTTTTTCTGCTGCAGGACAAAGATAGCCTCCAGATAATCTTCTCCAGATTCGTGAAGTTTCATTACGACCTCCCTTATGCAGATAATTTTTGTTCGGCGTTCCACATGGCCGCATACTTTCCGCCTTTAGCCAGCAATTCATCGTGAGTACCGGCTTCAGCAATCTTTCCGTCAGATACCACAAGGATTTGATCTGCATTTTTGACGATGGAAAGGGTATGAGCAATCATTACCACAGTCTTTTTCTCTTTCAGAAGATTGTCTATGGCCTGCTTAACTGCCAGCTCGTTCTCGATGTCAAGGGATGCTGTTGCCTCATCCAAAAGCAGGATCGGGCTATTTTTCAGAATAGCGCGGGCGATTGAAATTCTCTGGCGCTCACCGCCAGAGAGAAGGTTTCCGTTTTCGCCGGTCGGCGTATCGTATCCCTTTTCCATCTTGCGGATGAAGCCGTCACAATTAGCCTCCCGGCAGGCAGCCTCGATTTCCTCGTCCGTGGCGTTGGGGCGGGCGTGCCGGATGTTCTCACGAATGGTATCATCAAAGAGAAATACATCCTGGTCTACCATAGAGATTTGTTCCAGCACGCGCTCGGCAGCCACATGGTTGATTGGTTTGCCTCCGATGAAAATAGTTCCCCCATTCGTCTCGTAGTATTTTGCAATCAGGTTCAGAATGGTGGATTTACCGGAACCGGAGTCCCCGACAATGGCCGTGAGCTTCTGGTCTGGCACCGTAAAGGTGGCGTGTTTCAGCACCGGCTCTCCAGGTACATACGAGAAGTCCACATTGTCGAAGGTGATTTCATGTGTGGCAGTATGAAGCGGCTCCATACTGCCGGTTTCCTCTGGTTCTTCAATAATGTCTACAACTTTATCTTTGGAGATTTTCAAGTTTTTGTAACTCATCAGGCCACGGGAGATGGAGTCCGAAAGTTTTGCAAGCAGCATGGGCAGCATACAAATCAACAAATAGGAAATCGGGTCCAGTTTTCCGGACAGCATAGGGATAGAAGCCGCCCATATCATTACAGGTAGTCCGATCCACAGAAAGATACATTGTATTGCATTTGTCGGAATACCATGTTTCTCATAGTTGTAGCTCACATCACTGAAATGTTTTAGAGTAGATGTTACCGTCTCATTTTTTGTTCCGCCAATACCATAGGCTCGAAAGGTCTGAATGCCCGTGGCATATTCCACAATACTGCTGACCGTTTCGGCGCTGACGGCATTTTTCTCTGTACCATACTTGCGGACAACCCGAAAAGAGAGCCAAAGGAACGGAATTAAAACCAATTCGACGCAGGCAAGGATGATGCCTCCCGGCAGCCAGATACAGCCCACAAAAATAATCATCATGGTACAAAAGGTGATGTGCTTAACAATGTCCCCGACCGTATGGGTGAGGATTTTTTCATAGTTGTTGACATCGCTGGTAACGATGTTGATGTATTGTCCAGTCTGGCCTTGCGTAAATCTGGACAGAGGTATGCGCTTTATTTTATCTCCCAGGAATAGCCGGGTACGGTTGCTGACCGCTGCACCACCGATCTGACTTTGTGTATAACCAACGCTGTAAATCACAATACGCAGAATGAAAATGCCGCCTAAAAACAGAGAAAGCCGGAGCAGAGAGGGCGAGTTGATTGTACCATTCCACAGTATTTTCATTGCTTCATAAAGGAGCAGAAAGTTAAAACCGGACAGCATACCTTCCACAACATTTAGAACCATACCAAGATAAAACCGGCTATTTTTCTTTAATGGCTTTTCACGCATGATCTGCACCTCCTTCCAACTGATAAGTAATATTGCGGGCCGTTTCATAGTCTGTCCATGCCTGATTGTAATAAGCATTATCCTGCCGGACTTCATCATGTGTTCCTACACTTGTAATCGTGTGATTTTCGACAACGGCTACCCGATTGCACATTTTCAAGGCCCCCAAACGGTGAGCAACAACGATTACCGTCTTGCCTTTGCACAGGTTTTCAATAGCCTTATCAATCTCCACCTGATTTTCGGGGTCTGCAGCACTTGTAGCCTCGTCTAAAATCAGAATAGGTGCATTTTTCAAGATAGCACGCGCTATTGCAATCCGCTGCTTTTCGCCGCCGGAGAAGCGGGAACCGAAACTCCCCACCTTCGTATCGTAACCGTCTGGTAAAGACATGATAAAATCATCAATCTGAGCTTCTTTTGCGGCAGCCCGCACTTCTTCCAGAGTGGCATTGCTGCCCATACGGATATTTTCAAACACGCTGTCACGGGTAAGAAAGGTCTTTTGGAATACAATCGCTATATTCTGCAAAAGTGTTTCGTAGTTGATCTCCTTGACATTCTTACCGCCTATCAGTACCTCGCCTTCCTGCACATCGTAAAAACGGGAAATCAATTCAATCACAGTGCTTTTTCCTGCGCCAGAGCGACCTACCAGAGCCATACGCTCTCCATTTTTGACTTTTAGATTACAATGTTCCAGAACATTTACCTTACCATCGTAAGAAAACCGTACATTCCGCAGTTCAATGTCATGTGCCTGGGGAAAATCACTGCCACCCTCATAAATCGGCAGCTCTAAAATTTCCTCTGTTTTTGTAACCGCCTTAAGTACCTGCGCCATATTGCTGGATATTTCCTGCAAAGGACGGATCTCCGTCAGGTACATAGAACCGACAAAAGCAAACAACAGGAATACACTGGCTGTAATGGAACCATTCAGGAAAAACATACCGCCCAGCGGCACCAGCAACAGCATCCCGCACTCAATCACAACGATAAAAGAAGCGTAAAATGGCCCCATCCGTTTAGACATTTCATTCCAAACATCATTTTCCTCTTTTACAGCAGCAGAAAATTTCTGAAAAGATTTACTTCCCATGTTATAGGCTTTTATCAGCTTCATACCGCTGATATACTCCACCATTACGGAGTTCAGATTAGCAACAGATTGGTTGGCACGCCCCATCATGCTGGATGCTCCCATAAACATCCCGCACATGACGAATAGCGCCAATATCAAAGGCACCAGCGATACCAATGCCAAAGGCACATTGACAGTCAGAAGGTAAATAAACACCACCACCGGCCCTATAAGGTAACAGATCAATTCAGGCACATTGTGAGCCAGAAACAGTTCCAGCTTTTCAATGTCCTCATTCAGAACCGTTTTAATCTCGCCGGTGCTGCGTTCATTCAGCGCACCAAGAGGTACTTTTGCCATGTGGTCGATCACCATACAGCGCACCTTCAGCAATGCACGATAGGCCCCTTTGTGAGATGCCACACCAGATGCACCAAACAATAAAAACCGGATAACGATACCGCCAGCGATTATGCCAGCATCCCGAATAACAAATTCTGTGGTACAGGTTCCTGTATAGACAGCACTCATCAGACTGTAAATCCCGTAATAAGGGATCATGGTACAAATTCCACTGAAAAAGGATAGGATGACCGCCAGATACATCCAATATTTTTCTTTTCCAGCCCATTGGAGCAAGAGCCTGATTGAACTGCTCTTTTTCTCCTTCTGCATAAACTCACTCCTTTCATATCCATTCAACGGCTATATAGAAAATAGCTTTTTTAGATTTTCTTCATTATCCGGAACCAACGGAAGATCATCGCACTGCTCTCCGTGGTCAATATGAAGAACGCGGGAACAGGTACGGCAGACAAATTCATAATCGTGGGTTACGACAAAAATTACTTTCCCCATAGCAGAAAGCTTTTGGATCAGCAACGCAACCTGCTCCATACTATCGAAATCCAAACCGCTTGTGGGTTCATCAAATACCAAAAGCTCTTTTCCACAAATCATGCTGACAGCAACCGCCACCCTCTGCTTTTGTCCCCCGCTGAGTGTGTTCGGATGATGGGTGCGATAGGGTAATAAGCCCAGGCTATCCATTGTTGTTTCAATTAGCGATTTGTCTGGATTGCGGATACCAAAGGAGCATTCCGCTTCTACACTATCAGCAAATAATTCAAAGTTGACATCCTGCATGACCATGTAGGAGCGGCGCAGCCTTTCTTTCCTGTCTTGTGCTTTTTCATTCCACAGGAATTGTCCACTGGCTTCTTTATGCAGTCCGCACAGAGTACGGGAAAGAGTCGTCTTTCCTGCACCATTATGGCCGACAACACCGATGACTTCTCCAATTCCTGCTGAAAGGTTGATATGTTCCACAATGGCCTGTTTCTTATAATACAAGCCCACATCCTGCAATTTCAGGATTTTGTTCTCTGTCGCGCCTGGCCTTGTGAATTGCGGATGTACTTCATGGAGATCCACAGCCCGGAGTCCCATGCGTTTCCGCTCGTCTTTTTCAATAGCCCTGAATTGCTCTGGCGTATAAATCCCGGCGATTTGCCCCTGCTCCATGTAGACAATCCGATCCGCAACATCCATCAAATAATAGAGTCGATGTTCAGCGATTAAAATTGTCTTTCCCTGTTGCTTAACAAGTTTCAGATGCTTTCTTAAATCTTGTATGGCATCCATATCCAGATTAGAGGATGGCTCGTCCAGCAAGTAAATGTCCGGGTTCATAGCATAAACTGAGGCGAACGCAACTTTCTGCTTTTCGCCGCCGGACAATGCATGTAGGGAACGATTACGCAGTGACTGGATTTCTAAATCCGCCGCTGTGGTTTCTACTCTTTGGCGCAATTCCTCCGTTGGCATTCCTTGATTTTCAAGGCCAAACGCAATTTCGCTGTCACTGTCAGTATTGAAAAATTGTGTGCGCGGGTTTTGGAATACGCTTCCTACCTTTTCTGATATTTCATACATAGTCAGGTCAGCAATATCTTTGCCATCAATCACAACCTGGCCTGTTAATTCTCCGTCATAAAATCGGGGGATGAGTCCGTTTACAAGTCGAGTGATTGTTGTTTTTCCGCAGCCGCTTCGCCCGCACAGCAGGATGCACTCTCCATTTTTGACAGTCAGGTTAATATTCCGCAAACCGCCTTGCTCCCGTCTCTCGTATGAGAAAGTTATGTTTTTCAGTTCAATCATTCAAAACACCTCCCCGTAGAATTGCCCCACAAGAAACATGGCAAGGAAGGCAAGGACAAGTATGAGGTCGGCTATGCCAAAGCCAATCCTTACATACGAAGTCCTTTGTGTGGGATTTTCAATTCCTCTTGTTACAGATGCGACCGTCAATTCATCTGCTGTTTTGGATGCAGCCATCATCAGCGGAACATAGATACACTCGATTGTCATAGCCGGATGTAATATAAAATTTTTGAGATTAGGTGATACATCCCGCATCCGCATAGCGTCTTTGATAAAATGCCAGTCCTCCCGAATTGTAGGTACATAGCGCAGCATGACCGCAACAGGAATTACAATCTTCTGTGAAATATGGCTTCGGTTCATGGCAGAGAGAAATTCCCCCACTTTTGTCGTTGAAATGATAATGCCGGACAAAATGCCACAAGGATAAACCTTATGAACCAGCCCCAGGAAAGCAATCAACATTACCTGTACATTGCCGGACGGCATCTGCAACACCGCCTGTGTCAACAAGTAGAAAACTCCATAGACAATAATCCCAATAATGGAGTAGCGTATTTTCCCACAGGCAGTTCCAAAGCAGGCTACCAGCGCAACGACAAGCATTTCATAAAGAAGGGACGGAGCCATCGTTGCCGACAGGACACATAAGAGCAACAGCAGAATTTTTGTGCGGGGGTCTATCCAAAGCCCCCTGCGTTTTTCCCCATTGCTCATGCGGTAATCCCCGCTTTTTCAAACTGCTTTTTGAGCAATTTCTTTCCTACAAGGCCGCTGATAATTCCCAGTATGATAGTTCCCAAAAGGATAACCGGCAACATTCCCGCAGGTGCAGAAGCAGTCATCATGTCAATGTATTCCTGCGAAGTTCCGTTGTTCAGCATTGTTTCAGCCCACGCAGCAGGATCGGCGAAATAAGCCAAAAATACACCGGCAGGCCCAAGGCAGAATAGAGAAAAAGAAGCAATATTCCACTTGATGTTTCGATAACCTTTAGCACCTGCGACGATTTCAGCTACGATGCCCATGACGACATATCCCAAATCCATTGCCCAGTGCATTCCGAGTACATACCAGATAATACCATTGATAATGCCCAAAACGACAATACCACCACGCTTTGGTACTTTTGCTACCATCAGAAGATACACAGGTCCGCAGAGCAGGGCAATCCCAAACGGCTGATAGAAAGTAAGCGCAGGGTTTGGAGCAAACGGAAGGGAGCCGATAAGCTCAAACACGAAAAATAGTGCAGTAAAAATACCAATAGTTACAAGGTCCTTGACTGTAAGACCTTTCTTGTTCAGATACGATGATTGCACAGACATATCCAAATCCTCCTTTTCAGAGAAGCGTTGCCTTGACGCTCCCCATTTCTTATGTTATATTTAGGTTAGGAGCTGCTAACCACAAATCAAAGATACTCTATTCACATCCTTCTTACAATAGCTTGGAAGGATGTTTGCGTTATCAAGATATAAGTTTGCGCTATCGTGGCAAAGGAGCGAAATGCGTTATGAAGAATAAGATTGAAGATTTTTATGTAACACAATTTGCGGAACGGGGTTTTACACCGGCTCCGAATAGTCTGGACTATTGTGAGGTCGGAACCACCTGGCAGCTAAATGACAAAATTGGGACAGGAACATTCTGGATTTATAACAGACAGGACCTTTTCGACATCAAAATCCACGACTTCTATCTCAACGAAGACACTATTCTGGATTTTAACTGGCCAGAGTGTTTAAGCATCATGCAGTTTGACTCTATCTCCGGTGAGGAATTATCCCCTTATCGCCGGTTAGAAGCTGGGAGTGTGAAAAGTTTTATTGGCGGCTATTCCACATACAAAGTTCTCATACATAAAAAAATTCCGATCCGTACTGTTGGAATTGAAATAATGCCTGCTTATTATGAGGATTACTTAAAAGAGCAGTATCCTGATGAATATGCAAATCCTCTCAAAGCATTTGAAGCCGTTGGACAGACAGCGGATTTTCCTGAAATGTCCCGCCTATTAAAACAAGTAGAGGCATACAAAGGCAGCGGCATTTCTGCGGGCTTGTTTTATGAAGGGAAAGTGGCCGAAGCTATCTCACTTATTGTAGAATGGAGCCGCTTACAACAGCAAAGAAAAGAAGTCCGAAAAAAACTATCCGTTCAGGATGTTCAGCAATTAGAAAACCTAACACTGTATCTCAACGATCACTGTATTCAGGATATTCCTTTAGAACAGATCGTGCGTATATCTTGCATGAGTGCCAGAAAACTTCAGACAGCTTTCAAAGAATATCATGGATGCACAATTACAGAATACATACAGCAACGGCGAATGAGTCAGGCAGAAACCCTTTTAGCGAAAACAGATTTATCTATTGGTCAAGTCGCACAAAGCGTTGGATATACAAGCGCGAGTAGATTCGCAGAGTTATTTCGGAAGAGTACGGGCTTATTGCCATTGGAGTATAGAAAAGTCTCACAACGAAAGTAGAAATGAGCGCCAGAGAACAATCTCTGGCGTTCACCCTATTATTGAATTATCAACTCGGATTGTATAATTTCCTCCGCTTGCGCTTTCATCATGTTCATCAGCCCACCCAGCGCATGGGGTCGAGGGCTTTCAGTTCCTCGGTGACGCCCGCCGTCTCCATCATGCGGGGTAGCATGGCGTCCATTCGCTTTAATTTCTAAAAATGATTAAACTTTCTATTTGAAAAGCCTTGCATTTCCACCCGTGGTGTGTAAGCTGTGACTCACACGAGGCACAAGCCCAAGCAGAAAAATGAAAGGTGGAAATGATAATGAAAACAGGAAAAATCACAGCGAAACTGAGAGACGCGGTTCCGGTTTGCCTTATGGTAAACGGCGAGGAAGTAAAACGATACAAGAATATTGAGCTGCCGGATATGCTCAAAGAGGTGGAAATGACCGACTTCCATTTCAACGTACACATGGACGGGAAGATCACCTTTGAAATCCACTATGAGGAAGGCGTACTGCCGGAGGTATTCCCGGAGGCCCGCACCAGAGTAAGCCGGGCGGCGAAGGCCGCAGCCAAAGCCGCCTCGCAGGAAAGCGCAGAGGTTATGGCTGTGGAGACTACCGAGCCGGAAACAGAGGCCGCACCGGAGGACAACCCGCAGGACGGTGAAATCCCGGCAAAAGATCCCAGCAGACTTGCAACGGAGGGAAATGAACCGGAAGGCATCAAGGCCGCCTATAATGTGACAGGTGTACGCCGCAAGCAGCTGGTGACAGCAGTAGGCGACTTCATTGGCGCAAAGCCGGAATATCTGAGAGCGCCGACATACGCTTCCGCTGACAGCCACGCTCTGCATGAGCTGTCCCACCTCTCCAATCTGGTGTATGGCATTCAAATGTAACTACCAAACTAAGTATTTCCTTAATAAGTTCCCTTGACCATCATCTTTTATCTTCTTTATCACATAGCTCAACCATTCATCCGGTGTTGGTATCTCTCCAGCACAGGGAATTTTTCTCCATTGCTCCCGTTTGACCGGATCTTTATCATTCCACCCCTTTTCAATTCTATCGGAAATTATTGCCCGCATTTCCTCAACTGAAATGTTTCGCTCTCTTGCCATTCTTTCAAAAATATGCTCCTGCATTATTCTACCTCCAGTCTTTTGTGAATAGCATTTCCATCATCTACAATACTATAACTGTATAAGTCCCTTTTAGGAAGTATGATAGCTACCCTTTAGTAGATATGGGGATTACTCCCCATATCCCTACACAAAACCGTACGTGCGCTATTAACGCATACGGCTTTTCACTCTATATTTCGTACTCTATCTATAAAACAAACTCACCTTAATACTTGGTTCAAGCAATGGAAATGTCCTGAGTAACCCATTAAAGAACGTATCCAGAGTATAACTTCTTCTCTGGCTTCTCCGATTGAGCCACTTGAACAATAGCCATTTTGTCTGCATCAAGAATTTTTTCACTTCCCTCGTATTGTCGGTCACCCCATAATACTGATAGTGTCCTCGTAGTTTTGCATTGACCGTTTTAAATATCTGTTCCAATGCCATTGTTCTATGGGTCTTGATCCATTCTTTTATCGCCTTAATCTTGCTGCGGAATTTCTTCTTGCTGGTCTTTACCCTACAACGGAAAAACTCCTTCTTTCCGTCCATTCCGCAATAAAACGTGAAACCAAGAAAGTCAAAGGTATCTGGTTTTCTTTCCCCTCTTGTTTTTCGGTTCCGCCTGGCAAACCTCCCGAATTCTAAAATCTTCGTCTTTTCTTCCGCCAGTTCCAGTCCATATTTCCTGAAGCGTTCTTCTAGCCTCTGCTTGAATACTTCCGCTTCATATTGACTCTGAAAACAGCAGACAAAATCATCACAATAACGAATTAGATAGCATTCGCCCTTGCACTGTCTCTTTACGATTACATCAAACCAGTTATCCAGTACATAATGCAGATAGACATTTGCAAGTATTGGACTGGCTCCGTTTCCCTGTGGGGTTCCCCGTTCGCTGTCCAGAAATTTGCCGTTTTCCATGATTCCCGCTTTCAGGAATTTCTCGATTATCTCAGGAAATCTCTTGTCAGCTATGTCATGTGACAGCATCTTCATCAGCCATCCGTGGTCTACATTATCAAAGAACCCTCTGATATCTGCTTCTACCACATAATTCGTCTTCCGATACTGTACCATCTCTATGATTTCCCTTACTGCCTGATGACAGTTCCTGTTTGGGCGAAACCCAAAGCTCTCATTATAAAACTTCGGTTCATAAATCTACTCCAGTATCTGTGCAATCGCATTTTCCACCAGCTTATCCTCATAGCAGGAAATTCCCAGCGGTCTCATTTTGCCTTTTGTTTCTTTCGGAATATAGACTCGTCTTATTGGTTTCGGACGGTAGCTTCCGCTTTTCATCCGCTTTACAAGATTCGCCAGATTTTCCTCCAGACTCCGTTCATAATCTTCTTTTGTCACTTTATCAATTCCATACGCTTTTCTTTTATCCATCGTTTTATGGATTGCTTTCAAAGTGTCCTCATTGATATATGACGCAAGATTTTGAACCTTTCTGTCAGTTCTGTTCGCTTTCGCGATATTGTACTGTATTCCAAGCAACTCGTTCACCATGTTCATCAGCTCTCTTTCGTCTGCACAGTTCTTATCACTTGAAGCTATAAAGTGCACAGCCCTTTTCTCCATCTGCTTTCACAGACTTCTACGATACTATGGCTGTGTCGGACTTCCTGCCATTCCTTTGGATTCCTGACGCATTTCTTTGTTTTGGTTTCCATACCTCTTTCAGAGGAAATGACAGGATCTCAGCTGTTCCGATAACATACTTATCATCAGCCTCGCCAAGCTCTCAGACTGGGGGATGCCGCCATGACCTCGCCATACCGGTCTTGGCAGTGTTGTCTGCTGTGTCAATCATCACATCGACCATATCCAACCTCATAATAATTTCCCAGCTCAATCACTTCACTTTCGTTTCGGCTCTGCTGCTCCCTGTCCTACGCTTAAGCCTGACGTTACCGCTTCGGCTCCAAGGACTCGGTACAGGCGGTTGGCTAGACCTTACCTGATAGGATTTTCCTACTGTATTGTTATCAGCTTACCAAGGCTTGCAGAGTTTTCTCCGCTCGCCAGGGGAAATCAGCTACGCTGATTTCACAGCTCGCACGATTGTGACTATTATACCACCATTCTGGGACTTAGAATAGATACAGATAGGTAGGTGGTGATATGGATACGCAGAAACGAATCAGAGAATTGATGGAAGAACGGAAATGGACAGACTACCGTCTGGCAAAGGAAGCCAAGCTTTCCCATTCTACTGTCACAAATATGTTCAATAGAAATAACGCACCAACGCTGCCAACTCTGGAGGCAGTTTGCAGGGCATTTGGTATCACTCTGACTCAGTTCTTTGCCGAGGGTGAAGAAGCGCAATTGACCGAAGAGCAACAGAAACTCTTTTCAAAATGGAGTACCCTGACAGATAGGCAAAAGCAAATCCTTCTTGAACTGATGGATGCCATTTGAAGCACATCGCTCCCACAACGGGAAAGATGTGCTTTTCTTTTGCCATTAAAAAAGGCCCCTGCCAACCGCAGGAGCGAAAACAAGAACTTTATAGGTAAATTTGAAATGCACCCATTCACGCAATTTGGGTGCATTGTATCAATTTATGGTACGCAAGCCAGGTTGGCTACTCCAATCAAGGGAAATTTGCAGCTGTATTCAAAAAACAGTATGGATTGTCGCCGCTAGAATACCGGCGACTGAGAAATTTAGAAAAGAGTTAGTACCACCTGTTCTAAAGATTAAGTCATCGTAAAATAGCTCGAAAAAATGTATCGTTTTTGATCGCATTTTCTTCATTATTATGAAGACCGGGCAGCTTACGCCGTCCGGTCCCTTCTTAATTACTCCACATCCCGGAAATACCGGATGCACTTCATCAGCTCCACTGCCAGCTCCTGGTACAGATCTTCATCAAATCTTCTGTTCACCAATGAATACTTAATCAACAGCGGCCTGTACATTGCAAAGATTTCTGCCTTCGCATCCATGTCCCCAGCTTTTGCCCGGAATAATAATTCATCAAAGCTCATCTTATTTATCCCCCAATCTTTTGCGTATTTTACGGATTGCATAGAAGTACGCATCCTTGCATCGCTCTGCTGTCATCCCGGTCATCTCGCCAATCTTTTTAAATGAGCGCTCCTCAAATACATGAAGATAGATCAGCTTCCGTTCTTTCTCATTGAGCAACAGCATCGATTTCACAAGTTTTTCATCTGAGAGTTCGTCCCACTCCGGGAACTCACCTGCAGCCTCTTTGAGCAGAATCCGTTCCCGTTCCTGGTTCTCCCTCATTTCTTCAAACGTGATCCGTTCTTCAATCTCCGTAATTTCCTCCATTAAGAAGGAGTCCTTCTCCGTCCGGATCTTTTTATCCAGGTAACTGCTCCTGCGCCCTTTGATAAACTCCAGTAAGTATGCCGTAAAATGGTTCTTTGTCCGATCTCCCGAATAGGTATGTTTTTCATTCATATGTTGATTCCTCCTGAATTTCATCTGTAGTTCCAAAGAAATTCAGAAGGCCGG
>NZ_NFLV01000035.1 GCF_002161065.1 Eubacterium sp. An11 | reverse complement strand
ATTAACACCGTTTGAATTTCATGAACGGTTATTAGCCGCATAAAAATATTGCCCGGTACAAACCGGGCAACACAAAAATTTTATTTTTTTCATTGTCTACTTGACGGGTAGCACACCAGACTCACGGGCCCCTTTCTTTTTCTCTTTTCCTGAACGGGAATCCATTGCCTCCATAAATCTCCCCCGGCATCACAAATTTATTTACAAGAAAGAATCCTGCAAAGCAGGATTCTCCGCCTGTGGCGGGTCGCGAAAGCGGCATCTTCCTATCCGCCGCAGTGCGATCCTCGCGGAGCGTTTTTTATTTCATAGGAATGCAATTTCCTATGAAATAAAATATGCCCGGAAATCCCGATGGTGACAGATCCTATTCCGGGAGACTGTGCGCCGGTTTTCATTTTCTTTCGCCGTTTCCGGTATTCTGCTGGCATAATATATCAGGAAATGTTATGATGATTAAGAAAATAAAATTTACAGATGAGAGAGGTATCTTTATGGAATTTCGTGCAAAAACAGTGGCAGAATCCAAGGTGGAAACGGTACACATTATCCGTCCGGCGGACTTAAATGATGCGGGCCGACTCTTTGGAGGCGTGCTGATGCAGTGGATCGATGAGGTGGCCGCCCTGGTGGCTAAACGGCATTCTCAGATGAATGTGACAACGGCGTCAGTGGACAATCTTCGTTTTCTGCAGGGGGCTTTTCAACGGGACGTGATCGTGATCATCGGAAGGGTCACCCATGTGGGAAACACGTCCATGGAAGTGAAGGTGGAGACTTATGTGGAACACACCGATGGAAAGAGAGATCTGATCAACCGGGCCTTCCTGACAGAAATCGGTCTCGGTGAGGATAACAAGCCTGCCACGCTGCCACGCCTGATCCTTGAGACCGAAGAGGACCGGAAGGAATGGGAGCGGGCGGAAATGCGCCGGAACCTGCGGGCAAAACAGCGGAAAGAAGGATTCCATTTTTACGGCGAATAAAAACAGCCTCTGATCCTTCCTGCATTGAGCGCTGCCAAAAATCGGATTCTGTATCTGACTTCTGGCAGCCGGAAAAATCAAAGGCTGCTTTCTTTTATACATTTCCTATAAAATCTCAAAACATTTCAGCTGCGTACGGAAAATACAGGCTGACACATCCCGTAGGTCTACTGATCGAAGGACCAGGTTCCGTCATCGTTCTGCACACCGCCAAGGACATTTTCCCCGTCAGTGGATACCAGAACGTCCGTGGAAGATACGCTGTCGCCGTCTACTGAAAAATCATAGTATTCATAATCACCGATGGTGACAATCTTCTTAAAGCTGTATTCCGCATCGTCTCCGTAATATTCCTGTGCCAAAGCCAGCGCATCGTCCTCGGAGATCGCATCTTCTTCCGTGGAAGCAGATGCTCCGTCCTCTTCTGTGGTGGCGTCGGTCTCGTCCGTCTCATCCGTCGACTCTTCTGTGGTGGTCTCGTCACCGGTAGTGCCTTCGTATTCCTCCGTATCTCTTTCTGAGAAATCCACTCCGTCACTGTCTGCTTCTGTCTCTTCAAAATCCGATACCGCATAGGCAAATGCATTGTCCTCTCCTTCATAGGAAGTCGGCACGATGGTAATCTTATAGGTACCGCAGACTTCATCACCGGAATCCGAATCACGAAGCTCTGTGGTCAGGACATATTCATCACCTTCTGCCTGGCAGTCTGTGATGTAAGCTTCCAGAGAGCCGATGCCGCCGGAGAGGAATCCATAGGTACTGTCATCCTCATTGTATACAGCATACGTGTCATCCTCTGCCAATTCCGGAAACTCCAGATTGCCCTGCGCATAAGCGTCATAGAGAGCCGAAGCATACATATCTGTGGTATCCTCATCAATATACAGATAGTCACTGTCTGTATCCACGGTGACATCCTTCACAAAATCATTCATAAGAGATGTCAGCACAGCCATGGAGAACCAGAAAGAATCCGCCTCATCTTCCGTGGAATCTTCGTTATAATATGGAAGCTCCTTGGAATACGATTCTACCATCAATGCTGTCAGCGGATAAATCATATCTCCAAAATCAGATGGCAACGTGACATTTCCATCCACAAAATCTTCCGAATCCGCATCCTTCTCCTCTGTCGTATCCTCCGTGGATGCCTCCGTCGGCTCTGCATTATCCTGCTGGTCACTCTTCTTGCTGCCGCAGCCCATCAGTGAAAAGGCCATGGTTCCGGCCAGCAGCACCGCACCCCAGCGTTTCATTTTATTAAAATGCATCTTAACCCCTTCTTTCTGTGAATTTTCTATATTGATAACAATTTCTCACGAAACTATGTTAAATCTTACCCCATAATTACGGTAAAGTAAATAACTTCTTTCTTACACTTTGATTAAAGAACAATGAAAAATCTTCGAAAATCTGCAAAATCTGTGGTTCTCCGACCTTTTACACGATCATAAAGCCTTTCCGGGTAAAAAAGTCTACGATATCTTTCTTTTCCGCCTGCAGAGATCCCTGGGCGAAAAATGGCTTCCCGCCGCCTTTTCCTGAAAGCGCCCCGTTCATTTCTTTGACCAGCTCCCGGACGTCTCCGTCCCGCTGTCCGATGGCGTACTTTCCTCCGGCGCCATTATTCCCGTCTTTTTGTTTCTCTGACCGCGGCTCCTCCAGCGAGATGACCACACAGATTCCGCCGCAGGTATCGAGAACAGCATCCGCTTCTTTACGGACCTCTGCGGCATCCAGATTCTGCTCCAGCACAAGTACGCTGCCTTTACCTCTGCACTGACTGGCCCGCATGGCAAACTGTTCCTGACGAAGGGACGCGATCTGTCCCTTGAGCGCATAGATTTCATCCTGCAGATGGCGGACTGCTTCCGGAGTCTGATCCGGTTTTACGGAAAGTTCCACCGCAACACGGCTATTGGCCTCCAGATGCTGGTGCAGCAGCCGGAGCGCCCGTTTTCCGGATACCATCTCCACCCGGACGCCCTCCCGGAAATGTTTCACCGACAGCAGTTTCACCAGACCGATCTCTCCGGCAGCCTCCACATGAAGGCCGCAGCAAGCGCAGAGATCGCCTCCCGGAAATTCCACCAGGCGGACTTCTCCGGTCAGCTCCTTTTTGCTTCGGAAAGGCAGCCGTTTTCTTTCTTCCGCATCCGGAAAAAATATTCTGGCCGGCCGGTTCTCCCAGATGTAATCATTGACTTCTTTCTCCACCTGCAAAAGCTGCACTTCATCTAAAAGACCGTTAAAGTCTATGGTGATCACATCTTCGCCCATATGAAATCCCACATTATCATAGCCATACTTTTTATGAACACAACCGCTCACGATATGCTCGCCGGAATGCTGCTGCATCAGATCAAACCGGCGCTCCCAGTCGATAAAACCGTGAACCTTTGTTCCGGCAGATAACGGCTGATCCACATAGTGGCGGATATCTTCCCCACTCTCTCCTGCATACTGAACATCCAGGACAGAAATTTGTCCGCTTCTTTTCATTGATAACGAACCGCTGGATTCCGGCTCTCCGCTCGTGGCGGCGGCGCCGGCTGCACTCTCTGGCCGGTTTTCACATGTTTCATGGACCCCGCCGTCATGTTCCGGGCACAGCACGCCCCTGTCCGCCGGCTGACCACCGCCTTCCGGATAGAACACGGTCTGGTCGAGTATCACATAAGTTCCCGCTTCATCTTCTCCGCAAAAAAGAACCTCTGCCTCAAAGTCTTTTTGATATACATTTTCATAAAATAATCTTCTTGTCTTCATCATGGTCTATTCTTCATTCTTTTTGACATACAGGGTAATATCCGTCTCCGGATTCTGCACCTGCATCTGGTATTCTGTGAATTCATTCTCACAGTCTTCATCCGAATAAACGGTATATCCATCGTGGCTCAGCACATTAAAATATACGCCGCTCGGGATGTCAAAGGTGTACGTTTTCTCATCGTTTCCTTCATAATCGTAATAGACAGTACATTCTCTGTCTGTGGCCTCATCCTTGATATTCTGGTAAAATTCCGGATTCTTATTCTCTCCGTCAAATTCCACCGTATAGCTGTAGAACTCTTCTCCGTTGCAAGTCTCCACAGCAGTCAGAACAGCCATGGTATCTTTATCCACCGTCAAAGTCTGCACGATCTGGTCTCCGGCATTAAAACCATATCTTGTGGTGTAAGCGTCTCCCTCAGAGACATCATAGGTTGCCTCAATCTTCAGGAAGTCTCCGCTCTCCTGCTCACTGGTGATTTTTAATCCGTCATTCATCTGGAAAACTTCGCCCTCAATCTCTGAAACACAGACATTCTCGTAATCGTCTCCCAGCAGTCCGTAATAATATACAAAGTTGCCGTCATAACGATACAGCTGTTTATTGCGGATAACTTCTTTGTAATCTTCTTCCATACCTTCCGTTTTGTAATAAGAATAATAATCTCCATTGTTGGTCTTTCTCACAAAACGGGCGGTTTTATAATCATCTTCATTGGTCAGATGTGAATAATTCACGGTAATCAGCACATTCTCATGACCGTCCAGCAGTGACTCCATGGTGTTAGCACTATTGATCTCGGAAATATAGCTGGTCATTTTCTGATTGCTCCGGAAAACAAATCCCCAGACGGCAAGGATAATCACCGCTGTCAGCAGAAGACTGATCCCAAGTATCTTCCAAAACCACGGTCTTTGGGAACGTTTTTCCAGAGTTTTTCCCAGATCATAACCCTGATACCGCTTTCCTTTTCTCCACTTTCCACCAGACGGTGCCGCATTTTCTTCAATGTCTATAATGCTCTTCGACATGTATTTTCTCCCTTCCACATCAGCGCCGGCCCCGGTTTTCCTGCGGCGGCGCCGGTCTGTCAGCGCTTCCTACTGCTGCAGATTCTTTGTCAGCATATAAGTGAGCGCGCTGGTCTCATTGTGTTTCTTTTCCTCCTCCGTCAGAGGACGGATCACTCTGGCAGGGGAACCAAACGCCAGCATTCCGTCCGGAATCTCTGTGCCTTCTGTCACAAGACTGCCCGCGCCGATGATGCAGTCCTCACCGACTTTAGCGCCGTTCATGACGATGGCTCCCATTCCAATCACCGTATTGTGGCCGATGGTGCAGCCGTGAATGATCGCATTATGACCGATGGTAACACTGTTTCCCACTTTACACGGGAAATCTTTGTCCGCATGAATGACCACTCCATCCTGCACATTGGAACCGCAGCCGATGACGATAGGAGCCATATCCCCCCGGATCACCGCATTGTACCAGACGGAACTCTCATCACCAACTGTCACATTTCCAATTACAACCGCACCTTCCGCTACCCAGGCATTTCCCTGTATGTCCGCATTTTTAATATATGCCATAATCTTTCCTTTCCGGGCGTTCCTGTTTTCCCCGATGTCCTTCTCTTACGAAAACCGCACCGGCACGCCCATTATATTTTTTACCATTTCTGAAAATGCAATTCACCACCGGGCGCACTGCATTTTCAGCCATGGTAACATCTTATCATGAATTGGGGGATTTGTCGATTTTAACCTATCGGTTTTGAGATAATCCGGGTACAGATACGCAGACGGGATTTGCGGCTTTATATATAACCTAGAAAAACGCAGTCAGGGAAGTCTCCTCCTCCACTTCGGCAGGCTGCTAACAAACCTTCTTTTTACAACTGCCCGCCACGCCTGCACTCACAGTCGTCGTCAAACCATATCAATGCCTTGTCTTCTCCAAATGCAGTCTACGTGCATGGAAATTTACAAGAACCCTCTGCTACGTTGGCAAGACAGTTAGCCATAGCAGCATACGGGACACTCTGATTTTAAAATCTATAACAATGTCTGTGCAAGTGGCAGATACCCGGATGGCTTGCTCTTCGTTTTCTCATCTCCCGCTGCCTCGCCACAGTAGCCCGGATTGTTGTAAAGGTGGAAACAATATCGTTTTCTAATATACAAATGACGTTCAGGACACATAGGGTCTTCGGCCGCGAGCTGTGAGGGAGGACTGGCGAAATCGCCTGATGTCATTTATCCTTCAACAGTCCGAGTGAGGGTCGAGACGGGCGAACCCGTATGTGTTCTTACGTCATTGTCTGTTTATGGAAAAGTTGCAGCTACCTTTACAAATCCCATTATACAGCCAGAAAATCCGCCAGTGAAAGCTGGTCGCTTTCCGGCAGTCCGGTCAGGATGCCCAGTTCCACCATCTTATCCACGTTGGTCTTGCTGACCTTGGCCTGTTCCCGGAAGTTGTCCAGGGAAGTAAACGGCCCGTGTTTGGCCGCTTCCTCCACCTGCTCGCAGGCTTTGTCTCCGAGACCTTCGACGCTGGACAGAGGCGGCATGATCTTCCCGTCAATGATCTGGCAGTCTCTGGCTTTGGCCCTGTAGATATCGATCGGCATGAACTCGAAGCCCCGGGCGTACATTTCCTGGGCGATACGTCCGTCCCGGATGGTATCCTGATCTTTCTTGGTCTGCTGCTCTTTCGGCATGGAGGTAAGCTCATTGAGATATTGCTCCAGGATGGCCCGTCCCCGGCACATGATCTCGTAGGAGAAAGCCGAGGCGCGGATGCTGAAATACGCGGCGTAGTAAGCCAGCGGTTTGTGGACCTTAAACCAGGCCACCCGCCATCCCATCATAACATAGGCGGCGGCATGGGCCTTCGGAAACATGTATTTGATCTTGCGGCAGGAACCGATGTACCATTCCGGCACCCCGTGGGCAAGCATGGTCTCCACCCACTCATCTTTCAATCCCTTGCCCTTCCGGACGGATTCCATGATGGTGAAGGACTCTTCCTTATCCAGTCCCATGTTGATCAGGTAGGTCATGATATCGTCACGACAACAGATGGCCGTGGAAATCTCCGCCTGACCGCTCTCAATGAGGGTCTGGGCGTTGCCCAGCCACACGTCCGTTCCGTGGGACAGACCGGAAATACGCACCAGATCGGAGAAGCACTGGGGATTCGTATCTTTTAACATCTGCATAACGAAATCCGTACCAAACTCCGGCACACCCAGAGATCCCATCTCCACGCCGCCGATATCCTCCGGTGTGATGCCCAGAATCTCCGTACCATGAAACAGCTCCATGACGTCTTTGTCATCGAGAGGAATCGTCTTGGCGTCAATGCCGGTCAGATCCTCCAGCCGCCGGATCATGGTGGGATCATCGTGTCCGAGAATATCAAGCTTCAGCAGGTTGTGGTCAATGGAATGATACTCAAAATGGGTGGTGATGATATCCGTGTTCACATCGTTGGCCGGATGCTGGATGGCAGTGAAATCATAGATTTCATGCTCATGAGGCACGACGATGATTCCGCCCGGGTGCTGTCCGGTGGTTCTCTTGACGCCGGTACAGCCTTCCGCCAGACGTTCCATCTCGCAGCGGCGTTTATGGATGCCCCGCTCCTCAAAATACTTCATCACATAACCGTAAGCCGTCTTCTCCGCCAGGGTACCGATGGTTCCGGCACGGAAAGCGGAGCCTTCCCCGAAGATGACCTCCACGTATTTGTGGGCCTTGGCCTGGTACTCTCCTGAGAAGTTCAGGTCGATATCCGGCTCTTTATTGCCCTTGAATCCCAGGAAGGTCTCGAACGGAATATCATGGCCCTCTTTTAACAGCTTCGTGCCGCAGACCGGGCAGTCCCGGTCGGGCATGTCGCAGCCGGACATACCTTTCATGGTATAAGGCTTTACATACTCCGAGTCAAAGTCCACAAAATGGCATTTCGGGCAAATGTAGTGAGCCGACAGAGGATTTACCTCCGTGATCCCTGACATGGTCGCCACGAAGGAGGAACCGACAGACCCCCGGGAGCCGACCAGATAACCGTGATCGTTGGAATCCTTTACCAGTTTCTGGGCAATGATGTACATGACGGCAAATCCGTTGGAGATGATGGATGTAAGCTCCCTGTCCAGACGTTCCTTTACAATCTCCGGCAGTTCCGGCCCGTATATCTCATGGGCCCTGTTGTAACAGATATCCGTCAGCTCCTTATCGGAATTCGGGATGACCGGAGGACATTTATCCGGATGCACCGGAGAAATCTTCTCGATCATATCGGCAATCTTGTTGGTGTTGGTGATGACCACCTCTCTCGCCTTCTGTTCACCCAGATAAGAGAACTCCTCGAGCATCTCCTCGGTGGTGCGGAAATAAAGGGGCGCCTGATTATCGGCGTCGGCAAATCCTTTTCCCGCCATGAGGATCCGCCGGTACTGTTCGTCTTCGGGATTCAGGAAATGTACGTCGCAGGTGGCGACCACCGGCTTATGATACTGTTCTCCCAATTCCACGATCTTTCTGTTATAATTCTGCAGATCTTCCACAGTTTTGGCGTCATATTTATCACTCTCCAGCATAAACGCGTTGTTGCCGATGGGCTGGATCTCCAAATAGTCATAAAAGTTTACGATCCGGGCGATTTCCTCTTCGCTTTTACCGCGGATGATGGCCTGAAACAGCTCTCCGGCCTCGCAGGCGGAACCCAGGATCAGACCCTCCCGGTACTTTTCAATGAGGCTTTTCGGCATCCTCGGCCGCCGGTTGAAATAATCCAGATGGGAAGCGGACACCAGACGGTTCAGGTTCACCCGCCCCACATTATTTTTCACCAGGATGATGCCGTGATAGGTGGCGGCCTTTTTGATGAGATCCGCCGAGGTGCTTCCCATGCTGTTGAGCTCTTCCAGGGTATGGACATCCTGCTCCTTTAACATCTCCACAAAACGGAGGAAAACTTCCGCCGTCACCCGGGCGTCATCCACAGCCCGATGATGGTGTTCCTGCTTGATGCCCAGATGCTTACAGACCGTATTGAGCTTAAACCGGTTCAGTCCCGGCAGAAGAAGTCTCGCCATCTGCACCGTATCCAGCACGGTGAAATCATGCTCGCAGCCCAGCCGGTCGGCGTTGGCCTCGATGAAGCTCACATCGAACTCCGCATTATGGGCCACCAGGGAACATCCTTCACAGAAAGCTAAAAATTCCGGCAGAATGGTTTCGATATCTTCCGCTCCCGCCACCATGGCGTCGTCAATACTGGTCAGCTCTGTGATCCGCAGAGGAATCGGCCGTTTCGGATTGACGAACACACTGTAATGATCCACGATCTCGCCGCCGGACACTTTCACCGCGCCAATCTCAATGATGGCGTCGTGAACCGGACTGAATCCGGTGGTCTCCAGGTCAAAAACCACAAAGCTGTCATCGAGGGTCTGCCCCCGGGCGTTGGTGACCAGCTTCTTCAGATCGTCCACAAAATAACCTTCCACCCCGTAAATCACCTTGAACGGTTCTTCCATGGTGATACAGTGATTGGCAATAGGAAATGCCTGCAGTACTCCGTGGTCCGTGATGGCCAGGGCCGGATGCCCCCATTCCTTGGCCGTCTGAATGACCTTTTTGATATCCACCACGCTGTCCAGATCGCTCATGACCGTATGGAGATGCAGTTCCACCCGCTTTTCGAGACTCTTATCCATTCGTTTCGTCCGAAAGTCGGGAATCGGTTTGATACCGGATATGGAAGACATGGTAATGTCATGCTCGAAGGTATCCATCCGGGGCATTCCCTTCACTTTATAGAACTTTCCCTTCTGAAACTCATCCAGGAAATCCGGCAGCTGTGCATTTTTCAAAAATACCTTTCCCACAATGGTATCGGTGAAATCCGTGATCCGGAAGCTGACGATACTTCTCTCCTGACGGATTTCACGGATATCAATGCCGATGATCTGTCCCCGGATCACCGTCTCGCCAATCTCGTCCACAATCTCCTCGATGGGCATGACTTCCCCATCGCAGTTTCTTCCATAGATGATATCCGGGTCTTTCTGCCTCTTGGCATAGCCGCCGAATTCTTTTCTTCTGGCCCGCTCTTCAAAGAAATTAGCAGAATACGTGCTGGTCTTCTTAGCCGGCTTCTGGCCGCCCTCTTTCTCCTGTCCGTCCTCCGCGTTTTTCTGGCCGCCTCTCTCCGCCTCGGCTTTTTCAATCTGCTCCATCACCATGCCCACCTCAAGGTTCAGCTTGTGATTTCTCGCCTTATAAAAGGCCTGTTTGGCGTCATCGGTAAAATCAAATCCCACCTGTATCTCTTTGCCGAACCGATGGGCATACATTTCTTCCAGATACTTTTTAAGCTTTGCCGATTTATTTCTTGCCAGGAAAGAATCCTCCAGAAGGATGGTCATGATATTTTCCTCAAAGCCCCACTCGCAGCGCAGAAACAGGCTGTACTCCACCTGTCCCATCCGGTGGACTTCATAGAGAATACTGTCCCAGTAATCTTTTGTCAGCTGTTCCAGGGTATATACCGGAGACAGCTCATACGTGTCATCGATGGTGAGAAACACCGAAGTGCCCCGAAACAGCGCATTTTTCAGATCATAGGCAATCTTGTTGACCAGCTTCTTTCCCATGATATGCTCACTTTTGGTGTGTACAATGAGTTCGTTGGTGCTCTGTTTCATCACCACCTTTGTGACAATGGTATTGGAAAGTACAAATTTTAAATTGTCGGGTATCGTATAATCCGGAAATACTTCCGGAAATGTCTGTCTTTGTTCCATAATGCCTCCTTCCCCGAAAAACAGGGGAGCCGTCCTTCTCTCCTCCATAAAAAGGATCCTGCAAAGCAGGATTCTCCGCCTGCGGCAGGCCGCTCCAGCGACATTTTCCCATCCGCCACAGTGCAATCTTCGCTGGGCGTTTTATTTAAGGGAAAACGAAGTTTCCTGTTAAATAAAATAGTCATAAATCCCCTTTGGCAGAATAGAATTTATTAAAATTATGTATCGGAAGGACTGTTTTTTTTGAGTGCAAAAACAAAAATTATTGTGGTAAAAGCAAAAGAACTGATTTACACGGCACTGTTCATCTGTCTTGCTATTATTCTCATTCTCCTGCTCATTTTCATGTTCGCTCCGGAGGAAAAAAATGTGAGCACCAGCGCCGGCGTCTACACCCCGGGCGTCTATACTTCAACCATAACCCTGGGAGATACCGCCCTGGATGTGGCCGTGTCCGTTGATGAAGACCATATTACCTCCGTAAGCTTAAATAATCTGTCGGAAAGCGTCACCGCCATGTATCCGCTGCTGGAACCTTCCCTGGAAAGCATCAACGAACAGCTGGACAGCATTTCTTCCATCGACGACCTGCAGCTGGACTCCGAGAACAAATACACCGGACTCATCCTGCAGCAGGCCATCAAAAATGCTCTCCAAAAGGCGCAGTCCTGACGCTGCGCCATTTTCTGGCACTGCCGCTTCAATATTCCATGCCAGACAGCGCTTCGGCGTCCGTCCCAAATATACACTGCACCTTTGGCGCTTTTCCCCGGAAACGTGCTTTATTCCAGTCCCAGTTCTTCTTTCATTCTGTCAAGCTCCGCCATCCAAACAGCCGGACTTGCGTCGCTCGGCATCCGCAGGTCGCCTCTCGGTGAGACGGCGATGGAACCGACTTTCGGTCCGTCCGGCAGGCAGGAGCGTTTGAAATGCTGGGCAAAGAATCTCCAGCAGAAAGTCCGGAGCCATTTGTAAATAACAGCGTCCTCATAATCTGCGCCGAACGCTTTCTTTGCCAGGCGGAAGATTTTGGACGGGCCAAAACCGAAACGAAGCATATAATACAGATAAAAGTCATGGAGCTCGTAAGGTCCCACCAGGTCTTCTGTCTTCTGGGAGATCACCCCGTCCACCGGCGGCAGAAGCTCCGGACTCACCGGCGTATCCAGCACATCCAGCAGTACCTTCCGCAGTTCTTCCTCTCCGGTGGTATCGGCATAGTAACGCACCAGATGACGCACCAGTGTCTTTGGCACCGAACAATTCACCGCATACATGGACATGTGGTCGCCGTTGTAAGTGGCCCAGCCGAGGGCCAGTTCAGACATATCCCCGGTTCCGATGACCATGCCGTTTTCCTGATTGGCAATATCCATGAGAATCTGTGTCCGCTCCCTGGCCTGGGAGTTCTCATAGGTGACATCATGGACCTCCGGATCATGGCCGATATCTGAAAAATGCTGTTCCACCGCCCGGTTGATCCGGATTTCCCGCAGGGAAGCGCCCAGTTTTTCGGTGAGAGTCACGGCATTGGAATAAGTGCGGTCCGTGGTTCCGAAGCACGGCATGGTCACACAGATGATGCCCGCTCTCGGCAGATTCAGCATATCAAAAGCCCTCGCCGTCACCAGCACCGCCAGAGTGGAATCCAGACCGCCGCTGATACCGATGACCGCATGCCGGCATCCGGTGTGGGCCAGACGTTTCTTAAGGCCCATGGCCTGAATGGTCAGGATCTCGTCGCAGCGTTTATCCCGGTCTTCTTTATTGGAAGGAATAAACGGCGTCCGGGAAAAATACCGGTTCAGCTCCGTCTCTTCCTCTTCCAGCGTAAAATATACTTTATGATAAGACTGTCCCCCATCGCCGGTCACAAAGGTGGACGTCTTCCGGCGGTCCGCCGCCAGCCGCTCCAGATCAATCTCCGCCTCCGTATAATGATTCTCGAACCGTTCTGATTCCGCCAGCACCGTTCCGTACTCGGTAATCATATTGTGTCCGCTGTATACCAGGTCCTGGGTGGACTCGCCCTCTCCTGCGGAGGAATAAATGTAAGCACATACCAGCCTTGCCGACTGGGAGCTGACCAGTTCCCGGCGGTACGCGTCCTTTGTGGTGGTCTCATCGCTGGCAGAAGGATTGCAGATGACTGTGGCACCGGCCAGAGCGTGGAAGGTGGACGGCGGCAGCGGCACCCACAGATCCTCGCAGATTTCCGCCGCCAGCACCAGATTCTCCATATTCTCACAGCAGAATAAAATGTTCATCCCAAAAGGCACTTCCTGCCCCAGCAGACGGATCATCTCCACCTCTCTCTTACCCGGTGTGAAATGTCTCGCCTCATAAAACTCCGAATAATTAGGCAGATAATGCTTCGGCACCACGCCGAGAATCCGTCCTTTATACATAAAAACCGCACAGTTATAGAGCTTCTGATGAACAACCAGCGGCGCCCCGGCCACAATGACCATGGAAATGTCCGCCGTCTCACAAAGAAGCTCTCCCAGCTGTTTTCTGCTCTCCTCCAGCAGCGGCTTCTGCCAGAACAGATCGCCGCAGGTGTAGGCAGACATCACCAGTTCCGGAAGGACCAGCACTTTCACCCGGCGCTCCTGCGCCTTCTTCACTGTCTTCATGATACTCTCTTTGTTAAATACCGGGTCGGCCACTTTCACATCCACCGATGCTGCCGCCACCCGTAAAAATCCGTCTTTCATTCTACTTTCCTTTCTCTGCGCCCATGTTCCGCCCGGATGCAGCTGCTCCGGCAAGCTCTTTTTTGCGCGCAAATGTGTATCCCGACTGCAGGGCTTTACGATTTTTCCGGAATGACAGGTGGCTCCACGCTTAGGAATGCAATTTCCTGTGAAACAAGAAAGAATCCTGCAAAGCAGGATTCTCCGCCTGCGGCGGGTCGCGAAAGCGGCATCTTCCTATCCGCCGCAGTGCGATCCTCGCGGAGCGTTTTTTATTTCATGGGAATGCAATTTCCTGTGAAATAAAAATAGCGGGAGTCCTGATTCCTCAGTCTTCCCACTATTTTAATCAATTATTTATCATTTGGCAACACGCACTTGAAGAAATCCGCCGGGCCCGGAGCACATTACTCCAGGAAATCCTTAAGTTTCCGGCTCCGGCTTGGATGCCGTAATTTCCGAAGAGCCTTCGCCTCGATCTGACGAATACGCTCTCTGGTTACATTAAATTCCTTTCCAACCTCTTCCAGGGTTCTTGTCTTGCCGTCGTCCAGTCCGAAACGGAGCTTGATGACATTCCGCTCTCTCTCGGTGAGAGATGCCATGGCCACTTCCAGTTCTTCTTTCAGCATGGAGAAAGATGCGGAATCCACAGGAGAGAGCAGGGATTCATCCTCGATGAAATCTCCCAGCTGGCTGTCCTCCTCCTCGCCGATCGGCGTATCCAGGGATACCGGATCTCTGGATGTCTTCAGGATCTCGTCAATCTTTGCCACAGGCATGTTCATCTTCTTTGCAATCTCTTCATTGGTAGGTTCTCTTCCAAGCTCCTGCAGAAGCATTCTGGAAGTACGAAGCGTCTTGTTGATGGTCTCCACCATATGTACCGGAACCCGGATGGTCTTTGCCGTATCGGCAATACCTCGGGTGATCGCCTGACGAATCCACCAGGTGGAGTAGGTACTGAACTTGTTACCTTTCTTGTAATCAAACTTCTCCACGGCCTTCATCAGACCCATGTTGCCCTCCTGGATCAGATCCAGGAACGACATGCCTCTTCCGACATACTTCTTGGCGATACTTACCACCAGACGCAGGTTGGCTTCAATAAGCTGCTTTCTGGCCTGTTCGTCACCCTTCTCGATGCGCTGTGCCAGAAAGACTTCTTCCTCGGCTGTCAGCAGCGGGATGTTGCCGATCTCTTTCAGATACATACGCACCGGATCTTCCAGACTGACTCCTTCCAGAATGTCCGTATCATCGATGAGCTCCACTTCTTCCGCGTCGTCATCGATAAAGTTATCATCGTTATCTTCCTCACTGGTATTCAGAACATCTACGCCCTGCTTTTCAAAATAGTCAAGAATCCACTCAAACTTCTCAGGGGTCAACTCAACATCCTTAAACGCATCGTTAATCTCCTTGTACTCGAGCACGTTTTTATTCTGGTGGGCCTGTTTCAGAAGTGTTTCCATAATATTAGAAAAACTTAATCTTGCATCATCCATGTTTGTTCTCCCGATTCTTTTTTGCTGACCTGTTATCTGACTGCTGTCTCATTGGTATCATAAGATAAATAATAAAGAAGACATCTTAAGGAAGGGTATGCGATCTGAACACCTTACCCTTCCTTTCTCTTTCGTGCTTTATTGTAAATTTATCTTAATCATACTGATAGCGGCACTACCACTATTATACCGATATTGTCTATTCTATCCCAAGTTTCCCGCTCTGTCAACTTTTTTTGGGAAATTCATCGTTTTTTCACAGTATTTTGTGTCTTTTTTCTCTTATACAACATTATATTGTACTTTTTTTACTTTATGTCTCCTATTTCCGCAGTTCTGTCATCTCTTTCCGACAATTTCCGATATCCGGCGTTCATCGCCGCAGCCGACGGCCGCGGAAACATTGATCCATCAGAGATTCTTCACCGTATCAAGAGCCAGACGGATGACTTTATCCATGTCATAGTAACGATAGGTGCCTAAACGGCCGCCGAAGATGGTGTCCGGTTCCGCTTCGGCCAGCGCCCGGTACTGATCCGCCAGCGCTTCATTTTCTTCGTCGTTGATCGGGTAGTACGGTTCCATGCCCGGCTTCCACTCTTCCGGATACTCCCGGGAGATAACGGTGGACGGCTGGGTGCCGAACTCGAAATGTTTATGCTCGATAATACGGGTATACGGCACCTCTCGCTCGGTATAATTGACCACCGCATTGCCCTGATAATTATCTACCGGCAGGATCTCGGTCTCAAAGCGCACGGTTCGGTACTGCAGAATTCCCAGCTTATAATCAAAGTATGCGTCCAGCGGCCCGGTATACACGGTCTTTTCCGCCATATCCGGATGCTCCTTCCGGAAGGTAAAATAATCGGTATCCAGCAGCACATCGGACCCTTCCAGCAGTTTCAGGATCAGCTTCGTATATCCGCCTTTTGGAATGCCCTGATACGGGTCATTGAAATAGTTGTTGTCATAAATGAAACGGAGCGGCAGACGTTTGATGATAAACGGCGGCAGCTCTGTGCAGTCTCTTCCCCACTGCTTTTCTGTGTAACCTTTCACCAGCTTCTCATAGACATCCCGTCCCACCAGAGACAGCGCCTGCTCCTCCAGATTCTGCGGTTCTCCGATCTGAAGATCCGCAATCTGGGAAGCGATGATATCTTTTGCCTCCTGCGGCGTCCGGATTCCCCAGAGTCTGCTGAATGTGTTCATATTAAAAGGAAGATTATACAGTTCGTCTTTATAGACGGCAACCGGAGAATTGATATAATGGTTGCACTCTGTCAGCGTATTGACATAATCCCAGACTTCTTTGTCCGAAGTATGGAAGATATGCGCGCCGTACTTATGAACCTGGATTCCTTCCACTTCTTCCGTGTAAATGTTGCCTCCCACATGGTCTCTCTTGTCAATCACAAGACAGGAAGCGCCTTTTTTCGTCATCTCATGGGCAAAAACACTGCCGAACAAGCCTGCGCCCACAATCAGATAATCGTATTTTTTCACGATGATTTCCTCCACTTTATTTAAAAATACAACCGCCCGGGAATACCGCCGCTCTCACAAAACCGTGACAGCCGGCATGCCCCGGGCAAAAAAACTATATCATATAACAAACGATCAGATCAGTCTCAGTTCTTTCAGCTTCTTACAGAGTCTCTCCATATTTTTTCCATCGGAGAATTCGTTGATCTGCCGGTAGCGGCGTTCAAATTCCTCTGTGCGGAACACATCAAGCTGAATTCTGCCGTCCCGGCATCCCTCTTCCAGAATTGTGTTGAGCTCTTCCAGAGAAAAGGCACGTTTTCCGATGTACTCGTCATCCTTCGGAATAAGCTTTCCGTTTTCCTTCTCATAGAACTTCAGGTCTTCCTGGAAGAAGACAACGCCTCCGCCCTGATAAAAACTGTTGTAGCAAACCGAAGAGTAATCCGTGATCAAAAGCTTGGCGATGCTGAGCACCTCGGAGATCGGTTTTCTCCAGATACTCGGCGCCAGCTCTGTTTTCTCCAGATGAGCGCCAGTCTTCGGATGGATCACGATGTGGATCTGATCCGCCGGCAGATACTTCCGCAGCATATTATAAACCGCCAGCGTATTCTGATAATAACTGGATTTGGTAAAGTCCTCCATATTATCTTCATATGGCTTCCAGGTGAGCATGATCACCGCGGTATCGTCGGAATCCTGATTCAGATGCTTGTAGGAAAGCTTGCTGAAAATTCCCATGCCGGTCTTTAAAATCCTGGAATTGTCGATGCCCATCATGCGGTGAACGGCTTCTTTTTCTTTTTCGCTGTTGACCACAATGTAATCCGGCTCCATCTCTCTTCCCGCCAGGAACGGAGAATTCGGTCCGTGACATTTCATATAAGTCACTCCGTGCTGCAGAAACACAAAAGTATTCTCCGCAATACTTCTGCGGTAATATTTGTTGTTGGAACGGATAATGTTCAGGTGGAACGGCGTCTCCGTGGAAATATAGGTGTTGGCCCGGAACAAAAGCTCGTAATATTTCTTCGAATACTGTTTTACCACATTGGGGTGATCCTTGATTCTCTGGTAATCCGGGGAATCCCCATTTATGATAAAATAAGCGCCTTTTGGATTTCTTTTCCACGCCATGTCAAAAATCTCAAACGTTCCTTCTTCCGCTTTCTGACAGAACTTCTCATAAAAAAGGCTGACCTTCTGTGAAGATTTCTCCTTTTCCTTCTTCCCTCTGCGATACAGCCATCCGGACACCAGATCGCTTTCCCAGAAATGGAAAGCCGGCTTCTTCTCCGCCTCTTCCATAGGCCGGCAGACGAACAGTACATTTCCCACGCCGGTATGTTTGATCTGTACCGCCTGATCTCTATAGAAGAAACTGATCATTGGCACGTGCTGATATTTGATATTCTCATCAGGCACTTCGATCTTTACCGGAAATGTAACGTCCATGCCATTGACTTTCAGAGCGATATCGAAACGGGAAGAAGTCTCCTCCATCTCTTTTGTCATCTCGTCCATGGTAAAATGAAACTTCCGGATAAAAAACGGATCGTTATCCTTTACTTTGTCCAGGCTCTTTTTGCTGACCGGTATGTCAAAAGGCTGCCGGATCCGCCCGCCGATAAGCAGAGCGGCATCCGCAAAGGTGAAATCTCCCCGGTCCACCACGCCTACCTGCAGCTGCAGAGACAGCCCGCTTCTGGTCAGAGAAATATGCTGCACATTGCACATTCTCTCCAGCACCCGAAGATAAGCCCCTCTGCTTGGCGCATAACTGGCCTTGACCTCGCCTCCTCTGGTATAAACCATAAGGATATTCTCCTCCACAGGCTTCCAGAAAAGAATCTTTCTCTGTTTTTTATCTTTTATGGTGATGCCGGTCGATACATTTTTTTTCAGTTCAAAATCATCCAGTTTTCTCTGCCAGGACTCGGCCTGCAGGCCTTCCCCTTCCTTCCTGACTTCCAGAACGTTATCTACAAAAGTTACAGATATTTTCATATTTTCCCTCCTGCGGGCGGTCTTCTTACTGAATTCCCAGAATCCGCTTCACCTGACTGCACATTTCCTCTTTTTCGCAGACAGTATCATGTAAAACCGGAGCGGAACGGATATCCTCAATGGCCTGCGGCACCGGAACGCCGGACAGACGCTCCAGCTCATCCACCAGGGCAAAATCGCTCTGGGCGTCATAGGCCGGATCGATGGCATTCATAACGCTTCGTGTAAATTTGTAAGGGCTGGCTGTGGAGACAATGACTGTCTTTGTGTCGTCCTTCGTGTCTGCCATATATTTTTCATAAACGCTCTCCGCCACCGCGGTATGCGTATCCATGATATATCCGGTCTGTTCGTATATTTTCTTAATGGCTGCCGCTGTCTCTTCCTCGCTGGCATAGTTGCCGTAGAAGTCCTTCATCTGCTCCCGCATCTCATCGGTGATCTCATAGCGGCCGGCCTCATTTAACGCCTTCATGTAAGCGCTGTTTTTCTCCGCGTCTCTTCCCGCCGTCTGATAAATCAGTCTCTCCAGATTACTGGAAATGAGGATATCCATGGATGGAGAGGACGTGAGGATAAACTCCCGGTTTTTGTCATAACAGCCGCTGCTGAAGAAATCAAAAAGTACTTTATTCTCATTGGAAGCGCAGATCAGTTTCGCGATCGGCACGCCCATCTGTTTGGCATAATAAGCCGCCAGAATATTGCCGAAGTTACCGGTCGGCACATCCACATTGATCTGCTCGCCGTCGGCAATCTCTCCCTGAGCCAGCAGGGCAGCGTAAGTATATACATAGTAAACCACCTGAGGGACCAGACGTCCGATGTTGATGGAATTGGCGGAAGAGAACTGATATCCTGCCGCTGCCATCTCCTCAGCCAGCGCGGTATCGGAAAACATCTTCTTCACACCGGTCTGGGCGTCGTCAAAATTCCCTTCAATACCGATAACGTAAGTATTCTCTCCCCGCTGAGTGATCATCTGTTTTTCCTGGATCGGGCTCACGCCGTGCTTCGGATAAAAGACGATGATCTTTGTGCCCGGCACGTCGGCAAAGCCTGCCAGAGCCGCTTTTCCCGTGTCTCCGGAAGTGGCTGTCAGGATCACGATCTCATTTTTTACATGATTCTTTCTGGCGCTGGTGGTCAGCAGATACGGAAGGATGGATAATGCCATATCCTTGAAGGCGATGGTCGCACCGTGAAAGAGTTCCAAAAAATACTTGCCGTCTTTTTTCACAAGCTCCGCGATATGCGGCGTATCGAACTTCTTATCATAAGCACTGTTGATACAGTGTCTCAATTCTTCTTCCGTAAAATCTGTCAGGAACAGCTTCATCACTTCATAGGCCACGTCCTGATAACTCATTCCGGACAGCTCTTCCATACTTTTGTCCAGCGCCGGAATCTGCTCCGGCACATACAGACCGCCTTCTCCCGCCAGTCCGCGGAGAATCGCCTCAGATGCCTTTGCTGTTTCTTCATTGTTTCTTGTACTTCTATACAACAAATCCATAATTCTGTCCTCTCTGTTTTATTCATTTCTCATGTTCACAATGGTTCACCGCTGATACGGCATATCTGCCGCTTCTGCACAGTTCTGTTATTATAGCACAGCCTTTTTTGTTGTACAAGGCAAATGCACAAAGGAAGCCCGCTCTAAGTCCTTTTCCGCCGGTCCATATACCAGATGGAAAGCACCAGAAATACAATCCCCGTCAGCAGGCAGACCAGGTTGGACATCTTATAAAACAACAAAATAAACCATTTATCCGACGTGTCAATACCCAGATGGCTGCAGAACGTGCCGAAAAGACCGATATCTCCTGTAATGCTTCCGTAAAATCCCATGTACGATGACAATGGATTCAGGGCAAGCAGGACCAGGCAGACAGCGACCACCTCCGGCGCAATCCGTCCGCTGCCGCTCATCATCAGCGAACCATTTCGGAAAGCTTCCGCCAGCATCAACGTTCCGATTCCAAACATCAGCTGCACAAAAATCGTCGAGGCGAAGGCCCAGACGCTTTTACTGCACACCGTGTAAAAAAAGATGGAGATCGTCCCGCTCCAGAATGCGTAAAGAAGAATCATCAGTCCCAGGCGCACCAGCTTGATTCCGCTGATCCCCGTATAGATACAGGACAGGGCGGACACGGGCAGGCCGGAGATAAAGAGCAGTGCATGCACGGCCAGCACGAGAAACATCTTCGCAGTTACATACTGAAATGGCATACCCGGCAGCATCTCAAACTGCTCCAGCATATTTTTTTCTTTGTCAACGATATATAGTCTTGATACATTGAACGGCGTGAGCAGTACCACCGCCACAATCTGAAATGTGCTGATGATCAGAAACTGATACTGATAGGTCGTGGTATTATAATAATAGCCCTGCTGAAAAGACTCCTCATTAAAAACCATGAATAAAATCATGATAAACGCCATGATAGCAATATAAAAAATGATCATCAGCGGAAGACGGATATTTCTTCCCTCCCGCAGCCATTCTGTTTTTAAAAATGGATTTATCATGCCCTACCTCCGGAAAACTTCTTCAATATTAACGCGGTCCCTCATGTAATTCTGAATAAACGCACCGGATGCCACCAGATCGGTGAGCAGCTCCGCCTCTTCCCTTTCTCCTCCGTTGAAACGGAAGATCACTTCCTGTTCATCCACCGTCACCCGGTCCACCAGCGCATTGGCCTTCAGCACTTCCAGCGCATCCTCAAGACCTGCCAGTACACGCATCCGCACCGGACTTTTTTTGAGGGCCGTCTCAAAAATTTCTTCAGTCTCTCCTTCCACGACCACCTGGCCGTCCTCCACCAGAGCCACATCCGTAAAGAAATCCCGGGTTTCCGGAAACATCTGAGAATTGACCACCATGGACTTGCCCTGTTCCTGGAGCATCAGCAGAATTTTGATCATGGAATTCCGGTTGGCGGAACTCAGATCCGCGAAGGGCTCATCCAGAAGAAGCCACTGGGGATCATGGAGAACCGTCTTGGCCAGACAGAGAAACGGAAGCATCTCCGCCGGAAGCTCTGCGATGAAGGCGCTCATATACTGGCGGATGCCAAACAGTTCCGCCACCTCCTCCATCCGCTTCTGCCGGTACCTTCCATTTACTTTATAGAGAGACAGGAACAGCTCGAAATATTCATCCACCCGGAGCAGATCATAAAACCCGTACTCCCGGGGCATATATCCGAAATTCTGATATGCCCTGCTTCTCTCCTGATAAATAGAGACGCCATCCAGCAGAATCTGCCCGTAATCGGGAGCCTGGCTTCCGCTGGCTGCCGCCAGGATCATGGACTTCGCCTTACTGTCAGACCCCACCAGACCCATGATGGCCCCGTCCGGCACTGTCAGATTAAAATCATCCAGTATTCTTTTTTCCCGCCGGTAGATAGAGGTATTTTGAAATTCAAGCATAGCCGCTCCCCCTGTTATTCCAGATCTTTGGTCAGAAGAGACAGAACCGGCGCCTCCCCGTAATCACTGCCCGCCGGCAGAGTATAGGTCAGCATCATCTCATTCATGTCCGAGATATAAGGCTCCAGTTCATCACAATTCATAAAATCGTCTTCTTCCTCGAGAATCCGTTCCTGTTCTCCTGTGTCATAGTTATATGCATATATCACCCCTTCAAAGCCGTCCCTGTTCCTGAACAGTCCCCACACAAGCTTGGAAGGGTCGAAAGCGTAGACCGCTTTCATTTCGTTTTTCTCAAGGATATCATGGCGCAGGGAGGTCTCCCCGCTCTCCTCGTCGAGACAGGTATTGATATTGATAATGCAGTCGCTGTCGTCACTTTTTGGCAGCTCAAATCGGTTAACAAACGCTGACAGGCGGTTGCCAAGGGTATTTCCGTTAGAGAGAAGCTGGAAATTATTTTCATCGGTAATCCCAATGACCAGAAGAGTATCCTGATCCTGATTTTCCAGCATGTATCTTTGTTTCAGGTATTCCACCAGACTGCCCACGGCTGTAGCGTCGTCTTCCTCCTCCAGCTGGTCTTCTTCATATTCCGTCCAGAAACGGACAGCACTCTCTTTCACTTCCGCCGTCTCTCCCGGCTCCATCCCGTTAATCACCGTATACTGCTGTCCCCGGATCAATACCACTTTCTCAAAATTCCAGTCGGACAGATTCGTCACATTTCCCTCAAAGTAAGAATTCTCCGCAGTGATATCCGCGCTAAAACAGCCGGCATAGTCCGCCTGAGGCTCACTGCCGGAACATTTAAGAATGTAAGAAGTTCCCGGGACCGATTCCCCGAAAGCGATATCAAAACCGTTCTTCGTATTATTGATGGTGTAATTTTCCGTGATGTTGCGCACGGAAAAATCGTCTACATTTTCCGTCCGGTAATCATAATCCACCGGTTCCACACTGGAGATGGAGGAAACCAGATCCACGCTGTCCTCCGTCCCCTCGCTGCTCTGATACAAAAGGAAATAGTCGTCTTTGTTCTTTTCGGCATCGCTGACGCGGATGGCGGAAAATCCTTCCCCTGTCTCCCCGTTGCTCCCCTCTGACCGAAAAGCCAGGGAAACGGTAAAGAGAATGGCCACCACCGGAACCACACCCCAGATATATTCCCGTCTTTTTATCTTTCTGAGCAGATAATAGGCAAAAAATCCCAGAACTCCCAGATATACAATAAAAAATACTCCATAATAAAACGTATTGAGACGTCTTCCGTTCATGAACGCATACAGTGTCCGCTTGACATACCACAGACTGGTATCATCCGCCCAGGAGCGTCCCACTTCTGTGTTCAGTTCCTCTTCAAAAATCTGTCCGATCACCGCATCCCTGCCCGTCCACTGACGGAAAGTATCATCGGTGAGGCTGAAGGAAAACACGGAAATCTCCCCACTGTCGTATTCTTTCCGGTAAACACAGGCCGGAGAAGAAAAAGAAAGGCTCTCCCACTCATCCTTTTCTTCCAGAATCAGACGGGAAGAATACAGCCGCGCGCTTCCTGCCCGGGACAACTCACTGGTGAAAGAATACTGAACCTCTTCCACCTCCTCGGCTTTCACTTTCAGCATCTTCTCCAGGCTGGGCAGAACCACTTCCGCCCCGGTACCCGTTCCCACAAACAGGCTTCCGCCTTCTGATACCCAGGAAGAAAGGCACCGGATCTGAAGCTGAGACAACGAAGAAGTGTCAAAAGAATCGATCAGTATTCCGGACAGCGACCCCAGTTCCTGCACATCTGTGGGAAAATCTCCCGCCAGAAACCGCACCAGCTTAAGCGTGAGATTCTCATCCTCCACGTCCAGGCTCATGCCGTCCAGATATTCCAGGGAAGAATACTGACTGCTCAAAACTCCGATATATATATTTTTCTCTTCCGCCTCTTCTTCATCTTCATCCCGGGTCAGCACCCGCTCTGAAAACTGGACGGTTCCGAAGGAATCCAGGATCTCAAAATAAAAATACGATGCATTTCCCAGAGAAGGGATCTCCATGGACACCTTACTGGTAACTCCTTCCCGGCAGCTCAAAGCCGACTGGTAAGATACTCCCTCGCCGTCCGCTCCCGGCAGAGTGATCTTCAAGGTTCCGGTAAATGCCTTATCCTCACAGGATACACTCACTCTCACAGGCACTGTTCTGTCCTGAGCGATATAGCCTTTTGTCCCAAACACCACGTTTCCGGACAGGGCATCTGTCTGAAAATGGTATCTGTAACCGCCTGCCTCGGACATCTCTTCTGCTTCCCAAATCTGAGTCGTTTCGCTGCCGTGCTGCTGACGGTGGCATCCATAGAACCAGAAAATCACCATACACAGAACAATGAGCACAAGAATTATTATTTTTTTGTAGGTGCGAAATAAATCATTGAGCATGCTGTTTCCTCATCCTATCTGCCTCCATTGTACGGCGCCACCACCGGCAGCTCAATCTGAAACCGGGTGCCGTATTCATCGCTGGTGGCCCAGATATTTCCGTTATGCAGGTTGACAATGTTCTTGGCGATGGCAAGTCCCAGACCCGTACCCCCGGTCTTTAAAGAGCGGGAGGATTCCACCCGGTAAAACTTATCAAAAATCTTGTGCAGTTTCTCCGCCGGGATGATCTTGCCGTAATTGATCACCGCCACAAACACTTTATTCTCCAGACGACCGGTCTTCACCTCGATCACCTTGCCTTCCGCGCCATACTTGATGGCATTGGACATCAGGTTGCCGATGGCCCTTGCCAGAAGTTCCCCGTTCCCCTCGATATTCAGCGCGCCCTCATAGAACTCTGTGCGGCACGTGAGCCCGTGTTCCATGAGGCTTGGATAAAACTCATCCACGATCTGCGGCATGAACAAATTCAGATCGAGAATCTCTTTTTTGATCTTCACCTTATCTTTATCGTAACGGGTATAGTCGAAAAGATCCTTGACCAGGGTCTCCAGCTGTCTCGCCTTGGAAGAAACAATCCCCAGATACTTCTGCTTCTGATCCTCCGTCAGAAAATCTCCCTGGGATAAAAGATCCAGGTAGCCGAGAATGGACGTAAGGGGCGTGCGCAGATCGTGAGCCACGTTGGTGATCAGCTCATCCTTGGTCTTCTCCGTCTCCTTCTGGGCTTCCAGGGTCTGAGAAAGATTCCTGCACATTTCATTGATGGAATAGGCAATCTCCGAAAACTCGTCCTCTCCCTTTACAGGAATCTCTTCCTGGAAATCCCCGGACTTCATCTTCTCAAGACCGCTTATGATCTCGCGGACATAGGTGACAAAATTGTGGGATATCAGAATAAAATACATCACCAGCAGAAGAATCGTAAAAATTAAAATAACCAGAATATCCAGGGATACCGACTCCGATGCGGTAAACATCCCCAGCGCCAGATTCCCCTGACCGGACGCTCCCCAGACTCTGCGGTACTCTCCCGCCAGAATCTCCGTCTCATAAAAATAGATGCCGGCAAAAATGATTCCCTCTGTGATGAAGGTCGCCAGAACGCTCAAAAACATATAGAGAACCATTTTAAACCGGAAACTTTTAAACTTTTTAACCTTCAATTTTGTAGCCGACCCCCCATACGGTTTTCAGAATCTTCGGGCTTCTGGAATTATCCTCAATCTTCTCCCGCAGGCGCCGGATGTGGACCATAACGGTATTATTCACTTCATAAACCTTTTCATTCCATACCCGCTCAAAAATCTCATCGGTGCTGAACACCCGGTCTCTGTTGGACGCCAGCAGGTAAAGAATATCAAACTCGATCGGCGTCAGGGCGATCTCCTCCCCGTTCTTCTTCACCACATGGGCTGCCTTGTTAATCGTAAGGTTCTGAATCTCAATCTCCTCTTTTTTGTCCGCAGAAGCATCCTTCTCCGGCTCGATGGAAGTATATCTCTTCATTTGGGATTTCACCCGCGCCAGAAGCTCCAGCGGATGGAACGGCTTGGTCAGATAATCATCCGCACCTGTGCCGAAGCCCACGATCTTATCCATATCTTCTGCCTTGGCTGACAGGATCAGAATCGGGATATTGCTTGTCTTCCGAATGGTACGGCACACCTCGAGGCCGTCAATGCCCGGCATCATGATATCAAGGATCAGCATCCGGATCTCCGGATGTTCTGCCAGCATGTTAAGACACTGCTCTCCGTCTGAAGCCTTCAAAACCTTATATCCGTCATTGACCAGGTAAATCTCCACCAGGTCCGCAATCTCTTTATCATCATCCACAACTAAAATACTTGCATTCTTATCCATGTGATTTCCTCCGTAGATTTATTATGACAGGCCGCATCCGACTGTCAGTCCGTCCGGAATCAGGAAATGTACCGTCCTGCGCCATTCGGACATCCGGCTGTCAGCTTTTTGAATAGTTTACCACATTTTTGCTATAAAAGTCCTTAAGAACTTCTTACCTTGACTTTTTCATGGCTCTTTGCTAGAATGGGAAAGATTCAGAGTCGGATAAATGGTCGCTCCCTCTTACGCCGAAAGGCTTCAGGGAGAGGAAAGTCCGGGCTTCACAGGGCAGGATGCCGGATAACGTCCGGTGGAGGCGACTCCAAGGATAGTGCAACAGAGATATACCGCCGCCTCTTCCTCGTAACAGGCGGTAAGGGTGGAAAGGCGGGGTAAGAGCCCACCGATTCTCTGGTAACAGGGAATGCCATGTAAACCCCATCCGAAGCAAGACCGAACAGAAAGCTATAATCTCGCCCGGATTGCTTTCAGGTAGGTCGCTAAAGTCTGCCGGCGACGGCAGAATCAGACAGATGACCATTCACGACATAACCCGGCTTATCGTCCGGCTCTGAATTTTATTTTGAACTTCATTTTGAATGATCTGCGCGCGCGATGATTTCCAATCAATCGCTGCAGCGCTTTTTTTATGTCATAAAGCAGCTCTGCTTTTTATCACACGGCTGTAACCTTTTTCACATAAAAACATTTTTTGCACCCCAAAAGAAAAGAGTCCCGCCGCCATGGCAGGACTCTTTTCTTCATAAATCACACATAATCAACATGAATAAGGTATCTGTTTATCAATACAAAAAGTCTGATCATCCAGCACAGGAAAGCCTGATCATCCGGACAGTCCGGCTGCATGCAGGCAGTCTTCTGTTACATCAGAGACAGATACAATGCCCGGATATCTTCCTTGCTGGCATCTTTCGGATTGCCCGGTGCGCATGCATCGTTAAATGCGGAATCTACCAGGAAATCAAGATCTTCTTCTTTTGCGATCTCTTTTAAGTTCTCAGGAATCTTCACATCTCTTGCCAGCTGGGCCACCGCATCAACGGCTGCCTTTCTGTACTCTTCCTGAGTCATATTTTCAACGCCTTCCACGCCCATGGCGATGGCGATGTCTTTATATTTGGTTCCTGTAGCGTCGGCATTATATGCCATGACAGTCGGCAGCAGGATCGCATTGGCCACGCCGTGCGGTGTATCATACACTGCTCCCAGAGCGTGCGCCATGGAATGTACGATACCCAGTCCGACATTGGAGAATCCCTGTCCGGCAATATATTGTCCGAGAGCCATGTCTTCCCGCGCCTTCGGATCATTTTCACAGGCTGCTCTTAAACTTCTTGAGATGATTTCGATGGCTTTAATATGGAACATATCGGTCATCTCCCAGGCTGCCTTCGTAATATATCCTTCAATGGCATGTGTCAGAGCGTCCATACCGGTGGCTGCGGTCAGTCCGTAAGGCATGCCGCTCATCATATCCGGATCCACGATGGCAACGATCGGGATATCTTTTGTATCCACGCAGACAAACTTGCGCTGTTTCTCATCATCTTTAATTACATAGTTAATGGTAACTTCCGCCGCGGTTCCCGCTGTGGTCGGAACTGCAATAATCGGAACCGATGGCTTCGTGGTCGGAGCAACGCCTTCCAGACTTCTCACATCCGCAAACTCCGGATTGTTGATGATAATACCGATGGCCTTTGCCGTATCCATCGGAGAACCGCCGCCAATGGCAATGATGTAATCCGCTCCGGATGCCTTGAAAGCTTTCACGCCATTCTGTACATTTTCAATGGTAGGGTTTGCTTTAATGTCTGAGAAAATCCCATAAGCCATCCCCGCTTCGTCCAAGAGATCTGTCACCTTTGCCGTAACGCCGCGCTTTAAAATATTCGGTCCGCAGCACACAAAAGCCTTCTTAAATCCATGCGCTGTAACCTCCGCCGGAATATTCTGAATTGCTCCTGCTCCGTGGTAGGAGGTCTGATTAAGTGTAATACAATTTGCCATTCCCGATATCTCCTTTACTTTTTTAGTTATATTGTTGCAACAATTGTAACATAGAATTTTAAAAAAAGAAAGAAATATCCGTAATTTTATATAATATTTTTAATATTTTATTATCATTTTATCGTCATATATGCTAATCAGGTTATTTTCAATACATCTGCCGTCAGATCCCCAGCAGACCGGCCGGATTGATCATGCCCCAGCCCTGACGGTTTTTGGAAATCCCACAGTCGATGCCGGTTTCCATCAGCCGGATCTTGACATCGAGATTGGTCAGCCACGGCTGCGCTGAAAGAAGCAGCGCGATCACCCCCGTCACCACCGGGGTGGCCATGGAAGTACCGCTTCGTCTCCGGTAAGCGCCTCTGTGATTATCGCAGCTTAAAATATCACTGGCCGGCGCGATCACATCGGGTTTGCACACGCAGGTGCCCGGTACCGGCCCGCAGCCGGAATAATGCACCATTCTGCCAAACCCTCTTTTCTGCGAAGTCCCTTCTTCCAGCGCTCCCACTGTGATCACCTTCCGGCTGACGCCGGGGCTGGTGATGGTATACTGTCCCGGCCCCTCATTCCCCGCGGCCACCACCACGGTCAGCCCCGCATCCCACAGTTCTTCCACTTTCTGAACCAGAGGATCCCTCTGGGGATCTCTCCAGTTTTTTACCGGCATTCCCACGGAAATATTGACAATGCGGATCCCAAATCTCCGGTAATTCTGCAGCAGCCAGTCAATGGCCTGCATCATCGTGCTGATCTTACCGCTGCCTTTCTCATCCAGTACTTTCAGGGCGGCAATCTCCGCCTCCGGAGCAATCCCGATCCTTTTTGTGCCGGGACCAAACCCGCCGGAGGCCACAATACCACTCACATGGGTACCGTGCCCGTTATCATCATAGGGCATATTCTTTCCATTTATAAAATCCCGAAAACAGCAGATGCGGTTTTTGGGAAACCTGAAATCTTCGTGTTCGTAAATCCCTGTATCTAAAACAGCCGCGGCGATTCCTTTCCCGGTAATGCCGCGGCTGTATATCTGTGACAAATGAAATATATTTTCCCATTCAGCTCTCATCGCCATATACCTGCCAGCCGGCAATCCCGCCCGCAGATCGTTCTTCATAAAAAACGTGTCCACAGACAGAATCATGCACAGCCTGGTGCCTTTTTTAACAGTATATGACAAATCTTCTGTCCATGCTCCTACCTGACGTCCGGCCCGCAGGAATAATGATGTTCCTCCAGAAAATGTGTGAGAAACTTGCCCGCCAGACTGCCTTCCGCAATCTGCTCCGCAGCTTCCTCCAAAGAAAACCAGCGGCAGTAATCCACTTCTTCCTCCGACATACCAGACAAATCTTCCGAGTCCGCCACGCAGGAAAAGTTCAGCATCAGGGTATTAGTTGCCGGAAAATATTCACTTTTCTCAAAATGAATCTCATCCACGTGGAGACCGATCTCTTCCATGACCTCCCTGGCAACGGTATGTTCTGCATTCTCTCCCTTATTAATGTAACCTGCCACCAGAATATAACGATCCTTTCCATACTGCTTGATCAGAAGCACTTTATCCCTGTCCGGACTGAGCACCTCCATGCTGACCGCCGTAGAAAACACCGGAAACCGGTATTCCTTGCATTTCTCACAAAAAGGGACCATCCCTTCATTTTTTAAAAACCGGTCTTTAAGCTTCGTGCCACATTCCATGCAGTATGCCATCATTCTTCCACCACCCATGGCAGTTCTACCACCAGCGCTTCGTGGTGTACCGCCGGCAGAAACTTCTCAAGCACTTCCTTTGTATTAAGTTTGAGACTGGACGTGTTGATGCACGGATGACACCCCAGATATTCGTCCTCAAGAACCTCTCTGTCAATCACCAGCTGCACATGATTCTCTGTATCATTCATCAGCCCCATAATACTCACAGATCCCGGCTCAATATCCAGATATTCCTTCATATATTCCGGACTTGCGAAAGAAAGCCGGGAAGTCTGGATCTGTTTTGACAAAAGCTTCGTCTTAAAAGGCTTATCTCCCGGCATCATCAGCAGATAAAACTTCTTCTTATTAGCCGTGCATAAAAATAAATTCTTGCAGATCACCGTTCCCAGCACCGCGTCAATCTCATTACAGGCTTCCATATTCTGCGCCGCCTCATGATCCGTGCGATAATAATCCATTCCCAGGGAATCCAGCAGATCATATACCCGGATTTCCTTTTCCAGCCGTCCATCCTCATTCTCCGGACGTCCATGATATAACTCCATCTCTCATCCTCCGTCTGTCGTAATTTTTATCCATGTCAATAAAAAACCATTATAGATTATACCCCAGACACATATATTTGAAAACATTTTCTTCTTCTCTTCACTTCTTTCGGATCCTCTCCTGTGCCTCTTTAAGCATTTCTTTCAGTTCATCTATCTGTTCCCGGCTCAAAGTCTCATGCGGCTCCATCAGGTAAGGCTCCTGCCCCTCTGCTCCGGCAAGACAGAGGAAGATTAATCCCAGAATGAAAAAGATGCCTGCTCCCACGGCACAGATCTGCCTGAAGCTGCTGCCTTCTCCCACAGCTACCGCCGCAAAACACAGCAGAATACCCCCCAGAAAAAAACATATAGATATTTTAAAAAAACAGTCGTCCTTTTTCTTTGCTTTCTGACGCTTCCGGAGACCTTTCATTTTTTCAACCCCTTTTTCAGGTAAAGTTGGTATAATAGATGTCTTTTTATAATAAATAATATCACAATTCACATCATTTTTGCATTGTATTTTTAAATTATTTTCTGTTATAGATTTATATTCGCAGTTTAATTTATAATGTAGTAAAATCAAACAGGAGAATGCACCATGGATAAAACGGATAATAAATTAATTATCAGACCAAAGGACGACAAATATGTCACTATGACAATTCGAACAGAAAAGAAAATACAGGAAGAATATAATAAGCTGTCAGCCAGAACGAACCGTTCCAGAAATGAGCTGATCAGCATGGCATTAAAATATGCTCTGGACAATATGATCATTGACGACGACGAATAAACTGACGGCCTTTTACTACATAACAACAGCATCCTTTTCCCGTCACACCGGCTGAAGGTTTTTTTGTGCCGCCTTGGTTTATCATGAAATTATTAAAGTAATTAAAAAAGGGCCGCTTCAATGAACTGCTCCCCGTCAAGTAGACAATGAAAAAAATATAAATTTTTCCTGCCAGTAGATTAAAACTACTGGCAGATTTTATGCTGCCTGCAAATAAATTTCATGTTTTTCCATAGG
>NZ_NFLV01000034.1 GCF_002161065.1 Eubacterium sp. An11 | reverse complement strand
TGACTGCGACACCGACGGGTGGAGCAGGTACGAAAGTAGGACTTAGTGATCCGGTGGCATAATGTGGGATTGCCATCGCTCAACGGATAAAAGCTACCCTGGGGATAACAGGCTTATCATTCCCAAGAGTTCACATCGACGGAGTGGTTTGGCACCTCGATGTCGGCTCATCGCATCCTGGAGCTGGAGCAGGTTCCAAGGGTTGGGCTGTTCGCCCATTAAAGCGGTACGCGAGCTGGGTTCAGAACGTCGTGAGACAGTTCGGTCCCTATCCGGCGCGGGCGCAGGAGATCTGAGAGGGGCTGTCCTTAGTACGAGAGGACCGGGATGGACCGTCCGCTGGTGGACCAGTTGTCATGCCAATGGCACGGCTGGGTAGCCAAGACGGGATGGGATAAACGCTGAAGGCATCTAAGCGTGAAGCCCGCCTCGAGATGAGATCTCCTAGCAGAAATGTGAGAGACCCCTTAGAGACGATGAGGTAGATAGGGCAGGGGTGGAAGTACAGCGATGTATGGAGCTGACTGCTACTAATCGGTCGAAAGCTTGACCTCAAGCGGAGAAAGGTCATCACAGACAGGAGACAGGCACACGGAGAGAGCCGGAGGTTCTCACAGGGTGCATGGCTCATGGATGTGGATGGGGTTGCGGAGCAACCACATCGAGGGAACGGAGTTCCCGAGATGACCGTTATCAAAGAAAAACACTTGCAAAAGAATAAGAAACCTGATATAATGTGTGCAGTTTTCAGGGTGCGCCCTGAAAGATATTCCTCGATAGCTCAGTCGGTAGAGCACGCGGCTGTTAACCGCGCTGTCGTAGGTTCAAGTCCTACTCGGGGAGTTCTGGCTCCTTGGTCAAGTGGTTAAGACACCGCCCTTTCACGGCGGTAACAGGAGTTCAAATCTCCTAGGAGTCATATGCCGATGTGGCTCAATTGGCAGAGCAGCTGATTTGTAATCAGCAGGTTAACGGTTCGAGTCCGCTCATCGGCTTTGTCAATTGATTATTAATGGATTATTTGGGGACCTTTAGCTCAGCTGGTTAGAGCAGTCGGCTCATAACCGATCGGTCCGGGGTTCAAGTCCCTGAAGGTCCACTGTTTTTGGCCCGATGGCTCAGCTGGTTAGAGCGCCGCCCTGTCACGGCGGAGGTCGTGGGTTCGAATCCCATTCGGGTCGTTTATCCTTCTTAATCAGGAAGGATGATTAATTTCATATTATGGGATCTTAGCTCAGCTGGGAGAGCATCTGCCTTACAAGCAGAGGGTCATAGGTTCGAGCCCTATAGGTCCCATATATGCCGGCGTGGCGGAACTGGCAGACGCACAGGACTTAAAATCCTGCGGGACTTATACTCCCGTATCGGTTCGATTCCGATCGCCGGCATACCAAAAGAATACGTGGGCATAGCTCAGCTGGATAGAGCGTCTGGCTACGGACCAGAAGGTCGGGGGTTCGAATCCTCTTGCCCACGCTTCTCACTTTTATAGTGAGCAAATTAAATAAAGCGCTATCGCCAAATGGTAAGGCACTGGATTCTGATTCCAGCATTTCCAGGTTCGAATCCTGGTAGCGCTGCTAGAGAGAGACACATTTTGTGTCTCTTTCTTTTGCTTTTTTGGAATTTTATATTTCTGAAAATTGACAAAGTTGATAAGCAGGCTGGAATCATAGATCTGGCATTTCCATTACCTGATGAGGACAAGAAAAGCTATTGTTTTATAATGACCGATATGGTATGATAAACAAAATAGTTCCAATGCGGGAAAGCATTGACGGGTCATAAAGCAAGAATACAGGTAAAGGGGATAGAGAACAGATATGGCAGAAGCACGTATAATTTATAATCCTGGCAAGCTGGTAATGAAGATGTTTTATCGAAAGATGAACCAGGAATCCAGGAAAGAACTGGCAGAGAGAAAGTATGATGCAGTAGGTCTTTTTCAGACAACAGTAGCGGGAGTATTATATTACGCAGACCGTGTTGCGAAGACCAGTAACGTTTATCCGGTGGAGATTAATGGAAGTTGTCCGCAGCACATCATTACACTGGCTTTCTTTGGCGAGACAGCTGCAGTGGAGACAGCAATGAAGATGGTCATCCAGGAGGAGAAAGAGAGAAAGAATCGCTTAATCTGATATAAGCGATACAACAGCTATTGATAAAGATGAGATGGGGTTCTGTTAACATGAGGTATGTCTAATAGAACCCTTTATTTTTGACAGAAACAGAATGCAGGTGAAATCATGTATGAAATGAAAATTCAGGTGAGATATAGTGAGACAGACCGAAATGGCAGAGTGAGGCTCCATCAGATATTAGAATATTTTCAGGACTGTGTAACCTTTCACTCCATGGCTGTAGGACTTGGAATACGGGGAGATGAACAGGAAAACAGAGCCTGGTATCTGATCGCCTGGGACATCCATATTCACAGATATCCGGAAATGGCGGAATATCTGACCATTGTGACGGAACCCTATAAAATGCGCGGATTTTACGGTTACCGTCGTTTTAAAATTGTAGACGCAAATCATAATGTACTGGTGGAAGCGGACTCCAACTGGATTTTTATGGACATTGAGAAAATGATACCGGTTAAAATACCGCAAGATTTGGCAGACAGATATATTTCCAGTCCTGTGGAAGACCAGACAGTGAGAGTGAAAAGAAAGCTTTCGGCTGAAGGAGAATGGGAAGAGAGGGAAACTCTCACGGTGACCAAAGTATTTCTGGATTCCAATGGACATGTCAACAACACTTACTATGTACTCTGGGCGGAAGATGTTCTTCCGGAAGAATACGAGATCAAAGAAGTGAAAGTAGATTACAGGCAGTCTGCCTTCCTGGGAGATACCATCCGAATCAGTTCCATAGAAGAGGAAAAGGGATGGAGAGTTCGTTTTATGAACCAGGACCAGACTTTGATTGCATTGGTGGAATTAAAAAAATAAAGAAAATTATATAAGAAATGTAAGGAGAATATTATGATAGAACTTGGAGTAAAGCAGACGCTCTGCATCGACCATACCACCAGCTTCGGTGTGTATTTATGTGAAGAAAAGAATCTCGGTAAAAAGAAAGAAGATTGTGTTCTTCTTCCTGCGAAACAGGTGCCGGAGGGACGACAGAAGGGAGATAGTGTTGAAGTCTTCGTCTACAAAGATTCTCAGGACAGACCAATTGCCACTACTCAAATGCCAAAAGTAACACTGGGAGAGCTGGCAGAGCTGGAAGTTGCAGATGTGACCCGGATTGGAGCCTTCCTTGACTGGGGTCTGGAAAAGGATCTTCTGCTGCCATTCAGTGAACAGACAGTGAAAGTGAAAACAGGAGAACGATACCTGGTTGGTCTTTATATCGATAAAAGTGACAGACTCTGCGCTACTATGAAGGTGTATGATTTTCTGCGGACAGATTCTCCATACAAAGAAGGAGATACTGTGGAGGGAATCGTATTCGGAAAGAATCCGGAATACGGAGTATTTGTGGCGGTGGATGACAAATATAACGCCATGATTCCTAAAAATGAGGTAGTGAAAAAATTAGAAATCGGAGAAAAGGTGAGAGGCCGGGTCATCGGACTTCGGGAAGATGGAAAGTTAAATCTCAGCACAAGAGAAAAGAGCTACATCCAGATGGACATTGATTCAGCTAAAATCATGGATAAACTGACAAAAAATCAGGGGTTCCTTCCATATCACGATAAATCAGCACCGGAGGATATACGGAGAGAATTCGGTATGAGCAAAAATGAATTTAAGAGGGCCATAGGAAGACTATATAAAGGACACAGAATTGAGATCACTGACAAGGGAATCAAAAGCGTATGAATAAAGCGGCATTTGATATCAATACTTTCTGGTTTTATACGGTATTTCTTCACATTGCCGGTTCCATTATATTCAGCCTTCTGGGATTCTTGCCGCTGGGCACAATGCTGGGCTTAACTGGATTATGGGGAATCGGTCTGTATCTGTCTGATAAAAGCCGCAAAACCATAGGAATGGTGGTTATTGGATGGCTCATAACGGGAGCCATCACACTTACCATGCCAGTTTCCTATGGAAGCAGTCTTTTGATGAATCTTTTAATGCTGTTGTTGGTGTATTACGTATGCCGGCTGCGGCAGGTATCTGTATGGGAATACTGTGCATTCAAAAAGATTCCATTCAGACAGTGGGGAATACTCTTGCTGCTGACCATTGCATTTTTAGTCATTGCATCCTATATCAATGCAGTGTCCATGCTGTTTGTGCAGAATATGACAGCGGTTTCTCTTCAGGGAACAGGGCATTATTTCCTTCAAAGTATTTTAGTTTTTGCAATATTTCCGGCTGTGGCAGAAGAAATTCTCTTCCGGGGATACATTTTCAGAGGAATCATCAACAAAAATGTGGCAGTGATTGTATCTGCTCTCATGTTTGCCCTGCTTCATATGAACTTTAATCAGATGAGCTATGCTTTTATCATGGGCTTGCTGTTTGCCTTGGTGGTGCGCATTACCGACAATCTCTCGGCAACGGTTTTAATCCATCTGCTGTTTAACTTTTATAATATTTTTACAGCAGCATTTCCGGAGAACCCGGCAGCATCATTTTTCCAGGGTATAAACATCGGTGGGTATCATCTGATGGCAGCTTCCTTTCTGCAGGCATCCGGCAGCTTTGATTTTTCTTTGCTGGTCATCGGAACCGTGACAGTGGCTGCGGCTTTCATCGTGGTGGCTGTTTTGCTGTGGATTTTGAAAAAAGTCAGAAAAGAAGAGAAAGATCTGAAAACGGAACAGCGGGTAAAAGAAGGCCTTCCGTGGAAACCGGACCGGGCTTTCTGGGTGGGCTGTGCTGCCTGTGTGGCCATCGCTGTTTCCTATGAATTTATTATTTAAAAATATATAAAATAAAACCGGGACTTCCGTCAGACAATCTTAGGTCGATGGAAAATCCCGGTTTTATTTATTTTGAAATCTTTATTGGAATTGTTGTTTTATTTTTTGTGCTGATGTTCCAGAGCCGCAGCAAGGAATCCTTTAAAAAGAGGATGCGGTTTGTTCGGTCTGGATTTGAACTCCGGATGAGCCTGCGTTCCAATGAACCAAGGATGTTCCGGAATCTCGATCATCTCCACAATACGGCCATCCGGAGAAAAACCGGATAACAACATGCCGTGTTCCTGAAGAACATCACGATATTTGTTATTAACCTCGTAGCGGTGACGATGCCGTTCCTCAATGGTTTTGGAACCGTAAAGCTCCAGAGCCTTGGAATTATCTGCCAGCAGACAAGGATAAGCGCCGAGACGGAGGGTGCCGCCCAAATCGGTGATTCCTTCTTTGTCAGGCATAATGTGAATGACCGGATTGGTGGTCATAGTGCTGAACTCATTACTGTGAGCGTCGGCCAGTCCGATGACATTGCGGGCAAACTCTACAATAGTAAGCTGCATACCCAGACAGAGTCCCAGGTAAGGAACTTTCTGTTCTCTGGCGTAGCGGATAGCACAGATCATACCTTCGATACCCCGGTCACCAAAACCGCCGGGAACGATGATTCCATCCACATCGGAAAGAAATTCGTCAACATTATAATCACTGATCAGCTCGGAATCGACCCATTTGATCTCCACTTCAGAATTATTGGCAACGGCGCCATGCTTCAATGCTTCCACCACACTGATATAGGCATCATGAAGGGACACATATTTGCCAACCAGAGCAACTTTTACTTTATGTTTTGGATTCTTCCAGGCCTGAACCATCTCAATCCAGTCGCCAAGATCCGGCTGCGGACAATCCATATTCAGGCAGTCGCACACAACATTTGCCAGCTTTTCTTTTTCCATGGCAAGCGGCAGCTCATAAAGAATATCCACATCAAGATTCTGGATGACTCTCTTCTTAGGGACATTACAGAACTGCGCAATCTTTTCTTTGATGCTGTCGTCCAGAGGAAGGTCGGAACGACATACCAGGATATCCGGCTGAATACCCATACCCTGCAGTTCTTTGACACTGGCCTGCGTCGGTTTGGTTTTAAGCTCTCCGGAAGCTTTCAGATATGGGATCAGCGTCACATGGATGAGAATACAGTTCTCATGTCCCACATCATGCTGGAACTGGCGGAGCGCCTCCAGGAAAGGCTGACTCTCAATATCGCCCACGGTTCCGCCAATCTCGATAATAGCTACCTCTACCTCTGAAGCGTCCTCATTGTGATAAAAACGACTTTTAATCTCATTGGTGATGTGCGGGATAACCTGTACGGTATTGCCGCCGAAATCTCCCCGTCGTTCTTTGTTCAGAATACTCCAGTAAACTTTACCGGTGGTAACGTTGGACTTTTTATTTAATTTCTCATCAATAAACCGTTCATAATGTCCCAAATCAAGGTCGGTTTCCGCCCCGTCATCGGTAACAAAAACTTCACCATGCTGAATCGGGTTCATGGTTCCCGGATCCATATTGATATATGGGTCAAACTTCTGGCTGAATACTTTGTAACCTCTTGCTTTTAGAAGACGCCCAAGGGAAGCTGCGGTGATTCCTTTTCCTAAACCGGAAACAACTCCACCTGTGACGAATACGTATTTCACTGGCATGGATTATCCTCCTGTCTTTTTTCACTTTTCTCACATTAATTATTCCATTATACTATATGTCCTGTCTTTTTTCCAGATAAAAATTAACCGGACCAAATCGAAAAATTGTGCGTATTGCACGAGAATATAGGGTAAAAATATTTTCAATGCATAGAAGTATAAAAATATTTTCAGAGTTGTAAAGAATAATAGGTCAATTTAAAATTATAATTAGATATTTTCTGACGAATTTCTAATGAATACAATAATGATACACTATCAGAAAATGTAAACAATGATACATTATAACGCTTTTAGGGCATTTGTCAACGAAAACCGGAAAGGAGGAGATGAAGAATAATGGATGATCATTGTAACAGCGAGGCAACCGGAACTGCCTCGCTGTTGTTGTGTAAGAAATGGTCCGCTATGTGACTTTTGTTATATGTCATGCGAACGAATTTTGCGATTATATAACTATTGTGCTTACATCTTTTTCACAGAACGCCGGTATTCATTGGGCGTCATCAGAGTTTTTTTCTTAAAGGCCTGTGAAAAATAGGACTGGGAGGAAAAGCCGATGAGTTTGGAAATTTCAGCGATGGAATAATCGGTGTTTTCCAGAAGCTTTTTGCTCTCGTCAATTCTTTTTTCGTTGAGATAACTGATCGGGGAACGGATATATTTTTTGGTAAAGGAATGGACCAGATAATATTTGTTCATTCCGCTCTCTTCCGACAGAGTATCCAGGGTGATATTTTCTGCGTAATGTTCATCCAGATAATCTTTTATGTTCTGACAGTCCTGACTGGATTTATCTTCCATGAAAGAAGTGCAGTTAATGTGTGTATCCCGCTGCAGGAAGATCAGCAGAAGTTCCATATAGTGGTTACAGACATCTTCAAAAGAAAGGGACTGTGTCTGCACTTCGGTTACAATTTGGCTGATAAAAAAGGAATATAAATCAGATGGACATTGACGAATAACATAAGGCTGTTCAAAAATGTTCTCGTTCTGGATAAAATATAAGTATTCTATCCCCAGGATAACGATATCGGTTGGGTTCTCATCAATCTGAATCGAAAATTTCTGCCGTTCCGGATTCATAAGAATCAGTGTACCGGTCTGAAAGGAAATATGATAGTTCTCATAATGCAGCTGTCCGGAGCCTTTTTGCACAAAAATCAGTTTGGCGTAAGGGTGACCAGGAAACACATCGGATGTCGGGGTATCACAATGATAAAGATTAATATGAGAAAGTCTTACAGGAGCCTGCATGTGTAAATTGTGATGTTGTATAGTGTGTCTAAGTTGTTTCATATGTCTCTCCTTGCTCTGTTCCTTTGTAATTCTTTTATTATATTGCTGAATGGAAAAGTCTGCAAGAAAAGAAATCTTAATATTTTAAACAATTCAATGAAGAATATTAAGAAAAAATAAAGAAAAGGGAATTGCACTTTGGAGGTTTTTGTGGGACAATAAGAAAAACGACAGAATAAAGGAGAAAATACGATGAGAGAACCAACCCTTGTTGTACTTGCCGCAGGCATGGGAAGCCGGTATGGCGGACTGAAACAGATGGATCCGGTGGATCCGGAAAAACATACTCTTCTGGATTTTTCTGTGTACGATGCAAAGAGAGCCGGATTTAAAAAAGTAGTTTTTATCATCAAACATGTCATTGAGGAGGACTTTGTGCGCATGGTCGGCAGCAGAATGGAACCGTTTATCCAGGTGGAATATGTTTTCCAGGAGCTGGACAAGCTGCCGGAAGGTTATACGGTGCCGGAAGGAAGAGTGAAGCCTTTTGGAACCGGACATGCGCTGCTGTGCTGCAAAGACGTGGTAAAAGAGCCATTTGTGGTCATCAATGCCGATGACTATTATGGACCGAAGGCTTTTCAGATGATGTATGATTTCCTGACTACTCATGAAGATGGAGAAAAGTACAGTTATGCCATGATCGGTTATTATATTGAAAATACGATCACAGAAAATGGTTCCGTGGCCCGGGGAATCTGTCAGGTGGACAAAGATAATTGTCTGACAGATATTGTGGAGCGCACCCGCATTGAGAAAAAAGGCAGCGGTGCAGCGTTTACGCTGGATGAAGGAAAGACCTGGGAAGATATTCCGGATCATACGCTCATCTCCATGAATTGCTGGGGATTTACACCGGGCATCATGGATGAGCTGGATAAACAGTTCCCTGTTTTCCTGGATACGGAAGTGAAGGAGAATCCTCTGAAAGCGGAATTTTTCCTGCCAAATGTGGTGGGAGAGCTTTTGAGGGAAGAAAAGGCTTCTGTAAAAGTGCTGGAATCTGAAGAAAAATGGTACGGTGTCACTTATCAGGAAGATAAGCGCACCGTCATGGAAGCCATCCAGGCTAAAAAGAATGCGGGTCTGTATCCGCAGGAGCTTTGGAAATAAGCTCTTTTTGATCAAGATCAATATGCTGACAGACCGGGTCACTGCCGGCCGTCCGGATAGAATTCTGATATTGGGACGGCGGCATCCCGGTAATTTTTTTGAACTGTTTGGAAAAATAGTGGATGGATGTATAACCCAGCGCCCGGGCGGTGTCTGTCAGATTCATTTTGTTCTCGCGGATCAGCTGTTTGGCGGCCCGGATCCGCATCTGGCAGAAGTATTCGATGGCGCCCAGTCCGGTCTGTTCCCGGAATATCCGCTGTAAATGAGCGCGGCCGATGGAGAACTCCCGGCAGATCTGGCTGATACTTACTTTTTCCGAAATGTGTGCCGCGTAATAATCGGTAATTCTGTTTAAAAGGATAGAATCCGCCTTGGAAAGGGAGGAAGCGGCCTCTTCTTTTTTGATGGGAGGAGAGACATACTGACGCATGAGACTGATCAGGAGCATCTCCAGGTACATGCCGATGAGCTGTTCGCCGCCAAAAGGCTGGTTGAGCTTTCGCTCCAGGCTGTAGAGCGCGGAATCATCTACCCGCACGGAAAAATTGCTGCGGCCTTCTTCGGAAAGGTCAGACAAAAGCCGGAGTTCCTGTCTGCCGCAGTGGAAAATGCGGTGAGCCAGCAGGGACATGTTGGTCGAATCACAGTAAAAACCGCAGGTAAATAACAGCGGCGTTGTCTGCTGTGCCGCCTTGAAAGAATAATATTCATGAGGGGCCTGGATATAAAGCTGCCCTTTTTCCAAAGTAATCGGAGAAGATTCATGACCGGAACGCAAAATGTCGCAGGCGCCCTCTTCCACATACAGCAGCTTCCAGCAGTCGTGATATTCACTTTTAAAAATAAAATCACTCTTATATTCAAAAAAATGAATGGATGAGATGGCGGAGACTGAGAACTCCTGTTTTAATGTTAAAGCTTCTGTAGGCATGGCTGTTTCCCCTCTTTTTATCAAGTAATTCTTTGTATATCATCAAATCGTTCTGTGTATGTTCATGTCCAATATCTATATGAATCATTTTATAATAATATCCGGTAAAAATCAATAAAACCATGGCTTTGAGAAATGAGTCACTCGTGTTATAATGGATGAAAAATGCGAATTGTGCCGTTACAGCAGACTGTCGCGGCTATTTTAGAGTTAGGTGAGGTACACAGCAAATGTTGACAATGCAGATAGGCATCGTTCTGGCTGTGATTCTGGCAGCGGCTGGAGTGATCCAGTGGAAGGTCCAGAGCAGCAGGCGGGAGAAACAAAAATATATATTGGAATATGCGGAAAAAGTAACAGATCTTGAAACCCGGAAAAAAGAAGAACAGAAACAGCAGGAACAGGCTGAGGAACAAAAACAGAAATACCGGGTATTTTATCTGGATTTTATGATCACTCACGGTTCCGCTTTCGGGGGATGCTGTGCCACCTGCGCGGATGGACGCCGGAGAAGAGGAGCCGTGCCGCTGGATCACATTTTAATGTATGGCAAACATCCTTCCGGAAAGGAATTTACCTATTATATTGAGGAGCAGGGCCTGGAGATCGGCGCTTCTGACGATCCCAATGCCCTCATTGTCCGCTCCAAGGACGCACCGTTCGAGATCCGGGAAGAGGGAATGGGACGGGATCAGGGCACAAAGACCCGGTCGGCAGTTCTAAAAAAAGATATTTTATACTATATTATTTTGGAGTCCAAGCATGAGATTTCCATAAAAGCAACTAAAACATGTTAAGGGCGGAGGATAAGTTTGAAAGTGAGCTTTCAAATTTACCATTATTAACGCAGTAAATGCGTCAGAAAAGGAGAAAAGATGCAGGAAACAACAACTGTGAAAATAAAAAAATGTCCATATTGTTTTCGGAAAATATCCAATGATGAAGTGGGATTTTTGCTGCGCCCCGACGGAGCCAGATTTTTATCTCCGGCGTTAAACGAAGTGGTTGCGCCGAAGACAGATCTTTCTTATCTGTATTTCTGGAACGCCATGGGAGTTCCGGAGGAGCAGGTGGACGCCAGCCGGGTGTATATTGATAATCAGATTATGACAGAGCTTAATCAGGAGCTGACAGCTTCCGGCCACGAGCTGGCGGTCAAGCATTTTGACCCGGACAGCTACGGGTATTCGTTTCATGTGGAGGAGGGAGCGGTGACGCTCTATTCCAATACCATGCTCTGCCCTTACTGCCACAATGAGCTGCCACAGAATTTTTTCCGGTATGAAATGCTCATGATCGGTCTGGCAGGCAGCGTCGCATCGGGAAAAACCGTCTATCTTTCCTCCCTCATGATGAACAGCTTTGACGCCATGCAGAGGGAGAACCTCACAGTGCGGAATGCCGGGGGTAATCCCAATGACAGTTACCGGATGGAGATGGAGAGAAATGCTGAGCGGCTTCTCCGCCGGGGAATCTGTCCGGAATCCACCAACAAGACGTTCCGGAAGCCCATATTTCTGGAGATTACCTATCGGGTCAGCGAGCAGGTCTTTCATCTGCTGACAGCCATCTATGATGTGGCGGGAGAGCTGATCCGCGAGAGTGCCGGTGTGGGACGGACGGGCTTTGTGCGTCATATGGACGGATATATCTGTCTGGTGGATCCTGCGCAGATGCATCTGGAACATTCGTTTATCACCAAGCAGATCCCTGACGAGGAGCGGGTTCTTGAGAAGCTGCATCTGATGACGAAGGAAGAACAGATTTCCATTCAGAGGATGAGCAACCAGAATGGCAAGCAGGTTATGAGTCAGGATGATTTCCTTGTGGAGCGTGCCGTCAGCGATGAATACATTTACGAGAGAAAGGCGGAGACGATTCTGGAGGCCATCCGCACCGGCGTGGGTGATCACGAGCTTGGAAAGAAATATATGGCTCTGACCATCGCAAAGAGCGATCTTTTGGAGGAGCTGGGTGAGATCCGCGGTTTCCGGGGAAGCAGCCTTCTCTTTGAGCGCAACCGGCCGGTTTACGGATTTATGAATATGGATCATCATTTCCTGCGCCAGGAGATATTAAAACAGATTTTTGACCAGAAAGTATTTCGCCTGCAGCGGAATCTGGATGATTATAAAGAGAGCAGCCTTTTTGCGGTTTCCGCGCTGGGCTGCGAGACTGAGGAAGTCAGAGATGAAGAAGGGGAAATGACAAAAACCGTTGGGAAAGTACGGCCAATCCGGGTGGAAGAACCAGTACTCTGGATGGTCATGAAATATATGCAGGAAAGAGGGTGGCTTGAATGACATCGGAATATTTAAGACATGAGTATACATGGTCCAATCACTGTATCACAGGAAATGTACTGGGATGGGGGATGACGGCGTCCTCCTGCCCCAAGGACAGAGATATGCTCAGAGAACTGGAAAAGACAGCTTCAGCGGCAGAGCCGGAGCGGGCAAAGGGGATCCCGGTGGAGGAATTATCTTTTGTTCCGGGCTGCGGCTTTGTAAAAATGACAGTGATTCCATGGGATTCCGGTGAAGACAATCGTAAAAATAAAAAGGTTTTTCTGTACCAGCCGAAGGAAACATCCGGCCGGCCGGACGTGTACATGGCGCCGCAGGGCACATGGAAAGATGAACCCCGGGAAGGATATCTTGCCCCGATAGAACTGGAGGCGAGAGAGGAACGGCCGGAAGATATATTTATAGAGATGCAAGTGTATGACAGGCTGCCTGATTTTCTGCGGGCGGTCTTTTGGTGCCTGTTTGAAAAAAAACAGGGGTTGAATTTTACGGCTCCTTCCTGGAAGCAGGAGGAGTTTGCAAAGAAGGCCGGAAAGCTCATGTATGCCATTCATTGTATCCTTCCGGAGTCTCTGCGGAAAAAAGCAGGTTACGTCTCTTACACGGAGCAGCCGGTAAGCCGGGAGCCGTTTTATTTTTCCAGAGAGCCTTATGGGGAGAATTGTATCAACATATCAGAGTTTGAAAAACAGGAGTTTCCTCCGGCCGCATCGAAGCTGGAAGAATATTTTTTCTATCATTTATCAGAATTTCTTGTTAAAAAGGACGCCCTCTATGACAGATTCTGGTCGGAGGCGGAGCAGTATTTAAAAACCAGCGCCGGAGGCAATGAAGAGCGGAAGCTTCAGTGGCTGTTCTATATGTTCTGTCAGAAAAACGGAATGGAGGCCCTTGATAAAAATGATCTTCTTCCGGGAATACCGGAACTGTTTTACTGGGCATCCAGAGAACCGGTACTGAAAGAGACTGCCGGTGAAGTGCAGGCACTTTTACATAAAGAGGCGTTTACCCGGGAAGAAAAGGAAGAATATATCCGGATCCTGCTGGAAGGATTTACAAAACGGGCCCAGGAGCCGGTGTGCGGGGAACTTGACTGGCTCCTGAACTCAATACGTGCGGACAGCCGGAAACATTTTCAGGAGCAGCTGGCGGTCATAAAAGAAAAGAATCCATTGATCTACGCTCTGCTTCTGGCACAGAACACGGAGAAAGAAGGCGCATGGCAGCAGGAATTTTTCAGGAAACATACGACTTCTTTTTCTAAAATGCAGAGCTATGTGGGACTTCTGGAGAAAGCGGAGATTCCTCCGGAAGTAAAAAATCAGATTATTCTGGAGGGGATCCATCTTCTCAATCAGAATCTGTTCAAAAAAGATAATTACACACAGTTTGACGCGCTGATGATCCGCCTTTCCAGGAAAGATCAGTGGGTGGAGATTTTAAAAGATTTTGTGTCCAGCCAGCTGGAACCTGAGGCGGCAAATCTGGATGATGCTCAGTTAAAAACTGCCTGCTATGTGGAACAGCTTCTGAAAAAATACGCGCCGGGAGAAGCGTCCGGAAAACTGGCGGAAGAACAGAAGAAGCGCCGGAAGCAGGAGAGAACGGAAGAGACAGCTGCTGAGGAAGCCGGATATGAAGAAGTGCAGGAAGACGAAGAAGAAGAGCCGGAGGAAGCGGAACCAGGTACATTGAGAGAAGCGCTTTTTGTGGGATATCCCCAGGGATTTCTTACGGGCTGCGCTCTCTATCTCTGCAATTATTCTCTGATGATCGGCCATTGGAAGATTGCTGTGGGAATGGCTGGCATGTGGCTGCTTTTGATGCTGAATTTCTATTATATGATGATGCACAAAGAGAAAAAATATCCATTCTGGAAAAATCTTGGCATGTGTATTCTGGAGGGATATGTGATAGAATTTATAGCATCCCTGTTTTTATCCCAGAGAATCCGGCTGTATTACTTTATTATTCTGGGAATTGCGGCCATTGCCGTGCAGGTGTTTAACATTTTCAGGAAAAGATTGGAAGAAGAGGAAGAATAAATGAAAACACAGGATAATGCAGACCGTTTTCTGGAAGAAATAGAAAAAAGACTGTCCGGAGCACAGAAGAACAGAAAGCCTTTTTCGCAGTTTCTGGAAGAAAAAATGGATCAGTTTGATTACAGCAACACATCTCTGGCCAAAAAGGTGTTCCACCGGGTGGAGAAAAAGGGCGAGGATGTGGTCCGTTATGTCCCGGTGACCAGGCAGACCATCGGGGCGTGGCTGAAAGGATCCATGCCTTCTTCCAGGGAGATATATATTACCCTCGGCATGGCTTTTGAGATGGGGCTGGAAGAGATCAATTACGTGCTGCTGGAAACCTATATGGGTTACGGACTTTACTGTAAGAATATTGAGGACGCCCTCTGGATCGCGCTCATTAACGGCCTGTTTTCCATCGACGAGATGGAAGCGGTGAAAGAACATATCGAGGATATGCTTTCTGAGGAGCAGGAGGAGACGGAAGGCCGCAGCCTGCCGACCATGGATTTATGGGTGATGCTCTCTCAGGCAGGTTCCCTGGAACAGTTTTATAATATCGTGCGCATGTACCGGGAAGAATTTAAGGACGGGACCAAGCGGTTTGGCCAATGTCTGGAGGAAGTTATCGAGGAGGAGTACGGTTACTATGAGAAGGCAGCCTGGCTGCTCCGGGATATCGGATGCATGCACTGTGAAGCCCAGTTTTCCAAGATAAAGGCCGGCAAGGCAGTGGTGACCAGAGAATGGCTGCTCCGGTTCTGTATTGCTCTGCAGCCAAGTGTGGAATCCATTGAAAAGCTTCTTGCCAAGGCACAGATGGAGCCCCTGGGCATCACGCCGGCGGAGATCATCATCGAGATGATCGCCAAATATAAGGCGGATTCTGTGGCAGACAGCCAGAAGATCTGGATGCTCATCGAGTCGGTGACCAAAGAACTGCGGGAAAAAGGTTATGAGATTGAAGATGACTTGTGCCGCAAATACGATTCCGTGTATGACGTGCCGTTTCAGCAGAAATGGTGGTTTTCCGCCTGTGTGGGCCATCAGCTGCTGGAGAATCAGAAAAAGAAAGATTTTGGCTATGAGAAAAACGGATACTGTCGTTATATCATGGTGGACCAGGTACTTTTTGACGATATGAACCGAAGCAAAAAAAATACCGCTTTCCGGAAAAATGCTGCCGCGTTCATGGGCGGAGACACTCTGTGGCAGGAAATCAGCGACTGGCAGGAGATACCTGCGCTCTCTGTGGAGAGAGGTTTCCAGCCGGATATGTTCGACCTGGAAAAGTTTGAGGATTACTGCTACATGCGTCGGCCGAGCCGGTTCTCCAAAGACTTTATCATGAATGACGTTTACTTCTATTCCGCTCTGCTCTATTCCATCTGGACAGGTAAATGTTTTCAGAAAGATTTCGGGGAAGCGGAAGTGGAAGAACTCAGAGAAGAGTTTGCCGCAAACGGACTCAAGGCAGATGGATTGCTCCGTATATTGGGAGAGAATCTCACGGAAGGGGCGAAATATCAGGAAGACTGCGATATCGCTCATATGATGGATGCGCTGTTTGAGATGTGATGACGATTTGGGACACATTTGCGCAAAAATGAAGAAAAAGAACGTTTGAATTAAAAAATGAACTATGATATGCTCCTGTTAACATAAGTAGAACAGGAGCTGATTTTTTTATGTCGATTTTATCGCAGATAGGCATCGTTGTGCTCATAGGATGCATTATTTTCATATTGATTCGTTCCAATAAGACGCTGAAGGAGGCTTCTGAAGAAGGCGAACAGTTCGTGGATGAGTGGGCGCTCCGTCAGCAGAAAAAAGAAGAGAGGGCCCTGGAAAAAGAAGAACGCCGGCAGGAGAAAGAAGAGCGGCTCCGGGATAAAAAAGAACGAAAGAAAAATAAAAAGGAACTTCTCTATGATGACGAAGAAGAGTGGGAAGAAGACCGCTGGAACCGTCAGGATAACTGGAACCGGGAGAACGACTGGGATGCGGACAATGACAGTGACCAGGAAGACGACTGGAACCGGGAAGAAAGCTGGAACGCAGCGGATGAAAACCGATGTGAGGATGGCAGGCACCGGGATGGCGGCATGAGAGGAGAAATGCAGCATTCCGGACGGAGGAGCACGACCTCCAGAGAGAAGATCATTTCCATGGATCAGTACAAAAATACGGGGATTACTCTTGTGCAGCTGGATGAAGGGCACCGGCCGGCCGCCCGGGTCCGGGTGACGAAGCTGCCGTTTACCATCGGGCGCAGCGAGGAGAATATGCTGGTGCTGGATGATCTTTGTGTGGCGAGAAAACATTGCCGTATCGTAGAGCAGAACGGAACATTTATTCTGGAAGATGTGGGAACTGCCAATAAGATTTTTGCGGGCGGCGCGGTCACAGACCATGTGGTGCTGGCTGACCAGAGTACCTTTTATATTGGAAATGTGGAATTCAGAGTGGAGATGAGCATGAGCAGAAGCGGACATACACATCTTTATCAGGGAGCAGGAGAGAGATATTATGAATAGCAGGGCGGAAAATAAAAAGAAAGCATTTTCCACGGAACGTTTTGTATGGGAACTGCAGAGAGCCTTTTATTCTTTTAAAAACAGTCCGGTGCTGGCTGTCATTCTTTTTCAGATTGCGGCATTTATTGTGGTCCATGCCAAGGGGGCCGGAAGTATCTACAGGGATATGATCGGAATTTTATTTCTGATCACATTGGTCTCCTGGTTTTTTACCTCTGTGATCCACGGAAATAAAAAGATTCTGATCTGTGCGCTGATTCTTCTCACAGTGGGAACTATGCTGCAGTGTATCATGGAACAGGAACAGATCATCAAGAAGCCGGAATTACTGGAAAATGGCAATCCGGCGGCGGGGCTGCAGCTGCAGTATCTCCTGGGATTTGCAGCGGCTTTTGTGGCGGCCGGATGTTATCTCAAATGGAAACAGATATCCGGAATGCGCATGTGCCGGATATTGGTCGTCTTATCACTGGGCTTATCCATGGTCACTCTGATCGCGTCAAGAGCTGTGGGCAATGTCCGTAACTGGATTCATATTGGCGGAATGTCCATTCAGACCACGGAGCTGGTGAAAGTGCTCTATGTATTTATTGCCGCTGCGCTGCTGGGAACCACGGAAAGACCGTCAAAACAGAGAATCCGGGTTTTTTACGGTGTCACTGTGCTGGAGATTCTCATGCTGGCTGCTCAGAGTGAGTTTGGAACCATGCTTTTGCTGCTGTTGATATTTCTGACTTTTGTCTTTTTATTTATTCCGGATATAAAAATTTTTATAAAAACCATTGTCGTCATGGCAATTCTGGCGGCATTGATGATCGTGACAGGAATACAGCTTGGCAGGCTGGCCGATGCGGGATCTTTTCTCGGAACCAATCCACTGTCCTCGTTTTTTCTGTCTAATTATGATAAGATCGCCAACCGGTTTATTTACTGGCTGGATCCGGAAAAGGATGCGCTGGGTCTCGGGTATCAGCTTCTCAAGGCGAGAGAGTCTATTTTGCTGGGCGGATGGTTCGGTACTTCATCGGTGACCGATCTGCCGGTCAAGACCAGCGATCTGGTATATCCGGCCTTGATTCAGCGGTGCGGTATGATTTTCGCGATTCTTGTTTTTTTCATTTTTATTCTGATGTGGCTGGAAGGTGTCCGGCTGTTTATAAGAAAAGGAGACCGGTATCACCAGGCGGTGGGCGCGGGATTTGTGTTTATGCTGTTTGATCAGACGCTGATCATCATCGCCGGCAGTACGGGGCTGTGTCCTCTGACCGGTATCACTCTTCCGTTTATTTCAAGCGGAGGAAGTTCGCTGGTGGTCACATTTATGATCGTCGGTATCATGATCGCCGTATCCAGCAACGTAAAATGGAAAGGACTGACAGATAATGAAGAAGAGTTTTTTAAAGAGAACGCAGTTTTTACAAAGTGCCACGCTTATCTGCGTCATCTTAATGATCATATCCCTCATCCGGACGTCCGCGCTGCTGCCGGGCGTCTCCGAGGAGGCCGACAAACAGAAGCAGGAGGCAAAGGAAAGCACGTATCAAAAGGAATACGTCCGGGGCAGAATTTTGGATCGAGAGGGAAACATTCTCGCGTCGTCCGAAAAGCCGGAAAGCAAAAGAATGTACAGTGATCCTTACGCGTTTTCCAATGTGGTTGGATACTGGTCCATTAAGTATGGTACATACGGCGTTGAAAATACCATGAACGAGGTACTCACTCACAGCGCTTCCAGAGAGGAAGACAAGAAGGGCGCCGATGTGTCGCTGACGTTGGATGCCGGTCTTCAGAAAAAGGCCTATGACCTGATTTCAGATTTTACTGGTTCCGCGGTAGTGTTAAACGCCAAAACAGGAGAAATCCTGGCGTTGGCATCATCTCCTTCTTTTAACGCCAATGCGCTGGAGGAAGACTGGGAGGAAATCAATAAACAGGAAGGCGTTTTCTATTCCAACGCTTACCAGAATCCGGTGGTGCCGGGTTCGGTGTTTAAACTGGTCACATCCAAAGCGATTCTGGAAGCAGGCATCGATGATGAGAAAGTGGAGGATGAGGGTAAACTGGTAATCAACGGACAGACCATCCGGAACTATGGAGGCACCGCCCACGGAACCCTGACCTTTGAGGAAGGGTTTGTGAAATCCTCCAACGTGTATTTTATGGACCGGGCGCTGGAAATGGGCGGACAGGCATTGCAGGAAGCGGCGGACAGTTTCCTGATCGGTCAGGATATCAAGCTTGACTTTACTACCCTGACGTCAACCTTTAACCTGGGTGATTATGAGGATAATGTCATAGCATCCACCGCTTTCGGTCAGGGGGAGACTTTGATCACGCCGCTTCACATGGCAATGATCGCGCAGAGTATCGCCGGTGACGGGGAAATGTTAAAACCATATCTCATACAGTCGGTGGTAAATGGAAGAGGAAAGACCACACAGGAAGGAAAAGCAGAAGTCCTCACAAAGACTATGGATAAAAAAATTGCAAAGAGAATCCGGGAAGTGATGACCGAGGCCGGAGAATCTTACGGCCTGGAAACGGTGGGGGACGGCTATGAGATTGCCGCCAAGACAGGAACAGCGGAGCGGGGAGACGGCTATAATAATGCCTGGCTTGTGACCTTCGCTCCGGCGGATGACCCGCAGTATGTGGTGGTGCTCAATCATCTGAAGACAAAAGAGATCGGAAAATCTCTGGCTCCTGTGGCGGAAAGCCTGTATCAGATCTTATTTGAAGAGTGAGGAGCGTATACTTTTATTTGAAGGGTGAGAACCGTATGCGGAAAGCCGGGAGGAACATCGACGCATGGTCAGGCGCCGCACCGCAGAAGCATCTCCTGGAAATCATAAAGGGACAGTTCTTCCGAAGGATGGCGGCCGGTTTCCAGCAGCTGGTATACCAGCGATGGCAGAGCTTCGATGTGGTTTTCTTCCATGAGGTCGTAAAGGAGATAGGTCAGTTCCTGAATGAGAAACTGCTGTCCCTTTAAATTGGGAGAGACATCATAGGAGAAACGGAGCTGGTACATCGGATAAGGATTCCGGAGGAAATAATAACAGTACGTGTAGTCCACCAGCGTCACTGCATAGTCTTCACGGCATCTGGAGATAATCAGATTGGAAGGATTCAAGTCGGTGTAAAGCACGCCGTGTTCCAGCAGATAAGCGAGAACCCGGGCGGTTTGATACAGAATCCGGCATAATTCTTGGATGGAAAGTGGTTTTTCCGGAGCCGGACGGGAACAATCTTCCATGCAGAGGGTGAGAGCCCCTTCTTCCTGACCGGGGAGACGATAATCTTCCCGCAGCCAGTAGTAGACGGGAATGGAAGGATGCCGCAAAGCAGACAGCGTCTCATATTCATCACAAAAAGCCTGTCTAACTGCGGCATCTTTTGTTATAATAGATTTCAGAATATAGCGATGCGCCTCATCTGCTGCCCGGTACAGGGTGATATCCTTTTTCTTTTGAAAGAATGTTATGGATGTAAATTCTGTGGAAACCATATAAACCTCCGTCTGTTCATAATGAAAACAGTGTAACATATAGGGTGAAAAATGGCAAACCTCCGGAAAAGCAGAAAAAGGCGGGATCAGAATAAAAAGGTGCTGTCAGAAACAGTAAAGAAGAAGCAAAGAAATACTGTGAAAACAGCACGGCAGGAAAGGAAGACAGAGAATGTATACATATATCCGGAGAGCACAGTATCATGAGACCGATCAGATGGGAATTATCCATCATTCCAATTATGTGAAATGGATGGAAGAAGCGAGGATCCGTTTCCTTGAAGAAATGGGAATTGATTACCGGAAACTGGAAGAAGACGGAATCATTTCTCCCATTGTGGAGATCTCAGTGAACTACAAAAAAACTGTAAACTTTGACGATGAAGTGAAAATCGGAGTCTTTGTGAAGAAGTATAACGGGGTTCGTCTTGGGCTGGGATATGAGATGAGAAACTGTAAAGACGATGCTGTGTGTACCACGGCGTATTCCATGAGCTGCTTTACAAAAGATGGAACCATTGTTTCTCTGAAAAAAGAGAAACCGGAGCTGGATGCCAGGGTGCGGCAGTATATGAAACAGAATCAAGTGGAAAGCGATACATAAAAGACAGAGGAACATAGAAAAGGAGGGCGACGGGTGGCTTTCTATTTCGCAAGTGAGAAGAACAAAAGAGAAGTCAATGAGGACAGTTATTGTCAGATGGAGCTTCGCATCAATCTGGAGGCATCCATCAGTGCCATGGTGGTGGCTGACGGTATGGGCGGACTGTCCGGCGGCAAGTTTTATTCGGAAGCGGCGCTGGAGCTTTGGTACCAGGGACTTCTAGATACCATGATGGGAGAGAATTTCCGCGACTGTTCCCTCCATCAGCAGATTGAAGCATTGACAGAGTTTTCGGAAAATATTTTTGAAAAAATCAACCGGCAGCTTTATAAAAAAGGACTGGACACCGGGGCCAAAGGTGGAACGACTCTGTCCACGGCTATTCATTTCTGGGATACCTGGATTATCGCAAACTGCGGGGACAGCCCGGTTTACGGTATGAAAAACGGGGAGCTTTCTCTTCTTGGAGAAATCCAGAATGTGGCCAGTCAGATGGTGAAAAAGGGGACCACGAAAGAGGGGACCACTCTTTTCTACCAGAATAAGAACCGGCTCACCGAATATCTTGGAAAGAGGGGAGAGGTGCATCCTTGCTGTATCCGTCTGCCCCAGGAAGCGGCAGACCTGATTCTCATGGGCTCTGACGGCGCCTTCGGCAATCTTTCCATGACACAGATCGAGCAGATTGTGGGTGGGCAGAGACCATCCCAGCAGATGCTCACGGAATTGTTTGAGCAGGCAAAAGCCTCCGGGGAGGACGACAATCAGACGGCCATCGTCTTTGTCAGGGAGGAGACCATGCCGACGGAGATTCTGCAGGAGGATCTGTATCGGGATCTGCAGCTGGGAGACGCTTTTCAGGACGCCGTGGCTCCGTTTTGCTCTTACACGGAGATACCGGAAGAAAAGCAGGAGCGAAGTTTTAAGGATAAGCTCCTTCGCCACCGTTTTGCGGGAGGAAAGGAAAGATGATCAACTATTTTGAGGAGGGGGAAACGTTCACATGGATCCGTGACAGGGAGCGTTCCGGGGAAGAGTTAGTCATTCCTTTGAAAATGTTAAAGGAAAGTCACCGGACCGGAAATAAGCAGGCCATGATTGCCAGTGATATCCGCACCGGAAAGAAATATTTTGTGAAGGTGCTGTTCTGCAGTAATCTGGAGCAGATTTATGTGGAAAAAGAGAGCAAGGTGCAGCTGTATTCTCCCTATGTCATCCGGATTTACGGGGGCATGCTGGATGAGAAAAATAAAAGATTTATCACTCTGGTGGAATATATCAACGAGAGAGATCTGTCGGATCTGGTGAGCAGCCACGGCATTGCCGGCCGTACCTGGAATGAGAAAATGAAAAGCTGCCATACCATTGCTCTGAAGTTCCTTTACGGAATCGACCATTACATGTCCATGCACCGGCAGGATCCCATCGTACACCGGGATTTGAAACCGGAAAATATTCTGGCATCGCCGGACGGCAGCACTGTAAAAATCATCGACTTTGACTGGGTTCATCTCCACGCTTCCAACGTGACTGTCATGACGAGACGGGAGCAGAAAGGGACGCCGGGTTACGCCGATCCCCGCTACTGGAACAGCTATATCTGCCGGAAGGAGATGGACATTTATTCCGCCGGGCTGGTGCTGTATTTCCTTTATACCGGCCATCATCATTTCTTCGGCAACGAGGAGCTGCAGCGGTACATGGTGGGCGATGATTACGCCTATGAGCTGAAGGAAATGCCCGGCATTGACGAGCGGCTGGTGCGGATCATCGCGCGGATGATTGCCCGGGAGGAAGAACGTTACAGCGATATCCGGGAGGTTATCGCGGACATGGAAGATTATTTAAAATCAGCGGGCCGTATGCCGGAGCTGCCGGAACTCTTAAAAGAAAAGGAGAACGGGGATACCATTCGTTTTTCTTATAAGGTGGGAGATGTAAAGTACAGTCCATATATAAAGAATTACCGTTTTGTACCCATTGAGTTTGGCAGGAAACAGGAGCGCAGTCAGAATGGAAAAATGAGCGGACATATCATGTCCTTCTACCGGACCGGAGATAAAATCCGGGCAGTGATCCTCCATGAGGACTGCCATCCGGTGGTGGAAAAAGTGAAAGACCATGTGAGCGAGGGAGACATTTTCTCGTACATGGGGACGAATATTGAAGTTTTGCAGATTAAGAAACGTGTCAGGACACTAGGATAGAGGAGGCATACATGAGCGATCGATGGAATCCGGAGATTCCTCTGGACATACAACAGCAGTTTACAAGAGAAAAGGAGCAGGCATTTACCCTGTATCTGGACTTTGTGGTGGACGGAACGGCGTCCATGTATACGATTTTTCCGGCGGTCTACTATGCCGCGGCACATTTTTTGGAATGTCTGTCCAAATATGAGGTATACCCCATGGTAGGGCTGACGGTCATCCGGAATGAGCAGCAGGGTGAGGAGACCGAGCGGGCAGTCTTTGAAAACGGGGAGTACTTTACAGGGGAGATTCCCCTGTTTTTGAAGAAGCTGAAAGGTGTGCAGCTTTACGGCGGCGGAGACGACGGAAAAGAATCCGTGCACACTGCCATCGGAAAGTCACTGAAGAAGTTCCCGTTTCAGGGAAGAAACCGGGCGATTTTTGTTTTTACCGACGCCTACGGAAGCAATGATTATGAGGAGTATGTACATGATCCGCTGGGACAGGTGATCTTTTTCTCGACAGAGGAAATGAGTGAGGAAGATTTCCGGTTCTGTTTCATGCAGGCGGACGGCGAGCTGGATGAGGAAGCCTCGCCGATGTTTCTTGATATTGAGAAACTGCTGAAACCGATGAGCACGGAGTTTTTGGATAATATTGTGAAGCCGCTTAAGGATTTGATGAAGGGAGTATCGATCGGTGCTTGATGAGAGAAAAACGGTGGGAATGCTCCGGGGGTCTAAAGAAGAGCTGTTTGCCCAGGGACATCCGGTCATCCGGCAGCTTAAAGAGATTCCGGGCTTGATTTTTCCCGGGGAGATGGAGGCGCTGCCTGCGTCTGCCATTTCTCTGAAACGATTGTTTACCAGAAAACAGATGGACGAAAATCATGTGGACTGTCTGATCCTGTACCGGATTGCCGACGGAGTGCTGCACATTTTGATGAAGCTTTCTGAGAAAGGAATTCATCCCGGACTCATTGAGACCGGCGATTTCTATGTGGAACTGCTGCCGGGAGGCGTACAGGTATATCTGACCCATCCGGAGAAGTTTCAGCTTCTCAACTTTGAGCAGGACTATGAATGGTATCCGGAAGATGAGAGGCTGTTTGGAGATCTGGAGCTTTTTGATGCGGACGCCCAGCGGCGGGCAGATGTCCGTCTTATTTATAAGATCCTTGTGGCAAGCTCCAAGGGAAATGTCAAGATGCCGCCGAAGTTCACGGAAGCCGATTATTCCGAGCTGTTCTACAAAGCTCTGCCGGATGAGTGGAAGCAGCTGTTTGCGGAGCAGCCGGACTGCGACTATGCAGTTATGGAGAGGCTTCTGAGACAGTGTATCGAGATGGAAGAAAGCTTTGCGAGAGAGGCCCGGGAGAAGTTTTCTGAGAAAGCACAGAAAAAGCTGGATGAACAGGAACAGATGCTGGCAGAACAGTCCGGCGCCGACAAAGGGAGAACAGGAAAACGAATGTTTTCGGCCATCGTCCTTCTTCGGACGGAACTGGACGACTGCAGGATCATGAGCCGGATGCTCTACCAGCTTCAGGATGAGCTGGAGACTGAAGCAGAGCTTGCCCGCTGGGAGTGGCAGCAGGCCTTTGTTTTTGGCAACGGCAGCATTGCGGTGAAAGAATTTGCTTCTTATCCGCCGGGCTTTCGCTGTCAGTGCGAGCAGGAGATTAAAGATTATTCCGCCGGAGAGGCGCTGATCATCGCCGCCAACCTCATGGAAGAAATCATGAGGCGTCACGGTCAGGGTAACATTTTCCGTATGTATGCGCTGGCAGACGGCCGCCTGAAAAATGACCGGGTCTTCCAGGCCGCATTGTCCATGTTAAAGACCCGGCAGCAGGAAGGCATGGAATTCTACCTGCTGGCCGGCGAGGAAAGCCGGTGCGAGGCCTGCCAGAAGCTGGGCTGTCTCATGAGACAGCAGGAGGAAGCCACCGGCTATCAGAGGGGCGCCCATGATGCGAAGAATGTATAAAAAATGTCGGGAGGTGCCAGATGCTGATACGGGCAATTCGCACATTCAGAGAAAAGACAAGAGAACGGTATGAAGCGGAAGAAGAAAAAACTATGGAGCCGTGGAAGAAAAAAGTCCGTGCGCTCCACGAAGATGCCGCCTTTTTATTTTATTTTGAGGAAGTGGAACCGGAACCAAACAGTCTTCTTAAATTTCTGATCCGGGGAGAAATCGTCAAAGGAGAGGTTCCTGTGGGAATCTCCGTACTTTTGCTGGACGGACAGGCGGAGGAACTGGGCCGGGCGGAAGTCTTAAGCGATCCGGAAGAAAAAGAAGAGAAACGGCTGGGACTCATGCACATCAAAAGAAACCAGTTTGTCATCAAAATCACAGAACTTTATGGAGAAAAGGCGGAAACCATGGAAGTGGGCAGATACCGGAGACAGGCCGATTCCCTGTGGGAACGGCTGTCTCTCATCACCAATCTGCCGCCGATAGAAGAACCGGAGAAATTGGACTCATTTTCAGATGACGTCAGTTGCCCTGCTTCTTCATAAGGGTGGAAAGCATTTCATTCATATCCACATTGCCGCCGCGGTTCATGGCGGAACTGAGCATCATAAATAACGAAGGGTCGGACAGGGGATTCCCGGTTCCAGCCCCTTTTTCTTCGGAAACAGCTTCCCCGGAACTCCGGTTTCCCGAAGACAGACTCTGATTCAGAAGCTGCATCAGTTCCGGATGACTCTGCATGGTCTCCTGCCAGTTCTGATAGACGCGGGAGAACCGGATAAAGTTCAGGATGGAATCAATCTGTTGCGCTTTTTCCTCAGAAACGGAGTTGCGCAGGGTCCGCAGCACAGATTCCACATCCACCGAGGAATCCTCGAACCCGCAGGCCCGCAGGCGGGGTTCATCGTCAAAACCGGTCAGGATCTTCTGGATTTCCAGAATCTTCATCTGCACGGCCAGCATTTTGGCCAGATGCGGGCGGCAGTAAGGAAGAACAGTTTCTATAATGGTCAGTGTGTCATCCTCCAGAAGACGGGACAGAGGAGACTCCTGACGGGAGAGATTGGAATTCATAATATCCTCCTTGGAATATCCTTCATATAGTAATATATGCAGCAATGATTTTGGCTGCTTTACACCATCCTATGAAAGGAAAGAAGAAGTTATGAAAGAAAATCTGATTCTCGAAGGAAATACCATCTATGAAATCGACCCGGTCTGCATGAGGATGAAAACACAGCCGCAGCAAAGACAGGCTGCGGGAGGGGGAAGAATGACGGAAGTGAAAGCAGAGGGGGACAGGAGGGCAGACTGTGGATGTGGGAACTTTTCATGCGGCCGCAATATTCCGTGCAGGAGTTCCCATAGATGCAGCAGCAGAAGCTCTCGTGCTATTTTCGGGGCATTGATACTGGCGGGCTGTCATGCGAAGCGCCGGGGACGAAAGACTTTTTGCGGCAGATAACGGAACCTATTTGCAGCAGATGATGGATTGTGTTTGTAATAGATGATGATTCTGCTGACAATCTGTCTTGATATTTTCATATAGAAATTATGATCGCACCGCTGTCTTTCGGGATGGCGGTGTTGTTTTCTGAAAATGTAAAAAAATGGATAAAATAGAAAAATAAGTAGAATAATAATGAACACTATGATAAACTGTAATAGAGAAATCTTCAGGATTTCTTGATGCAGCCGGAGGGCGTGCTTGCCATCTGTCCTGAGCTTTTACAGGAGGATGATGCTTATGAGTACATATGAGGAATTCATGGTCATATTGACGATAGGTCTTTTGATTGTTGCGATTCTCAATCTGAAAAGTAAGTAAGCCGCCCTGTCCCTTGGCACGGATTCATGGCGACTTATTTACTATAAATCAAATTGAATTAACACGCCGGGACGGATAGGCTTTATCTATCTTCCGGCTGCATGATTTGTTACTTTTATTTTAGCAGAAGGCAGAGGAAAGTCAACATTTTTGTGTGGCAAGAGGAGATGTTTTATGCAGTTGATGTCATTACCAAAAAGAAGAGAACGCAAATTCCGGCAAATCTGTATTGAACATCTATTTCAAAACTGCAGCAGGATATATCCGATTCAACAGAAAAAATTTTTCGGATCATTGAACATTTACAGATAAAAATGCAAATGGAAAGCGTATTATAATTTTGGGGTCCGGTGTGACAGAGCAATGTCATATCCGAAAACACACAGCAGGGGATTTTCCAGTCCGGAAAATCCCCTATGTCAATCTATGCGTTCATAAAATCATGAACCAGTCAGTTTTGAGATGAAAAACTAACCGTTTATTGTGGTTGTTTTACTGATGGAGTTATGCCCCGGTCAGCCACAGCAGCAGCTGTTTCCTCCGAAGCCGAATCCATTGCCGCATCCGCAGCAGGAGAGGATGAGAAGCAGCCAGATGATATCGCAGCAGTTTCCGTCGCCGCCGAATCCGTTTCCGTTGCCGCAGCAGCAAAGTAATAAGATAGGGAGCAGGCAGTTGCCGAAGCCTCCGTCGCATCCGTTTCCTCTGTTCTGGCAGTTTGTAGCAGCTAAATCACTCATATTGTGTTACCTCCAAGGTTTATTTACAGTTTATATTATGCCTGGCACAGGAAATGTTTCCAAAAAATATGCGGTCTGCCGGTGGCGTACCTGGATATAGAAGGATAAGCTGAGAAATAATTCAGATTCGGTAAATTTGAAAAAGGATTTCGTTTTTTCTGGCAAAAAAATGAAGAAATGGGTTGTATTTTATTCAGAGATGGCATACAATAGGGAAAGTGCTTGAAAGTCCGCGCCGAGAGGGCGCTGCAGGAGGCAGAAGAGCCGGTGTGCGGACCGTTTTGCAGAGTATAAAAAATAGAAACAGATATATTTGAAAAATACAGGAGGTATCAGGATGAAACCATATAAAGAGCTTACAAGAAAAGAACTGCTGGACCTGCAGAAAGAGCTGCAGGCAGTGTATCAGAGTGAAAAAGATAAAGGGATGAAGCTGGATATTTCCAGAGGAAAACCAAGCAAGGAACAGCTGGATCTGTCTATGCCGATGCTGGATGTGATCAACAGCAGTTCTGATATGCATGCGGAAGATGGAACTGATGTGAGAAATTATGGTCTGGTGGATGGTATTCCTGAAGCGAAGAAGCTGATGGGAGACCTGATGGGCGCTGATCCTTCCCAGGTCATTGTATGGGGAAATTCCAGCCTGAATATCATGTATGACTGTGTGGCACGTTCTGTGCTGTTCGGCGTTATGGGAAGCACTCCATGGTCAAAGCTTGATAAGGTGAAATTCTTATGTCCGGTACCGGGATATGACAGACATTTCGGCGTGACAGAACAGTTTGGCATTGAGATGATCAATGTACCGGTTCTTGAGGATGGCCCGGACATGGATATGGTGGAAGAGTATGTGAATAATGATCCTGCGGTAAAGGGTATCTGGTGCGTACCGGTCTATGCGAACCCGACCGGAAGCGTATATTCTGAGGAGACTGTAAAGAGAATGGCAGCCCTGAAACCGGCGGCCAAAGATTTCAGAATTTACTGGGATAACGCTTATTGTGTTCACCACTTATTTGATGAGGAGGAGAAACAGTGCAAGATCCTCAACATTCTTGATGAGTGTGAGAAAGCCGGCAATCCTGATATGGTATACCAGTTCTGTTCCACTTCCAAGGTGACTTTTGCGGGAGCTGGTATCGCGGCTATGTCCTCTTCTGTGGCCAATATCGCGGATATCAAGTCCAAAGTGCAGTGGTCAACCATCGGACCGGACAAGATCAATCAGCTTCGCCATGTGCGATTCTTTGGGGACGCCGATGGATTAAGAGAACACATGAAGAAACATGCGGCCATTGTTCGTCCGAAATTTGAAGAAGTGCTGAAGACTCTTGATGAAGAACTGAGTGAACTGCAGATTGCACAGTGGAGCCATCCGCTGGGAGGATACTTTGTTTCCTTTGATGCCATGGAAGGCTGTGCGAAGAAGATCGTGGCAAAATGTAAAGAAGCAGGTCTTGTGCTGACAGGAGCCGGTGCCGCTTTCCCTTACGGAAAGGATCCGAAAGACTCCAACATCCGTATTGCACCGACCATGCCTCCGATGGAAGAGCTGAAAGAGGCAATGCAGTTATTTGTGACCTGTGTAAAACTGGTGACAGTGGAAAAATTACTGGAAGCATAAAAAACTTGAAACAAAGGCGAGATTGCTGTAAGATATCATAGTCAAGCGATAACAGTAATCTCATGAAATGAGAGGATAAATACAGATGATGAGCAAAGAATCATTTGTATTTATCCTTTTTGTGCGATAAGCCCGGGATGGGAATGTGTCCGGAAGAAGAGTGACTCAGGATAAGAACTGCGCCCGGGCAGGAAAGGAAATAGATTATGGAGAATGTTACAATCAAAGATATTGTGGAGGCAACCGGAGGCGTTTTGCTGTGCGGGGATGAAAAGAAAGAGATCCGTGAGTTTTCCATTGATTCCAGAGAGGGAAATGAAGACAGCATTTTTGTGCCGATCATCGGGGAGAGGGTGGACGCCCACCGCTTTATCGCGGGAGCGCTGACGCTGAACGGCGCAACATTTACTTCGGAGCATTCTCCGGCGGATCAGGAGAAGCCATGGGAGAAGATTGCGGAGGAGACCGGTGCGGTGAAACCGTGGATTTATGTGAAGGATACGGTAAGAGCCATGCAGCAGGTGGGAACATTTTACAGGAACCGCCTTTCTCTGCCGGTGGTAGCTGTCACGGGAAGCGTGGGTAAGACCACCACGAGAGAGATGATCGCGACAGCTCTTTCTGCCGGAAAAAAGGTGTTTCAGACTCTGGGCAATCAGAACAGCCAGATCGGCGTGCCGCTGACTTTATCCCATATGACGAAAGAAGACGAGGCGGCGGTGCTGGAGATCGGCATGAGTGAGCGGGGACAGATTGAGACGCTGACCAAGATGATCCGGCCGGACATTGCCGTGGTCACCATGATCGGGGTGAGTCATATCGCTCAGCTGAAGTCCCAGGAGAACATTTGTCTGGAAAAAATGGATATTGTCAAAGGAGTGCCGGAAGACGGTATGGTGTTCCTGAACGGAGATGACCCGTTTCTCACTCCTTACCGGGGAAAATTGCGGCAGAAGACATATTTTTACGGCATGAGCCAGGACTGTGATTACCGGGCGGAGGATATCAGGAACGGTGACGGACAGATTTCCTTTACGTTTTGCGCGGGAGACCTGCGTCAGCCTGTGCTGCTGAATACCATGGGCGAGCACAATGTAAGAAATGCGCTGGTGGCTCTGGGCGTAGCCCATCAGATGGGCGTGGATGTGGAGAAGGCAGCGGAGAAGCTGCGGGAATTTCATGGACAGAGGCTACAGTTCGTTCACTGCGACCGGTGTACGGTCATCGACGATACCTATAACGCCAGCCCGGATTCCATGCGGGCGTCCATTCATGTGCTTTCTTCCATGGAAAATGTAAAAGGGCGCAAGATCGCTGCCCTTTCCGATATGCTGGAGTTAGGCGAAGATGAGCGGAAATATCACTATGAAGTGGGCAGGTATCTTGCGTCCCAGGATATTGATGAGCTGGTGGTGTTTGGAGAATTATCCAGAGAATTGCTGCGGGGAGCGAAAGACGCAGCAGAAAAGAATCAGGGCCATTGTGCCGGAAAAGAAGAAGATGGCCGCGCGGCCGGGCAGAGGTCCCTGCGTCTGACACAGGTGGAGGACCGGGAAGCCATGACTGCCTATCTGCTGAAAATACTTCAGCCGGAGGACGTGCTTCTGTTGAAGGCTTCCAACGGCATGAAGCTTTCCGAAGTGGCAAAAGCAGTGATCGGATAGCGGTTTTGTGCGCCGGAAAACGCACAGGATTGTTTTCCGGAGGCCGGAAAGCCAAATATAAGCAACCATAAATAATCATAGCAGGAAGAAGAGGTTTTTTCATGAATCAGAAGACATATAATGCGAACAGTATATCGGTTCTTGAGGGGCTGGAGGCCGTCCGTAAGCGTCCGGGAATGTACATAGGAAGTGTGTCCACGAAGGGACTGAATCATTTGATTTATGAGATTGTGGATAATTCCGTGGACGAGCATCTGGCGGGATATTGTCATAACATCCAGGTGATTCTCGATGAGGACGGCACAGCGACGATTTCCGATGACGGCCGGGGAATTCCGGTGGGCATCAATGAACAGACCGGCCTGCCGGCGGTGGAAGTGGTTTTTACGATGCTTCACGCCGGAGGAAAGTTCGGCACCGGCGGCTATAAGATTTCCGGCGGTCTGCACGGCGTTGGCGCTTCGGTGGTCAATGCCCTTTCGGTCTGGCTGGAGGTCAAAGTGCGCTCTGAAGGAAAGATTTATCAGCAGATGTATGAAAAAGGCAAACCGGTGGCGCCGCTGGAAGTGATCGGAAAATGTAAAAAAGACGATACGGGAACCACCGTCACATTTCTGCCGGACGGGGAAATATTTGATAAAACGTATTTCAAGGCGGAGGCCATCAAGAGCCGCCTTCATGAAACAGCGTATCTGAATCCGGGCCTTTCCATCACCTTTGAGAACCGCCGTCCCGGCGAGGAGGAGACCGTTGTCTACCATGAGGAAGACGGACTCAAAGCTTATGTGAAGGACTTAAATCAGGGAAAACCTCTGGTCAGTGAAATTGTTTATTTCAAAAAGAAGGTGGACGACATTGAGGTGGAAGTGGCGTTCCAGTATGTGGATGAATTTCAGGAAATGATACTCGGCTTCTGTAATAACATCTGCACCATGGAAGGCGGCACCCACATCACCGGCTTCAAGACGAAGTTTACTTCCGTCATGAATCAGTACGCCAGAGAGCTGGGAATCTTAAAAGACAAGGATCCGAATTTCACCGGCGCTGATGTGCGGAATGGCCTGACGGCGGTTTTGTCCATCAAACATAAAGATCCGAGATTCGAAGGACAGACCAAGACAAAGCTGGATAATCCGGATGCGGGAAAAGCGGTCAACGACGTGGTGGGCGAGGAGCTGGTACTTTACTTTGACCGGAATCTGGAAGAGCTGAAAAAGGTACTGGCCTGCGCGGAAAAATCTGCCAAGATCCGGAAGGCGGAAGAAAAGGCGCGGACCAACCTCATCACCAAATCCAAGTTTTCTATCGATACCAACGGAAAGCTTGCCAATTGTGAGAGCCGGAAACCGGAAGAATGCGAAGTCTTCATCGTGGAGGGAGACTCCGCCGGCGGCTCCGCCAAGACGGCCAGAAACCGCCGTACTCAGGCAATTCTGCCGATCCGGGGCAAGATCCTGAATGTGGAGAAGGCGTCCATGGACAAGGTTCTGGCCAACGCTGAGATCAAGACCATGATTCACACCTTCGGCTGTGGTTTCTCGGAAGGGTACGGAAATGACTTTGATATCAGCAAACTGCGTTATGATAAAATCATCATCATGACCGATGCCGATGTGGACGGCGCCCATATCGCCACGCTTCTGCTTACTTTCTTCTATCGTTTTATGCCGGATCTCATCCATCACGGACATGTATATCTGGCAACGCCGCCCCTTTACAAGGCGGTGCCGAAGAGAGGCAGGGAAGAATATCTTTACGACGATAAGGCACTGGAGAAATACCGGAAGACCCACAAAGGGCCATTCACTCTGCAAAGATACAAAGGTCTGGGTGAGATGGACGCGGAACAGCTCTGGGAGACCACGCTGAACCCGGAAACCCGTGTCCTGAAGCAGGTGGAGATCGAGGACGGACGAATGGCCTCCGCCGTCACCTCCATGCTCATGGGCAGCGAGGTGCCGCCTCGGAGAGAATTCATTCATAATCACGCGCAGGATGCGGATTTAGATGTGTAATTTGTCGAATTGAATCCGCAGATTTTGAAATCATCCGGATGTACCTGAACAGACGGATTTGCATTATCCGGATTATGATCAAATATTTCTGCTCAAATCGGCTGCATAGCTACTTATACGGCTACTTTTAGATTTCTCACTGATCTGAGCAGATACTGTGATGGATTCATAATCTGTAAAGCAGAATTTTGTATATTGTGAAGATATTTATAAATCAGGACAGAATAAATTTAACAGAACGGAGGAACTTATGTCGGAACGGATTATAAAAACAGAGTTTTCTGACGTCATGCAGAAGTCATATATCGATTATGCCATGAGTGTCATCTGCCAGAGAGCGCTGCCGGATGTGAGGGACGGCTTAAAGCCCGTGCAGAGGAGAGTGCTCTATGCCATGCAGGAGCTGGGCCTCAATGCGGATAAGCCGCACAGAAAGTCCGCGAGAATCGTAGGTGATACCATGGGTAAATATCACCCTCATGGAGACAGCTCCATCTATGAGGCTCTGGTAGTCATGGAACAGGAGTTTAAGAAGGGGATGCCTCTGGTGGACGGCCATGGAAACTTTGGTTCCATCGAGGGAGACGGTGCGGCGGCCATGCGTTACACGGAGGCGAAACTGCAGAAGTTTACCCAGGATGTATATCTGGCGGACCTCGATAAAAATGTGGTGGATTTTCATCCGAACTTCGATGAGACGGAAAAAGAGCCGGAAGTGCTGCCGGTGCGGATCCCGAACCTTCTCATCAATGGCGCTGAGGGTATCGCCGTGGGTATGACGACCAACATTCCTCCTCATAATCTGTCAGAGGTGATTGACGGGGTGACGGCCTATATGGATAACCCGGATATCACCACAGAGGAGCTGATGGAGTACATAAAAGGACCGGATTTCCCGACCGGCGGCCTGGTGGTCAACCAGAAAGATCTGCTTTCTATTTATGAGAGCGGCAGCGGCAAGATCAAGCTTCGGGGAAAAGTGGTTCTGGAGAAAGCGAAGAAGCGCTCGGAGAGAGATCGTCTGGTGATCACGGAGATTCCGTATACCATGATCGGGGCTAATATCGGAAAGTTCATCGCTGATGTGGTGGGACTCATTGAAAGCAAGAAGACTACGGATATCGTTGACGTATCCAACGAGTCCTCCAAAGAAGGCATCCGTATTGTGCTGGAGCTTAAAAAGAACGCCGATGTGGACCGGCTCAAAAATCTTCTGTACAAGAAGACCCGCCTGGAAGATACTTTCGGCGTCAACATGCTGGCGATTGCCGACGGCCGGCCGGAGCTGCTGGGGCTTAAAGATATCATTCGCCTGCACACCGATTTCCACTATGAAGTGGTGTCCAGAAAATATAAAACTCTTCTGGAAAAAGAGATGGTGCAGAAGGAGATTAAGGAAGGTCTGATCCAGGCCTGTGATATCATCGATCTGATCATCGAGATTCTGCGGGGAAGCAAGAATCTGGCGGAGGCAAAGGCCTGTCTCATGACCGGCGATACCGGAAAGATTACGTTCCGGACACAGAAATCCAAAAAAGCTGCGTCGAAGCTTTCTTTTACAGAGCGGCAGGCTGCGGCGATACTGGAAATGCGGCTGTATCGTCTGATCGGACTGGAGATTCTGGCGCTGCAGGAAGAATATGCGGAGATTTTGAAACGGATTCAGGAGTATGAGGAGATTCTCAGCAATCCGGAGGCCATGAAAAAGGTCATTAAAAAAGATCTGCAGAAAATCAAAAAAGAGTATGGGTTTGAGAGAAAAACTGCGCTGGAAAATGCAAAGGCGCCGGTGGTGATCGAGGAAGCTGTGGAAGAACGGGAAGTGGTCTTTGTCATGGACCGATTTGGCTACGGTAAGATCCTGGAGAAAAATATTTATGAACGTAACCAGGAGGCCGTGGAAGAGGAGTACCGGACGATCCTTCCGTGTATGAATACGGATAAACTCTGTATTTTCACTCAAAATGGCATTATGCATCAGGTAAAGGTACAGGATATTCCGGGAGGACGGCTGAGAGAAAAGGGGATGCCTCTGGATAATCTTTGTAATTATGACAGCCGGAACGAGCAGATTCTGTTCATCGTACCGGACAGGCAGCTGAAGGGAAATCTACTTCTTTTTGTCACCCGCACGTCGCTGTCAAAAATTGTGGATGGAACAGAATTCCTTGTTCAGAAAAAAACAGTGGCAGCCACAAAACTGAGCGAGGGAGATGAACTGGCGGCTGTTATGCTGTTGACGCCGGACCAGATGGAGAAAGGCTTTGTGGTCATGCAGAGCGAGGAGGGGTATTTCCTTCGGTTTCCGATTTCAGAGATCACGAAGAAAAAGAAAAATGCTCTCGGTATCCGGGGAATGAGCCTGAAAGATGAGGATCAGGTGCGGCAGGTCTATGTGACTGAGGCGGCGTCGGGAGATTCCATCTTGTATAAAGACAAAGAACTGTATTTTCAGAAGATCAGGCAGATGACCAGAGACAGCCGGGGAGTAAAAGTGAGAAGATAGAAAATAAAAAGGGTAATAAAAAAGAATCCTGGTGTGCTACCCGTCAAGTAGACAATGAAAAAAATAAAATTTTTGTGTTGCCCGGTTTGTACCGGGCAATATTTTTATGCGGCTAATAACCGTTCATGAAATTCAAACGGTGTTAAT
>NZ_NFLV01000033.1:0-35000 GCF_002161065.1 Eubacterium sp. An11 | reverse complement strand
TTTGCAGAATACGGCTCGCTGCACACAACACAACGAATACCTTTTACTTTATTCGCAGCGAGAGAGATACCGACACCGGTTCCACAGATAAGGATTCCCTGTTCCACTTCACCGGAAGCCACTGCCTTTGCCACTTTTGCTCCGTACACAGGATAATCGCAGCTTTCGGAAGTGTGCGTACCATAATCTACAACTTCATGTCCCATTTCCTCCAGGAATTCTTTAATCTGCAGCTTCATCTCCAAAGCCGCATGATCATTTCCAATGCCTATTTTCATCGTTATTTTATAAAAACCTTTCCTTCTGCTTTACCTTGCAGTCTTCGGTTTCTTCCTCCTTTCCAAATACAGTAAACATTTTCAATACTTCTCAATCGTTACAATGATACAGAAACTGCTCAGACAAGAAACTCTTTGATCTGTCCGTAAATACCCTCTGCGTCCAGTTTATAATGATGCAGTAATTCCACTGCCGGACCGGACTGTCCATATTCATCGTTGACGCCGATACGTTTTACCGGAACCGGGCACTGTTCGGAAAGAGCCTCGCAGACCGCTCCGCCCAATCCTCCAATGACAGAGTGTTCCTCCACAGTCACTACCTTTCCTGTCTCTTTTGCTGCTGATACAACGAGATCTGTATCCAGCGGTTTAATGGTATGGATATTGATGACTTTTGCGCTGATACCATCTTTCGCCAGCATCTCTGCCGCTTCCAGTGTATATCCAACCATCAATCCGGTGGCAATCAGAGTAATATCTGTGCCTTCTCTTAACACGATACCTTTGCCAATCTCAAACTTATAATCCGGGTTATCATTGATCACAGGTGCTGCCAGACGTCCGAACCGAAGGTAAACTGGTCCCACATATTCTGCCGCTGCTTTGACTGCCGCTCTTGCTTCTACATCATCAGACGGAGAAATCACTACCATTCCCGGGATCGTACGCATTAAAGCAATATCTTCATTACACTGATGTGTAGCGCCGTCTTCACCTACAGAAATTCCGGCATGGGTGGCGCCGATCTTCACATTCAGATGCGGATAACCGATAGAATTGCGGATCTGCTCATAAGCACGTCCTGCCGCAAACATGGCAAAGCTGCTCATAAAAGGAATCATGCCTGTGGTCGCAAGACCAGCTGCGATACCTGCCATGTTGCACTCTGCAATACCGCAGTCGAAAAAGCGCTCCGGAAAGGCTTTCTTGAAAGTTCCGGTCTTCGTTGCGCCTGCCAGGTCAGCATCCAGTACTACAACCTGATCATTAACTTTTCCTAATTCCACTAAAGCGTTGCCGTAGCTCTCACGGGTTGCAATCTTCTTTCCCTCTAACATAATGCTGCACCTACCTTTTCCAAATCTTCCATTGCGATCTTGTATTCTTCTTCATTCGGAGCCTTGCCGTGCCATCCTGCCTGATTCTCCATGTAGGAAACTCCTTTACCTTTTACCGTTTTCATGATAATAGCTGTAGGGCATCCCTTTGTCTCGCGGGCTTCCTTCAGAGCATCTGCAATCTGTTTAAAATCATGTCCGTCAATATTGATCACATGGAAATTAAATGCCTTAAACTTCTCATCAATCGGATATGGGGAGCAGACATCCGCAATATTACCATCAATCTGCAGTCCGTTATTATCAACAATCACCACCAGATTATCCAGATGGTTGGCTCCGGCAAACATGGAAGCCTCCCAAACCTGTCCTTCTTCAATCTCACCATCACCCAGCAAAGTGTAAGTACGATAATCTTTTCCACGGATCTTTGCGGAAAGAGCCATACCTACCGCTGCGGAAATGCCCTGTCCCAGAGAACCGGAAGACATATCCACACCCGGAATATGCTGCATACATGGATGTCCCTGCAGATAAGAACCCAGATGACGAAGGGTCTTTAAATCTTCCACCGGAAAATATCCTCTGAGGGCCAGAGCAGAATACAGTCCCGGTGCTGTATGTCCTTTGGACAACACAAAGCGGTCTCTGTCCGGATCATCCGGATTCGCCGGATCGATGTTCATCTCCTCGAAATACAGATAGGTAAACATATCTGCAGCAGAAAGAGATCCTCCCGGATGTCCTGCCTTTGCGTTGTAGACTGCCGTAACAATCCATTTACGGACTTCATTTGCTGTCTGTTTCAGCTGAAGCTCATTCATATTCATCCACCTTTCTTCGTGTGAGGAAGACGGCTCCATTTCTTTCAAAAGAGAAACCGACATTCCCGAAATACTTGTTGTACATCAGTATACCATATTCCCGGTAAACATGCGCCACATCCATAAAAATAATCTTTCATTTTGTTAAATTATATCGGATACCACTTCTGTTGTCAACAGAAACAGAATATTATGTTTACTTTTTTTCATTTTTCATCTTAATTTTTAGTTTATTATTGATTTTTTAACTATTTATTTTTACAAATGTAAAAATAAATAGTTTTTTAATCTGATATCTTTTTCCACCGGACCTCCGGCCCAAAAAAAGGACGGCTTTTATTCCCTCTGACTGAAATAAAAGCCGTCTTTCAAACTTCACAAAATAAACAGAATTATATCGGGGATCCCTCTTATTCTGCCTCTTCCTTTTCTTCTGTCACCGCAATATGCAGTTCTTCCAGCTGTTTATCATCCACCACATCCGGAGCATTCGTCATGAGACAGGAAGCATCTTTTACTTTCGGGAAAGCTATCACGTCACGGATGGAATCTTCCCCTGCCATCAGCATCACAAGACGATCCAGACCGTAGGCCAGTCCTGCGTGAGGCGGCACTCCGTATTTAAACGCTTCCAGAAGGAATCCAAATCTCTCATGAGCCTGTTCTTTCGTAAAGCCCAGACATTCAAACATTTTCTCCTGAATGTCATCCTGGTGAATTCTGACACTTCCTCCTCCGAGCTCTGTTCCGTTTAACACGATATCATAAGCTTTCGCTCTCACCTTGCCCGGTTCCGTATCAATCAATTCCAGATCTTCCTCCATCGGCATGGTAAACGGATGATGCATAGCCGTGTATCTTCCCTGCTCTTCGGACCATTCCAGCAGAGGGAACTCTGTAACCCACACAAACCTGTAATCTGATTTATCCAAAAGATTCAGCTCATCGGCAAATTTAAGACGGAGAGCTCCCAGGACATCACAGACCACTTTAAACTTATCTGCGGCAAAGACAACCAGATCACCCTGCTTTGCGCCCACTGCCTCGATGAGCTTCTGCAGTTCTTCCTCCGACAGGAATTTGGCAAACGGGCACTTCATGGTTCCGTCAGATTTCAGCTGAATATACGCCAGACCTTTTGCGCCGTAATCTTTCGCTGTCTTTTCGATATTTTTCATTTTTTTGCTGGACACATCGCCAAGACCTTCCGCGCAGACTGCACGAACTACGCCGCCGTCTGCCACTGCGCCGGAAAATACACCAAAACCACAGTCTTTTACCAATTCAGATACATCCATAATCTCCATACCGAACCGAAGATCCGGCTTATCGGAACCAAAGCGGTCCATGGCCTCCTGCCAGGTCATCCGCTGGATTGGCAGTTTTACATCCACATCAAGACATTTCTTAAACAAAAATGCCAGAAGACGTTCATTGACATCAATAACATCATCCACATCCACAAAGGACAGCTCCATATCAATCTGTGTAAACTCCGGCTGACGGTCGGCACGAAGGTCTTCATCCCGGAAACATTTTGCCAGCTGGAAATAACGGTCGTAGCCCGATACCATAAGAAGCTGTTTGAAAAGCTGTGGAGACTGCGGCAGAGCATAAAAACATCCCGGATGAATCCGGCTTGGAACCAGATAATCTCTGGCGCCTTCCGGCGTACTCTTCGTGAGCATCGGTGTCTCAATCTCCAAAAATCCTTCCTCAGCCAGGAACTGTCTGGTGAGCATGGCGATTTTGCTGCGCATCATCAAATTCTTCTGGATATTCGGTCTGCGCAGATCCAGATAACGGTATTTGAGACGCAGTTCATCTTTCACCGTGATATCCGCGTCAATTGGGAACGGAGGCGTCTGTGATTCGGACAGAATACGAAGATCTGTCACCTTGATCTCCAGCTCTCCGGTCTTCAGAGACTCATTGACCGCACCGCTCCTCTTCTCCACGGTTCCCGTGACCGCGATGACAAACTCGGAACGCAGGCTTCCTGCTTTGGCAAATCCTTCCGCCCCAATGGTCTCTTCCTCAAAATATAACTGCATCAGTCCGCTTCTGTCTCTCAAATCCACAAAAATCAGACTTCCCAGATTTCTTCTTTTCTGCACCCATCCCATCAGAGTTACAGTCCTGCCAATATCGGCACTGGTCACCTCCGTACAGCGATGGGTTCTTTTCAGGCCTTTCATTGACTCAGCCATAATTATTATTTCCTCCTGTATTACTGTATTCCCAGACTGGCCAGCATTTCTTTCATATTGTCAGACTGGGTTACTTTTTGAAAAGCTAAAAATACTCGCATATCAAAATTTTTAACTTCTTCAATCATAATTGTCAGCGCTGTCTCAATATCAAACGCACTGCGGTACGCCCGGTTGGCAATCAGCGCGCCAAAGGCATCACACACCCGCAGGATACGAGCGCTCAGCGGAATATCATCTTTTTTCAGATTATTGGGATACCCGCTTCCATCGGCATTCTCATGATGATAAAGGACCGCTGTCAAAACTTCTTCTTCATACCCGTGTTCTTTCAGGATCGCATATCCCAGCGTGGGATGAAGTCTCACATATCTGAGCTCGTCGATATTTAATTTAGCTCCCTTTTCTTCATAAACGTAGGAACGAAGCCGCAGCTTTCCGATGTCGTGAACCATACCTGCCACCGCAAGATTGTGACATTTTTCTTCCGGTAAATCCATTTCCTTTCCTACGAAATAGGCCAGATTACTGACCACAATCCCATGGAGAATCGCTTCTCCCAGGGAGTCCTGGATTGGTGTCTCCAGGTCATGGACTCCATAAGTATATGCCATTCTCTTTTCCTCTTCTTCGTAAATCCTCTGATTCTACAGATACTTTTTCTTTCTTTCAATCATTTCATCAATACGATTCACATAATGGTCAATATTCTTTACATTTTCTGTGCGCTCAATCCGGTTCTCCTCCGGAAACACATACTTGGTCGAGGCACCTGCCCCGCAGGATATAATATCCTGTTTTTCTTCCATAATCAATATGTTATACAAACATTCTTTGCCCGGGATACTATATCCGATGTTTTCCAGGTTGCCAGGAATATTTTTCTGCCGGTACATATAATAAGGGAGCATTCCCATTTTGCCGCAGTATTCGTCCACAGCACAAAGCATTTCGTTGGTGCTGCCCTTCACAAGGCTCTGATACTTATCCATCTCCATGTTAAGATGGGCCGCACGTTTTATGGCCAATGAATGTACCGTCAGGCTCTCCGGTTTCATTTTAAAAATCTCCTCCAGTGTTCCGTGAACATGGGAAATATCTTCCCCCGGCAGTCCTGTGATCATATCCATATTGATGTTGGTAAATCCAGTTTCTCTCGCCATGTAAAAGGCCTCTTTTACCTGCTCCACCGTGTGATTTCTTCCGATCAGATCAAGAGTCTCCTGATGCATGGTCTGTGGATTAATGCTGATCCTGCCGACCCCGGCGTCATACAGCGTCTGCAGTTTTTCTCTGGTGACGCTGTCCGGACGGCCCGCTTCCACCGTAAACTCCCTGGCTTTTTCCACCGGAAAGAGACGATGGATCTGCTCCATGAGCACTTTTAAATATTCTTCACTGAGGGCAGTCGGCGTTCCTCCGCCCACATAAATAGAAGTCAGCTTCTTACAGGCATAGGCCTCTGACACAAATTCCAGTTCCCGGCCAAGGGCCTGCATATAACCTTCCATGCGGTCTCCGAACTTTGATACCGGAAAAGACGCAAAAGAGCAGTACAGACAGGTAGTAGGGCAAAACGGAATGCCAATATACAGACTGTACTCTTCCTCATAAGGATGCGCGTCCAGAAATGCCTTTTCCCGGGACGCCACCTGCACGCACAGACGAGCCTTCTGGTCATCTGCCAGATACGCTTCCGAAAATCTTTTTTCCAGAGAGGCCCTGACAGTTTCCGGCATTTTCACATCCTGCCCGCTGTGCCGCTTCTGTTCCGGCGCAACACCCTCTGCCGCTTCCAGCTCTTCCATCCATTTCATGACGATTTTGGTCGGACGGATTCCCGTCAGCATTCCCCAGGGCAGGGTCCGCCCTGTAAATTCTGAAAAAAGGCGATACAGGAAACGGCAGACCTCATTTCTACAGTGTTCATGATCATGGTAATCGCAGCAGACAGTCTGTCGGGCATCGGCTTCCGTTTTGTCAAATAAGCGTCCTGTGATCTTATTCTCTTCATAAATCAGGGAGAGAAAACGTATATTTTCCTCTCCTTGTTCCCCGGCGGACAATCTGGCAAACTCTGACTCCGACACGGCAATGATCTTTTCCCGCTCATAAAAAGCCAGCGCAATCGCCCTCACATCATAATCATATTCTTTATCATTCTGGTACAAATATATCATCGGTCTATCTTTCCACAAATGGGTTGGTGGCTCTTTCTTCTCCGATGGTAGTGGACGGTCCGTGTCCCGGGAATACTACCACCTGATCCGGAAGAGCCATGACAGTCTTGTTGAGGGACTTCAGCAGAGTCTGCGCGTCTCCCGTCGGGAAATCTGTCCGTCCCACACTGCCGGCAAAGAGAGTGTCGCCGGAAAACAGCCATCCTTCTTCCGCAAAATAGTAACAGCAGCTTCCAAGGGTATGGCCCGGTGTGTACAGGCACTGACATTTGTGTTTGGAAGTCACTTCAAAAATCTGCTTATCATTAATCATCATATTGGCGTGGGTGGTGTATCCCTCTCCGCCAAACATCGGACTTAAATTATAATCCTTGACCATGAGCACTTCCTGTTCCGGTTTTGCGGCATAGACCCGCAGTTTCCATGGATCATAGTGGTCTCTCAGTCCCTGAAGCCCGCCGATATGGTCATGATGTCCGTGGGTCAGAAGCACTCCGTCCAGAGTGTACTCGTTATCCTCCAGAAAGCGGATCAGCTCTTCCGGACTTCCTGCCGGATCGATGATCACCGCTTCTTTAATCTCATCGTCCATCAAAATGTAAGTATTGGTATCAATGGGCCCCAGCTGGGCACATGCTATTTTTAATTCACCCAATGGTCTTTCCTCCATAATTTTCTTAATCTGTAATACTTTTTACTGTCGCTGTCATATTTTTACCGGAAACGCCCGCCTCCTATCAGCCGGCGTTTCTCTCAATATCAATAACACTCTCCACATTTCGCAGTTTCTTGATAATGTGATTCAGCTCCTCAATTCCGCTGATCTCAAAGGAAAGCGAAATCGTCGCCAGTCCCTGTTTGCTGGTCTTGATATTCACCGACTTGAGATCTACTTTGAGCTCCATAAATATCTTGGAAATGTCCAGAAGAATCCCCGTCCGGTTATGGGCATACAGGCATATTTCCGTGAGATAGAGTTCTCCGCTTTTCTCAACGGCATCCACTTCCCACTCCGCGTCAATGAGCCTGGAACGATCGCTTTCCGGCATACATAAAATGTTGACGCAGTCTGTCCTGTGAATGGAAATTCCTCTTCCCCGGGTGACAAAACCGATGATCTCGTCGCCCGGCACCGGACTGCAGCATTTGGAAAAACGAACCGAGAGATCATGGATACCTTTCACAGTAATGCCGGATCTCTTGCGAACCTTTGTTGGCTTCTTCTCTGTCTTACTCTTCTCAGAAAGTTCCATGAGGGCTTCCTGATCAGTCATCTGCTTCTTGTGTACTTTTTCGTACTCTTCCACCAGCTTGTTGACAACCTGGCCTTCTTTCAAACCGCCGTGTCCCACAGCTGCCAGCACCGAATCCCAGGTCTTTAAACCGTATTTCTGCATACATTTTTTCTGGAATTCAGGCTTCATATAATCACTTAAAGTGATTCCTCTGGCCTTGCTGTATTTATCAATCAGCTCACGGCCTTTTAAAATATTTTCTTCTTTAAACTGTGTCTTAAACCACTGGTTAATCTTTGTTTTGGCCTGTGAACTTTTCACGATGGCCAGCCAGTCACGGCTCGGGCCCTTGGAATTCTGGGATGTGATGATCTCCACCCGGTCGCCGTTCTGAATCTTGTAATCGATCGGTACCTGCCGTCCGTTGACTCTGGCGCCCACCATCTTATTCCCCACAGCCGTGTGTATCATGTAGGCAAAATCAATCGGCACGGAACCTGCCGGCAGGGTCTTCACATCTCCCCGCGGAGTGAAGCAATATACCTGCTCGGCAAACAGATCCAAATCTGTCTTGAGCATTGCCAGAAACTCTTTGTTATCGGACATGTCCTGCTGCCACTCAAGAATCTGTCTCAGCCAGCTGAGCTTCTCTTCTTCTTTATTAATACTGCCGCCGCCTTCTTTGTATTTCCAGTGGGCTGCAATACCGTACTCCGCAGTGCGGTGCATTTCAAATGTCCGTATCTGAATTTCAAAAGGAGTTCCTGAAGATCCGATAAGTGTGGTGTGAAGCGACTGATACATGTTCTCCTTCGGCATGGCAATGTAATCCTTAAACCGTCCCGGAATCGGTTTGTACATTTCGTGGATCACGCCCAGAGCTGCATAACAGTCTCTTACGGTCTCTACTTTGATACGAACCGCAAAAATATCATAAATCTGATCGAGAGTCTTATGCTGGTTGCGCATCTTTTTATAAATGCTGAAAAGATGTTTGACTCTTCCGTCAACTTCCGCCCGGATGCCCGCTTCCTCGATATGTTTTCGCACTTCTTTGATGATGGAATCAATAAACGCCTGTCTCTCTTCTTTATTGGAATTGAGCTTCTCCTCCAGTTCCGCGTAAATCTCCGGCTCCAGATATTTCAAAGACAGATCATCCAGCTCTGTCTTAATCTTGGAAATGCCCAGACGATGGGCAATCGGCGCGTAAATATCCATGGTCTCCCGTGCTTTTTCCTTCTGTTTCTCCGGCTTCATATACTGAAGTGTCCGCATGTTGTGCAGACGGTCCGCCAGCTTGATCAGAATCACCCGGATATCTTTTGCCATGGCCAGGAACATCTTTCTTAAATTCTCCGCCTGGATATCCATCTTATCATGGGAATAGGACAACTGACCAAGCTTGGTCACCCCGTCCACCAGGAGTGCTACCTCCTCATTGAACTCCCGGGTGATATCTTCCAGTGTGTACTCCGTATCCTCCACCACATCGTGCAGAATTCCGGCGACAATGGTCTCTTTATCAAGCTCCAGTTCCGCCAGAATAATCCCCACACATAAAGGATGGATGATATAAGGTTCCCCTGACTTTCTCTTTTGTCCCTCATGGGCCTTACAGGCCAGATGATAGGCCTTTTCAATCATGGAAAGATCCGTCGAAGGGTGATACTGCCGAATTGCCTTTATCAACCGGTCATGAAGCACTTCCGGGTCCGTAAAATCTTTTGGCTGGCTAATTTCTTTCTGCATTCTGTTTACTCTTTGTTTCTGGGCATCCATACTTTCTCACCACACTTCTCTTAGTCTAAAATTAGAATTAATTGTACACCAAATTATCACATTATGCAAGAGTCGGGAAAATTCCCCCGGCGATTTATGCCATACAAAAAACACCGCGTCTTCCCGTCTTCTCTGTACATTTTCCATATACGAAAGGCTCCCGGACTGCGCAGATGTTCACGCGTCAGTCCGGGAGTCCCTGGCTATGGCTTTTCTTTATCTATGATGGTTTCACAAATTACATTTTTCTGTTTTGACCTATTTGATCGTAACTTTTTTCACCTTACTATAATTTCCATAATAAGTCTGTCCACGATAGGTCTTAAATGCGCGGACCTTAACATAGTATTTTTTGTTCTTTTTCAGCTTTTTCAGCACAGTTTTTGCCTTGCTGGCAGAAACTGTAATGGTCTTGGCATTTTTGAACTTCTTCTTTAAGGAATACGTTACCTGATATCCCGCTGCACCGGAAACCCTCTTCCAGGTTACAGTCGCTTTTTTGCCCTTCTTTGCAGCTTTCACTTTTTTGATCTTTACCTTGGCAACAGACGGTTTGGTCAGATTTGCATACTGACTCTCCAGTGCTGTCAGCGTGGACGCATTGGAAACCACTTTCTGCTCAGCCGAAGACAGTGCGTTAAACGCTGCCCGCGCTGCATCGATGGTGCTGCCGTTGCTGGTGGTCGCTGCACCGATGGCTGCGATCTGGTTGGCTACGGCGTCCGCTGCGGCAGATTTGGTGAGGGTTAAGGTGTATTTGCCATGGCTGTAGACTTGCAGCTTATAGAATTTTCCCGCCGTCAAAGTTGCCGATACGGTATATGTATATTTGCCTTCTGTAGTCTTATAATCTTTGTACTCACCGGAAATATACATGCTGACATTTTTATAATCAGAATCTTTTACATTGAAGGAATAGGTTCCGGTCACAGTCGGAACAAATCCAAAAGTAGTTCCATCGCTGGTCTTCTGCGTCACATTGTCACTGAACATCATGCTCTTTACAGTGAAGGAACTTACCACTGGAGAGTTACTGTACGCCAACATATAGTAAGTTTCCGCCTTTTCCGAACCGAAAGCCGTCTCGTAATCCACTCTCTTGCCGCTGGCATCATAATATATACAACTTGGATTGCCCTGGTTATTTCCACTCTTTGCCCAGTCAACACGCACAATCTGATTTGCCGGTATGGCTAATTTAAATACCTTATAATCATTCACACGAAAATCCACATTGACAGAAGTGCCAACGCCAACTGCCTGCGCGCTGTTCATATCTGCCGCTGAAAGATTCACATCATATTCCGGCGGCTGATAATAATATAAATCTACTTTTGTATCGTCTGCTTTTTTGGCATCCACACTCATCGGCGCCAGTACTGCCAAAAATAACACTCCAAGAACTGGAAATAAATATTTTCTCATAATAATCTCCTTTCCCGCGAAATTCTCATCCTGATTATTTTACCTTTACTTTAAGAACCTTGCTGTAAGCACCATAGTAACGGGCACCCTCCACATTTTTATAGGCTCTGATCTTTACAAAGTATTTCCTTCCTTTTTTTAGTTTCTTTAAAGTCACTTTCGCTTTTTTCGCAGAAACATTGACAGTCTTCGCCTTCTTAAAGTTTTTCTTTAAAGAATAGGTAACTTCATAACCGTTCACACCAGAAGCCTTCTTCCATGTGATCACTGCTTTCTTGGTTTTTTTGGAAACTGCTTTTTTTGCCGTCACGCCGGATACCGGAACGGAAGGTTTCTGGGTCAAAGTCAGCGTATACGGAGTGTATGTCTCCACATCCGCACTGATCGCATAACAGATTCCTGCCTGAAGATTCGCCGTTACTTCCTGATACCCATAGCTGGATACCCATTTACAATCTTTTGATTTCAGGCTGGTAAAATAATCTCTCTTCATCATTCCAATGGAAAGACTTGGATCTGCATCTTCATCGGAAGATGTAATCTTAAACGTGTACTGTCCTGACAGAGAAGGAGTATAATAATATACATTATCGCCCATGCCATCAGATTTAGTTACGTTTCCCGTAAAAGTCTGTCCGGATTTCACGGTAGCCTGTGCCGCCTCTTCCTCGCTATAATTATCCAGACGAATGTAGATAGTTTCATTTTTTACTGCATAATAATTCTCATCAGAGCTGGAATATCCTGTGGAATCGTAAAAATCAATGCCTTCAATATCCTTTGAATCAATATAGTAGCTTTGGCCTGCTGTAACATTAAGCTGATAATAAGCTACGCCACCAGTGTAATAACTATCTCCTGTTTCCTCATCATAATGCCATTCACGCGCTGGCACCGTCATCGTTGAACCAATTCCAACAACTCCATTTAATCCAATCGCAGAATCCCACGGAACAGACGCAGCGTCCACATTTGCGCCGTAAACAGGGATTGCCAGCATGCACAGGCATGCCGCTGTTACAAAACATTTTCTCATAGTCTTCTCCTTTCATTTACATGATTTTTGGTTATCAGGGCATCTGAAACATCATAGCGACTTCCTTAAATGATAACTGTAATCGTCAGCAGATATGTACCATTACATTTTCTGTACTTTTTTGTGGCATTTTCCTCAGAAAACAGATAGTATTTCTTAAAACAAGCCAAAAATATTTTGTATCATTTGCCCAATGGAATGACACCAACTATGTCATTCATTGTGTATATTATACTTCTTTTAAAAACCACACACAATATATGACAAAAAGTGTGACACAATTTCACCTTATTTTTGCACCAATATATCGTTTCATAATGTAAAACATCCGAATATCACTCTATAAAAGTAATGTTCGGATATCGTTTGTGCTTCTTTTCTTTTATCAAGAATTTCTCAAAGTTATAATCTTTTTTTACTCTCTGTACTCACAGATTTCTTATTCTGCTGTGCCCACTGTTCCACAGTATCAACAGATACGTCTGCTGACGCTGCGATTATATCAGGTGTAATGCCTTTCTTTAATAATTCCAAGGCCATCTCTTTCTTCCCTTCCTTTATGCCTTTCCGTCTCTGAAACTCCTTCGCTGCATTCCAGTCGGCATCCACATACTTCTCAGCAAACCACATCACCTGCACCTCCCTGTCCTGCTGGTCCATCTTCTCCATAAGAAATCTCAGCAGAAATACTCTGTCGTGTCCTACCGCTTCCAAAAACAGATTAGAGATTATCCTTTGTATTATCTCAAATTGATTCATAACAATGCATCTCAAGTCTGCATTCTTTTGTTATAGTATATCGAATTTTGCTATACAAATCAAGATATTTTTTACAATATTGTAAATTTATGTTATTTATTTGTTTATAGGTATTTTTATTACTTAATCTTTCCGAAAATCAATATGTGATGGGCGGACAAAATGCACCCTGTACTGTGGAAAGTACAGAGTGCACATACTAAATCTTTATTTTATCCTCACCTTCACCACCTGCTTCTTTCCGCTTCCATCGGTCGCCATGGCCGTAATCTTCACCGTCTTACCTTTTCCGGCTTTCTTCGTCTTCACCTTACCGGAAGCGGATACCGTGGCGTATTTTGTGTTGCTGCTTGTCCACTGAAGCTTCTTGTTGGCCCCTTTTGTCGCTGTGACTTTCGCTTTCAGCTTTAATGCTTTTCCGGCTTTGACTGTTCTTTTCTTTGCTCCTGAGATAGCGACTTTCTTTACCACGCCCTTCATGGATTTCAGTTTGAAGACTGCTTTCGCTCCACTGCCGTCGGCCGCCATTGCTGTGATAATGACAGACTTGCCGGCAGATTTCTTCTTGAAGGTAACAACACCATTTTGATTGACGGTGGCAACTTTTGGATTGCTGGAAGTCCAGACAACATTTTGATTGGAAGCGTTTGACGGAGTAAATGTGACAGTCAGCTGAATTTTTTTGCCTGCGGCTATCTTGTTGGAGAGGCCAGCAAGCACTAAATCCCCAGTTTTTACAAACTCAAATTCCTGTTCTGAACCGCCAGAATCTGAAACAGAATTTTTCTTCTTTTGCACCACTATTTTTTTAGGAATAATTTCCCCGAAAGAAAGTTTCATTCCACAATCTTTACAATATGTATCTCCGCTATATCCTTCTTTTTCTTCCGTTGCTTCCACCTTATTCCGTATTTCAACATTTTTATGTCCTGTTGCAGGGATTATTGTTTGTTCCGAAAGCATTGTTCCACAAACCTCACAAATAGCCCCCTCAGTCAAACCGTCTTTCGTACACTTAGCTGTTGTCCCTGGTAATATCAGTGGCGTATGCGGTATTTTATCTGTCTCCATCTGACCCTGGTCATAATATACTGAACCATTAAATTCAACACTGATATAATAGATAATACGCCCTTTCTCCGTACACGTTGCTTCTTGTTCTATTTCAGATTTCATTTTCGCTTCTATCATCTGTGTATCACCGCAGGTGTCACAGGTAAAAATTGCCTCTTTTCTTTCTACATCAAAAACAGGTTCTCCATATGTATGCCCCGTGGCCGGAATAATTGTATCTATATAATAATTGCCGCATCGTGAACAAGTATGAGTCGTATAACCATCTTTGCTGCAAGCTGGTTTTGTCACTATGTCCTGATAATCATGTCCTAGAGCTTCCAGCGTAATAATCTTTGTATCCATGGCTTTTATGCCATCATTAAATGCCCCGGAAGCTGTGTATACTATTTCCCCGTTCTCTGTGCAGGAAGCGTCTTTTCTTTTCTCGATAATTGAAAGAGCTGCTGTAATTTTATGAGCAGAATTATAACGACAAATCCTTTCTGCCGTACATTTTCCATCTTCCCATAAATATGTAATGGAATCAGACCAGTTATGGGCATCGGCATTGACAGGAATAGTCTTTGTATAAGTTTGTCCGCACTGGGAACAGGTAAAAAGTTTCTCTCCCTCTTGTATACAGTTTGCTTCTTCTAAAATCACTCCCGAATTATAGGCATGCTCAACATTTACCACTACTGTTATTGTCGCTTCTTTATAATTTTGTTCTGCCTTTGCTTTTATGGTAATTATCGTTTTGCCGAATCCGGTTGCCGTAATCACTCCGTCTTCGCTCACTTTTGCTATATCTTCATTATCAGAAGAGAATATTACAGTGCCCTGCGCAGATATGTTTATTTTTTCTGTATCGCCTTCTTTTATGGTATCAGATGACAGATATGCAGAAAGTTTCTGCTCCGCCTTATTGATAGTAAACTGTTTTGTACACTGTCCTGTGTAAGAGCCTTTTCCTGTCGCCGTCACTGTTGCCGTTCCAGCATTCACATTATCACTAAACGTAAGAGTATAATCAACATTTTCTGTCAATGTATCGGTACCCATCATAATAGTAATATCCGGTGTTTTCGCCTTCCCGTCATAGCTACACTCTTCTTTTCCCAAGGTCATTTCTGCATTGATGAGTGTTCCCTTTATACCTTCTAATATCCAAATGGAAAAATCCTGCGCATCTGTCTCATTTTCTTCCCACATTCCAAGATTGCTTCCATCCGCCGCTGATTGCGAACCGCCAATCAAATCTAACATATTACTGCCACAAGCTGCTCTGAATTTATAGTGTCCGGAATTACCATAAATAAACCACTTTTGCGCCGAATTGTTACTCCAGTTATTCATCTCAACATTTGTTCCATTTGCTGTTTCAAAGTTATGAACTTCCATACATCTCCCATCTTTGCAAGAGGTTATTTTATAACTTCCGTCACTTTGCCTTTCAAAATACCAAATTTGATCTGCTTGATAGCTCGTATTACATGCGCTCACGTTGCCAGAATCATTGGTGGCATGCAACCACGTTGCCGTATTAATTATATATGCGTAAAAGTTTGTTCCCAAATTATTACTGCATCTGAATGTTTTCTTTGTCCCGTCTTTCCAGATATTAAACTTATTATTTAAAGCTGTCACCTGGACTTGATATGTCCCAGCAGGGATGCTTGCCACATAACTTGTTCCTTGTACATTCCAATATGTATATAGCACATTTTCTCCTGCTTCATCAAAAATACGCACATCATATCCTGTATTGTTATCACAGTTGTTCCAAGTAATTTTAATATTATTTCCCGCATCATCCCCATAGGAAGCAACCTCTGCATTTGCAACACCCAATTCTGGTTTTTCCAATACCCAAATGGAAAAATCCTGTGCATCTGTTCCATTTTTCTCCCACATTTCAAGATTGGTTCCATCTGTCGCTGACTGAGAACCTCCTGTCAAATCAAGAACGTTGTTACCACAGGCTGCTCTGAATTTATATTGTCCAGAGTTGCCATAAATGAACCATCTTTGTGCCGAGTTATCACTCCAGTTATTCATCTCTACATTGGTCCCATTTGCTGTTTCAAAATTATGGACTTCCATACATCTGCCGTCCTTGCAGGATGTTATTTTATAACTTCCATCATTTTGCCGTTCAAAATACCAGATTTGATTTGATTCATAACTCGTGTTACGTGCACTCACATTACCAGAATCATCATTGGTAGCATGTAGCCATGTTGCTGTATTAATGATATATGCATAAAAGTTCGTTCCCACATCAACCGGTGACTCCACAGATATTGATGACTCATCAAAATCTGGCCTGATAACTCCCCAAAATTTATTATAGGTATGTGTTACTTGCTTGCACGCACTTCCTGACGGCCAATTCTGATCCATTGATACAAAAGAATTTTCATTGGCGGAAAGAACAATCGCGACATGTCCAGTACCAGAAGAATTCAAATCTGCTCCCCACACAGCAATATCACCAGGTTCAGGAATAAACCCAGAAGTTTTCTGTATTCTTGTCCATCCTTCTGGAAGAGCGTTGCTCACATATTCATTTGCATTTCCTTTTGCATAGCCGGCCTGACCAAAATAATCATAATAGTATTTAATTAGATCAACACACTGCGCCCCATATGCATGATCATAGTCCAAAGACTTACCTTCTTGCGCATATACCCAATTCACGGCATCCTGACGACTTCCCGCACTCGCACTCACATCTTTTGAATACAGTACAGAAATCATCAAAATAAATACTGCTCCTGCCAAAATAAGCATCCAATTCTTTTTTCTCTCCATATGTTCCCCTTCTTCCTTTTCCATCATTCACCAGAACATGACATCTTAATCTATGACATTTTATGGCTAACGCCCGCCCACATTCATTCTCTACTTTTTTGATTCAAAATCACTTAATTTTGATTTTCACTGTCTTTGTCTTGCCGCTTCCATCAGTCGCTCTGGCTGTAATCTTTACTATTTTTCCTTTTCCGACTTTCTTTGCTTTCACTTTTCCGGATGAAGATACAGTGGCATATTTCGTATTACTGCTGCTCCATTTTATTCGCGTATTTGCTCCTTGGGTTGCTTTTACCTTGGCTCTCAATTTACAGCTCTTTCCCGCCTTTACTTTCTTCTTACCTTTTATAATAATTTTCTTCACTTTTCCACGCATAGATTTCAATTTGATTGACGCTTTTGCACCACTGCCGTCGGAAGCCGTTGCTGTAATAATAACAGATTTTCCTCCGGAATTCTTTTTAAATGTAACCACACCTTTTTGATTCACTTTTGCCACCTTTGAATTACTGGAAGACCAGGTAATCCCCTTATTCGTAGCATTAGATGGGGAAATCGATGCTTTAATCCGAACCTTGTTGCCTGCAGCAATTTTTTTCGAAGAACAGGATAATTGGATTTTTGATACTTTTACTTTTTTGGGTTTCATATATACATTGACAAAATATTCTTTTCCTACGACATCATCTGCAATAAAAAATCCTCCATTGTCTTCAACTATAATATAATATTTTCTTCCTTTTACTACCTGGATTTCAAGGGACTTAATAATATTTGCATCATTTTGTCTGACTTCTATACCGTCAACCTCTTTATATTCTCCTTCTATATAATTATATACATTGATATACCAGCCATCTCTGTCATCTTTATATGTATGTTGAAAATCCAAACATAATGTTCCTGATGCAGGAGCAACAAAATGATAGTAATCTTTATCATTCCCATCGTTAAGATTTCCACTATAATTTTTATTTAGACTGATATTGGTTGCAGAGTAATAATCGTCATTCGGCTCTTTTTCATAAATGTCTGATAAATCAAACGCCGTTTGTATTGTGTAGGATTCACCTACTACAGCTCGACCACTCACCTTCAAATAGTAAACACCATTTTTTACTGCTCCTACAAACGGCAAACTGATATTCTCATTATCTTCTACACGTATATCCCAACTGCTCATCTCATTATATTGTCCATTTACATATTGATAGATATTTATATTCCATTTTTTATCAATATCTTTATACCGATGTTGAAAATTCAGACTAATTTTTCCATCTTCTGGTGCAATTATTTTATAATAATCCGTGTCATCTCCATTATTAATTATTCCTGTATACTTATTATTTAACACAATATCATTCGCTGAATAATAGTCATCATTCTGTTCTTTCTCATAAAACTCAGATGATGTAAAAGAAGTTTGAATAGTATATTCTTCTCCATCCATATTTCTCTTATCACGAATTTTCAAAAAATAGGTCTCACTTTTTATTGCTCCGATAAATGGCAACGTAATTGATTCGTTGTCCTCAAGACTAATCTCTTGATTACTCAATTCAACATATGGTTTCGTGCCCGTATCCTGATAAATACTGATTTCCCAACTGCTATTAGAATCCTGATATTTATGTTGAAAGGTCAGTTCTAATTTCCCGTTTGCCGAGGCAGTAATTCTATAATAGTCTTCATCTCCGTCGGCAACATTTCCTTTTATAATATTTCCCGGAGTAATAATATCTGCTCTCTCATATGAATCATTATTCTCTGTCTCATATTGTATTGCTGCATTTACCTGCGCTTTAAATCCGACAAATACGCCTAAAATACCTATTATCATCATACATTTTATTAAATATTTCATAGTCTTTCTCCTTTTTATGTCGTTTCTACTATTTTTTATCCAGTTTTTTTCTTTCACTCAAAATGTTTTCTTTCCAAAACAAACATGCACAACTATTTTATCTTCACCTTCACTACCTGCTTCTTTCCGCTTCCATCGGTCGCCATGGCTGTAATCTTCACCGTCTTACCTTTCCCTGCTTTCTTCGTTTTCACCTTACCGGAAGCGGATACTGTGGCGTATTTTGTATTGCTGCTTGTCCACTGAAGCTTCTTGTTGGCACCTTTCGTCGCTGTGACTTTCGCTTTCAGCTTTAATGCCTTTCCGGCTTTTACTGTTCGTTTCTTTGCTCCTGAGATAGCGACTTTCTTTACTACACCTTTCACGGATTTCAGCTTGAAGACCGCTTTTGTACCGCTGCCGTCGGCCGCTGTTGCAGTGATGACGATTGATTTACCAGCGGATTTCTTCTTAAATGTAACGACACCGTTTTGATTGACAGTGGCAACCTTCGGATTGCTGGAAGTCCAGATAACATTTTTGTTAGAAACATTTGACGGAGTGAATGTAACGGTCAACTGAACCTTTTTGCCTGCGGCGATCTTATTGGAGAGGCCGGAGAGGCTGATTTTTGAAGTTTTGATTGTCGCAGAAGCTGCACCCACAGATGAGATTCCTTTATTTACAGATGAGGATTTCTCCGTTGGAGCGGCTGATTGTGTTGTATTATTTTCTGTTCCTGGTGTTTCTTCTGGCTTTGTGGATGGTTTATCCCCTTCTTCCGGAAGTTCAGTAATGACTGTAAATGGAATATCATTATCTTTTGCATATTGTTCTGCGGCAGAGCCTGTAAATCCACAAAGTGTAAAGTTTTCCATCTTATGTCTGTCAACCGCATTTCCCATAACTGGTTCGTCCCAATATCCAAAAGCTTCTATCCCAATCGTTTTTACACTGTCCGGCACAGTCACTTCCAACAAACTGGTGCAACCGCAGAAAGATAATACACCGATGCTTTTGACACTGCTTGGAATCGTGATTGTATTCAGGCTTTTACAATTATAAAATGTATATTCATCTATTTTTGTAATACTGGTTGGAAGGATAATTTTTGTCAACTTGCCGCACTCATAGAATCCCGGAATCTGGGTAACCCCATCCGGAACATTGACTGTACCTGTCTTTCCTTCTGGACACAAATATAAGATGGTTCCCTCTTTGTCATAAACGATGCCGTCTTTTGATGAGAAAGAAGTATTGGCACTATCCACATCTATGTTTTGCAGATTAACACATCCAGAAAAAGCACTTCCTTCTATTTCTTTATGACTTCCTATATTTTTTACCTTCTCCGGCAGTTTAACATAAGTTAACCCCATACAATTCTCAAAAGCTCCGCCAGAAATTTCTTCTAAGCTGTCCGGAAATGTAACCTCTGATAAGCTACTACATCCACCAAACGTTAAATAACCTATTGATTTTAAATTTTCAGGCAATGTAACCTTTTTTAAATTGCTACAATTTCTAAATACCGAATTCCCAATCTTTGTTATTTTATCGGGAATTGTAATACTTTCCAGCTTACTACATCCTGAAAATGCAGAATCTCCAATTTCTGTCACCGTATTCGGTATACTGATCTCTCCACTTTTGGCTCTCGGACAAAGAATAATATTCGTTTTATCTTTATCATATAAAATACCATCGACAGAAGACCATATCGTATTTCCCGTATCTACATGAATATCAGATAAATTATTCATTCCGTCAAAAACCGATGTTTCATCACCAAAGGTATCATCAAACACCAGGTAATAATTGTTTCCATCAAATCCAGTACAGTCGTAGAACGCACCAATTGTCTGCACACTCTTTGGAATCTCAATTGTTTTTACATTGCTACAGTAATAGAATGCGTAATTTGATATTGTCGTTACCGTGGAAGGTATTGTAATATTTTCTGTTTTATTATCTGCCGGACAGTAGACTAATGTTTCTTTTTTCTTATCATACAAAATTCCATTTTCCGAACAATAGACTTGATTATCTGCGGACACTTCTATGGTTTGCACCGCTCCTCCAAAAGCATTGGCATTAATATTTCCTGTTATTGTAGCAGGAATCACTACCTTAACTACATCATCACAATCTGAAAATGCCCAGGATGCAATACTAGTCACAGTATGTTCATCTACAGTATCCGGTACATTCAATACTGTTTCCGAGCCGAAATATCCTGTTATTCTTGCCATATATTCAGAGTATGTTGAATCATATACCATCTCATACTCCCAATCTCCCGACGTCTCCGCCTCCACTTTCATCCCAGCTGCCAGCATCATCACCGGCACTGCCAGCATCCATAAAAACATTATCATCCATTTTTTCATCCTCTTCTTCCCCTTTCTGCTTCATAAATGCATCAATTTTTGAATTAATCTTCGTCGTTTCTCTCCGGTGCCTGCCGGGCGCCGTTCCTGTATCATACTCATGCAGACAGCCGGAAGTTCAGAGACAGGCCGCATACTATATATGCGTCCCATGTCTGTCCTATGTCATATGCCATGTGGTATATGTTATGTCCCATAGCCCGTAAAACAAAAGATCTCCCCACCGGGTCTGGGCAGAAGGAATCAACGGATTCTATCTGCCGGGCATCGATGGGGAGATGCGGTTGCATAATCACACAGGGGACAGCCTGCGCTGTCTGTTTTTGTCGGTTTGTATGCAGTTTTGCAGGCAGATATTTTGCGTCGTCCTGCTGTCTGAAACTTCATTTTCTGTCTGCGATTCAGTTGAATATTTGAGACAGGATTTACTGTAATTATACCTTTACCTGAAATTATGCACAATTTGTGACAGAAAGTGTGACAAAACTTTATTTCATTTTTGCATTATAATATCATTTCAAAATATAAAAATATCCGAATATCACCACAAAATAGTAATATTCGGATACTACCCGCACTTTCTCTTATTCATAGGAGATATATATGATACCCGGGTTCCTAAAGTCAGAAATCTCCCTGCAAGCAAGCCTTTTGTCCTGGCATCATACGATTTTATTTTTCCACAAATATCTTACTCTGCTGTGCCCACTGTTCCACGGTCTCAACAGGTACATTTGCGGAGACTGCGATAATGTCAGGTGCAACACCATTTTTTAATAAATTTAAAGCCATTTCTTTCTTACCTGCCCTGATCCCTTCTTTTATGCCCTTCCGTCTCTGAAACTCTTTCGCCGCATTCCAGTCGGCGTCCACATACTTCTCTGCAAACCACATTGTCTGTCCCTTCCCGAAACTGTGCGAAACGTTAATTTGTTCTTATGTTTCACCTATACGGTTTTAAAATTTCTCCCTGTATTCCGCCAGGATTTCTTTCATGCGCCCGGTTGTGGCTGCGGTGTCATACAGCCAGCCATTTTCCTGGGCGAAGCCGACGAATTCCCGGAAGCTCTGGCGGACGCCCCGCTCGTTGATGCTGAAGTACTGGCTCAACTGGTTATCCTGGTGGTACTGGAAGACTACGTTTTCATTGACGTAGATTAAAAGATTCGGATCCAGGGAAAGATTTTCCGGACTGACCATGACATAGTCCATGTATCCGTTTTCCGCCATGGCAATCATGGCTTCCAGCATGCGCAGACGGCTGGCCGGAGAAATCGGAGTGTACCAGTCGTCCGGATACTCGTCGGAACGTCCTGTTTCCATGAAGCGGCGCAGCCCGCTTTCCTCAAAAATATTGATGGGAGCCTTTTTGTCGGATGCCTGCAGGAAGGTTCCTCTGTTTTTGGCAAAGACGTCCATAAGGCACTGGTTCCCCTCTTCACCCAGGCACAGGATTTCCCTGAGGATGCTTTCATCCAGGGAATAGGTGACGCAGGGAATGGAACCGATGCAGATTTCCGCCACGGACAGGTCGGTCATGAAGTTCTGAAGGAAGCTCATCCATTCTGTGACATCATCCCTGAAACAAGGGGTCAGCAGGCTGGTACGCTGTTTCATCTGCTGATATTGCCGGCGGCAGAAATTGACGCTTTCCGTATTACAAAAGACAAGCGCTTCATCCATTTTATAACTACAGATCATGACGATGTCCTCTGCCAGTATAAGGATCGGCAGAAGACTCATGGAGTTGATGTGGGCGTCTTTTTTATCATAATAGAACAGGCTCTGGTAGCGTAGGCTGCCAAAGAGCATCGGAAGAAGATTATATACAGTTTTGATGTTCTGGTTTCCCTCCGTGGTCTCTTCGTCCAGACAGATAATCTGCTCTACTTCCACGTTTTGTCCGGTGCAGGCAGACAAGATGATTCTGGAAAGGTTGCCCGCCTCCGGCTGAGCGATCAGCTGCAGCTTCCATGGCTGCCCGGTGCGGGACTGTTTTTTCAGAATATACCGCAGGGCATTTTCCACTTCCAGCGCTCCCATACAGACATAACTTTCTTTTATTTCAGCACCGCCGTCCCAGCCAGCATTGTCATTCCAGTCATTGCCGCCGCTCTCTCTTTGTGCCACCGGGTGCATCCGGAAGTTTGTCAGTCCCTTTAACATATCCCGGATCATCAAAAATCCCTCGTATCTTTTTTCTCCGTAACGGCTTCTGTTATAACATTCGATCAGGTTCTCCTGCTTTGCCGGCGAAAGCATCAGGCAACGGGAAATGTGATTGACTTCTTCCAGGTTTTTTGGCAGCCGTTCCCCGGACAGATACTTCTGCAGAAGGGTGCGGTTGATTTCTGTCTCAATAGACAATTTTCTGACTGACATTCCATTTTCTTTGATATATTTTCTGAGGCTATCTCCATACGATGACATTGCTTTTCTCTCCCCTCACATTTTTTATTACCACATTTTTTCATGAATATATTTTTATTAATACATTTTTTACAATATAACACATTTTTTTGACATTTTCATATATTTCGCCATACATATCTGAAAAAAATTCAAAAACATCTTTTTCAGACAAAACATGCACTGGAGACAAAAATGCATCGGACAAATACTATCCCGGATAAAGAAAAGTGCCGGACAAAAATATGCCGGCGCACACAAAAAACCGGAACAGCAGCTGGATATCCAGCGGCCATTCCGGTTCTCAAGCATTTGCCGACAGCCGGTTCCGTGTGTATCTTTCCGGAAATGGGAACAGATCTTTGCTGGTCTGTCTGCCGGCCATACTGGTATTTTAAGTTATCGTGTTTTCTGACTGCGAGGGTACCGGACAGTCATTTTCTTTTTCACTTCAGGTGTTAGTTTTCGCTTCAGATGTTGTTCTTTCACTCCAGGCGTTAGTTTTCGCTTTGGGTGTTATCTCCCGGATGTTATCGTATTCGCACGCTCTTCACTTTGGAGAATGCGGAATCCACATCGGCGTTGGAAGCGTTCTTTGCCACAGCTTTCACCTTATAATAGTAGGTTTTGCCTGCGGTAAGTCCTTTGTCCTTGAAGGTAAGCTTCTTGGTGGTTCCGACGCAGAGATATTTACCTTTCTTCTTGGTGGAACGGTAAATCTTATACTCGGAAGCTCCGCTTACTTTTTTCTTGATCTTGATGACTGCTGTCTTTTTAGCGCCGGCTTTTACGGACTTAATGACTGCCTTGCCGGTTTTCGCTGTGGAAGCGAAGTTCACGGAACCGACGGTCTTGCAGCCCAGTGTCCGCTGATTGTATTCCTTAAAGGATGGCAGAGTCACTGCGGATGCTTTTGTGGTTCCCGGTACAAAGGACGGCGTCGGAGGAACTGTCTCTGTGTCCGCATCAGCCGCATAGGCGATGACATAATACTGGTAGGATACGCCGTCTTCCGGTCCGTCCTGGATGGCGTCTTCTGACTCTGTAAAATATGATGTCTTAAAGGCTGTCGGTTTTCCATTGGCATCCCACGCCGACTCATAATAACCGCCAGGATACATGTCATAGGTATAGTCAATCATGGAGGTACCGGTAAACTGATCGCGGGCATACTGATAGTTTCTATAATAATAGGTCTTTGACGTATCCAGCTTATGATCAATGACTGCGTTTTCCGTGCCAACCGCCGCGTTGACTGCTGCCACATTGACCGCCACCGGAGCCTGAGCGCCCACATATTCAGTGACCATCTCTCCATAATTATTGGCATAGCCGCCCAGATCTTTATCCTTGACCAGAGAGCCGGCTCTCACACGATATACCTGGTAGTAGGCTGCGCCGGATACCGGAGACCAGGATACCTGCACGCCGTTTCCAACATTTCTTGCGGACACGGAGCCGACCAGACCCAGACTCTTCTTGGTTTCAACGGTACGAGGCTGGCTGACTGTATTGCCCTTGTAGGCACAGATTCTGTACTCGGTGGAAGTATCATAAGTACCGTCGCCTCTTTTCACCATTTCTGCCTTGAATGTATATTTAGTGGCGTTCTTGCCCAGACGTCCGATCTCCACCCAGTCTGACTTGTCGTCATTGCGGGTTCCGTCGGCGTTATAGACTTCCACGTATTTCTTGATGATATATCCGTCAACACCGTATACTTTCCGCCATTCTGCCGTCTCATCGCCGTAGGCATTGTTATAGGTGCTGGTGAAAGTCGGCATACCAAAAGCCAGATCTACGCATGCATTTTCCTCTATGATGATATCAGAATCATCTTTTACCTTTTTGTCCTTCGGCAGAATTGCCCGGACAATATATGTATACTTTTCATTGGCCTGAGCTTTTTTATCGGTAAATTTCTTCTTCTTTTTGCCAAGAGTCTTCAAAAGAGTGTAGGAACCATAAGAATTTCCTCTTCCTTCTGAAATCTCTGTGGTGTCGGAACCGCCGTTGGAACGGTAAATCTCATAACCGGAGGCTCCCTTTACCTTTTTCCAGGACAGCTTCACTTTTTTGTTTTTCTTGATTTCTGCCTTGAGTTTCATGGAAGCGCCCTTGGTGATCCGCTTCAAAGTTGTGTCCTTGCCGTATACGATGGCGCCGGTATCCGGGTCTTTATAATACGGCCGTACTTTGTAAGTGTACCAGGTGTTGGCGTCAAGGCCGGTATCTTTGTAGACATCTCCTGCTACGGTGGCTATCTTCTTAAACTTTTTGCCCACCTTGCGGTAAATCTGATAACCGGTCGCTCTGTTCTCGCTCATATCCAGAGTGATGGACTTTTTCTTGATGCTGGTAGAAACATAGGCTTCCATGGTCACATCGATGGAGATGGCATTGGACGCCGGACTGAAATAATCCGCTCTCTGCGGCACAGCACTGATGGTTCCCGCATAATAGGCATCCCATGCAGCATCATAGCCTTTCTCGTCGAACAGATACGCGACCACCGTCTTGCGGCCCGGCTTTAAGTCGCCGTTACCGATGGTATACTCGGTATCTTTGGCACTGGCACTTCCTTCATCGTTGTGATAACCGTAGAAACTCTCCTTGCCGTTGTCGGAATCCTTCGCCCAGCGGCCGGTCTCGCTTTTCTTAGGATCGTTGTTCCCGTATACATTAAAGTACAGCGTCTGCCCCGGCTGTAAATCCGCATACCGGAACGTCCACGATGTCACGCTCTGACTGCTGCCGGTCTGCTCTTTCAGAGAAATGTTCGGTGCTGCCACAGCCGCGTCTGCCTGGAAATGTATTCCCGCCGCCATAGCAAAAGCAATCGCGCCAAGAGTGAGTCCCTTTGCATATTTTTTCATAAATCCTCCTCCTTTACACATAAAAATAATCTTTATGGTGTACCCTCCCGCTGCCAATTGTGAGATTTGACAGTAAATGTCACTATCGACAGCTAATTTTCTATACTATATCATATTTTTTCTATAATTTCATTAATTACTTTACGTTTGTAGTACATTTTCGTAAAATCTTATACAGACAAAAAAGACCCGGCAAATGCCGGGTCCCAGACTGTAGACAAAGTCCCCGGTTTACACCGGGGCTTTTCTATTGCAGTTATCAACATTTCAATAATTCTTCCGGTTTTAGATACAAAAAAATTCCTTACTTATCAACTCTAAAGTTAAGCGGTACACTCCCTGCACATGGTATAATTATCCTATAAGGAGGTTCCGCTTATGATGACAAGAGATACCGATAAAAAAAGAGAACAAATGATGATGTTCAGCATGGAGGACATGGTGCCAAAGGATCATATGCTCCGAAAGATCGAGCGGGCAATTGACTGGAACTTTATTTATGATCTTGTAGAAGACAAGTATTGTGCGGATAACGGAAGACCGAGCATAGATCCGGTGATGCTGGTCAAAATCCCTTTTATCCAGTATCTCTATGGGATTAAAAGTATGCGCCAGACGATAAAAGAAATCGAAGTGAACGTAGCTTATCGTTGGTTTCTCGGTCTGGATATGCTGGACTCGGTTCCCCACTTTTCTACTTTTGGAAAGAATTATACCCGCCGTTTTAAGGATACGGATCTGTTTGAACAGATCTTTTCCCATATTCTTGAACAATGCATGAAATTCCATCTGGTAGATACATCCACTGTGTTTGTAGATTCTACCCATGTAAAAGCCTGTGCTAACAGCAAAAAAATGAGAAAGAGGATCGCATCTCAAGAGGCTCTGTGGTATGAAGAAGAGTTAAAGAAAGAAATCAATGAAGACCGTAAAAATCATGGAAAGAAACCTTTAAAAGAAAAAAAGGATGATTCGAATACACCTCCCACAGCGGGCGGCGGCACTTCTGGTGAAAGCAGTCCTTCAGACGAAATCCCGGAAGGAGCCAAGACGCAGAAATGCAGTACTTCAGATCCGGAAAGCGGCTGGTTCCGAAAAGGCGAACATAAGCATGTTTTTGCATACAGCATAGAGACTGCATGTGACAGGCACGGGTGGATCTTGGGCTATACTGTACATCCGGGGAATGAACATGACAGCAGGACATGGAAGCCTTTGTATGACAAAGTAAAAGATCTGGATATGGAGATGATGGTATTAGATGCCGGATACAAGACTCCGGCAATTGCCAGAGAATTGATAAAAGACGGGATACAGCCTTTGTTTCCGTATAAAAGGCCCATGACAAAAGATGGATTCTTCAAGAAATATGAGTATGTCTATGATGAGTACTATGACTGCTATATCTGTCCGGCGGATCAGATCCTTACTTATCGGACAACAAACCGGGATGGTTACAAAGAATACAAGAGTGATAAAAGCATCTGTAAAAACTGTCCCTATCTTTCCAAATGCACGGAAAGTAAAGAACATGAGAAAGTGATCAACCGGCATATCTGGGAAGAGTATCTGGAAACCAGTGAGGACATCCGTCATACTTTGGGGAATAAAGAAATTTACATGTTGAGAAAAGAAACCATTGAGAGATTGTTCGGAAGTGCAAAAGAACAGCATGGATTTCGATATACACAATATATCGGGAACGCCCGGATGAAAATGAAAGCCGGGCTGACCTTTGCGTGCATGAATCTGAAAAAGCTGGCAAAGATTCTGGATGCAAGGGAAATAAAGGACAAAAAATCAGGATTCTTTTTTATCCTTTATAAAAAAATATGGGAATTTGTATTTTGGCAAAAAGAGCGGTGCTGGAGCTAGGCTCCAGCACCAACTTTGTCTACAGTCTGAGAGGAATCTCATTCCTGAGATTCCTCCTGCTCATTTTCTGCATCGCTTCCCCAGAAGCGCAGCTGCATCTTCGCTATCTTATCCTGAAAAACCACCTGATAGGTTCTCCATCCGCCCATAGGAAGTATCGCTTCAATGGCATTTCCATCCAATTCATCCTGAAACAGAATCTTACCTCTGGTATTAATAATAGTACATTCATTATTCTGAACAGCAATAATCTGTTTCCCTTGCATTTCTATGGAATCATAATTCATATCAATGTCTGTATCCAGCTTTTTACCACCGGATTTATTATAAAGACAAATTCGATACCTGCCTTCATCGGGGTTCTCTGAATTGTCCAGCACATACCCTATACATTTTTCTCCCAAAAAGATACTCTCGATACTCTGTTCGAAGGTAATTTCCTTTTTCATCTCCGGTTCTCCGGAAACATCATAATAATAAGTAGCTGATTCTCCAACCGCAACAAGAGTATTATTGTCAATAAAATGAAGTCTGGCTATGAGAAAATCTTCATAATCAAAACCTCCGGCGAGACTCATTCCTTCTGTCTGCAGCTGTCTGCTGAAATCATAAAAAGCAACTGTTGTCTTTGAACTCATTCCATCGATGGCCAGATAACTCACAACCAGTTTGGAACCATCCGGCGAAATTGCTGCCGTCAGAGGATATCCTGTCTCATCCACAGAAGACCGCATATCCGCCACCAGATTGCCCTCCACATCATACATCTGGATAAGATTACTGCCTTCTCCCTGCAGAATCACTTCTATCGTTCCTTTCTCTGACACGCCAGCTTGTATCACCGGATATCGCACTGTAAAATCTTTCACCTGACCATTTACATCAAAGAGCATCAGTGTATTGCCGCCCTTATCCGCCAGAAGTATATACGGTTCAGCCTTTACAAGAAATGGATTCTGGAAAGAGACCGGTATATTCCATTCCGCCACTCCAAAGTTCCGCTGATACTCGATACCATTCTGGCCGTATTTGATATATCCATTGGCAAAAGGTTCATACTGTACATTATCATTGTTCTCTGTTTCCGTTTCTTCTTTATATATATAGTACTCGCACCTGCTGTTATTAAGCATATATAGTATAAGAACAACGAAAAGAATAATTATCACAAGAAAAATTCTCCGGGCCCATTCTTTTTGTTTCTGTCTTTTATGTATTTTACGCAGTTGATCTTTCTTGTTGGTGAAAATTTCAAAATTATAAATGTTCTTTGCCATATGTTCACTCTCTTTACTTATTTGTCGTACATGTACTTCCTTCCAGTGTATATTTTCGCATTAAATAATACCACCGGCCGTTTTTCCATGAACAGTAGCCATAGAGCTAGTGTACACTGCATTCAGTTTTTCGTCAACTTGACATTTCGCCATCATTTTTCGGCATCAGTCTTCCATGGGTGGAATCTTCAACACCTGACCGGGATATATTTCATCCAGATTTTCTATCTGATTCGCCTCCGCCAGCGCATCAATATAATCATAGGACTGATAAATTTTCATAGATATTCCCGCCAGCGTATCCCCCTGGCGAACGGTATACTGATTGCCAATGTAACTCCAGGATTCAGTCACATCATCTGGTTCCTCCTGTGTAAAAATATCCGCATTGGTCTCCCGATCATCCTCCGCACTACTGCTTCCTTCTGTCACACCTCCTCCTGCACTGTCTGTGTCCACCATACCATTGTCCGTTTCACTTTCCCTGCGACTCTCGCTTCTTCCCCTGGTTTCTGTACTGTTTCCTGCAAAATTTTCCGTTGTCCCTGCAGATGATATTGCCTCTGTTGAGGATTCATCCTGGACGGAGCTGTTTCCGGCAGAAACAGACGCAGAAGAAGCCTCCTCCGAATCCGCTTTATTTCCAGTCTCCCGCGCTGTCTCCGTAGAACTTGCCTCCGTACTGTTATCTGCTTTTTGATTTTCCAGCGTCTGCTGTTGAAAGACTGCTTCCGCATTCTCTTCCTGCCTGAACTGCTGAACCGAACGCACGCCATAGAAAAGCACCATAATCATCACCAAAACACCGGCCAGAGAAGCGGGGCCAAACTTTGGTGCCGTCTTTTTATGCAGGGATTTTTTTTGCTTCATTGCTTTTTTATAATTTCTTACTACAGAAGAGTCCCTCAGAATCGTAGCTGATTTTCGCTTGTCCTCCGGACTGTGTTCTGTTTCGCCCTCCGCCAGCATGTAATTTTTCATTTCCTGATTGGTTTCATAATAAATGTAATATCCTCTCTGTTTTTTAAGGGAATAATTTTCAAACTGATAAAAGGCATCTTCATTTTCCAGGGCGTCTATCATGTACAGCACTTTATTTTCTCCGCTGAAATTATCCATATGTGTCCGTATGATTTTATCGTTGAGTTCCACGGAAAATCCCATCCTCGACAGAAACCAGCCCACGATTTCCATCTCCGGAAAGAAATTATCCCGGATACGATAAATCTCACTCCAGTTTTCTTCTGTAAACACACTTTCTTCCAGATCGAATTCAAAGTTCTGACAGGCCGCTGCTCCGCTGATGAACAAACACTGTCCCACTGAGGTCTGATAGATATTGCCAAAGAGAATTGCTCCCCGGGCATATAAATTACCTGGCTGCGCTAATTTATTCAAATATGTATATACATAATCTTCCATATAAATTTTCTTTGTCCCCGGATCTCCAATCTGTCTGAAATTTTTAGGCAAAGCCCTTGTCTGCTGCTCTGGATTATTTTTGATTTTCTGTTCATTTGCCATGATTTTTCCGCCTTTCTATTATAATTGGGAGATTCTGCTGTCACTGATATCGATGTATTATTCTCACCGCCTGTAGAGGCGGGAGTCTTTCCACATCCGACAAAACTGACAGGTGCCGATTCTCCTTGTGATCTTTATTTTTGTGGAATCATCATAGCACTTCTGTTTCGCTTTGCTCTCCGTTTTCTGTCGAAAGATTTCGTATTTTTCTTTCATTTTTACGCAAAAAAATGTTTAAATCCTCTTCATGACGTCAAATCTTTTTGATAGAAATGTTTCACGGGAACCGAAGGGAGGAAAAATCATGTTTTTTAAAAAGGTACCGCAGTCACCGCAGTATTTTCTACCTGACGCCGCACATGACTCAGAAAATGTACAACAGTCTTTTCTGGCGCAGGAGCTGGCCCGGGAAATCACCTGCCGGAAGGCGCGCAGCGCCACGCTGATCACCCTCTGCATCGGCACCGATAAGATCACTGGTGACTGTCTGGGGCCGCTGGTGGGCACCAAACTTCTGGAACGCGGCTACCGCCATCCGGTTAACGGAACATTGCAGCACCCTGTCCACGCTGTCAATCTTCTCTCCACCATTTCTGCCCTCCAAGAAAATTACGCCCATCCCTTCCTTCTGGTCATAGACGCCGCCGTGGGCCCTGCAGAAAAAATCGGCTGTATTTCCCTTTCCCGCGCTCCCATTTCTCCCGGCAAAGGAATCTGCCGGCCGCTGCCGCCAGTGGGCAATTTATCTCTGACCGGTATCGTCGGAGAGGCGTCGGAACACTGCGCCGCCGACCTGCCTTACACAAGACTTTTCGTGGTAAATACTCTGGCGGATTTTATCTGTGGGGCTGTGCTAGCCACTGAAAAGCTGCTGGCAAAGTAAAACCCGGCGGAAAGAATCCCGCCGGGCTGCTTATCTTTTTATTTGATTTTTGCGCTGGCGCTGACACCTTTGGCACGAAGAATCTTCTTGTACAACTCTCCTTCCCTTCACAAAAAAACAGACAGAACCTTCTGGCACGTGTTTGATGCGCGGCTTTTTGGCTCTGTCTGTTTTATATTTGACATAAATGTCAGGTTTTTATGCATTTTTAGCAACTGTCATGCAGATGCTCATGACAGTCATTATTTTAAAAAAGTATCTGCCTGTGGCGGAATGGTTTTATGCGTTCTCTTTCTCGAATTTCTCCATGAATTCTACAAGTTTCTGCACGCCTTCGATTGGCATTGCATTGTAGATAGATGCACGCATACCGCCGACAGTTCTGTGGCCTTTCAGGTTCACGAAGCCTGCAGCTGTTGCCTCGGCGATGAATTTAGCGTCCATGTCTTTGTCGCCGGTAACGAACGGTACGTTCATGAGGGAACGATCTTCTTTTACGACGGTTCCTTTGAAAAGCTTGCTCTGGTCAAGGAAATCGTAAAGGATTTTTGCCTTTTTCTCGTTGCGTTCTTTCATTGCCTCGAGGCCGCCCTGTTTTTTGATCCATTTGAAGACTTTGCCGCAGATGTAGATGCCGTAGCATGGCGGTGTGTTGTACAGGGAATCAGCGTCTGCCTGTGTTTTATATTTGAGCATGGTAGGTGTTCCTTCCATGACGTCATCGCGGATCAAGTCTTCGCGGATGATCACGATCACCACGCCGGCCGGGCCGATGTTTTTCTGCACGCCGCCATAGATAACGCCGTATTTTGTAACGTCTACCGGTTCGGACAGGAAACAGGAGGAAACGTCAGCTACTAATGGTTTGCCTTTGGTATTTGGAAGCTTTTTGAATTTTGTTCCGTAAATGGTATTATTCTCACAGATGTATACATAATCGGCGTCCTCGTCGATCGGCAGATCGGAACAATCCGGAATGTAGGAAAATGTTTTGTCCTCAGAGGACGCAACTTTCACTGCCTTGCCGTAACGGCAGGCTTCCTGATATGCTTTCTTTGCCCACTGACCGGTTACGATGTAATCAGCTACGCCGTTTTTCATCAGGTTCATCGGAATGGCAGAGAACTGCTGAGATGCTCCGCCCTGTAAGAACAATACTTTGTAATTGTCCGGAATGTTCATGAGATCTCTTAAGTCCTGTTCTGCTTCTTTGATGATGGTATCGAACTCTTTGGAACGATGGCTCATCTCCATAACGGACATGCCGCAGCCTTTGTAATCCATCATCTCTGCTGCAGCTTCCTGCAGTACTTCTTCCGGCAATACTGCCGGGCCTGCTGAAAAGTTATATACTCTTCCCATTTTTCATATCCTCCTGTGTCTGCTATATATTGTTAGTTACTAAATTATCAACATCTATAAATTGTATTTTTAGATGAAAATACTGTCTGAAAAATATCTTTTTTCTTACAGTGCCTGTCGGACTATTATATACCTAATATTGCAGTTTGGCAAATATTTTCTTGCAAAACACTGTCAAACAGTACATTTCTTGTTGCTATTCAACCCCGAGTCGCACACTATCTGCACCTGATGCTTACAGAAGTCCGGTGCTGAAGTAACGCTCCATTCTGTCCGGCAGTACGGTGGCGATGATTTTGTCCTTGCCGTATTTTTCTGCCATTTTCTTACATGCCCAGATATTGGCGCCGGATGAGGTTCCGCAGAGAAGTCCCTGTACTCTCGCCAGATCTCTGGTGGTATTCATAGCGTCATCATCGGTTACTGTGACCACTTCATCAATTAAGGATGTGTCAAGAACCTCCGGAATAAAGCCGTCGCCGATTCCCTGAATCTGATGCAGTCCCGGTTCATCGCCGAGAAGAGCGGATACATTTTTTGGTTCTACGGCACAGACAATGAGGTTCGGGTTCTTCTCTTTGAGATACTGGCTGATGCCCTGGAGGGTTCCGCCGCTGCCGAGGCCGGAGACAAAAATATCCACTTTTCCATTCAGATCTTCATAAATTTCCGGAGCAGTGGTCAGATAATGAATCTCCGGGTTGTGCGGATTCTCAAACTGCTGCGGCATAAAGTAGTCGTCAGACTGTGCCACGATCCGGTTGGCCTCCGCCACACAGCCGTCAAGGCTTAACTTTGCCGGGGTGAGTACCAATTCCGCACCCAGGGCACGGATGATTTTCTTTCTCTCCTCACTCATATTTTCCGGCATAACGATGATTACCTTATAGCCCATACGGATGCCGCAGAGCGCAAGACCAATACCGGTATTACCGGAGGTCGGCTCCACAATGGTCATGCCTTTTTTCAGTTTTCCTTCTTTTTCGGCCGCTTCGATCATATTTTTGGCAACACGGTCTTTAATGCTTCCGCCAAGGTTTAAGAATTCGGCCTTCGCGTAAATCTGGCACCCCATGGTCGGACTTAAATCGACCAGAGGAGTGTTTCCAATCATATCTAAAACATTTTTTACTACCATGATATCTCCTCTCACTTCCACAAGCTGTTGTTACATTTCTATTATTATTCCTGTGGGACAGATTCTGTCAGGACAACGCCTCACAGAACTGTTATGTGTATCATTTATTGTTTGTCAAATATTTGTCACGTGCAACAAGCTTGATTATAGCACAGAACTAAAGTGTTAGACAATATTTTTATATGTCACTTGTTTATAAAATGTACGTCTTCCGGGAATTTTCATTGTAATTCACTGTAATTTCTTTTATAATGAAGATTATCTTCGCAACGTAGATTCTGTCTGAACAGACTGAAATGTGTCACCGGTCAATATTACTATATTTAAGAATTAAGGAGATTTCCCATGAGAATATGGTGCAAGCTGTTTAAGAAAAACCGGATGCTTAAAGATACAGTCATTGAGAATTATGATATGAAAATGTCCAGGACCGCCAAAGTTTATGACAGCCTGGAACAGGCCTGCTATCAGTTTGATCTGGAAAAGCCTATATGGCTGGATAAAAATAAACAGGAGTTTATCCGCCATGCCAGAACCCGCTTTTATCAGGATAATTTTATCGAGCAGATTGATTTTGATTATCTGGATTTTCAGGTGATCGAGGAGGATTATTGATTTAAAAAAGAGACCTGTACAGGCTTTTGGTGTGCTACCCGTCAAGTAGACAATGAAAAAAATAAAATTTTTGTGTTGCCCGGTTTGTACCGGGCAATATTTTTATGCGGCTAATAACCGTTCATGAAATTCAAACGGTGTTAAT
>NZ_NFLV01000032.1 GCF_002161065.1 Eubacterium sp. An11 | reverse complement strand
GCCTTGGAAATGTTGAAATTGATAGACAATGCTTTAGTTCAGAAGAATAAAAAATAGGAGGAGGCAGCCATGAAAAGTAAAATGAAGAAAAAAATGATCGCGTTCCTGCTTTGTATGGTACTGGTCATCTGCAACAGCGTCTCCATACTGGCGGACACTCCGGCAGCAGAGACGACCACCACAGAGAAACAGGCAAAAGAGACCAGAACAGCAAAGAATGAAGGTACATCAGAGGAAGAAAAATCCTCAGATAATAGTAAAGATACGTCAAAGTCTTCAGAAGAGACTGAGGAGACGAAAGAAGAAGCTCCTGAGACGAAGACCACGGAAAAGAAGGAAGAAACTACAGGGGCAACCACTGAGAAAAAGGAAGAGTCTACTACAGCAACGACCACAGAAAAGAAAGAGGAGACAGAAGAATCTTCCGAGACCTCTGAGAAAAAAGATACAGAAGGAGCCGAGGAAACGGCTACGACTGGAAGTGCGGAAGAGACTTCCGAAGCTGCTGAAGAGACATCAGAATCAGAGGAAGAGACTTCAACAGAAACACCTAGCGTAGCAGCAGCGAAACTGACATATGAAGATGACGATGTGATTGTTACAGTTACTGCGAATGATCAAAATGCCATTCCAGAAGGAGTATCTTTAAAGGTTGTTCCTGTCTTAGAAAATAATGAAGATACACAAGAACAGTATGCAGAGGTGAAAGAACAGCTTGAGGCAAAAGTGGCAGAGAACAATGAGGATATCGCGGGCTTTTTCGCTTATGATATTACCTTTGTAGATAAAGAGGGCAATGAAATTGAACCGTCAGGAGAAGTTAAGGTATCTCTTACATATAAGAACTCTGTTCTTCCAGACGGTTTATCAGAAAAAGAAGCTCCTGATATGGATGTAACAGTAATGCACCTGGAAGAAAATGAAAATGGCGATGTAAAAGAAGTTGTGAATATGTCGGAAAGCAACCAGGTGGAAAACGTACAGGCAACAGATGTACAGGCTGTTGAAAAAGCTGAATTTGTAACAAATAGTTTTTCAGTATTTACTATTACATGGATTGATAATAAGGAAAGATCATTAACTGTGTATTGTGTGGATACCGATGGAAACAGTATTAATGTAGAAAATAATGGTAATCTTTCGACAATAAATAATCAGACTATTATAAGAAATATATCTATTGCAAAGGAAGTAAATGTAGCACAGTTAAGTACGATGATAGATAATATTGATAATGATACATATGTATATCAGCGTGCATATATAAAAGGTGGGTATATCAGTAATAAAAGGACCATAACGACAATTAGATATAATGATAATGATCAGGAATGGCAATATTCTTATTCGGGCTCTTGGGTTAATGTTGGAAACAATCAGAATGTTTATTTTGAATATGGAGATAGGAGTCCAACAGATGTTGATAAAGTAAGCACAGTGGATTCTGTTGCGGAAGGTATAGATATTAATCTGTTTAATTATAATAACGGTATAAATCAGGGTTCAGCTTACAATGCAGGATTTTATTTCTATGGTGGTGGTACAGAGTTAGATGGCGGAAAAAATCTTGGAGATATAAAATATACTGATCCTAGTAGCGGTTCTCAAGGAATTTATCAGAATTATGTAAAATATAATTTGGATGATGGATTCCCTGAATTATGGGGAGGAGAGGCCAATCTTGGTTATTTATTTGGAAATGGATCAACTGGAGTGACTGGGGCCTATAAAGGCTTGAATGGATTATTCCAAAAAAATAGTGAGGGATATTATTATTATAATAGTGCAGATAATCATGCCCAACTAAACACTCAGCAATGGCGGTTGGATTTATATAATGCAAAACTTAGCCCGAATGTAAATGAAGGGGTGGCAGGTTTTGAGGTCGGAAATTTTCTGCCTTTTAATCAGCTCCCGGGAAACGCGCAAAACGGTGGGATTTCATCAGTTGCCGGTGGAAGGGCTATGACAGACTTATGGTTTGGTATGAATATCAATGCAACATTCTATCAGCCGAAAGATGGCAAAGTGAATGGCAGAGATATGACATTCACTTTTACAGGTGATGATGATGTATGGGTATTTATAGATGGCGTAAAGGTTCTGGATTTGGGCGGAATTCATTATCTGCAAAGTGGAACTATCAATTTTAGCACAGGAGCTATAAGTATAGATGGCACTATAAAAGAAGGGAATGGTATCAGAACCATAGCTGAGGCGTTTGCAGCAGCATATAGGGAAAGTCACAATAATCCAAGTAATACCGAAGTAAATAGTTATTTGGATGAAATTTTCAATAAGGATAGTAATGGAACCTATACATCCTTTAAAAACTTTAGTTCCCACGAAATGAAATTCTTCTACTTGGAAAGAGGTGCAGGAGCATCCAATTGTGAAATTGGATTCAATATGCCTGTTATGCCAAAAGATAGTATAACAATTGGAAAAGAAATTTCTAATTATGAACAAGGCGCTTACAGCGATGTTGAATTTGAGTTTGAGTTGTATACAGGTGAAGCAGGAGAGGATAAAGATGACTTTGATCAAGTCACTACTGGAACCTATACGCTTATTAAAGCAGATGGAACAAGGGTGCCTAACCAATCAATCACAGATGGGAAAATAGTATTAAAACATGGAGAACAGGCACTTTTTAGTAATCAGTTTGATCAGGGAACTAAATATTATGTGAAAGAGACCGGGTTAAGTAGCGATACATATGATGAAGTCATAATTGAATCATCAGGAGTTGTTAATGAATATGATGACTCCATAATAGATTCTGGTGAAGGAATAGAAAGTACAATTTTAACTGTCGGTGAAAACTATGTTGTTAATTTCCAGAACCGATGTGCTGCTACTAATATGAAGCACCTTATTATAGAAAAGAAGATGCAGGAAGGTAGTACCAGTGATGATGCTTTTAAAGTAAAGGTAACTTTGGCAGGTGAAGTATATACTGGCAGTTATAAAATCGGCAATAATTACGAGAATGCCTTGCTACAAACAGAACAAATTACTAATAACGGAGAAATTACTTTAAAAGCGGGTCAGGTAGTAGTAATTCTTGGCTATGCATATACCGTAGAAGGCCAAGGAGATGTGAAAAAGACGGGTATTCCATCTGGAACATCTTTTAAAGTAGAAGAGATTGGCTTAGATTCCACAGTTTATGCGAATCCATCTTACACGGCATCTGGAGCAGATGAAATAAATACAGAAGATTCTGCAACTGGAAAAATAAAAATAGATGACAATGCAAAGGTTATTGTTACCAATAAATATACTGCTGAAGAGGATACGCGCCCGTATATTACAGTAAGTAAAACATTTTCAGGATTGTCATGGAATCAAATTAGAGAATTGATGGAGCCAGATGAGTTTGAATTAACAGTTTCAGAAAAGGAAAATCCACAAAATTCATTTACTTTGAAATTGACAGATGAAAATGTAACAATAGAACCAGATGTGACAGAAAATTCAGATGCTTGGAATGCAGTTCAGGATTATACTTTTACTTGGCGGTTGGACAACTGTAACACAGGAACCTATATGGTAACAGAAAAAAATGAAGGCTTAGATGGTTATATAAATAGTTCATCAGGTTTGGGATCAGAAATTTCTGTATCAGAATCGACATGGGAATTTAGTTCTAATCCAACGGTCATAACAGAGAATAATAATGTGAGTATTAAAATTGGAAGTCAATCTATTATAGCTGCATCATTAACTTCTCAAGATGGTTATTTTGTATGGACCTCAGAAACATTGAGTTCTGCGCAGAAGTTGGCAGTAGTAAATTGGATGAATTCAAATGCAGTCCCTTCTAATTTCACTACAGGTAAAGTAAGCGTAAATGAATGTAGTTTTTATTCGGGAAATGATTTGATTACAGGAATTCAAGTTGGAAGTAAGGGATATATACAGTTTACTCCTGGTTCAGGGGAAGAGGGAAAAGGAATCCTGAATTTTCTAGGAGGAACGAGTCAATGGAAGCATGTTTTAAGAGGTGACTATAGTTGGTCAGGTAGAACAAATGGTGATATTGAAGTTACCAATAATTATACAGTGGAAAAAACTTCAATTGATATTATCAAATATGGCACCAGTTATGATAACGTGCAGGAGGGAGCTGTCTTTAGTCTTTATAAGGGAGATAAGGAAGGAAATACAATTCAATGGTATGAAACACCAGTAGAGGGCTATGGAACGATTAATGTTCAATCTACTGGAGCCTCGGAATTAAATTTACCAGCAGGTTACTATAAACTTATAGAGACGAAAGCTCCGACCGGATATCAGCTTCTTGATGAAGAAATATATTTCCAGGTTGATGGAGGAACAGTTAAGCTAATTACACAAAATGGCACCGAGATAAGTGATAACAAGACAGAAATGTGGGAATTAGTTACCGTCAATAATACGATTACTCTTAAAATTAAAAATGATGTCCTCTACAACCTCCCGTCCGCCGGTGGCCCGGGCATCTACTGGTATACCCTCAGCGGAACCCTCCTCATGGCAGGAGCAGCGCTGATAGTATATAGACAAAAACGTAAACAGGAGGTGCTGCTGAAAAAGTAATGAAAAAGATTTTTCAGCGGCGCCCCCAGGAGCCGCTAGGATGAAACAAAACATCATAGCAATCAATAACAACAAAGGGGACAATCCCCGGAAAAGGAGATGTATTATGAAGAGAATGAAAAAATTATTTGCCTTGTTAATGACATTGGCAATGGTTATGGGATTAGGCATAACCGCAATGGCAGAAGAAAATGATGCAAATGCAAGGATTGTTATTAGCAATGAAGGTGCGGCAGCACTTAGTTATGTACAGCTTGTAGAAGCAGACAGAGACAATCCAGATGGTTGGTCTATAGTTGCAGGTGAAAGTATCTTTGAACAGCATCAAATTGATGTAGGTGATCTTGGAGACATAGCTAAGAGTGAAAAAAATGGCGATGCAAGTGGAACTCTTACAACTAGTAATGAATTAGCAAGTTTACTCGAAGATTTAAAAAGCTTAGCAACAACTACGATAACAGGAAATAGTTTTACTGTAACAAGTGCCGGTTTATACTTGGTTGTTCCGGTTAAGGATGGATATACATATTCTCCGACATTGGTTTATGTCCCAGTCAATGCTTCTGGTGATATTAATGTAAAGGCAAAAGGTGAGCCTGATACAATAACTAAAATTGTTGCAGATGAAGACAAGTCAGTGCAAGCAGGTGACGTTATTAACTATACTGTAACAAGAGCATATCCTTATATTTCGGCAAACTATAGTAACCCTACTTTTACAATTGTAGATACTTTGACAAATGCAACGTTTAATGCGAATTCCGTAGTAGTAGAGGGAGCAGGCACCTTAGATAGTGATTATAGTGTTGATATAAGTGGGAATATATTGACTATTACTATTAATTATGATTCTACAAAAGCAGGAAATGATATTAAAATTACATATTTAGCAACTGTTAGTGATAATGTAAATAAGGCTGATAATCCTGTAAAAAATAAAGTTGTTTCCAATACTAACGGTACAAAAACTGGTTATGAAGTAGTATCTGATCCGGTAAAAACAACAATCTATAAAGTGGATGCTGAGAATCTGCAGACTAAATTGGCGGGTGCTAAATTCAATCTCTATAAAGGATTGGTAAGTGAGTATCAAGAAGAAACAACCGTACCTGTACAAGAAAATATAGTGGTAGGTGAAAACGGAGAAGTAACGATTTATGGTTTAGATGCCCAGGAAAACTATTATCTTGTAGAAACCGAAGCTCCAGCAGGATATAGCGTAGATAAAACACCAATACAGTTAAGCAGACCTTCGAATTGGGAGAATCCTACTCCTTCTACGGTTACAGAAACGGATGAAGATGGTGTTGAAGTTACCACTACAACATATTCATTTAATGATTTTGGTAACAATGGTATTACTCAAGTGACAAATACCACACTTTCCTCTCTTCCAGAAACCGGTGGCATGGGTACAACCCTCTTCACCATCGCAGGTTGTGTCATCATGATCTCCGCAGCAGGTCTCTTCTTCGCAACACGCAAGAAAGCCAACTAATTGTTCAGTGAGAGAACATGGCAGCCGACAGGCAGAGTAAATTACAGTTATTATAATAGGAAGAAACAGTGCGCTGACATACTCATTGTGCCAGTGTACTGAACACCAAAACAACCACAAGCCGGGGTGGAACTCCCACCTCGGCTTATCATAAGACAAGACAGAAAGCCGATTCATTGCCAGAATTTTTTGAGGATTTTGCATAGGAAAACTGTTTAAAAGCAAGATTCGTCATAAAATATCTGTCAGCCACCATAGAGATAATTTCCAGCTTGCTGGTATCAGATTCAAGCATCCCCCATTCGGGGAAAACAAAACATTTGTATCGCCTGACGACGACTGTGAAGACAGCCGCCGGGAAAGAAGGGACGGTACATAATATAGAAGAAACGGCTGTCTGAGGTGGAGGAGGAAGACGCATACAAAAGGTTGTTTTCCCGCGGAGAAGTCCCTGGATATGCCAGAACAGCAACAAATATGTTACAACAATAAGGAGAGGTCGGATGAAAAAGAAATTAAACATCATAGTAATCGCAGTATTATTTTTAGCCGGGTTGTCCGTATTGCTGTATCCCTTCGTTGCCAACCAGTGGAACAGTTACCGGCAGAGCCGGTTGATGAGCAGTTACGAGGAAGGCGTGGCGGAGAAGGACGCCAATGGAGAGATTGATTATGAGGCGGAGTGGGCGCGGGCGAGAGCTTATAATGACGCACTGATGCCGATGATCCTTCCGGATTCTTTCGCTGTGGCGGAGGCATCAGACAGAGATGAAGAATATATGAGCTGTCTCAATATCAACGGTGATGAGATCATGGGAATTGTGGAGATCCCGAAGATTGATGTGGAGCTTCCGATTTATCATACCACCGATGAAGAAGTGCTGGAGATCGGGGCAGGGCATCTGGAAGGAAGTTCCCTGCCGGTGGGAGGCGAGAGCACCCATGCGGTGATTTCCGCCCACAGGGGTCTGCCAAGCGCCACGTTGTTTACGGATCTGGACCAGCTGGTGGAAGGAGACCATTTCCTTCTGCACGTTTTGGATGACACTCTCTGTTATGAGGTGGATCAGATCAACGTGGTGGAGCCCGATGAGACAGAATTGCTTTCTGTGGTGGAAGGCGAGGATCTGGTCACACTGCTCACCTGTACCCCTTATGGGGTGAACACCCAGCGTTTGCTGGTGCGGGGACACCGGGTGCCGTATGTGCCGGAAGAGGTGGCGGATGAAGCTTCTCATTCGATGTTTGGAAACAGCCTCCATACCAATTACATTTTATGGGTGGCCGTGGGGCTGGTGCTGACCGGCGCGTTTATCGCGGCGTTGGTCATCCGGGACCGGAAGCTCCGAAAAAAATTGGAATCTGGTGACGGGATAACCGGAAAAGAGAAAGAAACTCATGATGACGAAAGTTAGTGTGCTGATAGGTTCATTTTTAAGCGGAGGCGCAGAACGAAGGCAGTAAGGCGGGGAGTGAGTCATGAGAAGAAAGGTTTTCACTGTGCTGTTTGTCTTGTTATTCCTGGCAGGGTTTGGGATTTTGGCTTATCCGACCATTTCCAACCAGTGGAATAATTACCGGCAGAGCAGGCTGATCAGTAATTATAAAAATATCACAGAGAATATTGATACCGAAGATTTCGACAGGGAATGGGAAAAGGCGGAGAGCTATAATGACAGCATCACCGTAAACCAGCCCATGAGCGGGGACGTGTTCAGCGAAGGCGGGCAGGAAGACAGGGATTCGGAATACTGGAACGTGCTCAATATCGCAGGAGACGGCATGATGGGATACATTTCTATTCCCAAAATAAATGTGGAGCTGGCCATTTACCATGGCACTTCCGATGAGGTGCTTCAGACCGGAGTTGGACACATCGAGGGGACGAAGCTTCCCATCGGCGGAGAGAGTAATCATACTGTCCTGGCGGCCCATCGGGGACTGCCCAGCGCCCGGCTGTTCACAGACCTGGATCAGCTGGAGGAAGGGGATGAGTTTTACATTCACATCCTGGATGAGACCCTGGCCTATCAGGTGGACCAGATTTTGCCCATGGTGGACAAAGATGATACCGGGGCCCTCAGTGAAGCGCTGGCCATTGAGGATGGTCAGGATTATGTTACATTATTTACCTGCACGCCTTATGGCGTAAATACCCATCGTCTTCTTGTGCGGGGGACGCGGGTGGAGTATAATGGAGAGGAAGAAACGCCGGAGACTCCGGTGGATACCGCGAAGAATCTGCTGCAGGATTACTATATGTTCTTTTTGATCGGCGGCGTGGCCGTCACGGTTGTCGCCATCGGAGTGATGCGGATGGTTATGAAGAGAAAAAGGAACAGAGAGAATGCAGGTCCGAAACAATAAGCACAGCGGAAAATGCCGAAAAGGGGCCTGTGTCATGTGGCAAAGATTGGTAATCTGAAATGTTTCGTATAGATTTATAGCAAGGAAAAGGAGGCGTATTATGAAAGGAATAATGCATACGATGAAAACATGCAGCGTGATCATGGCAGTTCTGTTTGCTTTCACCATGCTGTTTGGAATGACGTCCCGCGTGTGGGCGGAAGAAGGGGCCGGAGAACCGTATGAAGACGGACGTAAGGGAAGTATCACAGTGACTCTGAAAGAAGAAGAGGGTATGAACAGAGAAGGTGTGCAGATGAACCTTTATAAGGTGGGAAATGTGGATGTTTCCCATGGATATCTGGATTTTTCTCTGGTGGATGAGCTGGAAGGAATTGACGCGGATCTCAATGACATCACTTCCTCGGAAGCCAATGCGGCCATAGCGGGAATTCTGGCGGAGGCAGTGGAGGAAAGGAATCTGGAAATGACAGGAAGTCTGTGGACTGACGCGGATGGGCAGGTGACCTTTGAGGATCTGGAGCAGGGCATGTATCTGGTGCTTCAGGGGAAGGCCAACGCCTATGGCACCATTCTTCCTTCTGTAGTGCCGGTGCCATATGCCGATGAGACCAGCTGGGAGTATGATGTGGAGATTGAGCCGAAGGCAACGCCGGTGACAACCCTGGGACGGATTGATGTGACTAAGATGGTCAAGGGCATTAATCCGGACGGCAATCTGCAGGATGTACATACCACAGATGCCACTTATTATATCGGTCTGTTCATGGACGCGGAGGGAGAGCATCTCTATGGAGAGACGGGAAATAACGTGAAACCTGTACATATCATAGACGGCAGCAGCGGCACGGTGAGCTTTGATAATATTCCGATCACTGACCAGCCGTACTATATTTTTGAGACCACTGAAGATGGGCGGCCGATAAAATATCTGGAACAGCAGGGAACGGAGAATGGTTTTTATTGCATGGCAGGAGAGGTGATCGGCGCGGAAGGCCATGACGCTCCTCCGGTGATCATCATGGAAAACGAAGCGGACGCCATTGGAACTGCGGTGATCAGCAACGTTTACAGTGACGGTCTGCCGGAAGGCTATTATTATACCGGTGAGATCACCATTACCAAGAGTATCATGGACAACGATCAGATGGTGGCTTCCGGTGATACCTTCTATGCAGGAATCTTTGCTGTGGATGCCCAGGGCAATGTGAGCGCCAGTCCGACGGAAGTGGTGAAGCTCAATAACAATGGTTCTGTGACAGTGGAAGTTCCGCTGGGCGGCGCCAACGGAACAGAGGCGGTTACTTATGCGGTAAAAGAGACCAACGAAAACGGCGTTCCGGTCAGCCAGGACAGTGCTTTCCTCTACACCGTGACCGGAGAGGGAAATGTCACCCTGTCCACCGGTGAGAATACGGGAACCATTCATATCACCAACTCTCTGGGAGACAGCGACGGCTATTATCAGGAAGAGCCATCCACCCAGGCGCCGGCCAGCTCCGGTAACAATAACAGCGGAAATAACGGAAGCAGCGGTACATCCGGTGGCACAAACCGCAGTTCCAGGTCCGGTAAGACCGGAGACAATAACCAGATTCTGCTGTATGCGGGCCTTCTGGTGGCAGCAGTGATCGTGGGCGGTGTTGTTGTGGTGCGAAGAAGAAGACGTTAAACTGCAAATATAAACGGCAAATATAGCGAACCCCCCGATGGTCTGTGGAGAGACTGTCGGGGGTTTTTGCGTGGAAAAAATTAAATTATGAGGAGAAAAATGAAGGAATTTCATCCAGATTACACCAGATGTTAAGTTTCTATTAAGTCAGTAGATTTGAGTTTACTTCTGAACTTAAATAAGATAAAATGAACCTGTAGCAATGCATATCCGGCAGTGGAAGAGAAGGCTGATATCATGAAGTTTTTTGCGGCCGGATATAATATGTTGCGGACAGGGAGGAGTGCATATGACAGTTTTGTACTGGCTGATTGCCGCGGCGGTATTTCTCATTCTTGAGATACTGACCATGGGACTTACGACCGTGTGGTTTGCCGGCGGATCTCTGGTGGGGGCGCTGCTGGCAGCGCTGCATCTGCCTTTGGGGGTTCAGGTGGCCGCGTTTGTGGTTGTTTCCATACTGCTGCTGATTCTCACCAGACCGCTGGCTAAGAAGTATCTTAACAGCAGGACGGTGAAGACCAATGTGGACAGTCTGGTGGGGAAGACCTGCATCGTGACTGAGGATATCGATAATCTGCGGGCAGAAGGGCAGGTTACGATCATGGGCCAGGTCTGGACGGCCAGGAGCGTGCAGGATGACATGATTCTTAAAAAAGATACAAAGGTCAGAGTGAAGGCCATATCCGGTGTGAAGCTCATTGTAGAGCCGGAATAGAAGGTATATAAAGGAGGCAAAATATGAATATTGTCGGTAATGTATTTTTGGTTATTCTTATTATTTTGGTCATTTATGTTATCGTATCCTGTGTGCGGATCGTACCGCAGGCACAGGCGTACGTCATTGAGCGTCTCGGCGCGTACAACGGTACATGGTCCGTGGGACTGCATTTTAAGATACCGTTTATTGACCGGGTAGCAAGAAAGGTGCTCCTGAAAGAGCAGGTGGTGGATTTCGCGCCGCAGCCGGTTATCACGAAAGATAATGTTACCATGCGGATTGATACGGTGGTGTATTATCAGATCACAGATCCGAAGCTTTACGCTTACGGTGTGGATAATCCGATCATGGCCATTGAGAACCTGACGGCAACGACTCTTCGTAATATCATCGGTGATCTGGAACTGGATGCCACTCTCACTTCCCGTGAGACCATCAACACGAAGATGCGGGCGACGCTGGACGAGGCCACGGACCCATGGGGCATCAAGGTGAACCGTGTGGAGCTTAAGAACATCATCCCTCCGGCAGAGATTCAGAATGCCATGGAGAAGCAGATGAAGGCGGAGCGGGAGCGCCGTGAGGCCATCCTGCGGGCGGAAGGTGAGAAGAAGTCTTCCATCCTGATCGCTGAGGGACATAAAGAGTCCATGATCCTTGAGGCGGAAGCCGAGAAAGAAGCGGCCATCCTCAACGCGGAGGCCAAGAAGGAGGCCACCATCCGTGAGGCAGAAGGTCAGGCGGAAGCGATCCTCAAGGTACAGCAGGCCACAGCCGATGGTTTGAGAGCGATCAAAGAGGCCGGCGCCGACGAAGCGGTTATCAAGCTGAAGTCTCTGGAGGCCTTCGAGAAGGCGGCGGACGGCAAGGCGACCAAGATCATCGTGCCGTCGGAGATTCAGGGACTGGCCGGACTGGTTTCTTCTATTAAAGAGGTGGCAGTGGACCCGAAAGATGTTCCGGAAGCTGCTTCCAGCACAAAATAATCCAAATAATCTTATACGGACAAAAAAGTCCGGCTGAGTCAGTTCAGCCGGACTTTTTCCTTTTCAGTTTTCCGATTGTGTGCTATGATACGTTAGTGTGCTGAATTCGTTCATATGATGATTATAGTGAAGGTTATGATGGCAGCAGAAAGGCTGTCATTTCAGCACATCATCGGGAAAGGAAAGGAGGCTTTGCCTTGATAAAATATCTCAGGCATTTCTGGCTGGCGTATCCGTTTCTGGCTTTGAAAATTTTTATTTATTACTGGCAGACGGACCGCCTGGACATGATGAATGTCTATGAAGTGCCGGTGCTCACGGTATTGTTTTTGTTCGGCCTGTTCGAGCTGTGTTCCATGGGGCGGGGAAAGGCGAGCCGGTGGATTTTTTATATTATTTATACCATTGTAACGGTGTTAATGTTTGCGGATGCCGCCTACAGCAGCTATTTTGGCAAATACATTTCCGTCAATCAGATTTATCAGATTACCAGCTTCGGGCAGATTGCCGGTGACGGCAATGTGATCGGGGCCGCAGTGAGTCCCGGATGTCTGCTTACGCTCATCGACTATCCTTTTGTGCTGTATTTCTACCGGCTGCGGCAGAAGACCGGAGAGAAGCTGTCCGCCATGTCCATGAGGAAGTTTGTACCTTATGTGCTGGCCCACGGACTGCTGCTGGTGATTATGATCTGCGCATGGTTTTATTATGGCTTTAATCCCTATAACCTGCGCTCGGTGCAGAAGGTCAACCATATCGAGTTCTTCACCTACCATACCAACGACATTTTGGTAAATGTGGTGGGAAAGATTCAGAGAGGGGATGTGGACAAGGACGCCATTCTTAACACTATGGAAGAGATCGTGCCGAAGTCGTCGGGAGATGATTATAAAGGTGTGGCAGAGGGGAAGAATCTGATCCTCATTCAGACAGAATCATTTAATGATTTCGTTATTGGCGCTGAATATAACGGTCAGGAGCTGACGCCGAACCTCAATGCGCTTCTTCAGGAAGATACCTTTTATTTTAATCATTTCTATTCCACTACCGGAGTGGGAAATACCAGTGATGCGGAGTTTGCCGCGCTGAACGGCCTCTATCCCAATGATGAGAGGGAATGTTACCGGCTGTATGTGGATAATACGTTTCAGGGACTGCCGTGGATATTGCGGGACGCCGGTTATGGAGCTTATGCTTTCCACGGTTATGTGAAGACTTTCTGGAACCGGGATGAGGCGTACAAGACGCAGGGATTTGAACATTTTTATTCCCAGGAAGAACTGGATATGACGGAAATCTCCGGGTTTGGTCTGACGGATAAGGAAATGTTCCGGCAGGCGGTGGATATTTTAAAGGAAAAAGAACAGCCATTTTTCAGTTTTATGATCACGCTGACGAACCATATCCCATATGAACTGGACCCGTCGCTGGCGACACTGGAACTGAAAGACAGTGACAAAGGCAGTACCTTTGGCAATTATCTTCAGACCATCCGCTATACCGACGAGGCTTTCGGAAAGCTGATTCAGTATCTGAAAGATGCCGGTCTTTATGACAACACCATGATTGTCATTTACGGAGATCATCAGGGTATGAACATGGAGACGCCGGCGGTGAAGAGTAAGATGAGTGCGTTTCTGGGCCGGGAGTACAATTTTGATGAGATGTTGAAAGTTCCGCTGATCATTCACATCCCGGGGCTGGGGGAGGCTAAGACCATTGGAACAGTGGGCGGCGAGGTGGACATCATGCCGACCATTGCCAACCTGATGAATGTGGATCCGGGGCAGCCTTTTGTGTTCGGCCATGACCTGCTCAACGCCGATGAGGGATTTGTGGCGCAGATATCCTATATCGGCAAGGGCTCTTTTATAGCCGGAGACAATGCCATGATTTTCGGCATCGGAAAGGACGGCACAGTGGAGAGCGGCAGTGCCTGGAATCTTCTGACCGGGCAGCGGATGAACGTGAATGTGAACCTGTGCCAGCAGTATTCTGACCGGGCGACAGCACTCATCGATACCTGCAAAGAAGTGCTTGATTACAATCTCATTGCGGATTATGTCACCCACTGAATAATAGCTTGACATTACATTAAAAATTTGATAAAAAGTTTAGATAAGACGTAAAAGGGTACGTCGGCATATTTCCCCGGAGAAAGAGAAATGCACCGGCGTTTCAGCGGCGTCTTGGGAGGATTTGCTATGAATTTAAAAGGTCGTAATTTTTTGACATTACTTGATTTCAATAAGGAAGAGATCCGGTATATGCTGGATCTGGCACATCAGCTTAAGGCCAAGAAGAAGAGCGGCGTGCAGGGGGAAGAATTAAAAGGCAGGAACATTGTTCTGATTTTTGATAAGTCTTCCACCCGAACCCGCTGTTCCTTTGAGGTGGCTGCCGCCGACGAGGGCGCTCATGTGACTTTTCTGTCCAATTCCCACATGAATAAGAAGGAGACCATCGAGGATACGGCGAAGGTGTTCGGGCGCATGTACGATGCCATCGAGTACCGTGGCTATGGACAGGAGATCGTGGAAGAGCTGGCGAAGTATTCCGGTGTGCCAGTCTGGAACGGACTGACCGACACAGATCATCCGACCCAGGTGCTGGCGGATTTCCTCACCATGGAGGAACATATCGATAAGCCGCTGGAAGAGATGAAGCTCACCTTTGTGGGAGACCTCTCTGATAATGTCATGTATGCGCTGATGTATGGCTGTGCCATCATGGGTGTGGATTTCAAAGCAGTGGGACCGGAGGAGACTGTCTGTGATCCGAAGGTGCTTGAGGTATCCCGGCAGCTGGCAGAAAAGAGCGGGGCGGTCATTGAGATTTCTCATGATCCGGAAGATGTGAAAGGTTCCGACGTGATTTATACGGATGTATGGGTGAGCATGGGCGAGCCGGAAGAGATTTATCCGGCGAGAGTGAAGGCTCTGTCTCCATATAAGATCACCAGGAAGATGATGCAGGATACCGGCAATGCGGACTGTCTGTTCATGCACTGCCTGCCTGCTTACCATAATTTTGACACAGCGGTGGCAAAGGATATGCGGGATCGTCTGGGACTGGACATTCGGGAAGTGGAGGACGAGGTCTTCCGTTCCGATCGCTCGGTTGTGTTTGATGAGGCTGAGAACCGGATGCATACCATCAAGGCTGTGATGGTGGCGACCCTGGGAAGATAATTGTATGAAACAGAAGATATTAAATATTCTCCGGCAGCAGGACGGATTTGTCTCCGGACAGGCGCTCTGTGAGCAGCTGGGCGTCTCAAGGACAGCTGTCTGGAAATGCATCAATACTCTGAAAAAAGAAGGATATGAGATTGAGTCGGTAACCCGGAAGGGTTACCGGCTTTTGCAAAGTCCGGATCTGCTCACGGAAGAATCTATCTGGGAATATCTGCCGGAAGAAGTCTGGCCTGGAAAGGTTATCTGTTTTCCGTCGGTGGACTCCACCAACGAGGAGGCCAAAAGGCAGGCAGCTCTGGGAGCGGTGGACGGGACGCTTTTTGTGGCGGATCACCAGACCGCAGGGAAAGGCAGGAGAGGCAGAGTCTGGTCTTCGCCGGAAGGACGGGATATTTTCTGCACGATGCTTCTGCGGCCGGAGATCCCTCCGGAAAGCGCATCTGTGATGACGCTGGTGACAGCCCTGGCGGCGGCCGCTGCATCGGAAAAGCATGGCGGAGAAGTCTGTCAGATTAAATGGCCCAACGATGTGATCCTTCATGACAGGAAGATCTGCGGCATCCTCACGGAGATGAGCCTCGAGATGGATGAGATCGCCTACGTGGCGGTGGGCGTCGGTTTTAATGTAAACCGGGAAGAGTTCCCTGATGAGCTTGTGGATATGGCTTCCTCCCTTTACCGGGAGACGGGCCGGAAGATTGTCCGCAGTGCTTTTCTGGCGGATTTTCTCCGGGAATTTACAGAGAGATATCAGATTTTTCTCCGGGAGCAGAGCTTTGCTCCTTTTGTAAAAGAATATGAGAAGAGGCTTATCAATATCGGACGGGATGTCAGAGTGATCCGCCGGGGACAAGAACTGGTCCGCCGGGCGGTGGGCATCAATGAGAAAGGGGAGCTTCTGGTACAGAACGAAGCCGGAGAGACGGAATGTATCTGCGGCGGCGAGGTTTCTGTCCGGGGGCTTTACGGATATGTGTAGGAGGCAGTCATGTTAGAAGATAAAAAAATACTGTGCGGCGCCAGTCAGTACGAGCAGCTTTTTTATTTTAATCCTGAATTTGATTCCCTTCCCAAGGCGGTGAAGGACGAGCTGAAGATTCTCTGCGTGCTGTACACGGAAGATGTGGGAGGGATCCTGCGTCTGGAATTTGACGAAGATGGGAATCTGAATCTGGTCACGGAGAGCAAAGAGGACGACTACTTCTTTGACGAAATCGGCAGTGTGTTAAAAATCAAGCAGATTCAGCAGGAGAAAAGAGAACTGCTGGAGAGCCTTGAAATGTATTATAAAGTGTTTTTTCTGCAGGACGAGCAGAAATAACGGTTACACAGGAGGAACAGAATGTTAATTGGAATTGATATCGGAAATACAGACATCACTTTTGGTATTTTCCAGGGAAAAAAGCTCTGCGATACGTTTCGCATGAGAACAAAGATCAACCGTACTTCTGATGAATACGGGCTGTTTATTCTGCAGGCGATCCAGTATAAGGGGTATTGCAGAGAAGACGTGGATGACGTGATCATCGCGTCCGTGGTGCCTGCGGTGATGCATTCATTCACCAGCGCGATCATCAAATATTTTAACCTGCAGCCGATCATCGTGGGAGCGGGCATCAAGACTGGTATTAAGATCAAGACGGCCAATCCGAAGGAGACGGGAGCGGACCGTATCGTGGACGCCGTGGCCGGCTATGAGCTTTACGGCGGCCCGGTGATCGTAGTGGATTTCGGAACAGCGACCACCTATGATCTCATCACGCCGGACGGCGAGTTCATCGGATGTGTGATCTCTCCGGGTATCCGGACTTCCGCCAACGCCCTGTGGCAGCAGGCAGCCAAGCTTCCGGAAATTGAAATCCGCAAGCCGGATTCCATTCTGACCAAGGAGACGGTCACCGGAATGCAGGCAGGTCTTGTGTTCGGCTACATCGGACAGACCGAGTATATTATCCACAAGATGATCGAAGAAAGCGGATTTGAGAATGTAAAAGTAGTGGCAACCGGCGGACTGGGCAAAATGATTGCCGAGGAGACCGACTGTATTGATTATTATGATGCCAGCCTCACGTTGAAGGGACTTCAGATTATTTATGATAAACAGAAAAGATAAAACAGACACAGCCGCCATTTACGGCAGCGCGTTTCCTGTCATCCTGGGTCCCATGGCGGGAGTCACGGATCTGGCTTTCCGCCTTTTATGCCGGGAGCAGGGATGCGACGTGGTGGTCACAGAGATGATCAGCGCCAAGGCGCTGTACTATGGCAATAAAAATACCATTCCCCTGATGCAGACCGATGAGAGAGAGGCTCCTGTGGGAGTGCAGATTTTTGGTTCAGAACCTGAATTAATGGGACAGATGGCACATAAGATAGAAGACAGAGGCTTCGCCTTCATCGATATCAATATGGGCTGTCCTGTGCCAAAGATCGTGAACAATCATGAGGGCTCGGCCCTGATGAAGCAGCCGGAACTGGCGGGCAGGATCGTCAGTGAGGTAAAACGGGCGGTCTCCCTGCCGGTGACAGTGAAGTTTCGCCTGGGCTTTGACGAGGAGCATAAGAACGCTGTGGAGTTCGCGAAGGTTCTTGAGGACAGCGGAGCGGATGCTCTGGCAGTGCACGGGAGGACCAGAGAGCAGTACTACAGCGGCAGAGCGGACTGGGAGGCCATCCGGCAGGTCAAAGAGGCTGTCCGGGTGCCGGTGATCGCCAACGGAGATATTTACAGCGGCGCCGATGCCCTGGCCATCCGGGAAAAGACCGGATGCGACGGCATAATGGTGGCCCGGGGCAGCAAGGGCAACCCGTGGATTTTCCGGGAGATCAAAGCTGCTCTGGCGGGAGAGCCGGTGCCGGCGGAACCCACTGCCCGGGAAAGAGTGGAAATGCTTCTGCGCCACGCAGCCCTCTGCGTGGAATATAAGGGCGAATACACGGGGATCCGTGAAATGCGCAAGCACGCTGCCTGGTATACGACGGGGCTTCGCGACTCGTCGAGACTCCGCCAGGAAGTCAATCAGGTGACAACGCTGAGAGAGCTTGAACAGCTGCTTGAGAGCGCGGCGGAAGGCGGGGAGAGGTAACAGGAGTGAAAGAAACCCTGTGAAGCCTCGTTGACAATCATTTTAAATTGCATTATAATTATGGCTTATCTGGGGTCTCCTTTTAATTGTAAGGAGACTTTTGACAGGTCAGCAACTTTAAGAAAGGTGTAGATGAAAACGATGGTAGAGAGTAAGAAACATATCCTGACAAGCAAAGGAATGAAGGCCCTGGAAGATGAACTTCAGGATTTAAAAGTAGTAAAAAGAAAAGAGATCGCGCAGAAGATCAAGGAAGCCAGAGAGCAGGGCGACTTATCCGAGAATGCCGAGTATGATGCAGCCAAAGATGAGCAGCGTTCCATCGAGGCAAAGATAGAAGAGCTTGAGAAGATCATCAGAAATGCAGAGGTTATCGATGAGTCTGCCTTCGACAAAGACACGGTCAGCATCGGAAGTACCGTTAAGTTTTATGATGAAGAGTTTGACGAGGAGCTTGAGTACCGTATTGTCGGTTCCACAGAGTCCGATATCATGAAGGGCCTGATCTCCAATGAGTCTCCTCTGGGCAAGGCGCTCGTGGGCTCCAAGATTGGACAGGAGATTGAAGTGGAGAGCGCGGACGGCATTTCCAGATATAAAGTTCTTGAGATTTCAAGAAGCGATATGTAAGAGATACAGAAGAAGCTGTATACACAAACATACGGGAGCGAGAAGATAACTGTCGCACAAATCAAATATCAGAGAGATTCCTGATATTTTGTTTGGCGGCAGTTTTTCGCATATACGGAGAACGGTTTTTCAGATTATCGTTGTAATTCATGGATTAAACATGTTATACTTATTAAGTATAAAAAATAAAGTGATAAGTCTTTCATGCTCCTCGGTCGGAGGTGTCAATATATGTGGGACTGGGTCGGAAAGGGTTAATGAATGATTGACGTATCAAAGGTTCGTATGATGACCAGACTGGCTGTCTACGAGAAACAACAGGGAAAAAAGGAACTGAAAATGCATCGTTTCAGCATGAGAACATACCTGAGCCTCAAGCTTATCGGCAGTTTTTTTGCTGTGACGGTCGCTTATGTGCTGGGAGCCGCGCTGTACATGATGCGGTATTATTCCAACATTATGACGGAGGGCCTTGCTTTTTCCTACGGGGGAATCCTCAAAAATATTCTTATTGTGTACGGGATTGTCATGATCATCAATCTCATCATCACCTTTGTGATTCAGAGGAAGAGATACATAAAAATGCTCAAGAGCATAAGACAATACGACAAGAGTCTGTTTGCTCTGAAGAAGTACCTGGACAAAGAAGAACAATTACAATAGAAAGACAGGATGTTGCGTATGGCACAGTTAGTTTATCTGAAAGAAAATATAAAGTATTTTTACCAAAAGCACTCGGAGTATCTGGATCCTGCCATGAAGCTGCTGTTCTCTTTTATAATGCTGTGCCTGGTGCAGAGCATGTTTCAGTATAATGAAGCGGTAAATAAACCCTGGCTTTTCCTGCTGGTATCGGTGGCTCAGGCGTTTCTGCCGCTTTCCTTCTGTTTTTATTCAGCGGCCTGCCTGATTCTGGTCAATCTGTGGCAGGTGTCCGTGGAGATATTTGTTGTATATTTACTGTTTTTTATCATCTGTTACCTCCTGTTTGTGAGGGTCGACGGAAAGCATGCATTTATTATCATAGTAACCCCGATTTTATTTTATCTCAAGTTAGAATATTTTCTGCCGGTTCTGCTGGGAATGACCGTCGGTTTCAGCGGGATTCTTCCGATGGCAGCCGGGATTTTCTTATATTTTTTCAGCTTGTATACCAGAGACGCCAGTGCGCTGCTGACTACCACGGAGAATCTGGAACCGGGAATCGGCATGTCGCGGATTACCAGCCTGCTGATCATTGACAGGAAGCTGCTGGTGATTTTGATCACATTTTGTCTGATCGTGTTTGTGTCGACGATTTTATACCAGATGTTTCATGAGAAGGCATGGATGTTTTCCATCATCATAGGAAATGTGTCTCTGGCGGTGCTGCTTCTTTTCGGGCGGCTGATCTTTGAGCTGGATTACACCATATGGAGGGTGTTTCTGGAGATTGTGCTTGCCATGGGACTGGCAACGGTGGTTCAGTTCTTTAAAGGGATCGGTGATTTCTCCAGGATAGAGAAGGTTTCCTTTGAAGATGATGAATACATTTACTTTGTCAAGGCGGTGCCGAAGATAAAGGCGGCGCAGGAGGAGAGAAATGTGACGGACATCGTGGCGCCGGACGGAGACGGCGGAGAACCCGGGCAGGAGGCCGCCGGCGTGCCGGGCGGAGAAGAGAAACCGGGGGATGACAGGATGAAGACTGACAGAACAGAAAACGGGAGACGGAATGAATGAATTTTGATGAATTTCTGAGCTTGATACAAAAATATTTATACAGATTTTCCATTTCAACAATCGGTATTACGGACATTGTACAGATTATCATCATCAGTGCCATCGTCTATCAGATTATAAAATGGCTACAGCTTACCAGGGCATGGACGCTCTTTAAGGGAATTGTCGTGCTTCTGTTTTTTGCGCTCATGGCGGTCATTTTTCAGCTGGATACCATTGCCTGGCTGCTGTCCAACTCGCTCAGCGTGGGAATTATGGCAGTGATCGTTATTTTTCAGCCGGAACTGCGCCGCGCCCTTGAGCAGCTGGGAAGACAGAACTTTTTCCGTAATCTGATTTTTTCTTCTGATGATGAGGCGGCGGAAAAGACATTCCTGACGGAGAAGGGAATTACGGAGATCGTCCGGGCTTCTTTTGAGATGAGCAAGGTAAAAACCGGCGCCCTCATGGTTATTGAACAGAAAGTGGCGCTGGGTGAGTATGAGAGAACGGGTATAGCAGTGGATGGTATTTTGACAAGCCAGCTGCTGATCAACATTTTTGAGCATAATACGCCTCTTCACGACGGTGCGGTTATCATCCGGGGCAACCGGATTGTTTCGGCCACCTGCTATCTGCCGCTGACCGATAATCTGGAACTGGGAAAAGAACTGGGGACCAGACACCGGGCGGCAGTGGGAATCAGCGAGGTTTCCGACAGTACGACTATCGTGGTGTCAGAAGAGACCGGCGCGGTTTCTGTCGCGAAGGACGGTAAGCTTTACCGCAACCTTGACAGAGAAGAGCTGAAAGAGAGACTGGAACTTCTTCGTCCGGAACCGACAGGCAGCATCGATGTATTAAAGAAGTGGAAAGGACTGTTGCGTAATGAAAAATCTGAAAAACCTGGCAAACCTGACAAATCTCAAAAATCTGATAAACAATAATATCGGGATGAAGGTTCTTTCCGTTTTCATTGCGGTGTTAATCTGGCTTCTGGTGGCCAATATCAACGACCCGGTCAGAACGGAGAGGTTCAGCGATATTCCGGTGACGATTATAAATGAAAGCGCGCTGACAGATTTGGGATATGCCTATGAGGTGGTGGAAGGCAGCGAAGTGAGCATTACTGTGGAGGGAAAGAGGAGCATCCTGAGCGATATGTCGGCATCGGATTTTCAGGCGGTGGCGGATTTTTCCAAACTGTCTGAGGTGGATGCGGTGCCCATTGATGTGAGTGCCAAAAAATATGCCAATCAGCTTGATATTACCCTGGGTAATGTCAATACTATGAAGATCAAAAAGGACGCTGTGGTGAGCGTCAGCGTTCCGGTCAACATCATTTTGGACGGAGAGCCGGCGGACGGTTACGCTGTGGGTAATATGACCGGAACACCGAATCTGGTGAAGGTGACAGGACCGGAGAACCTCCTGTCCAGCGCCAAGGAGATCCGCGCGGAGGTGGATATCGACGGCATCAGTCATGATGTGACGACCACGGCGGATCCGGTACTTTATAATGATAATAACGAGGTGATAGACAGCACCCAGATTCAGATGGATACTACTTCCATAGATGTGCTGATATCTCTTTGGAAGACCAAACTGGTGGATGTGAATCTGCAGTCCATCGGAACGCCGGCGGATGGATACGAGATGACTTCTTTTGATTATGAGCCGAAGAAGATTCTTATTGCGGCGCCGGATGATGTTCTCAGTGACCTGACGGCCATTACTCTGCCGAACATTTCCGTGGAAGGCCGGACTGAGAATTATGAGGAGGATATTCCTCTTGATGAAGATTCTCTTCCGGATCATGTGATCCTGGCGGATGATGTGCAGGACGTGAAGGTTCAGGCAACCATAGAGAAGAGAACGACCCGTCGTTTAAGTTTTACAGAGGCAGATATCAGTATCAGAGGCAAGGGAACTCACACAGTAACCTTTGACAGCAACAACAAATATTCTATTCAGATTGAAGGGGCGGAATCCATGATCAAGGAGCTGAAGATCGCGGATTTCACTCCGTGGGTGGACATAACCGATCTGGAGGAGGGAGAACAGACTGTGCGGCTTCACGTGAAGGAAGTTGACGGTGTGACGGTGAATTCTACCCCCCGGATCACACTGACCATTGAATAAATTGCTTGAAGCTGCCGTACAGGCTGGAGAATAGTCCGTACGGCAGTTTCTTCTATATAATACCAGCAAATGTACCAGGAGGAAAAAATATGAGAAAAAAAACGGAGACTTTACTGTGCGTCGCGTTCATGGAGCTTCTCCGAAAATACCCGTTTCCTAAGATTACCATTCAGAAGATCGCGCAGCAGTGCGGAGTGAACCGTCAGACATTCTATTATTATTTTGATAATATTTATGATCTGATGACGAAGGCCTTTGAGTATGAGTTGATCCGGGAGAGTCACATGTATGAGGAAACGTCCTGGGAAGCCGCCATGGAACGGTTTCTGTGCTGGATGAAGGAGAACAGGGCGATCATAAAAAATATGCTCATAAATGTGGAGAGCAGTTATATGCGCCGGGCCATTTACCCGGTTATCATGCGAAGTATGATCAATTCCTGCTGTCCCAATCAGAGTGTTCAGAACAGGGACGCGGAATCCGATGAATTTGTGCGTCATTTTCTTGTGATCGGGATCACGCAGTATATTCTTGAGTGGGTGGAAAGTGATTACAAAGAGAGTGTGAATGATGTGATCCGAAAGCTGTTTTTCATCATAAAGAAAGTATATGAATAAAGCAAAATAAGAGCAGAAAATGGAGAAGACTATGATATCAAGTACGTCAAACAGCAGAATTAAAAATATTGTGAATCTGAAAAACAGCGCCCGTGCCCGCCGGCAGCAGGACTGTTTTCTGGTGGAAGGCCCGCGTATGTTTTTCGAGGTGCCAAAAGACCGGCTTCTGGAAGTGTACGTGACAGAGGAATTTGAAGAGAAATACGGGGACAGGCTGGCCGGTTGCCGGTATGAACGGATCAGCGACGCTGTGTGCCGGCATCTGTCGGATACCAGGACGCCCCAGGGGGTGACGGCTCTGGTAAAAAAACAGGAGGCTTCGCTGGAAGAGATGCTCGCGGATGAAAGCCCGTGCCTGTTCCTTCTGGAGAATCTTCAGGATCCGGGCAACATGGGCACCATCCTGCGCACCAGCGAAGGATCCGGAGTGAGCGGTATTATCATGAACCGTGAGTCTGTGGATCCTTATAATCCGAAAGTGATCCGTTCCACCATGGGAGCGATTTTCCGGATGCCGTTTATAATCGTGGATGATTTTGAACCGGTCCTGGAACAGCTGAAAAAGGCTGGCATCCGTACTTTCGCCGCCCATCTGGACGGTGAGCCGTTTTACCGGCAGGACTACCGGGGCGGGTGCGCGTTTTTTATCGGCAATGAAGGGAATGGCCTTTCCGAGAAACTTGCCGCCCGGGCGGATAGAAAGATAAAGATTCCCATGAAGGGGCAGGTGGAGTCTCTCAATGCGGCAGTGGCCGCCACGGTACTCATGTATGAGACGCTCCGCCAGAGAGAATGGACGGAATAGGCGGCATAGTGTATTTTATATAGTGGAGGCATGGATTTTCGACACTTTATGAACAAAATAGGAAAGAAATATCCGGCTGTCGTGTAAAATACTTATAAAAAATGCTTGAAAAAGCATAGGAATTTCACCTTTTATCATGCAAAAAGACGATAGAACCATACAAAAACCTCGAATTGTCTAAATACAGATTGGAAAAATTGTGATAATATATAACTACAGGTCAGAATTTTAGGATGACCGGAGGAATTGAAACGGATTATTTTTAAGGAGGTTTAATTTTATGGCTAAGTACATGATGGCGTTAGACGCTGGAACAACTAGTAATCGTTGTATCTTATTTAATGAAAAAGGTGAAATCTGCAGCGTAGCACAGCAGGAATTCACACAGTACTATCCGCAGCCAGGCTGGGTAGAGCATGACGCAAAAGAGATCTGGCATACACAGTTATCCGTTGCAAGACAGGCAATGCAGCAGCTGGGAGTTGGAGCATCTGATATCGCTGGTATCGGTATCACCAATCAGCGTGAGACAACAATCGTTTGGGACAAAGAGACAGGCGTTCCTGTATATCATGCAATCGTCTGGCAGTGCCGTCGTACATCAGAATACTGTGACTCCTTAAAAGAAAAAGGACTGGTTGACATGATCCAGAAGAAGACAGGTCTTGTTATCGACGCTTACTTCTCCGGATCAAAGATTCACTGGATCCTTGAAAATGTTCCTGGTGCAAGAGAGAAAGCAGAAGCCGGACAGTTAATGTTTGGTACGGTTGATACATGGTTGATTTACAACCTGTCCGGAAGAAAGCTTCATGTAACAGATTACTCCAACGCAGCAAGAACAATGTTATTCAACATCAATACTCTTGAGTGGGATGATGAGATTCTGGAAGCTCTTGAGATTCCGAAATCCATGCTTCCTACACCGAAACCATCAAGCGAGATTTACGGTATGACAGAAGAGAGTCTGTTCCAGGGAAGAATCCCGATTGCCGGCGCAGCAGGCGACCAGCAGGCAGCTCTGTTCGGACAGACCTGTTTCAACGCTGGTGAAGCTAAGAATACATATGGTACAGGTACATTCCTGTTAATGAACATTGGTAAAGAAATGAAACTGTCCGAGAACGGTATGGTTACAACAATCGCATGGGGACTTGACGGCGAAGTTAACTACGCTCTGGAAGGTTCCGTATTCGTAGCAGGTGCTGCTATCCAGTGGTTGCGTGACGAAGTTAAGATTGTGGATGCAGCTCCTGATTCCGAGTTCTTCTGTAACAAGGTTCCGGATACCAACGGATGTTATGTTGTTCCTGCATTTACAGGTCTTGGAGCTCCTCACTGGGATCAGTACGCTCGTGGATGTATCGTAGGTCTGACCCGTGGATGTAACAAAGCTCACATCATCCGTGCAACTGTAGAGTCCCTGGCATACCAGACATACGATATTCTGGAAGCTATGCAGGCAGACGTTGGAGTTAAACTGGCAGCCCTTAAGGTTGACGGCGGCGCTTGTAGAAATGACTTCCTGATGCAGTTCCAGGCAGATATCATTGATGCTCCTGTACATCGTCCACAGTGTGTTGAGACAACAGCTATGGGTGCTGCTTACCTGGCAGGTCTGGCAGTTGGATACTGGAACAGCAAAGAAGACGTTATCGCTAACTGGGCAATCGACAAAGTATTCGAGCCTCAGATGGACGAAGAGACACGTACCAAGCTGCTCAAAGGCTGGAAGAAAGCTGTTCAGTGCTCTTATGGATGGGCAAAAGACGAAGAATAACGATTACAGACGTTCAGGATTGGTCTTATTGATTAATCTTTCCTTAAAAAAGAGGTCCCGGCGGAATCCCGCCGGGGCTTCTTTTTTGTGCGATTTTTTTTGAACGGCCCTTGATTGAAAAAAGACAGTGGTTCTGGTATACTTTCTTTGCGGCCCGGCCGGAAGAAATAATGACTTTAGAGAAGATCAATGAGAATACAAAAGACAGATACAGGAGGAATTCCCATGCTGAAACTTGGAAGCCATGTGGGCATGAGCGGGAAGGAGATGTTTCTGGGCTCCGTGAAGGAGGCTCTTTCCTACAAGGCCAATACATTTATGATTTATACCGGGGCGCCCCAGAATACCCGGAGAAAACCCATCGGAGAACTGCGGATCGGGGAGGGGCTTGCGCTGATGGAGGAGAATGGTATGGAAGAGTTTGTGGTACATGCTCCTTACATCATCAATCTTGCCAATACTGTGAAGCCGGAGACCTTTGAGCTGGCGGTGGAGTTTTTGCAGCTGGAGATCGAGCGGACAGAAGCCATGCACTGCCGCACACTGATTCTTCATCCCGGCGCCCATGTGGGAGCGGGAGTGGACGCCGGCATCGTCCAGATCATCAGGGGACTCAATGAGGTGCTGGACAAGGACGGCAGCGTCAATATCGCTCTGGAGACCATGGCGGGAAAAGGAACGGAGATTGGAAGAACCTTTGAGGAGCTGGCCCGTATTTATGACGGAGTGACAAACAGCCATCGGCTGCGGGTCTGCTTTGATACCTGCCATACTAATGACGCCGGTTATGATGTGAAGAATCATTTTGATGAAGTCATGGAAGAGTTTGACCGTGTGATCGGCAAAGACCAGATTGCGGTCTTCCATGTGAACGACAGTAAGAATCCTCTGGGCGCCCATAAGGACCGTCACGAGAACTTTGGTTTTGGAACCATTGGTTTTGAGAGCCTCAGAAATGTCATTTACCACAAAGACTTTGAGGATGTCCCGAAGATTCTTGAGACTCCATATATTCCGGACCCGGAGACGAAGAAGCGCTCCTATGCGCCGTACCGGCAGGAAATCGCCATGATACGGGAAGGAATTTTCCATGAAAATCTCAAAGAAGAGATCCTGGAGGAGCATTTGAAAGGGTGAAGGACAGCGGTTTGAGAATGCAAACAGCCGCCGGCGGATACCAGATGGAAGAAGCCGTCTGCACGGAGCAGAGGAAAGGAGATGTCATATGGCGAATACGTTAAAGGTTACTTATATATACCACAGTGGTTTTTTGGTGGAGACGGAGCGCAGCTATCTGCTGTTCGACTATTGGAAGGGAGAGATTCCGGCCATGGACTACAAAAAAGAGTTGTACATTTTCGCTTCCCACGGACACAGAGATCATTTTTCCGATGATATTTTCAAGCTGGAGAACCGATGTGAGAAGGTACAGTATATTTTGTCCTCAGATATAAAGGACAGCACCCGGAACTGGGCCAAAGCAGAAAATGTACACTTTATGGCCCCTCATGAAACGCTGGATGTGGATGGCGTCCATGTGGAGACTCTGTTTTCCACCGATGAGGGCGTGGCGTTTCTCGTGCAGGCGGACGGACGGAGTATCTATCATGCCGGAGATCTGCACTGGTGGCACTGGCCGGGAGAGCCGGAAGAAGATAATGAGTGGCACCGGCAGGCGTTCCAGAAAGAGATGACGTATCTGTCCGGTAAAGAGTTTGACTGCGCCTTTGTGGTACTTGATCCGCGTCAGGAGGAAGCCGGAGAGTGGGGAATGGATTATTTCCTTAAAACTGCCCGCAGCCGTTATATTTTTCCGATGCACTGCTGGAACAACTACCGTATGATCCGGGATTATAAGGCGAAAAATGATGCGAAATATCTCACCGGCCGGATTATGGAAATCACAGGACCGGGGCAGGAGTTTGTGCTGGAACAATAAAAGAGGCAGCAGGCTTTTGCAAATGAAAGATCAATGAAATATCAGTGAAAGATGAAAGGATGATCATTATGAATAAGACAGTAATTACAACAGAAAAATCACCGGCGGCCATCGGACCATATTCTCAGGCTATTGAAGTGAATGGTATGATTTACACCTCAGGAGTTATCGGTGTTGATCCGAAGACCGGTGAGGCGGGAGCGACCATCGAGGAACAGACAAAGCAGGTGTTTGAGAACCTGAAGGGACTGCTGGAGGACGCCGGAAGCAGTCTTGACCAGGCAGTGAAGACGACGGTGTTCATCAAGAATATGGATGATTTTGCCACAGTCAACGAAATCTATGCATCGTATTTTACTGACGCATTTCCGGCGCGTTCCTGTGTTGAAGTGGCAAGACTGCCGAAAGATCTTCTGATCGAAGTGGAAGTTATCGCCATCAAAAACTTACTGTAAGTCGATTGAAACCCCTCTGGAAGTGTGGTAAAATAATAGCAATGTATGGAGAACAGAGGAGGGGTATTGACGTTATGGTACGGGCAGAACTGATCGTGATGAACGAACAGGGAATTCATCTGGGGCCTGCGAACACCATTGCCAATCTCGCAGATAAGTTCGAGTCCCAGATACATTTTAAGACGGAGTACATGGATGTCAGTGCGAAGAGCATTATCAATCTCATAAGCGGTACTTTCCGTCAGGGGGATAAGATCATCTGTGAATGCATCGGGCCGGACGAGGAAGAAGCGCTGGCTGCGATGAAAGACCTTCTTTCCGGAGATCTTGAGGAAAAGAAGATCTGAGACGGATGACGGAACTGCCGGGGAGTGCCGACAGCGAACGTGTGTAAAAACACAAAAGAATACATAAAAGGGCGGCTGCAATCTACTGATTGCAGCCGCCCTTTTCATGTATTCTATTTTGCGTTTTTTTCCGCCAGATAAGCCTCCAGTCCTTTTCTGCGGAGTTTGCAGGAAGGACAGTGTCCGCAGCCGTCACCGATGACGCCGTTGTAGCAGGTCAGGGTTTCGTTGCGGATGATATCAAAGACGCCCAGCTTATCTGCCAGCGCCCAGGTTTCTTTCTTGTCCAGCCACATCAGTGGAGTGATGATGTCAAAAGGATAATCCATAGCCAGAGACAAAGTGGTGTTTAAGGACTTGATAAAGATGTCCCGGCAGTCCGGATATCCGGAAAAGTCGCTCTGGGATACACCGGTGATGATGTCGGTGATACCTCTCTGTTTTGCAAAGACAGCGGCATAAGACAGGAACAGATGATTCCGGCCGTCCACGAAGGAATTCGGCGTTCCCTCGGAAGGAGCGTCTTCATCCACAGGGATATCGCTGCGGGTCAGAGAGTTGGGAGCCAGCTGATTTAAAAGGCTCATATCCATGATGTGATGTTCGATGCCATGTTCCTGACAGATTTTTTTGGCGCATTCCAGTTCCAGCGCGTGTTTCTGGTGATAGTCAAAGGACAGGGCGATGACAGTTTCATAGCGTTTTACTGCCCAGAACAGACAGGTAGTGCTGTCCTGGCCGCCGCTGAAAACAACCACAGCGGCTTTTTTATTTTTTAATTCCTGCATAGTGCATTTCCTTTCTGAATGATATGTTAAGATGCGTGTCCGGGATGGATTTATTGGGCGGCCAGCATCATATAAAGCTGATTCTGCAGCATGGCGTCGGTCTCGAATCGTCCGCGCAGGGTGGTGGTGACGGTGGAGGCAGCCTCTTTTTTGATACCCCGGGCGCTCATGCAGCTGTGGGTGCCGTGGATGATGACTGCCACGTCATCGGTTCCGGCAGCTTCCGTCATGATCTGTGCCACATCGGAGCCGATGCGCTCCTGAAGCTGCAGCCGCTTGGAGGCCATATCACAGATGCGGGCAATCTTGCTTAAGCCCAGCACTCTTCCGTTGGGAATGTAGGCGACGGAGATCTTCATATCGTACATGAGGGCGATGTGATGTTCACAGTAGCTGAAAATCGGGATGTCCCGGACCAGAACAATATCTTTTTTATCCGGTTCCACGGAAAGGTCATCCTGGAAAGACTTATTGAACATTTCAGCAATCTCATGATTAGAATAATTCATGCCCTCAAAAACTTCTTCGTACATTCTTGCCACCCGGTCCGGTGTCTCTTTCAGTCCTTCCCGATCCGGGTCATCTCCCAGGGCAATGAGAATACCCCGGATATGTTCCCGGATAGCGTCTTTATCTATTGCCATAGTAATTCCTCCTTTAGACGCCCCGCTGCTGCGGAGGCCAGATAAATTTGTGCATCTGAAGCTGGAGACGGACATCGTTCCACTGATGGCTGATCATGTATTCAGTGATCGACCGTGGCTCTATGCGTCCAAACACAGCGCTTAAATAAACGCGGCACCGCTGGCTGAGCGAATATTTTCTGGTGATTTCCGCCGCACGGTCTAAATCTTTCTCACTGCTCACGACAAACTTTACAGAGTCCTGTTCTTCCAGCAGAGCAAAGTTATCGAGATCCATAAACTCTTCCATGCCGCTGTCGGGACATTTATAGTCCATGGTGAAAGCCGGCCGGTGGGAAAGACCGCAGAACGGGGCCAGGGATACGCTGCCGTTGGTCTCGATCTCCACGGCAAACCCCGCGGCTCCGATCTGTTCGATCAGTGAGGCAATGTCCGGAATGAGCAGAGGCTCACCTCCGGTCAGGGTCACATTTGCTGTGCCGCTTTCTTTAAGCCAGCGAATCAGCGCGTCGGCGGAAAGCATCTCGCAGGGACAGTCCGGCGTATTCGCCCAGGAAGTGTCGCAGTAGCTGCAGGACAGGTTGCAGCCCTTCATGCGGAGGAAAGCGGACATCATGCCTGCTTTCGGTCCCTCTCCATTGATGCTGATAAATTTTTCCACAAGTGGGTAAACTGTATTCATGTCTTCTCCATTCCGCCGCCTGTTTCCGGCAGTGTCTGTGGCACACGGGCCTTAAGACGGGCGGCAATTTGTTATTATGACTCCTGATAGGTGGCGCAGTTATTCGGCGTCTCATAGACGGAAACGCTGTAAACCGGGAAAGAATATTGTTTCAGCCGCATATAAAAATAGCGGGAAAGCTGTTCCGCGGTCGGGCGGAAAGGAAGTTCCACAATCCGGAAATCTTCTTCCTTCAGAGCTTCCATGGTTTTTGGACGAAGGGAGCCGGTCTCGATGATAAGACAGTGGTCAAGCTCCTCAGTCAGAGCTTTCAGGGCGTCTTTGAAATCACCGAAATCAATGACCATATCCCGGGTCTGACGCTCTCTGCTCAGCTCCTCAGCGGCAATACGCGCCACGATGCGCCACCGGTGTCCGTGAAGGTTGCGGCATTTTCCCTCGTAGCCGCTCAGAAAATGTGCAGAATCAAAGGCCTGCTCGGTCTCTAAAATGTACATATAAAACTCCTCCAAATAAAAAAGAACTGCCAGAAGGCAGCACTTGATATGTCGATTATGAAAATGCTGTCCTGGTTTTGTTTATAGACAGGATGGTACAAACGAACTGTCTTTTGAACTTTCTCTTATTCCAATGCAGTCTACCACGAAAAAATACGTTTGTAAAGTAATAAAAAAATGTTATACTAGAAAAAAGACGGACATAAAGAGAAAGAGGTTTGTTATGGATTTTTTTGGTCATTTAAGGACAATCAATCATCATAAAATATTAGTGACGAAAATGTGTTTTAAAGTGGGGTTATACTGGCAGGGAATCTGTCATGACCTGTCGAAATATAATCCCATAGAATTTATTCCGGGTGTGATCTATTATCAGGGAGACAGAAGTCCCATCAACCGGGAGAAAGAACTGAAGACCTGCTCCAGAGGATGGCTCCATCATAAAGGCAGGAATCCGCATCATTTTGAATACTGGATTGATTACAGCATCAATCCCCGGGGACTGGTGGGCATGAAGATGCCGAAGAAGTATGTGGCGGAGATGGTCATTGACCGGATCTGCGCCAGCAAGAATTATATGAAAGAGAATTACAATGACAGAAGCGCTCTGGATTATTATGTGAACGGAAAAGATATGATGATGATTCACAAGGAGAGCGATTTTCTGGCACGGTATCTGCTCACCATGCTGGCAAAGCGGGGCGAGGATTATCTTCTGCGTTACATGAAAAAGGTACTGCTGAGGCACCGGAACCGGGATTATCATGTGAAAAATGGCCGGCTCATCCTGGAATAAAAGGGATTAGTTAATGAAATTAAAAATATGGGGAAATTTGCCAACATTTTTTCCTTGAAATTTGTATATAATTAAGTTATAGTATTTGTAAAGAAGCCTGGGATGTTCGAGAACCCCTGCTATTTTGAACCTACATTTTTGATTTTGGGAAACCAAATCTTTGAAGGGATGGCAGGCCTTGTTTTATAACGGAGGAAGTCAGAAATTCAAATGAGGTTACCCACCTGGCTTAGGCTAGGACTCAAAATCGCAGGACACGGCATTTTGGGCCAATGTTTTCAGAGCCGTCTCATTTTTATGAGGCGGCTTATTTTAACGTGACATTTCCTGACAGCAAATGAAAGACAGAGTGGCAGTTATTTTTTGAAAAACAAGTTTTGGATGAACAATTTTGAGAGGGAAAAGATGAGCATATCAAAACGAGTGAAAAATTTATACGCGCTGGTAATGGATTTTATCAAAAAGTGTAATGATGATCATGTGGCTGCTTTCGGGTCCATGTCGGCCTTTTTTATGCTTCTGTCGCTGTTTCCGTTTTTGATTTTTTTCCTGACCTTAACAAAATATGCGCCTTTTTCCAAAGATGATATTATCAATATCCTCACGGAGATTATTTCTTTTGAGAGAAAGTCGCTGATCACCGGCATTGTCAACGAGATTTACCGGAAGACGGGAGCTTCCGTGTTCACGATCTCTGTCATTGCGGCGCTGTGGTCGTCATCCAGAGGTATTTATTCCATTGTTATCGGCTTGAATTCCGTTTACGATATCGATGAGAACAGAAACTATATCGTTCTGCGCATTTTCAGTATCTTGTATACCGTCGCCTTCGCGATCCTGATCATCGTCATGCTTTTGATCTGGGTATTTGGAAATGTGCTCTATGACTATATCTGTGGACGTTTTCCGGCTTTTGCGACGCTGGCGGGATATTTTATTCATAAGAGAACGCTGTTTACCATTGTGATCCTGACGCTGCTGTTCATGATCGTGTACCGTTTTGTGCCAAATCGGAAAACAGTGAGCTTCTTTCGGCAGCTGCCGGGAGCGCTGATAGCAGCCATTGGATGGATCGTGGTATCGGCGGGCTGTTCTTTCTACATTGGTAATTTCAATAATTTTTCCTATATTTATGGCAGTCTGTCCGGTATGATGATCCTTCTGCTGTGGCTGCATTTCTGCATGTCCATGGTCTTCTATGGTGCGGAAGTCAACTACTTCCTGGAAAATAAAAAGAACTATCATCTCCTGATCCGCACGCTCCGGCCGAATTATCAGGCCATCCGCCGGAAGAGGGAGAGAGAAATGTATGAGCGGGGGCGCCGTTCGTCCCGTTCGTTTTCCCGCCGCAGCTCGTCCGCCTCAAAAAAGCTCTGGAAACTGCAGAAAAAGAAGAAACAGGAGCAGCAGGAAACCATCGGGGTACAACAACCGACGGGGACGGCAGGGAAACAGAAATCCCCGGAAGAATCCGGAAGACAGCAGCGTCCGCCGGATTCCGCCGGGATACAGAAACCGCCGGAGAGCGGCAAAAAACACGAATGATTTCCGGATGATCCGGGCAATAGATCAATGGACCCGGATCATGAATTGTAATACAGGAGAAAATGGGGGAATACCATGTACCGGTTCAATCAAAAAGAAATTCTCGATATCACAAACTACATTTTTCTGGAAGATGCGCTGGCGCCGGCCGACGTGATCTTTATTCCGGGCTGCGACCGGCCGGAGCATACGGAAGAGGCCGCGAAGCTTTACCGGGAAGGATATGCGCCGCTGCTCATCCCATCGGGCCGCTATGCCAAAGCTGCCGGACATTTTGAGGGTGTGGCAAAAGGTGCAAAACGTTACGGCACAGACTTTGCCTGCGAGGCGGATTTCCTCTCGGAAGTGCTGCGGCAAAACGGTGTTCCGGACGAGGCGATACTGCCGGAGCGGGAAGCAACCTATACGCTGGAAAATGCAGAGAAGACCAGAGAACTGCTTCTCAGAGAGCAGGGCGTTCTGCCGAAACGGGCCATTCTCTGCTGTAAGGCGCACCACGCCCGCCGGGCGCACTTTTACTACGCGCTGGTTTTTCCGGAGGTGGAGATTCTCGTCCATCCCACAGCCATCGACGGTATCACCCGGGAAAGCTGGCATCGTACTGCGGAGGGCCGGCAGGCGGTCCTCGGTGAATTGTCCCGGATGGGCCAGCAGATTCTGATGATGGAAGACCGGATCGAATATGAGCAGGGTGTGAATGAGCCGGATTGCAAACCAGGGAAGGGTCTGTGTACAGAGTACGGGCAGAAATAAAAGATAGAATTTGTATAGAAAAGATAGACAAGGTATGACAGATTCTGTACAATGGAGATATGTGAAAGTCAATAAAAAGCCTGCAAAGAAAAGTCAGGCTGAAAGCTAACGAAAAGGAGTCCAATATGGAAAAAATGAGAAATACAATGAAGTTTATGAGAACATGCCTGATGACCGTCTTCCTGCTGGCGGCTCTCATCCTGCCGTCCATGACGGCTCTGGCCGCGCCGCGCACGGGAACCTACGAGAAACATTTCGTGGGCGCATCAGCAGATTCCTACCGGACAGTGGTCATCAAAAAGATTAAGAAGAACAAGGTCGTCTTTCAGATTCAGTACGCCCGCAGCTATCCGTTCCGGGAATCCTGGACAGAAAAGATTGTGGGAAGACGGACAGGCAATAAGGTGACCTTTTCTTACAGGGAAGCGGGATGGAACTTTACGGGAACCGGAGTTCTGAAACTGAAAAAGAACGCAGTGAAGATAAAGACGTCGGGAACGCCGGGAGCGGACTACGGATTTATCAGCACCGGCGGGCAGACCTTCAAGCTGAAAAGAGTCAGCGGCGGGAAAAAGTTTGCGGGCTGATGATAAAGCAGGATAGGAGATAAAATGAAAACAACAACACAAAATGGAATCATAAAGAATAATGAGCTGCAGGACAAATTCGAATTCCGGGATATTCTCCCGGAGGAGGGAGAGCAGACCGCGGAGATTGAGCGTATCTGTTTTCCACCCAACGAGGCGTGTTCCCGGAAGATGATGCTGGAGCGGGTGGCGAAGGCGCCGGAGATGTTTCTGGTGGCGGTGGACAGAAACACCGGGAAGATCGCCGGATTCTTAAACGGCCTTGCCACCAGTGAGACACAGTTTAGGGATGAGTTTTTCACCGACGCAGACCTCTATGAGCCGGACGGACAGAACATCATGCTGCTGGGCCTTGACGTGCTGCCGGAGTACCGGGGACAGGGCCTGGCCACAGAACTGATGCGCCGTTACCTGAAACGGGAGCAGAAAAAAGCAAGGAGCGAAGTGACTCTCACCTGCCTGGAAGGAAAGATAAAAATGTACGAGAAAATGGGATTTCAGAATCAGGGAATCTCAAACTCAGTCTGGGGCGGCGAGCAGTGGTATGACATGAGCTGCCGGCTGGATGGTTAGGAGGGGATCGGCGTTCAGATGACAAAAACATTTAATGTGAGCGGAGCCTGTAATCCGAGGTTACACTATATGGTGAATCTTGAGCCGCGTCTTTACGAAATAAAAAAAATGATAGATGCCGGAAAGTATTTTACTATTAACCGGGCGCGCCAATATGGAAAGACAACGATTCTGCGGGCGTTAAGCGATTATCTGCGGAAAGAATATTCTGTGCTGAGTCTCGATTTTCAGCGATTAAGTGCGGCAGACTTTTCTGATGAGGCTGCGTTTGTAAACGGCCTTGCCAGAGAAGTGGGTCGAAGAATTTCTTTCATGGAAGGGGTGCCTGCCGGAATAAAAGAGGCGATGAAAGAGCTGGAAGAGAAACGGTCATATCCTCCTAAAATGGCAGAGATATTTGATTGTTTTACACAGTGGTGTATGCATGCAGAAAAGCCTCTGGTTCTTCTGGTAGATGAAGTGGACACGGCAACCAATAATCAGGTGTTCCTTGATTTTCTGGCGCAGCTTCGGGCCGGATTCATGGACAGAGATGAGATACCGACATTTCAGTCTGTGATTCTTGCCAGTGTATACGATATCCGAAATATCCGGAAAAAACTTCGTCCGGATGAAGAACATCGGGAGAACAGTCCGTGGAATATCGCGGCAGATTTTCTTGTGGATATGAGTTTTTCTGCCAGTGAAATTGGCGGAATGCTTAAAGAATACGAAAATGATTATCATACAGGAATGGATATCAGCATGATTGCACATTTGCTGTACGATTATACTTCCGGCTATCCATATCTGGTATCACGTCTCTGCTATTTCATGGATGAACGGCTTTCTGATACCGATGCATTTTCTGACAGAAAAAGTACATGGACAAAAAAGGGGGTTTTAGCGGCAGTAAAAATGCTCCTGGATGAAAACAATCCGTTATTGGATTCTCTCACCCATAAACTGAATCAATTTCCGGAGCTTGAGAAAGTTATTTCAAAGCTGCTCTTTCAGGGGCAGACGATTGCTTACGACCCGGATGATGTGGCAGTCAGAAATGCACGAATGTTTGGATTTGTTAAAGTGGAGAATTCTACGGTGCAGATTGCAAACCGGATATTTGAGACACGGCTTTATAACAGGTGGCGTTCATCTGAAAAGATAAATGAATAATTTTACTTTTGTAAAAAAGTTATTCTGGAATATGAGCTTTTAATTAAAGCAGTGTTTTAGTTCAAAAAATATTATAAATAATTTTGACATAGGAGATACCATTATATTTAATTTATATGATGATACCTCTTATTGTTTTCTTGACTGAAATTATGAATGGAGATATACTTTAAATAAATGTTTTTTATAAAAAAATAGAAGATTTATAACAATATTGTTTCGGAAGATAGGAGTTAGTGTAATATCTAAAGCCTATTTAATTGATAAAAAATAGTTATTATGTTTTAAGAGAGGAAGAGAAATGTTACAACAGGAATTGGATAAACTCTGGGGAGGATGGAAGGTAGACAAGCTTCTAGGGGAAGGTTCATTTGGAAAAGTATATCGTATTGAAAGAGAAGAGTTTGGACATTTGTATGAAGCAGCCTTAAAAGTTATTACTATTCCACAAAACCAATCAGAGGTAAAATCAATTTTAAATGATGGCATGGATGAAAAAAGTGTCACAATGTATTTTAAAAGTATAGTCGAAGATATAGTTGAAGAATTCGTCCTAATGTCAAAATTAAAAGGAAATACAAATATTGTAAGTTATGAAGATCACGCAGTAATTCCCCATGAAAAAGGGATAGGATGGAATATTTATATTAGAATGGAGTTATTAACCCCATTGTTTGATTATATCAAGAATCATCAGTTGTCTATTAGGGATGTTATATGTCTTGGAATAGATATGTGTAATGCATTAGAAATATGTCAAAGATACAATATTATTCATAGAGATATAAAACCAGAAAATATTTTTATATCAAATCTAGGTAAATATAAGCTTGGAGATTTTGGTATAGCCCGTCAGTTGGAAAAAACTAGTTCAGTATTATCTAAAAAGGGAACATATACATATATGGCTCCAGAAGTCTATAAAGGTGAAAAATATAACTCCACTGTGGATATTTATTCATTAGGAATTGTATTGTATAGATTTTTAAATAATAATCGAACACCGTTTTTGCCGGCATATCCAATGCCAATTCGTTATTCTGATAAAGAAAAAGCTAATGTGATGCGAATGAGCGGAACAGAGATGCCAAAACCATGCAATGCAGAGGGAAGATTGGCAGAAATTGTATTGAAAGCGTGTGCATATAATCCCAAAGAACGGTATGAAAGTGCAGTTGAATTAAAAAAAGCGCTGCAAAGCGTAATGTATGAAGAAAAGGAAATTGAATTAATTTATCCAGAAGGGGATAAATTAGAGAATGAAAATGTGGAATATGAGATATCTAGTAGGGGCAGAAACAATCAAAAAGAAGAAACGGAAGATACTTTTTTGCTTTTTCTTCTTTTTTCTGCAATCTGAGATTAGCAACAGCCCACATTATCCCAATCAAAGCCGATACTAAAGACATAACAAGGCCAGAATACATATAAAGAGACGAAGTTCCTCC
>NZ_NFLV01000031.1 GCF_002161065.1 Eubacterium sp. An11 | reverse complement strand
GCAAATCCAACGAATCAATATCTTTTTAAAAATGATATTATCACCAAGGGGAAAGTCTGCCCTTTTTTCTGATGAAAAATATTTTTCATTTATCTATTGACATTTATTAGCTGGACTTATTGTTCTGGCGTGTTCGGTTTCATTACTGCCAGAAGGACTGTCCTTGCATCTGTAAACTCCGAGGAACAGGTGGACATTGCCAGTATCTGCGAATATTCTTCTGAGGAATTGATACGCCCCATGATATCCTCATGGATATACATTGCATTCGCCGACACAAAATCCAGAAGTCCCTTGTTATCCGTCTGCCACTTCTGAGGAGAAAAGATTGCGTCCTCGGAAGCGGAAACCCGCAGACAGGCAAAGATTTCAAGGGTGTAGGAACGGTCAGGCAATATCAATGTGCCTGTTGTGTTTTCATTAAAAAATTTCTGATCTTCGTACAAATCCAGGTCGCCAAACATCTTGCTGTTTGCCATATGGTGTCCGTACAACAGGGCATATTTATCATGAAATGTATTATCACAGCTGGAATCCAGAAAAATACTTCCTGCCAGGGCAAAATTGCCATATACATCTGTATTGATATAAGTCAGATTATCTTTTCCCTGCAGCACGGGATAGTCAATCTCCGTATTGTCCAGGGTCAGCCATGCACATACGTCCGGATTGATGGCGCGTAACTCCTCAAAAGACGCGCCGCCGTCTTCCTCCACCACCGGTTTCAATTTCAGCAGCTCTGACTGCACATCATCCACAGCAGCGTAAACCTGCGCATTATCCCACAGCGCATAGATGGAATACGCTCCCGCAGCGACCAGAAACAGGACGACCACTAAGGTCACAAGGGAATTGGCGGCCTTTAAGAATCGTCTTGAAAAATTCATGCTGCTGCCTCCCTTCTTTTATTGTTCCGCCGGGCGGATATCCATATTTACCACGCACGGAATACCGGCACCCGGCGGAAATTCTAAATGCTTAGCGCATATTAGAATCTACATGTTGTTTCTACAAAATGTCTTTATTATTTTTTGCAACTATACGACAGCAATTAGTCATCAAATCTGCGTCTTCTTGTGACAAGAACAGCTCCTCCGACTACAACGCCTGCTGCGATTAAAAGGTATGGCAGGCTGTCGGTGGTGATACCGGTGTCGATCTCGCCTCCTCTGCTATTTACAAAAGCTACTGTTTTTTCCGCACTATCAACTGTCTGATTTGACAGAGTGTTACCAGAATTGTCATTTACTGTTGTTGTATAATTTGAATCCTGTGTCTCTGTAACAGTATAAGTTACTCCGTAAGGAACATTGCTCAGATTCAAAGTTTCACCGTGGTGTAAATAAAATGTTGCTGGTACTCCAATTGTAATTGAATCTGGATTATCGACATTGGACGTAGTTCCAACTCCAATTGTGCTGTTCACTGTTTTTCCCTGTGGCACGTTCAAAGTAACCGTAAATTCGAAATATTTGTTCCTGTCGCCTAAACTTCCGGTCACAGTTTTAGAAATCTTCAGAGTAGATGCATTGTATGTATTCTCAAATGCAGGGGTTCCATCTCCATCTTCTCCACCAATCTTCTTGTCACCTTTATATACGGCTACAACACGAACCAATTCGTCTCCCTGCTGGATAACTGTAACTTTCAGGGTAATCGGCTCCTGGTCATACACAACTCCTGCGGTACTACCTGCTGATTCAGCGATTGTGTAAGTATATACACCAACTCTGCTATAAGTTGGAAGAGTAATCGTGATATTCTTCGTTCCTGTTCCTGTTCCATCTTTTGTCGCCTCTCCGACTGCATATACAGCGCTGGAGATAGAAGGAAGATTAGGTATATCACTCTGCGATACCTCACTATCAGTTACGCTTTTTGTTGTCTGTTCAAAAGTAAATGTTTCTGCTGGAGAGGTGCCTCCATTCGGTGCAGTGTACGTTTTCTGTACAGTAACACTGTCCACATCCGTATAAGTCGTCGATGACGTTCCAGAGTCTCCCTGTGCAAATGCCGTAATACTCATACTGAGTACCATAACAAGTGTAAGCAATGTTGCAAATAATTTGTTCGTAATTTTCATAAACTTTTTCCTCCTATAATTTAAATTTTTTATCGCTATAAGCGCCTTCTCAAGGCGTCCTATACTGTTTTGGAGCCGTTTTCCGGCCATGGTATCGTTGTGCATGGGTTAAAGCTGCCTTCTTCGCAGAATGGTAATCACCTTTGCCTTCACATTTTCAATGGGAATACTTCCGTATTCTCGGCTGTCTACGGCCTGTGTCCGGTAATCTCCCAGGATGAACACATATCCTTCCGGGACAGTGTAAGGGTATTCCATACCGTCTTCCGGATAGGTGGGGAAAAGAATCTCTCCTCCCTGGACAGTTCCGTTTACAAGAAGCGTTCCTGTATCGTCCATGGTTATCACATCTGTCTCGCGTCCCATGATCCGTCCCACATGGGTCTCACCATCCGCTTCATAAACAACCACATCGTCTTTGAGATACTCTCCCTGCAAACGGAAACCGATAATCAGATCACCGTCTTTTATCGCTGGAAACATGCCGTTGCCAGGAGCCTGCATGACCAGAAATACCTGGGTGAACAGCAGAATTCCAATGACGGCAAGCGCTGCGATATCTACGACAAGACGGATGTAGCCGCTTCTAATCTCTGCGGTGTTCCTGCGCCGGCGAATAATACGCGAACAAGATGGAAGCTCCTCCGCCGGAGTCTGACCGACAGGTATTTTTTCTGTAGCTTTCACTGTTCCACCTCTTTTTCCCGGTACATTTCCAGCAAAGCATCGTATCTCGCCCGCTCAGCGGTAAGGGCTGACTCATAAAGCCGATTCAGTTCTTCCAGCTTGCGCCAGAGATAGACTTCATCTATTCCACCAAACAGTTTTTTCCGAAAGCGTACTGTCTGGAACCATTGAATCAGTTTATCATGCTCGGCATTTACTGACGGCGTATCTGCTATCTTCTTTTTATAAGCTTCCACTGGGTTCCGTTTTGCTTCGGTCTGCCCATTCTGCTTTGTTTGTGTTTTTTCCATATGTTTTCCTGACATGTTGTCTCTTTCGTTTCTCTTCATTTATGTTGCCTGTCTCTGTCAGTAAAGGGCCGGCACATTTTTTAGCTACGGCGCCGGCGAAGAATCACTGCCGCTGCTGCGCCTCCTGCCACAAGAGCAAGCATCAGGATGTATGGCAGATTATCCATGCGGATACCAACGTCTACGATGGCGTCTTTTTCGTTGGTAAATGTAATCGTCATCGGTTCATTTGTGACGGTCACAGTGCAGGAACTGTTTGTGCCATCTGAGGTTATCTTATCTTCTGACAATTCAGTATTTCCCTGCTTAATGTTTTCCAGATCATAACCATCCCGGTTCTCACTGATGGTTACCGGTGTGCCGACTGGTAAGTCATTTAATGTTTTACCGTTGTCGTTGTGGCTTAATGAAAATTCCTCCGTTTTCTGGGTTCCATCGCTGCCCAGCCAGCTGGCGGTAAATGCAAATTTTTTATCATAGTCACTCAGATTACCGGTGACAAGCTTCTTAACTTCAATGCTGGAAGTGTTCTTTTTGTAGGCATTGGTAATGGCAATCTCCGGATTGCTGGCTTCGGTAATATCGTAGCTCAGAGAAGCGACATGCTTCCAATCGCTTGTCTGACCAATAATAATTTGACTGTTGGCTTCATCATATCTAAATATCTTCCCATCAATGGAATATTCCTGACCATCATTTGAAACGCTATAAAATTGTACCGGTTCATGCCAACTTCCATATGTCGTCACTTTGGCTGTTACCGCAGCTCTCACAGACGCAGATAATGGTTCTGAGGAAATCACAATGCATCCACTCGATCCCGTCAGCGCCGCTGCGAACAGAAAATTCTCATTCCCTTCGACACCAACCGGCCAATTTGTATGACTACAGGTTGGATACTTAGTTGCTTCAATCGCTACATCCGCAGCTTCCACGGTAACACTGCCGCTATCACCGGTCGTTGTAACAGTGTAGTCAGCAATCTCTTCATTTTCTTCGCTTACGGTATATTCACCCGTTCCCACTCCACTGATCTTCCAACGCCAGATAATGGAACCATCGGCACTATCTACTTCTTCCCAGCCAGAACTATTTTTAGTCAATGTATAACTCGTTCCATTCTGACCAGTTACAGTAATCTGAAAATTAACCGGAATCTGGTCTTCAGTAATACCTGTAAACTTTTTCTCAACAATAATGAAATTCTCATCTTGCCCCGTTTCAGCAATCTGCTTGCGATTGGTGACAACAATTGTACTGTTGTCGTTCGTTGTTTGAACGGTCATCGTTCTTGTGTCACCGGTTGTCTCATTCGCCTGAATTGTCTTATCGTCATATTTTGCTGATGTGGTATATCCACTGGCATTGGTCTCTGTCAGTTTCAGTTCTGTGCCGACCGGGACATTTGCTATGGTTCCTGTTTCATCGTTACTCAAATTCAGTGTTATCGTCTGCTTATTACCTGATGCGTTGGTATACTCACAAGTAAATCTAAAGTCCTTCGTGAGGTCTGTCTGACTAGTGGTGACCACCTGCTTCTCCACGGTGATATTCTGTGTTTCCGGAACATACCGGGCGTAGAAAGTGGTGTTTGCATTAATTCTATAATTATTAAAGTCCACCTTTTGGGTACAGGTCTCATCAAGATACCAACCATCGAAGGTGTAGGTGATACCATTTACGGTTTTGGTTAACGGATATACATTCGGCTCGTTCTCATTTGGAATTAACAATTCATCTGTCTCAAATCCTTCCGGAACTCTCTTCGTATATTGCTCTGGATCAACTGGTTCAAAAGTCTGTTCACCAGCATCCTTTAATTTAAAATCAACTGTATACTGATTTGTTTCATTTAATGTAATATATCCATCCAAATGAAATGTTTTTTTACCATCAATTACTGGCTGATTATAATTGTTATGTCCTGCATTGGCTCCCTCAGCAACTACCACTCTAAACCAGGTAATCGTATAATATCCTTTTAGATTTTCTTTATCTTTTGTATCAGCATATTTATAAGGCACTCCATCTACAGTAATATCTGGATAACTGGTAGGACATGTGATATCTGCACCGTTATTTCCATATCCATTATCCAATTCTTCGTTCGTATTATGGCTATCTGGAGAACCAAGACCTGAGATAGTGCCAACTCCCATTCCATTCCAAATTTGGTCTGCGCTTCCTGTAGATTCCGTTGTCTTTCCTGGTATTAAAGTGTAGGTATATAAAACATAACTTTGTCCCGAAGAAGCTGCGGTGACCTGGATGGTGTAAGTTTCTGTTTGCTGTCCACCCCAACTCCAATATGTATGCGTTATCCATACAGTACCTTCTGTTACTCCGGTTACATCTACACTATTACCGTCTTGATTCAGCGAAACTCTACTGCTTGGGTAAGCGGACCAAAAATGGTTAGAACCATATTGTCCAGATAATGTAATCGTTTCTCCTACTGACACCTCTCTCGGTCCATTAATATTTAATGGGGAGATTCCATTACCAAGCTCTCGCTGTGGCTGTATGACCGCAGTATTTCCTTCATTTTTTTCCATGTCGTCAGAAGTATCAGCAGAATCTACTATTGCGTCATCTTCCGTTGCCACATTTTCTGTATCTTCGTCTTTTATTTTGTCAGAGTCTTCAGATATCTCATCCGACTGACTCACATCACTGGAAGATTCCGTTTCATCTTGTTTTGAAATATCCTCTTTGTCAGATACTTCTTCCGTTTTGGACGAATCTTCGTCTTCAGATTCTTCCGTCTCATTTTTTGTCTCATCGGACACATCGTCCGCTTGTCCGGATTCTGTCTGTTCCTTGGAATCCTCCTCTTTTATATCAGAGCCTGTCTCTTCGGACGCATCCGCTTTCTTTCCCGAGTCTGCCTCTTCGGATACTTCTTCACTGTTTTCCGTGTCGTTACCCAAAGTATTTTTATCGGTGACTGCCTCCACAGATTCCGTCTCCGGTTCCTCCATTTCCTGCCATCTGGCATACAGTTTTACTGTTTTTGATTCGGTCACGGATTGTTTGGAGAAGTCTGTAAACTTTGAGCCACCGTCCCTGGACGTATACCAGCCTTCAAATGTGCTGCCGTCTTTATCGGGTTCTGACGGTTCTTTCAACGTTTCCCCGTCTTTAACGGTCTGGCTGTCGTACAGTTCTCCATCCGAGTAGAACTCATAGGTGATGGCTGCCGACGCTTTCGTTGCCTCATCACCATCTTTTCCATTCCCTGCACTTTTGGCAAAAGCCGGAATGAAAACACTACAGACCATGACAAAGGCGATAAACACTGACAAGTATCGTTTGTATCGTCTGCGTTTTCCAGATGAATGAATCATACTTTTAACCCTCCTTATCTTATTTGTGCACAGCGGCAGTCCAACAAAAATTTATCTCGTTTTTCAATCCTCATTTCAGATTTTTTGGATATAATAAGAAGGAGCCGCCAAACATTTTTTCGCAGAGTTCAATACTCTGCGAAATTCAGCACTTTTTCCTGAAAAAATGTATCATCTTTCAAGATTTGACGGCGGTTTCTGACGGCGAAAAAATATAATGAGCTTTTAGCTTTTCCATGTTTTCCCGTTTTAATTCCAGAGAAGAGTGAACATAACGTTCCAAAGTGACCTTAGGACTTGAATGCCCCAGGATTTCAGACAGACTTTTTATTTCAAAACCTGCTTCGACACAGCGTGTAGCAAAGCTATGCCGAAGTGTATGAAAATGCACTCCTTCTAATCCACAGTCTCCTGTATATTTATTCAGACGATACTGGAGCGTCCTTGGTTCCATAAATCTTTTTTCTTCTCCCGTTAAAACAAAAGCTTTATTCTTTTCTGCTTTCCATCTCCTGCAAAATTCCGCAATATTGTCATTTAAAGGAATCGTTCTTACAGATTTACTGCTCTTTGGTTCACCAACAATTACTTTTGTTCGTTTTTGCGTTGGATCATCCGTTATATTTTTTATCCTCTGCATTGTCCGACAAACATGAATTGTCTGATTATTAAGAGAAATATCTGACCAACACAAAGCGCATATTTCACCTATCCTAAGGCCTGTCATCAAAGCCAGCAAAATACCAAATTTGCACACATCCATATCATTTAAAAGGTATTCTACAAAACGCATCTGTTCCTCTCTGGACAATACACGCATTTCCTTTTTGTTTTCTTTTGGATAAACAATCTCCACAGATTCTACCGAAGGATTTTTCTTTTTCATATAATTAACGATAGAACGGACCATTGTAAGTATATCTTTCACTGTTTTAGGAGATAATTTCACTTCATGAAGCAGATCATAACTGAATTGCTCAATCAATGTTTCTGTAAAAGCTTCTGCATAACAACCTCCAAGCCGCGGCTTAATATATTTTTCAATGGTAGTGAAATATTTTATAAATGTGGATTCTTTTACACAGCTTCTCTTAAGGAGAATCCATTCATCACAATACAATGAAAACCTCTTCTTTTTTATTTCTTTTCGAATCGGTAAATGATTAATAACTGCTGACTTCGCCTGTATAGCTTTATCTTTCGCTTCCCGATATGTTTTTCCATAACAATAGCCGTAACGAATTTCTCCGTCCGGCTTATATCCTTTCACATATCTTGCTTCCCATCGTCCATCTTTTCGTTTATAAATATTTTCTCCCTTCTTACCCATAACATCAACTCCTTTTCAAACCAGATAATGCCTCCGAAAATATCTTTCAAATGACGGCAATTTTGACGGCGATAAAATTTCTGACTCTGGCTTCACACTGACAAAATTACCTTTTTTTCTGATAAAATCAATTTTTATTAGTAAAGAAATGGTTAAAACTGTATAATTATTTAAAATACTGCTTGTACAATTTATAAAAAAGTGCTAATATTATATACACAGAGTATTGAAATCCGCGAAAAACTAAACTTATTTTATTATCGCCGGCTCTGTATGATTACTTTTTAAAGTCATTTATATCAAGATTCGTATATACGTATTTCGTTGTCTAAAAAATGCATGCTTGATCTCACATGCATTTTTTAGATTCTATATCATTTTATCTTACGTTATATTTCCACAGTATTCATATAACTCATCATTGAGGGCCATGGCTCTCACCATATCAATGATCTTATCGCTGTCCAGCGCTTCTCTGACTTCTTCCAGTGGTATGTATCGGTTCACCTTTTTGTTGCAGGCGCCGCCAAACACAAACTGGGAAAAGAGGCGCTCCACTCCATAAGGCTGCTGGTCCTCCTGGTCGATTCCCAGAGGGTCCGAACAGTCTTTATCTTCTATATATATATTCTTGTATCCATGACGAATTTGAGAAATAATTCGTATCGTGGCTTTCCGTATTTATCCTCATAATTTACCAGACTGCACAATTTCTCCAAATCAAATCCCAGGGACAGGTACTCCCTGATCCGCAGAGAACCCCCATAAGAATCCACATGATATCCGGCGAACCGGTCTCTCCAGTATTCTTCGCATACTTCTACCGGAAAATGTGTTCTCATGGCGTTACCCAGTTCTTCTGTATCATTACCCAGATAAAATTCCTTCCACGCGGTCAGCTGTTCTTTTCGGCTGAGGGGCAGCTGCTGTACCCTGTCTGCCAGCCGCTCCGGATCACAGCGGTCCGGCACATCAATAAAAATCCCCATAAATACCTCCTTTTCAAAATACGTTTTACCGTTTCGTTTATGCGTATCATAACAGAAAGAAAAATGCATGTCAATTTCCACATGCATTTTCTTTTCATTTTTTGTAACTATTCATCCATGCGCTATTCAAAGCAAATTTTATTCTTCCTTTTCTTTCAGCGCACTCACATATCCCATAACCCGTTCTCTTTTCTGAAAATCCAGACTCCGGTAGTTTTCCAGCAGAGTACTTTCTTCCTTATTTAATGGAAGTATATAGTCTACGGAACTGCCGTTTACGTCCAGATCATTTTCTGAGAGTAACTCATAAGGAGAGATCTGAAGTACCTGACAGATTTTTAAGATCTTATTCACCGACGGATTGGTCTTTTTCCTTTTCCAGTCGCTGATCGTACTCTGGGAAATCCCTGTTTTCTGAGCAAATTCTTTCTGACTCATCCCCTTTTGCTGCAGCAAAATAAATATTTTTTCACTGACAATCATTTCTTTTATTCCTCCCGCGTGTATTCTGCTTTTTTCATGACATGTGCTGTGTGTTTCTCCTGCACATTCTTCATGAACAAATCCTCTTACCTCCGCAGTTCATCACTTTCTCGCCAGCAGCGTCTCTTCCAGACAGCTGTAAATTTCTCCCGGAAGATTCATGGTGCCAAGAATACCTGTCATCTCCACGGGGCTCACGCCTTCTTCCAGATACCCATATATTTTTTCTTTGTCCTCATACAGCATTTCCGCCTGGTACAGCCGCCGGAAAAATTCTTTCTGCCAAAGGTTTTCTGCCAGACATAAAGGCTCCCGGAAAGTAAAGACGATCTCCGTATCCGCCGGAAGGGCCGGAAGCTGTACTTTGAGAGCCGAAGTATCCTGATCATACTCCCACCGGATATCCACAGGCCGGCCATCAACAGTGACTTCCGGGCTGACCGAAGAAATGTTCATAAATTCCAGAGTAAATGTCCGCATGGCAGGAATGACTTCCAGATCACCCAGAGGCTTACAGATGGTAAATACATTTTCTTCCCAGTTCCAGTCCATGGAAGTGCTTACGCTTCTGCGGTCTGCGCCGCCGTCATTATCCTCCTGTAACACAAAGTTTCCATTGGCTCCCGGGTAAATCCGTATCCGAAGGGAAGACGGATTCTCCACACTGTTGGTAAACTCTTCATAATCCGCCATCGGCACGATGCCTCCCGCCTTCACCAGGACCGGAATATCCTCAATGTCCCGGTGCAGTGTCAGCATACGACCGCCGTCATAGACCATGCCGTTAAAGAAATCAAACCACTGTCCTTCCGGCAGCCATGCCCGGAAACTTCCTGTCCCCGAAGCTTTATCATGGGGATGTGTGATCGGACAGACAATCATTTCCGTTCCAAAATAATATTCATTGGGCACCTCATAGGCTTCCCGGCGTTCCGGTTCCGGATAATACATCGGCCGGATCAGTGGTCTTCCTTTCAGGGCAGCGTCGCAGTTCATGGTATATAGATATGGAATCAGTGCATGGCGCAGACGCAGATACCGTTTCATCACCTGACAGGCAATTGCGTTATAATTCCAAGGTTCTTTTCCGTTGAACGGACTGTTGGTACTGTGGAGACGATTGATCGGGGAAAACACGCCGAACTGCAGCCACCGGACGGAAAGCTCATCATCCCGGTATCCCCGCATGTGTCCGCCAATGTCATGGCTCCACCAGCCATAGCCGGCATTGCTGGCGTTGGCAGTGAAATATGGCTGAAAATCCAGAGATTCCCAGGTAATGATCGTATCCCCGGAGAATCCAATGGGATATCTGTGGCTGCCGATGCCCGCATATCTGGAAAATGTCAGGCCCCGTTTTCCACCTCTCTCACTGTCCAGATAATGATAATGGTTAAGCATCCACAATGGATCAAGACCAGGCACCCGGCTTTCCACACCCTGCTGCCAGTCAATCCACCAGAAATCCACGCCCTGTTCTTCATTGGGATGATACAGATACCGGAAGGCGGCGTCCAGAAAATCCGGATCGGTCACATCACAGTCAATGGATTCTTCATTTTCCCAGTCTTTTCCCAGATCCTCCGCCATGGCCCGGTACATTTCCTCATGCGGTCGCACGCCGTCCGCCGGATGTACATTTAAGGTCACTTTGAGGTTCTCTTTATGGAGCCAGCCCATAAACTCTGCCGGATCCGGAAACAGCTCCCGGTTCCAGGTATATCCCGTCCAGCCGCTGCCGTATTTCGGGTCAATATCCACCAGATGCCAGTCCATATCGATAACCGCCACAGAGAACGGAACTTTCTCGCCTTTGAACCGTCGCATAAGCGTCTTGTATTCTTCCTCTGAATAGCGATGATACCGGCTCCACCAGTTTCCCAGCGTATATCTTGGCAGCAGCGGCGTATTCCCAGTCAGTTTATAAAAATCCTGCAGACATTTCTCATACTGATGCCCATATCCAAAAAAGTAGATATCCGCCGCCTCTTCCTGCCTTGGCTCTACCCATCCGTCATCCCGGATCAACAGCGAATGGCTGTCATCCAGCACCGAAAATCCATTTCTGGAAATCACTCCATGGTCCAGTTTCACGGCTCCGTCCGCCTCATCCAGTGTCCGCGCTGTTCCCAGCAGATCCGTCACCTTTTCTCCATACCGCCAGATACTGTTGTACGCGCTGATATTTCCCCGTACTTTCAACGAAAGTCCACTGGCGGAAAACGGCTTTTTATCATAGACAAGCTGGATTCCCTCGGTGGTCACTCTCAGTACATCCTTTTCATCCCGCACTTCAAACTGCACCGCCGGAAACTCCCGGTTCCACACACACTGGGTCGGGCGGTCCTCAAACCGGCCGCTTTCACTGTACTCCAGCCGGATCAGCCACGGCGTCAAAATGGAAATCCTGTATTTCTCTCCCCGTAGAACCGATTCCTCTCTCGCCACAGGCCGGGTATCAATTCTGAAATGATCCTTCATTTTGCTGTGCTCCTTCCTGATTTATTCTGCTATCATTTTACCAGAAAAAGTATCCGTCTTCTACATATTTGATACGAAATCATCTTAAGAAACGTACATGAAAAACCTCTATCATTTCCGGAAATAGCATTTACAAGCCCCCGCTCCTGTTATATAATTTTCTTCTGGATTTTGTCAAAGAAAGGATTATTTTATGAAAACAGCACAATATGACATGACAGCGGGCAATCCAACGAAGATTATTCTTAATTTCACGCTGCCTATTTTCATAGGAAATGTATTTCAGCAATTTTATAACATGGCCGACGCCGTCATCGTAGGGAAGTTTGTGGGAACAAAAGCTCTGGCAGCCGTGGGCAGCACCGGCACTATCATGTTCCTAATTTACGGCTTTGTCGTGGGAATGACAGCCGGTTTTACCGTACTGACCGCTCAGAAATTCGGTGCCGGAGACCTGCCCGCCATGCGCCGTACCGTGGCCGGAGCCTCCTTCCTGTCCCTGATCATCGGACTGATACTGACCGCATCGTTTATGATCCTCATGAGACCATGGCTTCATCTGATGAACACGCCATCCGATATTTACGCAGACGCCTATGCGTACATTATGATCATCAGCGGCGGCATTCTGGCACAGATGCTTTATAATCTGCTGGCCAGTATTCTCAGAGCATTGGGTAACAGCAAAGTACCATTATATTTTTTGATTCTCTCCGCTCTGCTCAATATTGCTCTGGACCTTTTTTTCATTATCGTATTCCATATGGGTGCGGCAGGCGCCGCCATCGCTACTATTATCTCCCAGGGCGTATCCGGTCTGCTCTGCCTGCTTTATATCATAAAAAAAGTACCGGTGCTCCACATGACCAGGGAGGACTGGCATCCCACAGGAGTGCTTTTAAAGAAACAGATACAGATTGGCATTCCCATGGCTCTGCAGTATTCAATCACGGCCATCGGTACTATGATGGTACAGTCTTCCCTTAACATCCTCGGTTCCACGCTGGTAGCCGCATTTACCGCCGCCAGCAAAATCGAGCAGGTGGTCACACAGGCTTATGTGGCTCTTGGAACGACCATCGCCACATACGGCGCCCAGAACATGGGAGCAGGCAACATTTCCCGCATCCGCAAGGGATTTTGTGCTTCCACCACTATCGGCATTCTCTATTCCTTTGCCGCGGCGGCCCTGGTTATGACAGTCGGCAAGTACATGAGCTATCTCTTCGTATCTGAAGATGTGGCGTTGATCATCGACTCCGTCGATATTTACTTAAAATGTGTCGGCGCCTTCTTTATTCCTCTGACCATTGTCAATATCTACCGAAATGGGATCCAGGGACTGGGATACGGTCTGCTTCCTATGATGGCCGGAGTGGCCGAGCTGATCGGCAGAGGCATCGTTGCCGTCATCGCTGCCAGACAGAGAAGCTATCTGGGCGTATGCCTCGCCAGCCCTGCCGCCTGGGTGCTGGCCGCAGCGCTCCTGCTTGTCATGTATTTTTATATCATGAAAGTTGATCTGAAGAAAATCATTACAAACCAGAAGAGGGGATGATAACATCCCCTCCTGCTTTTCACATTTCTTTCTCCTGCCTTCATCCATCGTTCTCCTGATTATTCAACAGCCACTCCTGCGCTTTCTTTTGACACAGCATCGTATTCCCATGCACGGACACATACTCCATACATTCTTCTGCCATTTTTTTGTTTTCCATTTTATGCAAACATTTCCCCAGCAAATACTGGCGCAGTACTTCATGGTAAGTATTCTCTCCCTTATATGATTGCAAACACATCGCTGCCTGCTCATACTTCTGTTCCAGAAATAATCCTCGCGCTGTAAGCAATTTCTGTTTTCGAAATCTTCGTCCCGCTCTCTGCAGAAGCATATGGAATCTTTCCGCATCCCGGCTCACATATGCCTCGGAAAGCTCCAGCGTTCTCACCGTCTGCTTATACACATTACTGTTTTTCTTTCCTCTCCATTCCCCGGTCAGAAATCTCCTGCTTTCCTCCAGTTTCCCGCCGGCAATCCATGCACACACCATCCGCTGCTGCATCAACAAAAAAACCGATTCCTGAAATCCCTGCAATTTAAGCCCTCTCCCATAGTCCACCGCATAGTTCATGGCGTCCATATATTTTTTTACATCACACTGCTTCAGCAGAATCCGGTCCAAACCGGCCAGCTTTCCTCCACTCACACCGCATAACCACAAAAATGCCAGGACCAACGCGATCACACAGCCTGTCACCATCAGGTACAAATATTCTGTGATTCCCGTATACAGCCATCCGGAATCCCACACTGAAAAACCAAACACATTTTTTCTAAATAACAAAGGAAAAATGGTTTCTTTGTGAGGAAATGGATTCCCGAGAAAAAGACTGACAATTCCAATCATCAACACACATATGACCAGATACACCAGAAGCATTTTTATCCTTCCATATTTCATCCATCCGTAAGCACGATGTATTCGTTTTTCTAAATATTTATCCGGCATTTTCCGCCCCTTTCCTTCGAAGATCTGTTTTTCCCTGACACACCATGCGGCACAGTTTTGTCATCAATGTACCACTGGTTTATAGTATTCTAATTATACCATTATGCGGCAGATATTCCTATACAAGCATTTTCCCGGATTTTATGGTCAGATTTTATGTTCGCTAAATCTCAAACAATACTTTTTAAAGCTTGACTCTCACGCAGCGTGATATTGTATTATTTCCTCAGAGAGCACAATATTTTCGACCGGTCATCCTTTATATCGCTTTCAAGAAATGACACTATTTTACTAAACCCTGCACTCACATATTAGGAGGGAATTTAACATGAAAAGTATAAGCCAGGTCACCAGACTAACCGGCATCAGCATACGGACACTGCAATATTATGATGAGATCGGCCTGTTAAAACCCAGCGAACTCACAGCATCCGGCTACCGCCTGTACAATGATGAGGCTCTGCAGACCTTACAACAGATTTTATTTTTTAAAGAACTGGATTTTCCTTAAAGGAAATCAAAGAAATTCTCGAAAATCCTGATTTTGACAGAATTGCCGCTTTCAAAAAACAAAAAGAACTATTTCTCCTGAAACGCAACCGGATCAACCGATTAATTGAGCTTCTGGAACGCCTCGAACAGGGAGAAGCATGTATGAGTTTTAAAGAATTTGATCTGGCCGATTATATCAGAGCTCTGGAAGATTTTAAAGTCAGCCAGACAGACACTGTAATTAAATACTGGGGAAGCATCGAAAATTTTGATATGTTTATTGAAAAGATCCGGGATGACGAAGACCAGGTGGCAAAGCTTGCCATCCAGCAATTTGGCAGCATCGAAAACTACACCGAAAAAATGAAGTATAATCTGGAACATTTTTCTGAGCTCATGAAAACACAGCTGCCGGAAGAAGCCAAAAAAATCGCCCGGCGATCCGACATGTTATATGGTCAGCTGACTGCCGATCTGTCCGAAGACGTCTCCTCTCCGAAAATACAGTCCATTGTCCATTCGATAGATTTGTTGATCAGAGAGAACGGCGGAAGCGTTTCCCTTGGCAAACCTTATATTCACGTATTGATCGACGCATATTCCAGCGACTACATCAAAAATGTGACTGACAAAAAATACAAGAAAGGAGCTTCAGATTATATTGTAAAAGCGTTTCGATATTATGCTGAGAAGCATCCATTTGGCGGGGAATAGAAATGAATTTCTTTTTCCAGCTTCTCGTTTTTAAGCTTATCCGCAAATTCTGTTGTTGCATTTTGAGCGATATGATACAATGCAGGAAATAGAATATTTGTTTTCATAGGAGAATTTCATGGAATATACAATACGTCAAATGGTACCGGAAGAATATCCTCTGCTGAACGATTTTCTATACGAAGCGATTTTTATTCCGGACGGTACAGCACCTCCACCGAAAAATATTATCGCTTCTCCCGAATTACAGATTTATGTTGACCGTTTCGGGTCATCAAAAGCTGATTTTGCGTTAGTTGCAGAGGTTGAGAAAAAAATCGTTGGTGCTGTCTGGGTCCGTATTATCAACGATTACGGACACATTGATGATGAAACTCCTTCCCTCGCAATCTCCCTATACAAAGAATGCCGGGGGCATGGAATAGGAACCGATATGATGAAAGAAATGCTGTCTTTATTAAAAGCACATGGTTATAAACGTGTTTCACTTTCCGTCCAAAAGGCTAATTATGCGGCTGAGATGTATCGAAAAATCGGTTTCGATATGATACGGGAAAACAAAGAAGACTGGATTATGCTATGGCAGGAGGGCAGACATTGATATACTATGTAAACGCATACACAACCCTGATCAGTGCGGCTTTGGGCGTTTGTTTCTCAATAGGGGCTGTCATAACAGAAAAAGGAAACAGCCGGACAAACGGATTATAGCTACAGGTCAGATACGGACTATTGAATTAACCACCTCTGACCATCAGGCATATCCATGAACGTTCCGCTAACACAGTCAATCTTTTCACCTGTCGGATACTTTCGAATAAATTCCTCCTCCCTATAGTCCGGATCTTCATACCAACAGTTTGATATTAAAAAGTCATTCTCCCTACGGAAAATAGTTCAGATATTACACTCTGAACTATCACGGTACACTAAGAGCCGGAAAGCCCGCTGTTTATGCGGGTTCCCGGCTCTTATGTTTACTATTCGAATTCGCGAATAAATCCTTGTCACTATACATTTTTATATAGGAATTATAGTTCTGATTAAGTTGTTATCACTATTTATCTTCTGAAATGTCTAACTCCAGTTGTACCGGCTCTCCCATTGCTTTTTTAAATAACTTATCAAATTCATCCCATGTATCAGATGCTTTCATCAATTGACAAAATTTACGTCCGCGACCCCCTTTATACGCAGGTAATTCATTTCTATTTGCTCTTTCTAACCAATCTTTCAATTTATCACTTAAATAAGGTGCTATCCACTGAGCATTGTAACTTTCGGTTCTTTCTCCATTTTCTACCTTCTCACTTCATATATACCATATCACGATATAAAGGACCAGTCAGCCTCTTATTTTTATCCGCATCTGATCCTTTATTATTATTGCTATTTTTAAGTATTTTTTCTGTCCTTTATATTAATATCCCGCAATCTAATTTTAGGAAAATCTTCATTCTTTTTTTATCAACCTTTAAATCAACACGTATTACTTGTAACAAATTACTGTATTTCTCATTCTGCTCTTCCGAAGATGCTTTACCCTAAGTATCAATATACTCATTCAATGCTCTTACGACATCTGCACTTCCAGTGATACTAATTAAATTTATTCTATCCCGTAAGGTAGCTAAATCCACACTATCACACTGGTTCTTCAAAACTTTACTGAACAAAGAAATTAACTCAACATACATTTCTTGTTTTTGCTGACAACGTTTTTCTACAAATTCATGTCTTCTCTCACTGCTTTTTTCAATCATTGTAGATATAATTGCAATAAGTGCACCAACAATAATTGGGATACATGTTTTCACAATTTCTAATACGGCTTCCATTTCTACACATCTGAATTAAATTCATTTTGCTATATCAAGTATTTACTCAAAAATTCTTGTAATATCCTGATATCGGTTGACTACACGATAAATCTCTACATACTCGTTACTAACCTTGTAAATAATCACATAATCTTCCCATATCGCATATTTATAATCTGTCCGAAAACTAACTCGTTTGGAAAGATCTGATCCCATTCCCGGAAACATCTGAAGATTCTCAAATTTACCGTAAATTTCCTTTATGGTTTTTGCAGCATATTCTTCGTTATCTTCGGCAATATAATCCCGGATATTTTTCAGATCCTTTGCAACAATCGGATTGATCCGCAGTTTTAACATCTTATTCCTCCACAAGTACTTTCAGTTCATCCAGATCCAGCCAGCCTTCTCCGTCTTTCACTGCTTCTTCAGCTTCCTGCAGCTTCATCAAAAGCTTTTTCTCTGCACGATCGCGCTCGAAATCTTCAATATCCATAACTACAAATCGTCCTCTGCCATTCTTAGTAAGATATACAGGCTCCCCTTTGCGGCAGTTCTTCAGGACTTCATTATAATTTCTCAAATCAGATACTGGTAAAATATTTGCCATATTCTTTCAGCTCCTTCCTCTAATTTTGAATTGTTTCTGCTACTTTCATTATACACAAAAAGCTGTAAAATTCAACGTAGATTTTTACAGCTTTTTTTATTATTATGGGCTTTAGCCTGTTGAGCATGAAGCGAGTTTTTCATAAAGGAGAAATGAGCCATGCGAAACAAAAAACCACCTGCTATGCAAATACAAAGTAGTAGAAATCATAGAAGGGTATCTGATGCCGGACCATGTACATATGTTGGTAAGTATACCGCCAAAATACAGCGTGGCCCAATTTGTGGGATATTTGAAAGGGAAATCGGCGCTGATGATATTCGACAGACACGCAAACTTAAAATATAAGTTCGGAAACAGACATTTTTGGGCAGAGGGATACTATGTAAGCACGGTAGGACTCAATGAAGCCACCATAAAGAAATACATTCAGGAACAGGAGAAACATGATATAGCAATGGATCGACTGAACCAAAGAGAATGGGAAGACCCTTTTAAGGGTTAAGGTGAAGTAGTACAAACGCCTCTTCAGGGGCAGCGAAGAGTATAGAGCAAAGTGGCTGGAGCGAAAAGCGAAAGCCAGCGCCTTGAGACGCTGGCCTGGCAGTAAGGGCTTATACTTTGCAAATCAATAATAAAAAATCTTATTGTCATATCATTGTCACGGAGCCTTTTTTCATTCCCTCAGATGGCTTATTTAAGCCTTCTGAGGGGATTTTTTCCACTATTCAAATTCCTCGGCGGATGGCATTATACGCTGCCTATGACGCCTGTATAGATACTTAAAATTCGAACTTATGTTTGTTTTTCGTAGTTTCCGTACCGCTAAAGGAAAAATAAACTCCAAAAAAACTCCAAATCAACTTGGACGGTCTTTTGCTTCCTCCTGCGCATAAAGAAGATCCAATGCCTGACAAATGACTCCGCTCATCGTCTGATAATGTCTTTCAGCATATGAAACTAACCGTTCTTTATCTTCTGCAGTCATACGAATTCTTAAACTCGAATCCTTTCCATCCAATGACGGTTTTCTCGGCATTTCAATCTCCCCCTTCCTTATATGTATCATTCTAATACGAATTGATACAAATGTCAATAATTATATTGTGGAGTTTCGAATGTTTGTTCTGATATTCGGTATTATATATATCTGTTCCGCCGAGTTAATAATTCTTAAACAACAACCCATTAATCAAATAAGTATTTATAGGCTACCCGATTTTCAAATGAAGAACCAAATCCCAGTGTAATTCTTTTCTCCTCATCTTTATTCCAAAATTCACTTTTATGTTCTAGTATCCTTTTTCTGTAATTGTTATTATTAATGAAGTTACACCACATATTATCTGATATCTTTATTTTTTTATAATCAAAGGATTCCGGTTTGAATATAAATTCTAAATAATCACTCATATATGCATATTCTTCCAAAAATTTAATATCTTCTTCATTTGCACAACCTAATAATACCAATATAACTAAGTGATTAATTGCATCTGCCTTATGGTCTGGAAATGTATATACCCCTGCCACATTTTTTTTGGCATACTCCCTAAATTTATTATTATAATATTCTTTTATTTTTCCATCAAATATCAGTATTTCTTCGTATAGAAATTGAAATATCTCTTCCTCCCAATTATTTATAAGATTCTCTACTATCCAATTTTTCCATTTGTTTTCATCATATTTCAGTAAGATTTTTCTGTTAACAAACACGAAAAATGTCTTCTGCCGAATATTATCCTTTATTCTATCGAGTTCATCACAACAATGGATATATATTTTTTTATCAGCCATCTCTGATAATATCTTTATCAAATTAGGATATGCACCCGGATGTGCAGTTGCTTCTAGCGGAATTTCACTATTAACCAATAGTTCTAACAAAGCAACATACTCTGCAATTGTTTTATCAAAATGCTTTTCTACGTATATCCACAAAGCATATATGTTATTTGTAATTGCCCGAATATTTTCAGTTTCAGAAGGTGTTAGCAATACTACAAAGGCCTTTACAATTCTAGAGTTTTGCTCCTGATTCAACTTGCATAACGACAATAAGAAACTAAACGACTCCAACTGCTCTATCATCCTTATATTCCAATATTCCTTCATGGATAAGCAAAAATTCTCAAACAACACAGAAATGTCAAATTCATCAGATAATTCTATTGAATCAACTTTATAATATGATGCTATACTTCTTAATTCCTTTTGTTTAATATGTTTTACCATCATATCCACATCCAACAATTCTATAGGATACGGTTTCACATTTGTTCTTGGAAATGCCCCTTTTCCCTGAAATTCATCTGGATAATATGTACAAAATATTGCTTTTATATATGGTTTCACCATTTTTTCAACATTGTTGAACCAATCCAACATTAAATGATTTTTCTTGTAGAACAAGTAATAGTCATATGCAATTTGCCTAATCTGAAACAAGTCTCCATAAATTGTTCCGCCCATTTTAGAAATACTTGCTTTTTTCATATAATATTCTTCATGCTTTAAAAGATAATTATTCATTTCTTGAATATCAGATCCATTTTCGGTTATGTCTTTTATTGTATTATATGCTTTACTATATCGAGCAGCAGCACTATCCAATAATAAATTTAGCCTATCATAATCCTCTTTACTATTCTCTAAATACAATAGTAAACGTGCACATGTATTATTAAACTGGTATATTGCTAATTCATAATACGTTTGATTTGAGAGTTTCAAATAATCTACATTGTCATATTGTTCCTTCAAGCCATTCATAATATCTATTAATCCGTCTGTATATTTGATTAACGAAGAATAGTATGCCTTCACAGAGTTTAATGATTCCTTTTCTATTTTACTCATAATTTCATGATACTTATTTTGTAGAGAAAGCTCAAATAAACTATCATTTTCTTCAAAATATTCTTCGAAAACAATCCTATCTCTTGTAGCCCGAGATTCAAGTTGAATTCCAAATATCCCTGACTTCTTCAACAGGCAACACAAGTCCTTGTTTTTTGTTAGTCTTTTAAAATTATTATATTCTACTACATCATTAAAGGTCATTATGGGTGTCTTTATTCCATAAACACTTTTAAATTGAAATGCCTCAATAATTGTTTTATAACTAATGAATCCAAAACAAGAAACATCCTTTTTAAGTTTTTCCAACGCAATATTTAACAATTCCGCTTTATCATCTGTATATGCTAATGGATCACTGTTCAAATAATACAAAAAAGAATACAGTTTTTTCCCTACACCGTTACTTATCTCCGTGCATTTCGAGTTTTCTATCATATAATCCGATATTTGTGATAAATCTATCAGCTCAACTCCTTTGTTTTTCCAGTATGATATGTCATGTGCACAATCTTTAATTTTATCTACTACTAAATAATGTGGCTGACGATTTTCTACCCTTTTTTCTTTAACAAAGAAATCAATATAGCTCATAATAAGTTTCAAGTTATTATCATTTAACGAATATCCTACAAAAAGAAATGTTTTGTCAATCAAAAGGGATTTTATAAATGTCTCTATGATAATATGATTTTGAGAATAATTTAAGTAATCATCCTCTTTTAATACTATATTCTCTATATCATCAATATCTCCATGCATTTTGATAATATAATTTCGTCCCTTTTTTGACAAAATGTCATCATCTTTCGTTATTACTGCATATTTAGAAACTCTAGGATCATTTACATTTTCCAGTAAATGATCATAATTTGTAGTAATAATATGTTCTGGTTGAAGCTTAACAATAATTTCATCAATAATATTGGTTTCATATTCATCACTACAAAACTTATCTTTCAAAAAATCATAATATGGTTTTTTCTCTTCTTCAGTATCACCAAAGCTTTCGTAGAAATGTTGCGGGATACGCAAAAAATCCTCCGCTGAAAAATCATACTTCAATTTACAGTTATAACCATCTATGCTGCACAATTCAATTTGCTCACCGCATTTTTCACATATCAAATCTTTCATCTCGCATGATGTGCATTTATTTTCACCGATTTTATCAGCAATCTCTTTAACCAACTCCCACCATGAACACACGCCAGAATTTTTAGAAACTCCAGCGCCCACAAAAATCACAAGATTCTCATTTGAATTTATTTGCTTAATTCTTTCTATTTGTTCGATAATCTGGTTCATTAAAATCACCTCATATAGTTTTATAAAATGCGCTTCCTTTTATCGTCTACTTTTATAATTACTGACTCCTACCACTATAGCTCTTATTGTTCCATTTTACTTTTACAATTCTTTTTTTCTAAGTATAACATAGTATCTGACACATATCGTTATAAATTGCAAAATAATTATTTTACCCTTAATAGCAACGCCAGAGGCACTGATTACAACAATCAATGCCTCTGGCAATCTAATTTTTATTTCCTTTTCACGCTATCCGACGGCAATCTCACTGCTCCTGTCCGCTTCCTCTGGATACTATTCTGAGCATCCATCTGCGTTGGCGCAAATCCGCCATTATTTAACAGCTCCCTCTCCGCTACCGCATATGATCTATATCCGGCTGCCTTCATACGTTTCAGCATTTTGCTTAAAGCACTCTTTTTATCTCTGCTTGCCTGACGATAGCAAATCTTTAAGCTGTCCGCAACTTCTCCCAGGCTTTTACCTTCTACAAGATTTTCGCATACAATCTTTTTTTCTCTTTCCGTTAAATCAGAAAACAGTTCTTTAAAGAAAATCTCGCTTGTGATCTGCTGGGCAACATCTGCATTCCGATCAGAGAGATAATCTGTAAAATTGCCTTCTTCGTTTTCCAGTGAAGAAAAAAGACAAATATTCTGCCTGATATACTGATCACGCATTAAATATTTTTCCTTATTATAAGATTTGTTCAAAAAATCCAGCTCCTCTGCAGTTACGTTTTCATATCTTACTTTCTGGTATTTGTCATAAAATGTGTATATTCTTTCTTCCATGATATTTTCCTCCGATTTGTCGATTTGGTTAATTGGCAACAAATCGAAGTCATGGATATCTGGCATAGTGCCAGCCTTTTGCCTGCATGATGATATGCCTTTCCTTTCCGGCATCTCTGCCGCAAAAAGTCATCAATGAGCTGATGTTCCTCTTGGGCATAAAAAAAGGCCATGCCCTTTCGGACACAGCCAGATGCCTAAAAATCTTGAGAAAAGAAAATCCTCCGCAGATATCTATCTGCGAAGGACTATTTTTCTCAGCATATCAATTCTATCATCTACACATTTTCATTGTAATACCACTTACCTGCCAATGCTCTGCCAGTTCACTACCTATTTACTTCCATTTTTCTTCCAGTCTTTTTTATATGTATTTCTTCCATTTTCGCCTCCACTTTTTCCGGTCTTGTAAATGCCCATAGCATAGTAGCATATAAACGAATTGCTTTTTTCCGATTCCTGTAATATGTCGTACTTGGCATATCATCCAGCATCAGCATCACATCATCATTTGTATTCCCGGACTCAAAATACCGATATTTCAAGAGTCTGTAATACAGTTGACCATTCTTCGGATAATCCCTCACTGCCAAAAGGGAGTCTCTCATAATCTCCAATAGGCACAAATTCATATCATTATTCAGCAACTTATCCTGAATTCTTCGTTTCTCTGCAGTTGAATCGAAATCGACCAATTCATAAAGCATTTCTTTTAAATGCTTTCCTTCCACTACATATAACTCGTAATCTATATCTACAATATTTTTTTCAATACGGAACATCACCTTCGTATATTGTTTAAGTAAAAGCTCCGTATTTTTATAGGCTTCTTCAGTCACCACTTCCATATTGTCAAAAATATTTTGAATTGTCTGCATAATTGTCCTCCTTCCCGACTGCACCTGCAGTCAGACCAATCATAAAGTATTTCTCAGCAATAACTGCTGTGCTGAACATCACTGTCATGCAGCTTCCGCAGAAATTTCTACAGTGGGATTGTTTTCATTTCTGGCTGACCGGAAACTATATGATATATGTAAGGCAGCCGGTTCTCACGGGAAAGGATGTATCCCCGACTACTGATGTTTCTGTTTTGACTATTTTTTATTTTCAAAGGGCGCCCTGTTTTAGGGCATCCTTTTGGAATCGCTTATTTTCGTTCCATAAACCATTTATAATTTTCTTCATATGTGAGATGGCATATCTTACCTTCCACCATACAAGTATAGCGATAACCGGTACCACCAGCTTTCCTGCTCGCACATCTTTCCGGTTTTGAAATTTTATCAATTTCATACCGATGTCCGTCTTCCCATACAAACGCTTTTGGAATCAATTCACCTTCCCGGCTAAACACCGCCAGGACATCAACATATACCTTATCCATCACTAAAAAACACCTTGCCTCTCCTATCCGTGGAAATAACCTTGCGGATGAACCGTATGCTCTCTTGCATTTAATTGTGCCAGGAGCTTATCCTGATAAACGAAAGCTCTTTGAATGCTTTTATATCCAAACCTGGCTCGGATTTCATCCACTACCTGATCCATCTTTTCCAACTTTTCTCTTTTCTGTTCACTAATAAATAAGTCCAACTGATACGGCATATCATCTGATACCAGATCACATCCCCGGACGCCAAGACTTCTAATAGGATGTTCCCATCTGTAATTATCTTTAAACAGTCGATACGCAGCCTGAACAATTTCATCCGTAATATTGGTTGGACGCTTCAATTTGCATTGCCTTGAAAAATGATATAACTCATTATCACGAATTGATATTTCAACCACCTTACATTGAAATCCATTTTCACGTAATCTGGATGCTACACTTTCAGACAGCGCCATCAAAATAATCTTTACATCCAAATCATTCACCAGATCTCTTGGAGTCGTTGTACTATTTCCAATAGATTTGATTGGAGCTTGATACCCTTCTACACAAACCGGCGTTTCGTCCCAGCCATTTGCGAATGTGTGTAATACCAATCCCATCTTTCCGAGACGGTTCTCCAATATAGCTGGTTCCGTATTTGCAAGTTCACCAATTGTTTTGATTCCTAAAGTCTGCAGTTTTTTATTAGTGCTTCTCCCGACATAAATCAAATCTCCTGCAGGAAGGTTCCAGGCAAGGTTTTTATAGTTTTCTCTTGAGAACTCTGTAATGGCATCAGGCTTTTTATAATCGGAACCAAGTTTTGCAAATATCTTATTCCATGAAACACCAATGCTGACCGTGACTCCCAACTCATGCTTTATTCTTTTACTGATTTCATTTGCTATTTTCATTCCATCGCCTTTTATTGAAGTGCTGGCAGATACATCAAGCCAACTTTCATCAATTCCGAATGGTTCTCTCAAATCCGTATATTCACTATAGATTTCCTGTGCCATTCTTGAAAATCGCAAATATAAATCCATTCTTGGTGGCACAAAAATGATTTCCGGGCAAACCTGCTTTGCCTGCCATAATGCCATTCCTGTTTTCACACCAGATTTTTTTGCAATATAATTTGCTGTAAGGACAATTCCGTGCCTTGCTTCCGGATCCCCTCCTACTGCTAATGGCTTTTCCGCTAATTCCGGATGATGCAGCATCTCTACGCTTGCATAAAAACAGTTCATATCAGAATGAAGTATTGTACGTTCCATATCATCACCGCCCAATCAAAATTAGCAACATATAGCAAGTTTGTTATTGACTTTTTCTTTTGTTCATTCTATAATTTGCTTATAGTTACGACAGATTGCCACTTCTTGCTAATTCGTATTCTAGCAACTATTAGCATGATTGTCAAGATACTATTCGCAAGAAATAGCAAATCAAGAATGGAGGCGCATTATGAAACCCTTTAAAGAGAAAGTAAAAGAACATCGAGGACAACTTGGATTAAGTCAAAAGCAGCTGGCAGAAAAAGCTGGGATTGGATTCCGTACCATCGTTACTTATGAAGCCGGAGAACGATTTCCACAATCAGCACAACTCTATAAACTGGCAAAAGCATTAAACGTATCAACCGAGTATCTGAAGGATGATTCCATCGAAGACCCTACCTATGGACTTGACCGGATGGACTATGTGGAAGAAATGCGTCAGATGACCAGTAAGCAAGATTCTCTTAACCTGGAAGAAATGCTGAGACAAAACCAGACACTTTTTGCCGGCGGCACAATAAGTGAAAAAGCCAAAGATCAATATTTTCAGGCTGTGATGGAAGCGTATCTTGATTGTAAAAAAGCTGCGAAAGAAACTTTCGGCAGAAAAAAATCTGAAAATCTTGCATCTATTGATAAGTAATCCTCCTGCTATCCTTTTTATAGGACAGCTTTTATACTACACTGATAGTGAGAAATCCTATCTACTATAAAACAGGGAGGATGTGAATTCGATTGACCATTGAAACAATAGCAGATACAGTCAAACAGCTGCAAAACAAATATGATGAAACTGATCCTTTTCGTTTAGCTAAGGCAATGAAAATTACAGTAAAGTTACGCCCAATGGGAATCTATGAAGGATGCTGCAAGGGATTTTTTCTAATTTCACGGCGGATGAAACATATCACAATCAACAGTGATCTTCCAGAACTTTTCAAAAAGTAGTCCTCTCTCATGAACTGGGTCACTGTGTATTACATGCAGACTCTGCAGCCAGCGCACCTTTTCATGAGGTAACTTTATTTGATAATACGGACTATAAAGAATATGAAGCAAACATTTTTGCTGCCGAATTGCTCCTGCCAGATGAACAAGTTCTGGCTCTGCTCAATGATGATTTGTTTTTCTTTGACGTCGCCAAAAAATTATGCGTTCCATTTGAAATGCTGGATTTCAAATTCCGGGTTTTGAAGCGAAAGGGATATAAAGTAGAATCTCCTGTAGTGTCACAGGGCGATTTCTTGAAAAAACTTGAAAAAGCAGCCGATAAGGCAGCATCTTATGAATTGTGCTGAAATACTATCTCAAAGCATTATCTGAAAGCTAAGACTTTTGAACCTTATCATCTTAGCTTTCTTTTTTTATGTCTCTTTTTTCTTCTCCCAGTAGGTTATTTATAGGGATCTCTTTTCAAGAAGTACTCTTCCGGCGGCTCCACCGCCGGTTAAATAGCAAGGACAGGAAGTGTATATACACTTCCGCAAAAATGACAATTTAGGAAACCCTGCCCTAAATTGAAAACCCCGAAGCACAACAAAACCGAATTACGTACAGAAGGAGAAAATATACATGTCAAACAGAAAAAGAAACATCCAAATATTATTTTGTGTCACTCCAGAGGAAAAAAAGCTGATCCGAAAAAAGATGATTCTGTCAAAGACCAGAAACATGGGAGCCTATCTTAGGAAAATGGCTATCGACGGCTATATCATCAACACCGACACAACCCCGATCAAGCAGGTGTACGAAGAGATGCATAAAATCGGTGTAAATATCAATCAGATTGCAAAAAAGGTAAATACCACCGGAGATTTGTATCCGGAAGAAATGGAAGAATTGAAAAGGATGGTAAGCGAGATATGGCGTATATTAAAATCTTCCCCATTAAAGTAACTGATAAAAAAGCACTGGACTATATTATGAATCCAGACAAAACCGAAGAGAAATTACTGATTTCCAGTTTCGCCTGCTCCCCAGAATCTGCTGATCTGGAATTTGCTTTCACCAGAGAAGAAGGCAAAAAGAACGTGATGGACAAAGGTAACAATCTGGCATTTCATTTAATTCAATCTTTTATGCCTGGCGAGGTTGACGCTGAAACCGCACATAAGCTCGGCAAAGAATTTGCTGACGAAGTACTTAAAGGGAAATATGAATATGTCATCAGTACCCATGTTGACCAGGACCATATTCATAACCATATCATTTTTAATGCTACCAGCTTTATTGACCATCATAAATATGTCTCCAACAAACGCAGCTATCATAAAATCTGCCGGATCAGCAACCGTATTTGCCAGGAAAACGGTCTCGTCACCAGTATGCCAACCGGAGAAAAAGGAAAATCTTATAAAGAAAATATGGAGTACCATCGTGGAAACAGCTGGAAAGCAAAGTTAAAAGTCGCTGTAGATAAAGCGATCTGGTCCTCTATCAACTATGATGAGTTCCTTCAAAAAATGAGACTTTCTGGATATGAAATCCGTCAGGGAAAGAACCTGGCTTTCCGTGCACCGGAGCAAAAAAACTTTACAAATATGAAATCTCTGGGTAGCTATTACACGGAAGAAAATGTATTACTCCGCCTTGAGAAAAACCGGCATAAAACAAAAAATCCACGTAACGTCTCCAGAGAATTACGGCTTTTTATCAATATCTCATCTTATGTAAGTACCGGCAATCGTGCCGGATTTGAACGGTGGGCACAACTCAATAATCTGAAAGAAGCAGCCCGAACCTTCAACTATCTATCCGAAAACAATTTGCTGAATTACGAAGACTTCCAACAGCATATTGCAGATATTGATAATTCTATTATCGCTACGGAACAGCGAATTTCTGAAATAAGTTCTGAAATATCCCATCAGGAACTTATTCAGAAACACTGTTCGTCCTACCGTACCTGCAGAAAAATAGTAGAAGATGCAAAAACAGCACCGGATCCTCAGAAATATAAAGCAGCTCACCAGTCAGAATATAAACTGCATGATTCCTTAAAACAGCAATTACAGGAGCTGGGCATTACAAAATTACCTTCCCCGGAGAGGCTGCAGAAAAAAATTGATAATCTAAGAAATGAACGTTCCTCTGCTGTCAAGGAAAAGCAAGATTTAGAAAAAAGGCGCTCAACGATAAATACCATAACTGCCAATTTCAACACCTTGTTATCCAATGACGCACATTTCATGAACACTTCTGAACACCGACAAGCGGAACATGATTTATAATAATCTCCATATGCAATGAGCTAAGGTCAATTACTCTGTGCGTCACTGACCTTAGCTCATTTCTTACTCTTCATCAATTTCAAAGACATTCCGGTATTTCTTTCTTTGGCTTTCTAATGGCATCTGATCACAGAACTCTTTCAACCATTCATCACTTATAGCAACGATTTCTTCTATCGGGAAATCAACTTGCCCATAATCAATCTCATCGTCATCTCTACATCTTTCCCCGTATTCCACCAAAAGCTCCGGAAACATCTCCATAGAAAAATATAAGGAATATTCATTAAATCCCATCGTCTCAAATAAATACATAAACTTTTGGAATTCTCCGGTTGTCATCGGTATCCTTTTTTTGATTTTATCCTTGTACTTTCCCCCGCATAATCGCAAAAATTTGTTTTCCTGAGAAATTATATCTTTCGATTTTTTCATCGACTTTCTTCACTCCCGCTATCCATTTTATCTTCTGGTGCATATATAGCCATTATACTGCTACTGTCATCATCGTGATCAATATGTATCCAATAATCTCTTATCCAATAGCCCGTGTAGCTTTTCCCCAGTGTATAAAGCTCATTTGTTTGAAAATCCACAATACATACTTCCGGAAATCTACCCTTGGAATCGTTCCATTCCATTTCATCCTGATACATGGAAAGGACTTTATCCAGACAATCCTGGCATAAGTATTTTTTTATCACTTTAAAATTCGGTGTACTCTTTTCTCCGTAATTCACTTTACCCTCAAAAATCCCATGGTTTGGCATCCCGTTGATCCGGAAACTGCACTCTTCCTCTCCATGTGAAGATGACGTAACACTTAATCCACCATCACTAATGATTTCCGTACCATCGTCAGAATACACACGAGTATCTAATGTTGATATTTCCATTGTATTCAAACATACTAACCCCAACATTCCCGACTTTCTGTAATATGGCATCAAGCTTCTTTCATTATTTCCGCAAATGCAGCACTTTTCCTGGCTGATTTCAGATTTCACATCCGGAAGTTGAAAATTATTCTCTGCTTTTGTTGTTACCGCATTCAATTTATGTACGCATCCCGTACAAAGCAGTGCAATCACAATTGCACCAAGTATTCCTTTTTTCTTCATTCCTACCTTCTCCAACGCACAAAAAAAGAACAGTCCAATTTTTTCTTGAACTGCTCTTATTTCTTTAAACTCCTCATAAGAGATAACACAATCTCTCTTTCTTTAACTTCCAATCCATCCCATATATCCAATAACTCTGTTTGATCAGATGTCAAATCTAATTTGCCACTGTCTCCTGCAAAAAACTGAGCTAACGATATTCCAAATGCATCACATATTTTCTCAAGCGTTGGAATCGTCGGAATGCTGTCTCTGGACATTATATTTCCTAATGCTGTCTGCGACATTCCCGTAAGCTGTGAGAGTCGATATTTAGAATACCCACGTTTTCTGCATAATTCAGAGATTCTTTTTGGAATATACTCTTCTATACGCAAGTATTTTGCACCTCTTCTCTGACCTATTTTTACATACATTGTAACCATAAATCAGCGAAAAGATTAGAACTATACCGCTTATCTAAATACTCTAGTAGACTTGAGTAGTGGGGTAAAAAAAAGAAAAGCAGCTCTTAATACCTATTCAATTGTATTTTTTATCAAATCCATCTTCTTTAAGAAAGTAATGGCATCTTCAATACCAGCCATATAAGAAATATCCGCATACCGACAATCTACTGTTTGTAAGCAGGCGATATAATCATTGATTATCATTCTGTCATGCTCCGGCAAATCTAATTCCATAAATCTCACTGTCAATTCATCCAGATCTTTCTCATCCTGTTGGTATATCTCATCTTCTGCACAAATTTTTTCTCTGGTAGCATCAATAGCTTCTGCTATTGTCTGATTCAATATTTCTCTCGTAAGCAGATTCATCTTTTTTTGTCCTCCCTTACAATTTAATCACCAAAATGGCAATTAAATTGTACAAAGATATGGATCTAATGTCAAATAACAATGTTTGACATAATTCGCCGGTTTTCGATAAATATTACCTTATTAATCAAATTTCCTTTTCTTTATGCACATCTCCCCATACTCTTCCCTTATCACAATGCATTAAACAATTAATTTTCTACCAGAGCTATAATTGCAGGTGTATTTAAAAGTAAAACTTTGAAAATGAAATACCTAAACCTTCATGCACTAAACACCCCATAACTACAAAACTCTGGGAATCAACATTCTGGAAGGTGGATTTCTTTGATTAACTTGGTTACCATGTATTTGGTATCTTTGCATTGTCACGTTCAGCACCAATTTGTAATAAAACAGCAAAATTAACACTACCTGTTATAATTATTTAGTAACTATTTATTCTACGATTTTAGGCAGAACATGAAAGCCTGAGTATTCGATACTAACTGCTATTATTTCCAATCCTAATATAATCACATGATTGGATATCTTTTCAATCGGATTAAACAGAAGGAGTAATGCTAGCGTGATTCGTACAAAAAATTCTATCATTGGTATAACACAATTATTATTTCTACAAAAGAACTGCCTAATTGCCCCATTCAATGATTTAGATGCCTTTCTAATACCGATAATTGCCCAAGTAATTCCTAATGCCTCCAACGAACTGGATCCTTTCAGTAAAAATGCAATCCCCATAATAAACATCATAATACTATATGCTAATTCGTCTGCCTGCTTTTCAAAAAACTTTTTTTCCTTAAAATAGCTTACTAACATCAGTGTACCTACAAGTACCATAGCACTTCCTAATAAATAAGGTAACAGAAGAGTTACTCTATCAGAAAACAATATACAGATTAATCCTAGAGATGGAAACAATATACTCTTGACTTTTAATATTCTATTCATTTTTCTCCTTTCTCTCCTGTTCTTTTATTCATATAGTGTTTCAAGACTACAGTTCCGGCAGAAACCAAAATTCTTAATAATAATACCATGATAAATTCTATTGAAAACGGATTGCTCAACTTAGTTCCAAGCAAAGTAGTAGTAACAATACTGAGCAAAGAACCGCTTATTCCTGCTGTCAGATAAGTGGTGAATTTCACTCCACAAGCGCCAAAATACAGGCTGACAATGTCACCTGGCAAAAATCCAACAATTCTGGTTATAAAGCATACAAAAAAAGCATTTTCATTCTGATATCCTGTCAATTGTTGAACCTTGGGATATCTAGTCCCAATATACTGTATAATATCTTCACCGCTGTATCTTCCGATCCAATAAGGAATCGTAATGGTTGTCGCCAGTCCAACCATACTTACCATCACAGCTATAAATGGTGTAAACAGAACTCCACTGCTCAAATATAAAATCGACAATGGAAACATAATTGTAAGGCTTTTGAGAGCAAAGAACAAAACTAAAACACACGCAGCCAAAATCATATTTTCAGGTGTATACCTCAATATCGTTTTTACAGACAAAGGTTCTTCTGATTTTCTTACAATCACAAAAAGAATCAATGTCATCAGAATAATTGCTGCTAAAGGAGTGAGTTTCTTTAGCTTTATTTCTGACTTTTTCTCACTCTTTTGTTTTTTTTCTTTGTTTCTGATTTTCATCCAACTTTTCTCATTCATAATTATAATCACAAGATATTTCTTATATCTATTCGTCTATTATATTTCCATTTACTTCATCAAACACATCCTTCATTTCAAGAGCATATTTTTTACCTATTTTACTCAATCGGTATAATATAATAATGTCAATAATGCCATTTAAAATGAAGATAATTCCTGCCATTAATGCAGCGGCTGAAACTGTATCCGGTGAAAAGAACATCATACTAATTCCAGCCAGAATAATAATACATGATAGAATAACATATGATGTACAGCGCACATGAAATATGTCTTTCATACAAACAGCCGTCTCCATACAGATTACTCCATTGATTATGATGAAAATACTAAACACGTAAGAAAACAACACTATTGTAATTCCAGCATGTGTAATGATAAAGATTCCCAAAATACATTTCAAAATGCCTTCAAATAACGATCCCTGCATAAAATAAGTATTCAACCGAAATTTTAAATCATAGAACAAATCAAAAATCCCACTGCACAAAATCATAATACCTGCAATCACTGCAATCACTTTAAATGAATCATATGGCTTTATTATGAATAAAACTCCAATCAATACCGTCATGATTGCATTTATCCACATATCCAACTTTATTTTTTTCAATGCTTTCATGTTTTCACCTCTCGTCTCACATTATCTTTCCAAAATTTCCATAAATTCCTCTCCAGTTATTGTTTCTCTCTCGTACAGGAAGTTCGCCAGTTCATCCAACTTACTGCGATTATCTGTCAAAATCTGTATCGCCTTTTCGTGCTGAGACTTCACAAGTGCTATCACCTGCTCATCAATTTTTGCCTGCACCTGGGCTGAACATGCAAGAGAGGTATCTCCACCCAGATATTGATTAGATACCGTTTCCATTGCAACCATATCAAAGTCGTCACTCATACCATATCTCGTAATCATCGCACGAGCTAATTTCGTGGCCTGCTCGATATCATTGGAAGCACCGGTTGTAACAGAACCAAATACTATTTCTTCTGCAGCCCGTCCTCCGGTAAATGTCGCAATCTTATTCTCGATCTCTTCCTTTGTCATCAGGTAATGATTGCCCTCCTCCACCTGCATCGTATATCCAAGTGCACCAGATGTACGCGGAACAATGGTAATCTTCTGTACCGGTGCAGAATGCGTCTGTTTCGCCGCTACTAAAGCATGGCCAATCTCGTGATAGGAAACAATCAGTTTTTCCTTATCCGTAAGGATTGCATTCTTCTTCTGATAACCTGCAATAACCACTTCGATACTTTCTTCAAGATCTGCCTGGGTTGCATAGCTTTTTCCGTCCCTCACGGCATGTAACGCTGCCTCATTAACAATGTTTGCAAGCTCCGCACCAGATGCACCGGATGCCATGCGGGCAACTTTTGTGAAATCCACATCCTGTCCCAATTTTATCTTTTTCGCATGAACTTTTAGAATTTCTTCCCTGCCTTTTAAATCCGGCAATTCCACAGGGACACGCCTGTCAAATCTGCCAGGACGCAGCAATGCCGGATCCAATGATTCAGGTCTGTTGGTAGCAGCCAGAATAATAACACCATTATTCCCTTCAAAACCATCCATTTCTGTCAAAAGCTGATTTAATGTCTGTTCTCGTTCATCATTTCCGCCGAACTGTCCATCCCTCTTCTTTCCGATTGCGTCAATCTCATCAATAAATACAATACAGGGTGCTTTTTCTTTTGCTTGCTTAAACAGATCCCGGACTTTGGATGCTCCCATACCAACAAACATCTCTACAAACTCTGACCCAGACATGGAAAAGAACGGTACATTTGCTTCTCCAGCCACTGCTTTTGCCAACATCGTTTTTCCTGTTCCTGGAGGGCCTACCAGCAGAATCCCTTTTGGCATGGAAGCACCAATCTCTTTATATTTCCCAGGATTATGGAGGTATTCCACGATCTCCGTCAGGTTTTCTTTTGCTTCATCCTCGCCGGCAACATCAGAAAATCTGATTCCGTTGGAAGATTTCACATAAACTTTGGCATTGCTTTTTCCCATATTGAACATCATGGAGTTTCCCCCTCCAACATTCTTCATCATTCTTTTAGTCATGTATTGCCCAATACCAAAGAATATCAACAGGGGAAGAATCCATGTAAGAAGAAAGCTCAAAAACGGGGATGTGGGTTCAATAATCTGACTGGCAAATTTTGCACCGGATCTATACAGCCTCATCGTAAGCTCCGGATCATTCATAACACCGGTTTTATAGACCTTACTGTCTTCCTTATCCGTAAAAAGGATCTTGTTATCCTGGATTTCCACACGTCCGATATCTTTTTCTTCGATCATGGACATGAACATTCCATAATCTACTTCTTTCACTTGTGTCTGAAGCATATAGGGTATCAGCCAGAAATTGATAAGCATCAGAACCAGTAAAGCAATCACGTAATAAAAGATAATTGGTTTTTTCGGTGTTTTTATTTCATTCATATGAATCCCCCATTCTGTTCCCGTTTTCCATTTTCTTAATCCTTTTCATTAATTCTTCCTGGTTAGTCGAATAAATACTTTCGTTAATTCTACTGCGGCTAACGGGAGTACGGAATACAGTGCCACCACTCCCCATTCTTTTGCAGTAATCATTGTCAGACTAAACACAGTCCGGAAATATGGAACTAGCAAAACTATTGCCAGCACAAGGGCAGAACCTGCAATGGAATAAAACAAGTGTGGATTATGCCCATTTCCGGTCGAGAAAATAGATTCTGTATTCGAGCGCTGGTTCAGTGCGTGAAGCAGCTGTGAAATCGCCAGTACCAGGAATGCCATCGTCATTCCGACCTCATAGCCGTCCATATGTACTCCAGTCTGAAAAGCCCCTATTGTCGCTGCCGAAATGAACGCCCCATGCAGGCATACCCTTACTATCAGACCATGCTCAAAAAGGGTTCCCGATCTGACCGGTTTATACTTCATGATATTCTTTTCAGCCGGGTCAACTCCCAAAGCCAATGCCGGAAGCGTATCTGTAATCAGATTGACCAACAAAACCTGAACCGCCAGGATTGGAGCGTCCCAGTTAAATAAAGTAGCAATAAACAGTGTTAGGATCTCAGCAATATTTCCGGCAAGCAGGAACTGGATCACTTTTTGAATATTACGGTAAATGCGCCTTCCTTCCCGGACTGCGTATTCAATCGTGGTAAAATTATCATCCATCAGGATCATGTCTGCGGCATCTTTGGCTACATCTGTTCCTGATTTTCCCATTGCAATGCCGATATCAGCAGCCTTCAGGGCTGGAGAATCGTTGACTCCATCTCCGGTCATGGCAGCCACTTCTTCATTATCCTGCAAAGCTTTAATGATACGGAGTTTATCAGAAGGGGAGACTCGCGCAAATACAGCCGCTGTTTTTACTGCTTCCTTTAACTGCTCATCCGTCATTTCGTCAAGTTCTGGCCCTGTAACCACTGTATTTCCTTCCTGAAAAATGTGAAGCTGTCTTGCGATCTCAAGGGCAGTCACCTTATGATCCCCTGTAATCATAATTACCCGGATGCCTGCCTCATGGCAAGTTTCCACTGCCTGAATCACTTCCTTACGTGGAGGATCGATCATTCCGGCCATTCCCACGAACGTCATATCCTCTTCCACATCTTCATTTTCATCCACAGGAATATATGGGAGTGTCCGTTTCGCAAATCCAAGAACCCGAAGTGCTTCTTCCGACATTTTCATACAGAGGGATAAAATTTGATTTCGATCCTTTTCTGTCATCCGTCGGACTCCTTGTTCAGTCACAATGTGGGAACACAGCGGAAGCATTTCCTCTACAGCGCCTTTTGTATAGGCTACGATCTCCTCACCATTTTTATGTACCGTAGTCATACGTTTTCGTACCGAGTCAAAGGGCTGCTCAAATACCCTCGGCATTCTTTCCACTAACAGATCTGGATCAAATCCATACTTACCCGCAAATGTAAGCAGAGCTCCCTCCGTCGGATCCCCTATGACCTCTCCCGGACAGTCCGGATTCATGGATGCGTTATTACACAAAGCAGCAATTCTGAGGAGTTCTGCATTTTGTCCCTGAAATTCCTGTATCATATCCACAGAAGAAGCTTTTCCCGCTTGATAGGATTTTTCAAACGCCACATGTGTAACCGTCATACGATTCTGCGTCAGTGTTCCGGTTTTATCACAGCAGACCACTGTGGCACTCCCCAGAGTCTCCACAGCCGGAAGTTTACGGATAATTGCGTTCTGTTTTGCCATGCGCTGCACTCCGAGAGCCATAACAATCGTAGCAGTGGCCGGAAGTCCCTCCGGAATAATGGAAATCGCAAGAGAAACAGCCGTCATTAACAACGGTATCCATGGACGGCCATAGAGGAAACCGATTGCAAAAATGACCACACAGACCACAAGGCCAACGAGACTCAGCATTTTACCCACTGCATCCAGCTTGCACTTTAACGGGGTATCCAGCTCATCCTGATTTTCCAGCATATTGGCAATTCGTCCAACTTCCGTGTCCATTCCGGTTCCAACGGCAATCCCTTCTGCATTGCCATACATAACAATGGAAGACATATATGCCATATTCGCTCTGCTTCCAATAGGTTCTCCGATTGGAAGAACGCTTTCGCTGTCTTTCTCTACTGGAATAGACTCCCCTGTCAGAGATGCCTCTTGTACCGCAAGCCGATTTTCGTGAATCAGCCGAAGGTCTGCCGGAACAATTGCCCCATCCTCTAGAATCACAATATCGCCCGGAACAATCTCACTGACAGGAATAAGGCTTTCTTCTCCATTCCTCCTCACGCAGGCTGTGGGTGCACTCATCTGTTTTAATGCTTCAAGTGCATTGGATGCTTTGTTCTCCTGAATCACCCCAATGACTGCATCCACCACGATAATGGCGAGAATTACAACCGCTTCCGCCCATTCTCCCAGTATCATGGACAGAATTGCTGCTCCTGCAAGGATCAGAACCATAACATCCATGATCTGTTCCAGAATCATTTTCCCTACTGTTTTCTTCTTCTTTTTATGCAGCTCATTTCTTCCATACTTTTCCAAACGTCTTCGAGCTTCCTCGTCACTTAATCCATCTGTACTGCTCTTCAAAGTATCTAATGCCTGTTCCGCCGTCTTTGAATGCCATCGTATGTCACTTTGGTTATCAATCATAATAATTCCTCCTGTAAACCCATATAAATTATGTATATTAAGTGTTTTAACAAAATGAAAAGGCTCTCCACTTCACTTTTATTCTTTATCTTCCTTGTTTTAAAAACTCCTGTATCATTTGTGCGTCTTTATATCCTTTCTTATACAAGCGCTGCAAGGCTTTCTTATCTCTTGTCAAAGTATCTACACCGCAGGTATCGTCAGGAGCTATGATCAAAACACGACCCTCATCCCTGTACTGTTTCGCCAATGCAACCTCCTGGTTATATCGTTCTGCCCTTTGCCTGAGATTTTCTGCCGATACGGGATATTTTTTTTGAATCCACTTTGCAATTTTTACATCTTTCTTTGGATCCCGGATAAAATCTTCTGGCTTTGTCAAAATTACAACTACATTATCACAGCCACATTGAAATGCTTTTTCTACCGGAACCGGATCGCTCAATGCCCCATCATAATAAGGAACACCATTTATTTCATAAGGTCTGCATATGAACGGAATGGAACAGGATACTTTGAAAATGCTATAATTATCCTGTTTTAAATCGTTTTTGTTAAAATATGTTGCTTTACCTGTCAGTGCATTCGATGCTACCACCAGCATTTCCGATGGATGCCGGATTATCTTCGTATAATCTAATGGATTTTCTCCTGTAGAATTGCTTAATGTTCCATATAGATAGTCCATATCAATATAGGATTTATTTAAAATAAGATTACGAAAGCTCATATATTCTTTCCGAAATGAATACTCAGAATAGAACTGGTAGTTCCGTCCTTTTTGTCCTGCCAGATAAGACGCAATGTTTGCACTTCCAGCAGAGACGCCGATGCAGATGTCAAACTGTATCCCAATATCCAGACAATTGTCAAAAACCCCAGCTGCATAAATGCCTCTCAATCCGCCTCCAACATCCACTACTCCTGTTTTCATTTTGTTCCTCCTGTTTTTTGGTGCTAGTATATAAATAGTGCAAGTCAAAATGAGAAAATCCCAAATAGACAATACATGACATAATAGAAGTATCGTACTGAAGGAGGATCTCATTATGGCAAAGCAACATGACAAACAGTTTAAACTGGATGCAGTCCAGTATTATTTCGATCACAAAGAGCTTGGTGTCCGTGGCTGTGCTCAAAACCTCGGTGTGGGTTACAGCACTCTGACAAAATGGCTGAAGGATTTCCGGGAGTCTGGCGATATCCCTGTTCGTGGCTCCGGTAATTACGCCTCTGATGAGCAGAAAGAGATTGCCCGTCTGAAACGCGAACTCCGTGATGCCCAGGATGCACTTGATGTGCTAAAAAAAGCTATCAGCATTCTGGGAAAATAACAGAAGCCATTTATCTCGAGGTTTCTGAAAAGACGGAAGCTGCCAGAAAACACAATCGCCGGGTCTCCGTCTCCGGAATGCTGAAATATTTAGGCGTTTCACGGTCTGGATATCGTTCATGGCTAAACCGTACTCCTTCTGATACAGAAAAACGCAGGGAATACATAAAAGC
>NZ_NFLV01000030.1 GCF_002161065.1 Eubacterium sp. An11 | reverse complement strand
TACAGCATATAGCTTATCTTCAACAGATATTTTCTTTTTAGGCATAAAATATACTCCCTCCTAAGTGACAAGTTTTTATTATTTCACTTGTCTACCCAGAAGGGAGCATATCACAATGCAGCCCTTTTTCATTATGTATTATTTTTTCAGCATAGATTTCTTTACACCGGTCTTTTTCTTAAATATCTTTTTATAGGCCTTCATTTTTCCCTTCGGAACTTTTATCACCGCTTTTTTATTGATTTTTGCGAATGCTTTTGCTCCGACGGTCTGAAGTTTTTTAGATTTCACCACAACCTTCTTAAGATTGCTGCAGCCCTTAAATGCTTTCTTCCCGATGCTTGTTACATTGGCACCAATGACCACTTTCCTGATTGTTTTCTGTCCCTTAAAAGCATTGGCCGCAATGGATGTCACCGGATAAGATACCCCATTTACCGTTACCTTCGAAGGAATCTTCACAACCACATCGTGTTTGGAGGAAGCCCGCACACAGGTCAGCGTATAACCCGAAGAAGCACTGCCTGTCACTCTGTACACCGCTTCATTGTTTTTATCGGCTACCAGCATACCGGCAGTCAACTTTACAGAAGAAGTCTGTGAAGTGGCAGAAGAATCTTCCATCGTCGGTGTTTCTTCTTCCGGTGCTTCTGTGGTCGGTTCCTCTGTGGTTGGTTCCTCTGTCGCTGGCTCATCTGGGATCGGCTCTTCCAGGGCCGGCATGTCGCCAACATAGGCATCGCTGACATTCTTCACCTTGCTGTCCGGCTCCCATCCAAGACTCGCATCTGACAACAGCGTCTTTGCTGCCTCAGGAGATATCTGTCTTCTGTCAGCGTTGACCGCATAGCCCGGTCCGTAAGAACCACACTCAAAGAATCTTGCCGCTGTGAACAGGTTGCCGCTCATGTCATCATATGGCACATCTTTGTTGATGGCACTGCCCATATAGCAGTTAATCCAGTAGATAAATGCATTCGGTCCCCATGGCCGCGCCAGATAGTGAATTCCTGCCACACAGCCTTCTTTTGCTGTGATGGAACAGTTATTAAAGATCAGTCCGTAAGTAGCATTCTCTGCTGTCCTAGGCGCACATACGTAACCTCCTCTGTCCCGACGCGATGCCTCATAGACAAAGACAATGTCACAATCCTCGAACAGCGCCCTGGCATTATCACCGGAATAGATAAAGTCAATGAGTCCTTCAATGCGGCACTGATAGAAATACTGATGTCCTGCATTCATATACAATGTATCCTGCACACCGGAAATGGTCACATTGACAAAGGTTGCTCCCTCCGCGTCGCATCGCAGCGCATCGGCTGATTTGTTGCTCTTTCCATCCGGCGTTGCATAGACATAATCATTGGCAAAGGTGATATTCTCCGCGGAGAATCCGACAGCTTTGTCTGTGACATAGGTAGCGCAGCGTTTGGACATATCTCCGCCCGCTTCATAGTCAGATTTATCAGGCTTATTCTCATACAAATCCGCCGGATAGCAATGGATACGCACTCTGTCCGGATCCTCGCCCAGCAGAGAAATGTACGGGTTCTCTACTACCAGCCGCTCCTCGTAATCTCCTGCCTTGATATAGATAACCTGTCTCTCTGTATTATCTGCCGGAACTGCATTTACTGCCGCCTGCACAGTGCTGTAGGTCGGCACGCCGTCCACCTTTGTTCCGTCCTTTCCGGTGTAAGCGGCATCCACGATCATATCATAGTTAGTCAGATAGACAAAATTGCGGGTCTGCCGTGTCACCTTCCCGGCACTGTCTGTGAAAAGAAGTTCCACAGTATTTCTTCCCTCATCTAATGAGAGTCTTATATTAAATGTTCCGTTTGCTGTCACTCTCTCATCGGATACTTGCTTTCCGTTGACATTGGCTTTCAGCTGACCGGCACGGTCCACCGTTCCGCCGATAGAAATGTTGCTCTGGAATACCGTCGCATCCGGGCATTTTGTGAGGGTAATCTTGGCTGCCTCATCTTCATAGACATAATCGCCGGTATGGCCTGCAGAAGCCATGGCCCAGACTGCCTCGGACGGGTTGCTGGAGTTAATCTCTTTTGATCCATCCGTTTCAGTTCCTGTACCTTCTTCGGTGTCGCCGTATTGGTAGGCAATGACATAATAATAGTAAGGAATTTCCTTCTCCACAGTGGTATCTGTCCAGGAGAGGGTGGCGTCTGTGCTGTCTGCCGTGTAAACCACTTTGGCATTTTCCGCACTCTCATCGGAAGAGTATCGGTATATCTCGTATTGTGTTGCTCCATCGGAGACGGTCCAGGATACATCGATGGAATTCTCATGGGCTGTGAGCGTTACCACCGGAGTCGGCAGTGCCGGAAGGAAGTCTAAAGCCTTCTCTGTCTGTACCCATTGAGTCACTTCACCTTCGCTGCCCAGTTTGCCGCCCACACGGAATTCATAAGTTCCGGCTTCTTTTGTTGGATATGTATAGGTAGATTCTGTAGTTTCCGCCACATCTGTCCATTCTCCACCGTTCTTCTTCACCTGAATCACATAGCGTCCGTCTCCGTATGCTTCCTCTTTACTTCCCCAGGTGACAATAATAGCATCCCGGGTGTCCGCAATATTCGCCTGCACTGATGTGACAACCGGCTCTTCTCCAATTGGTTCATAGCAGGCATTCTGGTCGTAGAGCAAATCGCCATCAGCATCGCAATATTTCATATTGGTGACGGTCACAGAAGCGTTGGCAAGAATGAAGCCGAAGGAAATCTCTGCATTTTTCACACCGCCGCTGAACAGGGCATCACTGTCGGAACTGTTCACAGTGTAAGTTTCTCCGCCCTCCGGAGTTGCCGTAATGACAAAGCCGTCCGCCGTTTTCTCTGCTGTAAAGTGTACTTTCTGACCTGAGGTGATGGTTACATTCTGCTCTCCTCTGGCACTTATCTGTGAACTTGCGTTTGAATAAATTCCTCTCAGATTGGTTGAATTCCGAATGCCGATGGTCTCAATGGCCTCTCCATTAAAGGCGCCAAAGAAAACACCGTTGGCGGAAGAATTTCCGCAGGAGTTGACGATGACATCTGCTTCCAGCCGGTTACAAGCAGTCGTAGCGTCAAAACCATAATATCCAACATTATCTGTCAAGGCCGCTCCTGTTGCCAGACTGCCGCCTTCCTGGGACAGAGTGAGTCGCTGCCCCTGGGCGTTAACTTTCATGCCGTCGGTATCTCCGTAATCCCGAATATCTGGCATTTCTTCCTGCTCTGTAATATCTGTCTCCGGCAGCTCATTGGTCACGGACATGGCGTGGAGATAGCCGGAACCGCTTCCATTATAAGTGAAAGTCAGAGTTGTCGCTTCGCCGGTATATTGGAAAGAGGCAGTATCACCGTCCGCGGATACTTTTGCATCAGTCGACGTCGGATTCACTGTTCCACTTCCTTCTGTCACTGTCGCGTTAAAGGTGCTACCCGGAGCTGTATAAGAACACAGCTTCAGCTGAATCTCCGCATTTCCGGCCACCTTCACGCTGATCCGGTCACCATCACCTATCATGATACCGTGGGAACCATTATAACTAATTCCTTTATTTCCTGTCACCGTAACCAGACCGTCGGTGGAATTGACCGAAGCTCCTCCTTTGATAGAATAGCTTCCGGTATAAAGGTTAGATACGACACTTCCGTCACCGAAATCATAGGTCTTTTTCTGTCCATCGGCATGAGGTTTTCCCGACGCACTGTTATCTTTCACCTGAACTGTATATTTTCCCGGTGAAGTATTTGTGTCTGTATATGTAAATGTAATGGTATTGCCCGAAATCTTATACGTCACATTATCACTGACATTTGTAATGCTGTCCGACCTGAGATTACCTGAGCCGGCTCCCTCCAGATCTGCCCATATGATGGCTGTATCGGTTGTGGCCAGTTCCACGGAGCCCTTTTCATCACTTGCCTCCACGGAAAAATCTTTCGAAGAAGATTCTCCCGGCGTCACGGTGTAAGTGGTATCACCGATGGTAAAATCAAATTCTTTCGATGTATCCCAGATGACCCGATAAGAAATGTTATAGGTCGCGGAACTTCCATCGGTAGCACCGGTCAAATCTATGGTATTGTCTCCTGTGATTTCATAAATGTCGGAATTATCAAAAGATACCGTGTATTTATGCTTTATAGGAAGTTCAACTGTATATCCCTCTTTTGTAATTTCTGTTTCAACAGTTTTCTCTTCTTCATCTGTGAATATCAGCGTCTCCCCAACGGCAGAATCAGCTGCTCCCGTAGCTATAGTCACTGTACCGCTGACCGTCGCCACCTGCGGAGGCGTGATGGTTTTGGCGGTAATGGAGTGGAGGTATCCATTGCCGGTTATGGTAACAGTAATCGTCGCTGGAGATTCAGAAGTGTACTGAATGGAAGATTCTTCTCCGTCTGTCGCTGCATGATTTAAAGAAAAGTTTTCTTCCAAAACTTCTCCATTTACACTAATATCTGCATTGGAAGAACCAAACCCACACACACCAAAAGTCAGCGTCGTCTGTCCAGCCGGTACTTGAATGGAAAATACCGTGCCATCTCCGATATTCGCTCCATGCTGCGGCTGTTGTTTATATAAACTAAAGTTTCCTGTCACACTGAGCGAACCATCCTTCTTCGACTCCTGATAAATGGCAGCATTTTCATCTGTAAAATCCCAGGTCACCGCTCCGCCGTCTGTTTTAATAATATGGCTGTCATTGGTTTCCTCCGCCTGCACCCTCAGTGCCTCTGTCGGGCAAAGGGTAATCGTCAGGATGAAAGCCAGCAGAACAGCCAGCAGACGAAGCGGCTTTTTGCGCATGTTAGTTACTGCCAGATTATTTTTGTTACTGGTCTGATGTTTACAAAATTTCAAAACGTTTTTCTCCTTTCTGTCAAATTGGCGGTCATAAAATATTCAGATGCTGGTAACTTCTTTCTGCTTTCCTTTCAGCCGCCTGCCTTTCCCGCCTTAAATAGGCCTGTCTTTTTTAACTTCATCTGAATTTTTTATGCCATGATGTCTCTGACAAACAATACTGCCAAAAACACCTTTTATCGTGCCATGAAGCAATTCTACTAAAAATCGCTTCCACGGCACATACTAGCACAGTTTCTTTTTGTCTTCAATTACACACAAATTATTTACAAAAAATTAATTTTTTCACCAATAAATCATTACTTTTTATAGGTGTAAAAAAGCAAAAAATCATTAATGACACGAAAAGGAACAGCCCCGGTCCAGAGTTTTTGTTCTCTGAATCCGAGGCTCCCCTCCGTAATGTCTTATATTTTTGTCGAAATCTTCCGGCCATTCTGACTGATTTCATTTCCATCCCGGAGATTTTACTCTCCGGGACAGATACCTTTACGTTTCTGCAAAGGTCTTTTGTCTGTTGTTTTGGCAATCTTCTTCGGCCTGCTCATTTACATTTCCATAAAAATCTCTCAACTATTCGGAGATATCTTCTTTCCGTTTCCGTAAAGTGATGACAATACCGACAACTGCTGCCGCAAAGAACAGAATGTATAATCCGGTTCGTGTATCATCACCAGTCTTCGAAGATGAAGTTCTCCGGTTCGTTGCTGTACTTCCCTTATCTGTTTTGCTGGAAATGTTATCTTTATCGCTGGTCTCACGAATCGTTCTGGTTGGTTCTGAGCTTGACGCTATGGTGTTGATAATGGTTCGGGTTCCCACAGTGCTATTCATATCCAGCGCCACGGTTCCTTCTCCGCTTACTGTGTAAGCGAAGGAATCCTTATCCACTTTGTTTCCGTTGGCATCTGTTTCATAGATATAGTAAGTAACCGGATCCATGCCATTTTCACCGCCCAGAGGAACTTCCACGGTAACTGTACCGTTATTTTCCAGAGTCACTACCTTGTACGGCGCAGTCTCTGTCTCGCTGGTAAAGATTCCCGCATAGAAAGTATCATCGCTGTCAGCAGGCGCTCCGTCTTTGACAATCGCTTTCGTGAGCATGATCTGACCCTGATATGCAAAACCTTCCGGCAGAGTTCCATAATATACATTTTCTAACTCTGTACTGCCGGTTGCTGTGCCTGCATCCAGCTGAAGGGTGATTTCCTTTGCGCCTCCCTCAGCGCCATCACCCACGCAGGCAAATCCTTCGCCGCTTTCCGCATTGATGGTCTGCAGCTCTCCGTAAGGGATCACGGTTCCATCCTGCTGTGTCTCAAATACATAATAGGTTCCGGACGGCAGATTGTCATAAGTTACTGTTCCTGACGATGCATTTTGTATATGAATCTCTTTCACATAGTCAGAGCCATACGGATGCTTTCCTTCAGCGTCAGTAAACAATCCCACATAGTAGGTTGCATCTGCTGCAACCAGGTCAATATTATCAAAGGTTGTCTCGTCTATGGTGCTTAATCGTTTGGTCACCTGGATCTGTCCCAGCATGCCCGCCTGATCCTTATCCTCCATGACAAAGGTGATCGGCTCACCGTTTTCAACCGTAAACAGAATATCCGCTGCCTGCAGGTATCCTTCCGGCACCTGTGCCTCATGCAGATAATAGGTTCCGCCTACTGCCAGCTCTGCTGTCAGTTCATGAGGGGTACCATCCGAAGTCCAGGTCTCAAAAAGAATATCTCCATTGTCCGCTTTTGTCCGGTCTGCATCTGCTTCCACACCGGCATCCACAGAATCTGCCTGTTTCCATAATTCCAGTACCGCTCCCGACAGAGGATTGCCGCTGGTATCTCTCTTCTCAATGGATACACTGGTGGCTCTGTTGGTAATGGTCACTTCCGGATGTGCTCCTGCAGCCTCTGCCGTCACATAGACTTCGCCGCGGTCATTGACCGTTCCGTCCTCGCCTGTACTCTGTGAGGAAATCTCATAGGTAAACGGCTGGTTATACACTGCATTTCCTTCTGCATCGAAACTTACCAGAGGATGTCCGTCTGCATCAGTCTCAAATACATAATAGGTAACCGCTTCGGTCTGTTCCTCGCCGCCCAGCGGAACGTAAACTTCCACGCTGCTGTTGTTTACAAGCTGAACAACCCCGTTCTCCACAGTCTTATCATCAACGATCACATTCTTTACAAGCTCATAGGTGCTTCCTGTCGTGCCGCTTCCTTCCTGGGCATCTCCGTCCTGGCCGCCAGATCCATTGTCTGTGCTGTCAACCTTGCGGAAGATACCTGCGTAGAAGACATCATCGGTCTCGTAAGCCGCATCGCCGCGAAGTACTTCCTTATTAATAACAATAGAAGCCACGTAATGGTATTCATTTACAAATACTGCGTTTTCGTTATTCGGCTCTACCGCCGTATCATCACTCTCATAGGTCACATCATTATCTGTTACCTGCAACGCTCCGCCGATATCATTCACTTGTACGGTGAGCGTCCATACGGAGTCATCATAGGTGTAGCCAAGGTCCTCGCCTTCATTCTCCGTGATCCAGAAGGTGTAGGTGCCAGCCCGCTTGAAGGTAATAGTGCTGAAGTCGACAGTTCCTGCTCCATTTACCGTAGCTGTAGGGGTGTTGTTCTCTCCTGTCAATTCCGTGCCTTCTTCGACGTCAGTCACTCCTGTAAATGCGCCGCCTGCCGGGTTCTTGACATCTGCAGTCAATGTGAACTTGAAGTCTTTGGCTCTCGGTCTTGTTACACTGTCATCACTGAACTGTTTCTCCACCTTAGGAATAAAGTCAACAGGTGTTACAGAGTAAGTGTTGGTGAAGGAGGCCTGGGTGTCTGATTTATCACCGGTCTTTGTATAAGACGGCGTCGCTTTAAGTACACCGTTTTCATCTACTACGGTCACTGTCAATGTCCATGTAGAGTCATCGTACTGGTATCCAGGCTGATTTCCTTTAGTCTCACTAATTTCAAAGGTGTAAGTTCCGGCTTTGGTGAATGTCAGCTCTTCGAAACTGTTTTCACCACTGCCTGTCATCGTCAGATTCTTCACATCATTGACCGACATAACGTCACTGCCATATTTCACACTGCCTGTTACATCTTCACCGGCGTAAGCAGAGTCTGCATCTTTGTATGTCAATGTAAAGTCAAACTTATCTTTTCTTCCAGCCGGTATGTCAGCGCCAGTGATGATTTTTTTCACCTTAGGTGCGTATGTGTCAGGCGTTACATCATAAGAGTTTGTAAAGGATGCTGCATTATTGTTTGAACCAGATCCATTTTCTTTGACATAAGTGCCAGTCGCTTTAAGATGATTATCATTATCATCAGGATCGTCCACCACATTGACTGTCAAAATCCATTTAGAATCATCATACGCATACCCCTTATTGCCATCGGCATCTGTAGGGATTTCCTCAATTCTAAATTTATATTCACCTGCTTTGGTAAATGTAATTGGCTCAAAATATGCTTCTTTATCACCTGTAGTTTGTGCATAACCAACAACACAGTTTGCGTTCGTTATACTAAAACCTGTCTGATCTCCGGAGATGTTCTCAATCTTAAACTGGAATTCTTTTGTTCCTGCCGGAATGTCGCCGTTCAGAGTCTTTATCACTTTCGGGGCAAAGTCTGCATCTACCGTTCGGTAATTGTTAGTAAAACGAGATGCCGTATTGTCTCCATCCACTACAGCAGGATCTGACAGGTAATATGCCACACTGCTTTGCAATCTACCATTATTATCCGATACTACAACTTGCACGTATCTGGTCGGCGTCGGCATTGTATATCCGTCCGGAAGAATGGCTGTCTCTTCAATCTTAAAGGTATACGTTCCTGCTTTCGTAAAAGTAATTGGATCAAACGTTACTTTCTCTCGGCTTGCTTCGCCAGTCTGCGATACAGTAACCTCTTTTGTTATACCTTCTTGCGGAATGCTTACCGAACCATCATTTTGACCATTCATACTCAATTTGAAAGTAAAGGTCTGTGATTTCGGCATATCAGCGCCCTCCACCGCTTTGGATACACTCAGCGGTACCGCTATTTGAGTTGGCTGATAACTGTTAGTAAACGGTATCGTATCGCCAGTTATTGTCACAGCCTGCTGCGATTTATTGTTTGTATAAGTCACAGTTTTAGTAAGCTTTCCTTCTTTATCATCTGTAACCTTTACTGTTACCGTCCAAACTGTTTCATCATAAGTAACTCCAACTTCATCTGTTTTTTCTTCATTAATCGTAAAGGTATAAGTGCCAGCTTTTGTAAATGTTATAGCACCAAAACTCTTTACATCACTTACATCCGCACTAGATTCCTTAGTAATTGGAATTTCCAATGTCTCAGTTGACGGCATTTGAACTCCATCTTCTGGATTACACGAACCCTTACTCAAACTGAAAGTAAATGTTTTCTCTCTCTTATTTTCAGTATTGACCGGAAGTTCATGACCGGTAAGAGTCTTTGAAACATACGGTGTGTAAGTAATTGGGGTTGGTTCATAAATATTGGTAAAGTCCGCCTGATTAGCTGTAGTATCACCAACCTTGTAGGTTGCATGTGGCACTAAAGTTCCCTTTCCGTTATCCGTTACCGTTACGGTCACTGTGTAAATCTTATCATCATAAATTACACCTGAAACCTTTTGTCCTGCCTTATCTTCCTTAATAGTATAAGTGTAGATTTTCCCCACATCATTGAGATCATATTCAATTTTGTTGTTAAATACTATCTCGGCTGATTGCTGTCCTTCCTGACCAGTTGCCGTTCCTGTAGAAATTACTTTACCTGTTTTATCTTTAACATAGAAAGTATATTTCTCTCCCGCCTTCATGGTTCTTCCCGTCAGCGTCTTGGTGCCTTCCGGCGTCCAAAATCCGGTAGCAGTGTATTCGTTGGTGAATGTCGGAGTCTCACCGCTTCCAACAGTCGCCCAAGCATCCCCTACCTTCTTTTCGTAAGTAACCGACTCTACTCCTAATCCTTTTCCGTCTGTCCATTTTACATTGACCGTTGCCCTGTAAATGGCTTCGTCGTACTTGATGCCCTCATATGGATTTGCCCCTTGAGCCTCGGTAGGTAGCTCTTCAGTGATGTAATAGGTATATGTTCCTTCACTGGTGAAAGTCAACTCTTTTGCAGTATCGTCAAAATCACTTGCTGCAAATGTTACATTACCATTTACATCTATTCCTTTTGTCTTAATTGGTAATTTGCCTTCTCCCGGGTATTCCTTCCACAAAGAGAATTTAAACTGATCCGCTGTCAGAGACTGTTCCACACCAAGTTTTGTAAATGTTTTGGATGCAGTTAATGACGTCTCTGTAGCTGTCCTCTTATTGGTGACAGTGACCTCATCTGTGGCGTCTTGAGCCCGATCATCCGGCACGCCCAGAATCCATGCAGGCTTTCCTTTAAGGATTTCATCATTTGTTATTAAGGTCAATTCTGACAAGTTAGCCTTATTATCATCCTCTGTCTTTTTCGCAAAAGCGCCGTCCAGTTCATACCCTTCCGGTACTCTTTCTTCCACGATAACATATTTCTTGTACCAAAGGAGATTGCTGAAGGTTGCCTTGCCCTGAGCATCTGTCATGTCTGTATACTGCTGCTTTGCATTCTTTAATTTGTCCACCGTAATGGTCTCATCTTCATCAAACGGACCATAAACTTTGAAGATAACTCCTTCTATCGGCTCTTTCGTGTCTTCTGCCTGTTTGGTAATGACCAGATTACGTTTCAGAACAACGCCAATATCTTTGGTCATATCATAATCAGAATCTGTTGCCCAAAGATAGAATCTCTCAGATCGAGTTATGGAACCATCCACCACAAAGTTGTTATCTGTAGTCTCGTCTCCCCCTTCCGGATGGAAACTATCAGGATTTTCCGGATCTCTGGATTTTCCGCTGGTTTTACCAACTGATGTCACTTCAAATCCATCCACGCCTCCCAAATCTGCAATAAGTTCATAGGTGTTCGGTGCTGAACCTTTCAGTTTGGACGGATCTATTTCTCCGCCAGGGAACAGACCAGAATTCTGGTTTGGATAAGCCGCTTCATCGGTGATACCCGTTTTCAGCATAGCAGGGTTTAAATCAGAGAACAGATATGTTCCATGCCATGTGTCTCCTTTGTTATATGGGGTTCTTCCATCAGAAGTTGTTTTTGTTCCGCTATATGTATCTAGTCTGATATTGAAGTTCTTCAATAATTGCCCAACCAGATAATTACCTTCGAAATTATTCACCGTTTCTGACTGACCTTCTCCATTAGTATCTTTCTGTTCAACCAGAGACTCTCCTTCTTCTCTTACACCATCACCGTCTTTGTCAATCCACAGCTGCCCGCCAACACTGACCGATTTCGGCATGATTGTCGCAGATACCTGATTAGAACCCATAATGATACCAGCTTTAACTAAAGCAGAGGATGGACTAGATAAATCATATCTGCTGTAGCTACATGAAAAGCTGTTTACAGCATTCTGCCATGAGTTATTGCTCAGAATTTCATCATTCCACTCTGTACCATTATTTACCCTTGCTGTATACTCGATAATTAAGTTTTCATTATTGTTCAGTCTTACCGTATCATCAGTTACCACGACAAATGCCTTGACCTGACCTATATTGTTTTGATCTATTGATGTTACCCAGCCAGATTCCGCAGCCGGAGGAGTATCAAAGTCAATACTTTCTACCTGATTATAAAGATTCATATATCCGGCAGTATTCAAATCTCCTGTATAATAATAAACTCTATAATGATCCGATAATACAGGATCAGGAGTTGTCACTGTTCCGGTATTTTCATCTTCAGTTGTCTGTCCAATATATATATTATCTATTTTTCCGAAATTCAATGCCCAAGCACTGCCTCTTGATGAATTTCCGGACGTCATATCTCCTACATTTGGAAGAATATCAATGACAGAAAACTTCGTAACACCATTTAACATTGACGTATTGGAAACGGTAAGTCTGTAGTGCATTGTACCACCGTTACTTACTTCTGACAAAATATCCGTGCTGTAGCCATCTTCACTGTTAGCATCTCCGTATGCCGACTTAACAAGAACTACATCCGAATCTCCCGCCCAGTTCACTGTTCTGGAACCGGAAACATATCCGCCGCCGTTCAGCTGCTGAGCTTCCAGCATTGTATTTAATGCATTTTTACGTGGCTCTGACATCTGCCAGCCATTCAGAATACTGTCTATAGTTGGCGCCCAATCGCCACTACTCGTCATAAAAGAAGCTTCCTGAGGATTTTTATCTGTCTGCGCTCCTTTTTCTGTACTTCCCACAAAAGCATAATTATACATGGTCGTTCCATAAGAAGTCACTGTATTCTCCACTTTAACCTTCAACTGTACTTTTACGCTCTTGCCTGGTTCCAGATTACCATTCAGATAAACAAATACCGCGTTTTCTCCATCTTTAGTTTCCCTTGGAGCATCTACGACAGTCAGACCGGTATTGTCCTCATCTACCAGCTGAACCGGATTCACGCTGTCGAACTCTACCCAGGAAGAACCCTGTGGAAGGTAATCCACGATATATGGATTCTTTAACGCAGCGCCGGAATCCGCAGCATTGGATATCTCTACTTCATAGGTTATTGTATCCTGAAGATTCACAGTTTTAATTTCTTGTCCCTCTTGTGTAGAAACAATGTCCTTAGTAACAGATATCTTTGCGCCTTTTTGTGCTTCAAATTCAACATCCGCATATGCCGACTTTTCTTCTGTTGTAGGCTGTCCTGCTTTGTTACCGGACACATCCCACGGATAATATTTCATTACCGTCTGCGCAGTATTGCGGATTCGGTCAATTTCTTTTTTGCCATTACCGCCGCTCTGCTGATCAATCACAGCTGTAATATCTATATCACCCGGTTTAAAATTAGTTCCGAGATCATACCCTGCTGCTTCCTTAAAATCTGTCGAATAATATTTTACAGACACACGTGCCGCCTTGCCACTATCCGGAATTGCTTTTGCATCCGTATTGCTTACATCCAGAATTTCCGGTTCACCTATTGGATTTCCATCAAAATCATAGAAAGTAACTTCCGCTGTAATTTTATCCACGGCTCCATCACTCTCAACAGCATATCCCTTTGTCTCATGTGTTGCTTTGCCTATCGTTACCTCTGTCAAAGAGTAGCCATTTTTAAGATAGGTCAGCGTGTCTGTGTCTGTCAGCTGAGTATTTCCATTATACGCTGTCAATCCTGTATCATTCACAACAAATGTATCCAGCGGCAGTGTATTATTGACTGTCGGAGTAATTGTATAATGTACTGTTGTAGACTCTGTAGTAAAGAGACTTTCAAATTTATCAGGTGTTGCCGTCTTTGACAATGACAGTGTCGCTGCCCCTTCAATATTTTTCAGGGTAACAATATAAGAACCATTTTTATTACTATTTTCAGGCACATCAACAATGCCATACCATTCTACATCGTCATTGTCGCGAATCTGACTGACGCTGGCTGTTTTTTCCACAACCAGGTACGACTTACCTGCTACAATAGCTCCATTAAGCCGTGGGTCACTGATACCGTCAGCGTAAGTGTAAAGATGATCCGTACCATCACTGCCATTCGTATTGACCTCAACATCCGGGATAACCGGAGTCGGCACCTTCGGCTCTTCTTCTGTTCCTGTGAGTGTTCCCTGGAGATACTTTAATACATCTTCATCAGAGTTTAGGCTAACATTATCCGGCAACTCGTAGACGTCTGCCTGAGCTGTCAATCTCGTTGTCGGGTCTAATGCATTTTCCTTTTCAATCCGCAAAGACTGATATGGAATATTATAAGCATCATATGCGTAAGATACACCCGCAGTTACTGCAGCTCCGTTATTAATCTGATACAGAGTTTTTTCTTCTCCGTTGGTCATCTTCGCTTTAATTGTAGCAACTGCTTCATCTGCGCCGGTCTCTGTATTCCGCTGATAAATACTGTCCAGTCCTTTATATCCTAGTGGAGCCGAAGTTTCCTCAATCGCATACTGCGTTCCGCCTCTTACTACAAATCGAAGTGCGCCATTTTCCGTCGATGTAGTTTGTGACCCCGCGCTGCTCCATGTTTCTGTATTTGCATTATATTCATACAATGTAAATACCGCTCCTCCCAGCGTCGCGGAAGGTTGTGCCGCGTAGATATCATCATATTTTGTAATATCAATCCAGGCTCCATTGTAGTTCGGAAAATTCTGATTAGCGAGCATGTTTTTGTTATTTTCGTCACGGTCTCCCGAAGCATACGGCCATGTCCCATCTACATTATGCAGATCAGGCGCTTCCATGATCTGTCTAGGTTCTACAGTGATATCAATATAACTTTCAGTATCCTGAAGATAATTGGTTGGAGCTTCCTTTTCACGGATACGGAAAGTTTCTCCTGCCTCACTGCGCAGCGGAACTTCCGCCGAATATACGCCGGTACTACCCTCTTCTGCGAGCGCAATATTTGGCATCGGAGTTTCCGTAACTTTCGTTTCTCCCTGTTCACTTTTCTCTGTATCCAGACGGAACACTTCAAATTCTGCTCCATGGAGCACATTTCCCGTGCTACCGTCTACTTTACGTACAGAAATCTTACCACGCAGATAAGTATTTTCCGCAGTGACTGTAACCTCAGCCGAACTATTATCTGGTATGGTGATGGTATATAATCCTCCGTTGTCCTGTATCGAATTATTATTCAATTTCAAAGCGGACACCTCATAGTTTTCTCCTGATATCTCTTCCAGATAATAAGTCTTACCCTGACTTAACCCGGTAATCGTATCTTTGTTCTCACCATCTACAGACCACTGAATCTCTGCGGTTCCTGCCAATTTTTGTTTCTGATTATCTTCATACAGGTTAAATGTAAACTCTGGATTTCCACTGACCGCCAGCTGTCCTTCTGCACCATCCTCTTTGTTTCTGATCATTTTGATGATTGTAAGGCTGACTTTCTTCTTATCACGGAACTCGATTGTCACATCATTATCTGACTTCTGTGTTTCCTCCACAGTACTCCTGTCAACCGGAATACCAGTTCCATCTACAGTGACGCTCTTGATATTTAATCCTCCGGTCATGGCAACATATTTCGGCGCCGTTTCCGTGAGGTCGTAATCAGATGGAGCTGTCGTCTCTTTAATCTGATAGATACCCGGATTGCCTGTCACTGCTGCAATTCCGCCTTCTCCAGTAGTATACGTTGTGGCAGTAACATTAGCAAAATCACTGCTATTGACAGCAATTGTTGCGCCCGCTGCTTCTGCTAAGGTATTATAGATTGCATCGTTATTAATTGCATCATTATTAAAAGCCAAATATTTTACTTCAAAGACAGCTCCTGGTAAAGCCGTATTATCCTGTGCATCTTGTTTCTTAATATCGAAAGCTACCGTTTTCGGGTTCTTGATATTTAAATCAATGCCATCGTTACTTTCAGAAATACCATAATCATAGATATCTGTTTTGCTATTTACAACTACATTGGCTTCGTTCCCGTCTTCTTCCAATGTGGTCGTATAGCCTAAGAAAATACCTTTTTTCGTTTCATTATTGATCTCTACTTCATTAACCAGCTGATTGATACTTCCAGCTGTGCCAGATATTTTTCCATACTGTGCTGCGAAATAAGATGCAAAGTAACTATTTGTATATCTGGTACCTGGCGTCTCAGACAATACGTAAGTACCCGAACCGATGTTGCTTAATACCTGAGTAGGATCTTCTTCTCCTTTATTAGTAGATGTAATCTCTGTGCCATCCTCTTCTGTGAGAGTGAATGTCGTACCAGATAACGGATTGTCATCCATATCCGTTTTCTTTATAGTCAAAGACTGTTTCTTCGGATTATATATGGTAAGATTCAGATTATCGTCTACTACCTGGAAATAATATGCTTTTGCATTTTTTTCCCCGGCAGCCCTTTCTATCGTGCTGCCATCGTAGATATTCTCATAAGCTGGGTCTGGCGTCTCCTCAGTGATGCGGTAATGACCCACTGGCAATCCATTCCGGAATATATAAGAACCATCTCTTCCTGTCTGGAATCGTCCATTTGTATCACCGTCCAATGTATATGGTCTCCACTCTTTTTCTTCGTTGTTGTAGCGTTCCAGTTTCATTGTCACCGACAATGGTTTTCTGTCAGTCTGACCCGAAGTATAATATGTATCTAACTCTTTCGATGTCTTACCCAGGTTATCATTTTTTACATCATAGCCATATTTTTGTAATGTCACAGCATAAGTGTCAATCGGCCAGTTGACCAGACGGAACTGTGATGTTGATGAAACAGGTGCTCCTGTTCCAAACTTGTCACTATCAACTACTTTATATTCATCTCCGTCTTTCATGGTCGGATAAAAAGCCCACTGGATTCCATTCTGTTCTTCTGCTAAATTTACAATATTCTCTGCAGTTTTAACATAATATGCGTCATTAAATACTTCTGTAGTTTCATTGGTACTGTTCTGGAAAAACATGTACATATAAACCGTCTGTTTTTCCGTCATAAAACCGGTTGGCGGTGTGGTTTCCTTGATGGCAATCCGCACATAGTGATTTCCCTTCTCATCGTCCACAAAGGCATCTGGATAGTTTGCTCTTAACTGTTCCATCTGGCTCCAGACAAATGCTTTTGAGGACGCCCATCCACTGATTGGGTTAGCATTTGGATTATTATTCGTATCCCCGTCGGAATCAGTATCTGTACTTGCATCCGCTCCAAAATTATTGTCCAGACCTGTAGTCACTGTATCCAGCAGTTCATACTCCTGTCCTTCCTCATTTGTCAGCCAGATTTCAAACTTCGCATTACCAAGAGGTGAAAATTCTTCTTTTCTCTGACCACTCTCATCCATCGCGCCCTGCCATTTGGCAATTCGTACCGTGGAAAATTGTGCATACCCAGGACCATATTCTGGAATATTCTCAAAATCTTCTTCTGTCACCTGGTCATCCATATACGTCATTGTTGCATTTGGCTGACCCTCAGGACAAGGTTTTGTTTCTCCATTTTCTACATAAGAATAATTCTTTGTATCGTTCTTATAATATGTTCCATTCCTGTGGATGAGTGTTACTACATTTTCCGGGTTAATAGACGCTCCGATTCCGGCGTCCGTCTCCACGAGCCAATATACGACATTATCAGCAGATTTTAAAATATCTGTTCCGAACCATCCATTCATCCGATTCCCTTCGGTATCGTAGAGTGTTCCGCTGGAGTAACTGCCAATCTTTGTATAATATTCCGGATGTGACGAGTCATATCCCAGAGAAATTGGATTACTCACATCTTTCGGATCTTGCCCCTTCAAATCTACAACCTGCATATACAGAGTAAACTCGGCGTTGTTAATATCTCGTTTTTTGTCTGGTTCGCCATCTTTTTTATCTGTAACAAATTTATGGATATGAAGCTGTGCCCAGTGTTCCTCATTGAGTAAATTATAGCTATCTCCCTGATATACCAATATTGGGTTGCCTGGATTGACTTCTTTTGTTACATAGCTATAGTTTCCTTCGATAAGCTGTTGATTAGTTAATGTTGGTGGTAAGTATCCATCTTGCAAGTAATCTGCATTCAGATAACTTTTTCTTCCATCCGGCTCCAGATATTTGTATTCTTCACCTGCCGGAACACAAACCTCAATGGCGATATATTTATCTTTTTGTGTCAACCCCCTAAAGATTGCATCGCCCATCTCGTCTGTGGTCTCTGTGCCCTGCAAATCATAGACTTTTGTCTCTGTATTGTATTTGTAGAGAGCAATCACAGTACCCGGTAAGAAATATGACTTATCTGTAAATTTATTCTCCCATATATTATGATAAGTTTTATTTACGTAGAGCGTTGTCTCTGGCTGGTTGACAATCTTGAGTTCGACATCCTCATTATTTACTTTTTGTGTAGTTACCGTCTCACCCGGCTTCAATGTCACGTCCAAATATTCATCACTGATGGTATACCCGTCCGGAGCCGCTGTTTCCCTAATTCTATAAGTAATCGGATTGCCCTGCTCATCATAAATAGAAAGATCAACAAATAATGCCTTTCCATTTGTACCACTAATTACATCTTTAACTTTTTTCTCCACTCCATTGACAACTTCATATATTGTAAGCGTAGCATTAGCAAGAGGCGACTCCGTTCCACTTGTAGTCTTGTAGTATTTGGTAACTTCTACTGCTCCTTTATCGGAGTAGTTTGTTATAGTTTCCTTGATCTGCGCCTGCTCACTTTCCTTGTGTTTGATTTCATATGGGCCAAAGTAAAAACTTTGAGTAGTTTCATCATAAGTTCCACCATTATATAAAGAATTATATTTTGACGGATCAAGGACACCATTTTTACTATCCGCTACTTCTCTTAAATAATAGGTTCCCGCCGGAATGGATGTAGCTGTTCCTGATTTGATGGTCAAATTCTTACCATCATATCCTTGCACACGTTGGAAAACATTTGAATTATCTTTGGTATATACCTCAAATTCTACACCCTTTAATTCTTCATTGTCACCTACCGCATTATCTTTTATTTTAGTTACCGTAAATGTCGGATCCGGTTTGTTTTTGATAACAACATTAACAGGTGTAGTATTGGTATCTACTTTATTGGTATCAGTTAAATCGATCACTGCCGTCGTAGTAGTGGATGTCTGAGTACCAATTATTATGGAATCAAAAGTATACTTTGAAGGTACAAAAGATTCCTCTATAACATATTTCTGTCCCGGCGTCAGTGTTGTCAGATCTCCGTTGGAAGGAATATCTTCACCCTGATAATTTTGATCAGATGAAGTTGTTACAAGTTCGCCTTTATAACCATCCTCAGCATTATCACCATCGTATTTATAAATCTTATACTTGGCTCCACTGACATAAGTACCTTTGTAACTATCTTCTTTTTTTACTACAACCGGAACTTTCTGCTCTACATTGGTGATAGTAACCGACTGTGCCAGTTCAATCCTTCCTGTCCCACCTTCATCCTGTGATAAGGTTTCTGTAAAATTAAACGGACCATAAGCTTCAACATCAGTTCCACCCTCTCCAACAGACAGGTTTGTTCTTTCTGCTGTATTTGTTCCCCTTAAATCTGCTGTAGCAGACGGCGCATATCCATCTTCCGTTGCACTCTCCACAAGATAATAATATCTGTCATACGTTACATCATTTATCGTCTCTGTCCGAGGCAGGTCAGAGATAGTTAACGACTTTGCTGCTGTTACTGTATAAGAGCCTTCCTCATTATACTTTACCAGTTTCCCATCTGGCCCGTTTTTATAATATAGATCAAAGGATGCTGACAGGTCCGCAGACGTATTTTTTGTCATTCCGGAAGCCGTTGCGGAATAAAACTCCTTCGTCAGCTCAATACTGCCATTTCGATCATTTTTCATCGTAACGGTATATGGGTCTGCGTCTGAATTACCTATCTTCTCCGCAAGAGTAAATGGCTCAGAATATGCGAATCTTTTACCAGCCTCCTCAGTTGTATCTTCACTATCAGCGTGCCAGCCATCCGGCAAGGTTTCTCTGAACCGATACGTAATAACTGTCGTTCCGTTATCTTTGTATACCGGAAGACTCAGACTGATTTTTCCTGTCTGATTCAGAGACAACGGATAAGCACCTTCTGATACTCCCAACCCTGAGGCTGTGAGAAGAGTCCATGTACCATTCTCATTCTGTTTCTGCACCTCAAAACAATTGGCAAAATTTCCGGCTTCCGCAGCTGTGACATTTACATATTTGTTATCTCCTGTCTCATTTGGATTATACATCTGTTTCCGCAGTTCAACCGGAGCCCGATTGTATTTATTGATACTGTTTTCTTTCAAGGTAACATTGTTATCTGTTGGAATCGTAAACGTGTACGTTTCCGTATCTTTAATATATTCTGTCGGAGCTTCTGTTTCCTTCACATAATATGTACCATACGGAAGTCTCGCAAATGTCGCTGTACCGTCGGCGATAGTTTGCACTCCATCCTTATAAGATGCATACGGCTTAGTACATTCCGAATCCGTATAGATGCCAAAGGTTGCTCCCGCAAGCGGACTATCCACGCCGTTTTTTCGTCCATATTTATGAATCGTGATGTCTCCCAGTTTTTCTTTATTATAAAAGACAACATCTTTCGTCTGATCGGCAGCAACTGTTATTGTTTTAGAATCAGAATTTTTGCCTTCGTCATTTTCTGTCGCAGGTATTTTCTCAGTATTATCAGGCATATCTGTTTCAGTGATTGTATAAGTCCCCGGATCCAGATATACAGTCACCAGACCAGATGCATTTTCCTGATTTTGTTTTTGTGCCGGATCAAAGACTATCTTTCCGTCATCGCTCCCGTCAACATTCCTGATTGGACTATATATTCCTGTCTTTTCATCATACTGATAGAGAGTTGGAACTTTGCCGTCACTTGTTTTAATCTCATACGTAACCGCTCCACTGACCGGATCATTGGAAAAGTTCGCCCAACTGTACACTTTTGACGTATTCGTTTTATAATCCACAATATGTTTACTAAGATTAATTGCTGCCGGTTTTGTTACGTCTCCGACCGGCTGTGTGGCTTTGCTATCATATGTCTGTTTCGTTGTCTCGCCTTTAAACTGATACTCAATATCCGCCTCATTTACCACGTCCAGCTTCTGCTGTTGTTGCTTGGAATCATAATAATGAGCAACAAAGTTATCCTCATAATTCTCATATACCACTTCCACCGTATAGTTTGACAGATATGGAGCATCTTTATCTACTGTGGCGCCTGTCGTCTGACCTTCGCAGGTATCCATAGGAATAAGAACCGCTCCATCGTTGACTGTAATCGGAGACAACTCATCAAAAGACGGAGTGACCGTAATACTTTTCGCGTTGATTGGTTTTCCATCTTTTCCCGTCACAGTTGGAATCTCCGTCAGCTTAACGGCCGGGTAACTAACTTCTGTTCCATCCGTAGATTCATAAGTAACTTTATCATTAAATGTCGCACGTCCTTCCCGTCCATATGTACCCGGGTCTATGATAATACTGTCTTTTGTATTGTCTCCTTCGACAGTTGTACCTTTCAATCCTATGGATAAATTATATTTTACTGTTACTGTACCGTCGGCATTTGGCGTAAATCCATTTGCTTCCTTCTCGATCATCCAACTGTCATCGGTCACTGCTTCCAGGTCATTGAGAGTACTTGTGGTTCCAATCGTTTTTGTATAGGGTTCTATTCCTTCTGCCGGCTTATCTGTAGTACCGGTACGGTCCATAATCGTAAAGCTTGTCTGAATTTCAGCAAGGGCATTACCCTCTCCAAAATTGAAATCATGCCCGACATCAAGTCTTCCGTTGCCATCGACTTTAAGATTCACAAGAAAGGTTCCGCTTTTATCGGAATCTGCCTGTATACGATTATTTAATTCCAGTATCCAGTCATTTGGGGCTCCTTTTTGTGGTTCGGTAATTGATACAACATTTTGCAGTGTACCTTCTGCATCCTTATCAATTGTCAAACCATCCGGAAGATGAAGAATAATCTTTGTATCATTATAAGTATCAAAAAGCGGTCGGCTCTGTTCTCCGTAGTCAAAATATACAGCCGAGAACAAATGATAGCTGACTTCATAGCTGATGGTGCTTCCCGCTTTCACATCCGTTTGATTCCGGTTTCCTCTTTTGGTGATCGTTACGGTTGCGGTCTTCTGGGTTCCATTATCTCCGTAGTTCTCTTCCGCAACATCTTTAAACGTCTTGCCACTTTTATCTCCGGTATTTTCACCGTTATTACCGCCATTATCCTGACCATTCTCATTACCGGCGGTCTGTCCGTCATTCTGCTCCTCTGTTTTCGCTTTCTGCTTTTTTTGAGCATTCTGCCGATTGTTTTTCTTGTCATCAGCAGTCTTTTTCTCATTCTGAGCGCCGGCGTTGTCCACATCCGAAGCGCCGTCTGTCAGCGCCTGCTGCCCGGAAGACGCACTTGTCCCCTGGTCTGTCTGTGCGCTGCCCGCATCGGAATTGTTATCCGTCTGCTGCGTTTTCTGAGAATCATTTTTGCTTACTGAGCTTTCTGCCTGACTCGTCTCCGACGAACTGGACGACGAACCATCCGCAGAAGAACTCTCCTGAGAAGAGTCCTCTTTTATAATTGCTCTTTCCGTCTCCTGCTCTGAGCTGCCAGTCATGCGCTCCTGTGCGTAGCTGCCGATGGTCTCGCCGAGAGTAGTGATATTCTGCTCACTTAAGACCATGACAACAACCAGCAGGAATGCTATGCATTTGGCCCAGAAATTTCTTTTTTTCATGCTAACCTCTCCTTTCCACGTTTTTCGTGGTAATTTTCATTACCTTTTTATGCAGAAAAATACACATTTTCTTATTATGTAATATTGCACATTTTTTGCACTTTTTCAATAGAATCATTATAAGTTTTATAAAAAGTTTATTTTTCCATTACAATAATTCTAATTTACTTTTTTCGCCTTTTTGTTTTTGTAATGATACGGAGACATTGTTATGATTGAAAGGACATGCAACAAAAAAAGAGCCTTGGATTTTCTCCAAAACTCTGTTCTTATACAAACTTGACACTATTACAACGAAAGGTATCAAGTTTGTACATATTTCTAATAAGTTTAGTGATATTTTCAGACTGTCTCTCTCAGATACTGCCCAATCGCCCGGATTTCTTCTTCCAGCTGTTTTTGACGCTGGCGGCGTTTCATGGCGTTTTGTTCCGGATCTTTTCGGGACTTACCGGATGTGTTTTCCGGATCTTCCTGCGAATTCCGGGATTGTTGTTCGGAATCTGTTATCTGCGGGATATTTTCTTCCTCTTCCGGCTGCGCCATGCGCGCCAGGATGCTCTTCTTTTTCTGCTGTTCTTTTTGCAGATATTCCAGCAGCACCGGGTTTTGCTCCCGGAGCAGGCAGGAGCCGTAGGCGTAGTGGAATTCGTCCGGGTAGCTTTCCTGCTGTCCGGCGGGAGCCGGGAGGGCTTTTATGACCACGTAGTATTTGCCATCTTCTTTCAGGAACCATTCGCCAGCAATGTGGTATCCGGCGTCATGGAGCAGGTGGCGTACCTTGAACCATTCGGACTGGGGCTGGAGGATGAATTCCATGCCCGCCTTCAAAAATTCAGGGGCGTTTTTCAGAATCCGGCAGATGAGCTCGCCGCCCATGCCGGCTATGACAACGGTGTCGGTCTCATCGGGCGACAGACCGGCAAGGCCGTCGCTAAGCCTTGTGGCGATTTTGTCCGAGAGGCCTTCCTGTCCGATGTGCTCCGCCGCGCGGGCGAGGGGGCCTTTGTTTACGTCCATGGCGCAGGCCGACGGACAGAGTCCATTTTTTACAAGATAAATAGGAACGTAGCCGTGATCCGTGCCCACATCGGCAATCCTGTTTCCCGGGGTCACCGCCATGGCGACGGTCTGTAAACGTTTTGATAATTCCATCTCTTTTTCTCCGTATTTAACGTGTATTTCTATAATGCGTCTTGTTGTGATATATCGTTTTATCTTCCTGACAGTATCTCAAAGGCAGGGATCCTCTCACATATCCAGAAAGTCCCGCAGTTTGCGGCTTCTTGTCGGATGGCGGAGCTTCCGGAGAGCCTTTGCCTCAATCTGACGGATGCGCTCTCTGGTCACCTGGAAGTCTTTGCCGACTTCCTCCAGAGTATGGGGTTTGCCGTCCAGCAGACCGAAGCGAAGGGAAAGCACCTTCTGTTCTCTCTCGGAGAGAGTGTCCATCACTTCACAGAGCTGTTCCCGCAGGAGAGAATGGGCTGCCTCCTCCGAAGGGATCGGGATATGCTCGTCCTGAATGAAATCGCCCAGATGGCTGTCTTCTTCCTCGCCGATGGGCGTCTCCAGGGAGACCGGTTCCTGAGAGATCTTGGAAATCTCCAGGATACGTTCCACCGGCATTTCCATACGGTGAGCCACCTCTTCCGGCGTCGGTTCCCGTCCTTTCTCCTGCAGAAGCGCCCGTCTCGCCCGGTTGACCCGGTTGATGGTCTCCACCATATGCACCGGAATCCGGATGGTTCTGGCCTGGTCGGCGATGGCCCGGGTGATGGACTGGCGAATCCACCAGGTGGCGTAGGTGCTGAACTTATAGCCTTTGCGGTAATCAAACTTGTCCACCGCCTTGATGAGCCCCAGATTGCCTTCCTGGATCAGATCCAGAAACTGCATGCCCCTTCCGGCGTAACGCTTGGCGATACTGACAGTGAGACGCAGATTGGCCTCGGAAAGTCTCCGTTTGGCGGATTCATCGCCCTGCTCCATCCGCTTGGCCAGTTCGATTTCTTCCTCCGGTTTCAGCAGAGGGATCTTTCCGATTTCTTTTAAATACATACGCACCGGATCTTCCATGGATACATTTTCGGAATCCATCAGGTTCAGTGCGCTCTCCATCTCCTCCTCCGGGTCGCTCAGGTCTTCATCCATGCTGTCCGACACGGTGAGCACATCGATATTCCGGGCTTCCAGCATGGAGACAATGCGTTCCAGCTGCACCGGCGTCAGGGAAACATCCTGAAATGCCTCTCTGATTTCCCGCATTTCCAGCACATTTTTATTTTTTTCCGCTTTCTGAAACAAAATATTCAACTGACTGCCAAAGGTTTGTTCTTCCCTGTCCAAAATACGCCCTCCAATTTCTTTTTTGCCGCGCCATGCCGCCGCGTCGGCACTCTCCATAAGAAATGTGCCAATATACTAAGTAAAGTCTAACCGTTTTTTTCTGAATTATTCTTTCTTCTGTATACTGCCGGACGTATTGAAAAAGCCTGTCCGTATTTTCTTTCTGTGTGATTTTTAATTTATATGAAGCTGCAGCTTCTGCACCTTGTTTTTCTTTGTCAGAAGCTCCTGCCACCGGACGATATCTCCCGTGTGGACCATTTCATCCTCGATACTTGTCATGAGGATCTTCTTCACCACATCGGTGAGCGCCTTATCCCTGTCTTCCGGGGAAGTCTCGTACTTTAGATGGGCGTTAAAAAGCGACGCCACCTCTTTTTGCTCCTCGGCCTCGGTGAACTGGTTAATGATCCGCGCCGGATTCACGGCCTGTCCCTGCTCCAGCTGATCAAAGAGCATGATAGCCACCGAATGGTAGAGTGGATTCAGAAAATCGTCGGCACTCACATAGGGCCGGACATACGGATATATCTCCGGATGTTCGGTGAGCCAGGTGAGGAGAATCCGCTGAGGCTGGCTGTGATTCTGCTCCTTCTTCTCCTGTTTCTTCTCCCGGCTTTCCGGTTCTTTTTTGTATTGCTCGTTGGCTTTTTTGTACTGATAATCTATGCCGTACCGGTTCACCAGATCGGTAAGGTCCTTCCGGACGATCATGAAACGATTGGCCGCTGCCTCCAGGTAGGTATTTCTCTCGGCAGGCTCCTCGATCTCCGCCAGCTTTCTGGCGATGGCGCGGATAAATTCCGTGCGGCTCTCCGGGTCTTTCTGATTATACTGCCCGTAGAGCACCAGCATCTCAAACATCCGGCCCGGCTCCGATTCCTCCAGCCGCTTTCGGTATCCTTCCGCACCCTCTTCTTTGATGAGCTCGTCCGGGTCCTTGAACGGCTTCATGGAAAGCACCCGTCCCCGGAGTCCGTTTTCCCGCAGGATTGGCAGGGCGCGCAGCGCGGCCTTCACTCCGGCGCCGTCGCTGTCAAAGGACAGTATCACTTCGTCGGTATAGCGCTTCAGCAGCATCGCCTGATTCGGTGTGAATGCAGTGCCAAGCGGCGCCACTGCGTTGGTAAAGCCCGCCTGATGCAGAGAGATCACGTCCATGTATCCCTCGCAAAGGATAATGGAGTTCTCCTTGGTCCTCTTGGCGTAGTTGAGACCGTAGAGATTTCTTCCCTTATCAAACAAAATGGTCTCTCTGGAGTTTAAGTATTTGGGCTCGCCGTCTCCCATGACCCGGCCGCCGAAGCCGATCACCCGCTGGTTCACGTCCATGATGGGAAAAATGACCCGGTTAAAGAACTTGTCATAGCTGCCTTTCACCGAATCGATGGTCACCAGAGAAGATTCTTTCATCTGGTAATCGCTGTAACCCTGCTTTTTCAGATACTGATACAGGTCATCCCGGTAAATGTCCGCATATCCCAGGCCGAAATGGTTGATCATCTCGTCGGAAATGCCCCGGCCTTTCAGATAAGCCATGGCGTGCCCGCCCCGGGAACTTTTCAGCAGGTAGTGGAAATATACCGCGGCCTTTTTGTTCATTTCCTTCAAAGTCACCCTGGCATCCGCCTGACGCTTCTCCTCCGGCGTCTGCTCTCCCTGGGGCAGCTCCACTCCGGCCCGTCTGGCCAGTTCCTGCAATGCTTCCACAAAGGAGAGCCGGTTATATTCCATTAAAAATGTGTACACATTTCCTCCCTGTCCGCAGCCGAAGCAATAATACATCTGCTTTTCCCGGCTGACAGAAAAGGAAGGCGATTTTTCATTATGAAAAGGGCAAAGTCCAAAGTAGGAGGAGCCCCTTTTTTTCAGGGAAACGTATTGGGAAATAATGTCCACGATATCATTTTTTTCCCTGACCTCTTCAATTACATCATCCTCGTATCTCATATTGCCTCTTTCTCATTTCTAATTATATGTCACAAGCCGTCAAACCATGCACATTTTTTTACTGATTTGCGCAGGAAAGACGATTTTGCGCCGCACCCACTATTCGATCACCGCGATGGCGTCCAGTGACACCTTCATCAGCTCCCGGACTTCCTCCTCGGAGATGCCCATGCGCTCCGCCAGCTCCGAAGGCTTCGCCTCCCGCTCGTACTCCTTGGCAAAAGCGGTGGCCAGGTCATTCAGTTCGTTGACCCGGGTGGCCATCTTCATGGCAGACCGGGTGGACTGGTTGTATTCCGCCATCACATCCTCCACATACTGGCGGATGATCTTTTCTTTATACTTCCGGAAACTGCCATGCATCCGCGGCTCGTACTCATTGACGGCCGTCATCAGGCCGATGTTGCACTCCTGGATCAGGTCGCTGAGCAGAAGTCCCCGCCCCGTGTATTCTTTTGCCAGGGCGGTGGCGTAGGCCAGATTGGCCTCGATGAGAAGATTTCTGGCGTTTTCGTCTCCGTTGATGAGCTTGCGCACCAGCATCTCCTCCTGTTCCTCGCTGACCTGACTGGCCTTACCGATTTCTTCCATATAAATGTTCACCATATCGGCGTCCAGCGGATCCTCCCTGGTGGTGACATCCTCGTCAGCGATCTCATTCTGCCCGCGCTTTACCCGGTCTTCGATAAAGATCCGGTGGCTTTCCAGATAGCGGCAGATATAATCAAGCTGCTCGTCTTTCAGATTCATATCTGAAAAATAGGAACGGATTTCTTCCATATTCAGATGATTATTATTGGTCTGGGCGAGCCGTTCCAGCTCCCGCACCGCATCCAAAAATTCTGTCTGTCCTCCCATTTATCATTCTCCTTTTCTTTATTCTGCCGGGGATTCTCCCTCTTTCTCCTCCGGCTCTGCACTCTTCTCTTCTTCTGTTGAAGCCGCTGGTTCCGGTTTTTGTTCCGTCTTCTCCTCCGGCATGGCGGCTTCCGCTTCTCCGGCAGATGCCTTATCTTCTTCCGGCGCGGTCTCCGCTGCCGCCTCAGCTGTCTTCTCATCTGCCGGGAACACGATTCCCATCTGACGTCTGGCCTCGTCAAGCACTTTCATGGTCTCCAGGGTGATATCTCTGGCGGCCTCCCATCCGGTTCCTGTCTTTACCATTTTTATGAAGGCGGCCGCCTCATAATTCAAAGTATTATCAGACTGCTCAAAATGGATGCTCTGCGTTACAGTCTTTCTGCGGATGCGGAGATCCTTTACATTTTCGATCTCGCTCACCATCATGGAGCCCTCTTCCCCCTGAATCTGGCTCGGTACGGCTGCGTCGGTGATCTTGGAATAGATGGCCTCGCCGATCATGTCATCGTATTCCATAAGGATGGTTCCCTCTCCATCCACGCCGCCCTTAAGCCGGACGCCCGCGGCCTTCACGCTCTTTGGCGCACCGAAGAGGCGGATCATACATGCCACCGGGTACACGCCGATATCCATAAGCGCCCCGTTGGAAAGTTCCGGCTTAAAGGCGTTCTCGATGATGCCTCTTTTGAAATTATCATACCGGGAAGAGTACTGGCAGTACTGGAGAGTCGCCCGGCGGATATGTCCGAGGGTCTCCATATATTCTGTCATCTTCTGAAATCCCGGCGTATAGATGGAACGCATGCCTTCCATTAAGATCACGCCTTCTTTTTCAGCCACCGCAAACATTTCCTTTGCTTCCTCGTAATTGGATGCCAGCGGTTTCTCACAGAGCACATGTTTTCCCGCCCGCATCATGGCGATGGCCTGGTCGTGATGACAGCAGTTCGGGCTTGCCAGATAGACTGCGTCAAAGGCATCGCTCTTCGCAAATTCCTCCAGATCGTCAAAATACGCCAGGCTGCCTTTGCGAAAACCAAATTCTTTCGCCCTCTCCATAGTTCTTGAATATACTGCCGTCAGTTCAAATCCGTTGATAAAACGGTTGGCCTGATAAAAATTCTCCGCGATCTTTCCCGTGCCGATAAATCCGAATCGTACCATTGTTGTATCCTCCTCCTCTTTGTCTGTATCCTGCGCCAGTAAAAACTCCCGCAGTTCTTTTACCGTTTCCACCAGATGTCCGGCTCCCGCTGCCGTAAGTTCCTCCCAGGAACCGTAGCCGTAGAGCACGCCTACAGATTCCACGCCGCAGGCGGCGGCCCCCTCCATATCATGTTTCCGGTCGCCGATCATCAGCGCGTCATTCCCGGAAATACCATAGGCATCCAGAGCGTACTGGATCACTTCGTTCTTATTCACCCTTGTCCCGTCCAGTTCGCTGCCGGCCACCAGGGAAAAATATTCATCAATACCAAAATGTTTCAAGATCCGCTCCGCATATACCCGCGGCTTAGATGTAGTCACTGCCAGCTCAAACCCCGCTTCGTACAAAGTGACCAGAAGCTGCGCGATACCCGGATAGATCTCATTTTCAAAAATGCCTTTGGGTGAAAAATATTCCCGGTAATATCTTACCGCTTCCTCCGCCTGCTCTTCGGAAAATCCGTAGAATTCCCGGAAAGACTGCGCCAGAGGCGGCCCTATGAACGGGATCAGTTCTTTTAGATATCGGACCGAGATTCCAAACTTTGAGAGCGCGTACTGTACCGAAGAAGTGATGCCGATCATCGGGTCCGTCAGCGTTCCGTCCAGATCAAAAAATATGTAACGCTTCATTATCCTGTCTCCTTTTTGTAATATCCATGTCCCGTCATGACGCCTCCGCTTTTCTGCCGGTCCATGGTCCTCCTTTTTATATATAGAACAGTATAAAAGAAAAAGCCGCAAAATACAACCAGTTTACCGGAACCGGATAATTGACAGCCGTTCTTTAATAAAATATAATGATATCTGAATTGAAAAAATGACGAAACCAGCCGGGTGTGCAGGCCCGGCGTTTTACACTTTTGATAGAAAACGACGAGCAGAAAGGGCAGGGGGACATATGATTACGGACAAACAGAGACAACGGGATTATGAATATGACGGCGACTATCAATCCAAAAGCCGTTATACAGAAGAACAATGGAATAACATTTTAAGCTCCGGACAGCTTTCGGAAGAAGATATCCATCTGTTAAAACAGATCTACAGTTCCTATAATCACGCTGCCACTCTTTTGCAGCTGGCCTTTCACAATAAGACCACAGAGGAAGATATCCTTTCTCAGGTCAACGCCATGGGAGAGCTGCTGGCAGCTGCCAATGACATCAGACCGGAGGTGGATTTCTCCGGAAATGAATACTGGTGGTTTTTGTATTTCTGGGGTAAAAATACCGACGCCGGAACCCTGGAACTGAAGCTGCATCCGGAACTGACGGAAGTCATCGGCGCCCTGTGGCCGGAGGAGGAAGAACGCTATTACGCCTTTATGAACGATGTGGAGCGCAGTCTGCAGATCCGCTATAATCAGGAAGACGCTGTGTGGGTGGCGGCAGCCGTACTCTTATATGAGAAATATTACCAGAACCCGGGTATTTCCGCCGACGAGATTCTGCTCATGCAGTACGAGGTTCAGACCCGCGCCCAGAAGGTGTTCGGCCAGGATATCAACGTCAACACCATCACCCAGATCTGCAACGCTGACGAGCGGGGACACCGCTTCAATTATCTGCGGGATATCTACAAATATTACCGGGTGGCCTTTCCCGGAGAATTCGAGGGCGACAGAGAGCGTCCGGATCCGGAAAATTTTGACTACAACGCGTACATTTATTCCATTTACGGCTATATGACTTTAAATGAACTGGTGGATTTTATCGACCATGAGTACGCCCATCTGGTAGATGAATCCTACGTGGAGCTGAACGCCTCCAACGGATTTGTCCGCATGGCGGATTATCTCACCAGACAGGGCGGCACCCCGTACAGCCCGGAGGATACTTCCGAGCAGGCGCTCTCCCTGCGGGCGGACGGCGAAGACTGCGTTGCCACCTTCCACATGCTGGCGGACGCCCTGATCAAAGAATACCCGAACTTCACCTACGCCAGAAAGGCTGACTGGCAGCAGCCTTCCGAGGGACGGATTTCTTACATTTTCTGTGACGTATTATATATGGAAAACTATGCCCACACCAATGCGGGGATTTCTTTTCTGACGGTGCCGGACAAAGATGCAGTGAACATTGAGATTGCTCTGAATCTCCCGTTCTGTAACAATGAGGAAGCGATGCTGGACATTCAGGATAAATGCAGCATGCTCACCCTCATGACTTCCGCCCCGTTTAAAGTGGAGAACATGGCCACGGAAGGTTTTGACCTGACCGAGGACAGCCAGAAGATCAAGGCTTCCGTCCTCTATTCTTATGAAGACTTCAAGACCATGAAGGAGGAGGATATCGTCGGTATGATGTCCACCGCCACGGAAATTTTTGCTTCCTATTATACTGATATCTGTCAGAACTATTATCCGGCTGCTGAGGAGATGCCGCAGGAAGACCCTCTGGCAGCGGCCCTGGGCAGCAAATTAAAATACCGGCCGGCCAGGGAAGTGCCGGGTCCTAATATCATATACAAGCAGGGCGGCATATCTCCGACCACCGAATATGTGACTAAAGTGCTGCAGGGCTACGATGTGCCGACAGAATCCGAAGATACCGCTGACCACGATTCCTCTGATAATTTTGACGCCAGTTATGACGAAGCCTTCCCAAACGGAACTTCCGGGGCAACTGCCGCCTATGAGTCTTATGAAAATGATCCGTCACCGGCATCCTCACCGGCCGGACGCTCCGACGACGGCAGCCTTAACGGCGGTTTTTCCGGCACTGTTTCTTCCGGTTCTCCGGGAAATAACAGCCCGGCCGGAAGAGACGGTATTTCCCGGGGAACATCCGGCTCCCCTTCCGGCACTGCCGCCGGTTCTCCGGGGAACGGGCGTCCGGCAGGCGGTTCTCATCCATCCGGCGGCCATCCGGCGGGGAATCTCGTTCTTCCGGACTGGTACCGGGAAGAGAAGGTTCCGGTATCCACCCATCCGGACCGCAGTGACCAAAGTTTTCATCTGTATCCAAAGAATACTCTGATCCGGGGCCCGCTGAAAACTGCCAAATACCACGAGGCCATGCTGACCGCTGTGGGCATCATCGAGGGAAAAGATTCCAATATGATGCGGATCGAACCGGTGCCGGATATTCTGGAACATTATAAGAATTACGTGGAAGAAAAACGGATCATGCACATTTCCTATCCGGATATTGACGGAAAAGGATACGAAAACTGGATTGAGACCAAAAACGGTCCGGCCATCCGGGATGGTATCTTCAAGGAATTTGCCAACCGCTGTGCCGACGGCCGGTATGTGGTCATGATGGAAGAAGTGGATGTGAACTGGATGCATCTGTTCGGAGAGACCGCTGTCCTTTTACGTGACAACCGCCGGGAAGGCACGGGAAGCGAGACGGCCGTCACTCTGAAGTATTCCAAAGAGACCTTTAAACTGCCGTCCAACTTGTATATCGTGGCCACCTGTGATTCCAATATCAGCGAGGACACCGTTCTCGGAGCCATCAGCCATGACTTCTTTATCCGTCACATTGCTCCGGATTCCAGCGTCCTCCGGGGTATCCGGGTGGAAGGCATCCTGCTGGAGCGGCTCATGGAAACCATCAACCTGCGGCTTTCCTATTTCCTGGGCGCAGACTTCCAGCTGGGAGAGGGATTTTTCCTGGGAGAAGCGGACAAAGATCCTTTTATCTCCCTGGCCCGTATTTTCCGGGAACAGCTGATCCCGCTTCTGGAGAAGTGGTTTGACGGAGATATCGAGCGCATCCGCTATGTCCTGGGCGACAACGGCAAACAGCGCCCGGACACTGTTTTTTACCGGGAAACGCCGTTTCGCGAGAATCTGTTTAAAGGCGAAGTACCGGACTCTTTTGATACCGGACGATGCATTTATCAGATCAATGAGGACGCTTTTTTCAATCCGAAGAGCTACATCGATATCTACGAATAGAAAGGGAGTCCGTTTGTTCTGGAAATTATTAATAATAATTATGTCCAAAAATACAAAATTGTTGTGTAGAATTGTAACAAAATAATAACTCCATAACATTTTTTTATTATTTCATCGGTTATTATTACGTATTTATTAAAAACTGTGACAAACGCCACATTTCGCACACATTGTCGTTTTATAATTACCAAAGAACACCACAGAGTATGAAGGAATTATTATTGACGATGGAGGTTACGAACATGTCAAATACATATAAACGGCTGGGCACCAGTTTGGCAATTTCCGCACTCGTTTTAAATTTTGCCGTTCTTCCAGCCGCAGGAAATAATATAGCAACTGTAGACGCCAGCACGATCGGCACTGTAAATTCAAGCATTCTTAATATCCGTACAAGAAAAAGCACCAGTGCCAAACGTATCGCAGTTTTAAAGAAAGGCAAAAAGGTTGAGGTACTCTCCACCGGCAAAAAATGGGTGAAAGTCAGTGTAAACGGAAAAGTTGGCTATACACAGGGAAGATATCTTACCACAGAATCCGGAACAGCTACGGACCCGGACGCTAATGCGGTAAGTGGAACCGTAAGCGCCAGCAAGCTTGTTATCCGTGCCGGAAAAAGCAAAAGCTCTTCTGCCCTGACCAAAGTTACCAAGGGCACTAAGCTCACTGTTCTTACCACCGGTTCCAAATGGGTAAAAGTTACCGCCAACGGCGTTACCGGATATACAAAGGGCAAAAAAATCGCCCTGGAGGACGGCGGCACTGCCACCAATCCTTATTCCAAAGGCGAAGAAGTTGTGAACTTTGCATTACAGTTTGTAGGCAATCCTTACCGTTGGGGCGGCACAAGCCTGACAAACGGTGCTGACTGCTCCGGTTATATCATGAGCGTTTACAGACATTTTGGTAAATCTCTTCCGCACTCTTCCAGTGCCATGAGAAGTTGTGGAACCAAGGTCAGCAGCTTAAGCGCAGCAAAACCTGGTGATATTATCTGTTACAACGGTCATGTGGCTCTTTACATGGGCAATAATAAGATCGTCCATGCAAGTAATCCGAAAGACGGTATTAAGATTTCCAGCAATGCAGCTTACCGCTCCATTGTCACAATCAGAAGAATCTTTAACTAGTTCTGTAGAATCTGATCATACATAAAACGCATCCTGTATGTTTGGATTCCCAGCTGCTGAATTTCATGATTCAGTAACAGGGAATCTTCACATAACGGATGCGTTTTTTACTTCAGGAAACCCGGAGGCTTCTTACCGGTAAGAAGTCTCCAGCAGCTTATTCTTCAGCTGATCTTCCAGCTCTGTCAGACGGACTTCCGCCTCTCTGCGTTTCTCTCTTCCCTCACTCTGGATCCGCATGACTTCATCAATGGTGGAGATGAGATTCTCGTTGGTGGCAATGAGGGTTTCCATATCGACGATACCTCTCTCGCTCTCTCTGGCCGTTTCCACGGTGGCGGTTTTCAGCTTCTCCGCGTTCTTCTTAAGAAGAGAGTTGGTGAAATCCGATACTTCCCGCTGGGCCTCCGACGCCTGTCTGGAATGTTCCACTCCCAGAGCAATGATCATCTGGCTCTTCCAGAGCGGGATGGTATTGACCAGAGTGGATTGTATTTTTTCCGCCATCATGGCATCGCTGGACTGGATCATCCGGATCTGCGGCGCCATCTGCAGAGAAACCATCCTGGTAAGTTCCAGATCATGGATTTTCTTTTCAAAGCGGTTGCACATGGCCTCTATATCGCTGACCTCCTGAGCGTCTTCCGGCATACCGGAAGCGGTTGCCCTGGCCCTGGCCTGGGGCAGCTCCTCCTCCATCACCTGGCGGAGCTTTTTCTTGCCGGCGAGAATGTACATATTTAATTCCCGGAAATATACTTTATTGAGATCATAGAGCTGATCCAGAAGAGCGCTGTCTTTTAAAAGCTGCATCTGATGTCCTTCCAGAGTCTTTGATACTTTTTCAATGCTGGCTTCCGCCTTGTCATATTTCAGCTTCAGGGCCTCCGCCTTGGCCATTTTCTTCTTAAAAAAGCCAAATACACCCTTGCTTTCTTCTTCGTCAAACGCTTTCAGTTCCGTCACTACGCCGCTCAGAAGTTCACCAATCTCTCCCAGATCTTTATTGCGAACCTTATTTAACGTCCCCTCTGAGAAATCAGACATTTTCTTCTGAATACCGGAGCCGTACTGAAGAATGGCAGCGGAATCCTTTAATTCAATTTCTTTTACAAAGGCATCCACCTGCTTCTTTTCGGCATCTGTCAGATATTTTTCTTCTTCGTAGGCCTCTTCTGCCTGCACCTCTTCCTTCTTCGGTTCCTCCACCGCCAGATCGCTGAATTCTTCTTCCGGATTCAGTGTCAGGGACGGACCTTCCTTCAATAACTGTTCGATATCCATAGCTTCTCCTTTCTGTCTGCTGTCAGACATCATCCTCGCTCATCCCAGATGGATGATTCAGGCTCTCTTTGCGAACGCAGCTCCTGCGCTCCCCATCCATCCTTTGCCAGCATGGTTTCCAGCACTTTGATATCAGAGGAAATATCCATAGCCACATCCTGGAACATATCGTCATACATGGCTTCCAGCGCCTGATTCACCGTGTCCAGAGACTCGGCGATCTCCATGCGGGTCTTTATGATATTCACACTCTGGATCGGCTGTTTTTCCATATCCTCATACACACGGACCAGCTTCATCACCGACGGAAGATAATATTCCAGCAGCCGGTCTGCCTGGGAAATGTTCTCCGGATATTCCCTGATACACACAAAAATCCTGCTGAGCAGAAGTTCCAGGCGGTCGAGCTTCTCCGACACCTCCGGCGTCTGGATTCTCGCCTTTCTCTCCCGCAGCTCCTGCAGATAACTGCCGCCGGTCTGCTGCAGCCGGTACATTTTCCGTTCTTCCTCCGTCATCTCCTCAGGGCGTTTCTGCGCCGCTGCGTTCTGACCACTGCCATCCGTCTGCGCCGAACCATCTTGTCCCACCTGTCCATCGGCTGTCCATGGTTCCGGCTTCTGCCCTCCGGCACCGCCGTTCCATCCGTCTCCGGCAGTTCCCGGCACCGCCTGATCTCCGGCCTTCTGTTGGGCTTCCCGCTGCTCCCTCTCTATCCTGGAGCGCACCGCCGCATCATACTGCTCTCCTGCTTCCCTGGTGAGCATCAGGCAGGTCTTATTCTCATCCATTCTGGCATAGGGAATGAGACGATTGTCCAACAGGAAACGGATATCCTTCTGGATCCGCTTCATGGCGTAACCGGTCCCATTCTTTAAGTCCTGCAGCATGATAAATCCCTTCTCACCCCACAGGCCGGCATATTCCCGCAGCCGGCGGACGCGGCTTCCGGCCGCTCTTCCGGTACCAAAAAGCACTCCGCTGACGACAGTCAGAGGAATAAAAACACTTTCCAGCACAATGGTTGCCGTGGACAAAATGCCGTTCGTCATGGAAAATCCAAGCCCAGCCAGGCCGAATCCGAGACTCAGGGCTCCGAACACGATCATCCCGCAGGCTCCTGTCACCGTCCGCACCGGACCGCTCCAGCGGCCGGGAATCCTCCGAAGCCATCCTTTTTCCCGGGGCTGCCGGCTCTCCACCGGCTGCTGCACCCGGCTGTCATCCGGCCAGCGATAATGCTTCCCATAGCGCTGTCTCTCCGCTTTCCCGGATTTCCAGGACTTTTCCTTCATCTGCTCCGCCATGGTTTCCCGGGCCGAACCCACGGCATCTTTCGCCGTATCCACCGCATCGCGGATATTCTGACTGAGATTACTGAAATCCATCGAGTCTACCGCATCCTGCACCATGTCCTGAATCCATTCTGCCAGATCATCGGCAGAACTTTTCTTTCCTCTCCTGCTATGCCCATCCGCATCGCTGCCGGCCGACCGGGAATCATATCTGTTCTCCGAACCCCCGTCTCTTTCACCGCCATAGCCGCCGTTATCATATTCCATTTTCTCTTTATCTGCCCGGTTACTCCATCTATTGTTACTCATTCTTCATCATTCTTTTCATTATTATTCTGTAATAACTGTGCAGCCATGCGATATTCAGGGCAAAACAACGTTGAACGTGAAATCCGGAGTGCATGGCTGAACAGTTATATTTTATAAACATTTCACTCGTAAGCACGACTATTGTATCATGAAACTCTATTTTTTTCTACGCATCTTTTGTGTCTCCCCGGAATATACTGAAAAAAAAGAATGAGGCTGTTTTCATTGGCTATTCGTATTTATATTGATCAGGGACATAATCCGGCCGGGGTCAACGCCGGCGCCGAAGGGTTCGGCATCCGCGAACAGGATATCACATATCAGGTCGGACAATATCTGTATAACATATTATCGGAAGACTACCGGTTCACGGCAAAGCTCTCCCGACCCACGCCCGAGACCACCTTAGGCTACAACAATACCAGCAGCCTGCGGGAGCGGGTCACCCAGGCCAATAACTGGCCGGCGGACTACTTTATCAGCATCCACGCCAACGCCAGCGAAAATCCGGATATCAACGGTTCCGAGGTCTACGTGATGGAAAGCTACTCCGCTGCCTGGTATCTGGCCCTTGATGTACTGGCAGAGATCGTGCGACGCCTGAATACCAAATACAACGGCGTCTTCACCAACCCTTCCCTCTATGTGCTGCGCAACACCCGCATGCCCGCCATTCTGGTGGAGCTTGCCTACATCACCAACTACGAAGATAACCAGCTCATGCAGCAGGAGTCCTACCAATTCGCCTACGGCATCTACGTGGGTCTTCTGAACTATCTGGGTCTGCCGCAGATCCTCTCCTGATAGAGCCAAACAGGCCGCCGCCCGCACCCCGCCCGGACGAACACCGCATATCTCCAAAAAATATGTCTGTGTCTGTCATGACGTGTACCCTGGCGGCAGCCTGTTGTTTTTGATTTCTACTGAAAAAAATTTGAAATTCTAATTTTACAACCTGAAAACGAAGAGCCTGGATATTATGTCAAATTAAATCTTCCCACAAAAACAACAGCCGGCATCCATCTATTATAAGACGGAGCCGGCTGCTATTCAATTCTCTTATGCTCACTCTGCAATTTTTTCTCTTTACACGGGATTTCCCGCATCTTCAAAATATGGCTTATCTAAGCCGTATTCTCTATTTCATATTCTTAATCTCTTCCCGGATGTACGGCGTCATCTGGTAGACGTAATAATTGAGCCAATTGGTGTAGAGGGTGTTGGCGTGGCAGCGCCAGGATTTCACCGGACCTAAGTCCGGGTTGTCATCTTTATAGTAGTTCACCGGGAACGGCACGTTGTCCATGCCTTTTGCCAGGTCGCGGCGGTATTCCTGATCGAGGGTGACCACGTCGTATTCCGGATGGCCGGTGACGAAGATCTGCCGTCCTTCCTTGGCAATGATGATGTACGGTCCTGCTTCCTCAGAGTCTGCCAGAATGGTGAGGGCAGGATTATTTTCCACGTCCTCCCGGATGATGCCGGAATGACGGGAGTGAGGCGCGTTGAATACGTCGTCGAAGCCCCGCACCAGCGGAGTCTTTCTGTGGATGGTCCGGTGTTTGAAGATGCCGAAGATTTTCTCATCCAGCAGGTATTTACGCACGCCATAATGGTAGTAGAGTCCGGCCTGGGCCGCCCAGCAGATATGGAAGGTGGAAGTAACGTGGGTCTTTGACCATTCCATCACGGCCACCAGTTCCGGCCAGTAATCCACTTCCTCATAAGGCAGTGTCTCCACCGGAGCGCCGGTGATGATAAGACCATCGTAGTAGTCTTCTTTTATCTCAGAAAATGTGGTGTAAAATGCCTCCAGATGGTTGGCGGACACATTTTTTGCATTGTGCATCTCGGTTTTCAGAAAGGAGATGTCGACCTGCAGAGGCGTGTTGGCAAGGCTCCGGAGGAGCTGCAGTTCCGTCTCTTCCTTGGTCGGCATGAGATTCATGATCACGATGCGCAGCGGACGGATATCCTGCCGCATGGAGCGCTCGTAGTCCATCACAAAAATATTCTCATGTTCCAAAATCTTTTTAGCCGGTAAATCGGCGTCAATTCTAATTGGCATATTGTATCATCTCTTCCCTTCATTTTATCATTTCCAGAAATTCTTCTTCGGTGAGAATCGGAATTTCCAGTTCTTTTGCCTTTTTATTTTTTGTCGAATTGGAAAGGTTGTCATTGTTGATCAGATAGCTGGTGTTCTTCGATACGGAACCGGTGACCTTTCCTCCCAGATCCTCGATGCGCTCTTTGAGCTCTTTCCGGTTCTTAAAATGTGTCACGGAGCCGGTGATCACAAAAATCTTGTCCGCCAGAGGCTGACTGTCCCCGGACTCTTTCGGCATCTCCTCAAAAGTCAGATACTGAAGCAGCCGGCCGACGGTTTTCTGGTTATGCTCATTGTCAAAATAGTCCCGGACACTGGCCGCGATGACCTCGCCGATCCCCTCGATCTCCACC
>NZ_NFLV01000003.1 GCF_002161065.1 Eubacterium sp. An11 | reverse complement strand
ATAAGCTGCCTTGACTATTACAATGAGCGTCATGCTTTGAAGTTATGTTGAACCGCCGTATGCCGAACGGCATGTACGGTGGTGTGAGAGGGGAGAGAAAATCTCCCCTACTCGATTTTAACAGGAAATTCTTTTGGACTTCTTGTCGAATAAAATCCCTTCGGGCAGGATGTACATTCGCGCGAGGTAGAAATTTGTCCCAAAAGCGACCGCACCCGGCGTGAGAGTTCCGCACAGAGGAACTCTGTTCCAGTGTTCAAAATAAGAAATGGAGGTATCTTTATGAAGCTTGAAAAACTTGTCGGAAATCGTTTTCGGGAAAGGCCGTCGGACTGTATCGTCGACAGCCATGCATTGATGGTGCGAGGTGGCTATATGAAGTATGTGGCAAATGGTATTTTTTCGTCCTATATGCCGCTCAGAAGAGTGACACGAAAGATTGAACAGATCATCCGGGAGGAGATGGATGCCATTGACGGGCAGGAGGTACAGTTTCCGGTGGTTATGCCTGCTTCTCTCTGGCAGGAATCAGGCAGGTATGAGAGTATAGGAAAAGAAATGGTACGCTTTAATGACCGCAGCGGAAGTCCTCTTGTGCTGGGGATGACCCATGAAGAAGCCGCTGTTCAGCTGGTGCGGGACTACGGACAGAGTCACACAAAATATCCGTTCATGGTGTATCAGATTCAGACCAAGTTCCGTGACGAGGCAAGACCGAGGGCCGGGTTGATTCGTGTCCGCGAGTTTACCATGAAGGATGCGTATTCCTTCCATACCAGCGAGGAAGATTTGAAGGAATATTACGCCAGATGCCATAAGGCCTACGAGCGCATTTATGAGAGAGTAGGCCTGCCGGAAGTAGTTTCGGTGGCCTCTGATTCCGGTATGATGGGCGGCAGCGTCTCCCATGAGTTTATGCTGCTGACTCCTGTGGGAGAAGATTCCATTGTCATTTGCAAAGAATGTGGTTACCGCGCCAATATGGAAGCCGCGGAATGTGTTTACCATAATGAAAGGGATGAGATTTCTTGTGAGTTGTCTTTGGTACACACCCCGGATATCCATACCATTGAGGAAGTGTGTGATTTTCTTCACTGTGATAAAAAGGCTTCCTGCAAAGCGGTCGTTTACCAGCGCAATCATGACGACAGCTATATCGTATTGTTTATCCGTGGTGACCTGGAAGTCAATGAGACCAAGCTGAGAAATTATGTGAAATGTGATATTCACCCAGCGGAAATTACCGAAGAAAGCGGACTGAAAGCAGGTTACATTGGACCTGTCGGCCTTAACGGCGATTTTACCGTTTTGTATGATTGTTCTCTGGAAGGCATGAATAACCTTTCCTGTGGTGCGAATGTTTGTGAATATCATTATACCGGACTGGATATGCAGCGGGATGTCAAGAAAGCAGAATATCATGATTTTGCAAAGATACAGGAAGGCGGTATCTGCCCGCACTGTGGAAAATCTGCTGTTACAGTGTCCCGCGGCATTGAGGTGGGGAACATTTTTCAGCTGGGAACAAAATATACCAAATCCATGAACATGACCTACATTGACAGTAATGGGGAAAAGCAATATCCAATCATGGGATGCTATGGTATTGGCATCGGCAGACTGGCCGCTTCCATCTGCGAAGCACATCATGATGATTACGGTCCGATATGGCCTTTGTCAGTGGCTCCATGGCAGATTCATATCTGTGCTGTTCGCGCTGATAATACAGTGGTCAGAGAGTATGCCGACCGATTATATGAGGAACTGCAGAGAAGAGGAGCAGAGGTCATTTATGATGACCGGAATGTCAGTGCCGGAGTCATGTTCTCGGACGCCGATCTGCTTGGGGTACCGTTCAGGGCAATTGTAAGTCCCCGGAATTTGAAACAGCATAAAGTGGAAATCGTTTCGAGGGATAAAAGTTTTTCTGCTAATATTTCCATGGAATCAGCGGCAGATGAAATAATGAGAATTCTCTCTGAAGCAAACCGTTGATTATATTCAGCGACAGCGGACTATTCATGTTCCGCTGTCTTTTTTTCTGCATTTTTAGTAAATTTGTAACCGTTCAGCCATATGCCTGGAACAGCAAAAAGAGCTTACGAAACTAAACTTTTGACGCTTTTTCCGCGTTTCCAGGCGCATGGCTGAACTGTTACGAAAATTTTTCGAACATTCCGGAAAAACTGTTGACAAATCCAGAAAATCTGATATTCTTATATCGTAAGTAGTAAGTAATAAGTAGTAAGAAATAAGCGATAGCAGCAATAATAATATTATATATAATTAGGAGGACAATAGAATGAGAGATTTATCTATCACGCAGGAGTATATGATTTGTACAGTAAACAATAAAGGGGCTCTTCCGGCCGCCAATCCGAAAGCCGGTGTTTGTCTGGTCGTAGGCGGACTACTGGAGCTGCAATTGGAACAATGCATTTCCATGGACGACAAGAAGGTGGTAACCGTGTGCGCGGAGCTGCCGGAGCGCATGTTTTATCTTAAACCTCTTTATGATGTGATTCACCAGGGAAAACCGATGAAAGCCCAGAAAATCGTTGAGACTTACGTTTCTTCTTTTACAAGCAAAAAATTGAACATGCTTCTGGATGCCCTGATGGAAAGTCTGAAGGCGGCCGATGTGGTGGAACCGGTGAAAGCGGGACTTTTTGGCAATAAAGAGGGATATGCACCAAAAAAGGAAGTGATAACAGGCATAATCGAAAAAATCCGTGCAGAATTACTGGAAGATGGCGAATTGTCCGAGGATATTCTGGCATTGACGATTCTGCTGGATAAGTCCGGACAGTTAAAAGAATACTTTTCCAAGTTTGAGCAAAAAGAACTGAAAGGTAAATTGAACGCCATCAGAAAATCCAAAACAGGTACCACGGTAAAAGATCTGCTCTGGTACATTGATTCACTGGATGCGTCCATTATGATTTCAACGATGATTTCTTCTACCATGTAGAGAAGGTGATAAAATGTCAAGACAGAGAAGTATGGAAGTCATCGCCGCTTCAGAATATGTAACCATCGGGGAATTAGTGAGGCTGACGGATGTGAGATACAGCACGTTAAAATATTACACAGAAGAGGGTCTTCTGCCCTTTGAACAGGCAGAAGAGAATCTGACCCGGCGCTACAAAAGAGAGGAGAGCGTAGCGCAGATTCAGAAGATCAAAGAACTGCGGCAGGAAGGAAAATCCATTGCGGAGATTAAGGAAATATTGAAAACGATCGGATAAATGGAGAGTTGTCAGGGAGGTGCATACTCATGAACAATACGAATACATTTTGTAGATCAGACTGCGGAAATGAGTTTATCAGAACGAAAAAATATGATAAAGATTTTTTGAAAGCAAACATGATGGGCCCGAATTCAATGATGCTGCTGGAAGAATTACTGGCGGATATTCCTTTGAACCTCCGGATGAGAGTGCTGGATTTGGGATGTGGAAACGGACTGACATCTATTTTTCTTGCGAAAGAATACGGAGTACAGGTTTTTGCACTGGATTTATGGGTATCTGCTACAGATAATTATAGAAGATTTCAGGAGGCAGGGGTTGATGATATGGTTATTCCCATTCATGGGAACGCCCTGGATATGCCTTTTGCCAATGAATTCTTTGATGCTGTGATCAGCGTGGACGCCTATCATTATGTGGGAAATAATGATACGTTTTTTCGTGAAAAAGTACGTCCCATCTTAAAGAAAAACGGGATAGCAGCCTTTGCCTTTCCAGGTATGAAATACGAGATAAAAGAAAATGTCCCACCTGAGATGAAGCCGTTCTGGGAAGAAGAAGCCCTGGAAATGTGGCATTCCATAGAGTGGTGGAAACCGAAATTTGAGAATGAACTGAATCATTTGGACATGTGGGAAATGCGATGTTTTCAACAGGCATGGGATGACTGGCTGAATACGGACAATCCATATGCCATTGGAGATCGGGAGATGATTCGCACAGATAACGGAAGATATATGAATCTGATAGGGATAACGGGTACTTTGTGTGAGAAGTAAGGAGAAATTTGTAAAGATGGTAACAGCTGCCTGCTCAGACAGACAATGACGTAAGGCCTCATACAGATTCGTCCGTCTCGACCCTCAGTCGGACTGGCCAAGGGTATCATTATGAGATGGCTCTGTCTGTCCTCCTTCACAGCTCGCGGTCGAAAGCTGTATGTGCCCAAAACGTCATTTGTCTATTGAGAATCTTTTGTTCCATCTTTACAAGAATCTTCTGCATGTTGATAAAATAGTAGATTATAGGCTGTACTGACAGTATCATCGGTCTGTATGGTGCCATAGCCATCTCTCTGCCAAAATAATACAGGATTCTTGTAAATTTCTATGCACGTAGAATGCATTTGGAGAAGACAAGCCATTGATATGGTTGGACGACGACTGTGAGCGCAGGCGTCCAAATTATATCGATGAAATACAGTCAAATACCAGCCTGCCGAAGTGGAGGAGGAGAACTTTTATCAATGCCTTGTCTTCTTTCAAAATAGATTACCGTGTATCATAAAGAGATTTACAAATTTTTTTACTCTTCCTCCAATAATTCCACTTCCCCGGAACGGGTATGATAGTAAGCTCCCACGATTTTCAGGCTTCCGTTTTTGATGGAAGGTTGAAGCAGGGGGCTTTTTTTGATGCGCTCCATGCTGTAGAGAATGTTCTTTTTCTCGCAGCAGACAGGGTCGGTTTCCGCACCGATGGCCTTTTTGATCTCGTCGGTGATATGTATGATGGAGTCATGGCCGGCATCATGAATAGCCGCATCTACGGCGCCGCAGCGGCTGTGTCCCATCACCATGATCAGTTTTACTCCAAGATGTCCCGCGGCGTATTCGATGCTGCCCAGCTCGAAATCACCGATAACGTTGCCTGCCACCCGGATGGTGAAGATTTCGCCGATGCCTACCATGAAGATCTTCTCCGGGATGACCCGGGAATCTGAGCAGGCAATAACGATAGCGTAAGGTTTCTGTCCATACTCATGGGTGAGGATTCGGATTTCCTCGGAGATATCTCCCTTTCCCTCTTTTGCGATGAGATATTCTTTATTTCCTGCCATAAGGCGGTTTAACGCAGTTTTGCAGTCTGTTACATTAATATGTTCCATATTCTTTTGTTCCTTTCCGTCCGTTTGTTACATTTTATCACAGAAAACGACAAAAAGGCAGGATCTATTTACTTCATAAAACCTTTTCCAATTCTCGGGCCAGATGTGCAATAAACTAACATAGCCATTCCGTCTGTTGGAATGGATTATCTTGTCAAAAAAATGGTAATTTTCCACGAAAAAATATGTCTTTATATATGAAAGGGTTTATAACTATATTGCAAATGGGGAGAAAAACAATGAAAGATGTACAAATCATTGAGCTATTCTGGCAGCGGGACGAGACTGCATTGACGGAAGTTGAAAACAAATACGCCAATTACTGCTTTGCAATCGTATGGAAAATACTTATGAACAGGGAAGATTCCGAAGAATGTGTCAATAATACCTGGCTGGCGGCGTGGAGCACGATTCCGCCAAAACGGCCGTCTATTCTTTCGAATTTTTTGGGACGCATCACGAGAAAATTTGCCATAAGCAATCTCAGAAAAAATACACGGACAAAAGGCCGGATATGCATATGACTAATTTGGATAATATTCTCAGGGAGGTAGAGGTTCTGAACCAGCAGACCGCCCATTCTCTGGAACTTACAGAATCAGAAGAAGAGCTTGTCATGCTTTTGAACAGATTTTTAGAGACGCTGAAAGAGCGGGACAGAGATATTTTTTTACGAAGATACTGGCACATGGATGCCAGGGCAGAACTGGCAAAACGGCACAATTTTTCTGAAAGCGCTGTCAGAGAATCCGGATGTGATTATTGATCTGGTAGATGCTACAAATATCGAGCGCAACCTTTATCTGACAACCCAGCTGATAGAGACAGGGGTGCCGGTGGTCATTGCCCTTAATGTGGCGGATCTGATTTTGCCAAAAAAGGCATGAAGATTGATACAGAGCATCTCTCTCGACTGCTGGGCTGTCCGGTCATTGATATGTCTGCGCTGAAACAGACCGGTCTCGATGAGCTGGTGGACGAGGCTGTGAAAGTGGCAAAAGAGAAAGAGGCAAAACTGCCGAAAGAGATTTTTTCAAAGGAAATGGAGAGTGCGGTTTTGGAAGTGAAGAAGTTTCTACCTGCTACCATACCGGAGAATAAGATGAGATGGTATGCCGTTATATTCTTTGAAAGTGATAGCAAGGTAGTGGAAAATGTAAAACTTCCTGTATCATTCGTTTCATCCATTGCCGATTTGAGAAAAAAGATGGAGGAAAGCTATGAGGATGACATGGAAAGTATTGTGACCGATGAGCGTTATCAATACATTCAGAAAGTCGTGGAGATGACAGTGCAGAAAGGAAAAGAGCGGCTCACCACATCTGACCGAATTGACCGGATTGTGACAAACCGTATCCTGGGTATTCCGATTTTTATTGCGGTCATGTGGCTGGTATATTACATATCTGTGACAGTGATAGGTACCTGGGTGACAGACTGGACAAACGATGTGTTTGTTGTGGCGATTCAGGATGGCGCCAGCGGTTTCCTGGGAATGCTGGGAGCCGGGGATATGGTAACGGGACGCATTATCGGCGGACTGAGAGCCGTACTGGGATTTGTTCCGTAGATGGCCGTTTTATTCCTGTTTCTGTCCGTTCTTGAAGACTGCGTCTATATGGTGCGTATCACCTTTGTTATGAATCGAATATTCCGTTATTTCGGACTGTCGGGAAACAGTTTTATTCCGATTCTGATTTCTTCAGGATGCGGCGTGCCGGAAATCATGGCTTCCAAAACCATCGAGCAGGATAATGACAGACGTCTGACGATTGTGACGGCTACCTTTATTCCCTGCGGAGCAAAACTTCCCGTTATTGTCCTGATTGGGGGGTGTCATCGCAGGTGAGTCCGCCGGATATACAGAGAGTTCGTTTATTGTTCCGCTAATGTATTTCGTGGGAATTGCGGCAGTACTGGTGTCAGCGATTATTCTTAAAAAGACCAGACCTTTTGCGGGAAAACCGGCACCTTTTGTCATGGAACTTCTCTAGTATCATATTCCGCAGGCGGAGACGGTTTTACTTCACGTATGGGGGAGACTGAAAGGCTTTATTATTAAGGCCGGAACCATCCTGTTCCTCGCTTGTGTGATCATGTGGTTTCTGGAAGGATTCGGATTTATCGACGGCAGCTTTGGAATCGTAGAAGACAGCACAGACAGTCTTCTGGCAGCCATTGGCGGGATTATCGCGCCGATTTTTATTCCTCTTGGTTTTGGAGAATGGTAGCCTGTGGCGGCATCTATTACCGGATTCACTGCCAAAGAAGCTATCGTGTCCACCATGGGAGTCCTTGCAAATGTGGCGGGAGATACAGAAAATGCAGCCAATGTAGCCAGTGATGTGGCGGCATGGTTCCCGTCTGCCACAGCGGCATTTTCGTTCCTGTTGTTTAATCTCCTTGATTCTCCATGTCTGGCGGCGATTTCCACCATGGCACAGCAGATGCAGTCCAGAAAATGGTTCTGGTTTGCAATCGCGTTCCGGAACATATTCGCTTATGTAGTTTCATTGATCGTGTATCAGATAGGTACATTTGCAACGGGTGGAAAATTTACAGTGGGAACTGCTGCAGAATTTCTGCTTCTGTTTGTACTTCTGGTGCTGCTGTTCCGGCCAGACCCGTATAAGAATCAGAAAGTATATTTCAAACGGTTAGTACAGGCCGCCTAAGTCTGAAGAGAAAGCAGGTATGTAATATGATAGCAGATATTCTTATACTTACATTGGTAATCGGGTACTGTATGTTTCTCGTTTGCCGCAGACACAAGAACAAAAAGAACAGCAAACCGACGGGATGTGCCGGATGCGGCAAATGTTCCAGTTATTTCCAGATAGAGATTGGTAGCAATTGTGGATGTAAAAGGAAATAATAGATTATAGGGATGCTTAAAAAGTATCCCCATTTTATTATTTTCAAAAAATAATAAAAAAACACTTGACACGTATTAGAACACGTATTATAATGAACTCAAACTTAATAAGACGTACAAATAAGTATATGAATTATAGTAATCCAATATGGAAGAGAGGAGAATTTAATGGCATTTTATAACTCTCCAGAGGAAATGTATAAAGCTAGAGCGAGCAGATTTAAAAAAGATGGTGATATACACTGGGCAAAGGCAAAAAACGGCGATGGAGATTATCATTATGGAAAAGCAAAAAAATGTTATAATGAGGCAAAGATAAATGAAGAAAAAGCCAAAAAAGCAAAGGGTTTATCATTTAAAAGAAAGTCAAAAGCAGGAAGGGGATAAAAATGTTACCAAAAGTGTTATTGATTTTAGGACGAGTTACAGTTGATGTGTTAATAGAGATTGCCAGAAAGAAATGAATTTAGGAGATTTTTATTCTAGAAATAAGACAGGGTTATCTCCGAAGAGATAACCCTGTAACTTTCTCGAGATTTTTAATGACACCAATAGATAAATCTTTTCCATTGTGATTCGGAATCGTAATGGTGTTAAGATTTTCAGGATGCTTATATTGGTAATGGGAACCATTAATCCGAATAAGAACCCAGCCATTAGCAACAATTATTTTCTCGATTTTTCTAAAATTAGACATATGTATTCTCCTTTTTAAAGTAAGTTAATAGGGTTCAAAAAAGTCTATTACTAACTTTAGAAGATACAAAATCTAATTTGTTTTATTATATATAAAATTTTTATTTAAGTCAATGAAAAAGGACCTCAGTGGTTTGTTTTATAAAATATCTTGTAGTGGAAAGGAAAAACCCGTGAAAGAAAATTATATTTATCCTATAGTATTGCATAGAGAAAGAAAGGGATATTCAATATCATTTCCTGATTTTCCAGATCAAATGACAGATGCAGAGACAGAAGAACAAGCAATTAAAGCAGCACAAGAAGTATTAGCGCTTTGTATTAACAATAATGAAGATATGGGAAAGGAACCTCCAAAACCTAAAAAACCAGAAGAAATTATTTTGGGAGAGGATGAAAAACTAATCTATGTGCATTTATGGATGCCATATTTTAGACATGTACAGAAGGTTATATATGTAAAGAAAACATTAACTATTCCTAAGTGGCTTGATGAAATGGCAAAAAAGAAAAAATTAAATTTTTCTGCAATATTAGTAAAAGGGCTCAAAAAGGAATTAGGAATTATAGATGATTAGTTATTCTATATAACTTTTTATAATAATTAAGGAGAGAGAATATGGAAGGAAAAATTTTAACAGTGATTAAAATAATTGCAAGAGTAATGGAAGTAATCGTTGATGAAATTCGTGATTGAAAAATGATGGAGAAGTAATTATTTTAAACAACCGATCTCATCAACTATCAGGTAAATTGAGGGTTGATGAGATACATTGAAGAGTCCTATTGAAATACAGGAGGAAAAGAAATGTTGAAAAAAAAGTCTATTAATTTGATAAAAATAGCACAAACGTTAAATGATATAAAAGATGTTGAAAAGATTGGTGATTATTATGTTTCAATAAGTCAATCTTTTGAAAAAGAAATATATAACACTATTGTTTTCACATTAGGAATGTGTATAAATAAAGAATTAACTATTTTATTGAAACAGGAAGAAGTTTCTGTAGAGGATTATCCTAATTTATTGAAAGAAATATATAAAAATATATTTAATAAATATATTAAAAATAATGAATATGTTGTGTCAAAAATTAAAGATAGGAAAATGGAAGACTATGTGATATTCAATGATTATTTAGATAATATGGTTAAAGTGTTATTAAGCGGCATACAATATCAAGAAAAAAAAGACTTTAGTAAGTGGACTCATGCTGATGAAACTAATGAATGGAATACTTTATATAGAAGAGAAGAGAGAATACGTGATAAGATGAAAAAATTGATATCTAAGGGTGAAAAATATTATCAATTTACTATTGAACATAATATTGAGCTTCCGTATATGTACACTTTAGCATGGGATTTGCCTCATTTATTACAGTACTATGGTAAAGATATTTCACTAAGCAAAAATTCTTATTTGGGAAATTTGCAAAAAAATGTAAGTTGTTATTTAAACAGCATAAGTAAAAATACATTAGAAATTTTATTAGATGGAATGCAATTTGTTGAAAATAAAAACAAGAATACTTCAAATCCATCAATAAGAATTTCTCATAATGTTGTTAGTTATGAAGATTTGTTACCAACTATAGAAATTTGTGAAAAAGTAGACTATTATCATATTTATCAAACACAAGGTGAATGGAATGAAGAAAAACACAAATTTTATTTACCATTAATAAAAAAAGAAATTCTTCAAAAAAAGCCATTAGTACCTATGAACGTTGAAAATAGATATGATATGAAAAAAGAAATACAGATGGTAGTGGAGTTGTTGGAAGAAAAAAATGAAAATAAAGACTATTTAGAATGGGATTTAATTTATTTCCAAAATAATGTTGTTAATATATGTATTACAATCTTAAAATGGTTAATGGTGAAACATAATATTATATTAAGAAAAAAAGAAACGGAAAATAAAGAGAAAGTCAAAGAAAAAGCTGAAAGATATTTGAAGTCTATAATTAATGCAGTTAACAATATTCCTAGAAAAAACAATGAAGAAAATAAAAAAGATTATTTGGAAAAAATAGGAACTGTGATTGTAAAAGAGTGGGACAATACGCGATTGAAAAATATAGTTGTTGAAGATGGTAACTATAAAAGCTATGTAGAATATGCATATTTTTCAGTTTTAAAATTATCTAGAAATTGGAATGCACATAAATTGATAAAAGAATACTCTATATCTTTTATAGTGTTTCTGTTTTTAATATCAATAAGAAATTTATTGGTAATAGATGAGTTAGATATAGTAGAAAACAGAGATTATATGTTAATGGAGTCAAAATTATTTAAATTTTTTACATCGAAAAAAATTAGTTATAAAGAGGTTCCTGATATCGAAAATATTTTAAATCAGGAATATGTACAAATGTATAATTTTGTATTAAAAAATGCTTTTGAGCGTGAAGATATTTCACCAATGTGGGCAAGAGATTTTCCGTGTAAGCAAGAAATTAAAGATCCACATCATGTATTAAGTACTGCTGGTTTTACAAGAAGCAGAATAAAAAATCAGATGTCAGAAAATGAGATTTTTTTAACTTTTTGGTTAACATTACATTTTGGAAGTAAAAATGTTCAAAAATTTAATAATAAAGTAAAGGAGATAGACGATTTAAATATAAAAGAGCTGTTAGAATATACGTTTGATTATCAAAAAAAATCTGTCTTATTGAAATATGAGTAAATATATTAATTGTAAGTATGGCAATAGTTTAAATATCATTTTTATCCGTTTTCGTCTTTCTATAACTGGAACTTTTTTGTGAAGATTTATCAATAGCATTGAGAAAATATAAAGGGGAGGATTTAGCCAATCCTCATCTTACTCGATTGGGCCCCAAATTTTACATCCAAAGATGGGCAAAGCAGATCCCATTTCTTCTATAATAGAATAAATAATGACAGTGCAAAAAGAAATCATTTTTTGCGGAAACGAAAAAAACTGCTTAACTGAAAACAATCTTGACATAGTATATATCGTGGTATATATTGAAAATATAAGGAGGTGCATTATCATGATGACTGCAAAACTATTTGAAAATGGCCGAAGCCAGGCGGTTCGTCTTCCGAAAGAATGCCGCTTTAATGGTGATGAAGTCGCGGTTAACAAAATTGGCGACATTGTTATTTTGACACCAAAGGAAAATAAATGGAATGGCTTTCTAAACAGTTTGGAAATGTTCTCAGATGACTTTATGAGTGATGGCAGGGAACAGCCTCCGGCGCAGGAGCGTGAAGCTTTATGAAGTATATGTTAGACACAAACATTTGTATCTATGCAATCAAGCAAAAGCCACCAGAAGTAATAAGAACTTTTTTAAAGCACAATCCGGACGACATATGTGTTTCGTCAATTACTTATGGCGAACTGATGTATGGCGTGGAGAAGAGCCGGGCAGTGGAACGTAACCGTGCAGCAATTACATTATTCTTATCAACTATCTCTATCCTCCCGTTTGACAGTTATGCGTCAGAGGAATACGGGAAAGTCCGTGCAGAACTTGAACGCAAGGGAACCCCAATTGGACCGATGGATATGTTGATCGCGGGGCATGCAAGATCGGAAAAGTTAACCCTTGTAACAAATAATACCAGAGAGTTTTTTCGAGTCGAAAATTTAAAGGTCGAAGATTGGACAAAAGAGTAAGTTGTGTTCAGTAACCCCTTCTAAATCAAAGATTGTAGACGGGGTGTGTGCTTACTTATAGGGATTAAATGATTTCTGCGTAAAGTATCAATATTTTGTGTGGTGTGCTATAATAAATGCGTTTCAGTAACCGAAAGAAAGAGAATGGAAAGGACAGTATGTATCAGTTTTTTATTCAACCGGACAATATAAAGGAAGATGACATTCTGATCACGGATGCGCAGGATGTCAATCATATAAAAAATGTGCTGCGAATGAAAAAGGGAGAGAAACTTGCTCTCTGCTGTGAGGAAACAGGAAGAGAGTATCTCTGCTCCGTGGCGGAGTTTGAGGAGAACGGCATCCGTGCCGTCATCGAGGATATTAACGGGCAGTCCCGGGAGCTGCCGGTAAAGATTACATTGTTTCAGGGATTGCCGAAGGGCGACAAGATGGAGCTGATCATCCAGAAGGCTGTGGAGCTGGGGGCGGCGGAGATTGTGCCCGTAGCCACCAGGCGGTCGGTGGTGAAGCTGGACGCCAGGAAGGCAGCAAAAAAGGTGCAGCGCTGGAATGAAATCGCCAAAAGTGCGGCGAAGCAGTCAAAACGAACGATGATTCCGGAGGTAAAGCCGGTGCTTTCCTGGCGGGAAGCCGTGGAATATGGTAAAAGTCTTGATATGCTTCTGCTTCCTTACGAAGATGCCGAAGGCATCGGTCATTCCAGAGAGGTGCTGGCCTCGGTGAAGGGAAGGAAAAGCCTTGGCATTTACATCGGGCCGGAAGGTGGTTTTCAAAAAGAAGAGGTGGAACAGGCGGCTGAAGCCGGTGCACAGACCATCACCCTGGGACATCGGATTCTCCGCACAGAGACGGCAGGAATGGCAGTGCTCTCGATTTTGATGTTCATGTTGGAAGAGGATTGAAAACGCCCTTTTGTCGGCAGAGGAGGGATCCGATGAAAGAAACAGGAATCAGGCCCATTGTAATAGAAGAAATCCGGAATTTTGCCCGGAAGAATGGAATAAAAAAGGTTGTACTTTTCGGTTCCCGGGCCAGAGGAGATTACTGGAGAGCCAGTGATATCGATCTGGCGGTCTGGGGCGGAGATATCCAGACTTTTGCCTTTGATGTGGATGAGGAAACATCAACGCTCCTGAAATACGACGTGATTGGCATGGATAAGGGAGTACAGGAAGAATTGCGGGAATCCATTGACAGGGAAGGAATTGTATTATATGAAGAAGTTTGATAATTATGTTTCGAATCTTGCAGTACTCTGTAAGGCTGGTGAAGAAGATTTGAGCAACGAATTTATTGGAATATTATAGAGAAAATATTCCGGAGGTGTGAGAAAGAGGAGGAACGACATGGTAGTCATCGACGAAAAGAAATGTATCGGCTGCGGTCTGTGCGCGGCCGATTGTATTGCCTTAAATATTGAGGTAGAGGAAAAGGCCAGGATTAAAAAGGAATGTATGCAGTGCGGACACTGCGTGGCGGTCTGTCCGCAGGGGGCAGTCAGTATTCCGGAGTATGACATGGCTGATGTGGAAGAATATGATGCGGACAGTTTTACTCTTCAGCCGGAACAGGTGCTTCACAGTATAAAGTTCCGCCGGAGTATCCGGGATTATAAGCCGAAGCAGGTGGAAGAGAGTGTACTGCGCCAGCTGGTGCAGGCGGGCCGGTATACCGCCACGGCGAAAAACAGCCAGAACAACGGTTTTGTGTTTGTGCAGAAGGAGCTGACGACCCTTAAGGACAAGGTCTGGCAGTTTATTGACGACATTTCAAAGAAGGATATCCGGCAGATTGATAAGGCTCTTTTGCCGTATATTCTGTTTAATCAGAGGAGGAAAAAGGACGCCGCAGACGATTATCTTTTTAGAAATGCGCCGGCGGTGCTCTATATTGTGTCAGATTCTCTGCTGGATGCGGGGCTGGCAGCGCAGAATATGGAAACCATGGCGGTTTCGCTGGGACTGGGCGTTTTGTATAACGGATATCTTGCCAGAATCAGTGACGCCAATGAGGAACTGAAACAATGGCTGGGAATTGGGGACCGGACTATCTGTACCTGTATGCTTTTGGGTTATCCGGCAAGACATTATGTCCGGACCGCGCCGAGAAAAGCGCCGGATGTTATCTGGAAATAAAAAAGAAAACGAGAGGAGACATACAATGGCAGGTTCAACATTTGGAACATTATTTCGTATTACAACATGGGGAGAGACTCACGGAAAGGGCGTCGGCGTGGTAGTGGACGGCTGTCCGGCGGGGCTGCCCCTCTGTGAGGAAGATATTCAGAAATATCTGAACAGAAGAAAACCGGGACAGTCCCGGTATACTACCAAGAGAAATGAAGGAGACGAGGTGGAGATTCTTTCCGGAATTTTTGAGGGAAAGACCACGGGAACTCCAATTTCCATGGTGGTGTTTAACAAAGATCAGCGTTCAAAAGATTATTCCAATATTATGGATATTTACCGTCCGGGACATGCGGACTATACTTTTGACAGCAAATATGGTTTCCGGGATTACCGCGGCGGCGGCCGTTCTTCGGGAAGAGAGACCATCGCCAGAGTGGCGGGTGGAGCCATCGCGGCAAAGATTTTAAAGGAAATGGGAATAGAAGTTTTTGCTTACACGGAGGCGATCGGTCCGCACAGTATTGATAAAGAACATTGGAATCCGTCGGTGCGGGATGAGAATCCATTTTATATGCCTGATGCTGAGGCGGCGGAGAAAGCTGCGGAATTTGTGGAACAGCGGATGAGAGAAAAAGATTCCTGCGGCGGCATCGTCGCCTGCCGGGTAAATGGCATGCCTGCAGGTGTGGGCGAGCCGGTGTTTGACAAGCTGGATGCAAAACTGGGACAGGCGATTCTTTCCATCGGCGCAGTAAAAGGCGTGGAGATCGGTGACGGATTCGCTGCCACACGTTCCACCGGTTCTAAGAATAATGACGCTTTCTGTATGCGGGATGGAAAGGTGGACAAGGAGACCAACCATGCCGGAGGAATCCTGGGCGGTATGAGTGATGGTACGGAAATCTTCCTGCGGGCAGCTTTTAAGCCTACGGCGTCCATCGCATCTACCCAGAAGACGGTGGATATCCACGGAGAAGAAAGAGAAATCAGTATTCACGGGCGCCATGACCCAGTCATTGTGCCGCGCGCCGTGGTGGTGGTAGAGTCCATGACGGCCATCACTCTTCTCGACGAGCTTCTCATGAACATGAGCAGCCGTCTGGATAAGATCAAGGAGTTTTATCAGAGGTAAATTTTTGTCGGCAGCGGGTGTATGGAGTTTTCCGGGAAGAAAAAGATAACGCTGCCTGTGGGCAGCTATAGAAGGGGGATATGGGATGTTAGTAAAAGTGTTGATTGACAATATTTCCAAAGATGAACTACTCTGCGAGTGGGGACTGTCGGTCTATATTGAGTACAGAGATAAAAAGATTTTGCTGGACGGCGGCACATCCGGTGCTTTTGCCAGAAATGCCAAAAGGATGGGCATTGATTTGAATGCTGTTGATTTTGGCGTGCTGTCTCACGCCCATTATGATCATGCCGACGGTCTCAGTGCGTTTTTTGAGGAAAATGACCATGCGCCGGTGTACCTGCGGACCGGTTCAGAAGAGAATTGTTTCAAGAAAGAGGGGACAGGTTACAAATACATCGGCATACGGGAAGGATTTCTGGAGGAATACGCAGATCGACTCAAATACGTGGAAGGCGATGTGGAGCTGGCGCCGGGCGTGTATCTTCTGCCTCATAAGACAGCGGGACTTGCAAAACTGGGAGAAAAAGCCCATATGTACCGGGAGGCGGAAGGCGTCTGGTCGCCGGATGCTTTCACCCACGAACAGAGTCTTGTATTTGACACCAGCCGTGGGCTTGTGATTTTCAACAGCTGCTCCCATGGCGGTGCGGACAACATTATCCGGGAGGTGGGCGAAACATTTCCTGAAAAAACGATCTATGCGCTGTTTGGCGGACTGCATCTCCATGAGTCTGCCGATGAAGACGTCCGTGCGTTGGCGGAGCGGGTTCGCCAGACAGGAATCCGGAAAATCTACACCGGACATTGTACCGGAGACCGCGCTCTGGAGATTTTGAAAGAGGAGCTGGGAGACACAGTAGAAGCCATCTATTCCGGATTTACGGTTGATGATATTGCAGAATAGTGTTTTTGTTGATGAAAGACCGTCTGAAAATAACGGATGTTGCGTGATGGTCTGCAGTAGTTGGCAGATGACAGAAAATGTGAGACAAAAGCAAGAAAGAAGGTAATATACATGGAAAAATTGGCGAGAGAAGACGCCTGGAATTTACTGACGGAGTACACGGAAACCCCGGCTCTTCAGCAGCATGCGCTGATGGTGGAGGCGGTCATGCGGCATTTTGCAAGGCTTGCCGGAGAAGATGAGGAAGTCTGGGGCGTGGCAGGACTGCTCCATGATCTGGATTATGAGAAATATCCGGAGGAACATTGTAAGAAAGCCACGGAAATTATGGAAGAAAGAGGTATTGATCCGGTTTACATTCGCGCTATGAATTGTCACGGCTATGGCATCTGCACTGATACGAAGCCGGAAAGCGCCATGGAAAAGACCCTTTATACCGTCGACGAACTGACAGGACTCATCCATGCGGCCTGTCTTATGCGTCCGTCAAAGAGCGTGCTGGATCTGGAGCTGAAATCTCTCAAAAAGAAATTTAAGTCCAAATCTTTCGCCGCCGGCGTGAACCGCGACGTGATCCGCCAGGGCAGCGAGATGCTCGGCATGGAACTGGACGATGTGATGCGGGAGAGCATTGAGGGGCTGAAAGAGAGCGCCGATATCACAGGACTGCGGGGAAATCTTTAAAGAGATTAACCGGGCTTTAATGAGATTACCGCTATGGGATTGGTAGAAGCGAAGCAATATGTAGATTCACTTTAGATCTCTTTCTTTATGCTTTCAGGGCATTTCTTCAGATACAATATGGGTATTTGTCACGGCATCTCATATAAAATATAATGAATATAAGAAAAGAAAGATGATTATGAGGTGACGAACTATGGAATATCGTAAACTACCAAAAGGAGAAGAGCAGATCAGCGTGCTGGGTCTTGGCACCAGTTCCATCGGCATGGCGGAAGAAAAAGAAATTGATGCGACGATCCATCTGGCACTGGAGAACGGCATCAACTATTTTGACCTGGCTTCTGCGGATGCGGCGCCTTTTGCGGCTTTCGGACGGACTGTGGCAGGAAACCGGGACAAGGTATATTTCCAGGTGCATTTCGGTGCGGAGTACCGGACGGGAAAATACGGCTGGACCACAGATCTGGAGACTATCAAGCGTTCTGTGGACTGGCAGCTTAAAGAATTGAAAACCGATTACATAGATTTCGGATTTCTGCACTGTATTGACGAGGAAGAAGACCTGGAACGGGTGATGTTCAATGGCGTGCTCGATTATATTGAGAAGCTTAAAAAAGAAAATGTACTGCATCACATCGGATTCTCCACCCATACGCCGTCCACGGCGGATCGGATGCTCGACACCGGCCTGCTGGATATGATGATGTTCAGCATCAATCCGGCCTATGATTATCAGCAGGGAGATTATGGTATCGGGGAAGTGGACGAGAGGACAGCCCTTTACCGCCGGTGTCAGACAGAAAAAGTGGGAATCTCCGTCATGAAAGCTTTTGGCGGCGGTAAGCTTCTCTCGGAGAAGACCTCTCCGTTTAAGAAAGCTCTGACAGAGTACCAGTGCATACAGTATGCCCTGGATAAACCGGGTGTGCTGACCGTGCTTCCGGGTGTGCGTGGTCAGGAAGATGTAAGACGGCTGCTGGGATTTTTTGACGCTGCCCCGGAAGAACGGGATTATTCCGTTATTGGGACCTTTACCCCGGCGGAGGCAGAAGGGGTCTGCGTGTACTGCAATCACTGCCAGCCGTGTCCGGCGGGGCTGGACGTGGGACTGATCAATAAATATTATGACCTGTCTCTGGCAGGCGACGCTCTGGCCAAAGACCATTATCATCATCTTGGCAAAAAGGCAGGCGACTGTGTGGGCTGCGGTCACTGTGATGCCCGCTGCCCGTTCCATGTAAAGCAGGGGGAGCGGATGCAGGAGATCAGAGAGTATTTTGGAGAATAAAAAAGAGTTGCTGTATGTGGCGGGTAACTGATGTTATGTACCTGTCCATACAGCTTTTTTAGTATCTAAAAGTGCTTATTTATATAGATTTGCTTCTATTGTGCCTCTTCGCAACATTTGGACAAGACAGAGCGGGAACCTATGCCTTTTATCAATAAAACATCATGTAACTTAAGTATTAGTCATATATGATAATTTCTCTTATAATATAGATGCCATCTGGAAATCGTTGTGGAGGGAATACCTGGATACATTGGATTATATGATCCATCAGATGAAAGAACAGGCAGGAAGCGCAAAATCCTGAACTATTCCTTTGCGCCTCGCGAAAGAAAAATATAAAAAAGTGGAAGATGGAGAACCATAAAATAAGTATTTCAAAACGGAGGTATCGATCATGAGAAAACGAACATTGGGAATCTTACTGGCAGGAATGATGGCTCTTTCAGCGGCGGCCTGCGGCGGAAGTGCTGGAGCCGGAAATCAGGAAAATCAGGAAGCCGGTGACGCTGCGCGGGTTACAGAAAGCACAGAAGTGCCGGCAACCACATCCGCGGACGAGACGGAAACTGCGACAACAGCAGAAGCGCCGGAAGCGTCTGAGGATATGTCGGAAACCACAGAGGAGGCGCAGGCGGAGCAGAATACAGAAGAAAATGGCGCAGACGCCTCCGGGACAGCCGGTTCCAATATCCTTGTCGCGTACTTTACTTATGGGGAAAATGCTGATCTGGGCGACAATGTGGATGCTTCTTCCTCAGCTAGTATTCAGATGCTGGATGGTCAGGTGACCGGCAATACCGGCGTTGTCGCCTCGGTCATTGCGGATTTGACGGGTGCCGATACCTTTTCTATCCGGACAGTGGAATCATATCCGGATAATTATAATGATACCATTGATCAGGGGCAGGAAGAACAACAGGAAGACGTTCGTCCGGAGCTTTCCGGGCAGATTGAAAATCTGGACAGCTATGACACCATCTTTCTGGGATATCCGAACTGGTGGGGCGATATGCCGATGGCCATCTACAGTTTCCTTGATGAATATGATCTGTCAGGAAAGACCATCGTTCCGTTTGTGACTTCCGGTGGCAGTGGATTTTCCAGAAGTGTAGAGGAAATTGAAGATGCGGAACCGGACGCCGAAGTACTGGAAGGGCTGTCACTGAGTGATTCCGAGGCCACAGATGCACAGAGAGATGTTGAAGAATGGCTGGGAGAGCTTGGATATTTGGGATAACAGATTCATCTGAAAAAACACGGAAGAGATCCGGCTCAGGAAGCCGTCTTCTCTGTATCTCCCTAATGATTTAAGGCAGGAGCTGGAAAGCAGCTCCTGCCTTATGAGTGTCAATTATAATGTGATTTAAAAATGTATTTATCTCAGTCGTCTACCACCGGAACCGGGGTCTCATCCCATTTATCCAGATCATTGATATAAACTTTTGTCTCTCTGGCGATGACATTCGACAGGAGAAGCACCGCGATCAGGTTAGGAATGGCCATCAGAGCATTTAAAACATCGGCCAGCGCCCATACCACATCCAGAGTGACGATCGGAGCAATGGCTGCCACTATTATATAAAGCACACGATAAGGAATCAGTCCCTTTTTGCCGGCAAAATACTCAACGGCACGTTCGCCGTAATACGCCCAGCCAAGAATGGTGGAGTAAGCAAAACAGATAATACCCAGGGTCAGGATGATCGGTCCGAGGTATGGAATCTGTCCGAAGGCAAGAGTGGTCAGTACGCCGCCGTCGGTGATTTCATCGGCGTTGATGGCCGGATTTTTCATAATAGTGGAGACCAGTGTAAGACCGGTCATCAGGCAGACAACAACGGTATCCCAGAAAGTGCCGGTGGATGAAACAAGAGCCTGACGCACAGGGTTTCTTGTCTGTGCAGCTGCAGCTGCGATTGGGGCAGAACCCATACCGGATTCATTGGAGAACAATCCTCTGGCGATTCCGTATCGCATGGCCATCATGATACCGCTTCCCACAAGACCGCCGGCAGCGGCTCCAGGCTGGAAAGCGAGGCGGCAGATGGTTGTGATGGCCGGAATGATGTAGTCGTAATTGATGCAAAGGATGATCAGACATCCCAGTACATAAAAAATGGCCATAAAAGGCACCAGTTTTTCGCATACCCTTGAGATGGATTTTATTCCGCCGAAGATAACGAGAGCGGTCAGTACCGCGATGATGATCCCAATGATCTGCTTTGGAAATCCGACGTTTGCCTGCACCACATTGGCGATGGCGTTGACCTGGGTGGCACAACCGATTCCAAAGGAAGCAAATCCTGCGAATACAGCAAAAATTAAACCAAGAATCTTTCCGAGAGGCTGCCATTTCAATCCGCGGGAAAGAGCGTACATGGCGCCTCCCTGCATTCTTCCGTCTTTTTTCTTCACTCTGTACTTTACAGCAATTAAAGACTCAGAATATTTTGTGGCGATTCCAAATATACCGGACAGCCAGCACCATAATACGGCTCCCGGTCCGCCTAAAGCGATGGCTGTTCCCACGCCGACAATATTTCCGGTACCGATGGTCGCAGCCAGAGCGGTGGTCAGGGCGCCGAAGTTCGACACTTCACCTTCCGCATCCGGATCTTTTGTAACAGAAAGCTTGATCCCTTTTGTGATGGACTTCCACTGAATGAAGCGGGTCCGGAATGTCATAAAAATATGGGTGCCGAATAGTAAGATGATTAACCACCAGCCCCATATGACGTCGTCAATCTGATAGATTGCGTTACTTATTGCATCTAACATTTTCTCTCCTCCTTAAATCTTTTCTTTATCCGGTCAGAAGACCGAAAAACGCAAAAAGCACAAAGAGGTATCGCATACGATGCAATACCTCTTTGTCTCATCCTTCACTAGTTTACCGTAACGAAGCGATAATTTCAAGATAAAAAGACAAAAAATGTAGAAAAAACGACAGAATTTTATTTTTACGGACTGAAAAGCTTTAGATTATTTTGTTAATGAAATGTTGTTTCAAATGCAATACATATGTAACAAAGTGTCGTTGCTTATACTATAGATTTGTAGTATTATAAAAAATAGAGAAACAAGAAGGCAACAGAAGCCAGATTTAGAATCTGGCAAAAAGTATTGCGGGAGGTGCAAGATATGAAGAAAAGTTATGATGTGTTGATTTCTGTGATAATTACAGTTTTGGCACTGGCATATCCGTTTTGCCAGCGGGCAGCCAATGATTACGCCGACAGGACATTTAATGTCTGGCCGAATCTGTTGGTGCCGACAGTGTTTCCGATTATCATGGCGTTTTTTGTGGTACTGCTGGTCAGAGGTGAAGAAAAGAGCCTGCTGGTTCATCTGTTGTTTTTTATCGTAAATCTGGCTCTTGGTCATTATCTTTTCTGGTATAGTTCGTACGTTTTAGGAATTTTGCCGGTGTATCAGATACTCGCCGCGGCTTTGTTGCTTTTTGACTGGTGCGTATGGCGTCTGAAGACGGATAGATAAAGATTACCGGGAGGGATGGTTATGAAAACATGGAAAAAACCAATCATTGCTATTTTATGCCTGCTGGCGATCGCGCTGATTCTGTTCTTTGTTTTTCGCACTTCTTCTGATTGGAGGAGTGAGACGGAAAACTGGGAGGCAGAATACCGGGAGTCCGGACGGAAGCTGCGTATCCGGTATCGTGGAGAGGACCGTCAGATCCGCTCCATGGATATCACGGTGCAGGCAGGGCTGGAGACCTCGCGGAAACATGAAGAATATGACGAAGGGGAATATCTCCACCAGGGGAAAGAGATAACCGTCAGTCTCAATGACACGAAACTGAAATTCGACGAGATCAATATCCAGATTCAATGCGACGAAGAGACAGAAGAATTGATTCTGCATAAAAAATGACAGCAGGAGATATCCTGAGACAGGAGGGACGGCAATGATCAAAATATATACGGCCGCTGATGAGATGGAAGCTATGGCGCTTTCAGACGCATTGAAAGCACAGGGAATTGAGGCCTGTACCTTTTCCGAAGGCAGCGGAGACTATGTGAAAATTGTCTGGGGAATGTCCATGAAAGGAAACGGAATCTATGTGCAGGAGGAGGATGAAAAGAGCGCGGCGGAGATTATAAAACAGCATACCGCCCGGACAATGGCAGACAGCCGGCATGCCGGCGAACCGGGGTATGATGCGGATATGGCCGGAGCTGTAACGGTACCGTGGTACAGAAACCGGATGATTGCCGCGCGGGCAGTTCTCGGATGGCTGGCAGTTATGACTCTTCTGCTATGCATTTTCCAGATTTTGTTTTGAGACTTGGAAAGAGGTATTTTTATTGAAATATAAGAAAAAAATATTCTTTATAATACTCATTATTCTTTTTGCCCTGTATTTCCTGAACTACTCGTATGGAAAGCTTTTGTGGAAGAATGCCCTGTATTTTCCTGACAGTAAAGATACGGTGGTGACAGTGAAAAGTTATGATGACAACGGCAGTTCTTTGGAATTAGATGAGGAAGAAAAAAACACCTTATTTGATTTGATAAAGAAAGAAGCACAGTTTAAGGGATACAGCAGTCAAAATGCGATTTCTCCAATTGTGCAGGGAGAAGGGATTTTTTCAGTGGTGATTACCGGCAACGAATATTTTTCTGTGTTTTATCTGTCAGAAGAATCTGAGAAGACGGTTTTATGCGTGGATGATCATTATATAAAAACAGGGGAGATGCGGCAGACCAAAAGTTTTGTCAGCAAGCTTTTTGAATGAGAGTGTGTACAAGACGATCCGGTGTCCGATGTGGATGCCGGATTTTTTTGCGCATATATTGGCGAAAGTTTTGCGGCGGTCATGGAGGAATCTGTGAAAAAATTTGTCCGGGCGTAATCATTTTTTCTCTTTGATTCGTTATAGTAAATAAGGGGATACCCGGAAAGGAAGGTTCTGATGCGCCCGGATAAAGCAAAGGAAGATAATAAACAGAATACGCGGGAACAGCCGGATGTGCTGGAAGAAGTGATTACCCGGTATTATCCGGAGATTTTTAAATATTGTCTCTGGCATGCGCCCGGGCCGTCCATGGCGGAGGATGCCGCTCAGGAAACTTTTCTCAAACTGGTGAGGTACTTCAATGAGAAGCTGACCGGGAAGAAATATGCCAGGGGAAGAAAGGGAAAAGGCGAAGAAGGGAAAAATCGGGCAGGGAAGGAAGATTTCCGTTCTATCCGCCCGCTTTTATACCGGATCGCCGCCAATACATGCATTGATATGAGACGAAAAAAGAGCAGTCAGGAGCTGTCGCTTGAGAGTCTGGCAGAATACGATGACCGGGAAGGAAGATCGAAAGAACTGTGGAAAGATGCCGAAAGAGAACCCGCAGGGCGGGCGGAAACCGGCTATGAGAGAGTAGATTCTGATATGGAAGTACTGCGGCTGGTGGAGAAGCTGCCGGAAGGACAAAAGGAGATCGTGATTTTGCGCTGCTCGCAGGATCTGACCATGCGGGAGATCGCGGAGATTGTGGGGCTGCCCCTGCGGACGGTGCAGTCCCGGCTGCGGGCTGCCCTGAAATATCTGAAAAATGAACTGGAAAAGGAGGAAGGTTTTTAATGGAAGAGAAATTGCGGGAGATGATGCATCAGATGCCTGTGCCGGATGCGGAGAGCGGGCTTTCCCGGACCATTGCCCTGGCAAAGATTGAGGCGGGGAGACAAAAGAGGAGCGAAAGGATTTCTTTTGCCAGGTTTTTCTGGCTTCAGGGGAAATATGTGGGATGGAAAATATGGGCAGCGCAGCTATGTATGCTTCTGTTGATCACGGCGCTGACTGTATCAACGTTTGGAACTGGTTTCATGCAGATTCCGGTCTATGCCATCCGGTATCTCAGTGCCTTTTCCGGTCTGATCATGCTCAGTGCAGTGCCATTTTTCTGTCGTCCCGGCCGGTGGAAGATGAGTGAACTGGAGGCAGCATCCTATATGTCTTCAAAGACATTGCTGGCGGCAAAATTAATCTGGACGGGAGCAGGGAACATCAGTGTACTGACAGGGGTTTTCCTTGTCATGACGAGACACTCTGTTCTGGATACACTGCGGACAGGGCTGTGTCTGCTGTTTCCTTTCCTGTGTATGGCGGCCGGCTGTCTGTTCTTTTTATCTCATCTGCGTTCCAACCATCTGCCATGGGCGTCTGCCGGACTTTTCGCGGTTGTTTTTTTGTTGATAATGAGATGGAGCCATTGGCAGCCCTATCTCTATTCAGAAGACAGTTTTCCGGCAATGCCGTTGATGTTCGCGGTTGTACTGATTTTGCTGGTTTTCCTGTGTGTGTATCAGCTCTGGTATCTGATGTGCCGGTCGGATTATGAAGAGCTGCAGTTGGCGGACGGGGTGTGACAGTGCAGCAATGATGCCCCGGAAACACGCGGCTCATGCAATTTCCCGGGCATATGGCCGAACTGTTATGACAATTTCATTTTTAGCAAAAAGAGGCTTGTACATTTCCCGGGTTAGTGATACTATGAATCGGATTTATAATTAAGAAAGAAAAAGGGGAGTAATCTGATGATTCATTTATTGCTGATTATCATTTATCTGGCGTTTATCAGCCTGGGACTGCCGGATGCGCTGCTGGGTTCCGCGTGGCCATCCATGTACAAAGAGTTTTCTGTGCCGGTTTCTTTTTCCGGAATGATTTTTATGATCATAGCGGCAGGAACCATTGTCTCCAGTTTGCAGAGTGATCGTCTGACCAGGAAACTGGGAACGGGGAAGGTAACTGCGGTCAGTGTGCTGATGACTGCCATCGCTCTGTTTGGATTCTCTGTCAGCGGCTCCTTTGTGGCTCTCTGTCTCTGGGCGATTCCTTATGGCCTTGGGGCGGGGAGCGTGGATGCGGCTCTCAACAATTATGTCGCCCTTCATTATAAAAGCCGTCATATGAGCTGGCTTCACTGTATGTGGGGAATCGGCGCCTCCGTCGGCCCATGTATCATGGGTCAGGTGCTGACCGGCGGACAGAGCTGGAATATGGGCTACCGTGCCATTTCTTTTCTGCAGATTGGCCTGACGGTACTTCTGTTCGTAAGTCTGCCGCTTTGGAGAAAAAAGGCTGCCGGGGCGGAGTTGGAAGCGGAACAGGGGAAAGAGACGAAGAATATCGCTGCGGGAGACAGTGGTGCAAAAACGGGCAGCGCCGCTGATGATTCCCAGGATTCCCTGCCGGCGGAGTCGGGCAGACCGCTTTCTCTGCGGGACATCGTGCGTATTCCGGGAGCAAAGGAGATGATGGTTTCCTTCTTCTGTTACAGTATGGTGGAGCAGACCACCAGCCTCTGGGCGGGAAGCTATCTGGTCCTTCATAAAGGAATGTCGGCGGAAAGTGCCGCAGGATTTGCCGGTCTGTTTTTTATCGGGATCACCGTGGGCCGTTTTTTCAGTGGATTCCTTACCATGAAGTTCAGTGATTCGCAGATGATTCGCCTGGGGCAGGCGATCATTCTTCTGGGGGTCGTTGCATTGCTGCTTCCTGTCGGCAATCTGGCCGCATTGTCAGGACTTTTGCTGCTGGGACTTGGCTGTGCGCCGATTTATCCGTCCATCATCCACTCCACACCGGAGAATTTCGGCCGAAGCAATTCTCAGGCTGTGATGGGAGTGCAGATGGCTTTCGCCTATGTGGGAACCTGTCTGATGCCTCCGGTGTTCGGTCTTATCGCCAACGGCGTCAGCGTATCGCTGTTTCCGCTGTATCTGCTGCTGGGCCTTGTGGTCATGGTACTGATGCACGAGAAAATGCTTCTCAAAAAAAGCGCAGGCCTTGCCGGGAAAAGAGCGGTATCCAATTAATCAATGTGCCGTACCCCCTGCTTTGCCATAGGGACTATCAATAAAATGGTTTTTCTTGATGAACGTATCAGGCTTCCTGAATAAGGGAGTCTGATTTTTTGCATTTTTATAAATCATTTTTTCTCTGTCGATCGTTATAGTAAATAAGAACAGATCACAGCTGTCATTGATGTTCTATTTAACAGGAGGGAATGCCATGGAATTATATTTGAATCACATTTCTAAGAAATATAAAGATAAAACTGCTGTTGATGACGTTACCCTGCGTCTGACGCCGGGAGTCTGGGGTCTGCTGGGAGCCAACGGCGCGGGAAAGACGACGGTGATGCGGATGATCGCTGGAATCATGCGGCCCACCGCAGGACAGGTGGAGTATGATGGCCTGCCGATTACCATGCTGAAAGAAAAATATCGGGATCGTTTTGGTTATCTGCCCCAGGATTTTGGTTTTTATCCGGAGTTTACGGTGAAAGACTATCTCTATTATGTGGCAGCGTTAAAGGGTCTTACGAAACGGGACGCGAAACGGAAAGTGGGAGAGCTGCTGGAACAGATGATGCTGACGGAGGTCCGCAACAAGAAAATCATCAAGCTTTCCGGAGGGATGAAGCGCCGGGTGGGCATTGCCCAGGCCCTTCTTAACGAGCCGGAGGTGTTGGTGCTGGACGAGCCCACCAGCGGACTGGACCCGGGAGAGAGGGTCCGTTTCCGTAATCTGCTCTCGGAGTTTGCCCACGATAAAATCGTGCTGATCTCCACGCACATTGTTTCAGATGTGGAGTACATCGCCATGCAGAACGCTATTATGAAAGACGGGAAAATCATCGCGGAAGGTTCCACGGAGGAGCTGACCCGGATGGTGGACGGAAAAGTATGGAATGGAAAAATACCGGAGAAGAAGCTGCTGGAATACGAACACCGGCTTCGGATCGTCAATCTGAGAAATGAGGAGGACGGTCGTATTTCTCTTCGTTATCTGGCGGATACGCCACAGATCGAGGGGAGTGTCCCTGCGGCGCCGAGGATGGAAGATTTGTACCTGTGGCTGTTCCCACAGGAGAAGAATGGAGGGATATCATGAGAATTTTTATACTGGAAATGAGAAAAATCTTACGGACAAGGATTACCTGGATTCTGCTGCTCGTGGCGCTGCTGTTCTCTGCTTTGATGGCGTATCTTCCGGTAACTTTCGAGGGTGTCAGCTGCCGCGGCGACAGCGGAGAGAGGATAGAGCTCAGCGGTCTCGCGGCTGTCCGCTATATGAAAGAAGAGGGAGCAGAGATCTCCGGAGAAGTGACAACCGAAAAGATAACACAGGCGGTGCAGGAATATCAAAGTGCTCTGAAAGAATATGGGGTCACGGATAGTTTTGAGCTGCCGGAGGACGTTTACTATGACAGGCTGATGATTTACCAGCCATTTGTACATGGTGTGCGGGAGGTGTTTTCTGATGAAAAAACCGGCATGGCGCCGGGATTTTTGGACCTGAGCCTGGACGAAGTCGGTACATTTTATGAGAAGGCGCCGGTGCGGCTTGCCAATCTCATGCGGATGGAAGGCAGCAGTCAGAAAGACATAGACAAAGCACAGGTCATGTATGAGAAAGTGAAAAAGCCATTTCAGTATTATGAAGGCGTGTCCGGCAATTCCATGGACTATCAGGTATTATATATTTTTCTGCTGACAGTTTTCTGTGCCGTCATCGTATCACCCGTTTTTTCCATGGATTATCAGACCGGCGCGGATGACATCCTCCGGTGTACAAAATACGGACGTCTCCGTCTGGCAGTGATAAAAATACTGGCGGCACTTTTGATCACCGGTGTCACCTTCCTTTTGTGCGGTGTAGTCTGGATTCTCATGACAAACACCCTGTTTGGATGGGAGAGTACCAAAACATCCATGCAGATGATCTTTTCTGTCAGCAGCCTTCCGGCGCTTACCGTCGGGGAGCTGGAATGGGTCAATCTGCTGGGAAGTTTCCTGTTGTTTCTCTCTTTGATGAGCCTGATCCTGTTCCTTTCTTCCAGAATCAGAAACGCCGCTGTGGCCCTGGCCGCCGCCATGTTTTTCTGTATCCTGCCGATCCTTTCCTATGTGGGTGCGCCGGAAATCATCGGAAACTGGCTCCAGTGCCTTCTGCCTGGCGGGGCCATCGGGCTGAACAACAGTCTCATGTACGCCATGACAGAACTTGACTTCATGCACCTGGGCGGCCTTTCCGTCTGGAACGTACATCTGATGTTCATTGTCGCGGCCATCTGGATTCCGGTGCTGCTCATCGGAACGGTATGGTCTTATTGCCGGAGGAGTATGTGAAATTCTCCGGATATTTTCCGCAGCTCTTTGCTGAAAACTCTTTCGACATATGTTATCATAAATAAAATATGCAGAAGTTCCTGCCCGTGCATCACTGGAATAAAGGCCGGGCAGGAAAAACAGGAGAGGGGAGAACAAGCGGGGATGTTACTGGAGAAATTAAAAGAAGATGTACATTTTACCAATCATGAGAGAGATGTGGTGCATTACATCCTGAACCATCAGGAGCAGGTTCCGTCCATGTCTGCAGGAGAACTGGCGCGGGCGGCATATACCAGCAAGGCGACGGTGGTGCGTCTGTGCCAGAAACTGGGGTTGGCGGGGTATCAGGAATTTAAGCTTAAATTGGTGGAGGAGATAAATCAGAAGAACCGCATTGACCGGATGCTGGCCAACGAGCCTGTCAACGGGCAGAGCACTTACACGGATATCATCAATACGCTGCCGGTGCTCTATGACAAGGCCATCACCAACACCCGGCTTTCTTTTGACAAAAATGTGATGATCCGCATTAATAATTATCTGCAGGGAGCGGAGTGTATTGATATTTACGGAACGGGCATCAGCTATCATCTGGCTAAGGAAGCGGCCTTTAAATTTGCCACCCTGGGTATCGAGTGTTCCGCCTACGAGAGTATCAACGGACATTATCTGGCAGCGAGAAAGAATAAGAAGACTGTGGCCTTTCTGCTGAGCTTCACGGGAGCCAACCGGACGGTGGTCCGCATTGCCCGGTATCTGCGGGAAGCCACCGGCAATTATGTGGTGGGGATTGCGGGCCCTCACGGGGATACTCTTAAGAAGTGGTGCCATGAGACGGTGGAGATTCCCAACAGGGATTCTTTGCTGAGCCTTGATGTCATCAGTTCTTTTGCGGCTGCCAACTATGTGTTTGATGTCTTTTTTGCGCTCTGCCTGTCCAGACGGTATGAGGAACATACGGCGTCCTCCATTGAGATGCTGGACCACATGCATTTGCTGCTGAACCGGCCTTACTGGATGTACGACGAGGAGACGGTGGAGGGTGGCGGTCTCCGGGAGGAAAAGGAACGGGCCGCTGCCCGGGAGGACAGAAAGTACCGGGATGAAGAATATCGGGAAGTGGAAGACGGACAGCGCTAAACATGCCGGAAAGTGGAGGACGGACAAGAGTAAACATGACGGGAAGTGGAGAGCGGCAGAGAATAAAAATGTTAAAAATGGATCGCCGGATACATATAAAATAGTAAAAATGAACCTTCGTTTCAGAGACGGGGGTTCTTTTTTTGTGCATTTTGAAACAATGAATCTATCGCTTCTGTATTGGTTGTTCAGGATAGAGGGACATGCTATAGTGAGTCCATCAAAACAAAAGAGATACAGGAGGAGAGAAAAGTCATGGGAAAATATCATGCGCTTGCCGAAGATATCGTAAAGAATGTCGGCGGCAAAGAAAATGTACTGGGGCTGGTTCATTGTATCACAAGACTTCGTTTTACCCTGAAAGATGAGAGTCTTGCCAATGATGAAGTCCTGAAAAATATGGACGGAGTGGTCACCGTTATGAAAAGCGGCGGACAGTATCAGGTGGTCATCGGAAATCATGTGCCGGAAGTGTTTGAAGATGTGATGCCGCTTTTATCTTTATCAGAAGGAAATGCACCGGAGGAAGAGAAGAAGTCCGGCAAACTGCTGGACCGGGCCATCGACGTGGTGTCCGGTATCTTCCAGCCGATTTTAGGGATCATGGCCGCCTGCGGTATGTTAAAGGGACTGAACACTCTCTTGGTAACGCTGGGGCTTTACAGCGATACCTGCGGCGGATACATGATCATCAATGCGGCGGGCGATGCGCTGTTTACTTTCCTGCCGCTGTTCCTCGGGTATACAGCGGCAAAGAAATTCAAATTAAAACCAATGCTCGGTCTGGCCATCGGCGCTGCCATGTGTTATCCGGCCATTCAGCAGAGCGCTCTTTCCGCAGCAGGAGAACCTCTTTACAACATCTTGTCGGGAACGATGTTTTCCTCACCGGTGTACATCGACTTTTTCGGCATCCCGATCATTTCCGTGGATTATACGGGAACAGTGATCCCGGTCATCCTGGCTGTGTGGTTCGCATCCAAATGCGAGAAACTCTTTAACAAATTTATTCCGGATCTGGTGAAATTCTTCTTTGTGCCGATGCTGACACTGCTCATCACCCTGCCGGTTGCCATTTTGTTCCTCGGACCGATCGCGACCTTCGGCTCCACATTGATTTCAGAATTTACGCTGGCCATCCGCAGCTTCAGTCCGCTGCTGGCAGGCGCCGTGGTGGGAGCTACCTGGCAGATTCTCGTTATTTTCGGCATGCACTGGGGCTTCATCCCGGTTTATATCAATAACGTCATGACGCTTGGCTATGATAATGTGATGATGCCGTTCTTTGCATGTACCTTTGCAACATCCGCTGTTGTTCTTGCCATCTTCTTTAAGACGAAGGACAAACAGTTAAAGGAAATGGCGATTCCGAACTTCATTTCCGGTATATTCGGCGTCACAGAACCGGCCATTTACGGTATTCTGCTGCCGCTCAAGAAACCATTTATTTTAAGCTGTATTGCCGGCGGTATCGGCGGCGCCTTCTACGGACACTTTAATTTCCGTAAATTCATCCTGGGCGGCATGGGTATTTTCGAGCTGCCAAACATGATGAATCCGGACGGAACCATGGGAAATATCATCGTGGCTTTTGCGGGAATCGGCATTACCATGGTCATCGCCTTTGCTTTGACCATGATCTTCTATAAAGATAAAGAGCCGGCTGCAGTGGCCGACGACGCAGCAAATGTATCGGCAGCTGAGGCTGGTGCATCCACAGCAAATGTATCGGAGGCAAATGCGTCTGCAGCAGAGGAAAGCGGCGTATCCGCAAAAACTAATCATGCTACAGATAAAAAAGAAATGGTCATCGCAAGTCCTCTGAAAGGAACAGTGGTAAATTTATCTGATGTGCAGGATGAGGCGTTTTCTTCCGGAGCCCTTGGAAAGGGCGCAGCGGTGATGCCGGCGGAGGGAGTCATCTATGCACCGGCGGACGGAACCATTTCCGCCTTCTTCCCGACAGGTCACGCCATCGGCATGACCACCACGGATGGTGTGGAACTTCTGATCCATGTGGGTATGGACACGGTGCAGCTGGAAGGAAAAGGGTTTACCCCTCTGGCAAAGGCTGGTGATGTGGTGAAAAAAGGGCAGAAACTGCTGGAGTTCGATATGGATTTGATCACAAAAGCCGGATTTTCTATGGTGACACCGGTGCTGGTGGCTAACACCGCAGAGTACGCCGCTGTGATTCCTGTCAACAAAGAAAATGTTTCCGCAGGAGATGCGCTGATTTGCGTTCAAAGATAATGAAAATATAAGAAAAGGGTATCAGATAATTTTTGTATAAATGTAAGACCGGCGGAAATGGGGATTACAATGGCCGGTCTTACACAGATGAGAGGATAAGAACATGCAGAAAGATTTTTTATGGGGCGGCGCCACGGCGGCCAATCAGTCCGAGGGCGGTTATGATAAAGACGGACGGGGACCGGCGCTGGTGGATGTACTTCCCCACGGGAAGTACCGGATGCCGGTGATGGAAGGCGTTATGAATTATAAAGAACTTCCGGAAGATTCCTTTTATCCGGGCAGGGAGGCCGTGGATGTATACGGGCATTATAAAGAGGACATTGCGTTGTTCGCGGAACTGGGATTGAAATGTTATCGATTTTCCATCTCCTGGTCCCGTATTTTTCCCACGGGAGAGGAAAAAGAGCCCAATGAAGCAGGTCTACGTTTTTATGATGCGTTTATTGACGAGCTGCTCAAATATCACATTGAACCCATTGTGACCATCTGCCACTTTGATATACCGCTGGCACTTGTGGACAAGTACGGCTCCTGGAGAAGCCGCCGGGTCATCGACTGTTATGTGCGTTACTGTGAAACGCTCTTCAGGCGCTATGAGAAAAAAGTCCGCTACTGGATTACCTTCAACGAGATCAACATGCTCATGCATCTGCCGTTCATGGGAGCCGGTATCTGTTTTGAGGAAGGGGAAAATCAGCTTCAGGTAAAATATCAGGCAGCGCATAATGAGCTGGTGGCTTCGGCACTGGCCACAAAACTGGCCCATGAGATCAACCCGGATTTTCAGATTGGCTGTATGCTGGCGGCAGGCAGCGTATATCCTTATAGCTGCAATCCGGACGATGTGTGGGAGAGCATGAAAAAAGACCGGGAGAATTATTTCTTCATCGATGTGCAGGTGAGAGGAGAATATCCGTCTTATGCGAAAAAATTTCTGGAAAAAGAGGGCATCCGCCTGGAGACTGGTGTGGATGATGCCAGGATTTTAAAGGAGAACACGGTGGATTTTGTCTCTCTTTCCTATTATAACAGCCGATGTGTCCGGGCAGACGGACAGGGAGAGGCTTCGGGAGGAAATGTATTTGCCTCCGCCAAAAATCCGTATCTTACCTGCAGTCAGTGGGGATGGCCCATCGATCCGACAGGGCTGCGCATTACCTTAAACGCCCTTTATGACCGCTATCAGAAGCCGTTGTTCATTGTGGAAAACGGTCTGGGCGCCATGGATCAGGTGGAGGAGGACGGAAGCATTCAGGATGATTACCGCATTGATTATCTGCGTTCCCACATTTTGGCCATGATGCAGGCGGTGGATGAGGATGGCGTAGAACTTTTGGGGTACACTCCGTGGGGCTGTGTGGATCTGATCAGCGCCACCACCGGAGAGATGTCCAAACGATACGGGCTCATCTACGTGGACAAGGATAACGCGGGAAACGGAACCCTGAACCGCACAAGAAAAAAATCGTTTCACTGGTATAAGGCAGTGATAGCCGCAAATGGAGAGAACTTAAAAGAATAGAGAATTTAAAACGACAGAATAATCAAAAGAATAGAGAATTTAAAAAACAATGATTTCCTCTTTGCCGGATCATAAGGCACCCAAAAGTCAGACAGAAACTCTGATCATTGGGAAAATGCGTCCGGCAGAGAGGTTTTTTTACAAAAAGGAGTTGTACATTTTTTTCCTTTGTGCTAGAATCAAATTTGTATGTATAAAATAGGAGAGAATATGTATACTTTATTGACGAAAGACGGCCTGGCAAAAAGAGGCAGGCTCGAGACAGTGCACGGCACCATTGAGACGCCGGTTTTCATGAATGTGGGAACGGTGGGCGCCATCAAGGGAGCGGTCAGCACGGACGATTTAAAAACAATAGGAACCCAGGTAGAGCTGTCCAATACCTACCATCTGCATGTGCGGACGGGAGATGAGCTGATCAAGAAGTTTGGCGGACTCCATAAATTTATGGCGTGGGACAGGCCGATTCTCACGGATTCCGGCGGCTTTCAGGTGTTTTCCCTCTCAGGGCTCCGGCGCATTAAGGAAGAGGGCGTATATTTCCAGTCTCACATTGATGGCCATCACATTTTCATGGGACCGGAGGAGAGCATGCAGATTCAGTCGAATCTTGGCTCGACCATTGCCATGGCCTTTGACGAATGTCCCCCGAGTAAGGCGGATGAATCCTATATCCGCAATTCTGTGGCGCGGACAACCCGCTGGCTGGCACGGTGTAAGACGAAGATGGCGGAGCTGAACAGCCTGCCGGATACGGTGAATCCGCATCAGCTTTTATTTGGCATCAATCAGGGTGGAGTTCTGGCGGATGTGCGGAAGGAACACGCACGGATCATCAGCGAGATGAATCTGGATGGGTATGCCATCGGCGGTCTGGCAGTAGGCGAGACCCACGAGGAGATGTATCACATCCTCGATGAGACAGTGCCTTGTCTTCCGGAGAATAAGCCGACGTATCTGATGGGAGTGGGAACACCGGCCAACATCATAGAGGCCGTGGACCGGGGTGTTGATTTCTTTGACTGCGTCTATCCGTCGAGAAACGGACGGCACGGACATGTCTACACAGCCCACGGGAAGCTGAATCTTTTTAATAAAAAATATGAACTGGACCCAAGACCTATTGAGGAGGGCTGCGGATGTCCGGCGTGCAGGACTTACAGCCGCGCCTATATCAGACATCTTCTGAAGGCAAAGGAAATGCTCGGCATGCGTCTTTGTGTTCTCCATAACCTGTATTTTTATAATCATCTGATGGAGCGCATACGGACAGCCATCGAGGAACATCGGTATAAGGAGTTCAAGAAAGAGACTCTGGAAGGATTTCTGACACCGGAAGAGACATGATTTCGTTATTATAATTCTGTTATAATAATATAGAAAGAAAAGAAAATGGAGGTATCACATGTTATTAAATCAGGCAGCAAGTGCTAACATTATAACAATTGTTTTGTATGTTGTTGTTTTTGGAGCGATCATCTATTTCATGATGGTTCGTCCGCAGAGAAAGCAGCAGAAAGAATCTGCAGCCATGCACGCCAGCATGCAGGCGGGAGACAGCGTTCTCACCACCAGCGGATTCTACGGTGTGATCATCGATATCATGGATAACACGGTGATCGTTGAGTTTGGTAACAATCGTAACTGCCGTATCCCGATGCAGAAGGATGCCATCGCGGCAGTGGAGAAACCAAATCTTTCCAAAACAGAAGAAGAATAAGAAGACAGACTGCCGCGGGAGCGTACATCAAAAAGATGAGCTGCCGCGGCAGTTTTCATTTTCACAGGTCTAAAATAGCTTTCCTTCTCATAAATTGTAAAAAAGTTCTGAGGTGTCACCATGAAAACAGAAGGAATCTTTGTAAGTTCCGCCGGAAAAAAGGTGTTTTCACTTCTCATTGGCGCGGTGGCAGCGGCCCTGATGACGCTCCTTCTCATCGGAATCTTCGCATTTATCATGCTCAAAACAGAAATGTCTCCCGGCGTGGAGGGAATCGGCATTATCTGTATCAGCGTGGTCTCCTGTTTTGCGGGAGGATTTTTCTGTGGGAGACGCAATGATACAAGGGGATTTTTGTGGGGACTTGCTGTGGGATGTCTGTATTTTCTGTTTTTACTGCTGCTCAGGGCTGGCAGCGGGCAGGAATTGTCCACAAAGGCGTTTTCTCTTTTTACCACATTTTTGTACTGCGCCGGCAGCGGGATGCTGGGCGGAATGTTAAGCTGAAAAAAACTCTTCCTTTATAAAATCGTTTGTGATATACTACACAAAGGAGTGTCGTTTTATGGCACGGTAATTTGAGACGGCCGGTTCAGGCGTCGTTTCAGACTACATAGAAGATTATGAGCAAGGAGGCATTTGGTATGAAGCGTGTTAAAACACTTACTGGCAACAAGACATATGCTGTAAGCATGTGCAAAGGCGGATGCGGAGAATGTCAGACATCCTGTCAGTCCGCGTGCAAGACATCCTGTACGGTTGGTAACCAGACTTGCGAGAACAACAAATAATTGAACCGCAGAATAATGGGGTGAGCAGAGGAATCTGTTCACCCTGTCTGTTGTGTCATGGGATTTATGGACAGGATGCGCCGTCAGAGGGAACTGCGTCCGGATGGGGCAGTCCATAACTGTCATGATATGAGATGAAATCATAACAATTATGATACAAAATTAAAAAGACAGAAAGGAGACAGATTGTGGTTCACCAGTATAAAAATAACGGATACAACATCGTAATGGATATCTGCAGCGGAGCCATTCACGTGGTAGACGATGTGGTATATGATGTGGTTGCTCTTTTTGAAGACAATACTCTGGATGAGATCAAGCAGAAGCTTTCTTACGGAGAATCTGAGGTGGAAGAAGCTTATCAGGAGGTTCAGGAGCTGAAAGAACAGGGCCTTCTGTTTACGGACGATATATATGAAGACTATATTAAAGAGGTAAAGGAACGGAAAACCGTTGTCAAGGCTTTATGTCTTCACATTGCCCATGACTGCAACCTGGCCTGCCGCTACTGTTTTGCGGAGGAAGGTGAATATAAAGGAGACCGGGCGCTGATGAGTGCCGAGGTGGGAAAGGCTGCCCTTGATTTTCTGGTGCGAAGCTCCGGAAACCGTCATAATCTGGAAGTGGATTTCTTCGGCGGCGAGCCGACCATGAACTTTGGCGTAGTCAAAGAAGTGGTGGAATACGGCCGCTCTCTGGAAGAAAAATATGACAAGCACTTCCGGTTCACTCTGACCACCAACGGAATTTTATTAAATGATGAGATCATGGAGTTTGCCAACAAGGAGATGGACAACGTGGTCCTGAGCGTGGACGGCCGGAAGGAAGTCAACGACTATATGCGTCCGACCCGCAACGGTAAGTCCAGCTATGACATCATCATGCCGAAGTTTATCCGCTTTGCGGAGTCCAGACATCAGCAGAAGTATTATGTGAGAGGTACATTTACCAGAAGAAATCTGGATTTCTCCAAGGATGTCATTCATCTGGCAGATCTGGGCTTTGAGCAGATTTCCATGGAGCCGGTGGTGGGTCTGCCGGAGGAACCTTACGCTATCCGTGAGGAAGACCTGCCGCAGATTTTTGAGGAATACGACCGCCTCGCCAAAGAGATCATCAGGAGAAATCAGGAAGGAAGAGGCTTTAATTTCTTCCATTTTATGATCGATCTGACCGGCGGTCCATGTGTGGCCAAGCGGCTTTCCGGCTGCGGCAGCGGAACAGAATATCTGGCGGTGACGCCGTGGGGAGACCTCTATCCGTGCCATCAGTTCGTGGGTGAGGAGAAGTTCCTGCTGGGCAATGTCTTTGACGGTATCAAGAGAACAGATATCTGCGATGAATTCCGGCAGTGCAATGTTTACACGAAGGACAAGTGCCGGGAATGTTTCGCGAGATTTTACTGCAGCGGCGGCTGTGCTGCGAATTCCTACAAGTTCCACGGTGTCATCGACGACGCTTACGAGCTTAGCTGTGAGATGGAAAGAAAACGTGTAGAATGTGCCATTATGATTCAGGCCGCGCTGGCACAGGAAAGGGAGTAATGAGATGGCTAGTAAACGTAAAAAGAACAGCAATCCAAAGCGGAATGCGGTTCTGACCATTCTGGTGACGATCGTTGTCGCTGCTGTGTGTCTTTACACAGTTTTGGTCGGCCTTGGAAAGAATCACCTTGGTTCCGCCAAAAATATCGAGCTGGGTCTTGACTTAGCCGGCGGCGTCAGTGTCACCTACGAAGTAAATGAAAAGAATCCTTCCCAGACGGATATGGATGATACCAGATATAAGCTGCAGCTTCGTGTGCAGAATTACAGCACAGAGTCAGAGGTATATCAGGAAGGCTCCAACCGGATCACTGTGGAGATTCCGGGAGCAACAGATGCCAATGAGATTTTGGAGGAACTGGGAAAACCTGGTGACCTTTCCTTCCAGACAGAGGACGGAACGGTAGTGCTCACCGGCTCCAACATCAAGAGTGCGGAAGCCGGCACCTATGATGAGAACGGTATTGCCAATTATGTGGTTTCCCTGTCCATGGATGATGAGGGGGCAAAGGCTTTTGCCGATGCCACGGCAGCGAATATCGGCAAACCGATTTACATTTATTATGACGGACAGGTAGTCAGCGCTCCGACGGTGCAGTCTTCCATCACCGATGGAGAATGTGTCATCGAGAATATGGAAAGCTATGAGGAGGCAGAAGATCTGGCGTCCACCATCCGAATCGGCGCCCTGCCGCTGACTCTTACGGAAGTACAGTCCAATGTGGTGGGAGCAAGACTGGGGCAGGATGCCATTGACACGAGCCTTCTGGCCGGCGCCATCGGTATTGTGGTTATCTTCTTGTTTATGACCATTCTTTACCGGATTCCTGGTCTGATGTCCGGTTTCGCGTTACTGATCTATGTGATCCTGAATCTGCTGGCGATCAACGGATTTAACGCCACATTGACCCTGCCCGGTATCGCCGGTGTCATACTGGCCATTGGTATGGCGGTGGACGCCAACGTTATTATCTTCACCCGTATCAAGGAGGAAATCAATGCCGGCAAGTCGGTGATCAACGCCATTGAAGCCGGTTATCACAAGGCGCTGTCTGCCATTCTGGACGGTAACATTACCACTCTGATCGCGGCGGCGGTGCTCTGGTTCAGAGGCTCCGGTACGGTCAAAGGTTTTGCGCAGACTCTGGCCATCGGTATCATTTTATCTATGTTTACCGCTCTGTTTGTGACAAAACGGCTGATGCTCAGCGTTTATAACCTGGGGCTTAAAGATGAGAAGTTCTACGGACGTGCAAAGGTATTCAAAGTATTTAACTATATTAAGTTCAGCAAGTTCTGTATGGTGGCGTCTGCCATTGTGATCATTTTGGGCTTTGTGTTCCTGCCGATCAATAAGAAGTCCATCGGTGAAGTGCTTAATTTCGACCTGGATTTCTCGGGAGGTACCGCCATCACCATGACTCTGGATGATGAGATTACCGATACTCTTGACCAGCAGATCTGTGATACGGTGAGAGAGACTGTCGGAGGAGGAACGGTACAGAGTCAGAAAGTGCAGGGAGCCAATGAGCTGGTGGTGAAGACCGGCGAGCTTTCTCTGGATAAGAGAGAGGCTCTGGAAACTGCTCTGAAAGACAGCTATTCGATTTCGGATTATCAGGTACAGCAGATTACAGGAAGTGTTTCCAGTGAAATGCGTCAGGATGCCGTCATTGCGGTGGCAATCGCGTCGATCTGCATGCTCATTTATGTGGCGTTCCGGTTTAAAGATGTTAAGTTTGGCGTCAGTGCGGTGCTTGCTCTGCTTCATGATGTGCTCTGTGTCTTTACGGTATATTCCGTTGCCAGACTGTCGGTGGGCAGTACATTTATCGCATGTATGCTGACCATTCTCGGATACTCGATCAATGCGACGATCGTTATTTTTGACCGTATCCGTGAGAATCTGAAAGATACTCAGCTGACCAAACAGGGTCTGGATGTGGTGGTCAACACCAGTATCAGCCAGACACTGACCCGTTCCATCAATACATCGCTGACAACCTTTATCACCATCACCATTTTGTATATTGTAGGTGTTGCGGCTATTAAAGAGTTCTCACTGACATTGATGTGCGGTGTTGTTTTCGGAGCATATTCTTCCGTATGTATTACGGGACCGCTGTGGTACCGCATGAAGATGTTTTCTGACAGAAGAAAGGCTGGCAAGAAGAAGGCGGCACAGCAGGACGAGATAAAGAAGGATGAACCGAAAAAGACATCCAAAAAGAAGAAAAAATAGAAATGTATCATTCAGGGGGCTGCCGGGGGCGGCGGGCTTCTTCCGGGCGGCAGGAAATGGAGAACCTGCAGCCGGGAGGAAAGAACGCCGTGGGTTTGGCGCCTCCTTCTTTTTGTGTTGGAAGAGATTTCGACGAAGTTTTTACAACAGAGGACTTACAGCGGAGATCGTCTTCTGATACAGTTTTTCAAAGGATGACAGAAGGGAGGAATCAGGTGGAGCAGTGGTTTATTTCCGCCAAGAGGGCGGATTTTAACGGAATCGCCAGAAGGTTTCACATCAGTCCGGTGCTGGCGAGACTCATGCGGAACCGGGATCTGACCACAGAGGAAGAGATGCAGCGGTATCTTTATGGTTCTCTGGAGGATCTGTATGATCCTTCGCTGCTTAAGGATGCCGAAAAAGGCGTTGCGATCATAAAGAAAAAAATTACAGAGGGGAAAAGAATCCGCATTATCTCTGACTACGATGTGGACGGCGTATCTTCCAACTATATTTTGTATAAAGGACTTTCCAGATGCGGCGCTCAGGTGGATTACCGGATTCCTGACCGGATTGCCGATGGTTACGGCATCAATGAACATCTCATTGATCAGGCGTATGAAGATGGTGTCGATACGGTGATCACCTGTGATAACGGGATTGCCGCTGCGCCGCAGATTGCTTACGGCAACAGCCTGGGAATGACCTTTGTGGTGACGGATCACCATGACGTTCCGTTTACAGAAGAGGATGGCGTCCGCCGGGAGATTCTTCCGGAGGCATCTGCGGTGATCAATCCAAAGCAGGCGGACTGCCCGTACCCTTTTAAAAATATCTGCGGGGCGGTGGTCGTCTATAAATTTATACAGCTTTTGTATGATGCCTTTGGAGTTGACCGGCGGGAGACAGAAGAATTCCTGGAGATCACAGCCATGGCAACGGTCTGTGATGTGATGATTTTGCAGGATGAGAATAGGATTCTTGTAAAAGAGGGCCTGCGACGGATGAATCATACAAGGATTCCCGGACTTCGGGCACTCATTGCCGCCAATCATCTGGAGGAGAAAAAACTGACGGCTTATCACCTGGGCTTTGTTCTGGGACCCTGCATCAATGCTTCAGGCAGACTTACAACAGCGAAAAAAGCCCTGGATTTACTGCTTTGCACCGATATATCCCGCTGCAGAGATATGGCGGAGGAGCTGCTGGAACTCAATGCCGAAAGAAAAGAGATGACCCGGAAAGGGGAGGAGGATGCCCATGCGTATCTGGAGTCCACCGGGTATATCCATGATAAGGTTCTGGTGGCTTTTTTGCCGGATTGTCATGAAAGTATTGCAGGAATTATTGCAGGAAGAATCAGAGAGTGCTATAATAAACCGGTCTTCGTCATTACCCGGACGAAGGAAGGACTGAAAGGATCCGGCCGTTCCATAGAGACCTATCACATGTATAACGAGATGGTGAAAGTGAAGGACTGCTTTACCAAGTTTGGCGGTCATCCTATGGCGGCGGGGCTTTCCATGGAAGAGGACAGGCTTCCGGAACTCAGAGAGAGGCTCAATGCCAACGCAAAGCTTACGGAAGAGGATTTTGTCAAAAAGGTACATATTGATATTGCCCTTCCGGTTTCGTGGCTGTCAGAAGAGTTTTTATCGGAGCTTGATCTGCTGGAGCCTTTTGGAAATGGGAATCAGAAACCGCTGTTTGCCCAGAAAGGATTTTACATTACGGGAACCCGGATTCTCGGAAATACGGGACGGTGTTTGAAAATGTTTCTGCGGGACGAGGAAGGATACAGCATGGATGCCATTTATTTTGGCGATACCGCCCATTTTTTTCAGGATATGGAAGAATGCTGCGGCAAAGAGGAAACGGAGCGCCTCAAAAAAGGTCTGCCTTCCGTTATCCGCATGGACTGCACGTACTATCCGGAAATCAATGAATGGAGAGGACAAAAGACCATGCAGATTGTGGTGAAGAATTATCGTTTCAACTGCGGAAGCAGTCAGAAACAGACAAAAAATACGGGTACGTATGCCGAACATAGAAGATAAAATCATAAAAGACAAAGAAGAAAGTAAATGAGGGATGGTCAATGACAGTAAAGAAAATAGAGAAAAAGAAGATCCGTCTGATCGGGCTTGATCTGGACGGGACTACTCTGACGACAGATAAGAGACTGACGCCCCACACAAAAGAGGTGCTGGAGGCATGTATCCGTCAGGGAATCGAGGTGCTTCCGGCGACGGGAAGAGTCTGGTCGGGAATTCCGAAAGAACTGACGGATATTGAGGGAGTCCGCTATGTAATCTCATCAAACGGTGCAGCTGTGGTGGAACTGGCCACAGGAAAGGCAGTCTACACCAACGGTATAGGCTGGGAGAGAGCGCTGGAGATTTTTGATCTGCTGGAGGAATACGACACCTTTTATGATGCCTATGCCATGGGCAACGGCTGGTGCGAGGGACGGTTCTATGATGATCTGGATGCCTTCGGTATTGAGCATTATCTGCAGCCTATGGTAAAAAAATCAAGGACAAGAATTGATGACCTGCGCGGCTGGGTGAGAGAACATAAAGTTCCGGTGGAGAAGATCAACATGTTTTTTAAGGATGAGGAAAACAGACAGAAAGCGTTCCGGGAACTCTCACAGCTTCCGGATTTGGCGGTCACCTGTTCCCTGAGCAATAACCTGGAGATTAATCACTGCACCTGTAATAAGGGAGATGCTCTTTTGAATCTCGGAAGGATTTTGGGTATTCCTATGAATGAGATCATGGCCTGCGGTGATGGCAATAATGATCTGGAAATGGTCCGGGAGGCCGGTGTGGGCATTGCCATGGAGAATGGAGAAGAGAGTGTAAAAGAAGCCGCCGATTATATTACCGCCACCAACGATGAGGAAGGTGTGGCCCGGGCTATTGAATTGTTCTGTGATCTTAAGTTAAAAGAACCGGTTAAATAAAAGATTTCTATAAGGATTTGCCGTTTTTTCTGTTTTTTCGATGGCATTTCTGTTATAATAAAAACGCAGTTTAACATAAGAACTCCTGCAGCAGGGCTGTGTCCCTGAAGGAGAAATACATTATGTTAGAGAGAAAGGGTGGGCAGAGTGAGAAAGCTTGAAGATTATGTCAAAAGTATTCCGGATTTTCCGAAACCGGGAATTATTTTCCGGGATGTGACTTCGGTCCTGCAGGATCCGGAAGGATTGAAACTGAGTATCCATGAATTGATGAAACGTCTCGAAGGGACGGAGTTTGATGTGGTTGCCGGAGCAGAAGCCAGAGGATTTTTGTTCGGCATGCCTCTTGCCTATAATAAGAGCAAGGGATTTGTTCCGATCCGGAAGAAAGGAAAGCTTCCGCGGGAGACCATCAGTGAAGAATATGACCTGGAGTACGGTACGGAAACCATCGAGATGCACAAGGATGCCATCTTCCCGGGCCAGAGAGTAGTTCTGGTGGACGATCTGCTGGCAACAGGAGGAACGGCCGCTGCTGCCATCAAGATGATCGAGCGGCTGGGAGGAAAGGTTGTCAAGGTGCTGTTTTTGATGGAACTGGCCGGCCTGGAAGGAAGAAAAGAGCTGGAAGGCTACGATGTGGATTCTGTCATAGTGTATCCGGGTAAATAATAAAAGCGTGCTGTTTCTGCCGGCGGACGACCGCCGGCGGGAACGGCGTTTCCCTGTGCGGTACTTCCGCACGGGGATTTCTTTGTGATACAGAGATAAAGTATACAGAATAGGTGGATTGTTAGATTTGGAACATTTGAATTTATTACAGCGAATTGAAAATAAGTCAGCAAGCTTCAGTAAGGGACAGAAGCGTCTGGCACAGTATATTACCGATAATTTTGATACAGCGGCATATCTGACCGCTTCCAAGCTGGGAAAAGAGGCGGGCGTCAGCGAATCCACGGTGGTCCGCTTTGCCTATCAGCTGGATTATGACGGTTATCCGGAACTTCAGAAAGCGATCCAGGTAATCGTAAAAACCAACTCCAATTCCATACAGAGGATGTCCCTCTCTTCCAAACGGTATCAGGAAAAGGGCGTGCTGAAAAGCATTTTGTCTACGGACTGTGAACGTCTGCGGGATACCATGCAGAACGGAATTGATGAAGAAGAATTCAACAAGGCTGTCAAGTTTATCAACGAGGGCCGAAGATTATATATATTGGGAACAAGAAGTGCGGCCCACCTGGCTGGTCTCATGGGCTACTATTTTAAGATGCTTTTTGACAACGTGATCGTGGTGGATGCCAACAGCACTTCGGAAACCCTGGAGCAGATTTATAATATGCAGCCGAACGATGTGATGATCGGTATCACGTTTCCAAGGTATTCCAAGAGAACTATGGTAGCTTTACAGTTTGCCAAAGACCACGGGGCAAAGACCATCGCTCTCACGGATAACGCGCAGTCGCCGATCGTGGAATTCGCTGACTGCAGCCTGTTTGCCAAGAGTGATGTGATGACCATCGTGGATTCTCTGGTCTGTGCGCTGAGTGTGGTCAATGCGCTGGTGACTGCCATCGCTCTTCTGCGGAAAGATGATGTGGAGAAGCGTCTCATGGCTCTGGAAGAGATATGGAATGAATACGATGTATATAACAGGAGCGCCGACTGAATATGAGAAAAGTGATTATCATCGGCGGAGGGGCAGCCGGTATGATGGCTGCTATTTCTGCCTCAAAAGAAGGAAAAAAAGTCCTTCTTTTAGAAAAAAATGAAAAACTGGGAAAAAAACTGTTTATCACCGGCAAAGGACGCTGTAATATTACCAGCGCCTGTGATCCCGATGAGTTTTTAAACCATGTGGCCACCAATTCCCGGTTTCTTTACAGCTCCTTTTCCCGTTTTAATAACCACGATGTGGTCAGACTCTTGAATGATGCGGGGCTTAAGACTAAAGTGGAGAGGGGACAGAGGGTATTTCCGCAGTCCGACCATTCTTCGGATGTGATCGGAACGTTAAAAAGGCTCTGTGACCGGAATCACGTGGAGATTCTTTATCATGCAAAGGTGGAGAAAATTCTGCTGCATGATCATGAAGGGGTGTCCGGTGAGAAGAACCGTTCCTTTTCCGGTGTACAGCTTTCGGACGGCAGGGTGATTCAGGGAGATTCCCTCATCATTGCCACCGGCGGATGTTCCTATACTTCCACAGGCTCTGACGGGGACGGATACCGTCTGGCCAGGGAGCTGGGACACAGTATCCGGCCGGTGTACCCGTCCCTGGTTCCTTTTATTATGAAAGAAACGTGGTGCAGAGATCTCATGGGACTTACGCTCAAAAATATCTCCATCCGGGTTAAAAACGGAAAAAAAGTCATCTACGAGGGGTTCGGGGAGTTTTTGTTTACTCATTTTGGTGTCAGCGGTCCTCTGGTGCTGACAGCCAGCACCTGCCTTGGAAAGTATCAGAAGGCACTGGAAGCCGGGCAGCTTACGCTGCTGCTTGACTTAAAGCCGTCTCTTACCATGGAACAGCTGGAAAAACGTTACCTGCGGGAGTTTGACACTTATCGCAACAAAAACATTTCCAATGTGATCGAGAGAATGCTTCCGAGGAAGATGGTTCCGGTTTTCCTTCGGGAAGCCGGCGTGCCGGAAGACAAAAAGGTGCGGGATATCACCAAAAAAGAGCGTCGCCGTATGGAAGAGCTCATGAAGGGCATGGAAATGCACATCACCGGCGTGCGTGGATTTGAGGAAGCCATTGTTACCAGAGGCGGTGTCAATGTGAAGGAAGTCTCACCGACGACCATGGAATCCAAACTGGTGGACCATGTTTTCTTTGCCGGGGAAATTCTGGATGTGGACGCGGTGACGGGCGGCTTCAATCTGCAGATTGCCTGGTCTACCGGGTATACGGCAGGGTACTCCGCCTGATGTTTTACGGGAAAAAGACGAACAGTTTTCCGGAGACTGATTGACAGCCAGAATATTTTAGGGAATTTTTTGCGTAAAAAAGGGGTTCCTTTTTTGTTTCGTTTGTGTTAGAATGGTTTAGTGTAGGCAATGCTGTGTCAGTAGACATAGAACAGATGAATACCAGAGACAGGAGGCAGTATCCATGTATTACAGTATTGCGATTGATGGTCCGGCAGGTGCCGGGAAGAGTACCATTGCGAAAGAGATTGCGAAGAAGATTCATTTTATATATGTGGATACCGGCGCCATGTACCGGGCGATTGCCCTTTATTTTCTTCGAAAAGGGATTGACGGTCATGACACGGAGAAGATTTCCGCGGAGTGTCCGAAGATACAGGTGAGTCTCGGGTATGACGAGGAAGGGAAGCAGCAGGTTTTTCTGAATGGTGAGAATGTGACACCGTTTATCCGCACAGAAGAGGTTGGCAAGATGGCATCCCTTACAGCGGCGATTCCTGCCGTGAGAGCTGCTCTGCTTGATCTGCAGAGGAATATGGCCCTCACATCCAGCATTTTGATGGATGGCAGAGATATCGGGACCAACGTGCTTCCGGATGCATCCCTCAAGATTTATCTCACCGCCTCGCCGGCTGTCCGGGCGAAGAGACGCTACGATGAGCTGCGGGCGAAGGGGACAGATTGTGATCTGTCTCAGATAGAGAAAGATATCATAGAGAGGGACAAGCAGGATATGAACCGGGAGATTGCCCCGCTTAAGAAGGCGGACGACGCCGTGCTGGTGGATTCCTCAGACATGTCCATCGACGAGGTGGTCGACACGGTGATTGCCGAATATAATAAAATAATTTTGCCGGAGTAAAGAATGGAAATCAATATAGCAAAGTCTGCTGGCTTTTGTTTTGGGGTTCGAAGAGCTGTCGATACAGTTTATAAAGAATCTGGAAAGAAGAATGTTTATACTTATGGCCCCATCATTCACAACGATGAAGTTGTGGCTGACCTTGAGAGGCAGGGAGTCGGAGTTATCTACGACAGCAGGGAGTTTCGTTCCTTAGGAGAAGGAACCATCATCATCCGTTCCCATGGAGTACCTAAGGCGATTTACGATGAGATTGCAGAAGCAGGTCTCGATCTGGTCGATGCAACCTGTCCTTTTGTCCGGAAGATTCACCGGATTGTGGAGAGAGAGAGCAGGGAAGGCAGAGTAGTTATTATTGTGGGCAACAACCATCATCCGGAAGTGGAAGGGATCATGGGCTGGTGCCATATCAGGCCGATTGTCATTGAGAATCGGGAGCAGGCAGAAGCGATTGCAGTTGATGCGGATACAAAACTATCTATTGTATCACAGACGACATTTAACTACAATAAGTTTCAATATCTAGTTGAAATTATCTCAGAAAAGGGTTATGATATAAATGTTTTTAATACGATTTGTAATGCCACGGAGGAGCGGCAGAAGGAGACCAGAGAACTGGCTATGCGTTCCGACGCGATGATCGTCATCGGCGGCAGACACAGTTCGAACACTCAAAAACTTTTTGAGATAAGTAAAAAAGAATGTAGTAATACTTTTTATATACAAACAAAAAATGATTTGAATATGGAGGATTTTCATAATATCGGGATACTCGGTATTACTGCAGGGGCATCGACCCCAAACAATATTATCAAGGAGGTTCATGAAAGCATGGCGGAAATGAGTTTTGACCAGATGCTGGAAGAAAGTTTTAAGACAATCAGAAATGGAGAGGTTGTTCAGGGTACTATTATCGATGTAAAAGAGGATGAGATCATCTTAAATATTGGATATAAATCTGACGGTATCATTACAAGAAACGAATATTCCAACGACCAGAACTTAGACCTGACCACAGTTGCCAAGGTTGGCGATGAGATGGAGGCTAAGGTTCTGAAAGTGAATGACGGCGAGGGACAGGTTCTCTTAACTTACAAGAGACTGAAAGCCGAGAAAGGCAACAAGAGATTAGAGGAAGCCTTCAATAACAAAGAAGTGTTAAAGGCAAAAGTTGCCAAAGTATTAGACGGTGGTTTAAGTGTTGTTGTGGAAGATACAAGAGTATTCATCCCGGCAAGCCTCGTATCTGATACTTATGAGAAGAACTTAAAGAAATATGACGGTCAGGAGATCGAATTTGTGATCACTGAGTTCAATCCTCGCAAGAGAAGAATCATCGGTGACCGCAAACAGCTTCTGGTTGCTGAGAAAAAAGCAAAACAGGAAGCATTATTTGCAAGAATCGAGCCGGGCATGACAGTGGAAGGAACTGTAAAGAATGTCACAGATTTCGGTGCGTTCATTGATCTGGGCGGCGCTGACGGACTTCTGCACATCTCTGAGATGAGCTGGGGTCGTGTGGAGAATCCAAAGAAGGTCTTCACTGTAGGCGAGCAGGTTAAGGTTCTTATCAAAGACATCCAGGGTGAGAAGATTGCGTTATCTCTGAAGTTCCCGGAGACAAATCCTTGGCTTACTGCAGATGAAAAATACGCTGTCGGCAATGTCGTAACCGGCAAGGTTGCCCGTATGACAGATTTCGGTGCGTTTATTGAGCTGGAGCCGGGCGTTGACGCTCTTCTTCACGTTTCTCAGATTGCAAAAGAGCATATCGAGAAGCCTTCCGATGTATTAAAGGTTGGTGAGGAAATCACTGCTAAGGTTGTAGATTTCAAGAAAGATGAGAGAAAAATCAGCCTGAGTATCAAAGCTCTGGATACTCCAAAAGAAGACTAATCAATCTGTAATTAAGAAAGGTGTTGTATGACTACAGCACCTTTTTTTTATAATGGGGTGTGGGAATGAAGGAAGATAGGAATACTATATTGATAGTGGAGGATCAGAAAATCAACAGAACCATTCTGCGCTATATGATTCAAAAAGATTATGACGTGCTGGAGGCGGAAAATGGTGCGGAGGCATGGAAGATTCTTGAACAAAAGAACGAGGAGATTATCGCCATACTTCTGGATATCGTTATGCCTGTTATGGATGGTTATGAGTTTCTGAGAAAAATCAAGGGGTCTTCCTGGGATAGTATTCCCATTATAGCCATGACCGGAGATAATGATATCTCCACGGAAGAGCGCACCCTGGAACTGGGAGCATGGGATTTTATTATCAAGCCGTATAAAGAGCGGATTCTCATGACCCGCCTGAAAAATGCCATTGCCAGAAGCCGTATGGGATATTTGAAGCAAATGAAACATATGGCAGAGCATGATTCGGTGACAGGACTTTATAACCGTGTGCAGTTTTTTAAAAAGACGGAAGAAATGCTCAGGAAATATCCAACAGAGCCTTTTGTATTTATCCGTATGGATATCAAACGGTTCCGTCTGATCAATTCTTACTGGGGAGAAGAAGGCGGCAATCGCATTCTGTGTTTCATGGCAGATCTTCTCCGGAAAATTTCCGGCTGGTATCCGTATTGTGCCTTTGGAAGAATTGAGTCGGATATTTTCGGTATCTGCATTCCATATGAAAGAAGAAACTGTGAAAACATGGTTTATTTTCTGATTCAGAAGATTTTAAGCTACAGTACCAGCTTCGCTCTGGAGCCGTCTTTTGGTATTTACCGCATTGAGGATAACAGTACGCCGGTGGAGAATATGTTTATTTTAGCCACCATGGCCAACCGCAAGATAAAAAACCGTTATCAGGATTATGTTGGCATTTATGATGAAAAGCTGGGACAGCAGATCATGCAGGAACAGGAAGTGTTTAATGACATGCGGCCGGCTCTGGAGAAGGAAGAGTTCGTCATCTACTTTCAGCCAAAATATGACGGATACACGCAGCTTCCCTATGGAGCGGAAGCGCTGATTCGGTGGAATCACCCGAAAAAGGGGCTCATTGCTCCCGCACAGTTTATCCCGGTTCTCGAAAAAAACGGTTTTATCGAGAAGCTTGACTATTATGTCTGGGAGAAGGTTTGCCAGTACATAAAAAAATGGAAAGATCAGGGATTGACTCCGGCGCCGATTTCAGTGAATATGTCCAGAGTGGACTGTTCCAATGCCGGTCTTCCGGATAAACTTACCCGTCTGGTAAGAAAATACGATATTTCTCCGGGACTGCTGCAGCTGGAACTGACAGAGAGTGCCTATATGGATAATCCGGATTTTGTCAACAACATGATCTGTGAACTTCGGAAAAGGGGGTTCCGGATTATGATGGATGATTTTGGCAGCGGTTTTTCTTCCTTGAATACTTTAAAGGACATTCAGGTGGATTACCTGAAACTGGATATGAAGTTCCTGTTTTCTCACTCGGATGATTTTAAGAGCAAGAGGATCCTGTCTTCAGTAGTTTCCATGGCAAAATGGCTTCGCCTTAAAGTGATCGCCGAGGGCGTGGAGACAGAAGAACAGTTTGATTTTTTAAAGAGAATCCAGTGCGATTATGTGCAGGGCTATTATTTTTCGCGTCCGATGCCTGTTTCAGAATACGAAGAAAAAATCATACCGCTCATTGAGAAGAATCCGGATATTGAGGATCTGACATTGCAGCAGCAAAACGCCGTGTATATGTCGCAGGATATTTATGAAAAAATATATGCCGATGAGCTGACAGGGCTGTATAATCGACGGTTTCTCAATGAATGGATGTTCCTGGACCGGATGCGTCCGGGGGAAGAGCTGCGGAGTGTGGCGATGATTCTCATGGATATCCGTAGTTTTAAAGAAATCAATGACACCTATGGCCATCTGGAAGGGGACGAAGTGCTGGTAAAGGTGGCCTCTGTGCTGAAGACTTCGGTGAGGGACAGTGATTCCGTTATCCGCTATGGCGGCGATGAATTTCTGGTGATATTCCTGAACTGTCCGGAAAAGCGTGTCTACAGCCGGATGGAAGAAATCTGCACACTGCTGGCGCAGATTGTCTATGGAGAGAAGGGATCCAGACATATCACGGCAGATTTTGGAATATCCTATACTGAAGATTTTGAAAAAACCAAAAGTTTTCTCAATACCATGATAAGCCGGGCAGACTCCCGCATGTATGAAAATAAAAAGAAAAAAATGTGAACGTCAATCTCTGCGAAGGTTTCCATAAGGGCAGAGGTCAGAGCGTGCTGATAAACAGAGCAGCTGCTCCGCAGAGAAGTCCGAGGGCTGCTCCCCAGAGAACATCTTTTGGAAAATGTACACCCGCCACGACGCGGATCAGGGCCAGCAGTACGCCGCACAGAAGAAGGAGTATACCGACAGGCAGAAGTACGCCGCACCAGAGGGTGCCGATCAGAAAGATAGAAAATACATGGCGGCTGGGAAAAGACTGTCCGCCGCCGTCTCTGGCAATCAGCGGTTCCATGTCATATACTTCATATGGCCGGGGACTGTTGAGGATTTTCCGGATCCGGCTCATGGCCAGAAAGAAAAAGGCCGGGACGAACAAAAACGCGAAAAAGCGTTTATCCTCCAGAACTGCAGTCCAGCCCAGCAGAACCGGATATAAAAGAAAACCCGCCAGGGTGAGGAAGCGGTTGAAAAGATTTAAAACAGAAACATATTGTGGGTGCGTCCGGAAGGGGCGCATTATTTTTTCGTAAAATTCAGAATGCATGTGAGTTCTCCATAATCATTGTAAGATATGTTTTTATCGTATATAATAAAGTCTTGTCTATTATATACTTCTGAAAATTAATCATCAATTAGCAGAATGCACAAAATCCGACCCCCGGGAGATTATTATATTTCTTCTTATAAAATATATTCTGAGAAAATAGTTTCTCAGTCATAACGGTATGGCATTAAAAAAGCCTGCTGCGGAAGAAAAATGTGAAAAAATAAACAATAAAAAGCTTTCAAAAATGCATGAAACAGGGTATTATTATAGCAGCTGAAAAATAAGGCGCGCCGGATCATGGTAACATTCTCTGCAAAGGAACGAAATGTGAATGAAGAAAAGGAACGCCTGATAAGAAAAGGAGGACAGAATAATATGAGAGGAATAGAAACAAGAATTCAGGATATCCGTCATATGGTTTTTACAGAGGTAGCCAAAATGGCCTATCAGGAAGAGGCGTCTGTGGAAAAGCATATTGAGAAAATCCCTTACGAGATCATCCCGGGAGACGTTGCGAATTTCCGAAACGATGTATTCCTGGAGAGAGCCATCGTAGGAGAGAGAGTGCGCCTTGCCATGGGTCTGCCGTGCCGCGACGCCGGCAATCAGGCGCCGATATCCGAGGACGTGGAAGCAGCGGACCGCCCGGAGACTTACTACACACCTCCGCTGATCAATATTATCAAGTTTGCCTGCAACGCCTGCCCGGAGAAGCGTCTCATCGTCACCGAGGGCTGCATGGGCTGTCTCGCTCATCCGTGTATGGAAGTCTGCCCGAAAGACGCGGTGCATCTGGACCGCACCATCGGCAGAGCCAGCATCGACCAGGATAAATGTATCAAATGCGGCCGCTGTGCGACGGCCTGCAGCTATAACGCCATCATCACTCAGGAACGCCCGTGCGCGGCGGCCTGCGGCATGGACGCCATCCATTCCGACTCACAGGGCAAGGCGGAAATCGACTATGATAAATGCGTTTCCTGCGGTATGTGTCTGGTGAACTGCCCGTTTGGAGCCATCTCAGACAAATCCCAGATATTCCAGGTCATCCGTGGTATCCAGGCCGGCGAGCACATTTACGCAGCCATCGCCCCGGCCTTCGTGGGACAGTTCGGACCGAAAGTCACCTCCGGAAAACTCCGTGCCGCCATCAAACAGCTGGGCTTCACTGATGTCTTCGAGGTAGCCATCGGCGCCGACCTCTGCGCCGTGCAGGAAGCCGATGACTTCATGGAAAATGTGCCGGAGCGTCTGCCGTTCATGGCAACTTCCTGCTGTCCGGCCTGGTCTGCCATGGCGAAAAAAGAATTCCCGGACTACGCCGACTGCGTGTCCATGGCCCTCACCCCGATGACTCTGACTGCCCGTCTGATCAAACATACCCGTCCGGGTTCCAAGGTGGTCTTCATCGGACCATGTTCTGCCAAGAAGCTGGAAGCCATGGACCCTGCTGTCCGCAGTGAAGTGGACTTTGTCCTGACCTTCGAGGAGATGACCGGAATCTTCGCTGCCCGCGGTATCGACCTTAACACTATTGAAGACCTCCCGGGAGGCGTCAACGACTCCTCCGCTGACGGACGTGGTTTTGCCGTATCCGGCGGTGTGGCCCGCGCTGTTGCCGATGTCATCGCCGAGAAATATCCGGAACACAAAATGCAGGTGGCCAGCGCCGAAGGTTTAAAAGAATGTAAAAAACTCATGGCCCTTGCCAAAGCCGGCCGCTACCAGGGTTACCTTCTGGAAGGCATGGCCTGCCCGGGCGGCTGTGTCGCCGGCGCCGGTACCAGACAGCCGGTAAACAAAGCTCAGGCCTTTGTGAAAAACTATGCCGGCAAAGCCAGCCACCAGACCGCCGACCAGACCGAGAGCGTGAAAGAGCTGAAGCATCTGGTGGGAGAAGAGGAGTAGGAAATTTCCTGGTAAAAAACGGATATGTATTTGATTTTGAAGGCAGAGGAAATAATTTTCTTCTGCCTTTATCTTTTTATAAAAAGTTATAGGGATTTTTTTACGGAAAAATGCGTGAATAAGCTTAAATTAGTTGACATATGCGTGAAAACATGGGATAGTAGGTACAAAGGTGGTGATATCATTGTTTAAATTTAAAGTCAATCCTTACAGGCCTGGAGCAGGGCTGGCTCCAATATATTTAGCAGGAAGAGACGAAGAAATTGAGAATGTAAGTCAGATTTTTGACGCATTAAATATGAATATTCCGACACAATCTATCGTGTTTAGTGGATTGCGCGGTGTGGGAAAAACAGTTTTATTAAATAAGCTGCAGCGTATTGCGGAAGACAAAGGTGTGTTTTGTCAATATATAGAAATAGAAGATTCCAATGATTTTATTTCAAAAATTGCTGCGTGTTCTCAATTATTTTTAAGAAAAGTAAGCGCCAAAGAAAAGTTTAAAAATCTTATTCAAAAACCGCTGGATGCATTGAAGTCATTGGTTGTATCTTTTGATCCGAATGAAAATACATTTTCTTTATCAGTTCAGGAGAGAGAATTGTATCAGACAAATAATCTTACGCAGAGTATGACAGAAGTGTTTACAGCGATTGGCGAGACAGCATACAAAGCAAAAACGCCATTGTGCTTTTTTATCGATGAAATGCAGTATATGAAACAAAAAGAACTAGGTTCTTTGATTGCCGCATTGCATCGTACAAACCAGTTAGGATATCCGATTATGATTATTGGTGCAGGACTGCCAAAAATATATAAAATGTTATCCGACGAGAAATCATATTCCGAAAGATTGTTCATGTATAAAATTGTTGGATCATTAAATCGGGAACAGTCAGAGCGTGCCATCAAGATTCCCGCACAGCAAATGAATATAGATTATACACATGAGGCTGTCGATACAATAACGGATATTACGAAAGGATATCCATTTTTTATTCAGCAGCTGTGTCAAATTGTATTTCAAAATGTGGATCATAGTCCGATCAATAAAAAAGACGTTGACGATAACATCAATGAATTTTTTGATACTTTGGATACGGGCTTTTTTAGGGTGAGGTATGAACGCTGCTCAGAAAAGGACAAGATTTTTATTTTTGCCATGATAAAATGTGGAGAACTGCCTTGTACTATATCTGATGTAGCGAAAAATATGGACAAAAAAGTTTCTTCTATCTCAACAATACGAGCACAACTTATCAGTAAAGGTATAATATATCCGGTCAGATATAAAGAACTGGATTTTACTGTCCCGGAATTCGATGGTTTTATAAAAAGACTGGATGAATATCAGCAATGGTGCGATGAACAATAGTCCGAGATAAATATCTTAAGTATCAGATTAATAAATATTTTAAGTATCAGATTATGAAAAATGTAGAGTGAGTAGATATTGCTCACTCTATTTTTGGTTCTTCGTCATCTTCTTCCGGTGAAAAAGCATTTTATTATTTTGATAAAGCTGGAAAAGTAGGTGATCCTGATGGATATTATAATATAGGATACTGCTATCTTCATGGACAGGGTGTAATGAGAAATCATCAGAAAGCTCTGATTTATATGGAAAAATCAGCTAATATGGGAAAGCTTGCAGCGATGCAGAATACTGCTTGGTTATATGAATACGGTGAAAATATTTCACACGATATAAATCAAGCAATGTATTGGCTCAAAAGAGCTGCCGATGCGGGAGTGGCAGAATCACAATACTTTTACGCGAATGCATGTATGAAAGGAATGAACCACGTTAAGATTAATCCTAAAGAAGGAATTTATTATATGAAAAAAGCTGTTGAGCAGGGTTATTCAAATGCCATTTGCGATCTCGGATACTATTATGACAAGGGAATAGGAGTTGAGCAAAATTATAAAAAGGCACAGAAATACTATTTAGAAGCTGTAGAATTAGGTAATGATACTGCGATGTTGAATGCTGGTATACAATATTATGCTGGGAAAGGTGGAATAAAAAGAGATTTAGATAAAGCTTTCGAATTATGGTGGAAGGCAGTGTCTTTAGGAAACGATTCTGCTAAAAATCCCATACAGAAAGTTTTAAAATTGTCAATTTTTAGTTCTGTAGATATATGTACGGCTTTATCAGCTTTGCTTATTTCTCAAAGTCGATATGAAAGTGCTTTTTTAATGTATCATTCAGATACAAATAGTATAAATTTTTTCTTAATTAAAGAATGGATGAAAGATGAAAAGATAATAAACTTAAATAATCCTGATGATTTGGATAGTTTGTTTCTTCCTGCTTACTATAATTATTTTATTGCATTATTACCTTTTGAAATAATAGAAGATAATTCAAATTCAAACTACATAGGATATAAAATTAATTTGAACGGAGATGGAAAAAGTCCCGATTGTGATGAAATAAAACGAAGAATAGAGGAAATAAAAGAGAAAATGCCATTTTATACTGAGAAAATAACATATAAAATATTGGGCGATAACAATGTAAAAAGTTTAAGTATTCATTTTGGTGATCACTGTATTTGGCGTGTAAGATAGGAGCAAAAGTGTGAGATTGTATTATTACATCTATACTCGATTTTTTGCTAAAATGAATTGAAAAATTTTTACCATTGACGATTCTGCAATATTTGTTATAATAAACAATATAAATTGATACCATATATAGCGTGCGCAATAGATGAATTTTATTTACAGAACAAGCGAAAATCTTTAACAGAAATACGCAAGAACAAAGAATTCGTGTAATAGAAGGTAAGAAAATGCAAAGAGAGGGGGTAGGAAATGCGAATGTCAGATGATGAGCTATTAATAGCCATATCAAATATGATGGATTCAAAATTAAAACCAATCGAGAACCGATTAAAACGAATGGAAGCAACGTTTGAGAATAATATGTTGCCTCGCATGCAGAACATAGAATCCTGTTATGTCGCCACCTACGAGCGTTATCAAAATTCTGCTGACAAGATGGAGATCGTGGCGTTGGATGTGGAACTGTTAAAAAGGGTCGTGGCCGAACACAGTGAAAAACTGAATCAGGCCATATCATAATGAACGGCATCATATAGTGCGTATATTATATCCACTACAGAGTGAGCTTCCGGGCTCACTCTTTCCATTTGCACCCCGCTTACTCCATTTCCAATACATTTCTATTCTCCGGGCTGTAAACGGTGAATAACGTTTGCCTCTATTCTCCGGGCTTCTGACCTCTTCACCCCTTTAAACTTTTAATTTATGATTTACGAAATCACAAAAAAATGTTACAATAGACATATATTACGCAAAAGGAAGGGATTTCTATGGGGAAAAGAGCTCCGAAAGAGCGGAAGATTGGCATGTATAAGGCGATTTTAGAGTTAAAGGACCTGGAAGAATGCTGTAACTTTTTCGAGGATATCTGTGCAGTGACAGAGCTTCGCTCCATGGAGCAGCGGTTTGAGGTGGCGAGAATGCTTAAGCAGGAGAAGGTCTACACGGAGATCATGCAGAAGACCAACGCCAGCTCAGCGACGATCAGCCGGGTGAATCGTATGATGAATTACGGTACGGGATGTCTGGGAGCGGTTCTGGACAGGCTACCCGACGATGAGGATGAAGAAGAATAGAATAATTCCAGAGATTCCCTTTACACACATGCAGCGATTTTATCGCTGCAAATTTATGTAACAGAAAGGATATAAGTATGAAAGAATTAATGCTGGGTAATAAGGCTTTTGCCAGAGGATTGTATGAAGCCGGATGCAGCGTTGTTTCCAGTTATCCGGGTACGCCGAGTACCGAGGTGACAGAGGAAGCGGCAAAGTATGACGAGATATACTGTGAGTGGGCACCCAATGAAAAGGTAGCCATGGAAGTGGCTTTCGGTGCATCTTTAGCAGGCAAGAGAAGTTTCTGCGGCATGAAGCACGTGGGATTAAATGTGGCGGCAGACCCGCTGTATACCTGTTCTTATACAGGCGTAAACGCAGGTATGGTCATCTGTGTGGCCGATGATGCGGGTATGCATTCTTCTCAGAATGAGCAGGATTCCCGTCATCACGCCATTGCATCGAAAGTGCCGATGCTGGAGCCGTCTGATTCCGGTGAGGCGTACGAATTTGCCAAGAAAGCTTTTGAGCTTTCCGAGGAGTTTGACACACCGGTCATCATTAAGATGTGTACCCGTGTGGCACATTCCCAGAGTGTGGTGGAGCCGGGCGAGAGAGTAATGCCGGAGCCGAAGCCTTATGTGAAGAACATTGCCAAGTACGTTATGATGCCGGGCAATGCCATCCGCCGTCATCCGTTTGTTGAGGAGCGTACCAGAAAGCTCATTGCCTATGCGGAAAACTGTGAGTTTAACCGTGTGGAGATGGGAGATACAAAGATTGGCGTGATCACTTCTTCTACCAGCTACCAGTATGCCAAGGAAGTATTTGGAGATAACGCCTGCATTTTAAAACTGGGTATGGTCAATCCGCTTCCGGAGAAGCTGATTTTGGACTTTGCATCTAAGGTGGAGAAGCTTGTGATCATCGAAGAGCTGGACCCGATCATCGAGAACCATTGTAAGCAGCTGGGTCTTACCGTAACTGGTAAGGATGTGCTTCCGATGGAAGGTGAGTTCTCCCAGAATCTGATCGCTGAGAAGCTGGGCGTGCCGGTTCCTGCCCATAAAGATCTGGAAGAGGCTCTGCCGGGAAGACCTCCGGTGATGTGTGCCGGATGTCCGCACAGAGGTATGTTCTACAGTCTTGCCAAGAATAAATGTACCGTTCTCGGCGATATCGGATGTTATACCCTGGGCGCTGTCGCTCCGCTTTCCGCCATGGAGATGACACTCTGTATGGGCGCTTCCGTAAGCTCCATTCACGGATTTAATAAGGCCCTGGGCAAAGAAAGCGAAGGGAAGACCGTGGCTGTCATCGGTGATTCCACCTTCATGCATTCCGGTATGACAGGACTTGCCAATATCGCTTATAACCAGAGTAATTCCACCGTGATCATTCTGGATAACTCCATCACCGGTATGACAGGACATCAGCAGAATCCGACTACCGGTTACAATATCAAGGGAGATCCGGCAGGAAAGATCGATCTGGAAAGTTTATGCCGTTCCATGGGATTTAATCGTGTGGTTGTGGTAGATCCGTATGATCTGGCTGCCTGTGATAAAGTCATCAAGGAAGAACTGGCTGCGGATGAGCCATCTGTGATCATCAGCCGTCGTCCTTGCGCACTCTTAAAATATGTGAAACACAATCCGCCGCTTAAAGTGGAAGAGAAGAATTGTGTCGGCTGTAAATCCTGTATGCGTCTGGGCTGTCCGGCCATCAGCATTAAGAACAAAAAGGCTGTCATTGACGAGACCTTATGTGTGGGATGTGGTGTCTGTCAGCAGTTATGTAAATTTGATGCATTACAGTCATAGGAGGGTGTGAAATGACAAAGAATATTATGATTGTCGGCGTAGGCGGACAGGGTTCCCTGCTTGCCAGCAAGCTGCTTGGACATTTATTATTAACAGAAGGATATGACGTGAAGGTCTCTGAAGTTCATGGTATGAGCCAGAGGGGCGGAAGCGTTGTTACATATGTAAGATTCGGAGATAAGGTGTATTCTCCGATCATTGATAAGGGAGAAGCAGATTTCATCGTGTCTTTTGAGAAACTGGAAGCTGCCCGTTACATTCCTTATCTGAAAGAAGACGGAAGAATCGTGACCAATACTCAGGAAGTGGATCCGATGCCGGTTATCACCGGAGCGGCAGAATATCCGGAGAATCTGGTGGAGAAGATGGAAGATCTCGGCATTAAAGTGGATGCTATGGACTGCCTGACTTTAGCCAATGAAGCAGGTTCCTCCAAAGCAGTCAACATCGTGCTGATGGGACGCCTGTCCAGATACTTTGATATTCCTGTGGAAAAATGGGAGAAAGCCATTGCCGCATGTGTTCCGGAAAAGTTTGTGGATGTGAATTTGAAAGCATTTGAATTAGGTCGGGGAGAGTGAAAAGTTTCCGGGATTCTATAAGTGAAGAGTTCCGGAGACAGCAAATAAATGAAACAGATTAGGAGAAGTTAAAAAATGAAGAGATATTATCAGCCGGAAATTGAGACTATGCCTGTGGAGCAGATTCAGGCGCTCCAGAGCGAAAGACTGGTAAAACAGGTGAAATTTGTCTATGATAATGTGGAGTTCTACCGTAACCGTATGGATGAAGCCGGGGTGAAGCCGGAAGACATCCATGGTATTGAAGATCTGCACAAGCTGCCGTTTATCACCAAGGATGACCTTCGTGATCAGTATCCGTACGGACTTTTGGGTGTGCCGTTAAAAGACTGTGTTCGTATTCAGTCCACCAGCGGTACCACAGGACGTCGCGTGGTTGCGTTCTATACCCAGGAAGATATTGATATCTGGGATGAGTGCTGTGCGAGAGCCATTGTGGCAGCCGGCGGAACAAATGAGGATGTCTGCCATGTCTGCTATGGTTATGGTCTGTTTACCGGTGGTCCGGGACTTAACGGCGGTTCCCATAAGGTGGGTTGTCTGACGCTGCCGATGTCCTCCGGTAATACGGAGAGACAGCTGCAGTTTATGACAGACCTGGGATCTACCATTATCTGCTGTACGCCATCTTACGCGGCAAACCTCGCGGAGGCCATCAACGAGAGAGGACTTCGCGATAAGATCAAGCTGAAAGCAGGTATCTTTGGCGCAGAGCCATGGACAGAGGAAATGCGTCATAATATCGAAGATATGCTTGGAATCAAAGCGTATGATATCTACGGTCTCACAGAGATTTCCGGTCCTGGTGTATCTTTTGAATGTGAGGAACAGGCAGGAATGCACATCCAGGAAGATCACTTTATTCCTGAGATCATCAATCCGGAGACAGGGGAAGTCCTGCCGGAGGGAGAGATCGGTGAATTGGTATTTACCTGTATTACAAAGAAGGCATTCCCGCTGATCCGATACCGTACCCGTGATCTTTGCTATCTGACCAGAAAACCATGTTCCTGCGGACGTACCCATATCCGTATGCATAAACCGATGGGAAGAAGCGATGATATGATGGTTATCAAAGGTGTCAATGTATGGCCGTCCCAGATTGAGTCCGTTCTTCTCAATCAGGGTTATCAGGCAAACTATCAGATTGTTGTTGACCGTATCGGTAATAACGATACCTGTGAGGTACAGGTGGAACTGACACCGGAGATGGCCGCCGACAATACTGTATCCATCGAGGACAGAGAGAAGAAGGTAGTCAAAGGACTGAAATCTATGCTCGGAATCAAGGTGGATGTGAAGGTAGTTGAGCCAAAGAGCATCACAAGAAGTGAAGGAAAGGCAGTCCGCGTCATTGATAAACGTGATCTGTACAAATAAAAAATGTACGTAACTGGTCTTTGGCGGACCGGTTATGGGAGAGGAGGACACTGCATGTGCTGTCAAAGTGCGAGAAAGATTCGTGAACGATGCCATGCAGGAGATCCTCTTTTTTGTTGGGTGAAAACATGGACAGTGGTTTCTTTGTTTCTTTTGTTAATTATTTTAACGGTATAATTAATAAAATTGAAAAACACAGGTTATTTTTCTTATGTTATAATGGAAAACGATTGAAAATACAGCAAGATATTGTGGGAAAGAAAGGAAAGAAAAAATGAGTATTCGAATTGGAATCATGGGATATGGTAACCTGGGAAGAGGCATTGAATGTGCCCTCCGCCAGAATCCGGACATGGAGCTGGCAGCGGTCTTCACGAGACGTGATCCGAAAACGGTCTCCATTCTCACAGACGGTGCGGCAGTGTGCAGTGTTTCTGAAGCAGAAGATTGGAAAGATAAAATCGACGTTATGATCCTTTGCGGTGGAAGTGCCACAGATTTGCCGGAGCAGACTCCGAAATATGCGTCCATGTTCAATGTGGTGGACAGTTTTGATACCCACGCACGGATTCCGGAGCATTTTGCCAACGTAGATGCCGCCGCAAAACAGAGCGGGAAGACAGGTATTATTTCTGTGGGCTGGGACCCGGGTATGTTCTCTTTAAATCGTCTCTATGCCAATGCCATTCTTCCGGACGGAAAAGACTATACTTTCTGGGGGAAAGGTGTCAGCCAGGGACATTCTGACGCGATCCGCAGAGTGGAAGGTGTGAAAGATGCCAAGCAGTACACGATCCCGGTGGAGGCTGCTCTTGACGCAGTAAGAAACGGAGAGAACCCGGAGCTGACCACCAGAGAGAAACACACCCGTGAATGTTTTGTGGTTCTGGAAGAAGGAGCAGATGCCGCAAAGGTGGAGGCAGAGATCAAAAATATGCCAAACTATTTCTCAGATTATGATACGACTGTACATTTCATCAGCCAGGAAGAGCTTGATAAGAATCACAGTGGTATCCCGCATGGCGGCTTTGTACTTCGCAGCGGAAAGACCGGGTGGGAGGGTGAACACAGCCACCTCATCGAGTACAGCCTGAAGCTGGATTCCAATCCGGAATTTACGTCCAGCGTGCTGATCGCTTACGCCAGAGCGGCATACCGCCTGCACAAAGAAGGACAGAGCGGCTGCAAGACAGTCTTTGACATTGCGCCTGCGTACCTGAGCAGCAAGAGCGGTGAAGAACTTCGGGCTTCTATGCTGTAGGATTTTCTGATGCATGCCGGGCCGGAAGGTCTTCCGCGAGGAACCTGTCAATCAGTTATGATATCAAAAGATGCCGGCAGAGTTCCGCCGGCACAGACAAAAGGGAAAAATATATGAAAAATGTATATATAATGAATCATCCGTTAATTCAGCACAAGATTACCCGCCTGCGGGATAAACATACCGGAACCAGTGAATTTCGCAAGATAGTGGAGGAGATTGCTATTTTGATGGGGTATGAGGCGCTCCGCGATCTTCCGCTGGAAGATGTCGAGATTGAGACGCCCATTGAGAAATGCAAAAGTCCGGTGATTTCCGGAAGAAAGCTGGCAGTGGTACCAGTACTGCGGGCCGGCCTTGGCATGGTCAACGGAATCACTACGTTGGTGCCGACGGCAAAGATTGGTCACATCGGCCTTTACCGGGATCCGGAGACCCATAAGCCCCACGAGTACTATTGCAAGCTGCCGGAATCCATTGGAGAGCGGCTGGTAGTCATGGTGGATCCGATGCTGGCCACCGGCGGTTCCGCCGTGGCGGCCGTAGATTTCATTAAGCAGAGAGGCGGAAAGAATATCAAATGTCTTTTCATCATTGCTGCGCCGGAAGGGCTGAAGGCGCTTCAGGAGGCTCATCCCGACGTGGAAATCTATGTGGGACATCTGGACCGGGAATTAAATGAAGCCGCCTACATCTGTCCGGGTCTGGGAGATGCCGGCGACCGGATTTTCGGAACGGAGTAAGGATCAATAATAAAAGAACTGCTGCAAAACTTGTCCATCAGACAAAATACGAAGAGAAATGGAATCTCTTGTATTTTGCACTGACGATATGTTTTGCAGCAGTTTTTTGTTTACCGGAACGCTTCCTGTCCAAGAAGCGCCACTGCATTTCCTCCGAAGATCTGCTCTTTTTCTGCATCACTAAAATCCATGGCTTTGATGCGTCCGATATAGTCGGCCTGATCCTGCCATGGAGAATCGGTGGCGAAAAGAATACGGTCGGTGCCGTGCCTGCGGCAGAGCCGGATGAAGTCTTCGTCGCGGAGATTCATCTCTTCATATGGAGGCTCATCGGTGGCCGGATTTTTGGCAATGGGGCCGATGGAGAAAGCCGTGTCCAGCCAGACCGGCGCACCGGCCAGATCCCGTTCCACGTCCTGCCAGCAGTCCCAGTTGCCCATATGGGCCAGAACGAACTTTTCCGGATGAACTTCGTCGATAACCTTTAAAATATGTGCCACACTGCAGTAGTTGCGGTCATAGATACCGATATCAATACCGGCGTGGGTGAGAACGATAAGGCCTTCCTCAGAAGCACAGTCGATGATGCGAAGCATGCGGATGTCATCCAGATTGATGTTCTGATAAGCCGGATGCAGTTTGATGCCTGCGATGTGATGCTCCCGGAGACGCCGGATTTCTTTTTTGTAATCGGTATAGTCCGGGTGCAGCCCGCCAAAGGCGATGATGCCTCTGGCAAGAAGTGCTTCCCGGTCTTCGATCATGGAACTGTTGATTTTCTCTACCTGTTCCGGACTGGTCATCACCGGGAGATTGACGGAATAACTGACACCGGCTTTCTTCATGGAAGCGGCGAGATTCTCTATGGAACCGTCCGTGTACGCCTTAATGTGGGCGGTGATTCCCAGCTTTTTTACGACTCTGGAAGAAATCTTTTCCGGAAAAGTGTGTGTGTGAAAGTCGATTATCATGTGGTCATCTCCTAGCGATAGGTTTTAGCCAGTTTTTCGAAGGCGTCCAGAGAACGTTTGACCATCTCTGTCTGTACACAGTAGGAGACGCGGGCGTGTCCAGGACAGCCGAAACCAACGCCCGGAACGATCAGCAGATTGTATTCTTTGGCACGCTCACAGAAGGCCACGTCGTCCTCTTCTAAGGTGCGGGGGAACATATAGAAAGTTCCGCCCGGCTCAACCACATGGAAGCCCAGATCACGGAGGCCCGTCATGAGAATATTTTTATTGGTTTCATAAACAGAAGTATCGGCGGTCAGATCCGCGCACATGGCGCAGACTCTCTGGAACAGACCAGGAGCGTTGACGTAGCCGAGAGAACGTCCGGCTCCGGCGATGGCAGCGTAAACCAGCTCATGGTCGTCCATCTCATCCGGAACGACAATATATCCCATACGTTCGCCAGGGAGGGAGAGGGATTTGGACCAGGAATAGCATACCAGCGTATTTTTATAATATTTTGGCACATATGGAACCACAGTGCCTCCGAATACGATCTCTCTGTAAGGTTCATCGGTGATCAGATAAATCGGATGACCGTATTCTTCGGATTTGGCGGTGAGCATGGCGGAAAGTTTTTGGATGGTCTCTTCAGAATAAACAGCGCCGCTCGGGTTATTCGGGGAGTTGATGATGACTGCTTTGGTGTTTGGATTTAAAGCTGCCCCGAAAGCGTCAAAATCAATCTGGAAGGCCTCGGTATCAGCCGGGATCAGTGTCATGGATGCACCGGCTCCCTCAATGAATACCTTATATTCCGGGAAATACGGAGCGAAAACGATCACTTCATCCTTCGGATTGCATATACCGTTCAGGCAGCAGCAGAGGGCTGCAGCGGCGCCTACGGTCATGTAAAGGTTGTCGGCGCCAAAGGCAGTTCCGAACCGTCGGTTGATGGAATCTGCAATCATCTGACGGACGCCGGCGTCACCCTGGGCGCTGGTATAGCCGTGAAGAACAACAGGATCCATTTCTTTGATGAGCTTCATGGCTGTTTCATTGACAGCGTCCGGTGCCGGAACACTCGGATTACCGATGGAGAAATCAAAAACATTTTCAGCACCGATTTCAGCGGCGCGCATTTTACCAAATTCAAAAAGTTCACGAATAACGGAACGCTGTGTTCCCAGTTCGACCATTCTTTCGTTTAACATAAAACTGTACCTCTTTTCTATAGTTTGTTTGTAACAGTTCAGCCATGCGCCTGCCAGAACTGTTATGTTTATTTTATGATAGTGGAAAAAGCAGAATCTGTCAACGAGAGGGTGCTGCGGTTGACTTTTCATGCCCGATATGTTATTTTAACATAAGTGAAATACTTTAACAAATAAAATTGAAAAAGTATTGAAATTTAAAGCGATAAAGAGGGAAAGAACATGCCTGTTACGGATTTACTGGAACGGAATCACAAGCTTTACGGAGATGAGGTGGCGCTGGTAGAGCTGAATCCGACAATGAAAGACACGAGAAAGACCACCTGGAAAGAATATGATCTGGTACAGCAGACTTCTCCGATGCCGTACCGGAGAGAGATTACATGGAGTATTTTTGACGAGAAGGCGAACCGGGTAGCTAACATGCTTTTAAGCCGCGGCATTCAGAAGGGAGACCGTGTGGCGATCCTCATGTTCAACTGTCTGGAATGGTTGCCGATTTATTTTGGCATTTTAAAGACGGGAGCCATTGCGGTGCCGTTTAACTTCCGTTTTTCCGCAGAAGAGATACAGTACTGCGCCGACCTGGCGGAAGTTCACATTTTATTTTTCGGACCGGAATTTATCGGACGAATCGAATCCATCGAGGAGGAACTGAGCAAGGGACGCCTTCTCATTTATGTGGGAGACGGTTGTCCGACCTTCGCTGAGAGCTATATGGAGCTGGTGGCAGACTGTTCCAGCCAGCCGCCGCTTATCCGTCTGGAGGATGATGACGACGCTGCCATCTACTTTTCTTCCGGAACCACCGGATTCCCAAAGGCGATTTTACATAATCATGAGAGTCTGATGCAGGCAGCGCAGATGGAACAGAAGCATCATGGCACCAGCCGGGATGACGTTTTCTTATGTATTCCGCCGCTGTATCACACCGGGGCGAAGTTCCACTGGATGGGAAGCCTCTACGCGGGAAGCAAGGCGGTCCTCTTAAAAGGAACGACACCGGAGATTATTCTGGATGCGGTGTCCAAGGAACACTGCACCATCGTCTGGCTGCTGGTTCCGTGGGCTCAGGATATTCTGGACAGCCTGGACCGGGGAGAGATCAAGCTCTCTGACTATGAGCTTGACCAGTGGAGACTGATGCACATCGGTGCGCAGCCGGTGCCGCCATCTCTGATCAAGCACTGGAAAGAATATTTCCCGAATCATCAGTATGATACCAACTACGGTCTTTCCGAATCCACCGGTCCGGGATGTGTGCACCTGGGCGTGGAGAATATTGACAAGGTGGGTGCCATCGGTGTTCCGGGGTACCGATGGGAATGCAGGATCGTGGACGAGGATGGCAATCCGGTCAGACAGGGAGAGGTCGGCGAGCTCTGTGTGAAGGGTCCTGGACTGATGACCTGCTATTACAACGATCCGGAGGCCACAGCCCAGACGCTTAGGGACGGCTGGCTGTTTACCGGAGATATGGCTATGCAGGATGAAGACGGATTTTATTTTCTGGTAGACAGAAAGAAAGACGTTATCGTCAGCGGTGGAGAGAACATTTATCCGGTACAGATTGAGAACTTCTTAAGCGCCTATGATAAGGTGAAAGATGTGGCAGTCATCGGTCTGCCGGACAAACGGCTGGGAGAGATAACCGGCGCCATTATTTCCGTAAAAGATGGTATGGAATGCACCCAGGAAGAGATTGATGATTATTGCAAGAAACTGCCGCGGTACAAACGTCCGAAGAAGATTATCTTTGCCGATGTGCCGAGAAACGCCACCGGCAAGATTGAAAAACCGGCTCTTCGCAAAAAATACGGTGCGGAGCATCTGGTAGCGCAGCAGAACCGGGGATAAGAAATATCATAAAAAATGACAGGGGCGAAACCAATATCGGTTTCGCCCCTTATCTGTTAAGTGTCTTATTGTTCAGTATTTTATTGCTGTATCTGCCTATTTTCCAAGAGCAGTTTTCTGCTCTACCACATTTGTTTTCTCATAGCAGGAGAAGATTTCTTCCATCAGCTTTTCCTCTGGTTTCGGCGTCAGAAGGCTGACTACCGGAACGAGGATGAGTCCGGCCAGCATGGCGATGGAACCGCAGTTGATCGGCGACTGCATGAAGGCCGGCAGGACAGACGGGACAACCATATCCACGACCATCAGGATACAGCCGCAAAGGAAAGATACCCAGCAGGCTGCTTTGGTGGTGCGCTTCCAGTACAGGGAGTACAGGAATGGCGCCAGAAAAGCACCGGCGAGAGCTCCCCAGGAAATCCCCATGAGCTGTGCGATAAAGGTGACATTGCTCTTATACTGAACGAGAGCCAGGATGGCAGAGATGGCAATGAAGACCACGATGAGCACCCGGATGATCAGCACCTGCCGCTCGTCTCTCATTTTCTTAAAGAAAATGTCCCGGATAAAGTCAATGGTCAGTGTGGAACTGGACGCGATGACCAGGGAGGAGAGGGTGGACATGGAAGCGGATAACACAAGGATCACCGTCAGAGCGATCAGGGCCGGACTTAAATTTTCCAGCATAGTCGGAATGATGGAATCGTATCCGCCAGTCGCAATGTCAATCTGATCAGAGAACAGACGGCCGAATCCGCCGAGAAAATAGCATCCGCCGGCCACGATCAGAGCAAAAATAGTGGAGATAAAGGTTCCCTTTTTGATCGAATCTTCATCCCGGATGGCGTAGAACTTCTGGACCATCTGCGGAAGCCCCCAGGTACCAAGGGATGTGAGGATCACCACGAACATCAGGTTCAGCGGCTCAGGGCCGAAGAAGGAAGCAAAGATGCCCGGCGTGGTGGAGACGCTCTCGTCCGTGACCCGCGCCAGTCCGTCAAGGGCAGCGGTAAAACCGCCTTTGCTGCTGATCACAGCCGCCACGATGGCAACGATCCCCACCAGCATGATAATTCCCTGGATGAAATCATTGATGGCGGTGGCCATATATCCGCCGGCAATCACGTAGATGGCGGTAAGCACAGCCATGATGATGATGCAGACAGAATAATCAATATGGAAGGCCATTCCGAAAAGGCGGGACAGTCCATTGTACAGGGATGCCGTATAGGGAATCAGAAATACGAAAATAATGGCGGACGCTGCAATTTTTAAGGACGGACTGTCAAACCGCTGTCCGAAAAACTGCGGCATGGTGGCAGAATCCAGATGCTGTGACATGACCCTCGTCCGCCGGCCCAGGATCATCCAGGCCAGAAGAGAGCCGAGGATGGCATTTCCAATACCGGCCCAGGTGGCGGCGATGCCGAAACGCCAGCCGAACTGTCCGGCGTAACCGACGAACACCACAGCAGAAAAATAGGAGGTGCCGTAAGCGAAAGCCGTCAGCCACGGGCCTACGGAACGACCTCCCAGGACAAATCCATTGACATCAGTTGCGTGTTTTCGGCAGTAAAATCCGATGCCAATCAAGATAGCAAAGTAGATAATCAGGACAATGAGTTTCATAATTTCTCCCTTTCTTTTTTTTATTTCCGTTAAATCATACAAAAGTGAAGATAAAAAGAATATTCACTTCGTCACTTTAACGGTAAAAACTATAAAAACTTTAACACATAAAACTCAAAAAGTCAATAAATGTTGTATATGGGGGATGAACTTTCGACGTTCTTTCTGTTCATGACGGATATAAGGCTGAATTGTTATAAAAAAATGGGAGTGAAAACGATTTTTCCCGAGCAGAAAAGAAGAAAAATGTTGGGAAAAAAGGCATATTAGAGCGCAGGGGCTCATATTATAATAAATATCATAAACAATTGCGATAAAATAAAATTGTATTCAGCTGTCTGGAAAAGTATAATGATGGTACAAAGCATTGCAATTTACAGGAGGATGTTATATGTCAAACATTAATGTAGCAATTGCGGATGATAACGAGAGAATCCGTCATAATCTGAAGGATCTTGTATCAAAGGAGCAGGACATGACGATTGTCGGAAGCGCCGCCGACGGCGTGGATGCGGTGTCAATGATCCGCCGGACCCATCCGGACGTGGTGCTTCTGGATATCATTATGCCAAGGATGGACGGCCTCGGAGTACTGGAAGAGATACAGAAAGATAAGGAAATGGAAAAGAAACCGGCATTTATCGTGCTGACTGCCATGGAGCAGGAGATGATTACGAGGGAAGCGCTGGAACTGGGCGCCTGGTATGTGATTCTGAAACCCTTTGATCAGAATTCACTTATGAAAAAAATACGGCAGGTAAAAAGCGGAAAAAGAACCAGAGAAGACGGTGGAACGTTCATTTCCATGGAAAAAGAACAGACAGATACCGATATGGAATATCAGCTGGAGGTGATCGTCACCAATATCATCCATGAAATCGGTGTCCCGGCCCATATCAAAGGATATCAGTATCTCAGGGACTCCATTAAGATGGCGGTGACGGATATGGATATTCTGAATTCCATCACAAAACAGCTGTATCCAACAATTGCGAAGATGCATAAGACAACTCCTTCCAGGGTGGAACGGGCCATCCGCCATGCCATTGAGGTGGCGTGGAACCGTGGAAAAATGGACACCATTCATGAGCTGTTCGGCTATACCATCCAGTCCGGAAAGGGAAAGCCGACCAATTCGGAATTTATCGCGCTGATTTCCGATAAGATCCGTCTGGAATACAAAAATGCCATTGATTTTGATAAACTGCAGGGAAATGTATCCTGAAATATGGCGAAAAGACATACCCGGTGATCGCAGAGAAAAGCCATAGATGAAAAGATAACGTTATAAAATCCCGGGCTGAACAACAGAGTGACAGTATAAAAATTACGGAGGACATAGCATATGAAAACAATCAATATTTTAGTCGCAGATCATTCAGAAACCTCAAGAAAAGAACTTGCTGAATTTTTTGACAAGAGAAAAGATATGAATCTTGTGGACAGCGTGGATAACGGACAGGACGCCTGCGAGAGCATTATCCATAAACAGCCGGATCTGGTACTTCTTGACGTGGTGCTGCCGGTGATGGACGGATTCTCTGTCATAGAGAGAATCAACAGCGATCCAGGTGTCGCTCACGCGCCGTCATTTATCATCATCTCATCCATAGGCAATCAGTCCATGATCGAGTGTGCCTGCAAACTGGGGGTTGCCTATTACATACTGAAACCGTTTAGCACGGAGAATCTGGCCAGGAGGATCCTGCAGATTGCCGCTGCCCGGGAAGAAAGTCTCCGTCAGAAAAAAGTGGAAGAAGAAGCGGGAAAAAGAGAGACGCCGGTGCTTTCCACCACCGGATATGTGGAAAACAGCCTGGAAGCGGATATCACCAATATCATCCGGGAAATCGGCATTCCCGCCCACATCAAGGGGTATCAGTACATTCGTGAGGCTATCATGATGACGGTCAACGATATCAATCTGCTGAACTATATCACAAAGCTTTTGTATCCTACCATCGCAAAAAAATATAAAACCACGTCAAGCAGCGTGGAGCGGGCCATCCGGCACGCCATTGAGGTGGCATGGAACAGGGGGCGGATTGATGTGCTGGAAGATCTCTTCGGCTATACGGTCAGCGCCGGGAAAGGAAAACCGACCAACTCGGAGTTTATCGCCCTCATTGCAGACAAGCTCCGTCTTGAGTACCGGATGCATGCATAGTCATGACAAAAGCCGGCAAGAGCGGATTGTGAAAGAGGACTGCAAACACACACAGCCGGGAAATCGCATCATGTTTCCGGCTGTGTATGTTTCTGCCCGGGAGCGCTTTTTAAAATGGTGGGAAGAGAGACATTTAAGATCAGAGAGTAATAAGAGATCGCTTCCTCCCGGCTCAGTTTTTCCGGACTTTTGATCTGACGAAGCAGAGTGCCGGTGAAGCCTTCCGTGTAGAGATTGCAGATAAAAGATTTAAATTCTTCTTTCACATGAAGGTGCAGTTCTTTTTCTTTACTGTCTATGCAGGTTCGGATGATTTTTTGGATATCCGGATATAAAAAGAGCTTCATCTCTTCCAGTCCGACTGAGTCATAGATGCTGTTCAGAATAAAAGAATTCTTCTCAATGTAATCCATGACAAAGGAAAGAGCCTTTTTGTACTCCTGGGGGAGTTTATACTGTTTGACTACGTTGACAGCGCTTTGCTCAAACATCCAGCGCAGCAGTCCGGTCATATCTCCGAAATGATAGTAAAAAGTCTTGCGGTTGACACCGCTTTCCCGGATGATCTCGCTGATGGTAATCTTGGAAAAGGGTTTCTGTGTCATAAGCTTCTTTAGAGATTCCGCCAGTTTTGTTTTGGTCTGGAAAGAATTTTCCGCGTGAGTCATGGGTGCCGCCTCCTTTCATCTTTCTACCCGATATTATACAATGAGAAAATGAAAAGGCAACGGATAATCGAAAACATTTCTCATAAAAGCATTGAACCCCTTTCCTTTCTATGGTAAAATGACAAAACATAAGGGAGTAGTCGGCACATATTGTGTGGTGAGGTCAACATACTGGAATTATCCTGGTCTCATCTTAAATGGCGAGACTTATCTGCAGATACAGGTGGGTCTTATTTTTTTGTGCAGATGCCCTGCCGCTGTCCCGCCTTTTCTGCGAATGAAAAACCACAGAAAAAGGAGAAAAAAGATGAGTATTATTGAATTGTTTGTCATTGCAGTGGGACTTTCTATGGATGCCTTTGCGGTGTCTGTCTGTAAGGGGCTGTCCGTGCCCCGGGTGAAAAAAAGCCATCTTCTCATTACAGGATTATATTTTGGAGGATTTCAGGCGCTGATGCCTCTTCTCGGCTATCTTCTGGGCGTGAATTTCCGTCATATGATCACCAGCGTCGATCACTGGATCGCCTTCGTGCTTCTGGCACTCATCGGTGTAAATATGATCCGGGAAGCAAGAGAGGAGTCGGAAGAAATGGATGCGTCCTTTTCCGTGAAGGCGATGCTGCCGCTGGCTGTTGCCACCAGTATTGACGCGCTGGCCGTGGGCATTACTTTCGCTTTTCTGCATGTGAAGATCGTGCCGGCCATTTCTTTTATCGGCGTTACCACCTTTCTATTGTCTGTGATCGGTGTGAAGATCGGCAATATTTTCGGCACAAAGTATAAATCTTATGCGGAGATTGCCGGAGGTGTTGTATTAATTTTGCTTGGATGTAAAATTTTATTAGAACATTTAGGCATTTTGTTATAGAATAGAAGCAGCAAGTTTTTATTATATATAATACATAGCGATAATGATACAGAATCTGTATGGAAGACGGGAGGAAATTATGAAGAAGATACTTTATGCATCTGCCGAGTGTTCTCCGTTTGTCAAAACCGGGGGACTGGGGGCTGTCGTCGGTTCACTGCCGAAACAATTAAAGCAAAGGGGACATGATGTCCGCATCGTACTTCCCGCCTATGAATGTATTGATGAGAAGTGGAAAAAGCAGATGGATGTTTCTCTGCCATTTCCGGTGCATATGGGGCGTCGGAGACATCCGGTTACCATCAATACGCTGGAATACCAGGGAATTACCTGTTATTTTCTGGCCTGCGACTATTATTTTTCCGGGGACAGCCCTTACACGGAAATGTGGATGGATATTGAAAAGTTCTGCTTCTTTTCTGTGGCAGTGGTGGAGATGCTTTCTTATCTGGAATTTGAGCCGGATATCATCCACTGCCATGACTGGCAGACGGGGCTGATTCCTGTGTATCTGAAGACCCTTTACGGGGGAAATCCTTATTACAGGAACATTAAGACGGTGATGACGCTCCACAACATGCGTTTCCAGGGAATAACGGATGTGGGCGCCATGAAAGATATCACCGGACTGCCGGATGAACTGTTTGCCTTCGATAAACTGGAGTTTTACGGTCTGGGAAATATGTTAAAGGGCGGCATCGCCTTTGCGGATAAGGTGACGACGGTAAGCGGCACTTATGCCAGAGAGATTCAGGAACCGGAGTACGGAGAGGGACTGGATTCGCTGCTTCGTTACCGGAAAAATGATCTGAGCGGTATTGTCAACGGTATTGACTATCAGATTTACAGCCCGGCGCAGGATGAATATATCAAGTATCATTATAACATCAGCACATTTCGGAAGGCCAAAAAGAAAAATAAGATTTATATGCAGAATAAAGCGGGACTTCCGACGGGGAAAAATATTTTCACAGTCTGTATTATCTCCCGTCTGACCGAACAGAAAGGACTGGATCTGCTGATTCCCATGATCAATAATTTCCTGAGAGAAAATGTGCAGCTTTATATTCTGGGCGGAGGAGAAAAGAGATATGAGGCGATTTTCGCCAGCGTAAAAACAAGATATCCGGATCAGGTATTTTTTGACATCAATTATTCCGATGAAATGGCAAAATATATGTATGCCGGCTGTGACGCTACGCTGATGCCGTCGAAGTTTGAACCCTGCGGTCTGTCACAGCTGATGGCGCTTCGTTATGGCACGGTACCGATTGTCCGTCTGACCGGAGGACTGAAAGATACGGTTCGTGTCTATAATGAGAATTATCACACAGGGACCGGATTTGGTTTTGAGGAATATTCTGTGGAAGCTCTGCGAGAGACTCTGAAACAGGCCCTTGATGTCTATCAGAACTGTCCGGAAGAGTGGAATGGCATTGCAGAGAGAGGCATGAGAGAGAATTATTCCTGGAATACTTCCTGTACAGAGTATGAGAAGCTGTACGAGAGCATGTAGATGTCATTGTCCGAAAAATCATTGATAAAAGATATACAGCCCGGCGGTGAGGGGATTCCCCTCGCCGCCGGGCTGTTATTTCATAATAGAAATGTGAACATTCACATGATCTGTCAGAAAATATGATAGTTGACGACCAGTGCCGCAAACACGATGGATACCATGGAGAGCAGCTTGATCAGGATGTTGATGGAAGGTCCGGAAGTATCCTTAAACGGATCTCCCACGGTATCTCCCACAACTGCTGCTTTGTGGCAATCGCTGCCTTTGCCGCCATGGGCGCCGCCTTCTATGTATTTTTTGGCATTATCCCAGGCGCCTCCGGCGTTGGCCATGAAGACGGCCATCAGGAAACCGGTGGCAGTGGCGCCGGTCAGAAGACCGATGACGCCGTTGTAGCCAAGAATCAGTCCGGTGACAACCGGGGTGATAATGGCAAGAAGCGTCGGGGCAATCATTTCCCGAAGGCTGGCTTTGGTACAGATATCGACACATTTTGTGTAGTCTGCTTCCGCTTTGCCTTCCATAAGACCGGTGATCTCTCTGAACTGGCGGCGGACTTCCACAACGATACTCTGGGCAGCCCGTCCCACTGACTGCATGGTAAGAGCGGCAAAGACAAACGGCAGGCAGGCGCCGATAAAGATGCCCACCAGAACAGTCGGGTTCATGACGCTCATATCAAGGGCGATATCCGCTCCGCCGACTTCCTGTACTTTCTCCACATAGGAGGCGATCAAAGCCAGGGCTGTCAGGGCGGCAGAACCGATGGCAAATCCTTTACCGGTGGCGGCTGTGGTGTTGCCAAGGGAATCAAGAGCGTCGGTACGTCTTCTCACGTCAGCGTCCAGTCCGGCCATCTCAGCGATACCGCCGGCGTTATCTGCGATCGGTCCGTAGGCGTCTGTGGCAAGAGTGATGCCCAGGGTGGACAGCATGCCGACAGCGGCAAGAGCAATACCGTAAAGACCGCGCGTGGAGTCGATGAATCCGCCGGAAAATGCATAGGCAGCCATTACGCAGACCGCGATGATGATGATCGGAACTGCGGTGGACAACATGCCGAGACTCAGACCTCCGATGATGATGGTGGCGGAACCTGTCTCCGACTGGCCGGCCAGATTCTGGGTCGGTTTATACGTATCGGAAGTAAAATATTCCGTGAAGAATCCAATGAGCACACCGGCCAGAAGACCCGCCAGAATGGCGAAGTAGAAACCGATAAAATCTTTACCCAGTACAAACCATACCACCGGGAAAGAGACGATGGCGATGAGGATCGCGCTGGTGTTGGTGCCACGGCGGAGGGCCTTAAGAAGCGTACTCTGTTCGGTGCTTTCTCCTGTTTTGACGAGAAGAGAGCCGATGATCGAAGCCAGCACGCCGACAGCGGCGAGGATCATAGGGATGACTACGGCATTGACGCGGTCTACAGCCTCGATCCGGTTAAAGGCGATAACGCCCAGTGCGCAGGCAGATAATACGGAGCCGACATAAGATTCATATAAGTCGGCGCCCATGCCGGCCACGTCGCCGACATTATCGCCCACGTTATCTGCGATAACGGCCGGGTTTCTAGGGTCATCTTCCGGGATGCCGACTTCGACCTTTCCGACCAGGTCAGCGCCCACGTCAGCGGCTTTCGTGTAGATACCGCCGCCCACACGGGCGAATAACGCCATGGAAGAGGCACCCATACCGAAAGTAAGCATGGTGCTGGTGATATCTTCAATTGGAAGTTTGAACACGAGACGGAGCAGCAGATACCAGATGGAGATATCCAGAAGTCCGAGGCCAACCACCGTAAAGCCCATAACGGAACCGGCGGAAAAAGCCACATTTAATCCCTTGTTCAAGCCCTCCTGGCAGGCAGCTGCCGTCCTGGCGTTGGCACGGGTGGCAATCTGCATGCCCACGAAGCCGGACAATCCGGAGAAAAATCCTCCGGTCAGGAAGGCAAACGGCACGAACCAGGTCAGAAATCCGAATGCTGCCATAATAAAAAGGATGACAAACATTCCCGCAAAGAAAGCGATCAAAATCTTATACTGGCGCCGCAGATAAGCCATGGCGCCCTGATGGATCGATGCGGAGATCTTTTTCATCCGGTCACTTCCCTGCGGGAAGCGCAGAACCTTTTTTGCTCTCGTCGCTGCAAAGATAAGAGCGATCACAGAGCCAAATAATGTTAACAGAGCCAATTGATTGTCCATTCACTTTTCCCCCTTTTTGAACGGTATTTATGTTATGATTATAACACTTTCACTAAAAATGGTGAAGATATTTCTGAAATTATTTGGATTTTAAACAAAAAATCTCGATATTCGTTGAAATTTTAACAAAAAGTTTTGATATTTGTATTATATAATATTCTTATTCTGATTTTAATATTGAAAATAATTTCTTTGTCAAATATAATAGAAAAAGTTGTATATGACTGAAACGATCCGGTTCGGACGGGAGCAATTCTGCCGGGAAGGATTTTTTAAAAACTATAGGAAAACATTATAAAGAAGACATAAGGAGTACAAAAATGAGATATGAAGGAACGGTTTACCGTCCGCCCAGCGAGGCGCGCAGCCTGATCATTCAGGTGACCATCGGGTGCAGTCATAATACCTGCACCTTCTGTACCATGTATAAAGACAAAAAGTTTCGTATCAGAAGTAAAGAAGAGATCTTTATGGATCTGGATGAGATGTCTTCAGCATATGGGGAACTTCCGCTGCGGATTTTTCTGGCTGACGGAGATGCTCTCGTGTTAAAAACCAGAGATTTATTGGATATTCTTTCCTTTATCAGGGTGAAATTTCCTTTTTGTGAGAGAGTGACCGCATACGCAACAGCCAGAGATATCCTGCGTAAAACGGACGAAGAGCTGCAGGCACTCAAAAAAGAGGGCCTTTCCATGGTGTATGTGGGGGCGGAGTCCGGTGATCCGGTGATTCTTGCCCACGTAAAGAAAGATGTGACAGTGGAAGAAATGATACAGGCGGCAGATAAACTGAAAAAATGCGGTATCCAGCTTTCTCTCACTCTCATATCAGGCCTTGGAGGAAAGGAGCGGCTTCGAGAACATGCGTTGGAATCTGCCCGCCTGGTTTCTGCCATGAAACCGGAATATCTGGGATTTCTGACGCTGATGCTGGAAAAGGGCGCCCCGATTCTGGAAGAAATTCAGGCCGGACAGCTGACCCTTCTTTCCCCGGATGCTGTGATGGAGGAGATGAAGCTGTTTCTTACCCATGTGGATTCCGACGGTACGGTTTTCCGGGCCAACCACGCTTCCAACTATCTGGCGCTGAAAGGTACTTTGAACGGGGATATTCCGGCTATGCTTGCCCAGGTGGAAGAGGCGGAGAAGAAGCAAAAATATAAGTCAGAACGATACCGGATGCTGTGACAGGAGGGGAAAATGTTTTATATAGTAAATAAGATAGAAGAGGATTTGGATTTCGGTTGTGAGGAACGGCCGGAAGGAGCTCCGGTCATGGCGGTGGTTACTCTGGCAGATGAAGAGAAAAAAGAGCTTGTCCTCCGTCATGAAGATGCTCTGCTTTATGAGCGGAATATCAATGAGAATGACAGAGTATATATCGACGAAGATGGAACGCTTCAAAAAGTTATTGTTGATTAAAACCTGAAAAAAAGGCAGCGGGGGAATCCTCTGCTGCCTTTTTTGTAAAATCCTCTCTATGATATTTCCTGGATTCCGCTGATATCCGGTTCGATGGTCATGGAATAGTTGGTGTGATAAATCACAAATCCTGGCTTGGCCTGCGGCGGTTTTTTGAGATTCCGGCGTTCGGTGTAATCTACCTCCACCTTCGGAGCGTCCTTGCCTTTGGAATAATAGGCGGCCAGGCGGGCGGCCTCCTCATAGGTGCGGTCCGGCAGTTCCGCGGCGGTCTCCAGTTTGACGATAACATGGGAACCAGCCATTTTTTTTGCGTGGAACCACATGTCCTTGCCATTGGCAAACTTAAAGGTCAGTTCATCGTTCTGGAAATTATTTTTTCCCACATACATGTGGAATCCATCCGAAGAAATATAGTGAAACGGCTTGCTTTTTGCCTTGTTTTTCTTTTTGCCCCGGTTCTGGCCGTGGCGTTTCACATAATTGTATTCCATCAGCTCTTCTTTGATCATGGCCAGGTCATTTTCATCCCGGGCGATTTCCAGAGCATTGCTGATGGATTCCAGATGAAGAAGTTCCGCGTGGGTTTCCTCCACGAGAGTGGACAGAGCTTCGTAGGTTCGTTTCAGCTTGCCGTAGCGGTCAAAATATTTCTTTGCATTTTCCATGGCGTCCAGCTGCGGGTCCAGCGGGATCGTGATTTCCTGTCCGTCATAATAATTGACGCAGGTCAGTTCCTTTTGCCCCGGCTGGGCTTCATACCCATAGGTGTGGAGCAGTTCTCCGTAAATCTTATATTTATCTTTTTTATCGGTATCCGCCAGCTGCTTCCTCTGCAGGTCATATTTTTTGGCGGTCCGTTCGATGGCGTTGGAGACGATCTTCCGCAGATCTGTGGATTTCTGCCGGATACGCGTCACCACTTCCTTTTCGGCGTAAAAAGTGCGAAGCACCTCGGAGATGGAAGCAAAATCCCGGCTTTCCATGTCCGGATACATGGTCAAAGGCAGGCTGGCAAACTCCACCGGCGTCTTGCCCTGATAGACGATATTCGGTTGATATTGATGCTCTTCAATCTGTGTCCGCAAGCGGATTAATTCGCCGTAAAGGGCCGTCTGCTCCTCCGGTGAGAGAGAAGCCATGGCGGCGCTGCCGTCAATGCCCGCCCGATAGCACAGCTCGTTGGCGAACATCGGGCTGATGCCGGAAAGGCTGGTGTAAATGCCTTTCTGCACAGTGGACGCCTTTTTCAGCAGTACTTCCTCCATCCACTCCGGAGTGACAGCGTCAAGAGATACCTTATCATGTACCGGTGGTGCCACATAGCTCCGCCCCGGCAGCACCTCCCTCACAGAGCTGATCTGGTGGGAAATATGCTTGATGCTGTCGATGATCATTCCCGCATCGTCAAGGAAAATGATATTACTGTGTTTTCCCATGATCTCAATGACCAGTTTCTTCTGACACAGATCGCCCAGCTCATTGAGGTGCTCGATGGAAATCTCGATGATTCGCTCCATTCCCGGCTGGCTGACGCCGGTAATCCGTCCGTTGCTGATATGTTTCCGGAGAAGCATACAGAAATTCGGGGCGGTCAGCGGATTTGATTTATTATCCGGCACAAAATAGACCAGCGGCAGGCTGGCGCTGGCAGAGAGCAGCAGCCGGTAAGTGTCTTTCTGGTTCTTCACAACCAGAAGCAATTCATCGGCCTCCGGCTGATAGATTTTATAGATACGTCCGCCGGTGAGCAGACGATTCATATCATAAACAATATTGGAAATGACAATTCCGTCAAAAGCCATATATATTCCTCCTGTCAAAAGCTGCAAAAAAGCAGCAGATTATTTGGCTGCAATGTAAAAGCTGCACAGGGGCAGCGGACTATTTGGCTGCAATGCAGCCGGATTCAAAAAGACCGCAGTGCGGACATTCCATGATTTTTCCCCAAAAGGCATAAAATCCCTGTGTACTATAGCACAGGGGACGACGGCGTGTCAAAGAAGAACGCTGCAAATGTATGTCGGAATAAAAAATCTGCAGATCTAACAAACAGCTGTCACAGAACGTGCTTCAAAAAGGTTTCTAATATGTATGGAACATGTATGTACAATAAGACAGAGATATGGTACACTGAACACATAAAAAAGGAACTGGTAATCATATAAATCATAGATAAAAAGAAAGTATTTACTTTATGGAGAAAAAATCATGTTAAATTTTGTTTTTAGTATTTTGTTTTTTTCTATATTGACAATATGTCTGACAATGGCGCTGACCAGACATTTTAAATGGGATGTGGCGGAAATCTTAAAATTTCTGGCAGCAGCAGTCACCTTTATTATTTTTTTGACTGTATTGCTTTTTCCTCTGCCGTTGTCGCAGGAAGAGGCGGGATTTGCCAGTGTAAATATCATTCCTTTTAAGACCATAGCAGGCTATATCATTTCGGCGGTAAGAGACGGTATGGTCGGAACAGCGCTTTCTCAGATTTTGGGAAATGTTCTTTTGTTTTTCTTTTTTATGAGTGTACTGGGGTGGTATATGCACTTATATAGTTTCCGCACATACGTGATATGGCTTTTGATTTTTGCTGTCATGGCGGAAGGAATGCAGGCCGTGGTGAGTCTGTGCCTTGGGTATCTGTACCGAAGCGTTGATATTGATGACGTGATCTTGTATGTGATTGGCGGTCTGCTCTCCTATGCGTGGCTGGGGAGATATGCGAAGGAAAACAATACTTCTCATAAAGAATAGAAAAATTTTTGAACAGGGACGAAGTTTCAGGAACTTTGTCCCTGTTTTACTATTTTTTTGTCACAAAACGTGCCACTGGTTTGTTTCATATATGAAAACAGTCAGAAAAGCAGGCCTGCGAAGCGCTGTTTTCCACAAAGATGGTTTTGATAAAAACTCATATGAAAAAAGTTACAAGAAAAAGAGGAGAATGACAGCAATGATTGCTTACCTGGAATTACTGGATACGCCGCAGGAGAAGACGGCGTTTCAGACACTGTATGAAATGTATGCGAAGAAAATGTATCTGGCGGCCGTTCGGATTGTGGACGATAGTGCCGCCGCGGAAGATATGGTGCATGAGACTTTTTTATCTCTGATGGGACATCTGGATAAACTGTCGGATGCGGGGAGCCGTCAGACGTGGAATTATGTACTTACGGCATTGAAACATCATTGTTTTAACTGGATGAAGAAGCAGGATCGGATGGTTTCTTACTGCAGGGAGGACGATATCTGGGCAGTGGAAGAGAAGGGGCTGGAAGAAGAATGCATCGGACAGGAACAAAAAGAGGCCCTCGCTGCCCTGATCGGTCAGCTGAGATACCCTTATAAGGAAGTGCTGTATCTTCAGTATTTCAATGAAATGAAAAGCAGGGAGATTGCCGATGTGCTGAAACTGAGACCAGATCATGTCAGGCAGGTATCACGGAGGGCAAAAAAGCAGCTGAAAAAGAAAATGGAGGAAATGGGGTATTTATCATGAGGAAAACAGAGACATGGAATGAAGATCTTTTAAGAGAAGCGGTCGGTATGGCGGTGCGCAGAGAGATGAGAGAACTGGACGGAGACATGCAGGACTGTCATTACAGTTTTTCACCGCAGTTTCGACAGAAGATGCAGAATGTACTGCAGGGAACTTCCCTGAAAGGCCGTGGGGAGGGGGATGACTCTTTTTTGGAGTCCCTCAGTCGGTACAGGACAAAGAAAAAGAGCGGACATGTATTGTCCTGGGGCCGGTATGCTCTGGCGGCGGTGCTTTTGATGGCTCTGGCGTCCGCGGCGGCCCTCGCCAGTGAAGATGTACGGGAAGGTCTCCGGAAGCTGAATATTGAATTTGGTTCCAACGGGGTCAGTATTGAAGGGAAAAAGGATGCCGGAGGAACAGCTGGTGTGGGAAACGACAGCGGAGGAACGGATAACGGCATACTGCAGGGAGACAGCAGCCAGACTGGCGCCGGGGCCGGCACCGGCGGACAGACAGAGGAGAAGGCGCCGTTTCACGCTTATAAATGGGAGAAGATACCGGAAGGATACCACGTGGTGAATGAGACGGAGGAGCCGGAAGGCAGGATGTATACCGTGTGGTATCAGGATAAGGACGAAAATAATTTACATTTCATGCAGCATGACGCATCGGTATATACGGTGACGATCACGTGCAATGAAGAAGAAGGATACAGGCAGACAATTGATCTGAACGGCGTTGAGGCTTACTCCATCTCCGACGGAATAAGCAATTCCATCTTCTTTGAGAAGGATGGTTACATATTTACCGTCATGTCAGAGCAGCCGGAGAACATTATGGCGGGATGGATCAAAAATTCAGGGATTCTTCAGGAGTAAGGAATAGTGCCCCGACCGGGCACTATTTTTTTGACATAGATTTTGGGCTGTGGTACTATAAAACAATGTTATGCACGGACAGAAAGGAGCAAAAATCAATGGGCAAGATAGAAAACGGAGAGATTCGTGAGATAGGCAGCAGCATCTGGCAGGACAGGAAGCACCATCTGTGGTTCCCGATCAGTTTTACCAAGTATTCGGTGGGTGACGGAAGATTGTATGTGACTTCCGGGCTGCTGTCTTCCAGAGAAGACGAGTGCCTTCTGTACCGGATTACGGATATCAGTCTGACGAGGAGTCTTGCACAGCGGATTTTCGGTACGGGAACCATTGAACTTAATACAAAGGATCAGTCCACGCCGGTGATACATCTGGAGAATATCGCTCATTCGGTGGAAGTGAAACGGATGCTCAGCAATCTTATTGAAAAAGAGAGAGAAGCGAAGCATGTGGTCGGCCGTGATATGTACGGAGCTGCCGTCCATCTGGATGATATGGAAGAAAATGATTGACAAATAACAGACATACAGGTATAATCGTCATTGCGTCGGCACACTATTACTGCGTTGCGGTGAAGTGACAGAGTACGCGTGAGAAAATGACAAAACAGGGAGAGAGTTTTATTTATGAAAGAAAAATTACTGCATACTCCGGAAGGTGTCAGAGATATTTACAATTCTGAATGCAAAAAGAAGACGGCACTGGAACGCAAGCTCCATCAGGTGCTGGCCCTTTACGGTTATCAGGATATCGAGACGCCGGCCTTCGAGTTTTTTGATATATTTAACAGCGACACGGGAACGGTGAGCTCCCGGGAGATGTTTAAGTTTTTTGACAGAGATAACAACACATTGGTGCTGCGGCCGGATATGACGCCGTCCATCGCCCGAAGCGTGGCGAAGTACTACAGCGACTGTGATTTTCCGCTGCGGCTTTCTTATGTGGGCAATACATTTCTTAACAACAGAAGTTACCAGGGCAAGCTTGCGGAGAAGACGGAACTGGGTGCCGAATACATCAATGATGATTCGCCGGAGGCCGATGCAGAGGCCATTGTCATGATGATTGACTGTTTCCTGGCGGCAGGTTTAAGTGATTTCCGCATCGATATCGGTCAGAGTGAGTTTTACAGGGCTATCATGGAAGCGCTGGATGTTTCTGATGAAGTGAAAGCACAGATCCATGAGTACATAGAGAATAAGAATTCTCTGGGTATGGAGCTGCTTTTGTCGGATATCTCCATGAAGGACTGTTACCGGAACATTTTGCTGGAATATAATGAGCTTTACGGCGACGCCTCCATGCTGGAGCAGGCAAAGAAGCTGACGATCAATCCGGGATGTCAGGCGGCCATCGAGCGTCTGGAGCAGGTGTATGAGGTGATCTGCCATTACGGATACGAGAAATACGTCAGTTTTGATCTGGGTATGGTGAACCATTTCGATTACTATACCGGTATCATTTTCCGGGGATATACTTATGGAACCGGAGATGCCATCGGAAAAGGCGGACGGTATGATAATCTTCTGAGGCAGTTCGGGAAAAATGCGCCGGCCATCGGTTTCACTATCCTGGTGGATGACATGCTCTCCGCTCTGGACAGACAGAATATTCCGGTATCCATCCGGGAATTCGAATATTCCGTACTTCTTTATAACAGAAAAGATATGCCGGCGGCCATTCATCTGGCTATGGATCTTCGAAGCGGCGGAGATAAGATTGAGTGCATCTGTATGGAAGACGGTGAGAAGGCCGGAGAATATATTTCTTTTGCGAAAGGGCAGGGTGCCCGTTCGGTATTCGTGCTGGAGGGCGATGCGCTGATCATCCATGATTTTTCCGCCGGCAGAGTGATCAAGACCGGTCTGACAAATTTCAGGAGGGAGTATTAGAATGCGGTATTTAACATTTGCCCTGTCAAAGGGGCGTCTGGCAAAAACGACCATGGCTATGTTTGAAGAACTGGGCATTACCTGTGAGGCCATGAAAGATAAAGATACGAGAAAACTGATTTTTGTCAATGAGGAGCTGAAACTTAAGTTTTTCCTGGCAAAAGCTTCCGATGTACCGACCTATGTGGAATACGGGGCAGCGGATATCGGTGTGGTTGGAGAAGATACGATTCTCGAAGAGGGAAGAAATCTTTATGAAGTGATGGATCTGGGGTTTGGAAAGTGCCGTATGTGCGTGTGCGGGCCTGCCTCTGCCAGAGAGAAGCTCAAACACGGGGAGCTGATCCGCGTGGCATCCAAATATCCGCATATCGCCAAAGATTACTTCTATAATAAGAAGTTTCAGACTGTGGAGATCATCAAACTGAACGGCTCCGTGGAACTGGCGCCGATCGTGGGGCTTTCCGAGGTGATCGTGGATATCGTGGAGACCGGTTCTACTCTCAGAGCCAACGGCCTTGAAGTACTGGAAGAGATCTGTTCGCTGTCAGCCCGGATGGTGGTCAATCAGGTGAGCCTTAAGATGGAGCAGGAGCGGATTCGCAGACTGATCCAGGATCTGCGGGCATTAAAGGCAGCCAGGGCCGGGGAATAAGATACAGATCTTGCAGTGGTTCATTAGAAAAAAGCGGGAAAACAACAAAAATGGGAGGATAACAATGCGAGTTGTAAAAATAGATAAAGAGACAACAAAAGATATTTTAAGTGATCTGCTCAAAAGAAGTCCAAATCAATATGACTCCTATGCAGACAGCGTGCAGGAGATCCTTGACGCAGTAAAAGAAAAAGGGGATGAAGCGCTGTTTGGTTATACGGAGAAGTTCGACGGATGTAAGCTGACGCCGGAGACCGTTCAGGTAACAGAAGAGGAAATTGCGGCCGCTTACGAGAAAGTGGGACAGGATCTGGTGGAGGTCATCCGCAAGGCCTTAAAGAATATCCGGGAGTATCATGAAAAACAGAAACAATACAGCTGGTTTGATTCCAAACCGGACGGAACGATTCTTGGACAGAAGGTGACGGCTCTGGCTTCCGTGGGGGTCTATGTGCCGGGAGGAAAAGCGGCGTATCCGTCTTCCGTGCTGATGAATATTGTTCCGGCTCAGGTGGCAGGCGTGGAGAAGATCGTCATGGTGACACCGCCGGATAAAAACGGAGAAGTGACGCCGGCTACTCTGGTGGCCGCCCATGAGGCAGGAGCCACCCATGTGTACAAAGTGGGAGGCGCCCAGGCCATCGGCGCGCTGGCTTACGGGACTTCGTCCATTGCTAAAGTAGATAAGATCGTAGGCCCGGGAAATATTTATGTGGCACTGGCCAAAAAGGCAGTGTATGGCCATGTGAGTATCGATTCCATCGCGGGGCCGAGTGAGATTCTTGTGCTGGCCGACGAGACGGCCAACCCGAGGTTTGTGGCGGCGGATCTGCTGTCTCAGGCAGAGCATGACGAGCTGGCCAGCGCCATCCTGGTGACCACCAGCAAGACTTTGGCTTCGCAGGTGGAGGAAGAGATCGAAGGATTTTTAAAGACATTGTCAAGGGCAGAGATTATTCGGAAGTCCCTGGATAATTTCGGCTATATCCTGCTGGCAGACACGCTGGAAGAGGCTATTGAGGTGACAAATAATATCGCTTCCGAACATCTGGAGATCGTGACCGCCAATCCATTTGAGGTGATGACAAAGATCCGGAATGCCGGCGCTATTTTCATGGGCTCTTACAGCTCCGAGCCGCTGGGAGATTATTTTGCGGGACCAAACCATGTGCTGCCGACCAACGGAACAGCGAAGTTCTTCTCTCCGCTGAGTGTGGATGATTTCATTAAAAAGTCAAGCATCATCTACTATTCCAAAGAGGCGCTGGCGCCGATCCACAAAGATATCGAGGCCTTCGCGAAGGCAGAGCACCTGACGGCTCATGCCAATTCCATTGCAGTCCGTTTTGAGGGGGAAGAAGGCAATGAGTGAGAGACGGGCGCATATAGAGAGAATCACGAAAGAGACGAAGATTATCATGGATCTGGATCTCGATGGCAGCGGACAGGCCGATATCCATACCGGTATCGGCTTTTTTGACCACATGTTAAACAGCTTTGCCCGCCATGGATTCTTTGATCTGAAATGTCAGGTGGAAGGCGACCTGGAGGTGGACTGTCATCACACCATTGAGGATACCGGCATTGTGCTGGGACAGGCCATTGCCCGGGCGGCGGGAGATAAAAAAGGCATCCGTCGTTACGGTAATTTTCTCCTGCCCATGGATGAGACGCTGGTACTTTCCGCGGTGGATCTGTCCGGACGGCCGTATCTGGTCTGCGACTTGCCTTTTACGGTGGAAAAGGTCGGAGGCTTTGACACGGAGATGGTGCGGGAATTTTTCTACGCTGTATCTTACAGCGCGGCCATGAATCTGCATCTGAAACTTATGCACGGGGTGAACAATCATCACATCATAGAGGCGGCGTTCAAGGCCTTTGCCAAAGCCCTTGACGAGGCGGTGTCCTATGACAGCCGCATCACTGATGTGCTGTCCACAAAAGGCTCCCTGTAAATTTTATCTGGTTTGGAGGAAAATTATGGATTATATAAAGTTGATCGCGCAGATTTCGTCAGATGACGATAAAGAACAGGTGCAGGAGACCGCCCGGTATTATGACAACAGCGGCGCTGACGAGCTGTATTATTACGATGGGCAGTCCTTTAAAGAAGGAAAAGAAGAGGATATTAAGACCATGCAGACGATTTGCCGCAGTGCGGATATTCCGTTTAATGTCTGTGCGAAGGTGAAACGGTTTGAAGATATCAAAAAGATGATTTACGCCGGAGCGAAAAGAGTGTTTGTGAAGACAGAGGGACAGGAGAATCTGGATGCGGTGAAAGAAGCTTCCGAGCGGTTCGGAGCTGACAGAATCTATCTCTATCTGGAGATGGATGCCCTCGCTGCCGCCTCTGCCAAAGAAAATGCTGCGGAAGCGGGCGCCGATCCGGCAGAGCAGCCGGGAAACGGGACGTTGAGTCTGCCGGAACGCTGCCTGCTCCGTGCCAGAAAGGCAGTGGAGGAGGAAGGCTTTGGCGGGATCGTGCTGGCCGGAGACTTTATGGAGAATGTCTATGTCCAGACGGCGGATTTCTTAAAAGTGAAGCTGAATGTGCCGGTCTTTATCATAGCGGAAACCGGCGACGAGGCGGCAGCCGCCGACCTGTTGAAGATGAGCATGGCAGAGGGGATGATCTTTGCCTGCACATCGGAAAAAAGATTAGACTTTATGGCAGTCAAACAGTATTTAAAAGCGCAGAAACTGCCGGTCAACACCTTTGAGAGCGCCATTTCCTTTGAGGATTTCAAATTAAACAGCGACGGCATGATTCCGGTCATCACCCAGGATTACAAGACCGGGGAAGTGTTGATGCTTGCCTATATGACAAAAGAATCTTTTGAGAAGACCATTGCCACCGGAAAGATGACATATTTCAGCCGAAGCCGTCAGGAACTCTGGACCAAGGGCGACACCTCCGGCCACTATCAGTATGTAAAATCCCTGACGCTGGACTGTGACAATGACACTATTCTGGCAAAGGTAGCGCAGATCGGCGCCGCCTGCCACACCGGCAGCCGCACCTGTTTCTTTAAAGAACTTGTCAGGAAAGAATACGATGACAGAAATCCTCTGGCGGTATTTGAGGATGTGTTTGCCACTATCCTGGACCGGAAGGAACATCCGAAGGAAGGTTCCTATACCAACTATCTTTTTGACAAAGGCATTGACAAGATTCTGAAGAAAGTCGGGGAAGAGGCAACGGAGATTGTCATCGCTTCCAAGAATCCGGATGCGGAGGAATTGAAATACGAGATCTGTGACTTCCTCTATCACATGATGGTGCTCATGGCAGACCGTGGTGTAACCTGGAAAGAAATCACAGACGAGCTGGCCCAGAGACATTAAGGACAGCAGGAGATTTTGAAACGGACAGCAAAAGGGGAGAAAAAATGAAACGATTGTTTGACGCCGATGTGGCAAAGGGGTCTGTGGTCAACGGCATTGCCTTTGCCCTCACGGTGCTTGTGTATCAGCTGTGTCCGCCTGTCACCAGTTTTCAGTGGTGTGTGTACGGGGGATTTTTGTTGTGTGTGGCGCTGGGCGGCAATAAGAAAAAATATCTGAATTATCTGTGCAGCATTATCGCCGGATACATCTGGGCATTTTTCTACTGGAATCTGGGCGGATGGTTCATGGCGGCCGGAATGCCGAAAATTCCCGCATTGATGCTGGGGGAATTCATCTGCACCACCGGTCTGTTGTATGTGCATCTGCATCTGCTGAAAAATACCTGGGCCAATGTGGTTCCCTACTGTTTTCTGGCGGTGGCCAGCATCTATGCCACCGGAGGCACGCAGAATACATGGAAATGTGGAATTTCTGTGATCGCGGGTATGACACTTTGTATTATTTATAATATCATTATGGATAAGATTTATGCCATGGCAAAGCCAGCGGCAGAAAAAACAGAGTCTGAGAAACAGGAAAGCAGCAAGGCATAGAATTTTTCCTTTGGAAAATGCGCGGAGATTCTGAAGGAGCATGGTTGAGAGGAGAGGTAGCTATGGGCAGCGTAACTTTTATCTTAAATGGTGAGGAACGGACAGCTGTCTATTCAGGCAGAGAAACGCTGCTGAAATATTTGCGGAATGTGGAGTGCCTGAAAGGAACAAAAGAGGCCTGCGGCATGGGACAGTGCGGCGCCTGCAGCGTCATCATCGATGGAAAACTGTGTCGTTCCTGTGTGACTCTGCTTCAAAATATGCAGGGAAGAACAGTGGAAACCATAGAAAATGTGGCGAAAAACGGAGAACTTTCCGTAATTCAAAAGTCATTTCTGGATGCGGGAGCGGTACAGTGCGGTTTCTGTACGCCGGGCATGGTGATGGCCACAAAGGTGCTGCTGTCCGGAAACTTAAATCCAACAGAGGAAGAAATCTGTGAGGGCTTAAAAAATAACTACTGCCGTTGTACGGGATATGTGAAGATTATAGAGGCAGTCAAACTGGCAGCGGCCAGGCTGCGGGGAGATGAATGCACCCTTCAGGACGTCCGGCAGAAGGAACACACGGAGATCACGGCCGGGGAGAATCAGGAGATTCCGCCGGTGAAGGGAAAAGCTCTCGGAAAGCCGGTCTGGGATGTGGACGGCCCGGCCAAGGTGACCGGCAGCCTGAAGTTCTGCGATGATTATGAGGCGGAAGAATTCGGGGAGGAGCAGATGCTTCACGGAGCCTTTGTGTGGGCGCCTGCGCCCCGGGCAAAGATTCTTTCCATGAAGACAGAGCGGGCAGAGGCGTCAAAAGGCGTGGTCCGGATCGTGACGGCGGCGGACGTTCCCGGCAGTCCTCTGGTGGGTACCTGGACGCCGGAGCAGAAAGTATTTTGTGATGAGGAAGTATATTTCCTGGGGGATGTGCTGGCCCTGGTCGTGGCGGACACCGAAGAACACGCCCGGGCGGCGGCAGCCCTCGTCCAGGTGGACTATGAAGAGATGGAAGGTATCTATACCATGGCCGACGGCTATGCGAAGGAGAGTTTTCTGCTCCATACCGGAAGAGAAGCCGGCGATGTGGAAGCCGCAAAGCAAAAAGAAGGCATCGTCAAACTGAGGGTTTCTAAGGAGATGGAGCGGCAGGAACACGCCTGCATGGAACCGGAATCCGCCATCGGCTATTACAAGGACGGAAAGATGACTGTCTGTTCCTGCACCCAGTCTCCTTTTGAAATCCGACGGATGCTGGCCAGCAATCTGGCCATGAAAGAAGAGGATGTGCGGGTGGTGGCCACTCCGCTGGGAGGCGGTTTCGGCAGTAAATGTGATTCTGTCATCGAGGCGCAGACGGCAGTGGCGGCCTATGTCTGCGGCGGCCCGGTCAAGGTGACGCTCACCCGGGCGGAATCTCTGATTGCCAGCTCCAAACGCCATGGATATCACACCGATTATGAGATCGGTTTTACGGAGGATGGAACGTTCGAGTATCTGGAAAGCCGGATGTTTTCTGACGGCGGCCCATACACCACAGAGAGTTATGGTACACTGATGACCGGATGCCTGATGGCAGGCGGCCCGTATACGGTGAACAACGTCCGCATTGAAGGCAGCGCCATCCGGACTAACAATGTGCTGGGCGGCGCCTTTCGGGGATATGGAATCAATCAGGCGGCGGTTTCCATTGAGACGGCGGTGGACATGATGGCGGAAAAGCTGCATATGGATCCTTTTGAGATCCGGCGGAAAAATGCTGTCCGGGCTGGAAGCTATTCGGTGGGCGGAGAGCTTCTCCAATACAGTGTGGGGCTTGTGGATACCATCAACGCCTGCGAGAGAAAATTAAAAGAAGTTCTGGAAGAATATGAAGGAAAGTATCCTGACGGTGATAAAGTCCTTGGGTACGGTGTTGCCAGCGGTTTTAAAAATGTCGGCATCGGAAAGGGAATCTTTACCGACGACGGCGCCTGCAGGCTGACGCTGAAAGAAGACGGACGGCTGGAGATGATCTGTTCCGGCACAGATATGGGACAGGGATTTCGCACTGCCATGGTACAGATTGCGGCGGAAACCCTCGATATGGATATTGAAAATATAGATATCATCATCGGAGATACGGATATCACCATTCCGACGGGACAGTCGGTCAGCGAGCGGCAGACGCTGTGCGGCGGCAGAGCGGTTTATGAAGCCTGCGAGAATCTCAAAAAAGAACTGGAGAAGAATCCCTGGAAACCGGGAGAGATCCGGAAAGCACAGTATTATTATGTGACGCCGCCTACCTTTGCCATCGGTGATTTTGAGGGAGCAAAGAAAAAAGGTGTTCCATACCGGAACTTTCCGGCTTACGCTTATACCACCCAGGCGGCCATTGTGGAGGTGGATAAGAAGACAGGAGAAGTAAAACTTCTCCGGGTGATCGCCGCCCACGATGTGGGACGGGCCATCAACCCGCATATCATTGAAGGCCAAATCCACGGTTCCTGCTCCATGGGACAGGGGTATGCGCTGACGGAAAGTTATCCAAGCAAAAACGGCTGCCCGACGAAAAGATCCTACAGAGAACTGGGGCTCCCGAAGGCGGAGGATACGCCGGTCTATGATCTGATTCTCATTGAAGATCCGGAACCGACGGGACCGTACGGGGCCAAAGGTATCTCTGAGGTGGCGACGGTTCCCATGACGCCGGCCATTTTGAATGCCATTTACAATGCCATCGGCATCCGTATCAACAGGATACCGGCCTCTCCGGAAGTGATCCGGGAGGCAATCCGCACCGGCAGCTGTGAGGTGCCGTCTATGGAGGAAATGATACAGGCAGGGAAATTATAGAAAAAAATACTTGCTTAATTAAAATATCAGTGTTATAGTATAGAAGATAACGGTAGATGATAGGAGTGGGCGTAAGCCCACTCTTATTGTTTGTGTGGAAAGAGGTGAGATCAACATGAAAAGAACAGAGATTGTTGCGAGGGCAGAAGAACTGGCGGCGCCGATCATTGATGCGAATGATTTTGAGCTTGTCGATGTAGAATATGTAAAAGAAGGTGCCAACTGGTATCTGCGCGTCTATGCAGACAAAGAAGGCGGCATTACCATTGATGACTGTGTTCTCATCAGCCGTGCGCTGGAGCAGAAGCTGGATGAGGAGGACTTTATCAAGGATCCTTACATCCTGGAAGTAAGCTCCCCGGGACTGGGACGGCAGCTGAAAAAAGACAAGGATTTTCAGCGCAGCCTTGGAGAAAAGGTAGAGTGCAAGTTATACAAAGCCGTGGATAAACAGAAAGAATTTGAGGGAATCTTAAAAGATTTCACAGAAGAGACAGTGACCCTTGCTGCCGACAGCGGGGATGTGGTTATAAACAGAAGTGATATTGCGGCCATTCGTCTGGCCATTGATTTCTGACGATACGTATAGCAGGAGGATACGACAAAATGAGTGAATTAATCGATGCTCTCAATCAGTTACAGAAAGAGAAAAATATCGAAAAAGAAGTGATCATGCAGGCAATCGAAGATTCGCTGGTGGCAGCCTGTAACAGAGACTTCGGAAAAAATGCCATCGTGAAAGTGAACATGGACAGAGAGACGGGAGCTATTTCCGTTTTTGTGGAGAAGACAGTAGTGGAAGAAGTGGAGGATTCCGCCACAGAGATCAGTCTTGAGGACGCGAAGATGCGGGATATCCATTACGAGCTGGGAGATGTCGTCAATATTGAAGTGACTCCGAAGAATTTCGGACGTATCGCCGCCCAGCACGCAAGAAGTGTCATTGTCCAGAAGATTAAAGAAGAAGAGCGCAGGGTGCTCTACGAACATTTCTCCCACAAGGAGAAAGATATCGTGACCGGTGTGGTACAGCGTTATAATGGAAAGAATATCTGTATCAGCCTGGATGACAAGACCGATGCGGTCCTGACCGAGAAGGAGCAGGTAAAAGGCGAAGTTTTCCATCCGACAGACCGGATCAAGTTATATATTATAGAAGTAAAAGATACCAATAAGGGACCGAAGATCCTTGTATCCAGAACCCATCCGGAACTGGTGAAGAGACTATTCGAAAAAGAGGTTGCGGAAGTTTACGACGGTACCGTGGAGATCAAGAGCATCGCCAGAGAAGCCGGTTCCCGTACAAAGATCGCAGTGGCTTCCAACGATCCGAACGTGGATCCGGTCGGCGCCTGCGTCGGCATTAACGGCGCCCGTGTCAACGCCATTGTCAATGACTTAAAGGGCGAGAAGATCGATATCATCACCTGGAGCGACGACCCGGCCGTTCTCATCGAGAACGCTTTAAGTCCGTCCAACGTCATCTCCGTGGACGTGGATCCGGAAGAGAAGAGCGCGAGAGTGGTAGTACCGGATTACCAGCTGTCCCTGGCCATCGGCAAGGAAGGACAGAACGCTCGTCTGGCGGCAAAATTAACCGGATACAAGATTGATATCAAGAGCGAGAGTCAGGCGGCAGAGCTGCAGGAAGAGCTTGATTTTGACGATTCCTTCGATATGGATGATTCCTTTGAGGATGACTCTTTTGAAGATGACTACGCCGGCGGGAATGCAGATAACCTCGGAGAGGTTTACGCCGACGAGAATGCTGACGTAGAAGATCACGCCGGTGAGTCTGACAGCGATCACGCTGATGCGGCAGATGCCGGTGAAGCGGAGACCGATGTGGTTCCTTCTGAGGAGTCAGAGACAGAAATGTCCGGTGATGATGAAGAATCTGCTTCGAAGAATTTTGAAGAATAATGGATGAACGGTGACAGACTATGGGAAAGAAGATACCGTTAAGACAGTGTGTAGGCTGCCGGGAAATGAAGTCGAAAAAAGAATTGATACGCGTCATTAAAACGCCGGAAAATGAAGTTCTCCTCGATGTGAACGGAAAGACAAACGGCCGCGGGGCTTATCTTTGTTTTTCCACCGAGTGTCTTCAGAAGGCAAAACGTTCAAAAGGACTGGAGCGTTCCCTGAAAATTGCCATTCCGGAAGAGATTTATCATCGCTTAGAGGAGGAGTTGAAGCAATTTGACACAGAGAGACAGAGTGTTATCCATGCTGGGGATGGCCGCGAGAGCAGGCAAAATTGAGAGCGGCGAATTTTCAACAGAGAAAGCTGTAAAGTCCGGCCGTGGACGGCTGGTGATCGTGGCGGAAGATGCCTCCGGCAATACCAAAAAGATGTTTACCAATATGTGTAAATATTACGAAGTCCCCCTCGTGGTTTTTGGCACAAAAGAGGAATTAGGGCATTGGATCGGGAAAGCATACAGGGCTTCCATCTGTATCTTAGATGAAGGTTTTGCAAAGGCAGTACTGAAAAAAATTAATCTAAATATGGAGGTGTAGCGGATGCCAAAAATGAGAGTACATGAAGTAGCAAAGTTATATAATAAAAGCAGTAAAGAAGTCATTGCTGCGTTAAAGCAGCAGGGAGTAGAAGTACAGAGCCATATGAGCACAGTTACAGAAGAAAATGTTTCAAAATTAAAAGGAGTATTCCAGCCGGCCGGCGGAGAGAAAAAGGCACAGGCCGCTCCGTCCCAGGACAGAGCCGAGAAGCCGGCGGAGCAGCCAAAGAAAAAAGAAGAGAACAGAGAGAAACCGCAGTCAAACCGCGGCGGCCGCGGCAACGACGGTGGAAAAGGCGGTGACGGCAATCGCGGCAGCCGCGACGGCGGCCGTGATGGAAACAGAAACCATGGCGACGGAAACCGGAATCAGAACAGAGACGGCCGCAGCCAGAACCGGAACGACGGAAACCGCCGCAATGACGGCGGAAGAGGCGGCAATAACCGCAATAACGACGGCCGGAACTTTAATCGCAATGACGGCGGAAGAAACAATGATGGTGGCCGGAACAACCGTGACGGAAACAGAAATCATGGAGACGGAAGCCGGAATCAGAACCGGAATGACGGAAACCGCCGCAATGATGGCGGAAGAGGCGGCGATAACCGCAATAACCGTAATAACGACAGACGGAACCGCAATAAGTCCATGATGGGTGCGGATACACCGATGAATGCAAAAGAGAGCAGAAACGGAAAAGAAAACCGCCATGAGATTAACCGGGAACACAGTCGTGAAAATCAGAACCGGAATGATGATTCCAGAGATTCCCGCGGCGGCCGGAATAATCGCCGGAATAATAACCGCAATAATAATTACAATAATAATAATCAGAAACGCAATAAAAATAAAGGTAAACAGCCGGTGATTCAGCAGCCGGTCAAACATGAGGAGCCGAAGGAAGAGGTAATCCGCAATATTACCCTGCCAAATCCGGTTTCACTGAAAGAACTGGCAGAGGCATGTAAAGTAACGCCGGCAGTGATCATCAAAAAGCTGTTCATGGCTGGTCAGATGGTGACTATCAATACAGAGTTTACCTTTGATGAGGCAGCGGAGATTGCCCTGGAGTATAACTGCATCGCTGAAGAAGAAGTGAAGGTAGATGTGATCGAAGAGCTGCTGAAGGAAGAAGATGATGACGAGAGCACACTGGTGGGACGTCCGCCGGTTGTCTGTGTTATGGGTCACGTTGACCATGGTAAAACTTCTCTTCTGGATGCCATCCGTTCCACGCATGTAACGGAAGGAGAGGCCGGAGGAATCACACAGCATATCGGTGCTTATGTGGTAAACATCAATGATGAGAAGATCACTTTCCTGGATACTCCGGGACATGAGGCCTTTACTTCCATGCGTCTTCGTGGTGCGCAGGCGACAGATATCGCCGTGCTGGTGGTTGCAGCCGATGACGGCGTGATGCCGCAGACCGTTGAGGCCATTAACCATGCAAAGGCTGCAGATGTTGAAGTCATTGTGGCGGTCAACAAGATTGATAAAGAAGGCGCCAATGTGGAGAGAGTAAAGCAGGAGCTGACAGAGTACGGTCTCATTGCTGAGGACTGGGGCGGCAGCACCGTCTTTGTTCCGGTGTCCGCAAAGACCGGCGAAGGTATTCAGGAGCTTCTGGAAATGATTTCCCTGACAGCGGAAGTGATGGAACTTAAGGCTAATCCGAACCGAAAGGCCAGAGGTCTCGTCATCGAGGCGAAGCTTGACAAAGGCCGCGGACCGGTGGCGACGATCCTTATTCAGAAGGGTACACTTCATGTGGGCGACTGCATCAATATCGGTCACGCTTACGGACGTGTCCGTGCCATGCTTGACGACAAGGGTAACCGTGTCAAAGCGGCGGGACCATCCATGCCTGTGGAGATCCTCGGTTTGAATGACGTGCCGTTTTCCGGTGAAGTCATGATGGCCCATGACAACGAGAAGGAAGCACGTACCACAGCGGAAGCGTTCGTGGCCTACAGCAGAGAAAAGATGCTTGAGGAGACCAAGAGCAAACTGTCTCTGGATGACCTCTTTGATCAGATCCAGGCTGGTAATGTCAAAGAGCTGAATTTGGTAGTAAAAGCGGATGTTCAGGGTTCTGTGGAGGCAGTGAAACAGAGTCTTACAAAGCTTTCCAATGATGAGGTTATGATCAAGGTCATCCACGGCGGCGTCGGTGCCATCAATGAATCTGACGTAACGCTGGCTTCCGCATCCAACGCCATCATCATCGGATTTAACGTTCGTCCGGACGCCATGGCCAAATCTGTGGCAGAGAGAGAAAAAGTCGACATGCGTCTGTACCGTGTCATCTATAATGCTATCGAAGATATCGAAGCGGCCATGAAAGGTATGCTGGATCCGGTATATCAGGAGAAGGTGACCGGACATCTGGAAGTCCGCCAGATTTACAAGGCTTCCGGCGTGGGAACCATCGCCGGCTGCTATGTGACAGACGGAGAAATTTCAAGAACTTCCCAGACACGAATTGTCCGGGACGGCATCGTTATTTACGAGGGAACGCTGGCTTCCTTAAAACGTTTCAAAGACGACGTGAAAGAAGTGAAAGCCGGATTTGAATGTGGCCTTGTCTTTGAGAAATATAATGATGTCAAAGAGGGCGACCAGATCGAGGCATTCGTAATGGAAGAGGTGCCAAGATAGTATCAGAATTTGCAGGAGATATTGAAATATGAGAAAAAACAGTGTAAAAAATACCCGGATCAATTCAGAGGTATTGCGAGAACTGAGCCGTATTATTTCAAGAGAAATCAAAGACCCGAGAATCTCCCCCATGACGACCGTGGTAGCCGTGGAGGTAGCTCCTGATTTAAAGACCTGTAAGGCGTATATCAGTGTCCTGGGAGATGAGGAAGAACAGGCAGATACCCTGGAAGGCCTCAGAAATGCCCACGGCTATATCAAGAGGGAGCTGGCCCACAGCATTAATCTGCGCAATACGCCGGATATCCGGTTTATTCTGGACCAGTCCATCGCCTACGGCGTCAATATGTCGAAAAAAATCGATATCATCAATGCGGAGCTTCATGAGAGGGAAAAAGCGGCTCAGGAAAAAGGAGAAGCATCTGACGAGCATGTAAATGGGGAGGAGGCCTGACAGTGACTTCCAGTAAAAAAATAAACAGGCAGGCGGTAAGTCTGTTTTTCCGCAAAATAAAAGAGGCGGATCGCATCGCCATCTCCGGGCATATAAACCCGGACGGCGACTGTGTCGGAGCCTGCCTTGGACTCTGCACATATATTCTGGATCTGGATCCGGCAAAAAAAGTGGATATTTTTCTGGAGCCGATCAGTGAGAAGTTCCGCTTTTTAAAACATGCCGATAAGATTCTGCAGGAGAAACCGGACGAAGAACCCTATGATCTTTATTTTTCACTGGATTGTTCTGATCCGGAGCGTCTGGGAGCGTTTCGGGAAGAATTTGAGAAAGCGGAGTTTAAAATCTGTGTGGATCACCATATCAGTAATCAGGGATTTGGGGACCTGACGTTCATCGATGCGGAGGCTTCTTCCACCTGTGAGATCTTATACGATATTTTTGAGGAGAAGGAGATCTCTTTCGATACAGCGCAGTGCCTTTATCTGGGGATCGTCCATGATACCGGTGTGTTCAAACACAGCAACACGACCAGAAAAGTGATGGAAATCGCAGGCGTCCTCATCGAAAAAGGAGTACGCCCGGATTTCATCATTGATGAGACATTTTATAAGAAAACATATATCCAGAACCAGATTCTCGGCCGGGCCCTGATGGAAAGTATTCTTCTTCTGGATGGCAAGATTATTTTTTCCGCCATCAAGAAAAAAGATATGGATTTCTACGGCATTGAAAGCGGAGACCTGGACGGAGTCATCGACCAGCTCCGGGTGACGGAAGGCGTGGAGTGTGCTCTGTTCCTTTATGAAAAGGTGGAGGGACAGTTTAAGGTCAGCCTTCGTTCCAACGGAAATGTCGATGTGAGAAAGATTGCCGAGAACTTCGGCGGAGGCGGTCATGTACGGGCAGCCGGCTGTACGGTGGATGGAAATGTAAGGGATATCGTCAATAACATCACTCCGTTTATTGAGCAGCAGCTGAAACAGGAAAAGAGCGTATGATCAACGGCATTTTAAATATAAAAAAAGAAAAGGGATTTACTTCCCATGATGTGGTGGCAAAGCTGCGGGGCATTCTCCGCCAGAAAAAGATCGGTCACACCGGAACCCTGGACCCGGACGCAGAGGGTGTGCTTCCGGTCTGCCTGGGAAAAGCAACCCGGCTCTGTGACAGGATCGGTGACTGGGAGAAGACCTATACGGCAACCCTGCTTCTCGGAAGGACCACCGATACGGAAGATACTTCCGGGACTGTGCTGGAGGAAAGACCGGTCACGGTCAGCGAGGAAGATGTGCGGAAGATCATGGAGACATTCTTAGGAGACTATGCACAGGTTCCTCCCATGTATTCTGCCAAAAAGGTCCGCGGAAAAAAGCTCTATGAGCTGGCAAGGGAGGGCATTGTCATCGAAAGGAAGCCCTGTTCCGTCACCATTTTTGATTTGGATATTCAGGAGATCTGCCTTCCCCGGGTCATCTTTTCTGTCCGCTGTTCCAAGGGAACGTATATCCGGAGCCTTTGCCGGGATATCGGCGAAAAAGCAGGCTGCGGAGGCTGTATGGAAGCTTTGACCCGGACACAGGTGGCATTTTTTGATATTCGGGATGCGGTGACTCTGGCGGAAGTGGAACAGCTGCGGGATGCGGGAACCCTTTCTGCGCATATCCGTCCCATTGATTCTGTTTTTGCGGAGTATCCGCCGGTGCAGGTTTTGGAAAAGGAAGAAAAGAAGCTTTATAACGGTAATCCGGTTCCATGGGAGTCCTGTGTGCCGCAGCCGTATCCGGAAGCGGAACCTCTGGCTGCCGGGACAGATGATTCCGGGCTGTACCGGGTATATGATAAAGAAGGATATTTTATTGGGATATACAGAAAACGCGCAGGTTCGCAGACACTGCATCCGGATAAGCTGTTTTTTGATATGCCGCAATAGCCGATCATGCCCTGAGACAGTGCTGTATTTGTTTTTGAACGGCCGAAAAGATACATGCCGCATGACAGGAGACATCATTAGGAGAACGAGACATGGAATACATCAAGGACCCGGATTTCCGGTTGGAAAATACGGCGGTGGCGCTGGGAAAGTTCGAGGGACTGCACCGGGGACACCAGCTTTTATTTGATGAAATAAAAAAACAAAAGACAGAGGGTTTAAAAAGCGTAGTTTTTACCTTTGACATGCCGCCGCGCTCGGCGCTGAGCGGCGATAAATCTTACCAGCAGATTTACACAAAAGAAGAGCGGCGGCTGATTCTGGAAGAAATGCAGATCGATATTCTCATTGAACATCCGTTCACAAAAGAGTTTGCCGCGCAGACTCCGGAGGAGTTTGTAAAAAATGTTTTGGTGGAAAAAACCGGAGCGAAAAAGATTGTGGTCGGCAGAGACTTCCGGTTTGGAAAGAAACGTTCCGGAGATGTCAGTCTCTTAAAAGAGCTGGCGCCTCAATATGGCTATGAGCTGATTGTCATCGAGAAACTTCAGATGGGACATAAGGATGTCAGCAGTACAAGAATCCGCGCCCATCTGGAAAAGGGGGAGATGGAGGAAGCGGCGAAGCTTCTTGGAAGACCCTATGCAGTCATCGGTGAAGTGGTCCATGGAAAGGCTCTGGGACGGACCATACAGATACCTACGGCGAATCAGACGGCAAATGTAAACAAACTGATGCCGCCAAATGGCGTGTACATTTCCCGGATTTTTATCGAAGGGGAAGAAGAGTATCACTATGGCATCACCAATGTGGGCGTGAAGCCAACGGTGGAAGAACACGCTGCCAAAGATGTGGAGACGAACATCGTGGATTTTGACCGGGACATTTACGGAAAAACGATCAAAGTAGAACTGCTCCATTACCGTCGTCCGGAGATGCAGTTTGGCTCTTTGGATGAATTGCGGAAACAAATGGAAAAGGATGTCAACGCCGCTGTTCAATATGCTCAAAAAAACGGATAAAAATCTATCCAAATTAGCAAAATTGTGGTATACTATTCTCAAATCATCAACTGCATTTCCGGAAATACCGGATGACATAAAAAGGAGTGATGTTATGAATACGATTATCACAATTGGAAGACAGTATGGAAGCGGAGGAAGAGAAATCGGCCAGAAACTGGCAGACTATTACGGCATTCCTTTCTATGATAAGGAGCTTTTGAAAGTGGCTGCCAAAGAGAGCGGCATCTGTGAGGAGATGTTCGAGAATTATGATGAGAAGCCGACCACCAGTTTCCTCTATTCTCTGGTCATGGATCCTTACGCATTGGGATATAATGCAGCTTCCTTTGATATGCCACTCAATCAGAAAGTATTTCTGGCAGCTTTTGACGCCATCAAAAAAGTAGCGGATAAGGGTCCGTGTGTTATCGTGGGACGCTGTGCCGATTATGCCCTCAAGGATTATGATAATAAGCTGAATGTGTTCATCCATGCTCCGATGTCTTTCAAGAAGCACCGGATCAATGAGCAGTACAATATCCCGCTGGAGAAGGCAAAAGATGAGGCTGTAAAGATTGACAAGCAGCGGGCCAGCTATTATAACTACTACACTTCCAGAAAATGGGGCGATTTAAAGAGTTACGATATGACTATCGACAGCAGTATCCTCGGCATTGATGGCACTGTGGAATTGATCAAGTCTGCGGTAGCGTTAAAGGAAGCAAAATAATAAGCCGCAGATGAGAGGATTCTTTCTGAAAATGATTTTATTTCAATGACAAATATTGAACAATATGCGATACTGCCGCGCGGGATTTCCGTGCGGCAGTATTTTTGTGGAAAGATATGAGACTTTTAAACTGTGGCGGCCACCGGTGTGACAATGCCGTGACAAAATATTGGATCAATCGTATTTTATGATTCATGGGCATGGTCGTACATTTTTTGGATCTTTGGCGGAAGTTTATCGGGAAGCATGGCCGTTAAACGGTCTTCGCTGCCGTCTTTTATGGCCTCATCATAGTACCAGCATTTAAAGCGTATCATATCGAGGACTCTCTCCAGCTTTTCGATTTCTTTTTCCACGGCGGCTTTCTGGCGGACAAAAAGAGCTTTCCGCTGCGGATAGGTGCTGCTGCCCTCTTCACACCATTCCATGAACTGCTTGATATCTTTGATCTCCATGCCGGAACGCTTCAGACAGTCGATGACCTGGAGGGCCTCCAGCTGCTGTTCGCCGAAGCGGCGGATGCCGGAAGTACGTTCCATGCCGGGGAATAAGCCTTCCTTATCATAATATCGAAGGGTGGAGATGGGAATGTGAAACATTTCGGATATCTGACCAATGGTATACATACAAAAACCTCCTGTTAAAAAATCAAAAAAATGCTTGACCTAAAGTCAGATTTAGGTGTTAAGATGATTTTAGCACGAAAAGAAAACGCCGTCAACATGACGGTTGGCCTGGACATCTATATTGTGCATTTGAAATGGAGGCAGATAAAATGGAAGAAAAATTAACATTGACAACAGAGTGGGATAAAACATTTCCAAAAAGTGATACGGTCAATCACCGTAAAATAACTTTCCATAATCGCTATGGAATCACCCTGGCGGCTGATTTATATGAGCCGAAAAATGCGTCTGGAAAGTTTCCGGCCATCGCCGTATGCGGACCGTTTGGCGCTGTCAAGGAACAGGCGTCCGGTCTCTATGCGCAGACCATGGCGGAGAGAGGGTTTTTAACGATAGCTTTTGACCCGTCCTTTACCGGTGAGAGCGGCGGGACTCCCCGCTATGTGGCATCCCCGGATATCAACACGGAAGACTTTCAGGCTGCCGTTGACTTCCTGTCTGTTCAGGATAATGTGGATCCGGACAAGATCGGCATCATCGGTATCTGTGGATGGGGCGGCATGGCGCTGAATGCGGCGGCCATTGATACGAGGATCAAGGCTACGGTGGCATCCACCATGTATGATATGACCCGGGTAAATGCCAAAGGATATTTTGATGCGGAGGACAGTGAGGAAGCCCGTCATGAGAAGCGGGAGGCATTGAATGCTCAGAGAACTATAGATTATAAAAACAACAGTTACGCGAGAGCAGGCGGAGTGGTGGATCCGCTGCCGGATGATGTGCCATCCTTTGTGAAAGATTACCATGCTTATTATAAGACAGAGCGTGGCTATCACCCTCGTTCTTTGAATTCCAATGACGGATGGAATGTAACATCTTCCCTTTCTTTCCTGAACATGCCAATCCTGCAGTACAGTGATGAAATCCGCAGTGCGGTACTGCTGATTCACGGTGAGGAAGCACATTCCTGTTATTTCAGCAGAGACGCGTACCAGAAACTGCGGGGAGACAACAAAGAACTGATGATCATTCCGGGTGCTGTGCATACGGATCTGTATAATCAGGTGAATATCATTCCGTTTGATAAAATGGAAGCGTTTTTTAAACAATATCTGAAATAATAAAGAAGCATTCTCTAAAGAATACCTGAAATAATAAAAAATATCCCCCACCCCGGCTTGTGCAGACAGCCGGGGTTTTTTATGATAGGGAGAGGATACCTGACATGCCTAATGGAAAAATGTTTTTGGAAAATAGCAGTACTTACATCAGGAACAGAATGTCAGGGAAAAAATAAAAAATAAGAGGTGAAGATACGATGGCGGTATGTCCGGAGAGAAACAGTTGGGAAGAGCCGGCGCTCATAAAAGGAAAAGTAAAAGAATACTGGAATGAGAGAGCAGACAGTTTCCGCGTGCAGCGGGAAGCAGAACTAAAAAGCGGTCAGCACAAAATATGGGAGCAGGAATTGTTATCCCATCTGACAGGGAAAGACAGTTTGAAGATATTAGATGTGGGATGTGGATGCGGTTTTTTCTCCCTGCTTCTGGCGGAAAACGGCTACAGGGTGACCGGCATTGATCTGACAGAAAATATGATCCTGGAAGGACGGCAGATGGCGGCTCAGCGCGGAATGGAGGTCGCATTTTTACAGATGGATGCAGAGAATCTTCTTTTTGCCGATGAGACGTTTGATGCGATTGTGAGCCGGAATCTTACGTGGACGCTGCCTCATCCGGCGCGGGCTTATGAGGAATGGCTCCGGATATTGAAACCGGGCGGTCTGCTGCTAAATTATGACGCGGAACATGCCAGATATCATTTCAGCCGCGGTCTGGAAGGAGAAAAAGCCCATGAAATGCTTTCCCGGGGACAGATGGAAGAGTGCATGGAGATATATGGTATGCTGCCTATCAGTGGCTGGAAACGGCCGGACTGGGATACGGTCTGTCTCAGACAGCTGGGATGTGCCAAAGTGGAGGCCGATCAAACGATCGGAAAGAGGCTGTTTCTGCATGAAGATCAGTTTTCCACACCATATCCGGTATTCCGGATTAAGGCGGTAAAAGAATGAGACGGCTGCTGCACTTTGTATTTGTGCTGTTTGGTATTACTTTTTTGTCGTTTGCGCTCATACATATGGCCGGAAGCGATGCGGTTTTGCAGCAGATGGATGTGACCGGCGTGGCGCTTTCCAGGGAAGCCATGGAGGCTCAGAGAGAGGCACTGGGCCTTGACCGGCCGTTTCTGGTGCAGTACGCAGACTGGCTGCGGGGCTGCCTCAGAGGAGATTTCGGTGTCAGTTTTCTTTCCGGGGATGATGTTCTTTCTGTCTTTTTGTCAAAACTTCCGGCTACGCTTCTGCTGGCAGGAATTTCTCTGTTTCTTACTATTCTCATTTCCGTTCCTCTGGGAATTTATGCGGCAGTGCGCCAGAACAGGATCAGTGACTGGCTGATACGCGCCGGCAGCTTTTTGGGAAATAGTCTGCCCAATTTTTTTGTGGCGCTGCTTCTATTATATGTATTTGCCATCCGTCTGTCGGTTTTTCCGGTGATTTCAGAGGGAGCATCCGGCGTGGTGCTGCCGTCGGTAACGCTGGCTGCCGCCATGTCAGCAAAGTATGTCAGGCAGGTACGGGCGGCAGTCCTGGAGGAGATGACCCGGGATTATGTGACTGGAGCTAAGGCAAGAGGGGTGTCCTTTTCGATGATTCTTTTTAAAAATGTGCTGCCGTCCTGTCTGCCCGCGCTTCTTACCATGTTGACTTTATCAGCCGGCAGTCTGCTCGGGGGAACGGCTGTGGTAGAATCGATTTTTATGTGGGACGGCGTAGGGAAACTGGCGGTGGACGCCATTTTTATGAGAGACTATCCGATGATTCAGGCGTACGTCCTCTGGATGGCTCTGATCTATATGCTTTTGAATCTGGCGGCAGATATCTCTTACGGCCGGCTGGATCCGAGAATTCGTCTCAATGAAAAAGAAAATGCATTTCAGAAGAAAAGGATGAGTCCATGACGGAAACGATACAAAAGAAAAGGCAAAAACTGGTACTATTTGGAACTCTTGTTTTATTGCTGCTCTTTGTTGCGGTGTCTGCGGAGAAGTTCTGTCCGTATGATCCTTATGCGCAAAACTACGGGGAGGCGCTGCTGCCGCCCTGTTGGCAGCACCCGCTGGGAACAGACCGGTTCGGGAGAGATATGCTCTCCAGGGTTCTCATAGGCGCCAGAGTGAGTATTTTTTCTTCTTTGATATTGACAGGGTTTATTGCCGCGGCAGGAACTGCGGCGGGCCTTTTGGCGGGATACGCCGGCGGAGTTTTTGATGCAGTGATCATGCGTATTTCTGATGTCTGTCTCGCTTTTCCGGGTATGGTATTTGCGCTGGCTGTGGCGGCAGTGCTTCATGGAGGAATGTTTGCAGTGGTACTGGCGCTGGCTGTGGCGCACTGGCCCAGATATGCCAGGATTGCCCGGAGTCAGACTCTCTCTGTAAAGCAGGAGGATTATATCGCGGCCGCGCGCCTGGCGGGATGTCAGACACTGGCAATTCTTTTTCGGCATATCCTTCCCAATATTTTAAGCCCTGTTCTGGTGACGGCCATGCTGGACATCGGAACCATGATGATGGAAATTGCGGCGCTTTCCTTTCTGGGGCTGGGGGCACAGCCGCCTACAGCCGAGTGGGGGAGCATGATGAGCGGCGGGAGGAGCCTGCTGCAGCTGTATCCCTGGGTAGTACTGGCCCCGGGAGCGGCGATTTTTATCACAGTGGTGATTTTTAATCTTTTCGGGGAAGCTTTCCGGGATTACCGAAATAGCTGTCAGTCATGAGAGGCACTGCCGGAGAAAAAGGAAAGTGAGGAACATATGAATCGGAAACGAAAATGCATTTTATTGGCTGTACTGCTGTCCGCCCTGGTGTTTTTAAACGCCTGTGGCGGACAGACGCCGTCTCATAGTCGCCATGACGGAACGAAAACTTTTATTTTCGGAGACACCACCTTTAACGCGGAAAATGGCATCGCGGATATCAATCCTCACAACAGCAGCGGCGGATGGGGCTGTATCCGTTATGGAGTGGGAGAGACTTTATTTCGATTCACAGATTCCATGGAGATGGAACCGTGGCTGGCTGAAAACTGGGAGCATACAGATGATGTTACCTGGAAAATCGAGATAAAAGAGGGGATCACGTTCACCAGCGGCCGGAAGGTGGATGCCGCCGCCGTGAAAGAATGTCTGGAAGCGTTGATGAAAGCACATCCCCGGGCGGCGGGAGATCTGCACATCAAAGCCATGGAGGCCGGGGAACAGACGCTGACCATCCGGACGGATATTCCGGTGCCTGCTCTTCCTTCCTATCTGGCGGATCCTTACAGCTGCATTATTGATATGGAAGAGGGGGTGGATGAGGACGGCATTGTCTGCGGTACAGGGCCCTATGAAGCGGTTTCCCTGGAAACAGATCAGCGTCTGGTTCTTGTAAAAAACAAAAACTACTGGGACGGGGAACCGAATATCGATACGATCATTATCCGCAATATTTCCGATGGCGATACGTTGACAGCGGCTTTGCAGTCCGGCGAGATTGACGCCGCCTATGGAATTCCTTATCTCAGTTATCCATTGTTTGAAAATGAGAACTATATTTTTACCGGATGTTCCACAAGCCGGGTCTTTTTCGGCGCCATGAACTTTGAAAGTCCCATTACCTCTGACCCGGCGGTGCGAAAGGCCATTGCCATGGGAATTGATAAAGAAGGATTTGTGAAGGCGCTGATGAACGGCAACGGGGAAGCGGCGTCCGGCGTGTATCCGGAGAACTTTTCTTTTGGAGGGAAAATGGTCCACACGGAAACCTATGATCCGGAAGAAGCAAAAGCGGTTCTGGAAGAGGCGGGATGGACGGACCGGGACGGAGACGGTGTCCGGGAGAAAGACGGAGTGCCGCTGGTGCTGCGCTGGCTTACCTATCCGAGCCGCCAGGAACTGCCTCTTCTGGCGGAATCCGCACAGGCGACCCTGGGAGAAATCGGAATTCGGGTGGAGATTAATAATACACCGGACCATAGCAGTGTCTGCGCAGATAAAAATGCCTGGGATATTTATGTCAGCGCCATGGTCACAGCTCCCACCGGGGATCCGGAATATTTTTTCAATTATCACTGTCTGGACAGTTCTGCCCACAATGACGGGGGATATCACAGTGATCGTCTGGAAGCGCTGGCGCAGAAACTGTCAGGAACTTTTGATACAGAAAAAAGAGCAAAACTGGCTGTCAGAATGCAGCAGACACTTCTTGACGACAACGCCTGTGTGTTTGTGGCGCATCTTCGCATGAATATGATAGCCAGAGCCGGAGTGACGGGGCTTACGGCGCATCCCTGTGATTATTATGAGATTACAGCGGAACTGGATGTGAAATAAATGGGAGCCGGATATGAAAAAACAATATATTGTTCAAAATAATCATAAGCGGCCGGGAAAACAAGAAAAAGTTCAGAAAAAGCAAAGATTTATGTTGAACTCATATATATTCTGTGTTATAATGCCTGCAATTGAGACTGAACCCAATGGATTAAAATTGAACTCTTGTCCGCAAGTTCAACAAAGAACTTGGGTATTTCAGTAAAAATAAAATGCAGGAGGAGAACAATGACAGGAGAGACCTTTTCGGATCGATTAAAGCTGGCCATGGAGCAGCGTGGAAAAAAGCAGATTGATATGATCCGCGCCGCCGCGGAGCGGGGTGTCAAGCTGGGCAAAAGCCACATCAGTCAGTATGTCAGTGGCAAAAATGTGCCGCGGGCAGACATTCTCCACTGTCTGGCGGATATCCTTGACGTGGATGAAGAATGGCTGAGAAGCGGCCGCAGGGCAGAGAAGGCAGAACAGAGAAAGGAAGAAGAAAGGGCGGAGGTAAAAAGGGAAAATCACGCCCTTGACGGAAGACCGGAAGAGACTGTGACCCGGATGGAGCAACAGGATTTCCGCCGGGATCCGGATGAAAAAAAACAATACACAGAACATACAGGAGGCAGACCCATGAGAGAGTTCAAAAAATCTTCAAAATTGAACAATGTACTATATGATGTGAGAGGACCGGTGGTAGATGAAGCGGCCAGAATGGAAGAAGCAGGCACGCAGATCCTTAAACTGAACATCGGTAACCCGGCTCCTTTTGGGTTCCGCACGCCGGATGAGGTGATCTATGATATGCGCCGTCAGCTGACGGAATGCGAGGGCTATTCGCCGGCCAACGGTCTGTTTTCCGCGAGAAAGGCCATTATGCAGTACGCCCAGCTCAAACAGATTCCCAATGTATCCATGGAAGATATCTATACAGGTAACGGCGTCAGTGAGCTGATCAACATCTGCATGTCGGCGCTTCTGGATGACGGAGATGAGATATTGATCCCGTCGCCGGATTATCCGCTTTGGACAGCCTGCGCGACACTGGCGGGAGGAACCGCCGTTCATTATATCTGTGATGAACAATCGGACTGGTATCCGGATATGGATGATATCAAAAAGAAGATCACAGACCGGACCAAGGCCATCGTCATCATTAATCCAAACAATCCTACCGGTGCTCTCTATCCAAGGGAAGTGCTGCAGCAGATTGTGGATATCGCAAGAGAACATCAGCTGATCATTTTCTCCGATGAGATTTATGACCGGCTGGTCATGGACGGAGAGGAACATATTTCCATCGCTTCCCTGGCGCCGGATTTATTCTGTGTCACCTACAGCGGTCTGTCCAAATCACATATGATCGCCGGCTTCCGTATCGGGTGGATGATTTTGAGCGGTAATAAAAATATGGCGAAAGATTATGTGGAAGGTATTAAAATGCTCTCTAATATGCGCCTTTGTTCTAATGTACCGGCGCAGTCAATTGTACAGACGGCCCTGGGCGGACACCAGAGCGTGAAGAGCTATGTGGTTCCGGGCGGAAGAATCCGGGAGCAGAGAGATTATATTTATAAAGCACTGACGGATATCCCCGGCATCAGTGCAGTGAAACCAAAGGCGGCCTTCTATATTTTTCCAAAGATCGATGTGAAAAAGTTCAATATCACCGATGATGAAAAGTTTGCACTGGATCTTCTGAAGGATAAAAAAATTCTTCTCATCCATGGAGGCGGATTCAACTGGCAGCAGCCGGATCATTTCCGGGTGGTATATCTGCCGCGGATTGAAGTCCTGAAAGAGTCTGTGGAGAAGATGGCGGACTTCTTCAGTTATTATCATCAGTAGAAATCTGCTGACATCCATAGAAATGTACAAAAAAAGCTGTGAAAAAATGACCTTTTTCATTTTTTCACAGCTTATTTATTTAATGAACTGATCGATAGCTTTTTTGAACTGTTCCAGTGATTCCGGATCATTGTGTTCAATGGCATCGACAATGCAGTGATCCAGGTGGTCTTTTAATATAATCTTTCCGGTATTGGTCAGGGCGGAGCGGACGGCGGCAAGCTGAATTAAGACATCCGAGCAGTCCTGTCCGTTCTCCACCATCCGTTTTACCGATTCCAGATGACCGATGGCCCGGGACAGCCGGTTGATGACCGCCCTGGTCTCCGTATGGGTGTGCCCGTGGGAGTGTGCCTGTAAACGGTCATGAACAGAGTCACCCCCGGGTGTTTGTTTCGTTTCTTCTCCGGACAAAAATTTGCGTCTGTCGTCCATATGTTCACCTCCAGATATGCGTTTATTATACGGAAAAAGAAAAAAGTTTGTCAAGAAAAGCCGTGCCTTTTGGCGCAAAATGTGGTAAGCTGTGTTTTACCGCTGCTGTTGCATTATGTAAAAAAGTATGCGCGGCAGATAAACGGTTAGCCAGAAACACATAAAAGAGAAAGAAAACCAGAAACATAAATTGGAAAGAAAGGATTTGTCATGTGGATTGCAGATAAATACATTGACTACGTAAAAGAACAGACCATAAATAATCCCGGGCAGAGCTGGGGGAAAATGCTGCTTGGCTTCAAGGCAAATAAGCTTCGGATGAAGCTTCTTCCCAATAAAAAGCTTTCCAGGGGATACCAGAAGCTGGAGGAAATGATGATGTCTTTCGTGGCAGACGCCCTGGGACGGCCGGACAGTTATGTCTGGGGAAATATTTTTTCGCCCTGCGAGATCGTTCAATGTTTTGGGCGGAGCACTCTGTCCATTGAATGTCTGGCCTGCTATTTAAGCGGATATCATCTGGAAGATTATTTTATCGACTATGCTCAGAATCTGGGAATCGCCCCGACTCTGTGTTCTTATCATAAGACTTTCGTGGGAGCCATTGACAGCGACGCAGTGTCGGTGCCTGGTTACGCGGTGACCACCTCTTTGTCCTGTGACGGCAATTTGAACACATTTCGCTATCTGGAGAAGAAAAAGGGAGTTCCGTTTTCTTTTCTGGACGTTCCTTACGGGGATGACGAGGATTCCGTAGATTATCTGGCCGGACAGCTGAAAGACTTTGCCGGAGCGCTGGAACAACATTTCGGAATCCCCTTTGAGGAGGAAAGATTAAAAGAGAATCTTCGCATTGAGAATGAGACCCGCAAAGAATTAATGCATTTTTTCCGTCTGCAGAGCGAGAGATATTATCCGGGAGAGCTGATCAGTCATCTGTATCTGATGATGGGGATGCATCTTTTGATCGGCACGCCGGAATTTCTGGATCTGGTCCGGTTCATGGTGGAAGATATCAAAACGTATCCTCCTTTTGAGGGAAAGAAGATTCTGTGGGTGCATCTGCTGCCATTTTATCAGGAGACCCTGCAGCGATATCTCAATGAAAATCCGGAGTATCAGATCATTGCCAGCGACATGGCGATGGACTCCGTGGAAGAGCTGGATGAGAGACGGCCGTTTCACGCTCTGGCCAGGAAGCTCATCCATAATCTTTATAATGGTTCCTATGATCACAAAGCGCAGATGGTCAGCCGTCTCGCCGACGAACTGTCTCCGGATGCGGTGATTCAGTTCTGCCACTGGGGATGCAAACAGTCCTCCGGCGGCAGTCTGATTTTGAAAGAGGCATTCCAGAAGAAGGGAATTCCCATGCTGATCCTTGACGGAGACGGCATTGACAGGCGAAACAGTCATGACGGACAGATCAAAACCCGTCTGGAAGCGTTTCTCGAGATGCTGGATGAAGGTACGCAGAACAGGAGGCTGGACAGGACATGTTAGGATATATCTGTAAATATACTCCGGTGGAAGCTTTCGTCTCCATGGGCGTGGAGATGAAACGGGTGGAACCGGATGTGACCAATTTCAATCAGGCGGATATGAAGATGCATCCCAATATCTGCAGTTTTGCCAAAGGAGTGCTGGAAGAGATGATGCAGGCGGATTATGAGGGAATCATCCTCACCACCTGTTGTGACAGCATCCGCCGCCTCTATGATGTGCTGAAAGAAGAATTTCCGGAGAAATTCATTTATATACTGGACATACCGCGGATAACCAAGGAAGCCGGAGCGGTTCTCTATGAAAAGAGGATCCGGGCGATGATGCAGGCCTATGAGGCATATTCCGGCAGACAGTTCCGGGAGGATCGTTTTCGGGAAATCCTCAAAACGGAACAGGAGAGGGAGAGACTATCCTTTAAAAAGAAGCGTCTCAATATCGGGATTCTGGGCGCCCGGGCCAATAAAAATATCAAGGAGATTCTGGAAGAGCGGGGAGCGGGCGTGGCTTTTGACCTCACCTGCACCGGCCTGGACCGCAAGATCATTTATCAGGAATCCGAGCTGTATCTGGCGTATACCCGGGGGCTGCTGGCGCAGTTCCCCTGTATGCGCATGGAACAGGCGTCCAACCGGGATGAGCTGATCCGGCGTTACAGTGACAGCGCGGACGGGATCATCTACCATACGGTACAGTTTTGTGACAATTATGCCTATGAGTATGCATGGCTGAAAGAATGGCTGCAGCGGCCGATGCTTTTACTGGAAACAGACTATACAAAACAAAGTTTCGGGCAGATGCTGACCCGCATTGAGGCTTTTTTGGAATCTCTGCAGCCGCAGCAGGCCGGAAAAGAGCTTTTGCGGTCACAGCCCGGGAAAAAGGAAAGAACGGGAGGACAGGAAAATATGTATGTGCTGGGTATTGACAGCGGTTCCACTTCCACCAATGCGGTGATCATGGACCGTGATAAAAAGATCAGAGCGTTTTCGGTGGTGCGCACCGGCGCAAAATCCGGGGAGAGTGCGGATAAAGTACTGAAAGATGTGCTGGAAAAAGCTTCCCTTCAGAGAGAAGAGATCGCATGGATCGTATCAACAGGATATGGCCGGGTGAGTATTCCTTTTGCCGACGAAAACGTGACGGAAATCAGCTGTCACGGCCGGGGCGCCCATTATTTTAATCCGGACATCCGCACCATACTGGATATCGGCGGGCAGGACAGCAAAGCAATCTCCTTAAATCAGGAGGGAGAGGTGCAGGATTTTGTCATGAATGATAAATGTGCGGCAGGTACGGGACGATTTCTCGAGATGATCGCCCGCACGCTGGAAGTGAGTCTTGATGATCTGGGAGCCATTGCTCTCACGTCCACAGAAAAAATAGAAATCACCAGCATGTGTTCCGTGTTCGCGGAATCGGAGGTGATTTCTCTGATTGCCAATAATAAAGAAAAGGCAGACATCGCGGACGGTGTCTGTCATGCCATTGCCAACAAAGCCTATGGTCTTTTAAGCCGGGTAGGTCTGACGCCAGCCTTTATGATGACCGGCGGAGTGGCGAAAAACCCGGGTGTCGTCCGCGCCGTGGAAGAAAAAATCGGCGGGAAACTTTATATTTGTCCGGAACCGGAGATTGTAGGGGCGGTAGGAGCGGCTCTCTACGCGCTGGAACAGATCTAGGATTCCGGATATTTTGACGATAAAAGATCAGTCATCTTCCTGGAATCTCTTGTCCACTTTGTTATAGGAAGTAAAATACGGAGCAAAGTCTTTTTCGTCGGATTCCAGTTTCCGGATGAAGTTGGTCCGAACCTTCTTCTCCGGCTGAGGAGTGACAAGACCTGAGTCACGTCCGGCGGCAAAGGACTTGAGCATCCACGCCATATTCCGGCCGAGGGTGCGCATGACCATCATGCCTTCCTTATCCTGCTCCACTTCCTGCGGGGTATTGCCGAAGACAATATTCCAGTAAGTGGACGGAACCAGAGGCATGTTGCTGATGGTAAAATACTTGTTAAGCTGGTCCAGAGCGGCGATGGAACCTCCCCGGCGGCAGCTGGCCACAGCGGCGCCCGGCTTGTATGGAAATCCTTTGCTGGAATAAAACATCCGGTCCATAAAAGAAGTGATGCCTCCCGCAGCGGCGGCGTAATGAACTGGTGAGCCGACGATCAGGCCGTCGCAATGTTCCATTTTGGCGATAGCTATGTTGACGGCGTCCTCTCCGAAAATACATTTGCCCAGCTTATTCTTGCGGCACATCCCGCAGCCCATACAGCCGCGGATCGGGTCCAGTCCGATGTGGAGCCATTCGGTCTCGATTTCTTCCATATGTAACGTCTTTTCCACTTCCAAAAGTGCCCGCCAGGTGCAGCCCTTCGGGTGTGGGCTTCCGTTTATCAATAATACTTTCATGGGTGTCATCCTTTCTGGATGTGAACGTTCTTTCCAATCACGAAAAACAGAAAAACATAGAAGCCCTTCTGCGGATCCGGAGAACAATCACAGGTAAAAATATGCTAAAATGTCTGTAAATTCACTATTTATGAGAAATTATATCATGAAATGATGGAAATGTATATGAAAAAAATATGAATGTGCCTTGTTTTTCTGTGTAAATTTATATATACTAGAAAATCACAGGGGATATTTTTTTGTCATGATGAAGGATGAGATCCGGGCGCCTTCAAAATAAAAAAGGAGATCAGAGTCTTCGGGCGGCGGATGCAGTCATGAGATCATGCGCAGGATACAGAGATATATGAGAAGATCTCCATAAAATATTGGAAAAAATGAGAAGGACAACGTGAGGGAGGATAGCAGTATATGCATGTAATGGTACATAAGTTTAAAAAAGTCCTGGTGGCGAACCGCGGGGAGATCGCGATACGTATTTTCCGGGCTTTGGAGGAGCTGGGAATCGGCTCCATCGCCGTGTATTCCAAAGAAGACCGGTACGCGCTGTTTCGCTCCAAGGCGGATGAGGCGTATCCGCTGGATCCGGACAAGGGGCCGGTGGACGCTTATCTGGATATTCCGACGATCATCCGTATCGCCAAGGAGAAAAAGGCGGATGCCATCCATCCGGGATACGGTTTCTTGTCAGAGTATCCGGCTTTTGCGGAAGCCTGCCGGAAAAATGATATTGTCTTTATCGGGCCGACAGTGGAAGCTATGAATATTATGGGGGATAAACTTTCAGCCAAACAGGCGGCTCACGACAGTAATGTGCCGATCATCAGCGGCAGCGACTTCATTTTACCGGACGCCGGGGCGGCCATGGCTGAGGCAGACCGCATCGGGTATCCGGTGATGTTAAAAGCATCCAACGGCGGCGGCGGCCGCGGAATGCGTATTGTGGAGCGGAAAGAAGATATGGAGGAAGCCTTCGCCAAGTCGGAAAATGAGTCAAAACGGGCTTTTGGGGAATCCAAACTGTTTTTGGAGAAGTATCTGATCCGGCCGAAACATATCGAAGTACAGATTTTAGGAGACAATTACGGGAATATCGTACATTTATATGACCGGGACTGTTCCGTGCAGAAAAATAATCAGAAGGTCATTGAATTTGCGCCGGCCTGGACCATTTCTGATGAGATCCGAAAGAAAATTCTGGACAGCGCCAAACGTCTGGCCAGAAGAGTGGGATATACCAACGCCGGAACCATGGAATTTCTTGTAGATGAGGAGGAGAATCCATATTTCATTGAGATGAATCCGCGGATTCAGGTGGAACATACGGTAACGGAGATGATCACAGGCATCGACATCGTCATCTGCCAGATTCTGGTGGCGGAGGGATATCCGTTAAACAGTCCGAATATCCACATTTATTCGCAGAATGAAGTGAAAAGCATCGGATATTCCATCCAGGTGCGAATCACCACGGAGGATCCATCCAATCACTTTCTGCCGGATCACGGCAAGATTGATCTGTACCGTTCCAGTGCGGGAAACGGCATCCGGCTGGACGGGGGCATCGCCTACACCGGAGCCGTGATCACCGCTCATTATGACAGTCTTCTTGTGAAACTGGTGTCACACGACCGGACGTTTGCGGGTGCTATCCGCAAATCGGTCCGCGCTCTGAAAGAGTTCCGGATCCACGGGATACAGACGAATATGACCTTTTTGATCAACGTCTTAAATCATGAGGTGTTTCAGAAAGGAAAATGTTATACGACCTTTATCAGCGAGACGCCGGAGCTCATTGAGATGCATAACAAACTGGACCGGACTACCAAGATTCTGGAGTTTCTGGCCAATAAGATGGTCAATGTGAATCCGGGACCGAAGCCGGATCTTGAGGACAGAAAGGTGCCGGTCATCGACACGGAAAAAGAGATCCGGGGAACCCGGGACGAATTTTTGCGGCTGGGCGCGAAAGAGTTCACCCAGAAGGTGTACCGGAGTAAGAAGCTGTATGTGACGGATACCACCATGCGGGATGGCCAGCAGTCTCTGCTGGCGACCCGTATGCGGACCAAGGAAGTGGCGGGAGCGGCAAGAGCCACCAACCTGTACTTGAAGGACGCATTTTCCATTGAAGCCTGGGGCGGCGCCACCTACGATACGGCATATCGTTTTCTGAAAGAATCCCCGTGGAAGCGGCTGGATATTCTGAGAGAACGGATGCCGAACGTTTTGATCCAGATGCTCCTCCGGGCCTCCAATGTGGTGGGATACAGCACATATCCGGACAATGTGATCAAGAAGTTTATCAAGGTATCCAGCGACCATGGCGTGGATGTCTACAGGATTTTTGACAGTATGAACTGGATGGAAAATATGAAGCTGCCGGTGGAAGAGGCATTAAAGACCGGGAAAATTGTGGAGGGAGCCATCTGCTACGCCAGCGATATGATGGATCCGAAAGAGACCACTTACACCCTTGATTATTATTGCAGGAAGGCGGCGGAACTGGAAGCCATGGGCTGCCACTGCATTGCCATCAAGGACATGTCTTCCCTGTTAAAGCCTTACGCGGCGAAGAAGCTGGTGGAGGCTCTGAAGAAAGAAGTGCATGTGCCGATTCATCTGCACACGCATGATACCGCCGGTAATGGGATCGGAACCTACCTGATGGCTGCCGAGGCCGGCGTGGATATCGTGGACTGCGCCATCGGTTCCATGAGTTCCCTGACCAGCCAGCCGTCCATGAACTCTCTGGTGGAAGCGCTGCGGGGAACGGAGAGAGATACCCAGATTGATCCGGAGGGACTTCTGGTGCTGGATGAATATTATGCCCATGAGCGGAAAGTATATAAGGTTTTCGAGAGCGGCATCGACGCGCCGGATACGGCCATTTATCAGTATGGCATGCCGGGAGGACAATATTCCAACTTTACGGCCCAGTTAAAAGAAATGGGCGTAGTCAATAATTTTAAGGAGATACGCAGATTATATAAAGAGGCCGATGAATTGCTGGGCAATATCATCAAGGTGACCCCTACTTCCAAGGTGGTGGGCGATCTGGCCATTTTCATGCAGAGGAACAATCTGACGAAAGAGAATATTTTTACGGAAGGAAGAGAACTGTCCTATCCGGATTCCGTGGTGGAATACTTTGAGGGACTGCTCGGACAGTCGGAAGGCGGTTTTCCGGAAGAGTTCCGGCGCATTGTGTTGAAAGACAGAACGCCGATTGAAGGGCGGCCGGGCGCGCTTCTCCCCGATGTGGATTTTGATAAGATTGCGGAATTCCTCCGGGAGAATTACTATATGGATACCATGGAGAAACCAGAGGTCATGGAACAGAAGGTGTTAAGCTATGCGCTGTATCCGAGAGTTTATGAGGATTACTGCGAGCATTTCCAGGCCTACAATGATGTGTCCAAACTGGAAAGCCATGTATATTTTTACGGGTTGCGTCCCGGGGAGGAGACAGTCATCCAGATTGAGGAGGGCAATGATATCCTCATCAAATTTGTACAGATGTCAGAACCGGACGAAAAAGGATACCGGACGCTTCAGTTTGAGGTGAATGGATTCTACCGGGAGACCCGTGTTCTTGATAAGAATTTTGAGGTGAAGGCAGACCGCCGTCTGAAAATGGATCCGAGAAATCCGGGACATCTGGGGGCCTCTATGCCTGGTATCATCAGTGATATCAAGATTAAGGAGGGCGATGTGGTGAAGAAGAATATGCCGCTCATGACCATCGAAGCCATGAAGATGGAGACGACGGTCACTTCCCGGGTTTCCGGCGTTGTGGATAAGATCTATGTTTCCGAGGGCGATGAGGTCAACCAGGATGCGCTGCTGGTATCTTTCATTCTTGATGAGGAAGAGATGAAAAATGTCACTCATCCGGAACTTCCGGAAATGGATCTGGCCTCCCTCTATGAAGATGATTTTAAGACCGTTTCCATAGATGGTGAAATTGAGAAAAAAGAATAGAAGCCGGATTTTGTACATAATCATCCGGAAGGGAGAATGCTGCCGTGGATTTTGCCGCCGCCGCTTACTCTGTTTTGACGGAATTACCTGCTTGTGGTATGATGGGGAATGGAAAAAGCGGACGGCGGCTTTTTTTGGCTTGTCGCCAGGATGGGGACGGCAGGACACCGGGATGAGATCCGTTGGAACGGATGTATCCTTTCAGCCGTGGGATTCATAATATTATCATAATGGAATTCAAATTATATAATATAGAAGAAAGACAGGAGGAAGAACCGATGAAAGAAAATGCATGGTTAACATATGATGAAAAGGATATGGAAGCGCTGGAAAAACTCTCCGGCGAATATAAAGATTTTCTGAGCAGATGCAAGACGGAAAGAGAATGTACAACATTTTTTAAAGAGGAGGCCGAAAAGGCCGGATACCGTTCCCTGGAGGATCTTGTTGCAGAAGGAGTATCCGTCAAGGCAGGGGATAAAGTGTACGCCGTGGGCATGGGTAAGACTATCGCTTTGTTCCAGGTGGGCAGGAAGCCGCTCACAGACGGAATGAATATTCTCTGCGCTCATATTGATTCCCCGCGGCTTGATCTGAAACAGGTGCCGTTATATGAGGATACGGAACTGGCCTTTCTGGATACCCATTATTACGGTGGTATCAAGAAGTATCAGTGGGTGACGATTCCCCTGGCTCTCCACGGCGTCATCGCCAAAAAAGACGGTTCAGTGATGGAAGTCAATATCGGGGAAGACCCGGAAGACCCGATCGTCTATGTGACGGATCTTCTGGTACACCTGGCATCGAAACAGCTGGCGAAAAAAGGCAGCGAGGTGGTAGCCGGTGAGAATCTGGATATCCTGGTGGGAAGTCGTCCGCTGGAGGGAGAAGAAAAAGATGCGGTGAAAGCCAATGTACTGCGTCTTCTCAAAGAGAAATATGACATGGAAGAGGATGATTTCCTTTCTGCAGAGATTGAAGTGGTTCCGGCAGGACCGGCCAGAGACTGCGGTCTTGACAGGAGTATGATTGCCGGATACGGCCATGATGACCGTGTCTGCGCTTTTCCGTCTTTCCAGGCTATGATAGAGACAGAGGCTCCGGAGCGGACATCCTGCTGTATCCTTGTGGATAAAGAAGAAATCGGCAGTGTAGGCGCCACTGGTATGCAGTCCATGTTTTTTGAAAATGCAGTGGCAGAACTTCTGGCCCTCGCAGGCATGGATTCCAATCTGGCTGTGCGCCGCACCATGGCACGGTCAAAGATGCTTTCTTCCGATGTGAGCGCCGCCTATGATCCGGCCTACAGCGAAGCCTTTGAGAAAAGAAACAGCGCTTACTTCGGAAAGGGTCTGGTTTTGAATAAATATACCGGTTCCAGAGGTAAATCCGGCTCCAATGACGCCAACGCAGAATATCTGGCACAGCTTCGCAGGATTTTTGATAACAATAAGGTAGCATTCCAGACAGCGGAACTGGGTAAGGTTGACTATGGCGGAGGCGGAACCATCGCGTATATCGCTGCCCTCTACGGCATGGAAGTGGTGGACAGCGGCGTGGCGGTTCTCAGCATGCATTCTCCTTGTGAGATCATCAGCAAGGCAGACTTATATGAGGCGAAGAAAGGTTATGCAGCATTTCTGAAAGAGGCATGAGAATGAATTGTCAGGAAGCACAGTCAAATATCATGAACTATATCAACCACAATCTGAGCAATGAGCAGACGAAGGAATTTATTGAGCATATTTATTCCTGCCCCAACTGCCAGGATGAACTGGAGATTAATTATATTGTGATGGTTGGTCTGCAGCAGCTGGATGATGGAGAGATTTTGTCGGTGGATTTCAGAAAAAAACTGAAAGAAGACATGGATATGCGATATAAGGAGGCTGTCAGGGAGGAGGAGAGAAGCCGTTCGATCCGGGTCATCCTTGCTGCCTTCCTCATTTCGTTGTTCTTGTGGATTCTGGGCAAAGTACTTGCGTTTATTGTATAGATTTTTAAGTAGAAGAAAGGACACAGCATCATGGCGGAAAATAAAATCATGCTTCTGGACGGGCACAGCCTGCTGAACCGCGCTTACTACGGTCTGCCGGTACTGACCAACGCAGAAGGAAAACATACCAATGCGGTGCTCGGTTTTTTGAATATTATGCTCCGATATATGGAGGAGGAGAGGCCGACTCATCTTCTGGCGGCTTTTGACAGAAAGGAGCCGACATTTCGGCATCTGAAATATAAAGAATATAAGGAAACAAGAAAACCGATGCCTGAAGAATTGAGGGAACAGGTTCCTCTCATGAAAGAGGTGCTTTCTTCCATGGGCATTCCGGTGGTGACACAGGCAGGCATCGAGGCGGACGATATTCTTGGAACCATCGGGCGGGAAGCGGAAAAGGAAGATTTTTCCGTCGTCATTGTATCCGGCGATCGGGATCTTTTACAGCTGGCGACGGAACATACCAAGATCAAGATTCCGAAGACCAGGGCCGGCGGCACGGTGACAGAAGACTATTTCGCAGCCGATGTGGAAAAGCTTTACGGTGTGACGCCCACAGAGTTCATTGATATGAAAGGACTTATGGGAGACGCTTCCGATAATATCCCGGGTGTTCCGGGCATCGGAGAAAAAACAGCGGCAAAGCTGATACAGAATTATCATTCCATTGAGAATGCCCACGATCATCTGGAAGAGATTAAGCCGGCCAAAGCCAAAAATAATTTGAGAGAATATTATGATCAGGCTCTTTTGAGCAAAGATCTGGCCACCATCAAGACGGACTGCTCCCTGGATTATCAGTTCCAGGATGCGGTGGTCGGCGACATTTTTACAAAAGATGCCTATCATCTTTTCAAAAAGCTGGAATTAAAGAGCCTGTTTAAATATTTTGAGGAAGATCAGAAAGAAAAAAATGAACTGCAGATTACGGTGACCAGCGATCTGGCGGAGGCGGATGCCATTTTTGATGCGGTGCGCGCAGCGGGAAAAGAAGGAGAAGCCGCCGGATATGGTGTCATCGGAAGCGCTGGAGACTGCCGGGGCATCTCCTTAAGCTGGAACGATAAAACGGCCCTTCTTCTGACGGGAGGGCTGCTGACGGAAGATCAGCTGAAAGATTCAGTGCTTGCTCTCCTGGCTGCCGGCATGTCTTTGTATGTGCTTGACTATAAGGCGCTGCTGCATTTTGATGAGCGTCTGCGGGAGTATGAGAAGCAGATTGAGGACGTAGGTATTCTCGCCTATCTGCTCAATCCGCTGCAGTCAGCGTATGACTATGACGATATTGCCAGAGATTATCTGGATCTGGTGGTGCCGTCCAGAAAAGAAGTGTGCGGAAAACAGGAATTGTCAGAGGTATTTTCTGCTGAAAATGAAAAAGCAGTGAATATGGCCGGGCTTCTTTCCTACGTCCCGCGGAAGTCCTGCCCGATTCTTAAAGAAAAACTGAAGGAACATGACATGGAGGAGCTCTATCTGCAGATTGAGCGGCCTACCACAGCGACCCTCTATGACATGGAAAAATACGGGATTTCAGTGGAGAAGGATGCTCTGAAAGAATATGGCGAACAGCTGACCGGGCGCATTGAGGAGCTGGAGGAATCCATCCATACCCAGGCGGGAAAAGATTTTAATATCAATTCTCCAAAGCAGCTGGGGGTGGTTTTGTTTGAAGATTTGAAGATGCCTTTTGCCAAGAAGACAAAGACGGGATATTCCACCAGCGCGGACATCCTGGAGAAACTGGCGCCGGATTATCCCATTGTGTCAGATATTCTCGAGTACCGGCAGTTGACAAAGCTGAAATCGACTTATGCGGACGGACTAGCTGCCTTTATCGGAGAAGACGGGAAGATTCACAGCGTTTTTCACCAGAAGGTGACCGCCACCGGACGGTTGTCCAGTTCCGATCCGAATCTTCAGAATATTCCGATCCGGATGCCGCTGGGACGGGCCATCCGGAAAGTGTTTGTGCCGGAACCGGGATATGTGTTTGTCAGTGCCGATTATTCGCAGATTGAACTGCGAGTGCTGGCCCACATGGCGGATGATAAGAATCTCATTGACGCCTACCGGCACAATGCGGATATTCACACCGCCACCGCTTCCCAGGTATTCGGGGTGCCGGTGGAGGAAGTGACGCCGCTTCTTCGCAGAAGCGCCAAGGCGGTAAATTTCGGAATCGTCTATGGGATCAGCGCCTTCGGACTCAGCCAGGACCTCAATATCTCACGGAAGGAAGCCAACGAGTATATCGAGCGGTATTTTGCCACCTATCCGGGTATCAAAACCTATCTGGACGGCAATGTCGCTTTCGCGAAAGAACATGGATATGTGAAGACGTTATACGGAAGAATCCGTCCGATTCCGGAACTTTCGTCCAGTAACTTCATGCAGAGAAGTTTCGGGGAGAGGGCCGCCATGAATTCTTCCATCCAAGGAACGGCGGCGGATATCATCAAAATTGCCATGATCCGCGTAAGCCGCCGGCTGAGGGAAGAGAATCTTTCCTCCCGTCTGATTCTGCAGATTCACGATGAGCTGCTCGTGGAGACAAAAGAAGAAGAGATCGGGGAAGTGTACAACATTCTGAAAGAAGAGATGATGGGAGCTGCGGATTTGAGTGTGCCGCTCCTGGTAGATATCGAAAAAGGAAAAACATGGTATGAAGCAAAATAAAAAATATATTCCCGCCATCGGCATCACCGGCGGCGTAGGTTCCGGAAAGAGTGTCGTCATGGATCTTCTGGAGAAAGAGTTTGGCGCGGCTGTCATTCTGGCGGACCTGGTGGCCCACGATCTGATGGAGCCGGGCGCCGTCAGCTATCGGCAGATTGTGGCTGAATTTGGCACAGAGATACTTGACGGGGAGGGACGGATTCACCGTCCTTCCCTGTCAAAAATTGTGTTTGGACATCCGGAACGTCTGAAACGGTTAAATGAGATCACGCACCCGAATGTCAAGGAAGAAATCCTTGCCCGTATCGCCCGTTTCCGGGAAGAGGGAAAGGTTTCCATGGTCGCTGTGGAGGCGGCGCTCTTGATCGAGAACGGTTTTGAGGAAATACTCGATGAACTCTGGTATGTGTATGTAAAGGAAGAGACGAGAATCCATCGTCTGATGGAAGGCCGCGGCTACAGCGAGGAGAAGAGCCGCTCCATCATGAAACAACAGCTTAGAGACGGGGAGTTTCGCAGCCACTGCAGCCGGGTCATTGACAATAATCAGGATGTGGACAGCCTGAGGGTGCAGCTGACACAAATCTTTGAAGAAAAGAAATTATTTTAAGAATTTGTGCAGGAAGGTTTACGCAGAATAAATTTTGTTATATAATGAACACCTGTAAAAAGTCGGATAACAAAAGGGATGAGAAAACATGGAATTAGCAAGTATTGCCAGCGGAAGCAGCGGCAATTGTATTTACATAGGCAACCGGGACTCCCATTTTCTGGTGGATGCGGGGATCAGCCGCAAGCGTATTGTGGAAGGCCTGGAGGAGATGGAGATCAAACCGGAGAATATTGACGGGATTTTTGTCACCCACGAGCATATGGACCACATCAGCGGACTGGGCGTATTCCTGCGGAAATATCCGGTGCCGGTGTATGCCACGGGAAAGACCATCGACTGTATTCTGAAGACCCGGTCTCTCGGGAAGGTGGATCCGGATCTGTTTGTCTCTGTATCCCCGGATCATCCTGTGAAGGTGGGAAATGTGAAGGTGGAGGCGTCCAGTGTCTATCATGACGCGGCGGATCCTGTCTGTTATACCTTTCAGGATGAGGAGTCCAAGGTGGGCATTGCCACAGATTTCGGGACTTATGATGATTATCTGGTGGACAAGATGCAGGGGTGTGAGTCTCTGCTGGTGGAGGCCAACCATGATCTTAACATGCTGATGGTAGGGCCGTATCCGTATCCGCTGAAGAGAAGAATCATGGGGAATACCGGGCATCTGTCCAATGAGCGCGCCGGGCAGTTTCTGTCCAGGGTGATCGGAAAGAACTGCCGGAATATTTTTCTGGGACATTTGAGCAAAGAGAATAATTATGGTGAGCTGGCCTATGAGACGGTCAAGGTCGAGCTGCTGGCTCATAATATTGATATGGACAAAGAGAATTTCACAATGCGGGTGGCGGATAGATATGCGCCGACCTTTGTGCTGTAACAAAAACGGTTTTTATGATGGCATTGACGGATGCAGTGCCGCCGTTTATATAATATGGAGGAAATACAATGAAAAAAACGATTATCACTGTGATTGGCAAAGATTCTGTGGGAATTATCGCAAAGGTTTGCACTTATCTGGCAAATAATAAGATTAATATTCTGGATATCAACCAGACTATCACCGGGGGATATTTTAATATGATGATGATTGTGGAATCTGACGAGGTACACAAGACATTTCCGGATATGGCCATGGAACTGGAACAGATTGGCGAGGAGATCGGCGTGAAGATTCAGGCACAGCACGCGGAAATCTTTGAGATGATGCATCGGATTTAGGAACAGGAGGATATTATGCTGAATATCAACGAGGTTATCGAGACCAATAAAATGATCCACGAGATGAATCTGGACGTCCGGACCATTACCATGGGTATCAGTCTGCTGGACTGCGTGGGAGATGACGTGGAGGAAGTCTGTGAGAACATTCATACAAAGATTATTTCCAAGGCGGCGAATCTTGTCCAGGTGGGCAATGAGATTGAGCGGGAATACGGAATCCCGGTTGTCAATAAACGTATCTCCGTGACGCCGATCGCACTGGTGGGAGGACGCTGCTGCAAGGGACCGGAAGATTTTGTCCGCATTGCGAAGGAGCTGGACCGCTGTGCGCGGGAAGTGGGTGTGAACTTCATCGGCGGCTACTCTGCCCTGGTCAATAAGGGAATGACCAGAGCAGATGAATATCTTCTGGATTCTATTCCGGAAGCGCTGGCTGTGACAGAGCGTGTGTGCAGTTCCGTGAATGTCGGATCCACAAAGACCGGTATCAATATGGACGCTGTGAAGCGGATCGGAGGGATTATCCTTGAGACGGCAGAGCGCACCAAAGATCAGGATGGAATCGGTAACGCGAAGTTTGTGGTGTTCACCAATGCTCCGGATGATAACCCGTTTATGGCGGGCGCTTTTCATGGTGTGACAGAGGCGGACTGCATCATCAATGTGGGTGTCAGCGGCCCTGGTGTGGTGAAAAGAGCCATTGAGCAGGTGCGCGGAGAGAACTTTGAGGTGCTCTGCGAGACCATCAAAAAGACAGCGTTCAAGGTAACCCGTGTGGGACAGCTGGTGGCAAAGGAGGCTTCCCGTCGTCTCCATGTGCCGTTCGGTATCATTGACCTTTCTCTGGCCCCTACTCCGGCTATCGGAGACAGCGTCGGCGAGATTCTGGAAGAGATGGGACTTGAGTATGCGGGAGCACCGGGCACCACAGCGGCTCTGGCGATGCTCAATGATCAGGTAAAAAAGGGTGGTGTCATGGCGTCTTCCTATGTGGGAGGATTGAGCGGCGCCTTTATTCCGGTCAGCGAAGATCAGCGGATGATCGATGCTGTGGAAGCGGGAGCGCTTACCCTGGAGAAGCTGGAGGCGATGACCTGTGTCTGCTCCGTGGGACTTGACATGATCGCCATTCCGGGCGATACTAGTGCGGCGACCATCTCCGGTATCATTGCTGATGAGATGGCCCTCGGTATGGTGAATCAGAAGACAACGGCGGTCCGTGTTATTCCGGTCATTGGAAAAACTGTCGGTGATACGGTAGAATTCGGCGGCCTTCTCGGCTACGCACCGATCATGCCGGTGAATGCCTTCAGCTGCGAGGCGTTTATCAACCGCGGAGGAAGGATTCCGGCTCCGATCCACAGTTTTAAAAATTAGAGTGATGTGTCAGGCAGAATGCCTGGCACATATTTTTTTCTTTTTTTTCATAGAGTGTAAAAAAAGGAATTTTCTATGACCCAGAGAGAGTATAATCTTCGAAAAAAGAGCATGAACCGGCAAAGGTATGGGGAACGGCAAAACCGGTCATCCATAAACCGGGGAAGGGATACGCTGTCCTATCAGGGCGGCAGATACGCCGGCGAGGAGGAAGAGTACCTTCCCTATGGCATTTTTTTCCGTGTGCGTCTGGCTTTATGTCTGGTACTGCTTTTGTTTTTTATTTACGCAGAGAAAAATTATTTTACCGAGGAAGAAAAAACAGAGGTCTATCAGGCGATGGAGCAAAATGTCAGTGCGGAAAATTGGAGGTCGTACATGGAACATACGGTTTTGTCTTTAAAAAATTTGGTAAATTAGAGAAAATACATTTTTTTATAAAATAAAATATAAATATTTTTGAAGAATGGGTTGCTATAAATCGCAAAAGGATATAAAATACTAATAATAGATATTAATTAATTTGTGATTTTTTAATTATTTTAATATTTTTATTCTATCCCTGACCGCTATTTTACCAACGATAATACACATACTCCAGGAGGTATATGGATGCACTCTACGTTAAAAAAACAGAATAAAACAGGCAGATGGAAAAATCCGGATTTTTATATTACGTTATCATTTCTGTCCTATTTTTTATTTATTTTGATGTTCCTATTTGCGCCCCATGTGATTGCTTTTCTTCATTTTGGTAAGACAGTCGCGCAGGTGCTCACAATTATTTTTCTCATTGCCGGCGCTCTTTTTTCCGGCATTGGAAACTGGTTCGGATTTGAATATGAAGTGTATCCGGGCTGTATGGAAGAGCCTTCGCAGGAAGTGCTGGAAGAACTGGACGCCATGCTGCAGGATCGGAGGAGAGAACTGCAGGAAGCTAAACGTGAACATGCAGGGGAACAGAACTGAAACAGAAGAACTGCCGCAAAGAGATCTGTCCGCACGGCTGTGGTGTACCGGAACCGGTATACAGTACGCCCCGGTCCGGATGTCTTTGCGGCGGTTCTTTTTTTGTCCGGAACAAAAAAGGAACCCTTTGTCTGTATTTGACAGAAGAAAATCATCTACGTATAATAAAACCATTAAGAAAAGAAACAGAGGAGAGAAGAGAAATGTTTATTTGCAGAGAAGATTATCCGGTGGCAGATACAAAGTATGGAAGGCTGAGAGGGTATTATCTGGATGGCTGTTTTATGTTCCAGGGAATCAAGTATGCCGACGCGAAACGATTTCAGATGCCTGTGGAGCCGGAAGCGTGGGAGGGCGTCAAAGACGCTCTTTCTTATGGTTATGTGGCGGAAATCATGAAAAAACCGGTGGCAAATAATGAAATTATGGTACCGCATCAGTACTGGCCATCCCGGGAAGACTGCCAGTATCTGAATATCTGGTCTCCGTCTATGGAGAAGGACGCACGAAGACCGGTGATGGTATGGATTCACGGAGGAGCCTTTGATGACGGATCTTCCATCGAGCAGGTGGCCTATGAGGGAAGGAATCTTTGTATCCATGAAGATGTGGTGGTGGTTTCGGTCAATCATCGTCTGAACATTCTTGGTTACTGGGATCTGTCAGAGATTGACGAAAGCTACTGGAACACCGGCAATCTGGGCAACGCAGATCTGACAGCGGCGCTTCGCTGGATTCGGGATAATATCGCTGCTTTCGGCGGTGATCCGGATAACGTTACTTTATTTGGACAGTCCGGCGGAGGAATGAAGGTGCTGACGCTGATGCAGACGCCGGAAGCCAATACCTTATTTCATAAAGGAATCGTGCAGAGCGGCGTGATCGGGAACATGTTCGACCAGGATAAGGCAGTGAACCACGCTTTTACGGAGAAGTTAAAAGAAAGAGGTCTGGCGGACAGAGAAACTCTGGAAAATATGCCGTACCGGCGTCTGGTGGAAGTATACACCGGTATAGAGGCGGAACTTGCCGCAGAAGGATATGTGGTGACCCGCTGCCCGGTGCAGAATGACTATTATCTGGGAAATCCTCTGAAAAATGGCTTCTGTGACAGAGCAAAGGAGATTCCACTGATCGTGGGAAGTGTGTTTGGTGAATTTGATTTTGATCACGGTATCAACGGAAAAGAAAAGTATTCCGACGAAGATGTAAAGCAGATGCTCCGGGCACAGCTTGGCGACGGAGCGGAGGCGCTGGCGGAACTTTTTAAAGAAACATATCCGGACAAGCATATCCTCGATCTGTTGTCTCTGGATAACTTCATCCGTTCCACAGAGATCGCTTTGATCAAAGAACGGAGCAAATCGCCGGAGAGTAAGACGTATTCTTATATGTTCACCTACAATTTTGCTCTGGACGGAGGAAAACCGGCATGGCATTGTTCGGAACTTCCGTTTGTGTTCCGAAATATAGAAAAAGTTCCGGTCTGCAATGATTCTCCGGAGACAAAGGTGCTGGAAAGACAGATGAGTTCTGCCTGGGCGCAGTTTGCCCGCACCGGAGCACCGGCGTTTACAGATGACAAAGAAGCACCGGAAACAGGATGCCCTGCATGGCCGGTCTGCGAACCAGGAAAAGAGCAGGTCATGATCTTCGACAAGAAATGTGAAGTGAGAGTGAATTATGACCATGCTTTGATCGCTCTCCATGAACAGTATTTTGATGGAGCTTCGCGGCTGAAAGCGGATAATGTGCAGCATTAGAGCAGGAAAAAAGAGTGACCGGTCAGGGCCTGAAAATGGAAATAAACCAGGAAAAATGCGGGTGCAACCCCAGGTAGCAAAGATGCAACCGCAAGGTGGTGGCCAAAAATGGCAGAAAACAGTATGTTGTAAGGGAAAGGAGAAGCCATGACATTTGGTGAGAAATTACAGAGACTTCGAAAGGAGGCAGGGCTTTCCCAAGAGGAGCTGGCCGGACGGCTGCATGTCTCCCGACAGGCAGTGAGCAAATGGGAGAGAAATGAAAGTTATCCGGAGACAGAAAAACTCATACGTATGGGACAGCTCTTTGATGTGACACTTGACGAGCTGCTGCAGGAAAAGAGAAAGATGACCGACGACGGCGATGCGATAGCAGCGGAGACAGATAAAACAGAAATAGCAGACGCAGTGCCGAATCCGGAAGTGGTGAGGAAAGACCAGATGATTGTTGATCTGGCATCTGCAGAAAGTTTTCTGAATCTGCAGAAGAAAAAGACGGAACGAACGGCGGCGGCCGCAGGATTGCTGATAGGCAGTCTGGCATTTTCTTTTTTGGATGCCGATGCCGGCATTGTATTGTTCCTGATCTGTTTCATCGCAGGGATGGTCGTGCTGTTTTCTGTCCGGTTTATGGATGATCCCTTTTGGAACTTCTGGAAGACTCCTCTGGCTCTCGAACGGGAAGCGGAGGAGAAAGTCCGGAAAGAGTATGAGAGAGGAAAAGGCAGGCATACTTTCTGGAATCTGGCCGGTATCGTTTTCATCGCGGTGGGGCTTTTGATCTGTCCTGTTATCATCCCGGCGGAGCAGGAGACTCTGGATATGATGATCATGGGAATGGGAATGATCCTCGCAGGAGCCGGCGTATTTTGCTGTGCATGCATGGCCGGCTGGCGGCGGGCGTACAGACTTCTTCTTTTCAATGAGAATTTTCAGAATCAGAAAGGAAAGAGAAGAAAATGAAAAAGAAAACAGCGATAATATCAGGGGTTTTTTGTGTGATGAGTGCCCTGGTCTGCCTCGGCGGCTGCCACAGCCGCGTCAATGCACCGGAGACAACAACGGAAAAACAGGATATTTTTCAAAGCGGGGAATTTTCAGATAATGTGAATGAAATCGCCAAAGCCCAGAAGATCGTGGTGGTGCCGATCAAGGATGAGTCAGGCGCTGTGTCAGAAGATACAGAAAATGAGGTTGTCATCACTGATAAAGATGAGGTGCGGAAGTTTGCGGATAAACTCACCGACAACATAACCGGATGGAAACCATGCAGTCTGCCGGAAGATGCGGTTCCGAATGGAAAGTTTATATTTTATGTTCAGGAGACTTTGAAAGCAGGACAGAAACCAGAGGACCGGAAGTATGTGAAAGCGTCAGAAATGACTGTTTATAAGGAAAGTTCCTGTGTGACAGTGCAGATGGATTCGGTGCTGGATCTGTCGGTGAATCTGGAAGTGCCGCAGGAGACGGCAGATTATCTATCGGGCTTTTTTGAATAATGAACAGGAGAATGGGCAGTCAGACAGAATGTTTCTTGTAACGGGGAAGCAGCCATGCTTGTCGAAATGAATCAATGACATTTGTGGAAATGAGAAAAAAGAAGGGGTTCCGCTCTACACGGAGTGGAACCCTTTTCCGATAATTTCGCTGGTGTTTGAGATAAGAAGAAAAGCATCCGGCGAATTTCTTTTTATGTAATTTCGGAGCTTGACAGCTTCCACACGGCTCAGCGCTGTCATGATAATATACTTGTCCTGTCCGGTAAAAGCACCTTTTGCATTGACGATCGTCGCGCCCCTGTGCAGTGTATTTTCGATGAAATCACAGATCGGTTTCGGGTCGGAACAGACGATATTAAAATACTTGGACAGATTCAGACTCTCGATGAATCCGTCGATCATGAAAGAACGTACCGCCAGTCCCACGAAGGAATAAAGACCGGTTTTGATATCAAATATAAAGCATCCGGCAAGTGTGATGAAAAAATCTGAAGCCAGCAGCGCGCTTCCGATATCAAAGCTGGTATATTTTTTTACGATCATGGCGATGACATCCGTGCCGCCGCTGGAAGCGCCCAGATTAAAAAGAATCGCGGAGCCGACAGACGGCAGGGCAATGGCAAATACAAGTTCCAGCATGGGCTCATTGGTCAGCGGGGCTGACATGGGATAAATCCGCTCCAGAGCAGAAAGGGCAACTGATAAAAGAATGGTGCAGTATGCTGTTTTGGCAGCGAATCCTTTTCCGAGGACCAGGAGTCCCAAAATTAAAAGCAGGATATTTGCCACAAAAGAAAAGTCGCTGGCGGAAATAAGTCCCGTCTTAGCTACCAGAACGGCCAGACCGGTGATCCCCCCGAAAGTAAAGTTGTTGGGAAATTTAAAAAAGTAAATACCGGCCGCCATGATAATGGTACTGATGGTCAACAGCATAAAGTATTTGATTTTCAGCTTCATAGTGCTCTCCTTTACAAAATAAATGATATCAGCTATAAAAATGCTACATTGCAGATAATTTTGTAAAAAAAGTGAATTTTCTTTCGCAAATTCATTGTACCGCGGCGTTTATGGTCCGTCAACTGCCATTTTGAAATATTTACAGGAAAAAATGTTCCGGAATGCAATTTCCTATGCAATAAAAAATAGACCAGTCAGATGACTGGTCGTACTCTTTTATCAATTGCCTGGGAGCGATGCCAACACATGACATTTACCTAGATGACGGCGCTGAAACAGGACTTACTGTTGTTATAATTATAATAGCACAGTAAAATAAAAAAGTCAATGCATTTTTCAGAATGACTTTTACGGAAAGTCAAAAATGGATTTGAGAATTCCCGCTTTCCGCAGCATGCCGAGCTCCTTTGCGTACTGACCAGTCTGTTCCTGTGAATAAAGCAGGTTGGCGAAGATGTCTGCAATCTGAATGAGCCTGTTTTCCGAGGAATCAAAATAGGCCACGCTGAAATGGCCGCGGGCGGAACCGCCCACCACCAGCTCCGTATTCAGATAATTTTCCAGAAAATGCCTGGCTTCTTTTTTTTCGTTGCGTTCATCCAGCTGCAGGTGGCAGTCCTCATCAGGCAGCAAGCCTGTCCGGATAAAATGATCCAAAGCCAGGCGGATGGAGTAATTAAAAATACGGGCACTGTTTTCAAATAAGTGGGACTGCAATTCGTGATTGACCACCCGTATGTAATAAATCTCAAAATATTTGCTGCGGGTAAAATAATCCACAAACCGGAGTTTCATGTCCCGGTCAAACTGTACGCCTTTCAATTCCCGAAACTTACCGTTGCGGAACATCTTGCCGCCGGTCTTTAGTACCTTTCCCGTATGAGGTTCGGTCTTGTCTTCATCCAGTTCCAGAAGGCGGGCATAATTGGACGATACAAAACGTTTAAAAGATTTGGACAGTCTGTCAATGTCCAGCACGTGGATCATGGCGATGATAAAATGGTGATTCGGTGCGGCATGCCGGTCAATGGAACCGGATTCATCAATGTATATGTTCATATATACCTCCTGTTTTCATCAGTCGGCCGGCGCAGCGCAGCTCTGCCGTTCGATCATAAAGTGCGGCACAATGATTTTGGTAGCCAGAAGTCCGGGATTCTCGATGTGGTTGATCATCTGGGAAGCGGCTTCAATGCCCAGCTGACGGGAATTGATGTCAATGGAAGTCAGCTGCGGCGACGACAGTTTGGAAAAGAGAGAGTTATTAAAGGAGATGATGGATAAATCCTCCGGTATATGCAGATGAAGTATAAAAGCGGTCTTTTCCAGAACCATGGCAAGGATGTCATCGCTGACCAGCACGGCGGTGGGCCGGTCATCTCCGGAAAGAAAATGAAGCAGCGCATCGTTTTCTTCCTTTGGCACCTGCGGCATTTCCAGATAATAACTTTCCTCGAAAGGGACATTGTTTTCTGCCAGGGCGAGCATGTAGCCGGCCTTCCGGTCAGCAGAGAAAATCCGCTTTAAATCGGTGCCCACATAGCCGATCTTCCGGTGTCCTAAGGCATACAGATAATTGACCGCTTCTCTGGCAGCCAGGATATTATCGTTGTCAATACAGATGGTTTCACCCGGATACTGGGATGCCTTGCCGATCTGAACAAAAAGAATCCCGTTCTCATAGAGATAATCGATGATGGGATCCTGTTCATTGGAATAGAGCAGGATAATGCCGTCCAGATGATTCTCTTTGACCATGGTCCGGATGGCGGACAGCAGTTCTTCGTTGGTGGAACCGGTGATCAGGGTGGTGAAATATTGTTTTTGGTTGCAGAAAAGGCTGATGCCGCGCATGGTTTCCAGAAAAAATGCATTCTCATACGTGTCATCCTCGGAAACAGGAAGGACAATGCCGATGGTCTTGTTATTGGGCATGGAAACACTGCCGTTTCCCGGCTCATAACCCAGCTGCTGCATTGCCTTGCGCACCCGTTCCTTCGTCTGGGCACTGATGGAAGGGTGGTCGGAGCATGTTCTCGATACGGTTGAGGGAGAAACTCCCGCAAGTTTTGCGACTTCTTTTATGGTAACGTTCATGAAAAATGCCTCCTGTGTTGTGTTTCTTGGTTTTCCTGTATGAATATGAATCGCGATATTTTTCTGAATGAAAATCTTATCTTAAACAGGGTATGTTATTTTGCGAATGTTGTCCTTATGAAATGTACTGCTGCATTGATTGCCTGTACTATAATTCATTATAGAAAAAATGAAAGAAAAAGTCAATAAATGCGTTTGCGTAATGTTTGCATTAAAATTGCGTAAATAATATTGGGGTTTGTGTCGTTGGATATTTTGAATAAATTTAACTATGATTTTTTGTGAAAAACACAGAATCTGTAAGAAAATTGAAAATAATAATTGAAAAATGAAAGTTTAAGGAGTATATTTAATGCAAATAAAGCGCAAATATAACGCAAAAATAATGCAACAAAAAACTTAGCACAAGCACAATGGAGGAGAGCAAATGAAAAAAACAACGATTCTGGCTCCGGTTAAGGGAAAAGTAATTCCCCTGGAGCAGGTCCCGGATGAGGTTTTTGCCGAGAAGGTTCTTGGCGATGGTGTGGCCATTATTCCGGAAGAGGGAAAAATCTACAGTCCGGTGGACGGAACTATCACAACGATCACAGATTCTCTGCACGCTTATGGGTTTGAGACTGAGGACGGCGTGCAGATGATCGTGCATTTCGGTCTGGAGACCGTGAATCTTAAGGGAAAAGGATTTGTTTCCAAAGTGAAGGTCGGAGATAAGGTGAAAGCCGGAGATCTGGTGGCGGAAGTGGATCTGGATTACCTGAAAAATCACCATGTGGAGACGATCACTCCGGTCATCGTCTGCGGAGGCATTCCATACGATGAACTGATGTTTCAGTACGGAGAAACCGAGGCAAAGGACGTGCTGATCCGGACGAAAGAGTCTCAGCCGGCGGCAGAGCCGGTGGGGAGCGGTCAGTCTGCCGGGGCCAGTCAGGGAGAAGGCGGCCGGGAAATAAAGAGAAATAAAAAAGCCGTAAAAGAAAATAAAGAAGTTACAAAAGAAACAAAAAAGAGAGCCGATAAAGGAGAAAAGAAGAAGTTTCCGATTAATTTTGACTTCCTGCAGAAACTGGGGAAGGTACTGATGACCGTTATCGCCGTGATGCCGGCGGCTGGTCTGATGATCAGTATCGGTAACCTGATCGTCATTGTGGGCGGAGATATCTCCGTGGTCAACACCATCGGTACGACGGTATCGGAAATCGGCTGGGGTATCATCAATAACCTGCATATCCTGTTTGCAGCTGCCATCGGCGGTTCCTGGGCGAAGGAGCGGGCCGGCGGAGCCTTTGCCGCAGTGATTGCGTTCTGTTTGATCAACGTAATTACCGGCGCAGTGCTGGGAGTGAGCAGCGACATGCTGGCAGATCCCAATGCTGTGACCCACACACTTTTTGGACAGGAGATTCTGGTAGCGGATTATTTTGTGGATATTTTAGGAAAGCCTGCTTTGAACATGGGCGTGTTTGTGGGTATTATCTCCGGTTTTGTGGGAGCCAATGCTTATAACAAATATTATAACTTCCGCAAGCTGCCGGATGCCCTTTCGTTCTTCAACGGAAAACGTTTCGTGCCGCTGGTTGTCGTCTTTTATTCCGCAGTGACAGCCATCATTTTGAGTATCATCTGGCCGGTGGTACAGACAGGAATCAACAACTTTGGTATCTGGATTGCCAATTCCTCCGATACCTCCCCGATCCTGGCGCCGTTTGTGTACGGAACTCTGGAGCGTCTGCTGCTGCCGTTTGGTCTTCATCATATGCTGACCATCCCGATGAACTATACTTCCTTCGGAGGAACTTACACGATTCTCACGGGAGCCAACGCCGGAACCCAGGTGTTCGGACAGGATCCGCTGTGGCTTGCATGGGTAACAGATTTGATCAACTTAAAAGACGCCGGCGATATGGCGGCATATCAGAACCTGTTGACAACGGTGACCCCGGCCCGCTTCAAGGTGGGTCAGATGATCGGCGCCACCGGCCTGCTTCTTGGTATCGCACTCGCCATGTACAGGAGAGTAGAACCGGGCAGAAAGAAACAGTATAAATCTATCTTTTTCTCCACCGTGGCAGCCGTATTCCTGACCGGTGTCACAGAGCCTCTGGAGTTCATGTTCATGTTTGCGGCGCTGCCGTTATACATCATTTACGCCATTTTACAGGGATGTGCTTTCGCCATGGCGGGTATCGTTGATCTGCGTCTGCATTCTTTCGGAAACCTGGAGTTTATCACAAGAATCCCGATGTCCATAAAGGCGGGACTCGGCGGAGATATCATTCATTTCCTGATCTGTGTGGTAATATTCTTTGTCATTGGTTATTTCGTCGCCTACTTTATGATCGGCAAGTTTAAGTACGCAACGCCGGGACGTCTTGGAAACTATATGGAAGAAGAGGAAGAAGAAGGCGGAAAAGCTTCCGCCGGACAGGGCAGCGAGAAGGCAGAAAGAATCATCGCGCTGCTGGGTGGAAGAGAGAACATCACATTGGTGGACGCATGCATGACAAGACTTCGTGTGACGGTCAAAGATGTGGATAAAGTCGCTGACCTGCCGGCATGGAAAGCTGAGGGTGCCATGGGACTGATCAAAAAGGACAATGGGATCCAGGCGGTGTACGGTCCGAAGGCGGATGTGCTGAAATCTGATATCAATGATATCTTATAAAGGATGATGGAGAGGCAGGCGGCTTATATTGCCAGATTCCGGAAGGAATGATATCCTGAATAATAACAAAATTCTTTGCAATAGAACGGGAGTGTGAGAAATGATCATACTGACTTTAAATATGAACAGTCATGCCCGGGATTTTCGCCGGGAGGAGCTGGACGAGACAATACATTTCCTGGCAGAGTATATTCTTGAGCACCGGGTAGACATCGTGGCGCTGCAGGAATGCGGGCAGACTTGCTGTGCGGCGGTCTGGGAAGGGGAGATTCCCGACGGATTTCATTCCTGCGGCAGCGGCATTGCTGTAAAAGAAGATAATGCCGCGGGCCTTCTGGCCCGGGCTCTTGCTGAAGCAGGTCAGCCCTGTGAATGGACCTGGGGCAGTGTGAAGCAGGGATATGGAAAATATGACGAAGGTCTCGCTATTTTCAGCCGGCATCCCATCCGGGAGACAGACTTTTTTACGATTTCCCGCCAGGACGCCTACGATAACTGGAAGACCCGGAAAGTTCTCGGAGTCTCGGTGCGGATAGACGGGACGGTCTGCTGGTTTTATAATGCCCACATGGGATGGTGGCAGGATGAGGAAGAGCCGTTTCAGGAGCAGATGCGGCGGCTGCAGGGACACATTTTCTCTGGTCCGGATACATGCAGAAATGTGTTTCCGCCGGGACTTTGTTCCTGCAAAATAGATTATCGTATGTCAGAAGGGGACGCCGCTCTTCCTCAGAAGGAACCCGCTGTATTTCTGATGGGTGATTTTAATAGTCCGGCAGATATTCCGGATGAGGGGTACGCCATGGTAAAGGCGCTGGGGTGGAAAGACACCTGGGAGCTGGCTGAAGAAAAAGATGACGGTATCACCGTTCCGGGAGCTATCGACGGCTGGGAAGAGGAAAAGACGAAAGGCATGAGGATTGATTATATCTGGACAGCACAGGACGCACGGGTGCGCTCATCCCGGGTGATTTTTCACGGAAACACGGAACCGGTGATCTCCGATCACTTTGGCGTCGCCGTGGAGATGGATGTGCCTGTTGTGCGGATGGCAGACAAAAAGGATGAAGAGACAGGGAGGACACGGACATGAGGGAAAGCGGAATACTGCTCCCGGTGAGCAGCCTTCCGTCGAAGTATGGCATCGGCTGTTTTTCGGCGGAAGCTTATGAATTTATCGATCAACTGAAAGAAGCAGGACAGTCCTGCTGGCAGATTCTGCCGCTGGGGCCGACGGGGTACGGGGATTCTCCCTATCAGTCTTTTTCCACCTTTGCGGGCAATCCCTATTTCATTGACCTGGATTGTCTGATTTCTTATGGCTGGCTGACGAAGGAAGAGTGTGCGGCGGTTCCTTTCGGAGATAATCCCCGGTTTGTGGATTATGAGAAGTTATATAGCGGGCGTTTCCTGCTGCTGCGGAAGGCATTCCTGCGAAGCGGCATAGAGGAAGTGGATGATTTTCAGAATTTTGTAGCGGACAACACCATCTGGCTTCCGGATTATGCGCTGTATATGGCGCTCAAAAAAGAGAACGGGGAACGGCCGTGGACCCAGTGGGAGGACGGACTCCGTTTCCGGAATGCACAACTTTTGGATGAAAAGAGGACAGAACTGGCCGAAGATATCTGTTTTTATGAATTCCTTCAATATGAATTCCAGCGGCAGTGGAAGGAGTTGAAGGCTTACGCCAATAAACAGGGGATCAAGATTATCGGAGATATTCCGATTTATGTATCTTTAGACAGCGCGGACGCCTGGGCAGGCAAAGAACTCTTTCAGTTTGATGAGAATGGATACCCGCTGGCGGTGGCCGGCTGTCCGCCGGACGGATTTTCTGCCACGGGGCAGCTCTGGGGCAATCCTCTTTACGACTGGGAATATCACAAAAAGACCGGCTATCGCTGGTGGATGGAACGGCTGTCCTTCTGCTATTCCATGTACGATGTGGTTCGGATTGACCATTTCCGTGGATTTGATGAATACTATTCCATCCCTTACGGGGAGACCACAGCGGTGAACGGTCACTGGGAGAAAGGGCCGGGGCTGGAGCTTTTTCTCAAAGCAAAAGAAGTGCTGCCGGGTAAGGAAATCATTGCGGAAGACCTGGGCTATGTGACAGATTCCGTGCGGAAACTGGTGCAGGATACGGGCTTCCCGGGCATGAAGGTGCTGGAGTTTGCCTTTGATTCCAGGGATACCGGAAGTGCTTCCGATTATCTGCCGCACAATTATTCCACCAACTGTGTGGTTTACACCGGAACCCATGATAATGAGACGGCAACCGGGTGGTTCTGCCACGGACTAAAAGAGGAAGAAAAACAGATGGTCCGGGACTATTTCTGCGCGGAGAATACGCCCGATGAGGAAATGTACCTGACGCTGATCTGCGGTGCTATGCGAAGCGTGGCAAGACTCTGTGTTATTCCGATGCAGGATATTTTCGGGTATGGCAACGAGGCCAGGATCAATACTCCGTCCACCACAGGGGATAACTGGAAATGGCGTCTTCTGCCGGGCGAGTTTTCTCCGGAAATCCGCCGGAAATATGCCGATCTCACCAGACGATACGGCCGGACCGGAAAGAGGCAGAGGTAATGCTTTGGCAAACCAGGTGAGATTAGGGTGAATGAAACATAAAAAATAGAGGGATATTATAAAGATAAGAAGACAGATATTTCCCGGGGATACTCTTTCGGAGAATCGAGGAAAGCTCTGTCTTCTTTTTTGTGAAGAGATTTTGTCAACATTTTTATAAGACAGAAATTTGCTGAGTATTCTGTGATACAGTTCTCCGGGCCGTCCGCCATTTTCCGGGAGAACAGCCGTATTTTCGCTTAAACATCCGGTTGAAATAGGAGAGATTGTCGAATCCGCTTTTGCCTGCAATCTCCAGCACGGAATCGTCGCTGCTGCGAAGCATCCGTTCCGCCATGGTGAGCCGGTAGTCGTTTAGATATTCGATGAAACTGCGTCCCATGTGCATTTTAAAGAATTTCATGAAATGAGATTTGCTGTAATAGGTGAGCGATGCCATATCCTCGATGGTCACTGGCTCCGGATAATGTTCCTCCACATATTTCAGGATCGTTTTCAGTTTTTCCAGAGTTTTTGACGGAGAAGTGGTTTCTTCCTTGTTCTGGCGCTGATGAGAAACGAGGAGAAAAAAGAACCGGAAGAGGAAGCTTTTGACAGCCAGCTGATAACCTTCCGGCTTTGTGGCGCAGAGAAGATCGATCTGCCGGAAACAGTCGGAGACTTCTTCATAACAGACTGCTGCCGGAGTAAAAAAAGACACAGAAGGAATTTTCCCGGCCATGAGAGGATCAAAAAACTGCCGGGCGCACAGATCATCGTCGCCGGAAGTCAGGAGTTCTTTTTTGAAAATGATATTTTCGTACTCCATGGAATGGCTGCCGTCCTGCTCGATGGAATGGAGCTGGCCGGGACGGATAAAGACCAGATCGCCGGCGGACACCGGCTGGCGGTTTAAGTCCACAGACACCAGCCCGCGGCCCTTTTTTATGACGATCAGCTCAAATTCTGCATGCCAGTGAAGAGGAACCAGTGAGAAATCAAGCGGGATGGAGCAGAGATAGGTATTGTAGGGGAATTCAGAAACCGTATGGCTTTTGGTTTCGTGGTAATTTTGATATTCATTGAGATTCATAAAATCATGTTTCCTTTCCTATAATGGATGTGAGGGCCTGAACAATGCATTTTTTCGATTATGATGATAGTATTGTACAATAAAAAAGCTGTATTTTGCAAGAAAGAAACTGAAAATCTGACTATAATGAAGAAAACTCAAGGAGGACGAAGTAATGAATAAAATAGAACATTTACAGAAAACCATCACAGAGATTCTCGGTAAGGAGATTGCGCAGGCGACCAACGAGGAAATTTATGACGCTCTGCTGGTAATGGTACAGAAGATGGCGGCGGAGAAGGAGCATACAGAAAGTAAAAAGAAACTGTATTATATCTCCGCAGAGTTCCTGATCGGAAAACTGCTGTCCAACAACATGATCAACCTGGACATTTATAAAGAAGTGAAAGAAATCCTGGAAGAAAACGGAAAAAATCTGGCAGAGATTGAAGAGGTGGAGCCGGAGCCGTCATTGGGAAATGGCGGCCTGGGCCGGCTGGCAGCCTGCTTCCTGGATTCTATCGCTACCCTGGGACTTTCCGGCGACGGCATCGGACTTAACTATCATCTGGGACTTTTCAAGCAGGAATTTGACAATCATCTTCAAAAAGAGGTGCCGAATCCGTGGATCAAAGAAAAGTCCTGGCTGAAGAAGACCGATGTGACCTACCCGGTATCTTTTAACGGTTTTGATGTGCAGGCGAGAATGTATGATATCGAGGTGACCGGCTATCACAACCAGACCAACCGGCTGCATCTTTTTGATCTGGATTCTGTGGATGAATCCATGGTGCAGGATGGGATTCAGTTTAATAAAGAAGATATCATGAAGAATCTGACGCTGTTTTTATATCCCGATGATGCTGATGAAAGCGGCCGTCTTCTGCGCATTTACCAGCAATATTTTATGGTCAGCAGCGGTGCTCAGTTGATTCTTGACGAATGTGTGGCCAAAGGATGCAATCTCTATGATCTGCCGGACTATGCGGTGATCCAGATTAACGACACCCATCCGACCATGGTGATTCCGGAACTCATCCGCCTTCTGGTGGAAAGAGGCATGGACATGGACGCGGCCATCGACGTGGTATCAAGAACCTGTGCCTATACAAATCATACTATTCTTGCGGAGGCTTTAGAGAAATGGCCGGTGTCCTATCTGAAAAAAGTGGTGCCGCAGCTGGTACCGATCATTGAAGTGCTGGACGATAAGGTAAGAAGAAGATTCGACGACGAGAGTGTCGCCATCATCGACCGGTATGACACCGTACACATGGCGCACATTGACATTCACTATGGTTTCAGCGTCAACGGCGTGGCGGCGCTGCACACGGAGATCCTTAAAAATTCGGAACTGCATAACTTTTATCAGATTTATCCGGAGAAATTTAACAATAAGACCAATGGTATCACCTTCCGCCGTTGGCTGCTCCACTGTAATCCGATGCTGGCCGATTACATTGAGACGTTGATCGGGAATGGATTTAAGAAGGACGCCGCTGAACTTTCCAGACTCCTTGACTATAGAGAAAACGATCAGGTGCTGCAAAATCTTCTGGAAATCAAACATAAAAACAAAGAGGCGCTCTGTGCGTATCTGCAGGAGACTCAGGGACTGTCCATCAGCCCGGATACCATTTTTGATATTCAGGTGAAACGTCTCCATGAATACAAACGCCAGCAGCTGAATGCCCTCTATATCATTGATAAATATCTGGAGATCAAGAAAGGAAATGTTCCGGCAGCTCCCGTGACAGCTATCTTCGGAGCCAAAGCAGCTCCGGCATACACCATCGCCAAGGATATCATTCATCTGATTCTCTGTCTGCAGGAAATCATCAACAACGATCCGGAAGCCAATAAATATCTGAAGGTTGTCATGGTGGAAAACTATAATGTCACCAAGGCAGAGAAGCTGATTCCGGCCTGCGATATTTCTGAGCAGATTTCCCTGGCGTCCAAGGAGGCCAGCGGCACCGGCAATATGAAATTCATGTTAAACGGCGCTGTGACTCTGGGAACAGAGGACGGAGCCAATGTGGAAATCCACGAGGCTGTGGGTGATGACAATATCTTTGTGTTTGGAGCGTCCAGCGATCAGGTGATCGAACATTATGCCAAAGGAGATTATGTGGCAAGAACGTACTATGAGAATAACCCGTCCATCCGGGCTGCCATTGACTTTATCACCAGCGATGCCATGTTGAAAGTGGGACAGAAAGAAAATCTTGATCGTCTGAAAAATGAGCTGATCAATAAAGACTGGTTTATGACGCTTTTGGATTTTGATTCTTACAAGGAGACCAAAGAAAGAGCACTGGCCGCATATGCGGACCGGAAAGAATGGGCAATGAAGATGCTTGTGAATATTGCCAGAGCAGGATTCTTTTCCTCCGACAGAACCATCGAAGAGTACAACAGGGATATCTGGCATTTGAAATAAAACTCGATTTTTGGGATAATTTGTGGCAAAAGGGCAGTTTTCGCATAAGATAGAAGTACAGACAGGCGATGAACAAGAAGAAATACTGATGAACAAGATTCCCCGCCGGCGGCGGGTAAGAATCACTGCCATCTTTTTTCGAGGAAAAAATCAGCGTCTGACTGACAGAAATGAAAATAAGGAGACTATCATATGGGAATGCCGATCATCACACCGGGAACGGGAACAAGGGAACAGGCCCTCACCGATATCATTGAATCTATCGCTTTGCAGGAGGCTGCGCTTGCCCACATTAAAGCAGTTTTTGGTGAGACAGCGCCGGAATATACCCTTTAAAGATCGGGTCAATTGGCCAGAGAAGCGAGGGAGCAGCTGACTCAATCAAAATATCATACAGGAACCGGGGAGACTTTGCTGCAGATTCCATTTGGAAAATCTGACTGCGAAGGTCTCCCCGGCTGTTTTTTCGGTATTTAGGAAGTTAAGAGCGTACGTCTTTTGTCTTGAGCTGCCAGATAGCGATGCCAAAGAACAAGAGAAAGAAGACGATGACAGAAATAAAATAGGACACGGTGTCTGACATGGATGCCAGCACATTTTCATTCCGATTGGAATTCATGCCCAGCATCATCAGGGAGTATGGCCAGAAATTTCCCAGATCAGCGTTGGTCATCAACGTGCCGGCAATGCTTCCAACCAGAGCGATGCCGATGGGAATGGCAAAGTTCCGGATCACCATGGACAACAGCAGCTGCAAGGAGGCGATGGCGGCGGCCGCCAGCGTTCCCCGGATCAGCCAGAAAACGATTTCCGGGGGAAAGATTCCCGGCAGTCCGGCCAGTTTTCCGCCGATAAAGTACAAAACGCTGATCCAGAGCTGGGTCAGAATGGTCACTTTCATGATGCACAAAAGCTTTGCCAGATAGCTGTCCACGATGGAGACCGGCATGCTCATGAAGTGATTCCAGTTGTTATGGGTGTGTTCCAGCCGCCAGGTATAGGAACAGTAAATACCGATGAGCGGCGCATAGAAAAAGGAAGCATAAAAAAGCGTGATCTGTGTCCAGAGAGAATACCAGCTGCTTTTCAGCAATTCCAGATTCTGGAGATAATTAAATGTTCCCATGATGGCAGGAATAATCGGAATGGCGATGAACGCCAGATAAATGACGGAATGTTTTAATTTCATATTTTCCGCCTGTATACAACGCAGTAACATAATCACACTTCCTTTCTGAGGGCAATGGCCCGGCATATAAAATAAAGAGCAATGGAGAAGACAGCGAAGAGGAGCAGTCCCATCCAGTTAAAATCCACCTCATAATAGGTGGTGATTCTCGTGGAGCGCTCCCAGTCCATGCCGACAAATCCAAAGATTCCGTAGTAGCCCCAGAGGACGAGTCTTGCGGCGGCCGGCGGAAAAAACATGGAAAACAGAGATAAAAATGATCCGGCCAGTCCCACGACCAAAGGAAGAATCTGATTGGAAGACAACAGGGACAACAGCTGCTGGATGCTCAGAAGAGCCGTGCTGACCACAAAGGTGGAGAGAGCCAGCTGAAGCAGCATATGCAGTTCCAGAGTATCAGTAAATCTGTACATTTTTCCGACGATCCATGGAATCAGACAGGTTCCGGCGGACGTCAGCACAATGTATTTTAATGCCATGAAATACTTACAATTATAAAAGGTTTTCTTATCTTCCAGCGTATAAAGGAGTTTTAGCGTATCGCCTTTAATCTCCATATCACAGATGCGGTTTGTAAGCACCGCAAGAAAAATCGGGTAAATCAGTGAATTTATGATCGGAAAAAGATAAAAGGAACTGAGATACCCCTGGACCAGATCCGACGGCTTTTTAGGATCAAGGCTCCAGACGGCCCAGATAAATTCAAAGAGAAGCAAAATGACGGGCAGCAGCAGAAGTTTTCTGTGCCTGTGTTTCATTTGTTCTGCTTTTAAAGCTGTCAGAATTCTCATAAACTCACCTGCTTTCCGGTAAGAGAGAGGAAGATATCTTCCAGACTTTTCTGTTGTTCTGTTACGCGGAAAACACCGATATCTGCGTTGACGCAGCGTCGTACGGCTTCCATGATCACATCATCAGATACATTGTCCATGTGAAAGGTATCGTTTTCCCATTTGACATCCATGCCGGAGCTGTTTAACAAACGGAAAGCCTCTGCATTATCAGAAGTCTGGAAAAGGATCCGGGAGCGGCTGTGTTCATGGAGAATCATGAGACTGTCCTGGAAAATGAGCTGTCCTTTATCAATGATCCCCACATCGGTGGCCATTTGATCGATCTCCGCCAGAAGATGGCTGGAGACCAGTACTGTGATTCCATGTTCCGGCAGACTCCGGATCAGCTCCCGGATTTCCTGAATGCCCGCCGGGTCCAGACCGTTGGTGGGCTCATCCAGAAGAAGAAGCCGCGGACTCCCCAGCAGAGCAGCGGCAATGCCAAGCCGCTGTTTCATACCCAGCGAATAATTTTTCACCTTTTTATCCATCTGATTTTCCATCCGTACCAGATGCATCACCCGCACGATTTCCTTTTCCGGTACATTTTTCAGCTTGCAGATGATCTGCAGATTCTCTTTCCCGCTCAGATGCCCGTAATAGGCAGGCGCCTCAATGAGTGAGCCGGTCTGCTGCAAAATCTCCAGCCGGTTCTCCGGCGCCAGTTTTTTACCCAGTATCTGAATCTGACCGCCGGTGGGTTTCACAAGTCCTAAAAGCATTTTGAGCGTCGTGGACTTTCCGGCGCCATTTGGCCCCAGAAATCCGTATACGCTTCCCTCCGGCACATTCAGATCCAGTGTATTTACTACTTTTTTGTGGTCATATTCTTTCGTCAAAGCATTTGTTGTGATTATATTATTCATATCCTTCAACTCCTTTCGGGAGTTATCATACAACGGGGACCTTAGAAGGGGCTGAAGGGAAGCTTATTTTTACCTTAAATTTAAATATGGCCTGTCTTTTCGTCATTTCTTCTTTACATGAATCTCCTGCTTATGTTATAATTTATTCACTGGGGCATTAGCGCAGCTGGGAGCGCGCCACACTGGCAGTGTGGAGGTCACGGGTTCAAGTCCCGTATGCTCCATTTTTTTATTATCTTTCTCCCATCAAACCCGCCGTAGGCGGAGAATCCTGCTTTGCAGTATTCTTTCTTATCTGTTGATGTCGATATTCTTACATCTAAAATTTTCAAAGACCTGACAATCTGCATTGATGATTTGCTGAAATAAAAAAACTACCCTTATTTATGCAAGAATGGAAAAAGAATACGATAATACTAGGACAAACGAATAAAAAGACTCCAGAGATAATGTGTACACGGTCCAAATACCGCGTATTTATGCGCTCTGATCACTCTCAGCGCACAGATGTGCGGTATTTTTTGGATTCTTAAAATTTAAGGTAAAAATAAGCTTTCCCGCTGGCATTAGATGATATAATACATTTAAAAGTTTTGTATTAAAGGGGAAACATTTTATGAACATATATGATAAAAAGATTCTTTTGGTGGATGATAACCGGGAGCTTTTGGTTATGATCGCGGATACTCTGCGAAGGAACGGATATTCCCGTATCGTTACAGCAGAAAATGTAAAGGAAGCAGAGGAATGTTTTGTGAAAGAAAAGCCTGAGATGGCGATTCTTGATATTATGTTACCGGACGGGGATGGTTTTACACTTTTTCGAAAGTTTCACGAGACATCCAACATTCCAATTCTTTTCTTATCGGCAAAGGATGAGGATAATGACCGGCTCTTTGGTCTTGGTCTTGGAGCAGATGATTATATCACAAAACCTTTCCTGTCTCAGGAGCTTGTGCTGCGGGTGAGTGCGATTTTGAAGAGAACCTATGCCAGACAGGAACAAATAGAGGAGAAAAAGGATAGCTTTCAGCTTGACAATCGCCTGATTTCTTTTGCGGAGGGAACGGTAACGGTCAATGGACAGGAGATTCCGTTGACGGCAAAAGAGCTGATTCTTTTAAGAAAACTTTATGAGAACCGGGGACGTATTGTGACGTTTGATGCTCTCTGTAACGCGGCATGGCAGGATTCTTATTATGGATATGAAAATACTCTGATGGTACACATCCGGCATCTGCGGGAGAAAATTGAGGAAGATCCCTCTCATCCGAAATGGCTGCTGACGGCGAGAGGGCTTGGCTATCGGCTGGCAAAATAATCTGCTTTAAAAAATATGGTTTCATCTGTAAAAAGTTAATTCTAAAATTATGATAGAGGGAAATATATAATGAGAACATTTTTTCGTGGTATACGGCGTTACCTGGTATCTGCCTTTCTAATCATTGTCTTGATTCTTTTCAGCAATTTTGTCGTGCTTTTTTATATGATGTATTCCACGACAGGAGGGGACGGTACCAGCAGTATTACGCTTCGCAATACGTTGGAGAGCGCAGGACAGGATATTTCTCTGACGAAAAACGGATATAAAATGTCCAAAAAAGGAAAAAATGCACTGAAAGAATATGGATTTGTCTGGGCAATGGCATTAAATGAAGAAGGAACCGTGATCTGGGAATGGAAATTGCCCGATGACATGCCACGGCAGTATTCGGTTTTTGACGTGGCGTCTTTTTCCAGATGGTATCTCAATGATTACCCGGTCCGCGTCTGGAATGTCAATGATCTGCTTCTCGTCTGCGCTCAGTCTCCGGATGAGATTGCCATACTGAATCTGCCTGTATCCGTGCAGCAGATCGTCAAATTTCCATATTATGTGCAGCTTTTTGTGATTGTGAATCTGGCAGTGATTCTTCTCTTTGTAATAATTTTCGGATGGCGTTTCTATGCTTCGGTGAAACCGATTTCTGAAGGAATTGAAGGCCTGTCCCGGAAAGAGCCGGTGCATTTAAAAGAAAAAGGTTCTGCGCGGGAACTGGCGGAAAAACTAAATTCTACTTCTGATATTCTGAGGGATCAGGAAGAAAAGCTGTCCCGAAGAGATCAGGCCAGAGCTGACTGGATTGCCGGCGTGTCTCATGATATCCGTACTCCGCTGACGCTGATCGTCGGATATTCAGAACGACTGCTGGAGAATCCTTCCCTGGGAGAAGAAGAAAAAGCCATGGCACAGACTATACAGAGACAGAGCGGCCTCATCAAACAGCTTATTGAGGATTTGAATCTGACATCAAAGCTCAGCTACGATACATTTCCCCTTCATCTGACTACCTGCGCTCCGGCACAAACGCTTCGGGAATGCATCGCAGATATCTACAACCGTGGATTGCAGCCACAGTTTTCTATCGAGCTGATCGTCACCGATGAAGCGGAAAAATTTCGCCTTCCGGCGGACGAGCCTCTCATGAAACGGGCCATCCACAACGTGCTGGGAAATAGTATTCGCCATAATCCCGATGGCTGTCAGGTCAATGTCCGTCTGTCATCTGACGGGGAAAATCTCCATTATCTTTTTGAAGACAGCGGCCCGGGCATTCCCAACGAAATTGTCTCCTGTCTGGAAGCTGAAAGAGAAGACAAAAGTCAGATGCAGAAAGACAGCCAGCGCCGTAATGCGGTCAGTCAGCCCCACATCATGGGTATGCGCCTGACCAGGCAGATTGTACGACTTCACGGAGGAACCGTATATTATTATAAAAGAAAGAACGGGAATTATGACTGTGGATTTGTGATACCGGGGGATTACTTTAAAGCGGAGGACAAGGCAGACGCCAGCAGGATAGCAGATTCACTTTCTTGAAAGAACCAATAGATGTTTTTGAAAATATATATTATAATTTTAAAAATGGAAAAATAATAAAAAGATGATATACTGTTAAATAACGGAAGGCGAAGCTGCAGTAACATTAAAATAGAATGGGGCTTCGCATGAAAAATAAGATATTTCTTTCTATTTTTTTGCAATTTTTGGCTGCGAAAATAAATATAAGGAGATAAGGTTGCTGTATTTTGTATGTTAGTGATTGACTGACACAAAATATAGTGGTCACGCCCACACGGGCGTGGGAGTAGAAATGAATGATGCCAAAGTCGCAGAAAGTACCGTAATGGTCACGCCCACACGGGCGTGGGAGTAGAAATTTAATATTCTGGCCGTTGCATCGCCGATCGCATCGTCACGCCCACACGGGCGTGGGAGTAGAAATCTGCCCAATCCTGGCGACCGTGTCCGGTGCCACGTCACGCCCACACGGGCGTGGGAGTAGAAATCTTTATCCGGCTGGCGGTCATATTCCGAGTAATAGTCACGCCCACACGGGCGTGGGAGTAGAAATCCGCCTGTGCGTTGGTGATAGTGACCGCCTTATCGTCACGCCCACACGGGCGTGGGAGTAGAAATCCAAGTCCCATCGGGATGTATACATACAGGATGACTGTCACGCCCACACGGGCGTGGGAGTAGAAATTCTAAAAATTGCACTGTCACCTGTACGTTCTCTTCGTCACGCCCACACGGGCGTGGGAGTAGAAATCATTTACCCACCGTCCCTTCCAACATGGAATAACCGTCACGCCCACACGGGCGTGGGAGTAGAAATTAACCACAACAGGGATAAGGTACTCGGAAAAATCGTCACGCCCACACGGGCGTGGGAGTAGAAATGACACAATCAAAGGCGCGACTTTTTGCGGAACGGGTCACGCCCACACGGGCGTGGGAGTAGAAATCATATCCGTCTTCATTAGGTACCCATTGGCTGGAAGTCACGCCCACACGGGCGTGGGAGTAGAAATTGCCCAATCTGCCGTAGCATGCGCATGGTATCCGCGTCACGCCCACACGGGCGTGGGAGTAGAAATAACACAGACTGAACTGGGAAAACGTTTAGGAGTTGTCACGCCCACACGGGCGTGGGAGTAGAAATTTTTGATTTGATCAGAATCAATTGCTCCTGTTAGTCACGCCCACACGGGCGTGGGAGTAGAAATTTAGAATTTGACATTGTCAACAACTCCGATTCTGAGTCACGCCCACACGGGCGTGGGAGTAGAAATCCAGCATACGCATCAAAGTGTTACAGCTGTAATAGGTCACGCCCACACGGGCGTGGGAGTAGAAATTACCGTGCGATAATCACTCGCCACCTCGTCCCAGTCACGCCCACACGGGCGTGGGAGTAGAAATGCGATAGGTCTGCAACCTTTCGCCTGCCCTTTCCCGTCACGCCCACACGGGCGTGGGAGTAGAAATCCAGCATACGCATCAAAGTGTTACAGCTGTAATAGGTCACGCCCACACGGGCGTGGGAGTAGAAATAGCTGTGCAATGGCTTCGCGGGTGTAAATTCTGGTCACGCCTATACGGGCGTGGGAGTAGAAATCATATGTCATTTTGTCGCCCTTCGGCCCCTGCGCGTCACGCCCATACGGGCGTGGGAGAATAACAATTTATTTATTAAAACGTTTGGATATAGAGTGGACAGATAGTATTCCACTCTTTTTTCACAGGATAGAAATGAAATGACATGGAAATAAACGAATGATATAATGAAGAAAAATTGGTTGGCTGATTGGAATTGATGAGGGAGATGGACATGTGAAAAAATTAAGTGAAGATATTGAAAAAATAATGGCGGAACGGTTTGGAAAAGATACCATCATTGCGTTGGCAACAGTAGAAAATAAGGTACCTTTTGTGCGTTATGTAAACGCTTATTATGAGAACGGTGCATTTTATATTATTACATATGCACTTTCAAATAAAATGAAGCATATAGAAAGCAACTCTACTGTTGCCATAGCTGGTGAATGGTTCACGTCACATGGAAAGAGTATCAATTTGGGATATTTCGGGAAAAAGGAAAATTATTGGATTGCCGAAAAATTGAAAGATGTCTTTTGTGAGTGGATCGACAATGGACATAATAATTTTGATGATGAGAATACGATAATTTTATGCGTAGAATTAACCGATGGACTGTTATTTTCACATGGAACAAGGTATGAGTTTTAGTCTTCAGTTTTCGGCTTGTAGGGAAAGTTTTATGTATGATGAGATGACAGAAGAATGGCTGTAGTTTGTTGTAAACTGCCGGCTTGGTTTAAAACATGATTATGATATTGTCAAGGGGCCAATGGCGGATGATACAATCTGGGATTATGTTGAGGATTATATGGCTGAACGAATTTCGAAAGAGGCTTTCTGGGAACTGGTTAAGTTTAAGTATCCGACACATCAGATGGTGTTCTGTACAGAGAAAGCATTGCAGGCTATAAGATTTGAAGGGAGTTATTCACTATGACAAATAAATTTTTCCCGGATGAACAAATAACAGAGAATGATCTTTATTTTCTGTGCTATATGGTAGAATGTGTAGCGAGAAAATTACATCAGAAGAATAAATATGTTGTCAATTCTATACCTAAAAATGAGCGGGTGCGTCTGATTAGCCTGGCTAATGTGCTTCATTGTGAAAATCCTCTGAAGATTGAAGCTGAATGGATGTGTGAGTTGAAATGGTTATATGAAGAACTGGAAGATGTACAGTTTATGTCACATCTCGTAGAGATGTGTGAGTTGAAATCATTTATTTCCTGTTTTTTCCAACAAAAATTAATGTCACATCTCGTAGAGATGTGTGAGTGACTATGGCTACAAGTAACCAAACTTCCTGCTTAACCGAGTGATTACTCCTTTCACCGCCCCTCTATTCCTGTCATTTTTAATAAAAAAATTGAAATAAAATGATTTTATATAGACAATCTGCCCTAAAACGTGTTATGATATATGATAATAAACAGTTTTGTTCTAATATATTTATATTTCAATCAATGTATCAGAATTTTTGTATCATTATATCGCATTTTGTGAAGGAAATGCAGAAAGTGACAGGGATGAAGGAGATATGTCAGAGGATAGTAAACAGATTTCTTCGAAGGAATATATTGCTCATATCAATGAGTACAGTGGACAGGTACAGTCGGTGAAAGAACACAGCGAGAATACCGCGAAGCTTTGCCGGGAGTTTTCTGTTCCGGAGCTGGCGGATTTTATGTATGCGCTGGGGTTGCAGCATGATATCGGAAAGTATCAGCGGTCATTTCAGAAGAGGATCCGGGGAGCAAATGTGAGAGTGGAGCACTCGGGATGTGGAGCTCTGGCGGCGGAAGAACAGTATCCGGTTCCGATGAGCCTGATGATGGCGTACTGCATTGCCGGGCATCATTCCGGTATTCCGGATGGTGGTTTTGCCAATGATACGGCGGATGTGGTGACGCTGGCAGGAAGATTGAAGAGGACTTTTGAAGATTTCGGTATTTATAAAGATGATTTAGAGCTTCCAGAAGTCAATGCCAAAGAGTGGGTTTCTTTTTTAGTCCGGGATTTTGAGCGGCGTCCGGAAATGCTTGTGGACAAGTTTGCTTTTCTGACCAGGTATGCGTTTTCCTGCCTGGTGGATGCGGATTCGATGGATACGGCTGATTTTTGCAAGGCGAAAGAACTGCCAAAAAGACTTCGGGCAGATTTCGAGGAATGTCTTGATAAGGTGATCCGGAAGTTTGATTCTTTTGTCTGTGAGACAAAGCTCCAGAAGGCGCGTTCACTTCTGCAGGAGCAGGCTTTTGCCCGGGCGCGGAAAGACGGAGAGATTTATCTCATGAATATGCCGACGGGAAGCGGCAAGACGCTGGCCAGTGTGAAGGTTGCTCTGGAGAGAGCCGTTGCCGGGAAGAAAAAGCGAATTATTTATGTGATCCCGTATAACAGTATCATTGAGCAGACGGCTGAGGTTTTTGGTAATCTGTTTGGCGATGATATGGAGATTCTGCGTCATCAGTCGACCTTTTCTTATGAAGATACAGAAAATATTTCTGAGGATTACCGGGAGTCGGCAAAGACGGCCATGGAAAACTGGGATGCACCTTTTATTATTACCACTGCGGTGCAGTTTTTTGAATCTGTGTATTCTAATAAACGGGGAAAACTGCGGAAGATGCACAATATGGCGGACAGTATTTTGATTTTTGATGAGGCGCATTTGATGCCGCAGGATTATCTGCAGCCTTGTCTGCAGGCTATCGCCTTTCTGACAAGATATCTGCACAGCGAGGCGGTTTTTCTGACGGCTACCATGCCGGATTACCGGAGACTGATTCAGACATACGCACTGCCGGACGCCAATATTATAGATTTGATAGAAGACAGGTCACAATTTAAACAGTTTCAAAAATGTCGATATACATATCTGGGAGAAATAGACAGCATTTCTCTGCTTACTCATGCGCATAATTCCCCATCCAAATTAATGATTGTCAATAAAAAGGCCACTGCCAGAAAGTTGTATCAGGAATGTTCCGGTTTGAAATTTCATTTGTCCACGTATATGACTTCTCTGGACCGGACCAGAGTTCTAGGAGATATCCGGACGGAACTGCGTCGGCTGGAGGAAGATTATCCGAATCTGGAAAATGTGCCGGAAGAACGCCGGATCACGATAGTTTCCACTTCGCTCATCGAGGCAGGCGTTGATCTCGATGTGCATACTGTATACCGGGAGACTGCCGGACTGGATAGTATCCTGCAGGCCGGAGGCAGATGCAATCGGGAGGGAAAACGTGCTATGGCGGATGTATTTATCTTTGATCTGGCTGATGAGGCGAAGAGGGGTCCGGAAGATGAGAAACGTTCCATTGCCAGAAAACTGCTTGACGGATATCCGGACATTGCAGACAACAAATGCATTGAAGAATACTATGATCGTCTGTATTTTATGAACGAGGAACAGATTCAAAAGAATACCTTGTGCAGAGAAGGAAGCCGTCTGGAATCCATTCCGTTTAAATCCTATGCGGAGAAATTTGAAATCATTGATTCCAGAACATTTTCTCTGGTTGTTCCTCAGGATGAGTACAGTCGGAATCTGGTGGAAGCATTGCGATATACGAAAGCAGGGAATATCAGAAAATTACAGAAATACTGCTGTACCATACAGCGCTGGGAGCTGGAAGATTTAATCCGCCAGTACGCGGTCGAAGATTTTGGAACAGGCATTTATTGCCTTACTAATACCGATTATTATGACAGAGAGCTGGGAATTACATTTGAAGCAAAGGACTATTTTTTATAAAAGAAAAGTGAATAGAAAGAAGTGATGTATTATGAGCTATGGATTTAAAATCATGGTGGAAGGCGATTACGCCTGTTTTACCAGACCGGAATTGAAGGTGGAAAGAGTCAGCTACGATGTGCCTACGCCCGGAGCGCTGGAAGGAATGCTGAAAAGCGTTTACTGGAAGCCGGCCATTGCCTATGTCATTGATAAAATCATCGTATTTCATGATATTGATTACGCGAATATCCGAAGAAATGAGGTGAAAGATAAGGTTCTGCTCAGCGCTGTGAAAGGGCAGATGAGCGGAAAGGATGCAGACCCAAGCATTTATGCCTCAGAGAGTCGGAGCCAGAGGGCGTCCATGGTGTTAAAAAATGTAAAATATGGCGTGGAATTTCATTTTGAGCTAACCGGACTTAAAAGCGATACGGAGACGGACAGTGAAAAGAAGCACTACAATATTATCAAGCGGAGACTGGAAAAAGGACAGTGGTACCGCATGCCATGCCTGGGGTGCAGCGAGTTTCCTGTCAGAAAAATAGAATTGGTGGAAGGGTTTGATATGAACCTGATCAGCAGCCGCATTTTAGAGATGGGTGATGTGGATCTGGGATATATGAGTTATAAAGTGGTCTTTGACGATGGAGGAAAGCCTGTTAACGGAGACTGGGAGCATCCAAAGTTTTCGGATAAGGCAACAACCATGTATTACCGGCCTCACATGATACAGGGGATTATTGATGTGAAAAAATATAGGGAGGAATTGCGATGCTGATACATGCACTCTGTGATTATTATGATATTCTCGCGAAAGAAGGAAAGGTTCTTCCGGAGGGATATTCCAGCGTCAAGATTCATTATCTGATTTCTCTTACAGAAGATGGAAGGATGGACCGTATTATCAATCATCAGGATACGGTTCAGGTGCCTTCCGGTAAAAAGATGAAGAAAAAAGAGGTGCCAAAAGACCTGCGGATGCCGAAACGGACGGAAAAATCCGGAATAGATGCCAACATTGCAGAACATCGCCCCCTGTATATTTTTGGTTTAAATCTGGACAAGGATATTTTGACGCCCGATGACAGGACCAGTAAGGCCAAAAAATCCCATCAGGCTTTTGTAGAAGCAAATCTGGATTTCATTGAAGGACTCCATTCTCCGCTGATTGATGCCTTTCGTGCTTTTCTGATGAACTGGGAGCCGGAGGATGAGACGGAAAATCTGTGGCTGCTGGGCCTGGGGAAAAATTATGGGAAATCCGGCTATGCATTTTGTTTATCGGGGCACCCGGAATGTCTTTTGCATGAAGAGAAGGAATTTAAAGAGAAATGGGAGCAATGGTATCAGGACAAAAAGGCGAAAGAAAAAGACAGCCATATTGCCCAGGATGCCATTTCCGGAGAACAGACGTCCATCGCGAGGATTCACAACAAAATCAAAGGAGTATACGGCGGGCTGGCGACGGGAAGTGTTCTTGTGGGATTTAATAATCCGTCGGAGAATTCTTATGGAAATGAACAGTCTTATAACAGCAACATTTCTGAGACAGCCATGAATAAATATACGGAGGCTTTGAATTATCTGCTGAGCAGCGACCGTCACAAAGTGCTCCTTGATGATATGACTGTGGTTTTCTGGGCCATGGACACCGGAGAAGCCTGCGAAAATTTGTTGATGGATATTTTGCTTGGGCAGTCTGACAAGATGAAAGCGGAACAGACAGAACGAATGCTTGCAAAGCTTTTCCAGGATGCAGGGAAGGGAACCGTGGGCGGTGAACGGCTCACTCTGGATGGCATTGATGAAAATGTGGATTTTTATATGATGGGACTGAAACCGAATTCTTCCCGGCTGTCTCTGAAATTCCTTGTCCGGAAGAAATATGCAGATATTCTCTGGAATATTGCAAGGTTCCAGAATGATCTGCAGATGGGGAAGGAATTTCATTCCGTTTCCATTATGCGTATCAAAAGAGAACTGCTGTCACAGAAGAGTAAAAATGAGAAAGTGAATCCTGCGCTACTGTCTTCTCTTATGGAGTCGATGATAAATGGAACCCGCCTGCCGGTTTCGCTGATGGAAAATGTACTGCGAAGGGTGAAGGCAGATCCTGGAGACCAGAAAGTAAATGCAGTTCGTGCAGGTATCATTAAAGCGTGGATCAACCGCGCATCAAAAAAGGAGGAACTGAAAGTGGCTTTAGACAGAGAAAATTATCGTCCGGCATATTTGTGCGGAAGACTATTTGCTGTGCTGGAGAAAATACAGCAGGAGGCTTCCGGCAATTCTCTGAACCGGACTATCAAAGATGGATATTTTGCTTCGGCTTCCGCAAGGCCGTCTGTGGTATTTCCAAAGCTGATCCGTCTTTCTCAGTATCATTTAAACAAAGTAAAAAGTCCGGTATATTTTAATAAATTGACCGGAGAGATCATTGGCCATCTGGACGGCGGATTTCCGGACACTCTGTTCCTAAAAGAACAGGGCGAATTTATTGTGGGATATTATCAACAGTATCAAAGCTTTTTTGAAAAAAAGAATAAGGAGGAGGATAAAAATGGCTCTGAACAACCGGTATGATTTTATGATGCTTTTTGATGTGGAAAACGGAAATCCCAATGGAGACCCGGATGCGGGAAACGCTCCGCGAATGGATGCGGAGTCCGGCTACGGCTATATCACCGATGTGTGTCTGAAACGGAAAATCAGGAATTATGTGGAACTGGTGAAGGAAGGAGAACCGGGATATAATATCCTGATCAAACCAGATAGATCTCTCAATGCTAAGTTTACGGAAGCTTATGAGGAACTTCATCTTGAAACAGGAAAAAAAGGAAAAAAATCGGATGATGTCCGCATGGCCAGAGACTATATGTGCCGTAATTATTATGACGTACGGGCTTTCGGAGCTGTCATGTCTACCGGTGATGATCCGTGTGGTATTGTCCGCGGACCCGTGCAGCTTAATTTTGCCCGAAGCATTTCTCCGATTAATATTCAGGATGTGACTATCACTCGCCAGGCGCGCACTACAGAAGACAGGAAGGAAACCGGAGAGACCGAAATGGGACGCAAAAGCGTGATACCTTATGCTCTTTACCGTGCAGAAGGATACATTTCCGCTGCCCTTGCCAACAAACTGACTGGTTTATCAGAAGAAGATGTGGAACTGCTCTGGACAGCCATTATAAATATGTTTGAAAACGACCACAGCGCTGCAAGAGGGAAAATGTGCATGAGGAAACTGTACATTTTCAAGCACAGTAATATTCTGGGCAATTGTCCGTCTCATTTGTTGTTTGAAAAGCTGACGGTCAAAGAGAAAGAAAATGTCATTCCTCGTTCCATTGATGATTATGAGATTGTGATGGATACCGCAATGCCGGAAGGAGTGGAGCTGATACAGAAATTATGAGTACAGCAGAAATCACCATCCGGTCAATCCAGCATTTCATGTATTGTCCCCATCGATGGGGTCTGCTGGAAATCGACAAAGCCTGGGCGGAAAATTTCTTTGTGACGCGGGCCAATCTCATGCACGAGCGGGTTCATGATCCGGACAGGACATATACAACCAAAAGCAAAAGGGTATTTACTTCTGTTCCTGTTTACCATGATGGTGAAGAATACAATCTGTATGGTGTGACAGACTGTCTGGAGCTTACAAAAGATAAAAATGGGGTTTCCATCGACGGCAGCGATGAAACATACAGGTTATGTATTGTGGAATACAAACCGTCACAACCAAAAAATGGATCGTACAGAGAAGAAGATCTGATGCAGGTTTTTGCCCAGAAAATCTGTGTGGATTATGTATTCGGTTCTGAATGTGATGGTGTTTTGTATTATGCCGATACGAAAAAGCGGGTTGCACTTCCATTGAAGGAAAACTACGAGCAATATGATCAACGCCTGCGTCTTCTGCTGACGCAGATGCGGGAATATCTGAACGCCGGCAGAATTCCGCCCATTCGGAAAGGACAAAAATGCAGCGGCTGTTCCATGAAAGATTTATGCATGCCGTCTATGAAGAAGGTACCGAATCTGCGGGAGGAAATGCGGAAAATGGGGGAGGAAAAGCTATGAGAAAACTTTTGAATACTATTTATGTGACCAATGAAATGGCTTACCTCACTCTGGACGGAGAAAATCTGGTCTGTAAAATCGATGGAGAGACAAAGCTCCGTATTCCATTTGAAAACATTGAAAACATTGTCTGCTTTAATTATATCGGATGCTCCCCGGCTCTCATGGGAAAATGTGTCAGCAAAACCATCCCCATTAATTTCATTTCGCCTCAGGGAAAATTTCTGGCGAAAGTCTGCGGTGAGACGAAAGGAAATGTATTTCTCCGGGTTGCTCAGATCGACTGTTTCAGGGAGAACGGTCTTCAGCTGGCTCAAAATACCATGGCAGCTAAGTTCAGCAATACCAGGCAGCTTATCCGCCGTACACTCCATGATAATCCTGCTCTTCGCCAGGACGAGAAAATCCAGAATGTACAGAACATTTTGTCCAACGGAATAGAAAATGTATATCAGGCCCAAAACACGGAGGAGGTCATGGGAATTGAGGGCTACTGTGCACAGAGCTTTTTTTCCATTTTTGACAGGCTTATTACCAATGAAAAAGTGCCGTTTACTTTTGAACTTCGTACAAAAAGACCGCCTCTCGATCCGGTAAATGCGCTGCTTTCCTTCGTCTATACATTGGCAACCAGCGAATTTGCCGCCGCTTTGGAAACAGTGGGCCTTGACAGCTATATCGGATACTGTCATTCTCTGCGTAGCGGCCGGACTTCTCTCGCCTGCGATATGGTAGAGGAGTCCCGTTGTATTGTTGAGCGGTTTGTCATCACCCTCCTGAATCTCCAGATCATCAAAGAAAATGACTTTGAAACACAGATATCAGGCGCCGTATATCTCAATGAAGAAGGACGCAAAAAAGTTCTGGCCCGCTGGCAGGAGAAAAAACGCAGCACCATGCAGCATCCTTATTTGAAACAGAAAATCCCGCTGGGACTGCTGCCTTACGTACAGAGCAACCTGCTGGCAAAATATGTTCGTGGAGACATTGAGGAATATCCGTCTTTTCTGATGAAATAGCAGGGCAAATCAGGAAAATATTGGTCAATCTGATAAATTAATGATGTAGCCGGGTGAAACAGGGTGAGTATTGGTCAATCGAAATAATCGAAAATGAAAAGGCAGGTGAGAAATATGATGGTTTTGATCTGTTACGATGTGAACACAGCCACTACATCTGGACGTAAACGCCTGCGAAAAGTGGCGAAAGAATGTCAAAATCATGCACAGCGCGTACAGAACTCTGTTTTTGAAGCTGACCTGGACTATTCTGCTTTTCTGAAACTCAAAGACAGACTGGAAAAACTGATAGACAAAAAAATGGACAGCCTGCGTTTCTACTATTTGGGTAACAACTGGAAACGCCGCGTCGAACACATTGGAGCAAAAGAAACTTACGACCCGGAAGGAGTAATCATCATTTGAACCTTTCGGCGAACCTGTGGTAATATGAAAAATACCAGCAGGTTCGCCGATAATTATAGTAAAAACGATTGAATATTTTTCATTTTTGCTATTAAAAATCAAAAAATAAAGTCTGCCTCTCCATATTTGGTGGCGTGATTGCTTTTGTTCACGAAATGTAGCGGTCATGCCCCGCGAGGGGCATGGGAGTAGAAATTGTTGTGATTAAACAAGAGGCAGCCGATTTCATGTCATGCCCCGCGAGGGGCATGGGAGTAGAAATATCATAAATATTATTTCCGCAAATATGCTTACAGTCATGCCCCGCGAGGGGCATGGGAGTAGAAATCGTCCTTCCGTTCATAGGCCATCACATAGCCGCGTCATGCCCCGCGAGGGGCATGGGAGTAGAAATTTCTGCTGTGTCCACCATATCGGCAGAATCACCGGGTCATGCCCCGCGAGGGGCATGGGAGTAGAAATCTTCAACGAGCTCCTCGCAGCAGCCGGCCGGAAGTCATGCCCCGCGAGGGGCATGGGAGTAGAAATCAGTTCCATCGTCTCCAGTTCCACCGCAAGCAGCGTCATGCCCCGCGAGGGGCATGGGAGTAGAAATTCGCCGCGTCATAGTCATACTCAATCTGCCTCGAAGTCATGCCCCGCGAGGGGCATGGGAGTAGAAATCGCGCAGCCCATTGTCATACCACTCTGTTACTCTCGTCATGCCCCGCGAGGGGCATGGGAGTAGAAATCTGCAGGATCATCCGGCAGTCTTCCAGGCGCACGTCATGCCCCGCGAGGGGCATGGGAGTAGAAATTTCCGAATGTCAGCAATTTATCAATTCCTCTGTTGGTCATGCCCCGCGAGGGGCATGGGAGTAGAAATCTCCCTGTATTTATACGGCCTTTCGGCTTTATCGTCATGCCCCGCGAGGGGCATGGGAGTAGAAATGTTTCTTCGGCTGTACGCTTTGACCTCCGCGCCGTCATGCCCCGCGAGGGGCATGGGAGTAGAAATCTATTTGTTCCACCTCCTTCCCATCTTCCAGAAAGTCATGCCCCGCGAGGGGCATGGGAGTAGAAATTGAATTGTCCAAGATGCCAGTCTGCCGTGTGTAAAATGTCATGCCCCGCGAGGGGCATGGGAGTAGAAATTTTCTTTGGCGGTGTAGAATGCAGCGCCCCGGATTCCAGTCATGCCCCGCGAGGGGCATGGGAGTAGAAATAGCATTCCCATGGCAGAATCGCCCTCTGTGGCGGTCATGCCCCGCGAGGGGCATGGGAGTAGAAATAATGTCAGGCCGCCTGTGTCTCCGATATCGTATTTGTCATGCCCCGCGAGGGGCATGGGAGTAGAAATGATCATATCCTGAATGTCTTTCAGAGCGGTACTGTGTCATGCCCCGCGAGGGGCATGGGAGTAGAAATCCCGGAAAGAGAACTGATTTCTCCGGCCAGCCGTGTCATGCCCCGCGAGGGGCATGGGAGTAGAAATGGTGTAGGTGGCCGCCGGGATCATTACCTGCGCCGTCATGCCCCGCGAGGGGCATGGGAGTAGAAATTTTCCAGACCTTCCACGGCACCCGGAAGAAATTATCCGTCATGCCCCGCGAGGGGCATGGGAGTAGAAATCATAGGATTGTGTTTCTGATATTTCTTCCTCGTTGTCATGCCCCGCGAGGGGCATGGGAGTAGAAATCCAAAAGGGCGGCGCGGCTTGCAGAGTATGAGCGTCATGCCCCGCGAGGGGCATGGGAGTAGAAATTTTTGTGGCCATTGCGGGGAGCCGATGACCGGTGGTCATGCCCCGCGAGGGGCATGGGAGTAGAAATGCGGTCGCCGCCACCTTCCGTGGCTGCTGTGTTGTCATGCCCCGCGAGGGGCATGGGAGTAGAAATTTTTTATCGCCTCGGTGAATAATCCGGTTAATACGTCATGCCCCGCGAGGGGCATGGGAGTAGAAATCCAGCACACGCTGGTTGTGTTCTGCGGGTTGTCCGTCATGCCCCGCGAGGGGCATGGGAGTAGAAATCGGTAAATTCAATGATTGCGGCAAGGTTTTCTTTGTCATGCCCCGCGAGGGGCATGGGAGTAGAAATTTGATAATGATGGATTACATGTTGAAAATACTGGTCATGCCCCGCGAGGGGCATGGGAGTAGAAATCTAAATCCATCACAATTTTCAAACTATTTATACGTCATGCCCCGCGAGGGGCATGGGAGTAGAAATTTTGATCTGCATGCCAAGGATTCGGTAAACGCCAGTCATGCCCCGCGAGGGGCATGGGAGTAGAAATCCGAGACACCCTGCAGTTCCTTTCTCAGCTTTTCGTCATGCCCCGCGAGGGGCATGGGAGTAGAAATGGAATGATTTTGAGTACATGATCCGGATGCTGCCGTCATGCCCCGCGAGGGGCATGGGAGTAGAAATTAGCACAGCATCTAAATACTTGATATTTACATCGTCATGCCCCGCGAGGGGCATGGGAGTAGAAATTGGAACGTACTCCGGTGTCCTTCGGGCCCGGGGTCTGTCATGCCCCGCGAGGGGCATGGGAGTAGAAATTTAAAGATTCAATGCAGGATTTTACAATCCGCTGTATGTCATGCCCCGCGAGGGGCATGGGAGTAGAAATTCTCTCTGGGGCAGTTGGCTGCAGTACGATCTCGTCGTCATGCCCCGCGAGGGGCATGGGAGTAGAAATTTTTTAATGTGTCCGCGAATCCTTTGTCGAGAGCTTGTCATGCCCCGCGAGGGGCATGGGAGTAGAAATCTACGACTTCCACCCCTTTCAATTGGTGTATAACGTCATGCCCCGCGAGGGGCATGGGAGTAGAAATCGGTAAGCTGTGGAACAGCAATCGTTACCCGGTGTCATGCCCCGCGAGGGGCATGGGAGTAGAAATTGCCTTCCAATCGAACAACCATAGGCTTAGTCCGTCATGCCCCGCGAGGGGCATGGGAGTAGAAATTTTTATCCAACCAACCGTGATTAGTGTGGCTTCCGGTCATGCCCCGCGAGGGGCATGGGAGTAAAAATGGAGATTGAATCATCGAGTATGTGGAAGTGTTTAGTTATGTCCCATGAGAGATATAGAAGTAGAAATAATTAGTATGGCTTGAAGGACAACTCTTTAAGGAGTAAAGTCTGAATGAGTATGAGAATACTAATTTGAGTATGATCAGTAACCGGATACAAATTTGTGTTATATTGAATTAATTGTAGAAGAATAACTATATATTTACACGTAGAAAGGCGAACCTGTAGTTATACTTTATTATCTAAGGACTTCGCCAAAAAGATTACTTTTTTTGCAAGTATTTTAGAAACTTTTGTGTTTTATCTAATAATATTTTTTTACTATTCGAATATTTTGTAGTTTGAAAATTATTAATCACTATATATAGCGGTCACATCTCGCAGAGATGTGAGAGTAGAAATGCCGCATCAGTTGCCTGCCCAGTGGGATTTACCAGGTCACATCTCGCAGAGATGTGAGAGTAGAAATCGGTGTTGAACACTTCCACTCCCGTCCCGGTGTAGTCACATCTCGCAGAGATGTGAGAGTAGAAATCTGAAGATGGGGAGGACACGATGTGTCTATGCCAGTCACATCTCGCAGAGATGTGAGAGTAGAAATTGCATACCCTCGCCACGTTGTTTAACGAACATCGTCACATCTCGCAGAGATGTGAGAGTAGAAATTGTTGACTTGGAGGTATATGGCCCACTGTACGACGTCACATCTCGCAGAGATGTGAGAGTAGAAATCTCCAGAAATGAAGTTATTGTATGAATCAATAAAGTCACATCTCGCAGAGATGTGAGAGTAGAAATTATCGATTCGTTTTCTAGGTGATAATTCCATTATGGTCACATCTCGCAGAGATGTGAGAGTAGAAATCAGTACTTCGGCATCCACGGTATAGTCCGTGAAGGTCACATCTCGCAGAGATGTGAGAGTAGAAATTCTGGTGGTTTTTCTTTCCTTTACTTCCGCTCCGTCACATCTCGCAGAGATGTGAGAGTAGAAATTTATATGTCCGCATTGTTCGGTGGCAATGTCACAAGTCACATCTCGCAGAGATGTGAGAGTAGAAATATCCTATACTCAGATAAATAATGCTCAAAAGATTGTCACATCTCGCAGAGATGTGAGAGTAGAAATGTCTGTCCGGTATGGCCGGACGCTTGTTTTTGTGTCACATCTCGCAGAGATGTGAGAGTAGAAATGATTTTACCAATGCGGTAAACTCCGGGCAAAAAGTCACATCTCGCAGAGATGTGAGAGTAGAAATGAGTATAATGCACGGAAATCTTTAGATTACGAAGGTCACATCTCGCAGAGATGTGAGAGTAGAAATGTCATATCCGCCGTCGAACGCCCCGAACTCCATGTCACATCTCGCAGAGATGTGAGAGTAGAAATTTCGCGAGCCGCGTCTTGCCGGCTCCCGGGTCGCCGTCACATCTCGCAGAGATGTGAGAGTAGAAATCAATCCGGCACGGGTTCCCCGTGAGGCAATCAAGTCACATCTCGCAGAGATGTGAGAGTAGAAATAGCAAATTCTTCCAGATTCAAAAAAACATTTTCGGTCACATCTCGCAGAGATGTGAGAGTAGAAATCAGAAGCAAAGGTAAATGGTAATTGTGAAATATGTCACATCTCGCAGAGATGTGAGAGTAGAAATTTATTAATCTGCCGTAATATATGTATACTGCAATAGTCACATCTCGCAGAGATGTGAGAGTAGAAATATCTCAGGCGACAGGCAGTGGCAATCTGACAGGTCACATCTCGCAGAGATGTGAGAGTAGAAATTGGTCTGGTGGTGCTTCTTTTCTGGTGGTTTCTCCGTCACATCTCGCAGAGATGTGAGAGTAGAAATTTTCATATATGACTTATTACTTTCTTCGTAATAAGTGTCACATCTCGCAGAGATGTGAGAGTAGAAATGCTGTCTCTTCCTGCGGCTCTGCCTCCGGTTCCTCCGTCACATCTCGCAGAGATGTGAGAGCAGAAATTTTTTTGAGGTCTGCTGTGCTGGTGTGGTAGGCTGCCACATCTCACAGCGGATCCCGATACTGTGGCAGGCGGACCTAAGATGTCCCGCTGTGCTGAACTTTGGGACTCCATCAGCCGATACATTTATACCGGACTGCAGGGAGGTTCCATCATGAAAGGTTGGATGGAGCGTGAAAACGAAATGATTGCCTGCTGTTCGGACAGGATAAGACCAGTTATTTTTAAGATTGGGCGAATTAATTATGATGATTGATGGGAAAGCAGACAAAAAGATATTTCATGCCACCTTTTCTAAGCCTGGCAAGTCATTTGCTGATCAAAAACCGTATAGTGCAGTCAGAGAAGAAATTTACTTTTAGTAGAAAAGAGGTTTTTTATGAAAACATCCGATGAAAATTCATTTATGAAAAGTGCTCTCTTTGCAAAAAGAGATGGCAATAAAATATTCGGCATCATATACCGTCCCGTCGGCAACGAAAATAATACAGATGTAAAATTCCCGGCGGTGATTTATTCTCATGGTATTGGCGGCTCTTTTTCAAATGGAGAAGAGTATGCCGCTGTTCTGGCAAAAGCAGGCTATGTAGTTTATTGTTTTGATTTTTGTGGCGGCAGTATGGGTAGCCGCAGTGAAGGCTCAGTCTTTGATATGTCCGTTTTTTCGGAACAGAAAGATTTGGAATCGGTGCTCTGTATGGTAAAGGATCTGGATTATGTGGATGAAAATCAGATATTTCTTCTTGGGGCCAGTCAGGGAGGAGTTGTTTCTGCAATGACTGCATCCAGCCATTGTGAGGATATCGCAGGTATGATTTTGCTGTATCCGGCGTTTGTATTGTTTGATGATGCAAAAAGAATGTTTGGTTCTCTGGAAAATGTTCCGGATACGGTTTCCCATATGGGAATGACACTGGGAAGAGCGTATTATGAGAGGTTGTTTGTATATGATATTTATGAAAATATTCAGAAATATCCGGGAGACGTACTGATCATTCACGGCGGAAAGGATGAGATTGTGCCGGTTGGATATGCGGAGCGTGCACAAAAGACGTATCCTTCCGCTGTTTTACATGTGCTGCCTGGTGCAGGTCACGGCTTTTCGGGTAGTGATGATAATAAAGCAATAAAGTGGATGTTACAGTATCTGGAAAACAAAAGAAAAATAACATCAGAAACCATGAATATGAAAGTGGAGGATAATGAAAAAGAATGGAAGGATTGCGTGAAATAAATGTAAAATCCATCAAAGATATCAAAATCGGTCAGACAGAAAATGTATCGGCCGGCACCGGCTGTACGGTTATTCTGGCGGAGAATGGCATGGCGGCCGGACTTGATGTGCGGGGCGGCGGTCCGGCATCGAGGGAGTCGGAGTTGATGAATCCTCTTGCGGCGGCGCAGGAAATCCATGGAATTGTGCTGGCCGGAGGCAGTGCCTTCGGACTGGATGCAGCTGGTGGTGTCATGCAGTATCTGGAGGAGAGAGGGATTGGTTTTGATGTGGGTGTGACAAAGGTTCCGCTGGTATGTCAGGCGGATTTATTCGATCTGACCGTTGGAGATATGTCGGTGCGGCCGGATAAAGCCATGGGGTATCAGGCCTGCGTGAATGCAGAAAAAGGAAATTACAGAGATGGCTGTTACGGCGCCGGATGCGGTGCCACGGTAGGAAAGTTTGCCGGAATGGATTATTGCATGAAGTCCGGCATCGGCAGCTATGCGGTGCAGATCGGAAGTCTGCAGGTGGGCGCTGTAGTGGCAGTCAATGCATTGGGAGATATTTATAATTGGAAAACCGGAGAAAAAATTGCCGGGCTTCTGACAGAAGATAGAAAGTCATTTCGGGATACAGTCGAAATAATGTATGCCAGAACAGATGTTGTAGATAACAAATTTACCGGTAACACAACGATTGGGGTCGTCATTACTAACGCAGATTTTAAAAAGCCGGCTCTTTGTAAAATTGCCGGTATGGCGCAGGATGGTTACGCCCGTGCTATTCGTCCGGTGCATACCAGTGCCGACGGGGATAGTATTTATGCAGTGTCGGTTGGAAATGAGACGGGAAAGATAAAAGCTGACCAGGATCTGGTGGGAACACTGGCTGCAGAGGTGATGAGCGCGGCTATCGTGCGGGCGGTGACTAATACGGAGAGCGCCTATGGTTTTCCGGCGTATCGGGAGTTGAAAGACAGAGAAAATAAGAAATAAAGTTTTATTTTATGATGGAGGAATCATTCATGTCCACAATACAAAAAGATATTACAATATTCGAAAGCACATCTTCCACTGCTCCTCTCATTCTTTTAAATACTGTACAAAATGAGGGTGAACAGGTTTATGACTCCGTGGTCAGTATGGCAGACGTGGATTTCTCTATGGCCGCGATCGGAAACCTTGACTGGAACAGAGAGATGACTCCGTGGCCGGCGCCGGCGGTGATGCGAGGAGGAGAGGATTTTGCCGGGAAAGCCGATGGATATCTGAAGGAACTGACAGGAACCATTCTGCCGGATATCCTTGCGAAGATTTCTGCAAAGCCAGAATATATGGCGTTGGCGGGATATTCTCTGGGAGGCCTTTTTGCTGTTTACGCTTTGTACCGGACGGATTTGTTTGATCGTGCAGTAAGTGCATCCGGTTCGTTCTGGTATCCGGATTTTCTGGATTTTGTCAAAGAGCATAGATTTTGCCGAAAGCCAGTCCGGCTGTATTTTTCACTGGGCAATAAAGAGGCAAAGACGAAGAATCCCGTCATGAAGACTGTGGAAGAGCGGACAAGGGAGCTTTACCGATGGTATCAGATACAGGGGATTGATACGATTTATGAGGAAAATCCCGGCAATCATTTTCAGGATGCTGTTAATCGTATGGCAAAGGGAATTGTCAGTATACTGCAATGACATTTCATTTTGGGACAGGGAGGAATGACAGAATGGATATCGCAATCATCACCGGCGCTTCCAGCGGACTGGGTACGGAATTTGCCCGGCAGATTGACAGAAACGAAAGACTGGACGCCATCTGGGGCATAGCCCGGAGAGAGGATCGTCTTGAGGAGATTGGCAGGGAATTAAAGCATCCTTTTCGTGCTATGCGCTGTGATCTGACAAAAAAGGAATCTTTTATGCAGATAGATGAGCTGTTAAAAAAAGAAAATCCCAATGTGAAAATCCTGGTTAACGCGGCAGGGTTCGGGAAAATCGGTGCATGGTCAGACATTTCACTGCAGGATTGCGAGGATATGATTGATTTAAACTGCAAGGCGGCGGTGAAGATGACCCAGTTAGTGCTGCCATATATGGAAAAAGGCGGACGGATTCTGGAAATCGTGTCCACGGCGGGATTCCAGAGCTTTCCGTATCTGAATGTCTATGCGTCCACAAAGGCATTTCTCTACAGGTACAGCCGGGCGCTGCGTGTGGAGCTTTTCGGGCGGGGCATCCATGTGACCGCCGTCTGTCCTTACTGGGTGAAAGATACGGAGTTTATCGGCGTGTCAAAACAGACAAACAACAGTCGGTATATCTGTCATTTTCCGCTGGCATCCCGAAAGAAAAACGTGGTGGCAGGAGCTCTGTTTGCTGCCAAAGTGGGCCTTCCGGTGGCAACACCGGGAATCGTCTGTACCCTGCACCGGATTGCCGCCAAATTTATTCCAAATGAAATCATGATGGGCCTGTGGGCATTGCTGAGAAGAATTTGAAACATATAGAAATTTAAGAAATATAATATTTTTGTTTTTAAAGAAATGATTTATATGATATAATGAAGGAAATATTTGGCAGGGTATGAGAAAATGAATGAGTAACGACGGGAGGGATGGTCAGTGGCGAACATTATCGCGATAATCTGGGATTTTGATAAAACCTTGGTGGACGGATACATGCAGGATCCGATCTTTAAACACTATGGCGTGGATTCCAGGCAGTTTTGGAAGGAAGTTCATGCCCTTCCTCAGAAATACATGGAAGAGCAGGGAGTGCGGGTCAATAAGGACAGCATTTATCTGAATCATTTCATTCAGTATGCCAATGAAGGGATTTTTGAGGGACTGAATAATGAAATGCTGCGGAAGTTCGGCTCTGAGCTGACCTTTTATCCGGGGATTCCGGAGATTTTTGAGAAGACCAGGCAGATCATCCGCAAAAATCCCGCCTACCAGGAATACGATATCCGAGTGGAACATTACATTGTCAGCACCGGAATGAAGGAAATCATTGCAGGTTCTCCGGTGGCCGAATATGTGGATGCCATCTGGGGCTGTGAATTAATTGAAAAGGAAAAGAATGGCAAATCAGTCATCAGTGAAATTGGCTACACCATTGATAACACATCTAAGACGAGGGCTATTTTTGAAATCAATAAAGGGGTGCCGAAACATCCGGAGATTGATGTGAATTCCAAGGTGCCGGAGGAACTGCGGCGCGTCCGGTTTGAGAACATGATATACATAGCGGATGGCCCCAGCGATATCCCGGCATTTTCCGTTGTCAATAAAAATGGCGGCGCCACTTTTGCTGTTTACCCAAAGGGGGATCTGGATGCATTCCAGCAGGTGGAGCAGATGCGCCGGGACGGCCGCATCGATATGTACGCTGAGGCGGATTACAGTGAAGGAACGACCGCCTACATGTGGATCGAGAATAAGATTGTCCAGTTCGCCGAGAAAATGCGAAACGCAGAAAAAGAGAAACTGACGTCATCCATTTCCAAAGCGCCGATACATTTGGAAGATTAAGATGATCTATGCTATAATATTGGCATGATCTTCGGAGAATGCAATATAAAAAATGTGGCGGAGGAGGTATTTGTATGGAAGAACATAAAGCTGTAAAGATTTTTACTACCGTCGATAATCTGCAGGCGGAGATGATTTTGGCAGCCTTGAAGGATCAGAATATTCCCGCTTACAAAAAAGATCTGGGAAACGCCGGTTTCCTGAACATGTATACCGGTAATTCCAGATTTGGGGAAGAGATTTATGTGGCGGACATCAATGTTGGCAGGGCCCGCCAGGTGCTGGAGGGCATTGGGCTGCTGCCGGAAGAAGAGTAATGTGGGATTTTCTTATTATTGGATAAGGAAGAAACGGATAATATCGTTTGCTGATATTTTCCGTCAAAAATATACAGGCAGAAAGGAAGGATAGCATGAAACAAGACGTGAAAGAGTATACGGAACAGAAGGTAAAAGAGATGATGGGATCATTTTCCTGCTGTGCGGAAGCAAAAGAGGCAGGACAGAGATGGCTGGACGCCCTCGGAACGGATAAAGAGGAAGAAGAGACAAAGAATCTGATGGCGGAGCTGGAAGAAGATATCATGCCGATTGATACTCTCATCGCTTTTGCATCTTCGGACGCCGGCGCACAGGTATTTGGAGCAGAAAAGACAAAAGAAGTGGCTGCTCACGCAAAGGGAATCAAAGAGGCAGGAGGAAAATATTGTGACTGCCCGGCCTGCGCTGCCATTGAGGCGATTTTTGAGAAGAAAGATGAGATTCTTTCATAAAAGCTGATGACAACTCTTTTTATAATTGTATTGTGATAAGAATAGTTTTTTGTGGCAGAGATGATCTATCATCCCTGCCACTTTTTATATCAATACAGGAGTCTTTATCATACTGAAAAATCTTTGGAGAAGGATTCCTTTTGACACAAATCTATAAAGGCCAGCATATTTGGCGTCAGATATTTGCTTTTGTGGTAGATGATATTGAGATTTCTCCGGATGGGTTCGGTCAGGGGAACCATTGCGACAAGTTTTTCTCTGATGTCTCTCTCTACCAGCAAATAGGGAAGCACAGCCACGCCGATGCCTTCTGATACACCCCGGACAATAGCCTGAGTGCTGGAACTTTCCCATACCGGTCGGACAGAAATCTGCTGCAGAGAAAGGGCGGCGTCAAGGATTTCTCTGCCGGCGCTGCCGTGTTCCCGCATGAGAAAAGGGTATTCAGCCAGCTGGGATAGGGAGACATCTGTTTGCCGGGTCAGGGGGTGATGACAGGGAACGATGGCGCACATGGTATCTTCCATGAAAGGGATGAAGGTCAGTTCCGGATGTTCCGGCTGGGTTTCAATGAGGCCGATGTCGATGGAGTTATTTAAAATATGCTGTTCGATGTCGGAAGATTTGCTGATGATGGCTTCCAGGTGCAGTTTTGGATATTCCCTTTGAAAGCGGCGGGTCAGCGCGGGGAGGATATGCGTGCCGATGGTAATGCTGGTGCCAATGCGGATGGAACCGACGGCGTCCCAATTTTTCATTTTCTTTTCCATTTCCTGGAATAACGAAACGATGTGTACGGCGTAGCCATAAAATTCTTTTCCTCCTTCTGTGGGGGAAATGTGCCTGCCGATGCGCTCGAAAAGTCGGAGCCCATAATAGTTTTCCAGTTCTTTGATGGCGAGACTTACGGAAGGCTGCGCCAGATGCAGATCTCTGGCGGCTCCGGTGATGCTGCCCTGTTGAAATACAGTCACAAATATTTTCATATGGCGAAGTGTCATGAGAATCCTTCCTTCCCTGTTATTGTAGATTACATTTTAAGTCCAATGAAAAAATGAAGATATTTACATGGGATACATTTGCTTGAAATAAAATATATTTTCAATATATAATAAAAATATTATCTTTATCATAAAATAATACTATTTTTCTTATGAGTCAAGGGGCGGTATACTGTTGGCAGAAGGAGGAAACTGCCATGGGAGAAAAAAGAAAAATATTGATTCAGATTTTTATATCGACTCTTTATTTAAGTGCCTTCACCTTCGGCGGAGGGTATGTCATTGTCACGCTGATGAAAAAGAAATTTGTGGATCAATATCACTGGATAGAGGAAAAGGAAATGCTGGATCTGATTGCCATCGCGGAATCGGCGCCGGGAGCCATCGCGGTCAACGGAGCAGTGGTAGTGGGATATAAACTGGCTGGCATTGCCGGCGCGGTCACCGCCGTGGCTGCCACCATACTGCCGCCCTTTGGTATACTTTCCCTGATTTCAGTGTGTTATGATACTTTTCGGGAAAATGTACTTATCGGTCAGATGCTCACGGGAATGCAGGCTGGCGTGGGCGCGGTGATTGCTTCTGTGACTTACGATATGGCGGCGGGAGTGATGAGGGAAAAACGCATTTCTTCTATTATAATTATGGGCGTATCTTTTGCCGCCACCAGTTTTTTCGGCGTGAACGTCATTTATGTGATTCTTATCTGTCTGGCTTTGGGCGTTTTCCAGACAATTTCAAAAAATGGAAGCCGTAAGAACAGACATTCGATAAGGATGGATGAAAGGAGGGCGGGATTATGATATACCTGCAGCTTTTTCTGAGTTTTTTGCAGATTGGATTGTTCAGTTTTGGAGGAGGATATGCGGCTCTTCCACTCATTGAAAATCAGGTGATCACACTTCATCACTGGATGACCGTTTCAGAATTTACGGATCTGATCACCATATCTCAGATGACTCCAGGACCCATCGCCGTCAATTCTGCCACCTTTGTGGGTATCCGCATTGCGGGAATCCCCGGAGCAGTGGCTGCCACGGCGGGATGTGTGTTTCCGTCCTGTATCATCATTTTCATCCTGGCAAATCTTTATCTGAAATATCGGAATGGCAGCCTTTTAAACGGTGCTCTCACAACCCTTCGGCCGGCTGTGGTGGCAATGATCGCATCTGCTGGCTTGTCTATTTTACTGACCGCTTTTTTCCAGAACGGGCAGAAAATAACACTGAATGGCATTCAGTGGGAAATGGTACTTATTTTCATTCTGTGTTTCATTCTGCTCCGCAAAACGAAAGTAAGCCCGGTGGCGGTGATGCTTCTGGCGGGTGTAATGAAAGTTCTGTTTTCGTTGTAAAAGGGTAAATTTCCATAAACGTTATGTCTGATACCGATGAACCTGATTTTTTGAACCCTGCTCTATAGAGTATAAGAAGGGATATGCTCCCAGGCCTGTCGATGCCGGGAAATCCGGCGTGGCAAGAGACATTCCCTCGTATACCAAGGAAAGGCAGGGTATTTTTATGAAAAAACACAGAAAATCAAAATGGAAAAAAATTTGCGCCGCTGCGATTGCCGTCATGATCATCGCTGCTGGAATGAAGATTTCTTCTTCTGTTCCCCAAATCCCATTTTTTACGGAAAGCGGAAAAAATCTGTCCTCCGGTTCTGATGTGCTTCCGGAAGGCAGCGTCAATCTGAAAAAACTGAATAGTCCCTATGCGGTGCTTATGGATGTGGAATCCGGAAATGTGCTGGCAAAACAGAAAAGTACAGCTCGAATCTATCCGGCGTCCCTGACAAAAATCATGACAGCTATTGTGGCCATTGAGCATACAGATAAGATGGGAGAGAAGACAACGGTTCCGTCAGATATTTTTTCTTCATTATATGCAGAAGATGCTTCTCTGGCGGGATTTCAGCCGGGGGAAGAAGTAACATGGAAAGATTTACTCTATGGTATTCTGCTTCCGTCCGGGGCGGAATGCTGCCTGACTTTTGCAGAACATATCGCCGGTTCAGAAAAAGCCTTTGTGGATATAATGAACGAAAAGGCAGAAGAACTGGGTATGAGGGATACTCATTTTTCCAATGTGACAGGATTGCAGGATAAAAAGCATTACAGCACGGTGGAAGATATGGCTGTCTTACTTCGATATGCGCTGAAGAACGAGACATTCCGTCAGGCTCTTACCGCCAGGCGCTACAGTGTTCCACCGACAAATGAACATCCGGAAGGATTTACTTTTTATAACACCATGTTTCAGGCCATGGACAACGCCGGTATCAGCGATGACAATATTTTGGGCGGCAAGACCGGGTACACGGAGAAAGCCGGGCTCTGTCTTGCCAGTCTGGCAGAGATTAACGGCAGAGAGTACATCCTTGTCACCGCGAAAGCCGACGGGAATCATTATACGGAACCGTACCATGTGATAGACGCAGAAAATGTATATGAGCAGATTCGGCAAGTAATGTAAAATAAATTGCATTTTTTTGTCACAAAATCGCTTCCTCAAACGTTTATATTATAAAGACATTAAAGAACTCTTTCTTCGAAAATCTTTTGAAAGAAGTATGAACTAAAATAATTGCCTGTCTGTTTATGAGATGGTATAATATATTACAACACATTAGTACAAAAATGCAACCAAATAACAAACAGCAGAGTTGATTTTGCAAAAAATCAACAGAAATGAGGCGCCTATGAAAAAAGTAAAAACACACACGTTCCTGGTTCCAGCCGTGGCCGCAGCTATTATTCTCATTTTGTCAGGATTTATCGTGTCTCATTTTGCCAATGCCAATGCGAAAGAGTACCGGAGTGCCAAAGCGATTTTTACGAACCAGCTGGAAAAGGACACCACGGAGCTTTCGTTCTGGCGAAATGGCAGATGTTACACTACCACGAACAAGGAGACCATAGCTTCCATTTTTTCTCTGCTGCAATCTCTGAATCTGCGGGAAAGTCAAAGAGCGGAGATGAGCGGATGCTATCCCCTGGAACTGACTGCGGGAAACAGAATTATTTCTTTTGCCGTGACCGAGCATCAGTTGATGATCTGCAGCAAAAAATATGAGACAGATAAAGATATTACGCCGCAGATTTATGAGGCTTTTTTCGGAAAGGCGCCAGAATAAAAAATAAATAAATGATACAGAAGAAGAGATGTGTATAAGATCATCCGGCGTTCGAATTGGACGCCGGATGATCTTTTGTCCGAATGTTCTGGCGGAACTTTCCCGACGGTATCGATTATTTGTGGATTATTTGCGTGATATATTTCTGCCTTGTTTACCGGCGGTGAAAATAGTAAAATAAAAAAAGGAAAATGAAGAATAGGAGGACAGAAGTTTGAAGATTTGCGAGAATGTTATTCTTGATTTTTCACATATTTATCCTAAAGACATTGAATCAAAGATCAGAGGATTAAAAAGAATTGATTTAAGTGACATTGAAGGCACAAACATGTATTGTACAAAAGAGGCGGAGAATGAGATCCGCAGGCGTCTGGCCGCCTGCAGCCCCCATGGGATTCATTTTCTGGATAACGGAAATTATCATTATGCGACGAAGTTTTTTGCGGAAAAGGTTTCTTTTCCGTTTTCGCTCGTTCTTTACGATCATCACAGTGATATGCAGCCATCACTGCTTCCGGGGATGTTAAGCTGCGGAAACTGGGCGGCGGAGCTGCTGCGCAGTCACTCCAGTCTGAGACAGCTGATTCTTGTGGGGCCGGAACAAAAAAGCATAGAAGAGATTCCGTCAGAGTTTGCGGACAGGCTGGTCTGCATCAGCATGGAGGAAATCGATGAGCAAGTCATAGACGGGAAGTTGTCCGGGATCCAGATGAAACTTCCGGTGTACATTTCTATTGATAAGGATGTTCTGGACAAAAACGGCGCGCGGACCAACTGGAATCAGGGGAGTATGTCACTTCGAATCCTTGAGAAGCTGCTTCTTCAGGTGTTTGAACATCAAAATGTGATCGGTGTGGATATCTGCGGTGAGTGCAGTCCCATGGAACCCATGCAGGAGCTTTTAAAAGATGAGAAGATCAATAAGATGACCAATGATACATTGTATTCTTTTTTGTCGGGACTGTTTCAGGTTTTTGATACGACTTTGAAAAACGGGGAATTATTTTGCAAGGAAACAGGGAGAAGTTTATGATTGATAAAATAATCATTCGCGGGGCGAAAGTACATAATCTGAAAAATATTGATGTGGATGTCCCTCTGCATAAAATTGTGGGAATCGCCGGTGTGTCCGGTTCCGGCAAGTCTTCGCTGGCGCTGGGCGTTTTGTATGCGGAAGGGTCCCGAAGATATCTGGATGCGCTGTCCACTTATACGAGACGGAGGATGACCCAGGCGGCAAAAGCGCAGGTGGATGAGGTGCTTCATGTGCCGGCAGCGCTGGCGCTTCACCAGAGACCGGGGATTCCCGGCATCCGCAGCACCTTTGGCACCGGGACAGAATTGTTAAACAGTCTGCGGCTGATGTTTTCCAGGCTGGCCAGCCATCGTTGTCCCAACGGACATTATCATCCGCCGACTCTGGCGGTGGCGGCGGAGAAAACGCTGACTTGTCCGGTGTGCGGAGTTTCCTTTTACGCGCCGTCGGCAGAAGAACTGGCTTTTAACAGTCAGGGCGCCTGCCCGGAATGTGACGGAACGGGAACCGTGTGGACGGTAGATAAAAATACTTTGGTGCCCGATGAATCTCTTACCATTGACGAGGGAGCGGTAGCGCCATGGAAGAGCCTCATGTGGTCACTGATGACGGATGTCTGCCGGGCCATGGGCGTCCGCACCGATGTGCCTTTCCGGGATCTTACGGAGAAAGAAAAAGATATTGTATATAATGGACCGGCGGAAAAGAAACACATTTTTTATATGCCGAAAAACGCAGATCAGGGGACAGAACTGGATTTTACTTATTTTAATGCCACTTATACGGTGGAAAATGCGCTGGCAAAGGTAAAAGATGAAAAGGGTATGAAGCGGGTGGAAAAGTTCTTAAAGCAGACGCCTTGCCCGAAGTGCCGCGGTACGCGTCTTTCTGAGAAAGCCCGGGCGCCAAAAATCTGCGGACTGTCCCTGGATGAAGTCTGTCAGATGACGCTGTCGGAGGTGACGGAATGGGTGAGAGGAGTGCCGGCTTCTCTGCCGGAAGAAATGCGTCCCATGGCAGAGAGCATCTGCGAGTCTTTTGAAACGGCGGCCAGACGATTGCTGGACCTGGGGCTTGGCTATCTGACCCTGGATCGTGCCGCATCCACTTTATCCACGGGAGAGCGCCAGAGAATGCAGCTGGCACGGGCTGTCCGCAACCGGACCACGGGCGTTTTGTATGTTCTTGATGAACCGTCTATCGGTCTGCATCCGGCCAATATCGTGGGTCTCACCGGAGTGATGCATGATCTCATCGCCGACGGCAACTCCATTATTCTGGTGGACCACGACACGCAGATTCTGTCAGAGGCTGACTGGATCATCGAGATGGGCCCGGGTGCGGGAGTCGACGGCGGGCAGGTGATCGCGGAAGGCAGCCCGGCCTCTCTCACAAAAAATGTGCAGTCAAAGATTGGGCCGTTTCTGAAAGAGGTTTACATAAATAACGCTAAGAAGACGCAGGATGGAGAAAAACAGTTGACAAAAGAACCGGAGACAGGGGAAACGGCTGCAAATCTGCAGAGAAAAAATGAAAAAGAGGTTCCCGGGTCCGCAGCAACTCAATGTAACACAGAGATATTTGGTGAAGGATGTATTCGTCTTTCCACCGATGCCATCCATACGGTAAAACCACTAAATGTGTCCATTCCAAAGGGCAGATTGACCGTGGTCACGGGAGTTTCCGGTTCCGGAAAGACCACGCTGATCCTGGAGAGTCTGGTTCCGGCTCTGGAAGCGATGACCCGAAAAGAAAAACTGCCGGAGCATGTGCAAAGCATCGAAGCGGAAGGCGTGGAGCAGGTAAAACTCATTGACGCCGCTCCCATTGGTATCAATGTCCGCTCCACGGTGGCAACCTACGCCAATGTCCATGACCTGCTGCGAAAGACCTTTGCAAAGCTGCCGGAAGCGAAACAGGCCGGCTATAAGGCAGGCGATTTTTCCTATAATACGGGGAAACTGCGCTGCCCGGTCTGCGATGGTACCGGCGTTATCAGCCTGGACGTGCAGTTCCTTCCGGATGTGGACATCCCTTGTCCGGAATGCCGGGGTTCCCGCTACGCCAGGGAAGCTTATGAGATTAAATATCACATGGAAGAATCTGCAGTCCGCCGGAAGAAGAAAAATGAGGCAGAATCCCTGCAGACAGATAAAGCCGTGGCTGTGTCCACACAGATGAGGGAAACGGCTTTTTCCCTTCCGGAACTGATGTCCATGGATGTGAATACGGCACTTACCGTTTGTAAAGGAATGAAAACTGTCTGTCAGAGATTAGAGGTTCTAAAAGAACTGGGACTGGGATACCTCACCCTGGGAGAAGAGACGCCGGGTCTGTCCGGCGGCGAAGCCCAGCGTCTGAAACTGGCCAGCGAGATGGGAAAATTACAGACGGCCTCCGTCTTTGTGTTTGACGAGCCGACCATAGGACTTCATCCGCTGGACGTTCAGACTCTGCTCCACGTTTTCCGGACGTTGATGGAGCACGGCGCCACAGTCATTGTCATTGAGCATGATCTGGACGTGATCCGAAACGCCGATTACATCATCGACATGGGACCGGGCGGCGGAACCGAGGGAGGGCGGATCGTCGCCGCCGGAACGCCGGAGGAGATAAAAAATACGCCGGAGAGCGTGACCGGGAGGTTTCTGTAAAAGTTGTTAAAAGAGAGAAAAATTAGTTTTGAGTAAGAAAGAATGCACGTTTCAATATTGAAAAAACAAATGAGCATTTATTTTTATTTTTGAATTGACATCGTATTTCTTTTGTAATACAATTGTATTACAAAAAAGGAGGCGATACAATGGCAAAAGAAGCAACATTACAAGTTCGGATGGATGCAGAATTAAAAGAACAGGCAGAAGCACTTTATAGGGAGATGGGAACTTCCTTGGCAGAAGCAGTACGTATTTTTACCAAACAAAGTGTGCTTGAGAATGGCATGCCTTTTGTTGTTTCGGCAAATCGAAGCAGTTCTTATGGCCGCCTTGCCAAATATGCAGATTATCTGAAAATGGAGCAGGAAAAAATAGCTTTTGAGAAAGCGATGGCTGAAAAACATGAAGAGTCTGATTGACGCAAATGTCATATTGCGATATCTTCTTGCGGATCATCCCCAAATGTCAGAACAATCAAAACAGATTATAGAAAGGGGCGCATTTACTATACCCGAGGTTCTTGCAGAAGTTGTGTATGTATTAAAAAGGGTATATGGAATTTCCCGAATAGAAATTGCAAATACCTTGATTGATTTTCTGGAAGAAATCCATATGAAAGACAAAGAGGTGATGAGTTTTTCTTTGCAGTTATTTGCGGAAACATCTCTTGACTTTGTAGACTGCATTCTCATTGCGAGACATCGTAAACTGGGTGATAATGTAATCAGCTTTGATAAAAAACTAAATAAAAAGTTGGATGTGAATTAAAAGAGCAGTTATGCGCGCTGGATAAAAGTTTTCTTTTTATCTAAGCGCGCATATGTTACATTTATAATCCTTCTACCACAACGGCTTCTTCGCGTCTTCCGGGCTGGCGAACGGTCCAGGAAGAATCGTAAGGCCCCGGTGGCTGCCAAAATAATCCCGGTCAAAGGTGATGGCGGTGCCGTCCGGATTCTCAAAGCGCTGTTCCGGCTCAAAAGCGCATCCGAGGGTGTCGCTGTGGATCATTTCCGCGGAAAAGTCGTTCAGGTAATCGTAAAGATTGGTGGACAGGCATGGAGCATCGTCCCGGGAGATCAGCTCCACTTTTATGTCACGGTCTGCGTCGAACAGATAATTTTGCTCGTTCTTCCATGCTTTTGCGCCGCCAAAGTAGGCGTTGCCGTCTGACCAGACCGGAAGATGGCGGAAATGGAACGGTTCCAGTTTTTTCATATCCGGGGTGTCTGTATCCATGTCAAAATGTTGGATCCATTCTTCGTAAGTCGGGTATTCGTCCAGTACATGGGTGCCTACTTCGCGGTTTTCTTCGTCGCAGCCTTCCTCGCTGTCCCGGATGATCAGGAATGGTTCTGCCGGCCATTTCTGGACGAAGATATTGTTATAGAAACGGTCGTCACCGTGAAGGATGGTCATAAAGCCCATGACTTCCGTGCGGTGCGGCATGTGGTACGGCGTGTAGCGGGCGCGGTTTACGCCTTCCACTATGCTGTCTGTGCCGGCGCCCACGGCGGTGAGTGAGCCGCAGATTAAGTTATGTACCATAGCGACGCCCTGGGTGGCCAGTCGGAGAGAGGCGTCGGAGAGCAGAATGTTATTGTCGATGAGGGTCGGGCCGTGACTCACTTCCACAAAGAGATCCTGACTCATCATGCTTCCCTTCAACTGTTTGGCGTAAGCCGGGCGCTGGTTGTCATGGAAAAGGTTTTGCGTGATGCGGACGCCCTGAGCTTCCCAATCACACCAGATTCCCATGGTGCAGTGATGAATATAATTGCGGCGGAAGGTGACGTCGATGGCGGCGTGCATCTTGATACCGGCGATTTCTGCTCCGCCAAGCTCCATCATATTGTTGATATGATGGATGTGGTTGTCTTCAATAATCGAGAACACGCCGCCCATCCGTCCGCAGATGCCGTCCTGCTCGCAGTGGTGGATGTTGCAGCGGCGGATGATATGGCTGCCCACTTTTTCTTTGAGCCATCCGTGATACTGGCCACGGCATACGGCGTCCCGTTCCATCTGGGTCGGACTTTTGACATGCTTGTTAGTAAAATAATGCTCGTTGTCCGGGTCCAGATATTTGCCCAGAGAGATGCCGGCACATTTGCTGTTGCTGATATCACAGTCCTCGATGATCCAGCCTTTGGACCAGTGGGGGCCGATCATTCCGTCCTGAAAAGCCGCCGGCGGCGCCCAGGTGGTGGCTGCTTTCTCGATGCGAAAGCCGCTGACCGTGATATAGTTTACGCCGGTTTCCTCCGGAAAGAAACACTCCCGGCGCACGTTGATCTCCACTTTTTCTTCGTTAGGATTTTTGCCCTGGAAGTTTGCGTAGAGGATAGTTTCATTGCGGGCGGTATCCTGCTCGGAATACCATTTATAGACAGAAGCTTCCGGCTCCCAGGAATACTCGTACACCTCGCCCTTAAGACAGTCTTCCAGGCTGTCTGCCTCGTACAGCATCTTATCGTTGAGATAGACTGCGCCGGTATGTTTGTTCCGGCCGGCAAAATACCAGTCTCCGTAGACATAGGTTGTATAAGGATTATATTTTCCGAAAATGGAATTGGATACCCGGCAGACCCATACATCTCCTTCATATGGCTGCCATTGCTTCATTTCTTCTGCGCCGGTGATCACAGCGCCCAGGGGCTCCGTACTGCGGTAAATAATTCGGTTTTCTTCCGTTCCGGCGTGAAGAGGATTCACATATTCCCGGTAAACGCCGGGGGCCACCAGGACTTCATCCCCAGGCACAGCCATCTGCGCCGCGTCATTAATCTGTCTGAAAGGCATTTCTTTTGTGCCGTTGCCGTCCCGTCCGGCATTGGCGTCAACATAAATTCTCATAGAGAACTCCTCCTGTAAGAAATAGTGATCGGTACCATTGGTACACATTCTACATTCATGGTAAAGGATTTTGGGCAGAACGTCAAGAAAAGAAGAGAGGTAGTTACTGTTCGTGCAGTGACCAGTAATGAGAGGTACATTTTTAAAAAGAGAAAAGTGCCGGATTTCTTGACATTGTAATCTTACTTGTGTAAGATAATAGGCATAACTATAAATACTACAAATGTAAGATGGAGGAAGGTTTGAAGTAAACTTCCAAATCTACCATCATTGACGCAGTAAATGCGTCAGGAAAGAGGAAATGATGAGAAAGAAAAATTTTTTATTATGTATTTGCATGGTGCTGCTCTGTGCTGTTTTATCGGCGGGCTGCACGGAAACGTCCCGCGAGGGAAAGGAGCAAATGAATGGTGATGAGCAGACAGAAGTGGAAAATAATACAGGGACAGGAATGAGCGGCGTCCCGGTTGAAGAAGCAGAAAAAGTATCGCCGGAATCCGACACAGAAGCGCCTGCTCCGCAGACAGAAGAAGCGGACTGGTCTTCGTATTTTGACGGCCTGAACGGAGCGGCAGTCATTTACGATCCTTCCAACAATAAATATATGATTTATAATGAAGAGCTGGCGAACACGAGGCGTTCTCCCTGCTCCACATTTAAAATCATCTCTTCCCTCACAGCATTGGAGGACGGAACGATCGTACCGGAAGATTCTACCCGCTCGTGGAGTGGCGAGGAATTCTGGAATGAGGACTGGAATAAAGATATTGATTTTGAAGAAGCGTTCCGAACCTCCTGCGTCTGGTATTTCCGGGAAGTCATTGACGAGATTGGCAAAGAGCGGATGCAGGAAGCGCTTGATACGCTTTCCTATGGTAACTGTGACATTTCCGACTGGGAAGGACGGCAGAATACCAATAATGACAACCGCGCGCTGACTGGCTTCTGGATTGAATCTTCTCTGCAGATCTCACCGAAAGAGCAGACAGAAGTGATGGAACGCATTTTCGGAAAGGATACCATATATTCCGGGAATACAATAGAAGAACTGAAAAATGTAATGCGGGCAGAAGAGCAGAACATCGCGGACTGTACGGTGTACGGAAAAACCGGAACAGGGAAGGCACATGGGGTGCTCGTAGACGCCTGGTTCACCGGCTTTACAGAAACGCCGGAAGGAAATGTGTATTTCTGTGTGTATCTGGGAGAAAATGAGGGAGAAGACGTTTCCAGTACGGATGCACGGCAGATTGCCATGGAGATTCTGGCCGATTATTGCGGCCATTCATTGTAAAACTATCGAAAACATTGAATCCGTTTCTCTTTTTTGCTATACTTGTAAAAGTATTTTGCAAAAAAATGCCGTTCATTGAGATGAGGCTGCCGCAGTCGTGCCGGCCTCAGACAATGAATGGAGAGACGGGAGAGAAATAATATGAATCAACAGACAAAAGCCGGTCATCTGTGTGCCCTGCTGACCACGTTCATCTGGGGAACGACATTTATATCGACAAAAGTGATGCTGGCAGATTTTCAGCCGGTGGAGATTCTCTTTTTCCGGTTTGTCATGGGACTGCTGGTATTGTCGCTCATATATCCGCACCGGATGAAGAAAACCACGTTAAAACAGGAACTCACCTTTGCGGTGGCAGGGCTGTGCGGCGTGTGTCTCTATTATCTGTTGGAAAATATCGCGCTGACTTATACTATGGCTTCCAATGTGGGGATTATTATTTCTGTGGCGCCGTTTTTTACCGCCATCTTATCCCGCATTTTTTTAAAAAATGAAGAGAAGCTCGGCGCTGGTTTTTTTGCAGGTTTTCTGGCGGCCATGGCAGGAATCGCCCTCATCAGCTTTAACGGCTCGTCCCTGCATGTGAATCCGCTTGGCGATCTGCTGGCGCTGCTGGCCGCTTTTCTCTGGGCCTGCTATTCTATTTTCACAAAAAAAATCAGCGGCTTTGGTTATCATACGATTCTGACGACGCGGCGAACCTTTTTCTACGGTATCCTTTTTATGATTCCGGCTCTTTTTATTTTTGATTTTCGTTTTGCACCGGAAAGATTTGCCAATCCGGTGTATCTGTTTAATATTCTTTTTCTGGGATTGGGCGCTTCTGCGCTCTGCTTTGTGTCTTGGAATTATGCGGTGAAGGTGCTGGGAGCTGTAACGACGAGTATTTATATTTATCTGGACCCGGTCATCACGGTGGCGGCCTCCGCGCTGATTCTGCGGGAGCCCCTTACATGGATGACCGCGGCGGGCATCGCACTGACGCTGGGGGGATTGATTCTTTCAGAACGCAGATCTTTTATTGTCAGGAGAAATAGAAAAGGCGTGTCCGGAACATAAGAATATCCGGGTACACGCCTTAAATGAGCAAATGTACAGTTACTGGAAATGTCTCTTTTTTCTGGCAGAGGATACAGCAAGCCCCGCTATAAATCCAATCACAGCCGGAATCAGCCATCCGAACCCGGCCTCTGCCAGCGGCAGCACATCGGCGGCAAACTCCACAACTCCGTTCAGATGAAGAACAGCTTTTGTACCTTCCGGCAGCGCCCGAAGCAGATCAAAGAACGCCGCTGCGGTTGTAAATCCAATGGTCCACTGAAGAACCGTCTGATTATTATGAAACATTTTGCCGCACAGGGTCAGAAGAATCAGTACAATGGCCAGAGGATATAAAAACATCAGCACCGGCATGGAGTAAGCGATGATGGCGTCCAGCCCCAGATTGGCGATGAGGAAGGACAGCAGGCAGAACAGGATGGCCCATACCCGGTAGGAAGGACCATTTGGGAATATGTTCACAAAGGTTTCCCCACAGCTGGTAATTAAGCCCACTGCTGTTTTCAGGCAGGCGATTGTGACAGTGACTGCCAGAATAAGAGCGCCGGCGCTTCCAAAATAATGCTGCGCGATCTGCGCAAGAGCCTCCCCGCCATTGGCGGCAGCCGCAAACATCCCGCGGCTCTGAGCACCCACCGCGGTGACAAGAACATAGATCACTGCCATCAGAAAAGAGCTGAAAATACCTGCCCGCACCGTATTTTTGGCCACAGCACCCGGTTCCGTGACGCCGAGACTGCGGATCACATCCACCACAATGATGCCGAAGGCAAGTCCCGCCAGCGCATCCATCGTATTATATCCTTCCAGAAGTCCCGTGGCGAAGGCTCCTGTCAGATACGCGCCCTGCGGATCAACGGCAGAGATTTCTCCCATGGGAGCCGTCAGCGCCCGTAGGATTAATATGGCAAGAAAAACCAGAAACAGCGGATTTAATACCTTGCCGATCCAAGTGAGAATCTCTCCCGGACGAAGGGAAAAGAAAAGAACAGCTCCGAAGAAGAGCAGAGAAAATACTGCCAGCCCCAGAGACTGTCCCGTTCCCGGCAGAATACGCTCGATTCCCACCGTGTAGGAAACAGTGGCACATCTCGGGATGGCAAAAAACGGGCCGATGGTCAGATAAAGCGCACAGGTAAAAAAGAGGCCGTACTTCTTTCCGACCCGGCTGGCAAGACCCAGCAGGCCGTTTTCGCGGCTGATGCCCAGAGCGGCCACGCCAAGAAGCGGCAGACCGACTCCGGTGATCAGGAATCCCGCCGACGCCTGCCACATATTCCGTCCGGCAAGCTGGCCCATGGAGGCAGGGAAAATCAGATTCCCTGCTCCGAAAAACATGCCGAACAGCATGCTGGCCACTGTGATTATTTTCCTGTAAGACAATTTTTCCATGACATAATTCCTAAATGATTGCCAGAAGCACGAAGTTTAAGATAAACAGAACCGTTGCCACCCAGAGAATCGGATGGATGGTATTTGCTTCTTTCTTGCAGATTTTTACGATACAGTAGGAGATAAAGCCAAAGGCAATACCGTAAGAAATACTGTAGCAAAGCGCCATGAACAGTCCGGCAAAGAATGCAGGAACCGCCTCGGAAAAGTCTTCCCACTGGATCTCCTTAAAGGCGGAGGTCATCATAATGCCGACAACAACCAGAGCCGGAGCGGTGGCTGCAGATGGAATAGCGCTCACAAAGGTTGCCAGGAAGGCGCTGATGGCAAAACAGATGGCCACGACAACGCTGGTCAGACCGGTACGTCCGCCGGCACCGATACCGGAAGCACTTTCCACGAAAGTAGTGGTGTTGGATGTTCCGAAGATAGAGCCGATGGAGGTGGCGATGGCGTCTGCAAAGAGAGCCTTGTCCATTTTTGACTTAAATCCTGAACTGGAATCCATGGCTTTTTCATCTTCCTCGCTGAAAATACCGCTTCTGCGTCCGGTTCCGATAAAGGTTCCAAGGGTATCAAAGGTATCGGAGATACTGAAGGCAAAAATAGTTACCAGTACCAGCGGAAGCTTGGAAACATCATTGAACAGGGATGGAAGTCCTTCTGACGTAAAAATTGCTCCAAAGGTGGATGGAAGAGCAGCGCATGCCTCCGAGAAGCTCACGGAATCACTGGCTGTCGTAACGCCCATAGGGATACCGATCAGGGTCGTCACCACGATACCGATCAGAATAGCTCCCTTTACATTGCACACAAGAAGTACGATGGTCAGAACAAGACCGATCAGGAACAGCCAGAAAACAGGCTGATTCAGAGTGGCAATGGCCGGAACTCCGGAATCAAAACTGATAATGCCTACATTTAAAAGGCCGATATATGCCACAAACACGCCGATACCGCCGCCGATGGCGTTCTGCAGGCTGTTTGGGATGGCCTTGATAATAAACTTGCGGACTTTTGTCACTGTGATGATGATATTAAAGATACCGCAGATAAATACCATGGACAGCGCCTGCTGCCAGGTAAAGCCCAGACCGAAACAAACGGTGTACACGAAAAATGCATTGAGACCCATACCCGGAGCCTGTGCATACGGTACATTGGCAAAAAGTCCCATCACCAGCGTACCGATGATCGACGCGATGATTGTTGCCAGAAATACAGCGCCCCATTCCATGCCTGACTGGCTCAATACGCTCGGATTGACCGCAATGATATAAGCCATGGTAAAGAAGGTAGTAAGACCTGCCATAACCTCAGTGGAAAATGTGGTGCCATTTTCCTTCAACTTAAAAAATTTTTCCATAGTGTCCTCTCTTTCTTTTGCACATAAGTTACATTTTCAGATATCCGAAGAACGATACCCCGGCATCTGTGCCGTTCCATTATAAGATAAGTCCCATGAAATATTCAAGGGTAGTTTTTTTGTGTCTGCCAGCGATTTTTTAGCGGACAGTGCCATATTTTATCTTTTATTCTACATATTGTAATAATGAGCGTAGATGCCTCCCTGTTCCAGAAGACTCTCATGGGTGCCTCGCTCGGCGATGCCGTCCTCGGTGATCACGATGATTTCGTCCGCGTTGCGGATGGTGGACAGACGGTGGGCGATGGTGATGGTAGTTCTGTCTTTGGACAGTTCCTCAAGACTTTGCTGAATCCAGCGTTCGCTCTCATTATCCAGCGCGCTGGTGGCCTCGTCGAGAATCAGCACCGGCGGATTCTTCAGGAATACCCGGGCGATGGAAATCCTCTGTTTCTGTCCTCCGGACAGACGGGTGCCCCGCTCGCCCACATATGTATCATACCCATCCGGCAGCTCTTCAATAAAGTCATGAATGTTGGCGCGCTTCGCCGCCGCAATAATTTCCTCCATGGAAGCGCCCGGTTTGCCGTAGGCGATATTTTCTTTGATGGTACCACAGAACAGATACACGTCCTGCTGCACCATACCGATCTGACTGCGCAGACTTTTCAGGGTCAGCGTGCGCACATCCTGGCCGTCTATAGTGATCCTTCCGCCCGTCACATCATAAAAACGGGGAAGAAGAGAGCAGATGGTCGTCTTGCCGCTGCCGGACGGCCCCACAAGGGCGATGGACTTTCCGGCCGGAATCTCAAAAGAGACATGAGAGAGCACCGGCGTATTATCATCACTATAATGGAAGGAAACATCCTCGTAACAAACGTGTCCCTGTACATTTTCCAGCTCGTGTGCATCCGGCGCGTCTGTGATCTCCGGCTCCGTTTCCATCACATCCAGGAAACGGCGGAATCCCGACATACCTTTTTGCATGGTCTCGATCAGCTCCACCAGAATCTGGATCGGATTAATGAAAATACCGATATATAGGGCATACATGGCAAGATCCGCTGGAGCCATCAGTCCCCTGGCGATGAGATAGCCTCCGTAAACGAGGGTCACCAGATACATCATACCCTGAAAAAACAGGTTCCAGCCCATGAAACTTCCCATACAGTTATAATTATCTCGTTTGGAAAGAAGAAATGCATGGTTGCTCTTCTTAAATTTCTCCCGCTCGATGTCTTCATTGGCAAAAGACTGCACCACCCGGATGCCCGCCAGCGTATCCTGCAGGCTGGCGTTCACATCTCCGATCTTTCTCCGGTTTTCCATAAATGTTTCCTGCATCCGACGGTTCTGGCGGAAGGAAAACACAAACATACAGAAAACAAGAAAAACCAGCGGCAGCGCCAGACGCCAGTTGATAAGGAACAGGAAAATAAAGGAACCGATGATCTTCACCAGCGAAATAAAAAGATTCTCCGGCCCATGGTGCGCAAACTCCGCGATATCAAACAGATCCGACACCAGTTTGCTCATCATCTGACCGGAATTATTCTGGCTGTAATAAGAAAAAGAAAGTTTCTCATAATGGTCAAAAAGCTGCTGGCGCATGTCCCGCTCCATATGAGCGCCCATCATATGCCCCTGATAACTCACGTAATATTTACAAAGACTCTGCACCAGATACATGGCAAAAAGTCCCAGAGCAATCAGCGGAAGCGCCCGGAGAATCACCGCGCTGTCTCTGGTAAACAAAGTATTGGTCGCTGTTCGAAGAATCTGCGGATAAGCCAGATCCGCCAGACTGATAAAGGCCGCGCACAAAAGATCAAGAAAAAAGACCGCCTTGTACGGGCCATAATAATGAATAAACTTCTTTATGGTCTGCATCATAAACCTCCTGTGTATTTTTCCCGGGCTGCGCCTGCGCGAAAGCCCGTCATAATTTTCCCTTCAGCGTTCGCTGACGATATTCGGCCGCTGCTGCCGCCCCGGGCAGCAGGCCACGACAATCTTAACATAAGCCGGTTCGCCTTGGCAAGAAGGAAAAAGGGGAGGCTTCCGGCAGGAGGAGGGAATTTGTTATTGTTCACGCAGTGACCAGTAACGAGAATTTTTAAAATGCGGCTGTTGAAATTATTTGTGATTATGCGTATAGTAATAAGTAATCACTGTATCACTGGAACTATGACGCCATCGGCCATTCCAATAGAATTACTGGCAGAGAGAAACAGTCTGTCAGATCATGAAGGAGGACAGCATGAAAAAGATATATTTTACCCTAACAGGAACAAAGCATTATTTTGGTTCCGACTTTCTGGAACCGGGCATGAAGGTGAGGCTGGTAAAAGAACCGGACAATGAATACGATCAGGAGGCAATCAAAGTGCTGCTGAAGGGGGTTGGTAAAATCGGTTACGTGGCCAACAGCCCTTACACTGTACTGGGCGAATCTTTGAGCGCAGGACGCCTTTATGACAAGATCGGTAATAAGGCGAAGGCCCGGATTTTGTTTGTGACTCCGAAGGGAGTGATATGCAAGGTATGTAAGAAGAGCCTGACAGATAAATAACACAGGAGCGACAACAAATGTTTTTTATTATGGGTATCACCCAGGGAAGAAAAGACTTTAACTTTAATCAGATGGTCATCTGCAGCCACTGCGGGTCTTATGGCAGATATCAGGTGTACATGACTTACATGTGCCTGTCTTTGTTTTTCCTTCCCGTTTTCAAATGGAACAAACAATATTATGTGCAGATGTCCTGCTGCAATACTCTCTATGCTCTGGACCCGGTTATTGGCAAACGGATTGCCAGGGGCGAGGACATCGAGATCTTACCTGAGCATCTGACGGAGGTGCAGACTGGCTGGAGAAGCAGGTACAAGCGCTGCGGCAACTGCGGTTTCGAGACCCAGGAAGATTATGAATACTGCCCGAAATGTGGAAGGAAGTTTTAGTTTATGGGAAAACAACAGTCAGAAGAGAGCTTATCCCTGCAATGGGACAAGCTTCTCCGTATCAAAACCACCGGGCGGGATGATTCCATGGCGGACCAGTACCGGTATCCTTATGAACCGACGCCGTACTCTGTCCTGGAACGGCTGGTCGGCAGCGGATACATTTCCAAAAGAAATGTACTTCTGGACTATGGCTGCGGGAAAGGTCGGGTGGACTTCTACCTGTCTTATCAGACCCGATGCCGCACCATGGGAATCGAGTACGACCCTCGCATGTATGAACGTGCGCTGTCTAATCAGCAGACGGCAGTGTCCGGAAGGAGAGCTTCCTTCGTTTTGGTAAATGCAGAGCAGTACCCGGTTCCCGCTGAAGTGGATCGGTGTTATTTTTTCAATCCATTTTCTGTGGAAATCCTGCAGAAAGTGATGGCGCGGATTCTGGATTCTTACTATGAGAATTCCAGAAACATTCAGCTTTATTTTTATTATCCGTCCGATGAATATGTGGCGTATCTGATGACGCAGGAGCTGCTGATGTTTGTGGACGAGATAGACTGCGGAGATCTGTTTGAAGGGAAAGATCCGCGGGAGAAGATATTGATATTCGAGATTATGTAAGGAGAAAGGACAGTATAATGGGACATGTATATTTTGTTCGTCACGGTCAGACCGTGTGGAACGTGGAAAATAAAATCTGCGGGGCAACGGATATTCCGCTGACGGAGCTTGGACATCAGCAGGCCATCGAGACAGGAAAAAAGATCGTGGAGGAAGGCATACAGGCTGATGAAATCCTCTACTCACCGCTCAGCCGCGCGGCGGAGACTGCCCGGCATATCTCCGAGATCACCGGTATTCCAGCCAGAATGGAACCTCGGCTCATCGAGCAGAACTTCGGCAAATGGGAGTCCACTGCCAGAGACGGGCTGGAATTTAAGAAGGCGAAAGAAGACTTTTGCTGCCGCTATGACGGCGGCGAATCCATGCTCCACCTGGCGCAGAGGATTTACAATCTGCTGGACGATGTAAAAGCAGAGTCCGATGAGAAAACATACATACTGGTGGCTCATAACGGCATTGCCAGAGTGGTACAGTCGTATTTTTATGAGATGACCAATGAAGAATATGCCGCATTCGGCGTGAAAAACTGCGCTGTGCTGCGGTATGATTTTTAACCGAAAATATCATTTGGAACAGGAGGGTTACTATGGCAGTAAAAGGTGCAGTGATGGTTCCTCATCCGCCGCTGATCATACCGGATGTGGGACGAGGACAGGAGAAGGCAATTCAGGCGACCATCGACGCGTATCATGAGGCAGCGAAAAAAATCGCTTCATGGCAGCCGGATACCGTGGTGGTGCTGTCGCCACATTCTATTATGTATGCAGATTATTTTCACATTTCACCGGGGACAGGAGCCCGGGGAGATTTCGGTCAGTTCCGTGCGCCGCAGGTAAAAATCCAGGTGCAGTATGACACGGAATTGGTGGAAGCCCTGTCTCAGGAAGCCGAAGCCAGAGAAATTCCTGCCGGAACCATGGGGGAGCGGGACAGCAGGCTCGATCATGCCACTATGATTCCCCTCTGGTTTCTCAATCATTATTATACGGATTACAAGACAGTGCGCATCGGACTGTCCGGTCTGCCACTGTCGCAGCATTACATGCTGGGGCAGTGTATACAGAAAGCGGCGGAGCTTTGTGGAAGAAATATTGTCGTTATCGGCAGCGGCGATTTGTCTCACAAACTCAAAGAAGACGGGCCTTACGGTTTCCAGAAGGAAGGGCCGGAATACGACAGCCGCATCATGGAAGTCATGGGAGCCGCCGCCTTTGACCAGCTTTTTGATTTTACGGAAGAATTCTGCGATAAAGCGGCGGAATGTGGGCACCGTTCCTTTGTTATCATGGCCGGAACGCTGGATCGCCTGGCAGTAAAAGCGGAAAAGCTATCTCACGAGGGAACCTTCGGCGTCGGGTATGGCGTCTGTACCTATGAGGTGGAAGGCCGGGCGCCGGAACGGGACTTTCTGCGTCAGTACGAGGAGAAAATCGCAGATGAAGCCAAACGCCGGAAAGAATCGGAAGACGCATATGTTCGTCTGGCCCGTCAGACCATCGAGGCTTACGTGGGCGAAAGAAAGCAAATCTCTATCCCAAGAGACCTGCCGGAAGAAATGTATGAAAGCCGGGCAGGCGTCTTCGTTTCCCTGAAAGAAGAAGGACGTCTCCGGGGCTGCATCGGCACCATTGCTCCGGTACAGAAAAATATCGCGGAAGAAATCATCGCTAACGCCATCAGTGCGTCCACAAAAGATCCGCGTTTCCATCCGGTACAGTCGGACGAGCTTGACAAGCTGGTTTACAGCGTTGATGTCCTAGGCACACCGGAAGCAATCACCTCTCCGGACGAACTGGATGTCAAACGCTACGGTGTGATCGTAACAAAAGGCCGCAAGCGGGGACTGCTGCTGCCGAATCTGGACGGAGTGGACACCGTCGAAGACCAGATCACCATTGCAAAACAGAAAGCAGGCATCTCTACTTACGATGATGCTGTTCAACTGGAACGGTTTGAGGTGGTGAGACATTTCTAATGAAGCAAAGAGAAGGAAATCGTATCATCTGCCCGGTCTGTCCTCATCATTGTTCTCTGGCAGAAGGGCAGTACGGCCGCTGTCGGGCAAGAAAAAACGAAAACGGAACGATCATCAGCACAAGCTATGGAAAACTTACAGCCCTGATGCTCGACCCCATCGAAAAGAAGCCACTGCGCCGCTTCCATCCAGGCAGTCAGATTCTGTCGGTGGGCAGCTTCGGTTGTAACCTGTCCTGCCCATTCTGCCAGAATTATGAAATCTCCATGTGCAGCGAATCGGAAACCGGCTGCCGCCATATGTCGCCGGAAGAGCTGGCAGACCTGGCAGAGCAGTGCAAAATGTACGGAAATATCGGCGTGGCCTTTACCTACAACGAGCCATTGATCGGCTACGAATACGTCCGGGATACCGCCCGTCTGGTACACGCCCGCGGCATGAAAAATGTACTGGTTACCAATGGCACGGCGGAGCTGTCCGTTCTGGACGAGATTCTCCCTTACATTGACGCCATGAACATCGATCTGAAAGGATTCAGCGAAGGCTATTACAAAAAACTGGGCGGAGACCTGGATACGGTGAAACATTTTATCGAGCGGGCCGCCGGCAGCTGCCATGTGGAACTGACCACCCTCATCGTACCCGGAGAAAACGATTCCGAAGAAGAAATGGAACAGGAAGCACAGTGGATTGCCTCCATCAATCCCGACATGCCCCTCCATGTGACCAGGTTCTTCCCTCGATACAAGATGACGGACAAAGCGGCGACAGATGTGGAGAAAATATATCGGCTGAAAGCAGTGCCGAAAAACATTTGAAGTGGGTGTATGCGGGGAATTGTTGAGGAGAGATGTGCTTTACGGAGCGTATGGACAGTAGTAATGTTTTTATTACAATATATTTCATGAATGTGTGGATTGAATGTGAAACGAAGGGAGGCTTACATGTCATCAAAGAATAACTGGCAAATGGATTTAAGTGAATACATTCGACAGGGAGAACCTTCGCAGAAAGAAAAAAGCGAAGCATGGATGACAGCCATAGGTCTTCAGGATGTGGATGGGTTGCAGACGTCTCCTTATTTATTGGATACTGCAAAAAATCATATCGAAGGTAAAATATCGATTGACGAAGCAGAGAAAAGACTTTTCAGTTATTACGAGGAGCGGAAGGAACGAAATCAGATAGAAGAAAAAACCCGGGAGGCAGATATTGTTTCTTCCAGGATCGCCAGATTGCTCGGTGAGAAATCGTTTAATTTTTCCAGTGTGGAATGGATTGGTATTCACAGAAGATTAGTTGAGGGTGTTTTGAAGGAAGCAGGAAAAATTCGTGATTATAATATTTCCAAACGGGAGTAGGTTTTAAAAGGAGAATCGGTTGTGTATTCTTCTTATACAAATATCCGGGAAACAATGGAATATGATTTTAATACGGAAAAGCAATTTTCTTATAACGGGCTTTCCATGGAAGAGATCATTGGTCATTTATCAAAATTTACCTGTGATATTTGGCAGATTCATCCTTTTTATGAGGGAAATACGCAGGCAACAGCGGTATTCATGATTAAGTATTTGAATACTCTTGGTTTTCAGATTAATAATAATATGTTTGAGAGACATTCCTGGTATTTTAGAAACGCACTGGTAAGAGCTAATTACAGCAATCTGCGGAAAGGGATTTATTCTACAACAAAATATCTGGAACTGTTTTTCAGTAATCTGCTTTTGGGAACAAATTTTGAATTGAAGAACAGATATCTGCATTTGGATTATTTTCCGGATGCAGACAATACTGCTGAAGTTCTAACCGCCAATAAAAAATCTTCTAACCGCCAAAATGGCGGTTTGGATGACGATTTAGAGCTTACGTCAGATGAAAATCTGGTTTTAAGTTTTATTGAAGAAAATCCTGACATCGCACAGAAGATGCTTTCTGAGAGGACGGGAAAATCAATACGAACCATTCAAAGGATTATAAGCAGATTAAAAAAGAAAAACATTCTGCAGCGTGTCAACGGAAGAAGCCGCGGAAAATGGATAATAACAAAGGGGATTTAAACAATGACAACAATAATTATTGGAATATGCATCGTAATAATTTTGATTGCAATTGTATTTTTATACTGCATCAGGCCAAATACTTCAAGGCGGCAGGAAATGGCTGTTTTTGAGAAGCAGTATATTGCTCACAGAGGACTGTTTGATAATGAAAACGGCATACCGGAGAATTCGATTCCGGCGTTTAAGCGGGCCGTGGATCAGGGATATGGCATTGAACTGGATGTTCAGCTGACAATGGACCATAAACTGGTAGTATTTCATGACGAATCACTGAGGAGGCTGTGTCGCGCAGACCGCCTGTTACGTGATTGTACATATGCCGAATTGCAGGAATATTTTCTGGGAATATCCAGAGAGAGGATTCCTCTGTTTGAAGATGTTCTGAAGGTTGTGGACGGAAAAGTTCCGTTAATTGTCGAGGTGAAACCGGAGGGGAACTGGAAAGAAACGACAAAAGTCATGGCAGAGATTATGGATGGTTACTCCGGCTGTTATTGTATGGAGTCCTTCCATCCTCTTGCTGTGGAATGGTTCCGAAAAAACCGGCCGGCTGTGATTCGAGGACAGCTCAGCACTAATTTTTTCCTGGACGAGCCAAGGCGGAAATGGTCAGAAAAATTTATTCTGACTAATTTGCTGCTGAATTTCAAAGCCAGGCCTGATTTTATCGCTTTTAACCACATATGGAGTGGCAGCCTGGCTTACACCTTGTGCAGGAAGATCTATGATGTGGAAAATGTAGGCTGGACCATCAGAAATCAGGATGAGCTGGAAAGGGCGAAGGGAATCTTTCAGGTTATCATTTTTGACAGTTTTGTGCCGGATGAGAAGAAAAATGTTAAATAATTGCAAAACAGAACAGGAGCAGTAAAAATGAGCAGAATCAGAATCATAAAAAAGAACGACGAATTCAGCCCGGAATATGAGATTGGCGATATTTTTGAGATAGAGGGAACCTGGTACGGCGGCGTGCATATTTCCGGCAGAACCGGAGTGCCGGTATCTCTGGATAAAGAGGAATATACGGAACTGGATACAGAGCCGGAGGCGCCGAAAGAAGAAAATGCAGAAAACATCCAGCGGGATATCCATGTGGGAGATATTGTGAGACATTTTAAAAGAGAATGGGTGTCTGCGGAGACATCGGAGTATCTTTATAAGGTTCTGGCCTTTGCGCAGCATACGGAGACCGGCGAGCGGCTGGTCATTTACCAGGCGTTGTATGCGCCGTTTAAGGTGTGCGCCAGACCGTACGCCATGTTTATGAGTGAAGTGGACAGGGAGAAATACCCGGAGATTAAGCAGAAATACCGGTTTGAGAAAGTGGAAATGTAAGGAAGCATTATGGCAGGAAAGATACAACCAATCGTCAGAAAAATAGAGGATAATATACAGGAGCTGCAGCGGTTTCAGGATGAGCTGGTTCAGCAGGAGCCTTCCAAAGAAGAGGAGATTTTGCTGCATTTTCCAACCGTGTATATCCATAACTGGAAGAAGACCGGGGAATATGAGGTATACATCGGAGAGTCCAATGACATTGTCCAGAGGACAAAACAGCATTATGATGACCGGAGAAAAACTGACAGCTGGCAGCATGATCTGTTTGAGAATAAAGCAAGTCTTTATATTATCGGACATGAACATTTTAATAAATCGATGACATTGGATATAGAAAACCGGCTGATGCACTATATGATGAGCGCAGATCGGGTGCGGAAAATTCATAATCTCAGGGGCAATCCCCAGAACAGATACTATCCGGATGGAGAGACTGACGGAATCTTTCAGATGATATGGAGAAGGCTTCGCAGGGATAATAAAGAATTATTTCCGACGGAAAGTGCCATTAAAGATTCGGCTGTATTTAAGGCTTCGCCTCTTCACAAACTGACGGAAGATCAGGAAAACATTAAAGAATGTATTCTTCGCAGGGTTTTTGACGCGCTGAAAACCGGACAGGGCAGACAACTGATCTTCATTGAGGGAGAGGCTGGCACCGGGAAAACCGTATTGAACAGCAGTACATTTTATGAGATTTTTGTCCGGGCAAAAGAAAGTAAGATGGAGTCGCTATCCTGTTTTATGATGGTCAATCATGACGAACAGGTCGGCGTCTATCAGCAGATTGCCAGGAAGCTGGGACTCACGGATGAATATGGAGAAGTCGTCTGCAAACCGACGACGTTTATTAATCACCATTCGCCGGAAGACCCTGTGGACGTGGCTTTTATCGATGAGGCACATTTGCTGCTGACTCAGGGCAAACAGGCTTATCAGGGAAGCAATCAGCTAAAGGATATTATTGAACGGGCAAAGGTTACCGTCGTCATGTTTGATGAAAACCAGATTCTCACCACGGAGCAGTACTGGGAGGCAAAGATTCTGGAAGAGTACCGGGAGCTGGCCAAAAAGCAGAATAATTATTTTGAACTGACGAAGCAGCTCCGATTGCGAGCATCGAAAGAAATGATGGACTGGCTCGATGCATTTACAAAAGAGCAGCAGCTTTTCAAATTGCCGGAAAATCTTGGAGGGTATGATATTCAGATCTTTGAGACGCCTGCTAATCTGGAAGCTGCTTTGCGGGAAAAGGCCTCCGATGAAAAACATAAGCTGTCCAGAATCATTGCCTCTTATGACTGGGAATATAATCAGAAAAATGCGCGGGCGGATGAAATGTCCCAGTATTGGGAGGTTATCATCGGAAACTGGCATAAGCCGTGGAACAGGGAATTGGAGCGTAATATGGATAAGAAAACAAAAAAAGCCAACAAATCCCTTTCCTGGGCAGAACAGCCGCAGACCATCGATGAAGTTGGCTCCACATTTACCATACAGGGATTTGATCTGAACTATGCCGGCGTCATTCTCGGGCCGTCGGTGAAATACCGGAACGGAGAGATCATATTTGACCCATCGGAAAGCTGCAATGCAAAAGCAGTGCGGAACCGGACGCTGTCTGATGGCAGCAAGCGAAAGTTTGGAGAAACCCTCATTCAACATGAAGTTCGGGTGCTGATGACCCGCGGCGTGGAAGGTCTGTACATTTATGCCTGCGATGAAGAGCTGCGAAAAGCTCTTTTGGAGGCGGCAAAACGATAACACAAACAGAAAGAGGACTAAAAATGAACCAGGAAACCATCAATCAGGTATTACATTTCAGAGATGAGCGCAACTGGAAACAGTTTCATAACCCCAAAGACCTTGCCATCTCCATTTCTCTGGAGGCGGCGGAGCTGCTGGAAGTATTTCAGTGGAGCGCGGAAGATGTCCGCTGTGAGGATAAGATGGATAAAATCCGGGAGGAGCTGGCCGATGTGCTCAATTATTGTATCCTGATGGCAGACGCCTGCGGCCTTGACATGGATGAGATTATCCGGGAAAAGGTGAAGAAAAACGCGGAGAAGTATCCCGTGGAGAAGGCCTACGGGAGTAAGGAGAAATATACGGAGCTGAAAAACGGAATAATAGATTGACAAAAAAGAAAGAAGGTGTCAGCCATGTCTCTTTACGCGCTGGGCGACCTGCATTTGAGTTTCCAGGCCGATAAATCCATGGACAAATTCGGGCGGGTCTGGAAGAATCATGAAAGAAAAATAGAGAAATATGTCAATAAAATCGTAAAGCCGGAGGATACTCTTGTGCTCACCGGCGATCATTCCTGGGGGAGAAAGCTGGCGGAGTGCGAGGAGGATCTGGCGTTCATCGAGCAGCTTCCGGGACAGAAGATTCTTCTGCGGGGGAATCATGATATGTTCTGGGACGCCAAAAAGACCAATCGCCTCAATGAAATGTACAGCGGAAAGCTGTTTTTTCTGCAGAATAATTTTGTCCCGTATGAAGATTACGCGCTGGTAGGAACCAAGGGCTATACCTTTGAGGGACCGTTCTATCTGAACCGCCGGGGGCAGATTATGGGCTGGGACGAAGAGAAAGAAGCCCATGCCCGGAAACTGGTGTCCCGGGAAATGGAACGTCTGCGGGATTCGTTCCGGCAGGCAAAGGCGGCAGGATACCGGAAGTTTATCATGTTTCTTCATTATCCGCCGACAAACATCCTGGAAAAGACGTCCCCGTTTACGGAGATTGCAGAAGAATACGGTGTGGAGACAGTGGTATATTCTCACTGCCACGGCGAGAGCCGCTTCGGGGACAGTATCCGGGGAGAGTATCGCGGCGTCAACTATATGCTTGTGTCGGGGGATTATCTGAATTTCCGGCCGGCGTTAGTGTTGTCATGAGCAAATGGGTACTTCTATGAATTAACCATACATTACAACCGCGACGAAGAAATAGAATTTTATAAAGGGGGGTATCCATGCGATTATTTATAGCTATAACACTCTCTAAAGAAATGAAAAATGCTCTCATCGCTTATATGCACCAATTAAAGAAGCAAGGCGTGGAGGGCCGTTATGTTCCGGCACAGAATCTGCATATGACACTGGCTTTCATCGGCGAATACGGAGATCCGGACAAGGTGAAACGAGTGATAGAGCAGGTTCCGATGCCACATTTTCGCCTGACGCTTTCAGAGCAGGGCCGTTTCGGCAATCTCCTCTGGGCTGGCGTGAAAGGGAATCAGAAGCTAAAAACTTACGTCAAAGAGCTGCGGACGGCATTGCAGCAAAACGAGATTCCTTTTGACCATGACCATTTTGTGCCGCATATCACGCTGGTCAGAAAATCTTCAGCCAAAAAGCCGTATCAGGCGAAACTCCCGAGAGCGGAGATGGTGGTGGAGAAAGTGTCGCTTATGAAGTCGGAGATGAGAGATGGAAAAGTGATTTACCGGGAGTTGTAGCTGAGGGTCAAAGCTGTTCGGAAAACAAGTAAATGAGTAAATATAACTAAAAACATGCGAGTAATTTTTAACACAATATACAAAGTTACTATTTTCTCTGCATTTAATCTTGACTATTTTTGTCCAGATTGATATGATGAGCTCATCACCTGAGAAAAGAAAAAGCAGATCTAAAAACAGAGACAGAATCGGAGGAGAAAAGGATGATTCTTACAAGAGAGACAGATTATGCGCTTCGAATTATACGCGCGGTTTCAGATGGCAGTCAGAAAAGTGTCGTTCACATTGCGGAAGAACATTTGATTCCTCAGCAGTTTGCTTACAAGATCGTGAGGAAGCTGCATCGTGCCGGTATCCTGTCGGTGACCCGAGGGGCGGAGGGAGGATGCCGCCTGCAGGTGGATTTGCATGACATTTCTTTATATGAGTTGATGGTAGCAATGGATGAAGTGACGCTGCTGTCCGCCTGTATGCAGCAGGGATATGAGTGCAGCTGGCGGGAACAGAACAGGCAGATCTGCCAGATTCATCAGAGATTATCTGTGATTCAGAGGAATCTGGACAATGAACTGAAGAGTCACAGCCTGTATGATTTGATATTTGGGCCTTCCACACAGGAGGGACAGACAAACAACAGGAAATCATAAGAAAAGGAGGTACCCGTATGTATTTTAAAACGTCACAGGAACACGAAGATTTTCGGGCGAAAGTGAGAGCTTTTGCGGAGAAAGAAGTGAAACCGATCGCATTTCTCCTGGATAAGGAGAATCGTTTCCCGGAAGAAGCCGTGAAAAAAATGGGAGAGATGGGTCTCATGGGACTCCCTTATCCAAAGGAATACGGCGGCGCGGGACTGGATGTGATCAGCTACGCTATCGCAGTGGAAGAACTTTCCAGAGTAGACGGCGGAACAGGGGTTATTTTATCGGCCCATGTTTCACTTGGCTCCTGGCCGATTTTTGCTTTTGGAACAGAAGAGCAGAAACAGAAATATTTGGTACCTCTGGCAAAAGGTGAAAAGCTGGGCGCTTTCGGTCTGACAGAAACCAATGCCGGTTCCGATGCGGGTGGCACGGAAACAACGGCGGTTCTCAAAGGAGACCATTACGTATTAAACGGAGGAAAGATCTTTATCACCAATGCACCGAAGGCCGATACCTATGTGGTGTTTGCCGTTACCACGCCGGACATCGGAACCCGCGGTATCTCGGCATTCATCGTGGAAAAGGGCTGGAAGGGCTTTGATTTTGGCGACCATTATGACAAAATGGGCATCCGTTCTTCTTCCACAGCAGAATTAATTTTTAACGACGTTATCGTTCCGAAGGAAAATCTCCTCGGAAAAGAAGGCGAAGGGTTTAAAATCGCCATGGCTACTCTGGACGGCGGCCGCATCGGTATCGCGGCTCAGGCGCTGGGCATCGCTCAGGGAGCCAACGACGCGGCAGTGGAGTATGCAAAAGAGAGAGTACAGTTTGGAAAACCGATCGGATTCCAGCAGTCCATTTCCTTTAAGCTGGCCGATATGGCAACAAAACTGCGCTGCGCACGTTTCCTCGTTTATTCGGCAGCCGAGCTGAAAGAGCATCATGAATCTTACGGCACCGAGGCCGCCATGGCAAAAATGTACGCTTCGGATATCGCTCTGGAAGTCACCAACGACGCCATGCAGATTCACGGCGGCGCCGGTTTCATGAAAGGTATGGATGTGGAACGTGCGTACCGTGATGCGAAGATTACGACCATTTACGAAGGAACCAACGAGATTCAGAGAGTGGTTATCGCCTCCTCCATCATGGGAAAACCGCCGAAAAGTGAGCATGGTTCTTCCAGCAGACCAAAGAAACCGGCCCCGGTGACCGGCATCAGGAAGAATCACATTTTCCGGGATGGCTCTGCCGAAGAAAAGGTTGCGGAGCTGGTAGAGCACCTGAAAAAAGACGGCCATGATTTTACTGTTGGTATTCCGATAGATACTCCGATCTCCCAGGCAGAGCGGGTGGTTTCCGCCGGACAGGGTATCGGCAGCAAAGAAAACATGAAACTGATCGAAGATCTGGCGAAAGCCAGTGGCGCGGCCATCGGCTCGTCCCGTCCGGTGGCGGAAACTCTCCAGTATGTACCGCTTGACCGCTACGTGGGTATGTCCGGTCAGAAGTTTGTCGGTAATCTGTACATTGCCTGTGGTATTTCCGGTGCGGTGCAGCATTTGAAAGGAATCAAAGATGCTTCCACCATCGTTGCCATCAATAAAAATGCCGGGGCTCCGATCTTTAAAAACTGCGATTACGGCATTGTGGGCGATGTGAATGAGCTTCTTCCGCTCCTCACAAAGGCACTGGATACCGGAGAAAAACAGCCGGCGCCTCCTATGGTGAAGATGAAACGTCCGACGCCTCCTAAGCCGGAACCGATCGGCAAGAGATATGTCTGCGGCGGCTGCGGCTATGAATATGTTCCGGAACTTGGCGATCCGGATGCTGAGATCGCACCGGGAACCCTCTTTGAAAAACTGCCGGAAGAGTGGGTATGTCCGGAATGTGCGGAAGGCAAGGATAAATTTATTGAAGCGTAAAGGAGGAAAAGAGGATGTATTGTGTACGAAATATAACTGAAGACCTCTACTGGGTAGGGGCAAACGATCATAGATTACATTTATTTGAAAATATTCACCCGATTCCCCGCGGAGTATCCTACAACGCTTATCTGCTGCTGGACGAAAAAACCGTTTTGTTCGATACGGTAGACTGGTCCGCCTGCCGGCAGCTTCTGGAAAATGTAGAGCATCTCCTGGGCGAGAGAGTTCTCGATTACCTGGTGATTAACCATATGGAACCGGATCACGGCGCGTCCATCGAGGAGATTCTTCTGCGCTGGCCGGATGTGAAGATCATCTCCACAGAAAAATCCTTCATGCTCATGCGGCAATTCGGTTTCCATGTGGACAGCCATGAACTCATCGAGGTCAAAGAAGGAGACACTTACAACTTCGGCGGCCATACGGTGACCTTCGTGGAGGCTCCGATGGTACACTGGCCGGAAGCCATGGTGACCTTCGACACCACCAACGGCGCTTTATTCTCCGCCGACGCCTTTGGCTCCTTCGGAGCACTGGACGGTAAACTCTTTGCAGACGAAATGAACTTTGACAGAGACTGGATTGACGACGCCAGAAGATACCTGACCAACATCGTTGGCAAGTATGGCCCTCATGTGCAGCTTCTGCTGAAGAAAGCTTCCGGTATCCTGGATCAGATTAAATACATCTGTCCGCTGCACGGACCGGTATGGCGGGAGAATCTGATGTACTTCATTGACAAATATGACAAATGGAGCCGTTATGAGCCGGAAGAAAAAGGCGTCATGATCGCTTACGCGTCCATGTACGGCAACACGGAGGCGGCAGCCCAGGCGCTGGCTTCCAGGCTCTGCGAAAAGGGAATGACCAATGTGTGGGTTTACGATGTCTCCAACACCCATGTTTCCCAGCTGGTATCGGAATCGTTCCGTCTGAGTCACATCGTACTGGCCAGCGTGACATATAATCTGGGAATTTACCCGGTGATGCACGATTATCTGATGCACATCAAAGCGCTGAACCTGCAGCACAGGACCTTTGCCATCATCGAAAATGGTTCGTGGGCATGTAAATCCGGAGATTTGATGCAGAAGTTTGTGGATGAAGAGATGAAAAATATGACGGTACTCAATGAACGTCTGAGTCTGGCGTCCGCTCTGCATGACAGCAAGGCAGCAGAGCTTGATATGCTGGCCGACGCCATTATTGATTCTATGGAAGAAAAAGAATAGATATGTAAGAAGGACTTCGGGGCGCAGCCACTTCCCAAACCAGGCGGAAGTGGCTGCGCCCCTGTCTGTCTGCCCTCCTGCATTTTCTGCTATGCGTTTTAGTTAGAGCAGACTGTATAATTGGCATTGTACATTTTAAAAGCCGCTCATTATAATGAAAGCAGAAATTGAGAAACGACAGTTCCTCACGGAGGAATTTCCGTCAGAACTGTCACAGCAATACATTTATAATATAAGCAGGAGGACAATGCTATGAGTTTTAATTTCGCTGTTTCCACCAATGCAATTTTCGGGCCGGGAAAGCTCAGTGAACTTCATACACAGATCAGCTCACCCATGGGTGCAGTGCATGGTAAGAAGGCCCTGGTCGTCATTTCCAACGGAAAATCCACACGGGCCAACGGGTATCTGGACCGTCTGGAGAACGAGCTGTCCCAGGCTGGCGTGGACTATGTGATTTTTGATAAAGTGGGAGCCAACCCGACCAAACCGGTTGTGGAAGAAGGAGGACGATTCGCCAGTGAAAATGGCTGTGATTTCATCGTGGCCCTGGGCGGCGGCAGTGTCATGGATGCAGCCAAAGCCATCGGTCTCATGGCGACCAACGGCGGCGACCTGTGGGATTACGTGATGCTTGGAAGCGGGAAAAAACAGTGGCCGGCTAATCCTTGTCTCCCGATCGTCGCGATCACCACGACGGCAGGCACCGGTTCTGAGACGGATGCCGGCGGCGTGATCACTAATCCGGAAACAAAGGAAAAGACCGGCGTATTTGGTCCAGGCACCATGCCGGTTCTCGCCATCATCGATCCGGAACTGATGACAACCGTCCCGTCAAAGTTTAAGGCGTATCAGGGCTTTGATGCCATGTTCCACAGCACAGAAGGTTTTATTTCCAGACAGAGAAATGAAATGAGCAAGATGGTTGCCAGTGAAGCCATCCGCAATGTGGCAGAGAATCTGGTAACAACCATTGAGGATCCGCAGGATCTGGACGCCATGGGCAAAGTGGCCTTTGGCAGCTACCTGTCCGGTATTCAGATGTGCGTAGGTTCCTGTACCAGCGCCCACGCACTGGAGCACGCCATGAGCGCTTATCATGAAAATCTGCCTCATGGAGCTGGACTTATCATGATTTCCAAAGCATACTACAGCTTTTTCGTCAACCGCCATGTGTGCGACGATCGTTTCATTGAAATGGCACAGCTCATGGGAATGAAAGACGCGGACAAACCGGAAGACTTTATCACCGCACTGATGAATCTTCAGGAAAAATGCGGCGTAGCAGATCTGAAAATGTCTGATTATGGCATCAGACCGGAAGAATTTGAAGAAATGGCAAAGAACGCCCGAGCAACGCTTGGCATCAATTTCCTGAACGATCCTTGCGAACTGACCGACGAAGACTGTGTGTCTATTTATAAAGAATCTTATCGTTAAAAAATGGAGGTATATATTATGAGAAAAAATTTTGGTGCGAAACCTTTTCTGTTCCCACAGCCGGTAATGATCATCGGCAGCTACAATGAAAAAGGAGAATCCAACGCCATGAACGCCGCGTGGGGCGGTATCGTTGGCATGGATGAGATTATCATCTCCCTCGGCAGCCATCAAACCACCGATAACATCATGACAAACAAAGCATTTACTGTCAGCATGGCGGATGTCGATCATGTGGCTGCCTGCGACTATGTGGGGCTGGTTTCCGGAAAAGACGAACCGCGCAAGATGGAAAAAGCCGGTTTTACCACAACAAAGAGTGATTTTGTCAATGCGCCTGTCATCAACGAACTGCCACTGACGCTGGAGTGTGAGATGATCAAAGTTCTGGACGGCCTGATTCTCGGACGGATTGTCAACGTCAGTGCCGATGAAAGTATCCTCGATCAGGAGGGAACCATCAGTCTGGAGAAATTTGCTCCGATCACCTATGACACCGTAGGACTTAAATATTATAGACTTGGCGACTGCGTAGGAAAAGCATTTTCCGATGGAAAGGCGTTAAAATAAATGTGCTTTATATAATAAAATCTTTCTATTATTGCGGTAACTATCAGGAGGCGATAGAATGAACAACGAAGCAAAGAAAAGAGTGCAGGATTTGTTTGAGGGCATGGAAGAAAATACACTTTCTGCCACTGACCCGGAATGGGTGGATATTGTGGCAAATTTTTCTCAGAATGAAACTGTGAAGGAAAGCAAACTGACGCAGAAGGAGCAAATGCTCTGTATCCTCTCGGCGTTGCTGGGATGCCAGGGCCTGGGCGAGTATCAGAATATGCTCTATGCCGCATTAAAAAGCGGCGTTGACCCGGTAACCATCAAGGAAACCGTATACCAGGCAACCGCCTATCTTGGCATCGGACGCGTCTACGATTTCCTCGTTGCCACCAACCGGATTATGGAAAAATGCGGGGTGACACTGCCGCTCGCTCCTCAGAGCACAACCACCGAAGAGAGCCGTTTCCAGGCGGGACTCGACAAACAGGTCGCTCTGTTCGGGCCGGGCATGAAAAAACAGCAGACCGATGCTCCGGCTCTGCGGCGCAATATCAACCGCTGGCTGGCCGACAACTGCTTTGGCGACTACTACACCCGAACCGGCCTCAACGACCAGGAACGGGAAATGATCACATTTTGTTTTATCCTCGCGCAGGGCGGCTGTGAAAATCAGCTTCGCGGCCACACGGCAGGGAACTTGTCCGTCGGAAATGACAAAGAAAAGCTGTACAGCGTGGTGGAACAGTGCATGCCATACATCGGATATCCCCGCAGCTTAAATGCCATGGGTATTATTGATGAAGTGACAGAACAGCTTGCTGCCGGTGCAGATGCATAGAATATAAAAATATCTTTCTATAAAAAATGATTTCAATATGTTATTTTATAAAATAGATGCAGAGGAGCGAAATTCTCTGTTTCATCGAGCCAGTCTGCTTTTTGCGGACTGGCTCTTTTTTCATTTCTTGACATTTCCGGAAACCAGTATTAAAATACTTAGAAAACTAAGTAATTGTAATTTGGACGCAAACCAGAAGGAAGGAGTACATTTATGGAAACGGGAATGATCATCAACAAAATATCCCACCGCCTCCGCCGGCGTTCCCAGGCAGTGCAGGAATCTATCGGCATCAGCGAAGCGCAGGGACGGATTCTTAACTATATTCTGGCGGAAGGCTCCCGGCGCAATGTCTATCAGAAAGATATTGAGGAGGAGTTCGATCTGCGTCCTCCCACAGCCAGCAGTATTTTAAGAAGTCTGGAGAAACAGGAGATGATTTCCCGGGTACCCGACGAGACCGACGGCCGGCTGAAAAAACTGATTTTCACCGAAAAAGCGGACAAGATCCGCTTAGCTCTGGAGGAAGAGATCGTGGAGACCGAGCGGCGGCTCCTGGACGGCATCACCGACGAGGAACAGAAAATGTTTCTGCGTCTGGCAGAGAAAATGTTTCACAATCTTGAGGAGTGACGATGCCGTAAAAACATATTATAAGATGACAAGAGAGGAAGAACAACGATGAATGAACATGAATTAATGGCAGAGATGAAAGTGTCAAAGGCGGTGGCGAAGATGGCCGTGCCGAGCGTCGTCAGCAGTTTAGTTACCGTAATCTACAATATGGCCGATACATTTTTTGTGGGACAGACCGGCGACGCCCTGCAGGTGGCGGCAGTCAGCCTGACAAACCCGATTTTTATTCTGCTGATGGCCTTTGCCAACATGCTGGGAATGGGCGGCAGCGCCGTGGCGTCTGTGGCACTGGGTAAGAAAAAAGAAAAGAGAGTAAAAAACGTCACATCGTTTGTATTTTTTGCGTCGCTGGCTGTGGGCGTGGTCTTCATGATCCTGCTGCTTGTTTTCATGCGCCCTATACTAACTCTGTTCGGCGCCAATGCCGAGACCTACGCCTTTGCGCGGGGGTATACGCTGCACATTTCTTACGGCGCGCCGTTTATCATCTGGTCCGCGGCCTCTAGTTTCATACTCCGCGTGGAGGGAGCCAGCAAGGAGGCCATGATTGGAAATATGATTGGAACCATCGCCAACATCGTGCTGGACCCGATTTTTATCTCCGGGCTTGGTATGGGCGCGGCGGGCGCCGCCATTGCCACTACCATAGGAAATGTACTGGCCTGCCTGTATTATCTCTGGTATTTCCTGAAGAAGACGAAGATCTTCTCCATCAGCCCCCGATATTTTACATGCGGCGAGGAGATTCTCGTCAAGGTCTGCACCATTGGACTGCCGACAGCGATTTTTTCCGGCCTCATGAGCATTTCCACTATTATCCTTAACCAGATTCTGGTGGTCTACGGCAATGCGCCGGTGGCGGCTATCGGCATTGTGTTCAAAGCAAACATGTTTATCACTTTCCTGCAGATGGGTCTTGCCAACGGTGTGCAGCCACTGCTGGGATATAATTACGGAGCGGAAAATATGCAGCGTTTTCAGGCGGTGGAGCGTTTTACAAAAATATGCTGCATTGTCGTGGGCATTGCCTCGGTTATCCTGTATTATGTATGCAGAGAGCCGATCATCCGTATATTCATCAACGACAACGACGTGGTCGCTTATGGCGTACAGATGCTCATCGGCTACATGCTGTCCGGCCCGGTCATCGGCATCCTGTTCATGAACATGAACTGCATGCAGTCAGTGGGACACGCTTTCCCGGCAACCGTGCTCTCCGTGCTGCGCCAGGGCATCCTGCTGATCCCGCTTCTGTACCTCCTGGACAGGCTGTTTGGGCTGAATGGCGTGATCTACGGGCAGAGTATCACCGACTATATCGCAGTTGTGCTGTCGGTGATCATGTGGAGACACATTAAGAAGAAGTTATAGTTTTTCTGATAAATACATTTTCTGTGAAAAAAGAGCGGGAGCAAAATGTTAAAAACTCTTGACATTCTGCTCCTCTTTTGTTATCTTAAAAATGTCAAAAGTATTTTACATTTTGTTTTGCAGAAAGGAGAAAAACCATATGCCGATTGGAGCCATGATATTTTTAGGGGTTATTTTCATTGTTTTTATTGCTCTGGACGTTATTATGCTGGTATCGCTATCCCGGCCGGGAGATGAGCGTAATCAGATTATCGTGTGGAAAGCCAGCACCTTTACGTTGCTTGGGACAGCAGGAGCAAAGATGCTGGACATCATTGAGAATCTGGTTCGGTCGCAGCCTATGACCGCTAATCCTTTTATAGAGCTGGAAGTGGCGGCCATCATTTATTTTGCGGCCCTGATGTACTACAGAAGGAAGCATGGAGGCTGAGATGGAAAATATCATAAGAATAAGAAGAAAAGAGCTGGGCCTGTCACAGGAACAGCTTGCCAGAAAATGTGACGTTTCCCGTCAGACCGTCAACGCCATTGAAAATAATAAATACGATCCGACCCTTTCGCTGGCCTTTCGCCTCGCGAAAGAGCTGCAGCTCACCGTGGATGAGCTTTTCACTCCATCATAAAAACTGCCGCAATATACACAGACGGCGGGAAGGAACATGAACGTATTGACACATACGTGCGATTCCTTCCCGCTAGAACTGTGGCTTGCAGCAGTTTTTTTTATTTTGTAATATTCTTCACCCAGCGATACTTACGATAGTACCAGATTTCCAGCGGCATCTTCGTGAACTCGTCCAGATTCAGGAGGAAATATACCACCGGAACCGGCAGATGCAGGACAAAGGCGGCGATGCATCCCACGGGCACGATGATAGCCCACATATTGATCGTATCGCAGATCAGTCCGAACCGGGTATCGCCGCCGGCGCTGAATATACCGCCGATGACGGTGGCACTGAACGATTTGCCGATCAGATAGTAGGAGCAGACAAACAGCATGAACCGCAGGTAATCCTGCGCCTGCGGGCTGAGCGTGCCTGCGAATCCCTGGATGACCGGGATGCAGGCAAAGAGAATCACGCAGGAGCTCGCGCCGGTAATGAGAGAGATAATGCACAGCTTGTTTCCCGTCTTCTTTGCCTGCGCCAGATTGCCCTGTCCCAGCTCATTGCCGATGATGATGCCGGCTCCGGTTCCGATACCCAGACACAGACAGGCAGCCAGATTCTTCGCAATCTGCGCGATGGAATTGGCAGCCACCGCGTCAGTTCCCAGATGCCCCATGATAACGGACGTCATGGTAAATCCGCAGCCCCAGATGACCTGATTGGCAAGAGACGGCCATGTATAATGTATGTAGTCTTTCTGAAGCCAGGAAGGCGGACGCAGGATATGTTTCATGCGGATCCTGATCTCTTTCTGCCGTACATTTTCAGAGAGAATGAGTGCCAGCTCCACACCACGGGAAATACTCGTCGCGATAGCCGCGCCTGCAATGCCAAGTTTCGGAAAGCCAAGCAGACCGAAAATGAGGATGGCGTTTATGATAATATTTAAAATGACGGAAGAAGAACTGTAGAGAGTACTCAGTAAAGCCCGTCCGGTATTTTTCATGATACACAGATAAATCTGCGAGATTCCCATAAAGAAATAAGAAAATGAGGTTATCCGCAGATAGGAAGCGCCGAGGCGAATTAGCTCCTCATCGTTGGTAAAAATCCGCATCAGAAGGTCCGGCGCACACAGCGCAGCCACAGTAAAAAGGAAAGAAACAAGGATGGAAAACCGAAGCACAATCCCGAGAATCTCCTCCAGACGATGCTTCTCACCTTTCCCCCAATACTGGGCGGCAAGAACAGACTCTCCGATAGTAAACGCACCTAAAAACAAGCTCAGAACAAACTGCACCTGTCCCGCCAGCGACACCGCTGACAAAGAAGACTGATTTAAAAATCCAAGCATGAGCGCGTCGGAGGCGCTCACCAGCGACGCCATAAGGTTCTGCAGCGCCATAGGAAGAACCAGCACCAGCAATTTTTTCACCAGAGTTTTATTTTCTGAATTCATAATGAAAGCTCCTTTAAATTTTCTCGATGCTATTCTATACTATTTTGCCTCTGAGGACAAGAAGTGAATTCATTTCTTGCCTTTCTGGAAGAGGTCACATGAGCCCGGAACGGCGCTCCGTCATACTGCCAATTCCCCTGTATTATTCAACCTCAGCTTGGTTTTCCCGTCCCTTAATGGTAAAATGTTTATAAATGATAAAATATTTATACTTTATAATAGGAAGATTTAATTTTCCAGCACAGGGAGGAGGGGTTATATGATTTACATCACGGGAGATACCCACGGAGACTTCCGTCGATTTTCCACGGACATTTTTCCGGAACAAAAAGAAATGACGAAAGATGATTTTGTTATCATCTGCGGAGATTTCGGCGGCATCTGGTGCCAGGAAGATAACAAAAAAGCGATGAGAAATGAAAACTATTGGCTGGACTGGCTGGATCAAAAACCTTTTACCACGCTTTTCGTCTGCGGAAATCATGAGAATTTCGACCGGCTGTCCGCATTTCCCATCGAAAACCGCTACGGTGGAAATGTACATGTGATTCGTCCGTCCATTCTCCATCTGATGCGCGGAGAGACCTTCTGCATTGATGGAAATACTGTCTTTGCCTTCGGAGGAGCCTCTTCCCACGACATTTCCGATGGAATCCTTCAAAAAGAAAACTGGAAAGAAGAAGCCAAAAAACTGGACCGGCGCGGAAAATACATGTACCGGATCGACGGCCTAAGCTGGTGGAAAGAAGAACTGCCATCGGATAAAGAACTGCAAAACGGTCTGGCTAATCTGGACAAAACCGGCAACCATGTCGATTATATCATCACCCATTCACCGCCTGCTTCCATCATCGCCCTGCTGGGATTCGGCTCCTACAAACAGGATATCCTGACAAAATACCTGGAAGACATACGATGCACCATCGACTATAAATACTGGTTTATGGGACATATGCATATGAACAAAAGATTCACAAAACAAGATTTTCTGCTGTATGAGCAGATAGTACGGGTGGTGTGAGGAAAAGAAGGAAATAATGCGTTTTTTTGATGTATCTACATGGAAAAGAAAACAACACTATCAGGCATTTCGAAACAGCGCACAGCCGAAATACTGTGTTATATTCAATCTGAATAACATAACTTTCTTCTAAATCTTACTGAGGCGATATCTCACCCATGTAGAGCATAAATCAAATGCCTGCGATGCGCCAATCATTCAGAAGTGTAAATGAAGGCGTGTTTTGATATAATTTGTTTAAGATTTAAGAAGATACTAATTTATGGGAGGCAATACAATGACTACAGAATTATTAAAAATAATGAAAGAAGATATAAAACAGTGCGAAGATGCTCAAAGTTCCAATAAGGGCACAGAAAAATTATATCAAACATTAATTGACAAATATAACGGGATTTTTGAAGGATTTGGAAAAGCAGCTATTGAAGACAGTGAATTCAGTTACAGACCAGAATTGAATGCAATTAAAGAAAAACTTGAGTTGATTATTGCAACGGATAAGGATAAAGATCCGTTATTTGATTTTAAAGTTATGTATGAAGAAGATTTGGAGTCGTTAAAAAATGCTATTTCTGATTCTGCAAATAAAGAGACACCAGAGTTTGCAAAATTACAGTTATACAAAGATGTAACTGCAAAATATCATCCGTATATACCCAAACTTAGCGATGGACTATATTTCTATATTTCGTCGCAAGCATTTTATGATGATGTGTCGGGCGACTCACTATTTCATAATCTTAGACAAGTTTATAATAAGATGTTATCTTTTAAGGCATTAGGATTTCCTTCTCTACAAGAAACAATTCCACAAGGTGCCCCGATGGTTCAGATAACAAATACAAATGAAAATAAAATTGATATCAATATTTCTTTTAACGATGTGCGAAGAAAAATTGAAAATATGTCAGCATTACCGGATGCGGAAATAGAGGAAATTTTGCACAAGATAGATGAATTGGAAAAAATAGTTAAATCTTCAGATCGAAAATCGAAGAAATGGGAAAATGTAAAAGGCGTTATTAAATGGATTGCAGATAAGGGCGTAGACGTAGGAATTGCATTATTGCCACTGTTGCTACAGATTAAATGAGACAGATTATGGTTTGTTTTGGATATGTTCCCATATACGACCGAGAGGGTAAAATAGCGACGGATCAAGTCGGACGAACCGTTCAGCAAATGACGTACTTTCTGTCTTCTCGTGCCAGCTGGTTTTTGCAAATAAATCATTTTAATTTATGAAGAAGAGTAGTTTTTATAATTTCCAAAATATATTTTCGTTGCAAACGACGCTGTATATAAATATCATGATTTTTTATGATGCAACATATCAATTTTTCCAACTAAACTGCCTTTAAACCGTCAGACGAGCAGACTAAACTGGCGGTCGGTTGAGTAGAGACCGGAGAATATGTTATCATGCAACTATTAAAGCAAAGGAGTGTACACAATGGAAAAGCAAACATTCGGAAGCATGATAGCAGAATTGCGTAAGAAACAAGGAATGACACAAGCCGAGCTTGCTGAAAAATTGGGCATTACAGATAAAGCAGTATCAAAATGGGAGAGGGATTTATCTTTTCCAGATATAAATACTATTCCTAAATTGGCTGAAATTTATAATGTGACTGTCGATGAACTTATGCAGGTAAAAACAGATACAAAAGATGATACGACAAATAAAAATATTTCTGAAGTGGTTACTCTGGCTCTAAAGGGTGTATCATTGGCAATGGGAATCGCGGTTGTCGTCTTATCATTTTTAAATGAAATTGAGTCTGATAACGCAATTTGTATGTTGGGCATAGGCTTGGCATGTTTGTCTATCGCACAGTTCCCGTCAAAAAAAGGAAGAAAGCAAATGATAAAAGAACACTAGTGTACGATAAAATGAGAAGGCAAATGTATAATTGGAGGTATAAGATTTATGAAAGATATAATTGGATTCTGCGGGCTGGATTGTGAAAAATGTGATGCATATATTGCCACAATTCATAATGATCAGGTGCTGCGTGAAAAAACCGCGAAGCTTTGGGCGGGATTAAATAACGCCCCGATTCTTCCTGAGCATATCAACTGTGAGGGCTGCCGCATGAGCGGAGCTAAAACCGTATTTTGCGAGAGTATGTGTGCGGTTCGTCAATGCGCGCTGAAAAAAGGCGTCACTACCTGCGGCGATTGTTCGGATTTGGCAAATTGTTCAACAGTGGGAGCGATTATAGCCAATAATCCTTCTGCTTTGGAAAATTTGCAGGGATAAAATACATAAATTATATCAGATTGCCACGAATCAAAAAAGCAAACAGAACATAAAGCTATAAGGGAAAGCAAGCGAATGTATCAATAGAATCGTTTGCTTTTCCTTTTCGTTTTTGAGAGAGGAAGATGACGGCAAAATATCTCATATGTCCAGGAAAGATTCACGATATAAGAAAAATACATTTTTAAAAATTCTCAATGTTGACACCCTATCAAATGATTGATATACTATCAATTGATAGCAAGTACATTTTTGGAGGTGAATAAAATCAAACTGGGTGTACAATCGAAAAAGACGGAAGTTAATGATTTTTGGGAGGAATTACATAAAAAGGTCCATATGAATTGTCCGCTGTGCGGCAAAACCCACGAAGTCGAAGAAAGAAAACGTTTTACAACGATGATTCTTAAGGGCGAAGAAGTAACATATGAAGAGAGATTTTATTTCTGTGCGAATTCTGATGAAGATGAAAATGAATTTGAAACGGGTGCAATGACAAATGAAAATCTGCTTAATGCCCGTAATGCCTATCGGATAAAACATGGATTGCTTACTTCTGATGAGATTGTAGCTATCAGAGAAAGTTATGGCTTGTCTCAAGTGGATCTGGCAAGACTGCTTGGATGGGGGGAAGCTACTATTTCACGGTATGAGAGCAAAGCGATTCAGGATGAAGCTTATGACACAATGCTTCGTCTGGTTAAAGATAATCCGCTTCAGGCATTAGAATTTCTTAAGAAAAATGCGGATAAATTTTCTAATATAAAAAGAAGAGAAATCCATTCCAGGATTATTGAAAAATTAGATGCTTATGGTAAGGAATATTTGACGCGACGGGCATTGGAAGGTGAATATGCAAATTTTGAGGAGCCTTCCGATTCTAATGGTTTTCGGACGCTGGATATTGACAAAATCGAAGCAATAATATCTTATTTAGCTGAGAAAATTTCAAATTTGTATAAAGTTAAACTTATGAAAATGCTTTGGTATTCTGATGTTTTGGCATATATAAAAAATGGATTTGCCATGACGGGAATGGTATACAGGCATGAGGCAATGGGAGCATTGCCTATTGGCCACTATAGTCTGATGAATCTTGAAAAATTAAATGTCCAGGAAGAAGTAAGTGATAATTATGGATCGATGCTTCACATATATCCAAGCAAAAACATGGATTATTCAATATTAAGTGATGACGAAAAGATAATCCTGGATAAAGTAGTTGCAAAGTTCAAGTATTACAAAGCAAAAGAAATTATTGCATATATGCATGAAGAGAAAGCATATACAGAAACTGCTTCCGGAGAGATTATTCCGTTTAGTCTGGCTAAAGAGATCAGGATATTTTAAAGTAACACCTCTGCCCATTCCATGCATAAAATGTCCCCTATGAGAAATATTAAATAAAAAACGGTTAAATAGTAAGCATAGGAGACATCAAATGGATTCAATATGGACGAAAACCTTTACGATTAGAAAGAGAGCCTCTCTGAAAGGCGACATCTGGGCGGATGTGGCTGTGATCGGCGGAGGAATGACAGGAATACTGACGGCATGGCAGCTTAAGCAGGCCGGTGTGCGGGCAGTTGTTCTGGAAGCAGACCGGATTGGAAGGGGACAGACCGGAAATACTACCGCGAAGATCACGTCTCAGCACGGAATGTTCTGTCATACATTTATCGAGAATAAAGGAGAAGAAACAGCGCGGAAATATGTGCAGGCCAATCAGGCTGCGGTGGAAGAGTACAAAAAAATCATTCGGGAGAAGGGGATCTCCTGTGATCTGAGGGAGTGTGATTCTTACGTTTATTCAGCGGACGGTGATACATTAGCCAAAGAGGTGGAAGCCGCCAAAAAGCTTGGTGTCGATGTTGTACTGGAGAACCAGATTTCTCTTCCGGTCGCCTGCGCAGGCGCCGTGTGCTTCCACGGTCAGGCAGAATTTCATCCGCTGAAGTTTATCGGGGCGCTGGCTGAGGAACTGGAGATTTATGAGAATACTCCCGTGAAAGAAGTGGAGGAACATCTGGTGAAAACGCCTGGCGGCAGTGTGAGAGCAGATAAAATTGTTTTTGCTGTTCATTTTCCTTTTATTAACTTTCCCGGGATGTATTTTGCAAGAATGCATCAGGAACGTTCTTATGTGCTCGCTCTGGAGAACGCCGGAACGGTAGATGGGCTCTATATCGGAGAGGGCGAGGATGTTCTTTCCTTCCGACAGTACAAGCAGTATCTTCTTCTCGGCGGGCAGGCGCACCGGACCGGCGAGAACCGGGAGAGAGGACGCTATGAGAAACTGAAAGAAGCTGCCGGAAGAATGTATCTTCAGAGCCGTATCGCCGCCTGCTGGTCTGCGCAGGATTGTATGACCACAGACCGTGTTCCTTTTATCGGATTATATGCCGCTGATCGCCCGGACTGGTACGTGGCGACAGGATTTTGCAAATGGGGAATGAGCTCTGCCATGGTATCTGCCATACTGCTTAAAGATATGATCTGCGGAATAAATAATCCTTACACAGAGGTATTTGCGCCGTCCCGGTTCTCCGGCGAGGAAATCCCTCAGCTCCTGGAGGATACCGGGAAGTCCGTGAAGGGGCTGACAAAACGATTCTTTCATATGCCGCAGGAGACTGTGGACGAACTTCCGCGGGGACATGGCGGCGTCATTGACACCTCGCAGGGGAAAACCGGGGTTTATAAGACCGAAGATGGGCAGCTCTTTCAGGTGGATATCGTCTGCCCTCACATGGGATGTGAGCTGACATGGAACCCGGACGAGCGTTCCTGGGACTGTCCGTGTCACGGTTCTCGTTTTGATTATAAGGGAAACCGGATAGACGGCCCGGCGGAGGAAGGAATTGCCCTTGAGTCATCCCCCGAATAAAATGCATAGAGTGCAGCCGCTGCTATCGTTGGGCGTTTTATAAATGACAGTTCGCGGGATATGCGCTCTGTCCCATATATTTCATCATCAGTTCCATACAAAGATGCAGCTGTGGCGTCACCAGTTTATGACGGTGGTGTACGATCTGGCTCCACATGACGATGTCGGGGCATTCGGTATCAAGAACAACCAGCTGTCCGTTTTTTATGTAATCACGTACCACGTATTCCGGAAGAAAAGAGATTCCCCTGTTTTGCAGCAAAAAGCGGGTGATGACATCAGTATTGCCCACTTCCCAGAAGGGATGCAGTTCATAGCCCTTCGACGCAAGAAACTGTTCCATGGGATTCCGGTAGCTGATGCCCTTCTCCGTGAGATAAAGAGGTTCCTGCAGGAGCCGTTCTATGGGAATCTGTTTTTCTCCGGCGAGAGGAGAATCCGCAGACGCCACAAAATATATATTTTCCGGCTGTTCTGAGACCTTGATCCATTCGGGAAAATACATTTTCTCGTCAAGAAAGTAAAGAATGTCGATATCATTTTGGCGGAGCATACTGAAAAGATCAGGTACTAACGCGGTATAGGTACTGACTTCCACATGGGGACAGATTTCCTGCAGCTCCATGATCACATGGGGAAGTACGCTGATGACATAGGATTCACAGGTACCGATGCGAATCTTTCCGGAAATGTCTCCGGGCTCCCGGACAATATTTTCAGCCTGACTGACGGCTTTCAGTATATCCAGTGCATGAGGAAGCAACCGTTCTCCAGCCTGTGTCAATTTTACCTGTCTGCCAATTCGTTCAAACAGCTGCGCGTGAAGTTCCTTTTCCAGCTGTTTGATCTGCATGGTTACCGCAGACTGTGAGTAACCCAGCTGCTCTGCAGCCTTGGAAAAATTCCTGACTTCTGCAATTCGGATAAAAGTTATCAAATTTCTTATTTCCATTTCCTTGCCCTTCCGTACTTTACTGTTCAAAAAAATTGAATATTTTCATCAAAACTATGAATTATACAAATGCTACGATTCATGGTACCATTTCTTTCAGAAGAAAGTCAAGGAGGCATCTGCAGATGAAGACAAATACAGAAATACAAAATGCACAGATAGGTACTTTGATACAGGAATTCACCGGGCAGGCCGTTGCATTTTATGACGGCATGAAAGAGCAGCCGGTATGCCGCCCGGCGAAGGAAGCAACATTGGAACATCTTGAAAAACAAACGATTCCTGCAGAGGGGCGTCCGGTACAGGAAGTGTATTCCGAAATGCTCCGGGACATTTATTCCAATACGATTCTCGGACAGCATCCCCGCAGCTTTTCCTGCGTTCCGTCCACGGCGTCTCTGCTTTCCTGGATGGGCGATGTCATGACTGGCTTTTATAACCCGCATGCCAGCTGCCGGGTCAATGGACCAGCTGCCGGGCTGGTGGAAAAGAAACTGATCAACTGGATGTGCAGCCTCGCAGGATATCCGAAGACCAGCGGAGGACTGTTCGTTTCCGGAGGTTCCATGGCCAATCTGACCGCTCTGACCGCGGCAAGAGACCAGAAACTGACTTACGAAGAGCGAAGCCGCGCTGTCATTTACGTTTCCGGGCAGACCCATGCGTCCGTGGCAAAGGGCCTGCATATCATTGGTTTCCGCAAAGATCAGATTCGTGTTATCCCGGTAGATTCATTGTTTCGTATGGACATTACCGCACTGCGCGCCGCCATCCTTAACGACCGGGAAGAAGGACGGATTCCATTTGCAGTTATTGCCTCAGCCGGTACAACCAATACCGGCAGCGTGGACCCGATGCATGACATCGCCGCGCTCTGCAAAGAATTTGACATATGGATGCACGTGGACGGAGCCTTTGGAGCCTCCGCACTGCTTTCAGAAAAATACAGAGAAAAACTGTCCGGAATAGAATATTCAGACAGCATGAGCTGGGACGCCCACAAATGGATGCTCCAGACATACAGCTGCAGCGCAGTTCTGGTGCGCAAAGAATCCACGCTGGTACACAGCTTCGCCGCACATCCGGAATATTTAAAAGATGCAGAAACCTCCGAAGAAGGCGTGGAATTCTGGGATCTGGGTCCGGAACTGACACGTCCCGCCCGCGGCTTAAAACTGTGGCTCACCCTGCAGACCATGGGAAGCCGCGCCATGGGCGAAGTCATTGATCATGGCTGCGCCATGGCAGAACTGACAGAAGAGCTTCTCCAGAAAACCCCGGGCTGGGAAATCATTTCCCCTGCCCAGCTGGGAGTCATCAATTTCCGTTATGTGCCGCATGGAAACACAACGCCGGCAGAAATTGATGCATACAATCAGGAAATATCCAGAAAAATCACGGAGAGCGGTTTCGCACAGATCTACACCACGGAATTAAATGGACAGAAAGTGCTCAGAATGTGTACCATCAATCCGAGGACAACAGAAAAAGATATCTGCGACACCGTGAATCTGCTGAAACAGCTGGCGAGCGATGAGAATGCAGAGGCTGTTTTTGGCGCCAAGACGCAGAAAGAGGAAAGATATTGGCATAGCGCGTGAGGGTAGTAGAAAAGAAGATATTTTCAAGCTATAACCTGCTTGACAATAACAATCGATATTGATATACTTTATACAGACCGTTGGTTTGTATGGAGGTGTCAGATGGCAAGAAACAAATACCCGGAGGAAACCGTGAAGCTAATCTTGGATGCTGCCACCCATTTGTTTGTTGAAAAAGGATATGACGCAACATCTTTGCAGGACATTATCAATGAAACAAAGCTTTCAAAAGGTGCAATTTACCATCACTTTTCGTCCAAGGAAGAAATTTTTGAAGCAATATTTCATCGGATAGGCGAAGAAAATACAACTGCTTTGGCAAAAGTACGGGATGAAAAATCCTTGAATGGACTGGAAAAACTACGGGCAATCTTTAAAGCTGCTTTATTTAACTCCAACCAGAGCTTAATGCTGACAGTTACGCCATGCTTGTTGGATAATCCACGCTTTCTGGCAATGCAGATTGCCCAGCTCTATCAGATTGTTGCTCCAAAGTTCATCCAGCCGATCTTACAGCAGGGGATTGACGATGGTTCCATTCAGGCGGATAATCCCCATGAACTGGCAGAAGCTATCATGGTTTTATCAAATGTATGGCTCAATCCACTGGTCAGTATGACTGACAAAGCGGGGATGCGTAATCGTTGCGAAACATTTAATGACATGTTAGAGGGTGTTGGTATCCATCAACTTTTGGACGAGGAAATGATAAAAGGCTATATCAGCTATTGCAAGTCCCAGCACACGGACTGACTCCCTAAAATGAGCTGCTCTAAATGAGCAGTTTATTTTAGACATATATCAAACCGACGGTCGGTTTAATAGTTAGATAATGGAGGTATTTTATGAAGACAAAACTTTTCAGACGTGATTTTACTCTCGTGGTGATCGGCCAGATCATTTCTCTTTTTGGCAATGCCATCTTGCGTTTTGCCTTGCCGCTGTATTTATTGCGGGAAACAGGTTCTTCCACTTTGTTTGGTATTGTGACTGCCTGTTCATTTGCTCCCATGGTTATTCTTTCTATGGCTGGAGGGGTACTGGCTGATCGTGTGAATAAACGTAACATAATGGTAGGACTGGATTTCTCTACGGCAGCCATTATTATGCTGTTTTACTTTTCGCTGGGGAAAATTCCCACAGTTCCGCTTTTTATCGTTGTTTTGATGCTACTCTATGGTATTTCCGGCACATACCAGCCAGCAGTACAGGCGAGCGTTCCACTGCTGGTAGCAAAAGACAAATTGATGGCCGGAAATGCAGTAATCAATCAGGTCAATACACTTTCCGGACTATTGGGTCCGGTGATCGGTGGCGTGATGTTTACTCTCTGGGGGATTGATCCGATTTTGTTTTTGAGCGCAGCGTGTTTTACTTTTTCAGCTATCATGGAGATTTTTATTCATATCCCATACGAAAAACGCCCGCGTGAAGTCGGTGTATTTCAGATAATCGAAATGGATCTGAAAGAAAGCTATCAATTTGTAAAGACAGAAAAGCCCATTTTCTTTTCGGTAGTTTTTCTGGTGTCCATCTTCAATCTAGTTTTAAGCGCAGTGATGATTGTTGGAACTCCCATTCTCATTACGCAGGTATTAGGGATGTCTGATACCATGTATGGCTTCACGCAGGGGGCGCTGGCGCTTGGAGGTCTGTGCGGCGGAATCTTAACTGCCATCGTATCGGAAAAGCTGAAAATCCAAAATTCGTATGTGCTGCTTTTGGTTTGTTCGATTGCCGTAGCGGTTATGGGTATTTCCCTTTTCCTGAATATGCCCGCCATCGTATCGTATTGGGCAATCACTTTCATGAGCTTCATTGCTATGGGAGCTTCCACGCTCTTTATGGTTCAAATCTACACACTGGTGCAAACACAGACCCCGCCTCAATTAGTCGGAAAAATCATGGCAGCACTGATTTCCATTGCAATGTGTGGACAACCGGTCGGGCAGGCGATTTATGGTGTTCTGTTTGATATTTTTGCTATGCATACATGGGTGGTTTTAATGGGAGCTGCGACAGCCTCATTGTTGATATCTTTTTACTCTAAAAGGATTTTTAATAAGTTGTGAGATTCTGCACAACAAAACATGACATATTTTGATTTCCATAGTTGGTGGAACTTTCAAAAAGTTGAGATTATAATGAGGCAAGGAGGTGTGAAAAGTTTGAAACAAATAAATAGTGGACAGCCAAGAAATAAAGGGCATAGCAAATAAACCATCTTTCGGTGGTTTAAAAGAGAAATATGGACACAACACCAAATCAGGTAACAGGAATGGTATCCTCTTTGATGATATAACCTCTCTGTTTCAGCAGATTAAGTGCTTGTGAAGTCGTCAGTATTTTTAATCTTTTCACAGGACGTTGTTCAAGAAAGCCTTCTGGAGTATATGGTTTTAGATCTGTGAGTATGTGCCAGATAGCGGTCAGGATCATACGGCAGATGGCAATGATGGCTTTCTTGTGCCCGCGGCGTGCTTTTATGCGTCGATAACGGATAGTAAATTCCGGATGTTTCTTCGATTTGATCAAAGCATTTGCAATCTGCACCAAAACTGGTTTAAAATAGGAACCAGCACGGGAAATCCTAGTGGATTTGATTTTTTGATTGCTTTGATCGTTGCGAGGACAACATCCAGCCCATGAAACGAGGTTTTTCGCTGTGGGGAAGACAGACATATCACCTCCGATTTCAGAGAGCACCTGAATGGCAGTCATTGGGTTCTTATCGAATCCTGAGACGGTTCGTATAAGATTTAGGACTTCTTCGTATTTATCACTGAGACGAAAGATTTCCCGTTCTATTTCTGCTTTGTGATTTTCTAATTCATCGATGTGATTGAGACATTGTCTAAGTTTTACAGCCTGTTCTGTGGAAATGGCACCATCAACAGCATCCTGTATCTCTTCAATCGGAGTTTTACACCTGCTATCCACAAAAGGTGCCACATCGAAAGTTTCCCCCGGGTGTTGTAAGATCTGTTCAGTGATAGAACGTGAAGATTTACCAAATATATCCGAAAAGACATCATCAAGTTTTAAGTTAGATACAGTAAGACAGTTATGGGCACGATTCTTCTCGCCGGTGATCATACAGGTGAGCTTGAATCGGTATCTTACAAGGTCTCTTAACGCACGGATGTCGGCAGGTGGGATAAAAGAAGGTTTCACCATCCCGCACATATATAGGTCGCAGATCCACCGGCATCTTTGCGGTCAGTCTTGTTGCCTTTTTGAGGCTTGGTATATTTAGGATGAGAAAGAGTGACCCAGATGTTATTCTTCTCTAAGATATTGAAAACAGGGATCCAAAACTTTCCGGTAGATTCCATACAAACGTCAGTACAATTGTATTTGGCAAGCCAGTCACACAATGCTTGTAATCCCTTTGTGAAGGAAGAAAAGCGGGATTGCTTATAAAACGTACGTTTGTTGGAATCCGTAATACCGATACAGGCATAGATCCATGTTTTGTGGACATCAAGTCCGCAGCAATGTTTTTTTAAGATTTTGAATGACACAAAATAACCTCCTGATATTTTGTAACTATAAAACTGACAGGGACTGGTCATCCGGCAAAATCGAGTCGACTTTGGAAGAGATAAGTTTGCGGGCTACGGGTATGCGCCAATCATTGATGCCTTAACGGATGACCGACACAAATAAAAATACGGGGTCGCCGCTATACAGCCCCGCCACTCACCTCCGCGTGTTGAGTAGTGTGTCAGTCTTATAAGGAGATAATATCAGAAGAAAATAAAAAGCGAAAGCCATCCAACATGTTTCATGATGCATTGGTACCTTTCGCAGAAAGGTGGATTATAAATATGAAAATGCAGAAAAGTAATATCGCTTACAATTTAGCTATACTGCGACAACTTAATAAATTTTCTCAAGAAGATGTAGCAGAGCGAATTGGTGTTTCACGACAAGCTGTTGCAAAATGGGAATCCGGTCAGTCAGTACCCGACATTTTGAATTGCGATGCACTGACAAGACTGTATGATGTGGGACTTGACGACCTAATCTATTATAATCAGAAGCTGACTGGTGAAAGCATCCCACCTAAAGGCAAATACATATTTGGAATTGTTCGCCAAAAATAAAAAATCTGTCACATGCGTCATATGACGAGAGATTATGTCCCTTGTGTTAATGCTCATGTACCTTAAAGTAACACACAAGAATTTGACAGATAGCAGCCCACTATTCCGTAGTAACAGCGAGTTGCTTGTTAAAAATCCTGTTTTGAGGCTATAATGAGTAAAAATTATCCTTTAGGAGGGATTAGCATGAAAATACAAGATATTCTTAAAAATTGCGATAAAAAAACAATCTTACACAAAAACAACTGGCAGAGCGTGTGCAAGTTATCCGACAGGCGGTTAGTAGATGGGAAACAGGTGAAACGTAGCCAAATACAGATACCTTAAAACTGTTATCACAAGATTTTGATGTGTCAATCTATACGTTTTGGAGTTCTCCATGGCAATTTGTTTGACAGTGTTGCTAAATGCCATTGAATGAAGATGGTCTGATTGGCCGAAAACCAGATGGAAGCTATAACTAGAGCTAGTGAATATGCCAAATCCCGATAACACAGATGAAGAAACCAGGCGCAACTAGTTTGATTTGTACCTTTCGCAGTTAAAACTGATTCAACGCATAATAAAGTCAGCCGAACCAATCCACGATAAAATGAACATCGCTCTGTGCCGTCGTTGACAGTCCTGTCCATCTTTGCTGATTTTCAGGAGAATTTGCCTATTGAACGTATTTGAAGCCGTGTAACAGGCTGTTACCACCCGGCAGAATGACGCGCTGACCGTAGCCTTTAAGGAGTTTTCTGCAAAGAAGTTCCCACAGGAGCAGAAGCCCTTTAGCTGTGTTCCGGGATAAGGTAAAACAGAAGTATGTGAACCAGGAGAGAGTCAAGAACAAGAGGAATTTCTGAATAGAAAAGCTGGATTTGAAAAGGCAGAAATAATACTTGTAACTGCATTTTTGTATTTTAGGATACGATGTCTAGAAGTAGAAAGAAGTTGTTAGGTATAAGTTTTGTACAGTTTGGCTAATAACTTATATAATTATTATTTTTTTAACGAGATAATAAAACATTAGTTTCGGGATTTACTAATATAAGCTGATGGAATATAATACAAATAAATTTGGGATAAGGAGACTTCAATATGAACGATAGTTATTTAAATACCTTTGACAACCTTTTTTATAATGTTAATAACAATAGCAATGTCAAAAATACAATAGAACAAGTAAGCAATGTGTTGGCATCTATAATAACTAAGTTTGGTGAATTAGAAAATGAAATGTGCTATGGGACATCAAGAAAAGATGATTTTATCGATACAGTTGTATGTTTATTCATCAGAAAAATTATGGAACAAATTGATGCAATAAATTTGTTGTTTTCAATAGGTTCCTTTAAGCAAACTCAAATTATTTTCAGGTCTCTTGTTGAGAATATTGTTAGTTTGCAATTTATATTAAAAGAAGACATACAAAAAAGAGCATCGGCATATTGTTTAGAACATCATTATCAAGAAATAGAAATGGGAGAAAAAAAATTTAATACCGAATCTGAATTTAAAAAACAAGTTATTGCAAACAAAGGTCAAGAGGCTTTTGATGTTGATATGAATAAGCTTCTGAAAAAGAGAGAAGCTTTTGAACGAATTGTTAAATCTAAGCCCGTTTTTCAGGAAATTGATAGAGATAGAAAAAGGAAAAAAGAAAAAAAGAAGTATATAAAATGGTATGAGGTTTGCAGCAATGTGACAAATTTTAAAGGTCTGATGACGGAAACCGGGTATGAAAAGTATTATGATAGTATTTATGGAGAGTTATCGTATGAAACACATGCATATAATTCTACAATGGATATCAGTTTCAATGAGAACGGAATATGTTTAAAACCTATCAGAAATCCAGTTGATGGAAGTTCAACTTTTTCATTAACATGCACTTTTTCAATGGGACTTTTGACGAAGATTTATGATTATCTTGGCGATGGAGAAATGGAGAGGAGAGAGTTTAAAGCATTTTTTATTGATTTCCAAAATAAAAGGAATATTGCAAGTCACAATTTAGATATGATTATATAAATTTTCATTATGACAACGTGGGGCAGTTGCGGGCCGTAACAAATGGTTTGCTGCTGTCCTTATTTTGAGAAAATTGAAGCCATATATAGTTCATGAAAATCATGTGGACGCAGTGCGTTGTCTGGTATATAATAGTCAACATGGAGGGATGATGATGGGAAAACGGGAAGAATTGATAGAATTGAAAAATAAAAGTGGAATGAACTGGAAACAGTTTTCTGAATACTATGAGATACCATATAGGACTATTCAAGATTGGGAACATGGAAAAAGAAAAATGCCAAACTATGTTTTAAGACTTATGCAGTATAAAATGAAAATGGAAAGACTTTTAAAAATGGGAGGAAATGATGATAGAAAATAGTATGTTTTATATGAACTTTGAAGTTTCATCAAATAGTCAAAAAAGGTGTGTTGAAGCAATCAAAAGAATAGGATTAGATGATATTATGAATCCTATATATTTGCTTAAGAAACCGATAATTGACAAAAAAGCAGATTATGACTATCAAGATGCATTTGTGGTTCTTATGCCAAGACACAAGATGATATTTATTAATTTTGGTGATGAAGGAGAATTATTTGAAGAATTCCAAGATGATTTTATTGATGATATAGGATATATTGCAAAAAAATATGATTTTATTAATATAGTGGGCAGACCTAGACAATGGAGAGAGGAATTTGTATCAGAGATACAATATTCACCAGAAGAGTTTTCTTTCAAAAATATATTAAAAGAAAATGAAATAACGGGCGATGAATTAATAAGGAAAGGTGATATTCTTATTTCTCTGGCTACAGGTAGCATTAATGAAGCCGAGCGTTTGGGAACAGGTATCCCAGATAATATTTTGGATCAGATAAAAAGGAAAATTATTTTGTTTGATGGAGAACAAACAAAATTTATTTTTGATGAGCCTAAGAAAAAGCGTATAACAATTCAGGGACTTGCTGGAACCGGTAAGACAGAGTTGTTACTGCATAAAATAAAGGAATTATATACTGATGACAATGAATGTAAAATAGTATTCACCTGTCATAATGTCATATTGGCTGATAGTTTAAGAAAAAGAGTGCCAGAATTTTTTGATTTTATGAAAGTTGAAGAACAGATTCAATGGAAAAAAAGACTTTGGGTTATGAGAAGCTGGGGATCATATAGAAATCCTGATTCTGGAGTATATAGCTATATCTGCAATCACTATGATATTCCGTTTAGCGGATTTTCATATAATAAGTCGTTTGATACTATATGTAGGGAAGCATTATTAAGGCTAAATCAAATAGAAGATTTTCAAACTTGCTTTGATTATATATTGATTGATGAGAGCCAGGATTTTTCTGAGGGTTTTTTTGCATTATGCGAGAAAGTAGCTAAGAAATGTGTATATGTTGCAGGTGATATCTTTCAAGATATATTTGAAAATAAGTCATTAACTGTTGTAAATCCGGATTTTTTGCTTAATAAATGTTATAGAACAGATCCTAGAACATTAATGGGCGCCCATGCAATTGGTATGGGATTATTTGAGAAAAAATTAAGATGGCTTAAAGATGATGAGTGGGAAGCTTGTGGATATGATGTAAAAAGAGAAGGACAGTATATCGAATTATATAGAAAACCCTTAAAACGTTTTGAAGATATAGATACGTCTAAATCCGATGGGATTACAATTATTCCATCAGGAGAGGATAAGTATCTTTCTACAGTGTTAGGTATTATTGATAATATAAGAGCATGTAATCCAACAGTTCTTCCGGATGATATAGGTATTATATTTATGGAAAATATTGATGCCAACTTTAAACTTGCATCAAATTTACAATCCATGATAAAAGAAAAATATAACTGGACGGTGAATATAGGATATGAAACTAAGGAGAAGAGAAAGGGAACTCTTTTTATAAGTAATAGGAATAATGTTAAGGGATTGGAATTTCCGTTTGTAATTTGTATTATGCAAAATGTTCTTACAAATGATTTTTCAATAAGAAATTCTATTTATATGATGTTAACAAGGTCCTTTTTAACCTCTTATTTAATATTGCCAAGTGAGGCAAAGAATATCAAAATACTAAAGCCAGGAATAGACTTTGTTAATAGAGAAGGATTTCTTAAAGTTGAGGAACCATCGGATGAAGAAAAAACAAGACTTGCTAATGCAATAATTAAGAGAACTAATTTGCATCAATCATTGTTTGATATGGCTACAGAAATTATGGATGAAATAGGTGTGACTAATAAGGAGAATCGTAAAATAATTCATGAAATGACAAAGACAAGGTTTAATAAGGAAGTGGATAGAGATAAATTAGAAGAATTTATTCAAACTAATTTCTCTATGATGGAGCAGTAAGATGGGAAAAGAACTTACGTTTAGAATGAGTAAACAGATTTCCGAGATGTCAATAAAGCCACTAAGAACAAGGGAAGAAGCAATTCTATTATTATTATATACTATTAGAATGTTTGATGTTAGTATTTTTTTGACAGATGAGCGTAGCGAAAAGGTAAAAATTTCAATTGATAAAATGAATCGTATATTTTATTTGCTTGAAGAAAAAATGTTTTCAATGCAGTTTCCATTTTGTATTGATGATAGTAGCAATCAAGATAATATTATAATTTATGATAATATTACAGGAACCATAATTAATCCAATGGTGGTGTCATTTCTTATAGAAGCATTCGAGAAGATGAATCGAAAAGAAATGGATTTTGAAACAATTTTTGAGATAATTATGGAACCTGAGGTAAATGATAATGATTTTACTACAAAAGAAATGTGGTTACTTATTTCGCATTTATTAAAATATGATTTAGGATATATACGATATGATATTGATTCGGAACATGAAAATGGGAGAATGCATCCGCTAAATCATCTAGACATATGTTTGGATACTGCAGCAACATATAAAATTGGATTGGATAAAAAAATAGAGTTCGATGATTTTAAAAACATATTGGATATAACAAGTGAATGTTGGTATATTTGCTGATATTATCAATAATATAGCATAGCGTCAGGGTAGTTATAAGTCGAGAGATTTGTAGCTGCCTTTTTTATTGCTTTTGAACATGATGTACAGAAGCGGAAAGGAGAATTATGAGGTATTTATTAATAATGTATAATTAATTTCGCAAAAGCAATTTCATAAAAATGTAAACGCATAATAGCAAGTACCTGAGTATTCCGTGGCTTCAGAGCCACTCAATCCGTTACAGAGAGCCATCTATTCCGAACGATAGAGCCACCTAAATTATAAGGGCAATCCGCTGTTGAGAGCCACCTCTTGAAGCAATACAATCATCCTAACGGATGAATCCGTAATACTTTGAGAGGAGGACGATCAAATGTCCAAAGAAAAACAAATTTTACAGATGCTGCAGGACGGTTATAGCCAACGGCGCATTGCCAGTACTTTGTGCGTATCCAGGAATACGGTTGCTAAGGTGGTAAAAGCAGCCTCAAATCATCAGTTATCGAAAGAGGCACTGGAATCCATGGAAGAAATGGAAATCCACAATACACTTTTTCCAGAAGAAGCATTGCTCCCAGCATTGGTCACACCGGATTTTCCTTATATCCATAAGGAATTATTGAAAAGCGGCGTAACATTAAAGCTGTTGTGGCAGGAGTATGTTGATACCTGCCGGGATGCCGGAAAACCACCATACGGCTACTCCCAATACTGCAAGTTATATCAGGATTATGTTTTGAAAAATAAGCTTACCATGCATATCCGGCATAAACCTGGTGACAAACTGATGGTCGATTGGGCCGGGACCGCGCTGCCCCTTTATGATAAGATCTCTGGGAACAGCAGCAAGGTTTATCTGTTTGTAGCAACGCTGCCTTTCAGCATGTACTGCTATGCGCAGGCATGCCGGACCATGAAAGAGGAGGACTGGATCAATGCGCATATCGCTATGTATGAGTTCTTCGGCGGTGCCACCAGGATCCTGACCCCGGATAATCTGAAGGTTGGCATCCTCAGCAACAGAAAATACGAAGATCCAGTCGTAAACCACTCTTACCAGGAGCTTGCGGATCACTATCACACTGCATTGCTTCCGGCCCGGGTATTGGCCCCGCGTGATAAAGCAGCTGTAGAAGGGAGTGTTGGGAATCTGACTTCCCACATCATTGCCCGTCTGCGGAACCGGAAATTTTTTGATATCCATACCATGAATGCAGCGATCCGAAAGGAACTGGATCAGTTTAATGAGGCTCCTTTCCAGAAAAAAGACGGTTCCCGTCACTCTGTATTTCTGGAAGAGGAACTTCCCTTTTTACAGCCGCTTCCCAGATATCCATATGAGTTTGCCCACTGGAAATCCGCTACCGTTCAGCTGAACTATCACATTGCCATAGATTTTCAGAACTATTCGGTCCCTTATGAGTATGTGCGCAAGAAAGTGGACGTCCGGTACACCAAGAGCAGCATTGAGGTTTATTACAAAGGGAATCGGATCTGCAGCCACAAACGCCTTTATGGTCGCCGCGGGCAGTACTCCACAATCCCGGAGCATATGCCTGTCAACCATCAGCTGTACAGTGAATGGGATAAGGCGAGGTTCCTTAAGTGGGCATCTGGTATCGGTGAGTCAACCCATCAGGTGATCCAGAGGATCTTTGATTCCTACCGGATTGAAGAACAGGCTTATAAGGGCTGCCTGTCTCTCCTGAAACTGGCGGATAAATATACTCCGGAAAGATTGGAACATGCCTGCAAAGCAGCTTTAGAGCGGATCCCCAGCCCGCGTTATAAGAATATCCGCCTGATCCTGGAATCCGGCAATGACAAGGCTGCTGGCCCATCAGACCGATCCTCTGAGACTATCCATGACGAAAGCTATGCCCTGGTCCGTGGAGCTTCTTATTACGGAGGTGGCAGCCATGAAAAATGATACAGTGAAAAAGTTAAAGTCTATGAGGCTGCCTGCCTTTGCGGAAGCTTATGAAAAACAGATCGACCGGGAAGCTGAATACGGCTCCATGTCCTTCCATGAGCGTCTCATGCTGTTGGTTGATGCGGAATACGATTCCCGGCATAATAACAATATCAAAAGATTGATCAAGAACGCGAAGTTCTCTGATTCATCTGCATTTCTTGGAAACATTGATTATCTGCCGGACCGGCATCTGAACCGGGATCTTCTGGAGAGCCTGGCGGATAATGACTACATCCGCCAAGGGCTGAATGTCGTTCTGATCGGAGCCACAGGTTCCGGCAAGAGTTTTATTGCTAATGCACTGGGAGTCAACGCCTGCCAATCCGGATATAAGACCAGATATATCCGTCTGCTGGAACTGTTCAGCGAACTGGAAGCAGCGAGGATACAGGGAAAATATCATCAAGTGATGAAGCAGTTTCAAAAGCTCCCACTTGTGATTCTTGATGAATTTCTTTTGATCCCTGCTTCCGATCAGGAGCAAAGGGATCTGTTGGAACTGATGGAATACCGCTGCGGCCAGGTTTCCACCATCTTCTGTTCCCAGTTCATGCCAGAAGGCTGGCATGAAAGATTAGGGGGCAGTGCCCTTGCCGATTCCATCCTTGACCGCATCATCCCATCTGCCTATACCATGCGGATTGACGGGGATGTTTCCATGCGGCAAAGGAAAAGGAAGATCAAAAACTAGATCATCCTACTGGGAGCCACGACACAGGTCATGGCTCCCACCATCGGACGACTGGCTCTCAATAACGGATTCCATGGCTCTATTCCAGGAGATTTGGTGGCTCTGCCACCGCAGAATATTCAGTACCGTGTCAAATGCTAGTTTTTATGAGATAATCCCTTTATAAAATCTAAGATTTTTCAGGGAGGGTTATCGCACTCATGGATAAAATTACTCATAAAGTCCGCTGCGAACAATGGA
>NZ_NFLV01000029.1 GCF_002161065.1 Eubacterium sp. An11 | reverse complement strand
TTCTTCCCGTCAATGGGGCATTTTCTTTTCTCGAGAGGATTTCCTGCCTCAAATACTGCCACTTTCAGCTCCGGCGCCTTCTGCATCAGCTCATACGCCGCAAATATCCCGCCAGGTCCCGCTCCGATTATGATCACATCAAATCTATCCATACTGACTCTTTCCTTCCTTATACTTTAGCAAATGTAACAGACTCTGAAAAAGAATTGAATCTGCCTCTTTTGTTGAAAATGAGTGATTCAACTTCTTATTATATACAGGTACTTCTACCCTTAACCATAATATAGCATACCTGTAAATCTTTTTCGACGTTTCTTGCAACCCAGATCACATATTTGGTTCTCGCAATTGGTATCTTTTTTTATTGCATCAATTTTACTTTTTCTGGACATAAAATACCCCCAAGTAGGTTTTCTGTTTTTGTATCCTACTTGAGGGTATCATATCAAAACGGGGAATTCAAACTGTAGACACCTATGTATACAGATGTCTTAGCATATATAAATACTTGTATCATGTTTTTCGATATTGGGTAATATCTTTCCAATTTTCTGGAAATCCCATAAATTTCAATACTTCCTTTTCTGTGAAGCAGGAGGTCTTTTTTATGTAATGTTCGATTACCTTTATCAGTTCTTTTTTAAACATCAAAAACCAGTCATTCGGCAGCAAATATCTCATAGAAATCACCACGATTAACTGCTGTTCATAATTCAGAAAAATCTTTTTCACAAAACGCAACACCCTTTTATATAGTAAAATGGGGAGACCCTCGAAGGTTTCTCCCCAGGTTGCAGGCCCCGCAAGCATCTGCAACGCGATCACTGATACCAGCATAACCGACACCTTCAAAAATGTCAATCTGTTTTCAGTGACAATTTCATTTTATTCCGGACGTTTCTTATCTATACTAAGTATCCTGAAAGATAATCAAACCCTATAACTATCCTCCACTGCAAAGAGACAGGCACCAATACATTTACGCATCTGTAGATTCCGATTTAAGATCCGTGCATTTTGAGTTGCTCAGAAGGCACACACTCTCCACATGACAGCTGTGCCCGAACTGGTCCACCACTGCTACCCGTTCTATCTCATATCCTTCCTCGCAGAGGATGCGGCAGTCTCTGGCCAGGGTACCGGGATCGCAGCTCACGTAAACGATGCGCGACGGCGCCATGGTAGTCATAGTGTGGAGCAGGGTCTCGTCGCAGCCTTTCCGCGGCGGGTCCACGACGATGACGTCCGGGCGGATGCCGGTGCGCTGATACTCAGCCGGTACGATTTCTTCGGCCTTACCCACGTAGAAAGTGACGTTGTCCATCTGGTTGAGGGCGGCGTTGCGGCGGGCGTCATCGATGGCTTCTTTGACGATTTCCACGCCGTAAACCTGCTTGGCTTTCTGCGCCAGGAAGAGGGAGATCGTTCCAATGCCGCAGTAAAGATCCCAGACGATTTCCTCTCCTTTCAGGCCGGCGTACTCGAGAGCCTTGGAATAGAGAACTTTCGTCTGCACCGGGTTCACCTGGAAGAAGGAGAGCGGTCCGATCTGATAACGGACGTCTCCGATGTAGTCTTCGATATAATCTCTGCCCCAGAGGGTTTCACAGGACGCGCCGAGGATGCGGTTGGTCTTTTCTTTGTTGGTGTTGACCATGATGCTGGTCATGCCCGGAATCTGTCTCAGCTGTTCCACCAGAGCGGCGCTGTTTTTCAGCTGTTCCTTTTTGCCGTTTAAGACGAGACAGACCATGATCTCGCCGGTGACAAATCCCACCCGGGTGAGCACGTGACGGACCAGACCGGTGTGGCTCTTCTCGTCATAAGGGCGGATGTGGTTTTTGCGCAGATAACGCAGGATGATCTCCAGGATGTCTTTGTTGACCTCCGCCTGGATGAGGCAGTCGGTATTCGGCACGATGGTGTGGGTGCGCCCGGCGTAAAATCCGGCGATAATGCTGCCGTCCTTATCCAGCCCGATGGGATACTGAGCCTTGTTGCGGTAACGCCACGGATGTTCCATGCCGTAGATGGGCTCCATTTTTGCCTCGATGCCGTCAAAGCCTCCGATGCGTTTCAGGCAGTTTGCCACCTGATTCCACTTAAATTCTTTCTGCTTCTCGTAGGAAAGCTGCTGGATCTTGCAGCCGCCGCACTGCCTTGCCACAGGGCAGGGCGGAGTCACCCGGTCAGGTGATGGTTCCAGGATTTCCACCAGGCGGGCGTAGCCGTAATTTTTCTTTAGTTTCGTGACGGAGACCTTCGCTTTATCGCCAATGACCGTATCTTTAACGAACAAAGGAAAGCCCTGATATTTACCAAGGCCTTCCCCTTCTCTCGTGAAGTCTTCGATTGTCAGCAGAATCTCCTGATTCTTCTTTAACTCCATACTATGCTCCTTTATTTCACCATAGGGCCGCTGGTACTGCGGATGTTGCTTTCAAATAATTTATTATAGCCGCGCCACTCGCCGCTCTGGCGGTTTTCCTCAGCCAGGGCCTCAATGAAGGACTCCATCTTGGCGTCGGTATTGTCGGCAAAGTTCAGAGCCAGGGCTTCGATAAGCGCCGGTTTCTTCGGTGAACCGTACTCCAGCTCTCCGTGATGGGCGAGGATGCAGTGCTTAAGCTCATTGGCCAGCTTCACCGGAAATCCCTGAATACCCCGGATCTTCTCATCGACCATCAGGGTTCCCATGACGATGTGCCCGATGAGCTGCCCCTCGTCGGTGTAGTCATTTTCCGGGAAATCAGACAGCTCATTGACCTTTCCGATATCATGGCAGAGGGCTGCGGTGATCAGCAGATCCCGGTTCAGGATCGGATACTGGCTGCAGTAATAATCACAGAGCTTTGTCACATTCAAAGTGTGCTCCAGCAGGCCGCCCAGGAATCCGTGATGTACCCGCTTCGCCGCAGAATGTTCTTTGAACTTTTTGGCGAATTCCTTATCACCGAAAAATGCCACCAGCAGCTGGCGAAGGTATATGTTCTGGATGTGATTCACATAGCCCACCAGCTCTTTGTACATTTCATTCACATCCCTGGCGGAACACGGAATGTAATCCTGCGGCATATATTCGCCTTCTTTGACCCTGCGGAGACGGCGGACATTGAGCTGCAGGCTGCCCTGGAAGCTGGTGACTGTTCCCTCGACGCGGACATAGTCCATCTGCTCAAAAGTATCGATTCCATTGTTGAGTTCCCAGATCTTTGTGTCAATGACACCGGTTTTATCCTGAAGAATCAGGGAATAATACGTCTTCCCTGCCTTTGTTTTTGATATATTTTTTGACTTGCAAAGATAAACATCAGAGACGGTATCGCCTTCTCTGAATTCGTTAATATAACGCATACATAATTCCTTTCTATTATTTTCCACAAATGTACCGAACCATTCCATCCGCAGATGAAGACACAACATCCCGGACGAAAGTACAAACATTATACTCTACTTTCCTGATAATAACAACTGAAAATTCCTTTCCGGGCGCATTTTAGAGCCATATTTACTCATTTTTTACTTTTATCTCCTTTGCCACCGCTTCCGCCATCTGCCGGTGTCCCTGCTCATCCAGATGCAGCCCGTCCGCCCGGGAAGGTCCGGCGCAGTCAGCGCCGTTTAAGTAAATACAGCCTTCCTCCTGTGCAATCTGCTCATAGACCGGCGGAAGCTGCCGGGACAGGTTTACCGCCGCCATACCGCCGAATTCATCAGCATAATCCACGCCGATGATACGCTCGGAGATCAAGATCGGAGAGATGAGTAAAATCCTGCAGGGCTGCCCCGACGGATTTTTCTCGGCACTGATGCGCTTTATTTCCCGGATCAGCTGCCGGACATGCGCTCCGATGGATTCCGCCGTCTGACAGAATACTGTCTTCATGTCGTTGGAACCAAGCATCAGCACAAATAAGTCCACCGGAATGTGACTTCTGAGGCAGGGTTCCAGATAATAGACGCCGCTGCGCCAGGTTTCTCCCTCCGGCTCCAGAGCAGTGGTCCGGTTATTCAGTCCTTCCTCAATGACCTCATACTCCTCTCCCAAAAGCTTCGCCAAAACGCCCGGCCAGCGGACATCCTTCGGATACCTTCCCTGGGTGTATGGGTCATATCCATATGTATTGGAATCTCCGTAGCATAAAATACGTTTCAAAATCTATTTCCTCCCGTAAAAGATATTTTCCTGAAATGTGAAATCCTACATTTCTTATTGTATCTGCTTCCGTTTGACAAAACAATCATTTCATGTCACAATTATCAAAGTCATTTACAGGCAGTACATTTTCGGAGAGGGTGATTATTATGATTCGAAAACATGTCATCGTCCGCGGCCGGGTACAAGGAGTGGGATTCCGCTACATCACTTCTTCCATCGCCTCCAAATATCATGTGACGGGATGGGTGAGAAATGAGTACGACGGCAGCGTTGAAATAGAAGTGCAGGGGCCGGAACACCGGGTGGAAATGTTCTTAAGCGAACTGGGGCAGGGCTACCGGTTTGCCCGGATCGACTCCATGGATGTGACAGATATTCCTACGGTCAACGCGCTCAAAGAACAGCAGTTCCGGATCCGGCATTAGAACGTAACACTTGTCAATACTAACAATACTATCAGGAGATTTGTATGAACGATAAAGCACTGAAAACACTGGAGTATGACAAGATCATCTCCAGACTGGAGACCTATGCATCTTCTTCCATGGGTAAGAAGCGCTGCGCCTCTCTGCTTCCTTCTTCCGATTATGAAGAGATTTTGCAGGCACAGGAAGAGACCAGAGACGCTTTGAGCCGGCTTTATAAGACTGGTTTTTTATCTTTTCAGGGTCTGTCCGACATCCGTCCGCACCTTAAGCTGCTGGAGATCGACTCCACGCTGACAGCCAAAGAGCTTCTGGACATCGCCAGACTTCTTTCTATCACCGCCCAGGTGAAAGAATACGGTATGACCGAGGACGAAACCATGTCCTTTGACAGCCTGAATACTTATTTTGATATGCTGGAACCGCTGGAGTTTCTGCATCAGCGCATTACCAGCTGCATTTTGTCGGCGGATGAGATCAGCGATGACGCCTCCGCCGCTCTGCGGGACATCCGCAAGGAGATCAAACAGACCAACATCGCCATTCATAATAAACTGGCGTCCATCATCAATTCCCAGAGTAATAAGACTATTTTACAGGACGCCCTTATCACCATGCGAAACGGCCGTTACTGCGTACCGGTCAAGGCGGAATATAAGAATTCCTTCCAGGGAATGATCCACGACCAGTCTTCTTCCGGTTCCACACTGTTTATCGAGCCTATGGCGGTGGTACAGCTCAACAACAAGCTCAAAGAGCTTGATATGCAGGAGCAGGCGGAGATTGAGAAGATTCTCCAGGGACTGAGCGCCCAGGCCGCCAGCTGTACCAGAGACCTGGAAGAGGATCAGAAGATTCTCACCACACTGGACTTTATTTTTGCCAAGGCGAAGTACGCCAAAGATTATCAGGGTTCGGAACCGATTTTCAACGAGGACGGTGTCATTGATATCAAGCAGGCCCGCCATCCACTGCTGGACCCGAAAAAAGTGGTGCCTGTCCATATTTACATTGGGGAAGACTTCACCATGCTGCTGCTGACCGGTCCGAATACCGGCGGTAAGACCGTCTCCTTAAAGACAGTGGGACTGTTCCAGCTCATGGGCCAGGCAGGTCTTCACATTCCGGCCTTCGAGGGCTCCCGTCTGGCAGTTTTTTCCGATATTTTTGCCGATATCGGAGATGAACAGAGCATTGAGATGAATTTGAGTACATTTTCTTCTCACATGACAAATATCATCCAGATCTTAAAGGACGCCCAGCCGGATTCACTGGTTCTCCTGGATGAACTCTGCGGCGGAACGGACCCGACTGAGGGTGCGGCTCTCGCCATCTCCATCCTGGATGATCTGCACACAGCGGGCATCCGCACCATCGCCACCACGCACTATGCAGAACTGAAAATGTACGCCATGGACACGAAAGGCGTGGAGAACGGCTGCTGTGAATTCGATCTGGAGACATTGTCTCCGACCTACCGGCTGCTCATCGGCCTTCCGGGCAAGAGTAACGCCTTTGCCATCTCCAAACGGCTGGGACTGCCGGATTACATCATCGAGCAGGCGAAATCTCAGCTGGATGTTTCCGCCATTGACTACGAAAATATGCTGGCGGAGCTGGAGAAAAATAAGGCGGAAATCGAAAAAGAACAGGCGGAACTTTACAGCACCCGCCAGGAAATCGACCGCCTGAAAAATGAATTAAAAGAAAAACAGGATGACATCAAGGAGAAACGGGCAGAACTGCTTCGGCAAGCCCGGGAGGAAGCCCACAATATTCTCTCCGAGGCCAAGGAAGTGGCCGATGAATCCATACGGAAATACAATGCCTGGGCTCAGCACCCGGGGCAGAATAACACCAAAAAGATGGAAGCCCAGCGAAGTAATCTCCGGGGCCGCATGTCCAAGCTGGAAAAACAGCTGGCCTACAAGGGCAAGAAGGCCAAACATATCCTTCGGCCGGAAGACTTCAAGGTGGGCGACCCGGTATTTGTCACCACTCTTTCTTTAAAGGGTACGGTCAAATCACCGGCCAACAAAAACGGCGATCTGACGGTACAGATGGGATTCCTGAGTTCCACCGTCAACTACAAAGATCTGGAACTGCTGGACGCCAAAAAAGAAGCGCCGCAGGAGAAACCGAAGGATCACTACAGCATCAACAAGGCAGCCACCATCTCGCCGGAGATCAACCTGCTGGGCTGTACTGTGGATGAGGGGATCCAGCGTCTGGAAAAATATCTGGATGATGCCATGATCGCCGGACTTTCTTCCGTGCGTGTGGTACACGGCAAAGGCACCGGCGCTTTACGAAAGGGCATCCATGAGTATCTGCGCCGCCAGAAGTTTGTGAAATCCTATCATCTGGCAGAATTCGGCGAAGGCGACGCCGGCGTGACCATCGTAGAATTCCGGTAATAAAAAACTGCGGCAGAACTTTTTGTTCGCCGCAGTTTTTTAAATTTCCATATGAAGGCTGAAATACTCCAGCGTCGCCTTCGCCACCAGTTTTCCTTCCTCTGTCCGGATATAGACATCATAAGTCAGCAGATTCTTTCCGGCTTTCAGCTCCACCGCCTCCGCGATGAGTTTTTCCGGATTCATAGCCGCATTTAGGTAAGAAATCGTACCGTTGGCGGTGGTCACCCGGCTCCCCCTTGAGGAAGCGGCGGTGCCTCCCACCGAGTCAGCCAGGAAAAAAATCACGCCTCCGTGGACGGAACCAATGGGATTCACGTGATACTCCCGGTAAGATAACTCTCCTTTCGCCCAGCCCGGGCCCACATCGGTGATCTCAATACCCATGTATTCCGAAGCTGTTCCTTCCAGACGGCGGTACCGGAGCACTTTATCAAAAAACTCCTTTGACGTATAATAATTCTCTTTTGTATTACCACTCATAATGATGTAACTGTCCTTCCCTCTGAAGCTCCTTAAATCCCTGCTGGCGAAGCGCCTCATACAAGATAATGGAGACTGAATTTCCAAGGTTCAGTGAGCGGATCGAATCCAGCATAGGAATCCGTACCGCCGTTTCTTTATAATCCAGAAGGATCTCTTCCGGAATTCCCGCGCTCTCCTTGCCAAACATGATGTAGCAGCCGTCCTCATATTCCACTTCCGTGTAAGTCTGCTTTGATTTGGTGGTAGCCATATAGATCTTTGCGCCGGGATTTTTCTCCAGAAAATCTTCAAAATTCACATATCGGCGCACATCCAGCTTGTCCCAGTAGTCAAGACCTGCTCTCTTTAACATCTTGTCGTTAATTTTAAAGCCCAGAGGCTCGATCAGATGAAGGACGCTGCCCGTGGCCACGCAGGTTCTGCCGATATTTCCCGTGTTGGCCGGCATTTCCGGCTCATGCAATACAATATTTACCATAATTACCCCTCATTCTTTTGTGCAATTGCCTGACAGACGGCACGGGAATCCATGTCCCCGTTCTTATGCCGCAGCATCATCTCTCCCGCAGCCGGTTCACAAAACGTTCCAGTCTGCCGAGAGCTTCTTTCAGCTCTTCGATGGAATACGCGTAGGAAATTCGCAGGAATCCCTCCCCGCAGTCTCCGAAGGCAGTTCCCGGAACTACCGCCACCTTTTCTTCTTTTAAGAAACGGCTGGCAAATTCATCGGAACTCATGCCGAACTCCTTAATGCAAGGAAATGTATAAAAGGCGCCTTCCGGCTCAAAACAGGAAAGCCCCATATCTTTAAACTTCTGCAGTACAAAACGCCGCCGCTGATTGTAAGATTTCCTCATGAGATTCACATCGTCATCGCCGTTATTCATGGCTTCCACCGCCGCATACTGGCTGGTGGTCGGCGCCGCCATGATGGCAAACTGGTGAATCTTTGTCATCTGCTCCACGATCAGCTGCGGGCCGGCTACATATCCGAGCCGCCATCCCGTCATGGCAAAGGCCTTGCTGAAACCGTTGATGACAATGGTCCTCTCCCGCATCCCCGGGAAGGAGGCGATGGAGCAGTGTTCTGCCTGATAGGTCAGCTCCGAATAGATCTCATCGGAGATCACAAACAGATCTTTCTCCTTCACGATGTCCACGATCGGCGCCAGGTCTTCCTTTGTCATAATGGCACCCGTCGGGTTATTCGGGAAGGTGAGAATCAGAATCTTTGTCCTGTCGGTGATGGCAGCCCGCAGTTCCTCCGGCGTCAGCTTAAACGCGTTCTCCTCTTTCAGCTCGATGGTCACCGGCACACCGTCGGCCAGCTCGATGCATGGAAGATAGGACACATAGCACGGTTCCGGAAGAATCACCTCATCTCCGGCATTTAGCATGGCCCGCAGCGCCAGATCAATCCCCTCGCTGCCTCCCACGGTGACTAAAATCTCATGGACGGGATCATAGTGAAGCTTCAGCTTCCGCTCCAGATAGCCGGCGATGGCCTTCCGCAGTTCCATAAGCCCGGCGTTGGACGTATAGAAGGTCCTTCCCTTTTCCAGAGAAAAAATACCTTCCTCCCGGATATGCCACGGAGTATCAAAGTCCGGCTCCCCCACTCCCAGAGAGATGGCGTCCGGCATCTCCTGAACCAGGTCAAAAAACTTCCGGATTCCGGATGGTTTGATCTTGATAACTTTATCGGAAAGCGGATTTCTCATGGCGTCACCTTCATTCTGTTGCTCTCATCCTTTTCCATCAGAATCATACCGTGATCTTTATACTTCTTCAGTACGAAATGTGTCGCCGTACCCGATACTGCCTCCAGGGTGGAGAGCTTGGTTGACACAAACATGGACACCTCTTTTAAGGTCTTGCCTTCCAGAAAGACTACAAAGTCAAAAGCGCCGGACATCAGATAAATGGACTTCACTTCCGGATAATTACAGATGCGTTCCGCCAGCTTTTCAAAGCCCTGTCCCCGCTGAGGAACCACGCTGACCTCAATGAGAGCCGTTACCTTTTCTGTATCTGTCTTATCCCAGTTGATAAGGGTAGGATATCCGCAGATAACCCCCTCTTTTTCCATTTTTTCAATCTCTTCCAGCACAACGGAATCATCCGTTCCCAGCATGATCGCCAGATCATGCAAATCTATTCTGCTGTTGTTTTCCAGCATTCTCAAAATCTCATTACGCATAGTCTCCTCCATTGATACATTTATAATATTGTAACAGTTCATCTTCCTTCGGCGGTTCCAGATACCGGATCTCATCGTCATAGCGGATAATCTTATCATTATTATCCGTGGTCCGCCCGATGACCGCCGCCCGGATTCCTGCCTGGAGAAGAGCCGCCACCGCTCTCTCTCCCTTTTCACAGACTGCCAGCAGTGTGCCCCCGGAGCGGAGCATATACGGATTCAGACGGAAAAACTCGCAGACCTCAATGGTATGCTGCCGGATCGGTATGCGTTTAAGCTCTATATCCAGTCCTGTGCCTCCCGCGGCAGACAGTTCCCACAGGCCGGCAAAAACGCCGCCTTCTCTCACATCATGGATGGCCGCGGCTCCGTTTTCCCTCAGAAGTTCCGCCGCCTCCTTCATGGAACCATCATCAAACAGCTGTTCTGCCTCTTCCACAAAAAACGCCGGATATCTGGAAAGCAGCTTCTCCGCCTGCTCGCAGGCCAGCATGGCAGCTCCTTCCCGGCCGACGGTTCCCGCCGCCACAATATCCATGCCCGGGCGGACAGATTTCCACTGGTCCGGGACAGGAAAGCCGGATGGCACTCCGTCCTTCTTCCCGAGAGCCGTCACAGAAATCACCAGATCACTGACAAACGGTGACACAGCCGTATGTCCCGCCAGACAGCAAATGTCCTCCTGGCTGCACAGAGTGTCCAGCTCTCTCATCAGACCTTTCAACTGCGGCTCCTCCGTTTCTCCCGGCATTAAAATTACCGGCGCGATTCCCACCGGAACAGCTCCCGCCGCCGCCAGGCTGTTCACCGCGCCATAAACCGCCCGGCGGGCTGCCAGCGTCCACCCTTCCACAGGATTGACGCTGACAGCGATAAACCGGGACGCCAGATCATCCTCTTCCTCCGGACAGACACCGCCTGCCGGGAAAAGGCCGGCATCCTCCCCATATCTGGGAGAGCCGGTCTGACTCTTTGTATGTAATTGTCTTAAAACAGAACGTTTTAATATACTCTCTTTTACCTTTCCCGGGCGCATGTTCTCCCCCTCTTCCGGTTTCCCGGTTATTTTTTATTTTTAGACTTTTTATTATTTTTACTGCTGCTCTTCTTCGTATCTTTTTTATTCTTATCGCCGGATTTCTTCTCAGTACTGCTGGAAGCCGGCTTTTTGGTTCCCACCCGGACCACCTTCGGCACAGACATATACGAACTGCTGTTAACCTGCACCCGCTCTTTTTCCTTGCCATTTTTATAAATGACCTTCCAGAGCTTCGCCGTATAACCAGTTCTTCCTGAACTTTCCACCACGGTCTTTCCCTGTTCCAGACTGCTGTCTTTCACAGTCTTTTCTGATGGCGGATTGGTGGATGTGGTTTCAGATACAAACTCAATGGAACGGTTCTTATTCCGGTATTCTTTTCCATAAATGGTAAAGGTAATATTGCTTCCATCGGTTTTTCCTTCTATGTAAACCGGGTTGTCCAGATTATTTTTAAACTTCAAATCCTTATCTGTACCCGCGATGGCAGCATCCTCAGAAAGTTCCACATAATGCACGGTCATAGAGTGATTCTGGCGTTCCGTGACCTCAAGCTCTGCCCGTAGCACCGCATTATAGAGGGTCGTCGACACCTGACAGATGCCGCCCCCGTAAGTCTGCACTGTGGTTCCATTCTCATAGGAGCCCGCCAGACGATATCCATTCTCCGCGTCAAATGGTGATACTTTATCATAAACAGACATGGAATCTCCCGGATACAACAATGTTCCATTGATCAGCCTCGCTCCATTCTCCACATTGACACACCGACCCTCCGAAGAATCAGCGTAAGATGTAGTAAATGTACCAAGCTTATCCTGAACAACACTGAGTTCATCAGCCGTATGCTCCGCCGGATCTGTCTCATAATCCATCGCCAGCGTCACATCCTGCTGATTCCAGTCGGCGCTCTCCACCATCTCTATTAACTTCCGGGCATTTGCCTTAAAATCAATGGAAATGCCATCTACCTCATCTTTAATGACAAACTTCCCATCTTTCCTGGACAGCTGCGCGTCCTTTTTCTTTGTTTCAAAGCTCTTACCCTTTTTCTTGACAATCTTTTCCGTTTCTTCCTGGTCCACGGAAAATTCCAGAGGAATATTTCTGCCCCGTGCGGCCAGCGCCTGCACTTCCAGCACCCTCTTTACAATATTTCCCTCTCTTCCAAACTGTTCGGCCTGTTCCACGGCGTCTGCATTCGTGCATGTAAGCCCCATTTTCCTGAGCGGGAAACTTTTTTCTTTATCTCCCACCTGCAGAGTGACAGTCTTATCCGAAAGTTCTTCCAGATAATGATCAAGCTTTTCCTCCGCTTCCTCCCGGCTCAGTCCTCCGACATCCATTCCCTGTATGGTCACTCCGGGATAAATGGTATCAATATTTACATACCGGCTGTAATAATTCCAGCTATAGGCGCCGAACCCTGCCAGGCCGGCTATGACGATAAACAACAGCAAAAGACCAATTTTTTTCTTCATATTGACTCCCTACTCCTTTGTTTATCTGCAATATGTTCCGCCGCCGATCAAATCATCATCGGTACGATAGATGTGACAACCAGAGCTGCGATTACAATAACAATGATAATTGCAGATATTCTTTGTCTTTTCTTCGGATCCATAACAGCCTCTCTTTCCTTATATATAAAATCTGACAAAAGGTACTTCACTATTCTAAAGCATTTCCCTTTGACATTCAAGTGCCTATTTGATGGCAAGAGTCACAATCCGCGCATTTTTATTCAGCGGATTTCTCCAGCTGTAATCAAACAGGCAGAAGCAGGCTTTTTCTTCCAGAATCCCTTCCTCCACCAACCGCACGGCATCAAAATGAAATTTCTCCATATGACTTCTGTTAGCCGCCTTTTTGGAATCATACAAACCTTTCTCCCACTCCTCCGGAAACAGCTCCGCTCCGCGGTTTCTGTACATTTCCTTCCACTGCTGCCGGAAAAGAGACACATCCTGCGCCCACTCCGGACGGGACTTCATATTTTCTCTCAGGTACATATCCAAAAGTAACACTTCATCCTGAAATGGAAGAGCGATTCCCTGTTCCTGCAGAAATTCTTTCAGAATCTGATATCTGCCCATGCGGTTATAATTCATTTTATGACAACCTTTCCGTCGATATGACAAAGAAAATTGTTCAAAAAAATCAAAGGGACTTTGAAATTGCGGAACCACATACTGAAGCGTGCAGGTAAACTGTCCGCTGTTATAATAAAGCTCCACCAGCTCTTCAATACCCTTGAGGCGGATCACCTCATCATAGCTGAGCCACCGGGTAGACAACACCTCATACGGAGGCTGGCTGCGGTAACGGATACCATGCTCCTTCACCTCCGCCTCCATGCAGGTCCCTTTCAGCACCTTTAAGAATCCCAGCTGCAGCTGATCCGGATGATGCGCATACAGATCATTGAACGACACCCGGAACTGCTCATAGCTTTCAAAAGGCAGCCCGGCGATCAGATCCAGATGCTGATGGATATTGCCCAGCGCATGTACCTTATCCACATTTTCAAAGAGTTTATCCAGATCCATCTTCCGGTGAATGGCCGCAACGGTCTGCGGATTGGTGGACTGCACGCCGATTTCCAGCTGAATCAGTCCCGGACGCATCTTAGCAAAAAGCGCCAGCTCTTCCTCATCCAGCAGATCCGACGAAATCTCAAAATGAAAATTGGTCACTCCGTTATCATGCTCGTAAATATAACGCCAGATGGCCATGGCATGCTGCTTGCTGCAGTTAAATGTCCGGTCCACAAACTTCACCTGAGGCACCCCGGCGTCAAGAAATCTCTGCAGTTCCGGCAGCACCTTTGAAAGAGACCGAAAACGCACCGTCTTATCCACCGAGGACAGGCAGTAACTGCAGGAAAACGGGCAGCCCCGGCTGCTCTCATAATAGATGATCTTATGCTCAAACAGATGAAAATCTTCATATACAAATGGAATGGCATCCATGTCCATGACCGGTGCGAAACCGGTGTTATGGATGGCAGATGCCTCAGATGAAGTCCCGCTGGCAGCCCGCCGTCCGGCAGCTTCATCCCTCCAGGCCACTCCCGGCGGCATATCTTCCTGCAGCAGCCCGGCCGCATCCACCGCCTGCTCCTCCGCCCGGGTCACCAGCGCCGTAAAAGTTTCCTCTCCCTCTCCCTGCATCACCAGATCCACCGCCGGGTTCTCCTGCAGGAAGCGCTCCGCATGATAAGATACCTCCGGCCCGCCGGCCCAGATACGTACCTGCGGACTTACTTTTTTTAACTCCTCCGCCAGCTCCCGCACATAGGCAATATTCCAGATATAGCAGGAAAAGACCACCACATCCGCCTTCTCCTCATAGATATCCTGCAAAATATTCTCCACATAATGATTGATGGTATACTCTTTGATCACATACTCCGCGCTGGCCGGTCCGTTTTTCTCCCCATAAGCTTTCAGGCAGAAAATGGCCAGATTGGAATGAATATATTTGGCATTGATGCCGCACAATAAATAACGCATATTGACAGTTACCTCCCGGAAAATAATACTGTATGATAGAATAGCAGCCCGCAGCCGCGCACTATGCACGGCCCGGGTTAGAACAGTAACAATATAATACCTTATTTTTCGAATAATAAAAAGGGGACTTGCAAACAACAAGTCCCCGATGTATAATCAAAACAGAAAAGGTATTCAGATACAAAATCTGATGCCCTCCGCAAAATTAATTGATAACTATTAAGAAATAGCATCCGTTGAAGACTTTAGCAGAGGAATTTCAATTGGATGCTATTTCTTATGTCCGTCTATGTATGTCAACGCCGCAAATATAACTAACAATAAAGTTAAAACTTCCATAATAGTCATGGGCATCCCCTCCTTAGTAAGACTGGAGGGCTTTTAAGAAATCGCATCCGCTTTTCTGAAATAATTATACACAAACAGTATATCACCTTTTACAGAAAACACAAGATTTCACAAATAATTTACCCGAAAAAATACTTGCATTTTACTTTTTCATATGATATTATAAATTTCGTCGCTAAGATGCGCGGGTGTAGTTCAATGGTAGAACACTAGCCTTCCAAGCTAGATACGTGGGTTCGATTCCCATCACCCGCTTTCAGAATGGTTTCCATTTTTTGAAAGAATATAGCTGACCAGTCTCATGACTTTGACTGATAACAGCTTATTAAAAACTTTTCGAATAATTGAAATTGTTCTTGACAATATGAATATTTGTGTTATAATCTTTCTTAGATGAGAGATAACACATTTCAAACATGCACGAGTGGCTCAGTGGTGGAGTATCGCCTTGCCAAGGCGAGGGTCGCGGGTTCGAATCCCGTCTCGTGCTTTTTTTGTTGCCATTTTTTATTGTATCACTGATACATTTTTATTATCGATACAGAAAAGCCCCTGTACAGTATGGGTAACCGTTTTCCCCGTCAGCTTCTGTTCTGACCCGGAATCCTTTCATACCTTTACCTGTCCAGGGGCTTTTCTCATTTATATTTAATTTCTCTCTCTGCAATACTACAATATGTCTAAATTTCCCTTTACAACATCTTCCGGTACTCTTCTTCCACAAACAGGACCGTGTCGATCAGATCATCCACGCTCAGATACTGATATCTCTGGAACATGAGCTGCCAGTCGATCATGAGAGAAAGGGTCTGCGCATGTTTTTTATCTTCGAGATTCTCAATGACTTCAAAATCCGGATATTCTATCTCACCAGTGCAGCGGAACCAATTCACAATGGAAGCGTAACCCGGAGCATCCCGCATCACCTCATCGAGAATACTGCGGCACAGACCGCCGGCTCCCTGATATCGTTCTTTGGCGTCTTTATTCCAGCAGGCTGTGAAAGTCTTAAAATATGTCTCAAAAAGGTTCTTGATGGTCGCCAGCAGATATGCCTTGAACTCCCTTCGCTCCGCTTCCGACGGAAACGGCTTAAAACAGGCGGCACAATACTGAGAAAGAATATTCCCTGTGAGATAACCCAGGTCATAGCCAAACGGCCCCATGAAGGAAAACTCCATGTCGATGACCTTCATGGCATCTTCCGATGCAAAAATATTGGAAGTATGAAGATCCGCGTGGATCAGACCGTCAGCATGGCTCATAAAACTTCTCCGGAGCTTAAACCGCTCCGTCTCAAATCGATGGTCATACATGATGCCTTTGGCAAAGTTATTATAGTCTTCACCAAGTCCCCGTTCCACCTCTGTATTAAAAATGTCCATGAATGCGCCGTCCTCCATGACCCTGCGCATCTCCGTGTTGGCAAACTTAGCCTGCAGCTGCCGGTATTCTTCCCGGCTGAGAAAATATTCCGATGTGTAAAACTCCGTCTTTGCCATACATTCGCCGCACTGCCGGCCCAGCTCCGGAAACATCCGGTTCTTATTAAACTGAAAACGTACAATCCGCAGATCAGAAACATCCTCCATGACAAAGAGATTATTCTCCTTATCCTGGAATTTAAGAAACGGCGTATACTCCGGCACGATGGCATACCGAATCCGCATGCTGTCATACTCCAGCCCGTTCCGGTACATAGCCATAGGATCCAGCCCCGTCCGGGCCAGTTCCTGTCCCTGCTTTAATACATAATTCCCTTTATCTGTATGAATTCTGAAAATATAATTGACATATCCGTCGCCGTCCTCTTCCGGGCTGCCGTCCCCCACCTGGGAAATGGTCACTGAACCGTCATCCTCAAAATCCGGCATATGTTCTTTCAGGTATGGAATTATATTTTCTTTCGTTATATTCAGCATATTCTTCCCCCAAAAACATATACATACATAAACACAATAATCCATATTCATTATAAAAAAAATCTACAAATACCGGAAGAGAAATCTTTGTTCATGAAAGCGACTTATTGGCTTTCACCGCAAAGAAATGCAAAAATAAAAGGAGGATTTTCCTATGTTAGCAGCCTTCATCAGCTTGATCGCCGCCTTCGGAGGCGGCGTACTGGGTGCGTCCATCGGCGCCCTGCCGGCCTTTATCATGACAGGAGTGGTTGCCGCCGCCGGAGGCATCCTTTCCTGCGCCGGGATTCCCGAAATCAGTGAACTGCTGGTCAATAACATCGCTTTTGGCCCGTTCCTGGGGCCTCATGTCTGTTTTGCAGGCGGTGTCGCCGCTGCCGCTTACGCGAAACAAATCGGAAAAACAGAAAACGGAGCAGATATCGCCCTGGCTTTAAACGGACTTGGCGACAGTCTTGTTCTCGTGGTGGGCGGTCTCTTCGGCATGCTCGGATACATCATTGCCGGCATTGTCAACGGCCTCTTCGCCCTGACACCTTTTTACACTGACAATCCCGGATGCACTGTCTTTATCTCCGCCGTCATCGTCCGGCTTCTGTTCGGCACCCGAGGAATGTACAGTGCTCCGGGATCCCGCCGGTTCTTAAGCAAAGGCTCCCGTCTCTCCAACACTTTACTTCTGTCCTTTGCCTACTCACTGGCTGTATCCGGCGTCTACGTTGCGCTGGCTCTCCAGGGCTACGCTTCCCAGCTCGGCTCCTATCATATTGTCATTTTCGGGCTGGCCGCCATCGGACTTCTCTTCGCTGAATTCGGGCAGGCGTATTTCGGATGGCATCACATCGGCATTATCTCCGCCGAAGCAGTCATGTGCGGCTGGACCTGCGGTCTCGGCGCCGGCGCGCTCATCCTCGGCATTATCTTCGGAGTGCTGGCCGGTATCATCGGAGACATCGAAGGAAATCTGCTGAACACCGATGTGGATTCCCACATCGACCCGCCGGCAACCGCTATTTTTATCTGTACCATTCTCATTTCCATCGTTTATGTGATTCTGGGCTGAAAAAACTTTCTCACGTTAAAATTCTGACACTAAAATAAGAAGCCTGCTGCCAGACAGCCCCGGAAACTATCCTTTAAAAACAGTTTCCAGGGCTGCTGTCTGACAATTCCTTCGGTTCTCACTGATTTTCTTCACATTTCTTCCATAATTTCCTCAAAAAGTCTTCAACATTTCCTCACAGATCGTTCACAAAAAATCATTAGAATAAAGACATCAAATAACAAAACAGTTATTTGTTTCATAGATTTTTTCATACTTTTCTCTCCTCTTAAGCCGGCCAGCCGCCGGCTTATTTTTTGTCAAATATTATCGTATTAACTTTCCAAAATCGTATATTTGTGTTAAAAGAGTACATACGAAGAGTTTATGGTTATCATTGCTGCTGCAGGTTTAATCGTATCCATCCTGAATATGAAAAATAAAAAGCAGCCGTCCCGCTCTCGGTAAAGATTGGACAACTACTTCTTTAAAGTAAAAATCTGAAATTTCCCGGAGCAGATGGGATGCAGCCATCTTTTCCAGTCGTCTTGTTAAGCATATTATACGTCTGATATACTTTGTTGTCAATAAAAATAATGCCCAGAACCGGAATCGAACCAGTGACACGAGGATTTTCAGTCCTCTGCTCTACCAACTGAGCTATCTGGGCATCTGCTGCGTGACTCGCAACGATGATATTTTACTATATATAAAAGCGGATTGTCAAGATATTCTTACGATAAAATACATTTATTAAAATATATTCGTTACAGCAGCCGGCGGAGTCCCGGCACTTTTTTGAGCACCAATGTCAGTACGTATCCCGCCGCAAACACTGATGCGCAGACCAGCAGAGCCGACAACATATGGTTCACGTGCCAGTCTTCCCGAAATACATTCCACAGGCCGGAAAAATATTCTTTGATCAGCATATGGAGCAGATAGATCCCGAAGGTGCAGCCGCCCAGGGAAGTGATGATTTTCTTCGCTGTGCCCGGCACACGCTGTCCCGTTTTTCCGGACCAGAAATATTTCAGGGCCACATAAATCGCTATACACGGAAAGACGATGAAGGAAGAATGAAAGGTCTGTGAAGTCTCTTTGGTACACTCTCCGGTCACTCCATACATGTAATTGATCATATAGCAGGCTGCCATGATACCGGCGACACCCGCCAGAGCCCAGAGACCGACAGTTTTTCCAGTGCATTTCTTCCAGTCATATACATTTTCCAGATAATACCCCAGGAGGGGCCAGAACACGATATCCGCCAGAATCCAGGCAGGACTCAGCTGTTGGTACAGATGTACTCTGCCCTGCGACAGCCGGTATTCCAGGCAGGGGATCACCGATACAAAAACAATATATAAGACAATCAGATATCTATAGTAATTCTCTGATATATTTTTTACCATGGCTCGGAGGAAGGGCAGCGTCATCAAAAGAGCAATGTAAGCGTAAATATACCAGTAGGCATACGTCACTCTTTTAGCATAGAGTTTATAAAAGAAGTCTCCCACTGACAGAGTCCCGCCCGGCGAATACAGTCCGGTGCCAATATAAGTAATGACAGAAAAAATGAACAGCGCCAGCGCCATTCTCATAATCTTCTCCGACCATATTTTCTTAAAAGACATATCTTTTCGCAAAAGCAGGGCGCCCGCGATCATAAAAAACAGCGGCACCGATATTTTGCACAGCACCGACAAAAACATATACGCCCAGTATGTCAGGCTTCCCTTATCGTAAAAAGCAAATAGAAAGAAACCGTCATTGCCCGTATGATTAAAAATCACAAAAAACGCCGCAAAAATGCGGATAAACTCAATGTGAATCAGATTACGTTCTTTTTTCATGTTCTCACCAATTCTTATGCGGCAGGACGTCCGGGGAAGTTCCGTTCGGAAGTCCCCTGACATCAGGAAACGGCATGACAGAGTCCTCCTCTCTCATGCCGTCATGGTTACAGATACTGGCGAAGCCACTCCGCCATTTCTTCGTATGCTTTTTTCTGCAAGGAATAATATGTCCATTTCCCGTTTTTTCTCGCCTGCACCACGCCGGCGCTCAGCAAAATCCGCATATGATGGGAAAGGGTGGATTGTCCGAAATCCATTTCGTTTAACAGTTCGGTGGCGTTATACTCTCTTTCATGCAGCAGTTCGAGAATCTTGAGACGATTCTCGTCCGACATTGCTTTAAATACTCTGGCCTGGACAATGTATTTTTTATTCATACTCACATACTCCTTTGCAAACAAACGTTATTAAATCTCCCAAAGTCCTTCTTTGTTCTCCATGCCCTGCAGTTCCACTTTGACATTGGAATCTTTGATCTGCAGTTCCGGATTCTTTACGATTACTTTGGTAAAAGGAGGCACGGATTTGGTTACAAATGCGCCGCCGGATACGATGACGCCCTCCCCGATCACCGTTTCACCGCCAAGGATGGAAGCACCGGAATATACGGTTACATGATTTTCAATTGTAGGATGCCGCTTTTTGCCTGCCAGCTTCTGACCGCTTCTGGTGGACAGGGCGCCCAGGGTCACGCCCTGGTACAGCTTAACGTAATCACCGATCTCTGTGGTCTCACCGATTACCACGCCTGTGCCGTGGTCAATAAAGAAGTACTCACCGATCTTCGCGCCGGAGTTGATGTCAATTCCGGTCCGGCTGTGGGCATACTCCGTCATGATCCTCGGCAGAAACGGTACGTCCTGCACATAAAACTCATGAGCAATCCGGTATACAAAGATTGCAAAAAGTCCAGGATAGGAGAACACTACTTCTTCCCTGCTCTTTGCAGCCGGGTCGCCGTCAAAGCCTGCCTGCACATCCTTCATCAGCATCTGCTGAATGTCCGGCAGACGACGGAAGAACTGTGCGCAGATATTCTCCGCCATCTCTTCAATGTCCTCCTCGCTGTATTTATCATAATCTCTGTAAAACAAAGATGCCGCCACTTCTTTCTTCAAAGCGGTATACACATGGGTGAGGCAGTCTCCGATAAAATAGTCCGGGGAAATCACGGTAATATTCTCATCGCCGAAAAATCCCGGGAACATCACCCGGCGCAGATCTTTCAAAATGCCGATAACGCTTCTCCGGTCCGGAAGATGTCTGTTGCCTTTGGAAACAATAAAATCCATGCTGTGGCAGTTCTCTGTCATTCTGGCAGATGCATTTAAAATTAAGTCTTTCATTGATTCATTCATAGCCTGATCTCCATCTGTCTGAAATATGCATTTACACCGGCTCCCGCCTCCGGCCCTTTCTTTCTGTATACAAAAGAACCGAAGACCGGCCGTCTACTGGCTAAATTATAACAAACCGCCGGAAAAAAAACAATGAAATCCTTTTAAAAGCCGCCGCCGGAAACATCCATTTTCTCGTCGCCGCCGGCTGCGGTTCCGCTGGCGCCGCACCAGTTGCAGACCACCTTGTCAGAGCCGTCATAACAGCTGACTTTTCCGCAGCTTCCGCAGACAAAACATTTCTTCGCACCGCAGTAAGGGCAGCCCGGATATTCTTCATCGGTATAAAAACTTCCGGTGAAGTTCGCTTTGTCAAAACCTTCCTTTTCCGCCATCTCTTCTTTTATCTTAAAAGCCCAGGTGCGTACCCAGTCATTATCTCGTTTTTCAATCCGGATTCCGTACAATTTATCATTGGCGCATTTGGCCAGAATCACGCTTGCTTCTTTCTTCATGGAATTCCTCCTTCTATGATTGATAGGTATTTCCCTCGTTTCTCTGCTCTCCGCCGGTCCTGTAAACAAAAGCAATGGAAATGTCATCCCCGCTGCCTTCTCTGGTTCGTTTCTCAAAATTGCGCCGCAGACTTTTTTCCATGCGTTCCTCATCTCCGAACATCTGAGCCAGGAGTCCGTGATATTTCAGAAAATCCTCCTCGCTGGCAAAGGACTTAAACAGTCCGTCAGTGGACACAAAGAGCGCCCGCACCGGTTCCTCAGTGTACCAGTGTTCAAAGAAATGTATCGCGTCAGTATTACACAGAGAAGACGTATAGTTGGCGTGAGAATTTTTATCCTCCACGGGAATAAACAGCCGGTCGGCACTGTCCAGAACCACAAAGCCGCCGTCTCCCAGCACCAGACCGAAAGCGAAACCATCGGCGATCACTGCAGCCAGCACGGTGCTGCCGTAAATCACTGCCGTGCGGATATTTCCGCCCGCCGCCTTCTGTTTCTCCTCTTCTTCCTCCGTAAGCGGGTTTTCCAGATGATACTCTTCCACGGCCTCCCGCCATTTCATGAGGATCTGTTTCTCCATCTGACTTAAGATAAACTCCGGATGGGCCCAGAACTGCTCCCGGAAATCCGCCCGGCTCATGTAATTCTTCAACAGTTCGATGGTAATCTTCACCGCAATCCGGGAACCGGCATCGCTGCGGAAATGTTTCGCACTGCCATGGCCGTCCGCCGCCACCGCGATGGCGAAAGAATCGGCCACATACACGCCCGCACTGTCCTGGCAAACGATGCCTTTCCGGATATGGCTGTCTCCGGTTACCGTGGTATGCAGTCCCCGGAACATTTTACCAGCCCTCATCAAACTCGATATCCAGGTCGTCCAGATCCTCCAGATCTTCCACGCCCAGCACATCCTGTTTGATCTCCTGCACCGCTTCCACCATCTGTTCCTTCTTGGCACCTGCCACATCTTCCATGGAACGCTCTCCTCTGGCGTCAGTGAGCGTCATGCTGGTGCTTCCGATCTTTGAAGAGGTTACCGCAATCTCCCGCACCAGCTTCCGGAGCATTTCCGCGCCGCAGGCCTGCAGCACAAGCTCTTCATCGTCAGTAAACTCGTGCAGTACATCCATATCCACGTTGGAACCGATGGCCAGAGCGATCTTCAGGCCATACTGGAACCAACGGTTCTTTTTCAGCATCTCAAAACCTTTTTTGTAATTATCCGTCGGATATCCGTCCGTCAGCAGGAAAATCACCGGCGCATAAGATAATGACGGAGAGCGGAGGAAACCGTTTCTGGACAACTTAAGACTCAGTTCCTCACAGGCTTCACCCAGGTCAGTGACTCCGTCAGCTTTCAGATTTTCCCATCTCTGGTATTCTTCGATCAGTACCGGTTCCGGTGTGATCCACTCACATCCGGAGGAGAAGGACATCACCGCAATCTTCACATCGGTGCCGGCCTCTCCCACGCCGATCAGCTCCGGCAGGATCTCTCCCATAACTTTATTTAACGAATCCAGCTTCGTTCCCTCCATACTCTTGGAGGTATCCACCAGAAAGAAAATAACCATGCTCTTTTTTGCCGGAGGCATCGTCTCCAGCGGGTCGATGGCGTCTATGCTCTGTTCTCTGTATCTGCTGCTCATTTTCCAGCCTCCTTTATCTTGATTCTATATCCTGTCGTTCCTCTTCCGGCGCTGCCTTCTGCATCAGCCGAAGACTCCACTCCTCCCCGGTCTCAAAACGCACCTGCATGCCATTCCAGATAGGAATCCCCTGCCCTTCTTTAATCTCTCTGGTGCTTCCGTCAGGGAAAAGTCCGCGCCAAACGCCTCTGCTCACATTTTTGATACCGTACAGTCCCTTTTTCTGCCGGTTCTCTGCCACCACCGCGGTCACTGTATCCTTATCAAAGGCATCTCTTCCGGTCTGGCAGGCATATAGTTTTACGCCTTCCGCCAGAAGGATCCGGTTCATGCCGTCCGAGAGGACGTAATAGGTCTTGCCGCAGACCGGACAGAGCAGGGTTCCGTTTTCTTTCGGACGCAGCCGGTTGGAAAATCCCTGAAACCCGCAGCCGCAGACCTGATAATCCATCATCAGACGAACCAGCGTCTGTTTCCAGTCCACCTCCGTGGGACGGAGCTCACAGAGGGTGCCTCCGTCCATAAACGCTCTCTGGAACATTTTCTTTAAAATATCCGGGTATTCCTCCCAGTAATGGATCAGTTTATCCTGAATTCCCTTTACCGGGGTATTCTCATTTTCTCCGAGATCCATACAGAACTGTCCCTGCTCCGCCCGGAACACCTCTTTCTCCAGGGGGGAAAGGAAACAGCGGTTCACCATCTTTTTGCCCTCAAAAGGCGAACCCGTATGGAAAAAATATTCAAACAGAAAAACTGCCATAAAATACCGGTCTGTTTCCACCGTAAAAGGCAGCTCCTCCGCCGTCGTTCCTTCTTTTATGCATTCCACCAGTTCCGGCGCCAGAAATTCATTGATCTCCACCGGACCGGCCGCCAAAAGGACATCTACCGCCGCAGTTTCATCTTCTGTCCGGCCCATTTCCTTTTCTTTTTTTGCCGGCTCCCGTTTCTGCATCTCACCTGTGGCCAGGGAAAACCGGAACATATCCGCTGAATCACTACGGAACACCTCTCCCTCCCGGTGAAGCTTTTCAAAATACTCCACGAGATGAAATGCTCCTTCCAGCAGAGCCTTCATGGTGGAAAAACAGGCGGTCTTTTTTACCTTTCTGCCTGTCTCATCCGCCACCGTCCTGGTCTCATCGCAGATTTCCCGGAGCGACGCCCAAACTGTTTCTTTTTTCTCACTCATTGTCTTTTTGTTTCACCGCCATTATCCGGCGCATACGCCGTTATTCTGTCCATTTCACAGGGAACCGCTCCTGCTGATTCCATTTTCCTGTGAAATCTTCTCTCCGATTCCTTTTTCCTGTGAAATATTCTCCCTGATCTCCTTTTCCTGTGAAATCTTCTCTCTGATCTCCTTTCACAGAAGAATCTTTCCATGGATTCCATCGCCGAAATCAATCTCCAATCCCTTCCAGATCGGGACACCTTTCCCCGGTCCCACTTCCCGGAGGGAATGATCCGGATACAATGCCTGCCAGGTCTGACGAGACATGTTTTTGACGCCGAAAAGGCCTTTTTTCAGGCGATTCTCAATAACCGCTCCGGTCACAGTCTCAAAATCGTCGTTGCCTTTTTCTGTGACGCAGCGATAGAGCTTCGCCCCCGGATACAGAGGCATCTCAAAATCCCGGACACTCATAGTGTAAATCGGACTGCCGCAGTTCTGGCAGACCAGAGAATGTTCTCCCGTCTTCTCGAAAGAAGACAAGAAGGCGGTCCGCCCGCAGCTACAGTGTATAATGTCCATTTTCAGCTGCATCAGCATCTGGATCCAGTTCTTTTCAATGATACGGGCGTTCGGCTCCTGGATCCCGTAAGTAAAGGACAAAGTAAACGCCTGTCTTATATAATCCGGGTAAATCTGCCACAGCTTGATGACATTATCATGGACGCCTTTTACCGGCCGGTTGGAAGCGTCGTTGGGATCATAGACAAACACCGGATCTCTTCCATAATGAATGAGATCGTTCTCCTCGGTCATGACCACACACTGGAGCACCTTGCTGCCCTCCAGCGGATCTCCCCGGAAAAACAGCTTGAAAAGCACTACCGCCAGGGAATATCTGTCCGTGAGAACGCCCGGTTTGGCAATGCCCCGGACCACCTCCGGCGCCATAAATCCCGGCATACCGCCGATACCGAAGTTATCGCCGTCCGGCGCCACGTTATCACAGTCGCACACCAGCACGTCGCCGGTCCTTGTATCAATAAAGAAACCACCGTCATTCAGATCCTGATAACTCTTTCCTGCCAGATGCAGGGCACGGAAGGCCTTTACAATATTGAGAGCCGCCGCGATCATCACATCCAGAGAAGCGAACTTCACCTTTCTCTTGATGGCCGGCCGGCCTTTCGCCAGCGGTTTCTCCCATTTGTATCCGTTATAAATATCTGTAAATGAGTCGTAGCCTGACGGCGCAAGCCGCATCAGATAGCCAAAGGCTCCATTCTTTTTCTGCTCCGTCAGAAACAGCGGCCAGATAAACTGTTTGCCGCCTTCCGGCGCTCCGTCCTCGATGTTTCTTCTCAAGTTATTGCGAAACGCTTCCGGATTCTTGATACGGCTGATAAAATACCATTTCAGCGCATATTCTCTGCCGTTATAGCGCACCAGATAGACGATGCCCTGACCGCCCCGGCCCAGTTCCCGGGACACCACCGCCTCGCCGCCGGCCTCCACCGGAATACGTTCTCCTATCTTTAATTCTCTCATTTTATCTTACCATCCTTCATTGGTCGTCAACTTTCCCGGCGGGAAACCCGTCTCTCCCGGCTCCGCCTCCGGTTTACCATCCTTCATCAAAATCCACCGCATCCAGATCCACGGCCTCTCCCAGAATATCTTTCGTACCGGAGCGAATCTCTTCCACCAGTACCTGCTGCTTGGCCATGGCGACCACCTCTTCGCCCGGCTGCTGTCTGCTGCTGTTATCCACCAGTGCCAGACTGCGGCTGCCAATCTGCGAGGATGTCACCGCCAGCAGTTTGATCAGTTCCCGGAGCTGCTCCGCATTCTTCGCCTGCACTGCCAGCTCATCATTGCCGGTAAAAGCCCGGAGCACATCCATATTGACTTTGGAGCCGATACCCAGAGCGATTTTCAGTCCATGCTGGAACCATTTATTCTGTTTGAGAGTCTCAAGCCCCTTCTTCCAGTCATCGTTGGGTGAACCGTCCGACAAAAGGAAGATCACCGGCGCGAAAGAGATGGAGGGCGAATTGAGAAAACTGCTTCTGGAAAGCTTTCTGGAAAGCTCCAGGAAAGCGTCTCCCATGAAGGTCAGCCCCTCTGCTTCCAGACGGTTCCAGTACTGATATTCCTCAATTCGCACTGGTTCCGGTGTCACCCATTCCACATCGGTGGAGAACTTCATAATGGCGATCTTCACATCGGTGGACGCCTCTCCCACCCCGATGAGAGATGGCAGCAGCTCTTCCATGGTGCTGTTCAGGGAGCCGATCTTCGTTCCCTTCATACTTCCTGATACATCGATCAGGAAAAAAATGGTCATACTCTTTTTGGCCGGCTCCATGGCATCCAGAAAATCATCCTCATAGGCGTCCGCCTTCACCGACGGAATCTCATCGCTCACCAGACTCCGGTTCATGCGGTTCCGTTTTAACAGAATATCATCGTCATCTACTTCATTTAAATCTATCCATTTTGGCATGTTCATTCCTCCCAAAAATATTTACGGCATTTCCGTCTTCATCCGCAGGACGCGCCATAATCTCCTCACAGCGGAGCAGGCCGACAAAATCGGCCTGGATTATACTATGTACTCCCATTATACCATCATATTGCACAATTATAAAATCATTTTTCCCATCAGATAGCGATACATTTCCTGACTGCCTCTGTCATAAAATCACATTTTTCAAAAAATCTCCTGTAATATTTTGCACTGCACCGCAGATACTATTTCTGCGAAATCATACTCTTATATTTCGCAGGAGGAGGCAGAACAATGCAGAAACAGGATACCTGCCAGCTGTTAAAGGAATGTAACAGCGGCATCAAAATGGCCGTGGACGCCATCCGGGAAGTTCTTCCCAATGTAAAAAATGAAGAACTCAGAAAAAAACTGACTGCATGTGAGAAAGAACACGAAAAACTGGGCGATGAGACCCATTCTCTTCTTCTTAAAAATCACGCCAAAGACGAAGAGCCGGGTATCATGGCTAAAGGCATGTCCTGGATCAAAACCAATCTCACCATGTCCGTCAACCCCGGAGACGATACCATCGCCAATCTCATCAGCACCGGCTGTGACATGGGCGTGCGGACTCTGCAGAAATATTTAAATGACTGCCAGAACGCCAGCGACCAGGCCAAAGCTCTGGTGAAAAAGGTCATCAAACTGGAAGAAGATCTTTCCGTGGATATGCGGGCCTACCTGTAAGAAAAAAGAACCCCGGCATCTGTTTCGCCGGGGTTCTCTTTTTCATTTACAGCGTCAAAAGCCAGTGCCTATTGCCCGACTTGCACGCTCTGTTATTTTACATCGTAAATATTGCAGGATTGATTGGTAAGGGTGTTAGACACGTACATGATCCGCATCTTTCCATTTTCCATCAGTTTCACTCCCTCCGGTTCCCGGAAAGAAAGTCTGGCCGCCCCTTTGATTACCTTGCGGGACATGGCTCCCGTACCATAATCCCAGGTGCGGATGATGGTCGGCTGGTATTTTCTCGTGCGGTCATATCCTTTCAGAAAAGACTTTCTCGGGCTGCCCTCGATGGTACAGATTTTTGTCCCATCAATATCAAATCCCTGGAAATCACCTGTGGTGGCCGGAAGAACGATCTGTTCAATGGGATTTCTCACATTGATTCTCGTTCCGTTCATCAGCTCATAAATCTGAAAATACTGTTTACCCTGATAGGTAAAACGGACGCCCAGCTTTGAACTGTCAGCACTCACCGCCGGATACACATTGGTCACATACTTTCCAGTGGTTCCCTTTGGAATCTTATAATAAACAGAACCGTTTTTCTTGAGGATCCGGTTCTTCTGGAAAGTAAAGCAGCTGACCGCCCTGGATACATCGGAACCTTTTGCCGCATTGCTGCCGGTCCACAGATATGTTTTTCCATTATAAACTGAACAATCCAGGTTGGTGGCGTGCCCAAATCCCCGCAGATCCATCTTCGCAGTGGTATATTTACCCAGTCCTTTATACTTTACCCTGGTGATCCTCAGATTGCCGACACTGGGCTTCGTCATCTGGATAAAATAATAATATCTGGAATCATATGTAAAAGATTGAATCCACCGACGGGAAGCCAGCTTCGTTACCGTCTGTACCACCGTCAGATCGCTGCTCTTTGGCTCCTTCGGCGTCTTATCCTTCTTCACTACCTTTGACTTCGCCTCCACCTGCGTTTCCGGCGCCTCTGTTCCCGGCAGCAGTCCCAGTCCCAAAGCTCCGCCCAGGCACAGCGCCGCAAAAGAAAACGCTATCCACTTACGTTTTTTCATCTTCTCTCCTCTCTATTGAAACACACTTTACTTCTCTTTGTAATACAACATGCAGTGACAGTAGCCTTCAAAGTTCTCGTCGGCAATCTGCTCACGGAACTCTTTGCACATACATTTATTCTCCGGCGTCCGCTCAAGCCTGCACGGACAATAACCTCCCTTCTTTGCCAGTCCCTCTTTCACCATAGCAACAACTTTCTCATCGGGATTCAATTTGATCTTCATATTTTGCCTCCTGATCTTTCCTGTACTCTCCTTCCATCATATGCACTTTCCCTGATTAATACACAATTTGTACATTTCTTAACCATTCCCATGTATTTTCTTAACAGAATCTTAACATATAAATATGAATAAAATAAGCCGGAAAAAACATTCGTTCTCATATCCGAACATTTTCCGGCTTGATTTCTATATTCAGCGTCCTACTCCGCAGGTCTCGCGATCTCCGCAATACGGCTCTGACGGGAAGCGTAATCCCGCTTCAGAATCGACGGATAATTTCCCGTGATGGAAGACATGGTATATCCGACCAGTTTGCCGTCCTCCCATCCGTACTCTACGAAAATCTCCACATGATAGATGTTTTTATAACGTCCGTTATAACCTTTCTGATAAAAAACCAAATCTCCCGGCAGCAGTTCCAGAGAGGAAACAGATACCGCATCGTTAGCCACCACCTTGTCATTGCTGGTCGCCCACTGAGCCATGCCGGCCGCAGTGTTGCACCAGGAAGTGGTTCCGCCCAAAGTCATACCCACCGTCAGATAACACCTTCCGCAGAAAGAACTGCAATCCGCAGAACGTTTACCCATGCGGTTTCCCTGGCTGTAACTCATATTTTTGGCCTTATAAAACTGCTGGGCCTTGGCTACCGCCTTATATGCCTTTTTGCTTGTGACAGACACTACACATTTATAGGACTTCTTGCCGACCCTGGCGGTAATAACCGCATTTCCCTTTTTCACAAAAGACACTCTGCCGTCCGCCGCCACCGTCGCCACATTTGGCTTGCTGGACTTCCAGGTCACAGCCTTTCCAGCCTTTAAATTCTTCACTTTTAATTTCACCGGAGACATTCCCACATAGGCCGTCACCTGAGTTTTGTTCAGTTTCATCTTTCTGCTTTTCTTCTTCGCCTCCACATTGACCGACGAAGTAAAAGCTGCAAAAAGCAGCACAACCATCAGTAACTTTAATACATTCTCTTTCTTAAAAATTCCCGCGTACATTTTTATAACCCTTTCTCTTTTTACATATCAGGTAACATGATACCACAGAATATTAAAAAATGCACCCGAAAATTTAATATTTATGTAACAAATCTGCGAATTTTGGCGATATGACAGCCCTGAGTCACCCGCTCTCACACAGTTTTCCTTACATTTCACCCCATGAAAAATAAGATTATGCTATAATATATACAAATTTGCCAATACACTTCAGGAGGAAATCACATGAAATTTCACAGAGTTCTATTATTCACTACCATACAGATGGACATCACCCCGGTGGGAGACGATATCCATATTCTGCTGACCGGCGGCGACAACCACCGCATCGGCTGCACCGCTTTCAGCGTTCCAAGAACAGCCGACCCGTCCGAGGCGCTGGCCGATTCACTGGATGAAGAACTGGATCAGGCAGCAGTGGACGCCGACAGCATCCAATGCGACACCACCGTCATCAAGAGCGACGACAACGCCGACGCTTCTTTCTGTGCCTACGTGGCAGAAAACATCGCCAGGCAGACCGGCCAGCGGACCCTTTGCACCGGCGGCGTGTACGTGGATGATCCCGACGAACACCAGCTGGACAAGCTTTACGAAAATATCGACGAAATGATCCAGGATTGGGCAAACTTTTTGACCGACTAAGACCCGACAAATCCTGTTTCTTCTATATATAATAAAGGATGCCGCGCTGTACTGCACGGCATCCTTTCACTTTCTATCATATATATTTTTTAATCTCATCCGTTCCGTCGTCTTCTTCTGACAACGACCACACCGCCTGCAATCACTGCTGCTGCCAGAAGACCTGCGTACAACAGAATCTGGTTGTTATCACCGGTCTTCGCGGAACGGGAGCTTCGGCTGCTGCTTCCGGAGCCGGAGCTTCCACTGCTGCTGTTGCTATTGTTTCCATTGCCACTGCCCGGATTGGCTGCCGCCGGCTCCTGAGTGGATGGTTCTTCCTGGTAATAACCCTCACTGTTACCCAGAGTGTTCACAATGTTCACTTCACCGGTGGTCTGGTCCATGGACAGTGTCACATTGCCCTCACCGGTTACCGTGTACGGGAAAGTCGCCTTGTCAATGAGCTTACCATTCTCATCGGTCTCCATGACCGCATAGGTAATCTGCTCCGTACCACTGGTACCGCCCAGAGGGACTTCTACGGTCACAGTGCCATTGTTGTTTAACTTCACCACATCGGTCGGATTGTCCGCCACATTTCCCTGGGCATCTACGGTAAAGATACCGGCGTAGAAAGTGTCGTCGGAGGTGATCATGTTACCGGAATCCATGACACTTTTGGTGAGGGTGATACGGCCGGTGACATAGTAACCTTCCGGAAGATCCCCGTACACATTGCTGATGGTAGCGCTGGCATTGGCATTTGTGTCCAGAATAATCTCCGGCGCTTCTCCGGCATTGGATGCCTGCGCATCTTCCCCTGCCATGACCGTAAACATATTCCCTGCCTCTGTATTGGTGAGATCCGCACTGTAAGGAATCGCCTCACCGTTTTCATCCAGCTCGAAAACATAATACGGTTTGCTGGTGACCGGCAGATTATCAAAGGTCACAGTATTACTGCTGGTACCACGAATGGTCACCGTCTGCCGCCAGTTATCGCCGCTGTACCGGTATTGTCCCTGGGAATCCATGAATAATCCGATATCAAAGGAAGCGTCCTCTGCAGTGGTTTCTAAAAGCGTACCATTATTATTGTATTTCAAAGCTTTGGTCACCTGAATACTTCCCAAACTGTCAAACTGAATCCCCTTCGGCTGTGCTGTCACATCATAAATCCAATGGCTGCCATCGGTCATGTATGGGATAGCCACCAGAAGCGGGCTGATAATGCCATAAGCATTGGCATTGGTCTGCAGTACCAGATACATCCCCTGGTCAAGACCGATATCTTCCTTTCCCTGGAAAACTGCCACACCGTCCACACCGTTCACAGTCTCCGTATACACTGTCTCTTCCGCCGTAAGTCCTGTCTCCAGGACAGCGTCCTCCAGCTTCTGCGCAGCTTCCCGGTTGGCTTCTCCGGTGGTGATGTCGTTGATATCTGTCCCGGTCAGACTCTCCAGATCTTTCAGTTCATCCACCAGTGCAAATTCGATATAATTATGATCGGTACGGATATCTGCCACTTTATATAAGGTCAGCTCCACACCATTTTTATTGGTCGTTTCCTGTGACTGGATATCCTGGAGTTCCACAGTAATACTTCCTTTTGCCTTTTCGTCATAAGCATTGGACACTTCTGATGTATTACTGTCATCTGCATATACATTTACACGGGCAAATGCACCGAACACCATGGAAAGCACCAGCAGAAACGCCAGGAAAACTCCGTATTTTCTTGTTGTTAAAGATCTCTGCTTCATTGGTTCGCCTCCTCCTTCTTTTTACGGCTGTTATTTCTTATTCTCCTGATCAAACGGATGATTCCGTAAATAAGCGCTATCAGTACGATTCCCACAGAAAGCAGGAATGTCTTCTGAGACAGGAGCCACTGCCATAAAGTCTCATTCATGGTCTTCGTCTGATCACCCTGCGTCTCATCATAATCAGTCCTCTCCGCATGGATCAATAAACGGTGGGAATTGATCCCATATGGGGTACAGGTGACCAATGTCACCAGATCTCTCCCCTGCTCGATCCCCAGGCTGTCCACCTGCTCCGGCAGGACCGTCTCAATGGCATACACTTGATATGCCAGCGTCTCTTTTAAGATGTGTATATAGAAAACATCGCCTTCCTTCACCTGATCCAGGTTGGTGAAGAGCTCTGCCGTCGGCAGTCCCCGGTGCCCGGTCAGCACACTGTGGGTACTCTCTCCTCCCACCGGAAAGGATGTCCCTTTCAAATGTCCCACACCGATGTTCAGCACATCGGCCGAGGTCCCGTGGTAGATGGGGAGGTATACATTGATGCCGGGGATCTCAATGGCTCCCATGACACCGCTCTCCTCCATATCCAGGATCCCGTCATACTCCGGGTCTGCATCGGCATCCCCTTGGGTAAACGCATCCCGAAGGACCGCGCCGCTCCCGGCCAGTCTCTCATTATATTCCACGGCCTCCTGCTTATACGCGTCAAGTTCTTCCTGCTCCATCTTTGCCAGGTTCTCATCATACTCCGCCATGACCGTCCCCTGATGGAGCTGGTTATACAGCGTACTGATCGTCGGATAGTTAAAGATCAGGAGACCGGCCGCCAGCAGGAGCACCGCAAATGCACCGATGATCTTATTCCTCATGCTGTCTGCCCGCTTTCTTCTTTCTGTGCCGGATGCCCGCCAGGACCAGAAGGATCACCGCGACTGCTGCCGCTGCCAGATAGGCGTTCCACATCGGGTCCCATCCGCTCTCCTGCCCCGGCGCCTTTGCCTGCGCCTCCTCGTAAGGGATCCTCGTCCCCCGCACCAAAAGCCGGTGGCTGTTGATGCCGTAAGGCGTGCAGGTCACCAGTGTGACATAGTCTTCATTTTTATCAATCAACAGATCCGAGATGTCCTCCGGGAGGACAACCTTGATCTGATCCACTTCGTAAGCCAGCGTCTGATTCAGGACATGGATGTAAAACACATCCCCTTCTTCCACCTCAGACAGATTATTGAACATCTCTGCTGTCGGCAGCGCCGTATGCCCGGAGATCACTGCGTGGGTCCCTTTCCCGCCCACCGGCAGGGAACTGTTCTGCAGATGTCCCGCGCCTTTCTCCAAAGACTCACTGCCTGTGCCATGATAGATCGGAAGATAGATATCCTGGCCAGGAATCTCGATGCTCCCCATGACGCCATCCCCTCCGATATTCAGCAGATCTTCATACTCCGTATTCTGTTCCTCCAGCGCCTCCGCATTGAACGGGTCTGTGAGGACCACATTTCCCAGAAGGCTCTCGTTATACTTCCTGGCCTTCTCCAGTTCTTCTTCAATCTGTTCCTGTGACATCTTTGCCGCTTCCTCATCATAGTCCGCCACAACCTGACCCTGATGATGGCCCATGTACCAGCTGCTTACCACCGGGTACAGCACCAAACCGGCTCCTCCGAGAAAAAGCAAAACGATTATTATAATAGGAAGAAATCTTTTCACTGCGCTTCTTCTCCTTTACTATTTCCGCAGGAGCCGGGCTGCCCGGCCCCCGCGGTCTGCATTTTTTGTCTCACTTTAAAATGTCTTTCTGACCGCAGCCCATGTGAAAACACATGGCTGCGGATTCAGGATATGTTAGTTTTTCTTTATTATCTGTCATCCCATGATATACCATGGGATTGAGATATTATTGTTGATACATTTATGTATCTTTTTAGACTGTTGTCTTTATGAACTGTAGTCTTTATTCCCGACTAGGCTCTTTTCTTCATAGCGATGAGAGCAAATGCTGCGCCTGCCATGATGACGATACCGCCGATAGTGAAAAGGTAGGTACCCATGCCACCGGTAGATGGGAGGGAGAAGCCACTATGGTTTACAACATCTATGGAAACAATTCCATTATCTCCAATGTCAATACCTGTTGCATCATTATTTACTTTATACTCAAATTCATAAGTATCTTCGTCTCTATTCGCATCATAAATCTCTACTTTAATTGGAGAAGTTAATAATGTATATCCATTTGGTGCCTTTAACTCTTTTAAGTAATATGTTCCTGCTTTTATTGTTTTTCCAAACTCAATAATACCATTTGAATCAGATGTTCCCTGAGCTACCCGGTCTGTACATGCTTCATCCCTATATAAATCAAATATAGCTCCTTCTAACGGTTTACTACTTTGATTCTTTTTATTGACTTGGATTTTAAAAGAATATACTTTTTTATTATCTTGACTAGTTATACTAGAACCAGGTTTATTTGTATATTCTAAAACAACAGTATTATCATTACCAACGCTACCTACAACGGCTTTTTCATTAATCTTGGCCGTGTATGTTACGACAATCTGCTTTCCTGCTTGTGCAGTCACCTGCGCACCTGTCAAAGAAATTGTTAATTTCTGATTTGCAAAACTATAAGTATAATCTGTATTTTCCTTTAAAGTAGTCTTTCCATCTTCTGTAACAGACTCAACTCTAATATTAGAAATACCTTCACTTGTTTCTTTTTCAAAAGTCAGGCCCTCTGACATTGTATCAGTAATAATATATTTTAAAGTGCTTTTATCATAGGAATCATCATATATAGGAACACTCGGACCAGTAAGAGTATACGTAATATCATCTCCTACTCCTGCTGTATCTGTATCTGCTGTTTTATCAATAGGAGGTACTTTTTCATTTTTTGGTTCCACTATAAACTTATATTCCCAGTATGACCCATTTTTATTTGTTCTTGGTACAGAAATAAAAAATGGTTTACTTGCAACATAACCTGAAGGCACTCCTGTTTCTACAACCAGATAATATCCAAGATTAATATCTGGAATTGTTACATATCCAAAAATCTCATTGTTTTCACTTTTCTCTGCTGTTGTTCCCGTGTATGCTGCTGTAATCTTATTTTTTGTAATTATATCTTGAATATCTTTAACTTTATTCTCTAAAGCTGTGGTATCCACATTTCCCAAAGTATCTGGATCTAATCCTTTAATATCTGCATAGCTATCCTCTAATTCCCATTTTGAATATGTTCCATTTTCTCCTGGAGTAAAAGATGCAATTTTATATAAACTAAAAGTTACACCTCCTACTTGTCCGTCTACTTCCCCATTTTTTCCATAATCTTTCTTAATAGTTACTGTACCCTTCTTACTTCCATCAACGGTCGTAGGTATTGATTCCGCCTTTGCTCCTACTGCCGGCAGTAAGGTTACGATCATAACCAGCGCCGCAGCCATTGCTATGAGTTTTTTCATTAATTTCTTCATAGTTTTTGTCTCCTTTTCTTTTTATATTTTTTGTTATGGCCTTTTTGACCTTTTATGATATTTGGGGCTGCTACACATTGCTGTTTCCACAGCCCGCAATATCATTTTTACTACGTTTTATATTAAGCGGGGCGAGCTCTTACCCCGCAAAATATTAAATTGATTGTTTACAAGTTACCTGTTGTTATGTAATGTTATCTTTTTGTTTTGTTATGTACGCCGCGTCTTCTGCGGTAGTAGATGGTGCTTCCAGCTGCCAGCGCAATCATGGCGGTTCCGGCGAGAGTCAGCATGAAGATGTTGCGACCACCGGCTTCTGGCATGGTGAAGAGTTGATTATTTTTAATATTAAAGGTATTTACATCATAATAATATGTCGTCTCTTCACCCACTGTTTCTGTATAGTAATAGTCTCCATCCGCTCCATCTGTATTTGTAATCGGCAGAATTACTTCAACCGGGTTTGCTAAAAGACTATGACCACTAACTGTTTTTGTTTCAATCAGGTAGTATGTTCCTGCTGGCAATCCAGTGATTGTAAGGTTTGGATTGTATTCACCCTCATCATTTTTTCCTGTGTTATCAATTGTAACAAGGGTATCAATTTCTCCACTTACACTATAAACATATTGACCACTACTTCCAGTAAATTTAAGTGGATTTTCACCATTTTTATCACGGCACAACTGGAACTCCACACCTGCTAACAACTGGTCATCACTGCCTGTCTTCACAACATTTACGTTGAATGTCTTTAAAATGTTAGTGATAACATATGGATCTTCTTGTGTGCCAGTTCCTGCTACCGTCTCATTGACTTCATAATATGGATTGAAGGAATCATTATCGGTCTCTTCATCTGCAGAATCTATAACCTGATAATAGTTTGTGTCTCCATCTACAGTTAATCCGTACACGTCAGGTTCATTTTTTTCACTATTAGAAACTTTCCGTACTTCTTTAACGTAATAAGTAATATCCTGGTTGTTTGCATCCTTCACCGGCACATTTTTAAATGTGCATTTCCAAGCCGGAGCATCTACATCTTTTACCTGAATCAAAGATAATACTGTTTTATCTTGATTATTTTTTTCTTCTTTGAAAAGACCAAACTTTACTGCTTCGCGTTTTCTGGTATCAGAAGCATCACTTCCCCATGCTTTTTCAGCGTAAATGTCTTTTATCTTTTTACTATTAGTGACTGTGACTTGGGCATTTTGGCTTAATAAAATGCTACCTTTTCCAACTGGCTGACCGTTATCATCTGTAACATCAGAATTGCCAGCCGTCTCTTTCACTACATTTATAGTAGGCGCATCATACGTGGCTCCATCCAGTCCTGTTTCTTCCACATCAAAACTGGTTCCAGACATAATATCAGTTATAGAAACCGTATATCCAACACGGATTGGAATTTTGCCATCCTCCGTTTTTCCTGCAGGTTCACCCCCCTCTATCTGATTAAAGTTACTATTATAATATTTTGTGTCATTTCCTTCACCTTGGGTTATGTAATACTCTCCTTCATACGGCACCAGATTTCCATCTGTATCCTCCAACTTTACAAGCAATGTAAATGTATCGTTAGCCTGATACTCCTGACCTTCCGCCATATATTTGGTTATCTGAAGTTCATTCATATTACTTTCTGCACAGTTATTTTTAAATTTGATAACCGCATTTTCACTGACTACTTTTGGTTTAGACTGAGCAATATAATTCTGATTTGGTTTAACTTTATCAGGATCACCCACATCTGTATCTACCGTCTCTTCTTTATCATTAATATACTCTACCTCCCAGCCATCAATTTCTACTTTATCAAACTCATCGGAGTCTACGGCAACTTCCTGAACATAATATTTCAGGTTTGGGTTTATATCTTCAAATACTGCTGTTTCGCCAGATTTTAATTTAAAGATGTTTCCATCGCCCACTTCTCTGGTTTCTCCTGTCAGCTCACCATTTTTCTTGACTTTATATAGTGTTCCTTTTGGAATTACCTCATATACTTCATCTTCAAATTCTTCGTCCTGAAGATACGCTTTAAAAGAAAACTCAATATTGGCATATTTCTTTTTATCCGTATTAGTAATTTCTTTTGTTATCTCGATGGTATCGCTTTTTTTTGGAGGCATATTAAATTTCAGAGAGCAATTTGATGCCCCTGCACCTCTTTCTAAATAGAAAAATTCCAAACGGTGTGTTGAATTATTCGTAAAAGTCTCTCCACTTAAATCAAATATCTCGCTTAAAGAAGCTTGCCTCTCACCATTAACGTAAACCTCTCCTGTAGCAAAGTTAATTGATCCAGACGCCGCATTATGGATACCACCAATATCAAGCACCAGTTTTCCACCAATGAATACCCATACATCATCGTCTCCGCTAAACTCAAATGTCATATCCTGTCCATTTACTTGTCCATTTTCTGGTTGAGTAAAATCAAATCCGATATGCATTCCAAAGGTATACTCTTTATCCCACGTACTATCGTTCCACTCTGAAAACGGCATAAACGCGCCATTAATTGTCTCATTGCTACTTCCCTTTACTTTTGCTTGATTATAAACAATAAAATTCCTTTCTGTATTATTTTCACTGATATCATAATATGCGTAATTAGAATCACTATCGTAACTGTAATAACCAGTATCTGGATTATAAATAAACAAATGATTTAGTCCATAATTTTTACTATCTGTGTTCCAACTTCCATCAAATAAACTTTCCAAACTATCCGTTCCTAAATTATACACAACATGTTGATCTTCTGTTTTATCTATGGATGGATCATTCACAAAATCTATCTTTTTTCCACTCAATACCGGATATCCGTTTTCTGACAAATCAGCTGCAACCAAACCTTGCGTCACCGTTTTATCGCCTGTCCACTGACCAACATCGCCTCCAAACTTCAATCCACCGAAATTATCTGCATCGTCATAATTAAATAAATCAATATCAATCAGTCCTCTGGTATCAGCTGTTTTAATCTGACCCGGCTCCGCATCATAACCATATCCACCATTCGAGCTATAGATAAACTTCACCGGCTCACTGTTCACATCTGACCAGTTCATACCATCCAGACTGTATTGAAGATAACCGTTTGTGTATCTCAGGTAATCTACCTCAATGGCATTATCTCCTTCTCCAACAACAGTGTAACTATATGTATAGTTACTAATACTTGGAATCACTTCATTATCGTTACGAACATCAAGGTTGTCTCCAATACTCATTAAATTAACATCCTTTTGATTCCGATCACCATATGACAACTGCTCTCCATTCTGTGAATAACACTGCGCACTGGTTGTCAGCGAATCATCCGAATAAACAAAGACAACACATTGATTATTCTCCAGATTTCGATAGGAAGTATCTCCAGTTAACTGATACATCATAACTTTTTGACCAACAGAATTTTTTCTTCCTGTCAATTTTGTGATTTTTTGAGCATCTTCGGCGATATTGTAATATGTTATGGTATTTTTTATCGCTACATACGCCCCGGTAAAACGATATGTTGTATAACTTTCTTGAACGCTATATAACTGATTATTCGTTCCGGAAGAAGATATTGTACTAGTATACAACACAGGATTGGCGTCTTCTGTTTCCAATATCAAATTACCTTCAGATACAGTTGCAGTCATGTCAACATATCTATTTCCATCTTCCTGCTTTACCATATGAATCTGTGATGAAAAATTAAATGTATTATCCTCCCTATCGTCATTTCTTATCCACGTTATAGTAAATACAGAAAATGAATCTGTAACAAATTCTGCTTTTTCAATTTTTTGCGTTTCTGTTGTCTTTACATCTTTCAACTGATCATTTTTTGACATATCGACAACTTCTTTTACCTGACCTTCTTCATTTTCTTCCAGGTGCATCACAGTTACATTTGAATCTGTTGTATCATCTTTTATTTCTACTGGTACAGCAGATTCTTTGTATTCCATTGACACCTGAACTTCTCCGTCAGGTTCTACTTTATTTCCACCTTCATCTACAAAAGTAATATCATATGCTAAAAAACCTGCAATATCATACTCCTCATTCGTAGCTTTTTCTTCCAGCTTCTTCTCTACTTCCTGATATTGCTCTGTTGTTTTATCATCATCTTTTAATACAGGTACTACTTTGAGAGTTGCACCTTCTGGAATTGCATTTTTTTCATTAGCACCAACTGTAATTTTTACATCATCATCTTCATATACAAGATCTGCCGAAACTGTTGTCTCTTCCTCTGATTCTGATGTCTCCTCAGCAGCTTCAGAAGTTTCTTCTTCACTTCCAGTCGTTGCTGTTTCCTCAGCTTCCTCTGTCTCTTTCTTCTCAGATATTTCAGAAGCTTCTTCTGTCTCTTCTTTCTTTTCTGTGGTCGTTGCTGTGGTAGACTCTTCCTTTTTCTCCGTGGTTGCCCCTGTAGTTTCTTCCTTCTTTTTCGTGGCCTTCGTCTCAGGAGCCTCCTCTTTCGTTTCTTCGGTCTCTTCTGAAGACTTCGACGTATCTTTACTATTATCTGAAGATTTCTCTTCCTCCGATGTACCTTCATTCTTTGCCGTTCTGGTCTCTTTTGCCTTTTGTTCTGTGGTGGTCGTCTCTGCTGCCGGAGTGTCCGCCAGTATGGAGACGCTGTTGCAGATGACCAGCACCATACAAAGCAGGAACGCGATCATTTTTTTCTTCATTTTACTTTTCATGGCTGCCTCCTCCTATTTTTTATTCTTCTGAACTAAAGCATTGTCTATCAATTTCAACATTTCCAAGGCGCTTCGAAAATTCTGTTCTTTCTTTCCTTCGGCCCAGAGAATACTGCCCTGCCAGGTGCCGTGCTGATCGTTCAGCACTTTGATGAGAAAAGTCTGTTCTTTATATCCTCCTGCCTTCACATCTCAAAACCCCTTTCCATTTATGATATTTTCAGAATTATTAATGAAATTTTA
>NZ_NFLV01000028.1 GCF_002161065.1 Eubacterium sp. An11 | reverse complement strand
GTAACAGCCGGGCTTCTTTTCGCTGTAAGCATCCGGATCAGCATTATATTTTTGATTATTTTCAGGAACATAGAATGTCGAAAGATCCAGGATTCCTGGATTATGGAAAGGCCTGGTCCGATGAGGTTCCAATCAAGACCTCTCCAGCATGGTGTCCGAAAAAGCGCAAAGACAAATAAATCTGGACTCTGCGTTGTTTTTCTGCTGTATGTATAGCACATAATTTGATAGAATAGAGTTACTGGAAACCGGGAGGAACATACAAATGGATCTAAAACGCAGCATATACGGCCGGCTTCTTGAGTGGAAAGAGGATCCCGTTCATTCCACTCTCGCAGTCATCGGGGCAAGGCAGGTAGGAAAAACATACATCATCAATAAATTTGCGGATGAAAACTTCCGCCATAAAATTTACATCAATCTCTTTGAGCAGAGCGGACAGCAGTTTATGCAGTGCTATAAACAGGCAACTGCCTGGGAACCGGGTACAAAACGTCCGGAACATCCTCTGCATGATGTGTTCCGTCTGTTTGATGTGGAATTTGAGGACACCGAGGATACCGTCATCATTATTGATGAGATTCAGGAGTCATCGGAGGTTTACAACCGAATCCGGGAATTTACCCGTCAGTTTCAGGCACGCTTTATCGTGACAGGAAGCTATCTGGGGAAAATCTATGATCCGGAATTTCGTTATTCCAGCGGGGACGTCACAAGACTTCCCATCTACACCTTGTCCTTTGAGGAGTTTCTTCAGGCGTATAATGGAGAGCTTTACACCGAATATCTGACACTTACTCCTGTTATGCCACAGGAGGATCAGATCCATCAGCAGCTTACCGAAGCATATGATATTTATACCCATATCGGAGGCTACCCGAAAGTGGTGGAGACTTACCTGGAGACAGGTGATTTTCAGAAAGCGCAGGGCGTACTGGTTAAGATCATTGATACCTTTACCAACGAATCTATCCGGTATTTCAGCGATATCCTGGATACACGGGTATTTACGCAGATTTTCTTTTCCATCTGTCGGATCCTGAACCGGGAAAGCCGGGGACTGAAGGAAGACAGCATCAGTGAAGAGCTGCAGAAGCTGGTAACAAGAGATTACTCCAGTAATATTTCAAAAGCCACCTGCAACCGGGCGATAAGCTGGCTCTATTTCTCCGGCATCATCGGTTTCTGTGCAAAGATTACGGAAATGGACATCTTAGAATTTAAACCGGCCAGCCGCTGTTTCTTTATGGATCCGGGGCTTGCCAATTATTATCTTGCTCTAACCGGTACAGACAGCCGGACGCTTGCCGGAACACTGAATGAAAACTATGTTTACATCAATCTGAAGCGCAGGCAGGATTTCCCTCCGGAAATTGCTTTTGAAACGCCGGCCTTCGCCACTTACAAAGGCGGGGAGATTGATTTTGTCGCACAGTCCATCCATTCTCATATCCGGTATCTGGTAGAGGTAAAATCCGGTAAAGGCACCGCTACCACCGCACAGAAAGCGCTGGATCAGGGAAAAGCAGACCGCCTGCTCTACCTGAAAGGCGATACGAAAGGCGGACAGGCTGGAAAAATTGATACCGTCCCGCTTTATATGCTGGAACGATACTCTTTTGATGAATGAAGTGTATAGTAATGACTCGGAGCCGCCCTCACGGACGGCTCCTTTTTAAGTTTCCGGATCGAATTTGTATCCCACTCCCCAGACGGTTCGGATGTATTTTCTATCAGTGTATGTCCGGAGCTTCTTCCGGATGCTGTAAATCATACACTCGACCTTGGCATCCACGCTCACAGGGATGTCATCCCAGACTGCCTCATAGATCTGTTTCCTCGTAAACACCTGTCTAGGATGCTTTGCAAGAAACAGTAGAACATCAAATTCAAAGCGGGAGAATTTAACTTCTGCTCCTTCAATTTTTACTTTTCGTTCCTTTGGAAATATCTCTATGCCCATAAGAGCAGGCGAAAAAAGTTGCTCTGGTTCACTATACAATATTTCCAATTTATCTGCTAAGGCTCTTGTTATTTCATTGAGAATATTTTCTTCTTCCTCGTTAAATGTCAAAATCAAAAGTTTCCCAATATTTCTTCTCTCCTTCTATGCCGCATTTCTCAAAATATTTCCAATTTTTCCTGTGAATTTCTATGATGTCCGTATGTGTTCTACGATATTTCTCTGTTGAACCAACACCGGCGTTTTATTATCCTATATGCGTAGGCAATCCAATCAATTCTGCCGTAACCTTTCAACCGTTGTTTTTTTCATCATACGGTTTACAAACAACAAAGGAATGAACCAGCAAAATGCAAGCAAAATAGCAGCAAGGACAATCATCATCCAAATTGGATAACTAAAAGCTGCATATTCTACAATCCCCTTAAACGATTGAAATGCCAAAACAAGCAATCCATTCCCCACCGTCAGGCATAGAGCAAGTGTTATAATCGCATACCAAAATCCTTCCATTTGGAGCATACGGCGGCACTGTTTCTTTGTCATACCGATGCTTTCCATAACAGACAACTCATGCTTGCGGGCCTCGATATTGGTAAACATGATGTTGGCAAAATTGATAATGCCGATAAAGGCCAGTACAAAAGCAATACCACCGCCCAAAGTATAGAGCGTGATTTTGGCAGAATGTAGCCCCTCTGAAAGTTCGGCCTTTGAAGTTAAGGAAATCAAACCTTTTTGATTGCATAATTCTCGCACAGCGGAAACCACTTGCTTTTCATTTGCTGAATTAACATCAATGCCAAGCTGGGAAATATAAGCATCAGGAGAAATCCGTTCCATACCCGCATCACTGACAAAAATATATGGGGCATCTGTACTTAGTCCACCGTAATAACTGCTGGGAAGAAAGCCGCCAATAGGCAGTTCCAAAATATCCCCACCTGCAACAGCCTCAAAGTCGCTTATTTGGCCACATTGGAAGCGAAGTGTCATATCACTCGGAAATAACTCAGGCTTGTCAGTGACTAATAAGCCATAATCCCCATTATAAAATCCCTCATAGTCCATACCATTCTCAACGATATAGTCTTTGAGTTTTTCAGCGTCAATGCTGACTAATTGTGTATAAAAACGATTTGGATATTGTTCGTAGTAATCAGCTCCGGGCGCTTCCATCCCCTGTGACTGATATTTGTCCAGAATATACGAATAAAACATATCTTCTGAATATTCTGGAATGATTGTCTGTTCTCTTTGCAAACTGATATTTCCAACGCCCTCAATCGAGTTCAGTTCATTTATAAAATTCTCGTCAAAAAGCTGTTCTTGTTCGCCCCTATAACCAAGTACAAGGGTTTGATTGGTAAGCTCAATATCATGCTCCATAGCACTGTCTATAAAGCTATCTGTACTCATGCTTTGGATGAAGAGGGTAACAACCAAGCAGGCAGTAATTCCTAAAAAGATAGACAGAACAGCAAGAACACTTTTCTTTTTTGTCCTCTGTATATTTCGCCAAGCCATTCCGGATGCTGAAAAATGTTTGCTTCTAAGTTTTGGCCTTATTTCTGCCACTTCATTTTGATAATGTAAAGCAGCTATAGGCGAAATTCTTTTTGCTATTTTGATAGGTTTATGGATGGACAGCAAAACCGTGACAAGAGAAAAGAGCGCAGCGCCAATGTAAATAATAGACCGTTGTGCCACTACGATCCCCGTATTGGCTTCTGTAAGATTACGAAGCGCCAAAGGAATAACAAAATTTGATAGGGCAAAACTGCCAAGCAGACCAGCAATAATTCCAAAACAAGCAATTTTCATAGCCTGCCGTGAAATGATTTTTCCGATTTGCGTTGAAGTCGTTCCTATTGTTCGTAACTGTCCATAAAATCGAACATCATTTGATACGGAAATGTAAAACACATTATAGATCAAAAGATACCCGCACAGAACAATCCCAAGTCCAAGGATAATGCAAACAGCAATCGTCTGAAAATTAGTATTCCCTTCTAATAAATCGGGATTGACGGAAAGCGTCTGCCCATCGCTCAATTTCAGACTGCTTTCTATGGTGGAAGTGATTTCGGCAATGTTCTGTGTATTAGAAAAGCGCATATCTGCTGTTGTTCCCTGATTACTCCAAATATCAAATCCGACTTCATTACAGAACGCTTCGGACACAAGCAGATAAGCAATATTTCCGTTCCCTATATAGTCGTACTCGTCAAACCAACCTGACAGACGAAAAGTTTTTTGTTCTGTTTCCTGCATGGAGCCACTTTGATAAGAGAATGGCAGTTCCATCCCAATATAAGGCTCTGTGATGTTCCATTTTTCCAATACCCAAGTGGGAACCATAATCTCGTCTGCACTGCTGGGATAAGTACCATAGACATTTTCCAAGACAGGAACACGATGATTTTGCCATTCAGAGGTATTATAAAACCTCAAGCCATAAAAAAGGCCAGCCCCATTCGTGTCAAACTCAGCATTAACAAAGCTCGGCAAAAGCACATCGGCCCGCACACCGACACTATCTATTTCTCCCGAAGCTGCTAAAATTTCGTACTGCTCCAAAGAGGGAGCGTTTAACGTAGCATGGCCCGTCGTGCCTCTCGTCTGTTCTTGTTGAAGTTGCCATGAGCTGATGTAGCTGCCACCAATTAAAAAAATAGTGCAGATTAAAAGAGTAGTCAAGAAAATTGCCAATGTTGCAATAGCATTTCTGATTCTATTCTGTTGAAAGCTGCGTTTTGCTAGCTTTTTAATGATTGGCCTATTATTGTTGCCAAATAAAATGTCATTCATTCTTTCTCACCCCTTTACTCGGAAATTTTCCCGTCCTCAATACGGATAATACGATCTGCAAGCTGGGCAATTTCATTGTTATGGGTAATCATCACAAGGGTTTGATGAAATTTTTGGCTGGTAACTTTCATGAGGCCCAATACGTCATTGCTGGTTCGACTATCCAAATTCCCCGTTGGCTCATCAGCTAAAACGATGGCAGGCTTTGATACCAGAGCGCGGGCAATGGCGACGCGCTGCTGTTGACCGCCGGAAAGATTATTGGGCATATTGTTTAGCTTATCGCCCAAAGCCAGCATCCGAACCACTTCATCCATAAATGCTTTATCCACAGTATCACCATCCAGTTCAACCGGGAGAGCGATATTTTCATACACATTCAGGACAGGAACAAGATTATAGTTTTGGAATACAAATCCGATTTTTCGTCTGCGAAAAATTGTAAGCTGTTCTTCATTCAGCGTAGATAAATCTTTGCCGTCCACAATAACTTTGCCGGAAGTAGGAACATCCAGCCCACCCATCATATTCAGCAATGTAGATTTTCCGCTGCCGGATGTGCCAATAATGGCAACAAATTCCCCCGGCTCAATGGAAAGAGAAACGCCGTCCAGAGCCTTTGTAATATTCGGCTCGTCCCCATAGTATTTTTTCAAATCTGTTGTCTGTAAAATAGGCATAAGTTCTACCACCTTTCTTTTTGATGGTTCCATTGTAAAGGGAAATCCTCGCAGAAATGTCACGACGGTTCTTGAATTTCCCCTTAAAACGCCTTGAAATGTCGCAATCCTGTGACATTTCAAGAATGGGGCAGGAACACCGAAAAAGTAGAGCCAGCACCGACTTCCGAAGCAACACGGATAAAGCCCCCTTGCCGGGTGATAATCTCACGGGTAAGATATAGGCCGATCCCGATGCCGGGGGCGTCATGCACCCTGTCCTCACGGTAGAACCGCTTGAAAATCGTCCCTCGATGTTGTTCTGGAATACCAATACCTGTATCGCAAATATCAATCTTCACATACATTTCCCAACACACCACAGCCACATGGATTTTTCCTCCCTCTGGCGTATACTTTACCGCATTATCCAGAATATTGAACAGGGCTTCGGTTGTCCATTTCCTATCATGGGCCGCAGTTACCGTTTCCGGGCAATCCACCGTGACCGCAATCTTTTTCTGTTCTGCGTTCAGCAGAATACCACCCAGCGCCGCAGCGAGAGTATCATAGATGGCCTGCGGCTTCGGCTCCAAAGCAATTACACCGGCTTCAAGCCGTGATGTTTTAATCATCGCCTGCATCAGAAAATCCAGCTTGTCTAACTGGCTGTCCATAGCCAAAAGAAATTCTTTCTGTTTTTCCGGCGATACAGCTTGCTCCAACAAAGTGGCATCCAGCATTTTTAGGTTTGCAATCGGTGTTTTGACCTGATGGGAGATGTCCGAAATCAATTCCTGCAAGTCGGCTCGTTCCTTTGCAATACTGCTTTTGCTTTCCCGCAGCACTTCATAGAGCCGAGAAAGTCGGTGCTGGATTTTATAAAACAGATTTTCTTCCTCTGTGTACTGCGGCGGGGCCTGATCTGCTGACATCATATCGTCCAGCAGCTTACAAAGGGCATCCGAAAACAGCGTTAATTTCCGGCGCACAAAGGCCAGAAAAGCAGCCATACACCCGGCGACAACAACCGCATAGAGCAACCCGCAGCATAGCGCCAATACGTTCTGCGTCAAAAAGTATATGGTAACTGGCATAGCGATTGAAAGCAAGAAAAGAGCTACACACACGACCATGCACACTTTATTGACCGAGAGTTTTTCCGTCCTCATTTGCTACCGCCCCCAATCCACATATAGCCCATGCCATAGACGGTTTTAATATAGGCACGATCTGGCTTTTCGATTTTGTTGCGTACCCTGCTGATTGTAGAAGTCAGGGCGTGTTCATCCACAAAATTCCCGTCTATATCCCACAGCTTTTCCAATAGCACCTGCCGGGTCAAAACGACCTGCGGATTTTTTGTCAACACTTTCAAAAGCCGGTATTCCATCGGTGTAAAAGAAATACTTTCTCCGCTAAGCGTTGCGGTCATTTCCGTAAAGTTGATAAACAGGTTGCCGTCGTTGTAGAAGTCGCCGCCAGATTGTTTCCTGATCCTGGCCAGCAATGCAGACACTTTTTTCTGGAATACACTCATAGGGAAAGGCTTCGTCACATAATCATCTGCCCCCAGCTCATAACCTTTGAGCATATCGCTCTCCATATCGTTTGCTGTCAAGAAGATAACCGCAGTATCAGGGTAACTGTCCTTAAGTTCTCGACAAAAATCAAATCCGTTTCCATCCGGCAGATTGATATCAAGGACAATCAGATCATATTCCTGTTTCTCACACAAATTTTCCGCTATCCCCTTGGTTAATGCAGCATCTACTTCATAACCTGCAGCGGACAGGTTATAGCAAAGGGTTGTATTCAAAAGCTGGTCATCTTCGACCACTAAAATTTTCATTGGATCACATCCTTTTGATTTATTTAGAAGTATTCTATAACTCTTCCAGAAAATTTTCCATGTCTTTTATATGTTTTAAGATCTGTAACAATATTTGTTTTTCCTTAGTTCTATTATCACAATAATATCTATCAAGCATCTCGGCATTTCCTTTAATGACTGTTAAATGAGTTCTTAAATGGTGATGTACATATTGTCTTTGCTGTTTATCCTTTATTATGCTCATATTTATCCCCTTTTTCTTTTAGGATAACAACGAAATGTCACAGAAACCTCACAAGAAACAATTTATTTAACTGTAATGTTCAAATTAAAAATGAATAGAGCCATCCTCTCAGACGGCTCATTTCTTCTCCTTATCTCATTATCACTACTTACATTTCTTTCTTATCTAGCAGAAAATCAATAATATTATAATGGACAATACCATTCCTGCTCATATCTATGATGTCACTGCTGATCACATATTTCGGGTAATTGTCATCAATCTTCTCAAGATTGCCAAATTCTCTTGCAATACAATCCTCTGATAAGATATAGGCCACCTGGATATAAAGTTTCTTCTGCCCTTTGTAACATACAAAATCAATTTCCTGGGTATCCAGTTTCCCCACCTTTACCTCATATCCCCGGCTTAACATTTCCAGGTATACCACATTCTCCAACAGCTTACTTGTGTCGATCTGCTCGCTGGCTTTGCTCACATTGCGAAGCCCAATGTCACCGGCATAATACTTTTCTGTGGATGCCAGGATGTTTTTCCCCTTAATATCATATCGTTCCGCTTTTGAGAGTATCATTCCAGCCTGCAGCTTATCAATATAATTCAGCACCGTGTCCACTGTGGTCGATTGACCGGCTGATAGTAAGGAACGGCTGATCGAGCGCGCAGAGAACGGATTTCCGATATTGTCCAGCAGAAATTCCAGAAGTTTCCTTAGAAGATTTTCATTCCGGATCGCATACCTGGAGAGAATATCTTTCATCACGACAGAATCATAGACATCCTCCAGATATGTGCGGACGGAATGTTCATCCGGCAGCACCAGGCGCATCGGCAGGCCGCCGTATTTCAGGTAATCCGTAAAAAGCTGTTTCCTGGTATAAGGAAGCCCATTGATCTCATAAAATTCCTGTATCTCGGACAGTACAAAAGGATACACATGAAAAGAAACATATCTTCCTGCCATATTGGTCGCCAGTTCTCCGGAAAGCAATTTGCTGTTGGAGCCTGTCACATAGATATCGCAGTCAAAATCAATTCGGAAGGAAGGGATGACTGAGTGCCACTCTTTCACATGCTGGATTTCGTCAAAAAAGAGATATACTTTTCCATCCGCCTGCTCTGCCCGTTCCGTGACGTACTGATAGAAGTTATCTGCATCCTCCAGCTTTTTAAAACGCCGGGACTCAAAATTGATCTCTATGATATTTTCTTTTGGCACTCCATTCTCCAAAATAACATCACGGATCTGCGAAAGCAGGATCGTCTTTCCACTTCTTCTAAGGCCAATCAATACCTTAATCAGATCCTGGTCAATGAATGGACGTATCTTATCCAGATACAAATTTCGTCTTATCATCTCCATACATTCCACGTCCTTCGTTAGTTTTGTCATTATTATACCTCATACTTTTATTATAATCAACTTATTGTCTGTTTATACAAAGACAATTTTGTTCTTATAGTTTCTTACAGCAGGTTCGCTTTCTCCTTCATCTGTTCCCGGCTCGTATTGGTATAGATCAGCGTGGTCCGCTCGCTGGCATGTCCGGCCTGATTTGCGACTTCCGCAATTGTATATCCCATCTCCAGGGCATGAGAGCAGAAGTAATGCCGGAGCGAGTGCGGTGTAATCCGGTCCGAACACTGATTGAAAAACCGGTTCACACTGCTGCGGTGGAGCTTTCCACCATTCCGGCTGATAAACAGGTACTCAGACTGGGAGTTTCTTACCTTCAGATACTCCCGGACTGCATGGATAATCTTGTCATTGATAAATACGATCCGCTGCTTATTGCCTTTGCCAGTCACCAGCAGTTCCCTTGCCTGAAAATCAATATCTGTCAGGCTGATGCTGATGCATTCGCTGACACGCAGGCCGGCATATGCAAGGATTACCGCAATCGCATAGTTTCTCTTCCCGGTATCAACAAGTACCTTTTGGAGAAACGCCTCCACATCTTTCTTATCTATATCCGCCGGACTTGCAATGTCCTGCTGGAATTTCAATCGGTCCTCTGCTGAGATGACCAGATCTTTTTGAACTCCGATCTGTACCAGGAACTCATTAAAGCTGGTCAGAGAGGACAGTTTCGTATCAATGCTTTTAAATTTCAGTTTCTTAATGTTCTGCAGGTATGACCGAAAATCCAAAATGTTGGTATGGTATAGCAGCGTCGGCTCCTCCCCGAAAGTATCTTTATACCACCGGTAATATTCATTTACATGACCGCTATAGGTCTTAATGGTATTCTCTGATTTGCCCTGTTCTCTCAGGAACTTTTTATAATCCTCCAGTAATGCCACGGTACTTCTTCCTCTCTGCGATTATGTTGCGCTCACTTCTCCGTGAGAGTTGCGTAATTATGTTGCGTCCAGATAGGATTTCTTCTGTCTTTCATGCCTCCAACACAACATAATTGCTATTATGTTGTGTTCAGAAAATGGCACGGTTCTGACACGCTTCCTATATATATTCCATACGTTTCACAGCATAAAAACGCAAAAAGGACAGCAGATTTTTTCCGCTGTCCGATCTGGATGATTTCAGGGGGCAGCTTAGGTGCCGCTCACCCTTTTGAAAATCAGCTTCCCGTCCTTTACCTCAACGGTGAAGCGCTGGGCTGGTTTGGACTGTTTCTTCCGTCTCTGACATTCAAGCAGTTCTTCGTTCCTCAAATATTCACACCGGAAGTCATTTAGATGATAATACCCCCAATATATGTGGAATAAATGTATATAATACTCCTTCTTCCGTGTGAAGATGAAATCAGAGTCCCTGTTGATAGAATTTAGAAGACTCCTCAGCTGTCTGGTGATCCGATAAGGATTGCCATGCCGGTTCGTATAAGGTTTTCCATATTTGGCAGAGATCTTTAAAACATTCCTCCCGGAAAGGTCACTTTTCCGCAGCTTTATCGCATCCCCTATCCGAATCGGCATCTGGTACATCAACCCGATTAACGCTGCTTTTTCCAGTTCCCCTTCCGCAATGAATTGTTTCATCAGCTGCTTCCCCATTTTTGCTTTTTCATAGGAAATCATCCACCATCTTCTCCTTTCCTGACAGCTTCCAGGATTTTCTCTCCCTGCTGTACAAACACCTGCTTTTCCGGTTCTTTTTCATATATCTTCCAGAGCCGCTGATGCAGAGCTTCCAGATTCCTGACATCTCCCTGTGTGTTATTTGCCAGCATCCGGAGAAAAGGGAAGATCATCGTATGCCGGATATTCTTCCCAGCCAATACAGACTTCTGTTCCTGTCCATACACTTCATAGAGGCATCCCAGGATAATATCCGGATCCGTGATAAACTTGATCTCAGGTTTCACCCATTCCTTTTTCATGTTCGCCCTCCTGACAAGATTATTCGTACCAATCCGCCCGGACTGTCAGGCCGTCCAGCCGGATCTTCGGAACTCCCACAAGATACCAGTCATCATCCATTTCAATCCGAACCGGCACCCAGTCTCCATCCATCTCCACATCAAAGCAGTCCCCACAATGCAGACCGCCGTAATAGCTTCCGTTTCCAAAGTAGATGTCATACCTCCCAGATTCCCGGTCATAGCATAAAACGCCTTTTTTCTTTACCATAGTAATTTCCTCCTGTATTTTTACTTTTCATAAGAATAATAGGGCTGCATTTTCGCAGAGTGGATGATTTTCTGTTTGTTCTACTAAAACTTCCCTTAACGCTTCATATGGCTCTGTTACTTATTTCATACGTATGGGATGCGTAAATAGCAACTTTTATTGAAAAAATCCGAACCAAACTATATTTTGTTGTATTTTTGTTTGACACATACCATATATGGTAATATACTTATTTTGTAATCATTATTTGTGTTTATCTGGAAAAGGATATGCTGTTTAGGTTTGTAATCAGTCAGAGGGATATTCTGCCAACAGAGCAGTACCTTCTGGCTTTTTTTATTTTGCAGAGATTTCTGTACGAAGTTTGAGAATGAGCACCCGGCTTCATTCTCTTTTTTTATGCCTAAAAGCAGGAAAGGAGGATTGCAGGAATATTCCGGAGGAACACGCCACAAGAAAGGAGAAAAGAATGAGATTAGAATTTAGTATTGTATTATTTGAAAATGAAGGTTACGCAACAGCAAGGAGGAATACGGGTATCAATGAAATACTTGCCTCTAAAGCAGGAGATACTGGTTATGTAATGGATGATGACAGCTATCGCATATTTACGCTGGATCCATACGCCTGGAAATGGTGGCTTAATCCCAGATTACATCGTCCAGATTTTTGCTCTTGTTACAGTTCTTCTACTGAATCTGATTGCGACAATCCAGCTATACAGGAAAGAATCATAAAAGCGCTGGAAGATTGGCAGAAGAAATACTTACGGGCAAATGAGACGATTAAGTTGATCAGCAGTGGTAAGCATATCCTGTATCACTGTGACGTGGAAACCGTATGCGGAGATGCAGAAATCTACTGTTTTGATTCTGTCATCGATACTATGGAGGATCATGCTCAGACAGAGATCATCACAGGGAACTCTTTCATTAAGAATGTTCAGGGAAACGCCCAGATCCAATGCCTGGATGACCATGCTATGATCACTAATTTGTGCGAAAATGCAGTTGTCCATAATATGAAAGATATTTCACTTATTCATCATGCATATAAGGATAGCCAGATCCATACCATGCAGGACAACTCCCGTATTCTGAGCTTGAATGGAAATGCACGGCTTGGGACAATGAACGGGCATACAATCGTTGACCTGGCATCGGGCCAGTCGGTCATTGAAAAGGTTTCGTGTGGCTGCGCTGTCCTGGGATTATCTCATGACGCGCAGATCAAAAAAGTAGAATCCGGAGCTACAGTCCTCCCGCTTCATGTGGATGGTTACCATGGCTCGACCATGCCGTTCTCATAATAGAAACTGTAGTAAATATCTTATGAAAGAACTCAAGGGACGCTGTGTAAAAAGCAGCGCCCCCTTGATGGTTTTAACGATTATTATTTTATGCAATCTCAAACCGATACCCGACACCATATACGGTATGAAGATACCGAGGGTGCCGTGGATCTTTCTCCAGCTTCTTCCGCAGGCTGCCGATCAGACAGTAAGCACTGCTGTACATTTCTTCCCCTATATCCGTTTCTCCATAGATCATGCGACCGATCTGCGCATAGGTATACACACGTCCCGGATGCCGGGCCATGACTGCGAGGACATCAAATTCCCTGGCAGTCAACAGCACTTCTTTTTCCTCCACCATAACCTTACGCTGGAGCATATCCAGGAAAAATCCCGGATATAGGATCTGTTGCGGCTCCATGAAGATTTTTACCCCCTCCAGAGCCTGGAGCTTTCTTTTGATGCTGCAGATCTCCGGCATCCGCTCCTCTGGAAATTCAATCACCATTTGCTTTTTCAAAGTGTTCTCGCTCCTTCCATCTCCTTATTTTGGGGAAGCTCTGCTCACTGACATCATTTTTATCCAGCAGATTTCTTATTCTGCTGGGACTTCCTCATACTGCTTTTATGCAACAAAAATCGTACGACATAATATAGTACATACTCATGGCCGCTTGTCCCCATAGCCGGGGACAGGCTTTTTTTGACGGTTTATACCCCGTCGGAATTTGTCGAAACGCTCTTTGCTTCATGGCGGCTCCCTCCGTGGGCCGCCGATCCCGCCAGCGTCAGGGCGTCATTCCGTATGAGGGCATAGAGAACGGCGGCCTTGATTTGTTCAAAGCCGCCGTAATGTAATCAGGCATGGGAAAAAGGCTGCTGAACGACGGCTTTTTTTCTTTTGCCGTCGTCCGGCAGTAAAAAGTATATTTTGTTCGTTACTTTTTTAAATAATCCGATTCATCTATCGTTTTAAGGATATTGTTTACATCATCATATCTGGATGAGTCAGATTGTGAACCCAAACTACATATCAGAAACTCTTTCCCATATTTTCGGTAAAGAACAACTAAATTGTAATCATCAGACAACGAACCAGTCTTAACGCCAATCACATTCTCATTGTAATAATCGGATGTTGGGTCAAGAAAGATATTTGTGTTTTTCCACGATTGTGTGCTGCCATCTGGTAAAGTGGCCGTATAAGAGCTTTGAGATATAATATCTCGAAACCATTGAAATTCTAAAAGCTGATTAACAACTGAATTAAGGTCTAAAACCGTGGTGAGCGCATCCATATCATAGCCACTGGGGTCATACAAAACAGTATTTGTATATCCTTTCTCTTGTAAATGGACGTTCAAACTGTCCATAAAAATATTGATACGATCTTGAACAGTTGCGGTTTGCGGAGAAAGAATACCACCGCAATAATCAGCAACCACATAGGCTGCATCATTTCCTGAAGGGACTAACATTGCAGCAAATAAGTTATGCAGGAAATGATCTTTTGCTTCTATGCCTGCAACAGATGAACCGGGCTTTGTCAGTGAAATAGCTTCATAGCTGGCTGGAACAATGCTATCTAAATCTGCGATTGTTGCAGCATATTCAATAACGAACAGTTTTGCTAAACTGGCAGGAAGTTGTTGCTCATTTTCTTTTTTTGAAATGAAAAAATCATTGTTTGAACGGTCTACTAAAATCAACGATTTTGCATTGTATGAATCTGGTTGAAACTCCCCATATAAAAACGAATAGATTGCATTTTTTTCACTTCTAAAGTTTTCAGGTTTCATTACCCATGGAATAAAAAATACGCCTGCAATTACTACAACAGTTAGGAAAAACAAAAATACTCCGAAATGAAACCTCCTTTTCTTGTATCTTCTTGACATAAATTACACCTCCGGCAATACGCTAATCAGAATAAAATTTGTATTTAATTAGCATAGTTGACTTCTATACACTCCATAAATCCAGAGGGATCGCCCAGCTTCGCTTTGTCGATATTCTCACGGAGATAATTGCGGGTCGCATCATCGCAGCGATCTTCTCCCATATATGGCATATCAAAAGCGGTTTCCAATTCTTCCAACGCTTTTTGGGCACGTTCTGGATCGATATTATAGCTGTCCAACCACTCTTTCATCCAGCAATATTCCCACAGATTGGAAGCTCTTGTATCTCCATAGCCAATTTGAAACGATCCACCAGTATCTTCACCTTCCAAACTTTCAGGAAGGGTCACTCCTTCCGGCCAATCTAAGTTGGAGATAGTTTCCAAATATTCATCTTCAATGTGTTCAAAGTCTGTAAAACCTCGATCTGCTGAGTCAGAATTGGAACAACCTGCTATCAACACGCAAAGAAGCAGAGCGACACACATGGGAATACATTTTGTAATTATTTTTTTCATATTTATCATCCTCCTAATATTTTCTCATCGAAGTGCTAATGCTGGCTCTAATTTAGCAGCTTTCAAAGCTGGTAATAATCCGCCGAGTAGTGCTGTTGCCACAGAAGCAACAACCGAAATTATGGCTACAAGGATTGGATAATCAGGTGAAGGTACAGGGGAGTCAGCCGGAAGATACATGCCTATACCCTGAACCAGAAGAATAGAAATCAAAATGGACGCCACACATACAAAGGCTGAAAGGATCAGTTGCGAACCTAAAACTAAAAGAACAATGTTGGAACGGGAAGCTCCGATTGCCCGACGAATAAGAAGTTCATGCGTCCGCTGTTCCAAAGAGGATAAACCAATATTGATCTGCCCTAATATTGAAACAAATAGCAATAAAAATGATGTCACGAGAAGCCCTATTTGAAGCATGGATAAAACAGAGTCATACGTATTTCCCACATCACTTCTTCCTGAATATTCCAGTTCTCCACCTACTGTATCTGCTATACAATCACTTAAAGCAGAATAAATCTGCTCTGTTGTTAGCCCATGCGTTGAGTTCCAATAAATAGTTGCATTTTGGACTTGCCACATAGTAGGAACGTATTGTGCTACCGAATAAGCGTCTATATAAACCGTCGCCACATCTCGTCCATCATTGACAATGCCAATAATATGGAATGGTGTCAAAGCAAGGCTGCTTCCTACATTTCCAACCGCATAAGGAGCATTAAAATAGCTTTTGGCCGCCTTGTTTATGACAATTTCAAGAGAGTAATTTGAACCAGAGCCGTTTAACCATTCACCAGAGGACATTGGAAGATTATATATCTGGTTGTAAGGAGAGGTCGTAAAAACAACATCTACGGGGAAAAGTTCTTTATATACGGCCATATCCAAATTTTGTAGGGAAGAAATAGACGTAACCGGTGCAAACCTCACATCCTCCCGCATAGAAAATGTAATAGCCGTATGATCTTCAACTCTTTCAAGAGATAAAAATAAATCTTCAAGTTTGCTGGAATCCTCAAAACATGAGCCCGCAACAGAAAAGGAGTAGGTCGGAGCCCATCCATATATCTGTGCATTAACAGCAACTAAATATCCGCTGCCGAGTGTACCAACTAAAAAGGAGGCGATCATTGCTATGATCCCAACCAACATGGATATACTTGTCAAGACACTTCGGAGAGGGGAAATTCGCAGGTCTTTAAGAATCATTTTCAACATAGCAAATCCTCCCTTCGTCCATTCTAAAAATCGTGTCACAGGTATTCGCAATATCCGGGTCATGGGTTACTAATAAAAGCATAATTTTATTTTCTTTTACAACCTTGAGCAACAAACTCATAACCTGTTGACCAGTTTTTTTATCCAAAGCTCCTGTGGGTTCATCACATAAAATGGCTTCCGGTGATACTGCCAGCGCACGTGCAATCGCTACTCGCTGTTGTTCACCACCGGACAGATTAGATGGATAATCATTTGCTTTTCCAGCCAACCCTACACTTTGTAGGAGATTATGAATGTGTTCTTGTCGCTGCCTTTTACTTAATGACTTTTTTGCATATAGCAGTGGCAGTTCAATATTTTCCCAAACCCTTAAATGCTTTATAAGAGAATAATTCTGAAAAACAAAGCCAATATTGTTTGCCCGCAACATGGATAGTTTTCGGTCTGACAAAGTAGAAACAGGGGTGCCGTTATAAATATATTCACCTTGGTAGCAGCGATTTAGCAATCCTATAATGGATATTAAACTTGTTTTCCCCGAACCGGATTTTCCAACAATCGCATAGCTGTGACCTCTTTTTAATTCCAAATGTGCATTACTCACAGTGGTTAAAATCTCGCCATTATTCAATTTTACCGTTGCTGTTAGATCTCTGATTTTAATTAAACTTTCGTCTATAACTCCATCCATTTATGAATTTCTCCTTGGATCAAGGTTTGGGGGCAGAGAAGAAATAATATCTCCTTCTTCTATCCCTGATAGGATTTCTATATAAGCCCCATCAGACGCTCCCAATACCACCTCTGTCTGAACTTCTTCTCCATCTTTTATGACCGTTACCATACCTTTATCCTGCCTCCCAGCAATAACAGAAAGCGGAAGTATAAGGACATCCTTCCTCGTTTCCGCAGATATAACCACAGTTGCACTTTGACCCGGTTTTACATCAACATCCTGCCCGATTAGACATTGAAGGGTTGTAGTTTGCGGCATGAAAGATTGCTGCACTATATCTTCACTGTTTTCTGTTACAGGGGTTACAACAGCAATAGACTCCGTTGGGCCAATGCCATTTGAGATTTGAAATTTTGCATGTAATGCTACGCTTTCAGGCAATGTTTTCAAATAATTTTCCGCTTCTACATTCAGAGCAAAGCCTGTATAGCTCACAATAGCAACAGGATAATTTTGGGGCACGTTTTCGCCAGAAGGAGTAAGGGAAAGAATTATCCCATCAACCGGCACTTTTATCTCATTGCCGTCTATATTACCAATTACATCCCCAGCAATAAGTTTATCACCTACATCCAGTTGAGTTTCAAAAGCTCCATTTATAGGGGAAGATAGAGCAAAGGCCGAAGCCTGAATAACAGTAGTTTGCATTGATAGCGTTGGCGTAAGTGATCCACGCTGGGCTATCACGTTTTCTACACTTTGAGTAATGTTACTCACATCATTTTGTTGAGGTTGATTATTGGATGAACACGCTGTTAAAGCGAAGGCACATATAACCAATAGTGAAGCAATTCCTTTTTTGTATCTGTTCAACGGTATCCCCCCTAATATTTTTGAAAAATCAGCAATAAAAAGGCTCCTGCTCTGACACATAATATTGTATCAGAATAGGAGCTTTTATTTCTTTGTTTGTCCGAAAGACTATCCTCTTTTTTTCTACGGAATTTCTAACGATTTTCCTACAAAATAGGGAGCGTAACTGTAAACCGAATTTTTTCATCCGTACTTTCTGCGGTTATCGTCCCTTTATGAAGTTCTACAATTTGTTTTGCTATGGCAAGGCCCAAACCGGCTCCACCGCTACTTGTGCTTCGTGCCGCATCAAGGCGATAAAACTGCTCAAATATCTGTGATAGTTTTTCCCTCGGAATTGTGTTTCCACAGTTCTCGAATATAATCGTTACATTTTTTTCATGTGGCTCTGCTGCAATGGTAATCGTTGTATCATTGAAACTATAAATAACAGCATTGCGCAAAAGATTATCAAATACCCGTTGAATTTTATCTGCGTCACAACGAAACATAAGGGTTTCGGGAGCATTGAGATCACATTGCAGTCCCTTTTCCCGAAGCATAGGTGCAAATTCATAAATAAGCTGTTCCAACAAACGCGTTAAGTCGATTTCTTTATACTGTAATGTAATATTCGATAAATTGAACCTTGTAATTTCAAAAAATTCATTGATTAAATCTTCAAGACGTTCTGCTTTACTAAGAGAAATCGAAAGATATTTCTCTCGAAGTTTTTCAGAAATCTGAGGTTCATCACGCAGCAACATTAAATATCCCATTACAGAAGAAAGTGGCGTCTTTAGATCGTGCGCAAGGTACATGATCAAATCATTTTTTCGCTGTTCATTTTCTTTTGCCAGTCTTGCATTAGCCTCAGATTCTTGCTTTAGGCGATTTATTTTGGCCGCTATTTCACTTAATTCTGGCGACAATTCAATATAATCTACATTTGAGTCAAATAGTTTACCTGTGGCCTCCTGCAACTCATCTACATAAGCGACAACTTTTTTAAGTAGCCGATATGTAAGAAAGATTATGCACAAGGCCCATACTATAACAGCCGCGACACCTAAATAGAGCGATCTGTAAAACAAATAATAGTCCGGTACATATTTACTAAGCAGCCATTGTAGCAACATCCCCATCAAATTAGAAACAACGATAATGATTACAGATATAATCCCACACTGGAAAATGTAACTTCTAAAAAGCGTAGTCAGAAGATTGCTTTTTATTCCTTTATTCAATTTCATAACCCACACCCCAAACTGTCTTGATAAATCTTGGCTTTTTTGCTGGTTCATTCAATTTTTCTCGAAGCCGTCCAATGTGAGCCATTACCGTACTGTTATTATTCAGATACTTTTCCTTCCATACAGCTTCAAACAGTTCTTCCGATGGAATGACTTTTCCCTGATGTTCGCATAGATACCAAAGGATCTCAAACTCAATAGGAGTTAAGGATAATTCCTTTCCAAACAAAAAACACTTATGGCTGTCTTTGTTGATGACAAGTCCCCTGATGTCATATTCTGTTTTAGGGACAGATTCTTTTGACGAAATTGACGTGTTGTATTTTGAGCAACGCCGTAATTGTGTTTTTACTCGTGCAACCACCTCTAAAGGATTGAATGGTTTGGTAATATAGTCATCTGCCCCAATAGTTAATCCCATAATTTTATCATTGTCCTCGATTTTTGCAGTAAGCATAATCACTGGGAAATAGAAGTTCTCTCTGATTTTTTGACATAACTGGAAGCCGTCAGTATCTGGCAGCATAACATCCAGTATAGCCAAATCTATATCGTTTTCTTCAATACACCGAAGGGCATCAGTTCCATTGTAAAATTTATAGACAGAATAATTATCGTTCGTTAAATAGACCTCCAAGAGATCAGCAATTTCTTTTTCATCATCAACAATTAGGATTGTTTCGCTATCTTTGTTCATAATCATCACCATAACTTTTCTTTTATCAACCGTTTTTTTCGCTTCTTTCAGCTTCTCTCGGCCCCGACGAAACAATAGTTGACTTAACAGGACAAAACGCCCTAATTCTCATTTGTTTCTTTGAGTGTTATGTAGGCCATATTCATACCTCCGATAACATTTTTTATTATATTTCATTCGCCCAAAGAACACAAGGCAGTAAATATGAATAATAGAATGTAAGTATAGGGCAAGTCAAGTGGCAGCCATACGCCGGAAGAAAGAGGCAGAACGGCAGCGGAAAAGATACCTCCTGTCTACACATTTAAGGCGGTGAAAACCCAGCCGTGACAAGGCTTTTCCGGCACGGTCAGTGGGCAGGCGGGACAGATTATCCAATCCCCGCCTGAACAGGCTTCTAAATGCGTAGAAAACAACCCATGAGAAAGCGCCGGACGCGGCGGCCTGCTGGCCCTGCGCCCGGCGTTTTCTCATAGGCTGTCCTTTAGGATGGCCCGGATCAGCTTATTTTGCAAGCGGTGTTTCATGTACTCGTCCACCCGCACATGAGGCGTTCCGTCCAGCTCGCAGAGTGTCCGGGTACACAGCTTATTCATGTAGCCGTCATAGTATCGTAAGATACGCTCCATTGCCAGCGGATCACCGGCGCGGGCCTCCGCAAAGACTGACAGGGGCAGAAGCACCCTGCCGTGGAATGTGGGCTGTTTCATTTCGCGTTCCTCCCTCCGTTATTCTCCAACCTTTGCCGCAGTTCGTTCAAAGTCTTTGTGTGGTGGCGCTGGACGGCGTTGCGGGACATCCCCACAAGGCCGCCGATTTCTCCGTCTGCCATAGCTGCGACACAGTGCAGAATTAAAATCTGCTGCTCCTGCTCCGGCAGGCTGGCAAAAGCTCCTGCCACCAGTTCGTCCCGGATATGTAGGTCATAGCCAAAGGCCGAGAATTTAAAGCTGTCGCTGGGGTACTCGTCCAACGTACAGAGCTTGTCCATTTCCGCCTGCGGCAAGGTGTCCAGCGGCTTTTCCCGGTCACGACGGCGGGCCAGCTCCGACAGGTAGTTGATGGCCGCGTTGCGGAGAACGGTTTTGCAGAAAGCGTCCAGCCGGTTCCGTTCCACATAGTCAAAGGTGTATTCGTTCATCTTCTCATCCCCGATATACGGGAGAGTGAGAAGATAAAGCTGCTTAAACCACTCCTTTCACTGGCAGCAATATGACGGCTCCGGCCCGCACCGAAGAACCGCAGGAAACAACAAATTTCGCCCAGCAGGTCGCAGACCCACCGGGCGAAAGAAGAAGTGATATGAAGTTTATTTACACGGTATAGTGCATACTCATGGCCGCTTGTCCCCATAGTTGGGGACGGGATTTTTTTGACAGTACATAGCCTGTCTTAATTTGTCGAAAAGCTCTTTGCTTCATGGCGGCTCCCTCCGTGGGCCGCCGATCCCGCCAGCGTCAGGGCGTCATTCCGTATGAGGGCATAGAGAACGGCGGCCTTGATTTTGTCAAAGCCGCCGTAATGTAATCAGGCATGGGAAAAGAGCTGCTGCACGACGGCTTTTTTTCTTTTGCCGTCGTCCGGCAGATAAATTAAATATAGAAACTATGGCAGAATACAAAGTATTGCCTTATTATCATATTTCTACCACATAATCCACAATAGTATCCTTATCGAAGACCGGGCAGCTTTCGCCGCTCGGTCCCTTCTTAATTACTCCACATCCCGGAAATACCGGATGCACTTCATCAGCTCCGCTTCAAGCCCCTGGTACTAAAACTATGCCTAATAAAAAAGGATGCTGCTTCTACGCAACACCCTCTTGTTAATCTCATCATAATTTACTTTTCTAATACATCCTCAAACCGATACCCGACACCATATACGGTATCAAGATACCGGGGGTGCCGTGGTTCCTTCTCCAGCTTCTTCCGCAGGCTACTGATCAGACAGTAGGCACTGCTGTACATTTCTTCACCTACATCCGTTTCTCCATAGATCATGCGACAGATCTGAGCATAGGTATACACACGTCCCGGATGCCGGGCCATGGCTGCGAGGACATCAAATTCCCTGGCAGTCAGCAATACCTCCTTTTCCTCCACCATGACCTTACGCTGGAGCGTATCCAGGAAAAATCCCGGATATCGGATCTGCTGCGGCTCCATGTAGATCTTCACACCCTCCAGAGTCTGGAGCTTTCTCTTGATACAGCTGATCTCCGGCAGCCGTTCCTCTGGAAATTCAATCACCATTTGTCTCTTCAGAGTATTCTCGCTCCTTCCGTTTCTTCAGTTTCTGGAAGCTCTGCTCACTGATGTCATGCTCAATCCTGCAGGCTTCCCTTGAAGCAGTAGTATTTTTCTTATTGTTCTCTCATTCAAAAATGCAGGTTAGAATTACGGCTGTGGTCAGCCATGTCAAACTGTTCTTCGACGTACAGCAAATCTCCCTGCGAGAAACTGGGACCTGCATTTGTACTGAGATTTGCAATCTTCCTTCATCACCTGTCACTGAGAACCTCAAACTCAAGATTCTGCCTTGCCACCTGCGAAGTTGCTTCAAACAGACAAAAATTCCTCCTACTGCGATCAATACAATCAGCATTATATCCGGTGATGGCAGATGCTCATTCATCCATTCATTTGTATATTGAACGCCAATATAGTATTGCAGAACAATATACTTATTTTCACGGGTAACAAGCAGGTATCTTTTTTGCAGGTGTTGGTCGCTGGCACCTGTTGTCGCATATTGCATAGCCTATTCCAGTTTGTTTTCAACCAAGGTGTTTTTAATAAACTGGTAGTTTTTATCCAGCAGCGCATATTTAATCCCCATATATAACCGGAATCCCTCGGAGGAGGAACTATACTTTTTTAACTGTTACGGGGCATGGAAACTGCGAAAGAGTAAAATAGACATGACGGCATCCTCCAGTTGCCGCCATGTTGAAATTCAAAGCTATAAACAAAACGACGTTCTTGATTTTTCTAAACCACCGCAAGGATATGCAAAAATAAGTGCACGAAACCAACCTGCCTAGTAGTGTTTTTATCTTTTACGCCACCGGGCAGATTTGAGAGATGAATATTATATATCCGATGTGTTCATTGCCTCAACTGCTACACTTCCTCCGCGAACAACTTCTATTCGGTTGGGGAAAATATCTTGTAGCTTTCCAATAAAATCATTGTTTCGATTTTCTGTCTGCACACATTCAAACAATATTGACGTAGTATCATAATCAATCATTTTGACGTCAAAGATTTCATGCATACGGGTTAGTTTAGATAAATCTTCCTCAGAGCAGTTATTGACTTTAATGAACATAAGCTCTTTCATATGAATTGCTATATCAGTAAAATCAATAACTTTGATAACTTCGACACTCCGATTTAGTTGCTTTTTAATTTGCTCAAAAGTTTGATCATCACTTGTCAAGCTGATTGTCATACGTGAAATTGTTATATCTTCTGTCGTACCAACAGTTAAGCTATTTAGATTATATGATTTTCCAGAAAACAACCCTGATATGCGGGCAAGCACACCAATTTCATTTTCTACCAATAAACTGATCCATCTCTTTTTAGTCATTTCCCGTACCTCCCATAATCATATCGCTCAATGGATTTCCCGGTGGAACAATAGGAAGTACATTTTCTTCCGGGTCAATAATAAATTCAATCACCGTAGGAACTTTTTTCGTACCTTTAGCTTCTTCCAATGTCGTTTTTATGTCCTCTGGTCTTTGAACTCGGAAGGCTTTTGCTCCATAACTTTCGGTTAATTGAACAAAATCGGGAATGTAGTCAGGGCAACAGGCAGACGGTGTATTACAGAAAGCGGCACAACTCTTTCGATACCTTAAGCAAGTACAGGAGTATCGTTTTTTGTAAAACATTTCTTGCCATTGACGTACATTCCCTAAATATCCATTATTTAAGATACATATGATAATCGGCAATTCATAAACAACAGCCGTAGCCATCTCTTGAATGTTCATCTGAATACCGCCATCACCACAAATGGCTATCACATCTTTATTCGGGTTCCCTATTTTTGCGCCAATGGCTGCTGGCAAACCGTATCCCATTGTGCCAAGGCCGCCAGAAGTTAGCATCTGTTTTTTATCTGTTAATTCAAGGAATTGCGTTGTCCAAAGCTGATTTTGACCTACATCCGTGGTAATAACTGCATCTTCAAATACACGGTTAATTTCCTGAATGATGGAATATGGTGTTACTTTTGATTTGGCTCCATCAATACTGTAAATCGGATGTTCTGCTTTCCAACTATCAATTTGCTTTTTCCAATCCGCAAAATCATACTTCGGGGCTTTTTCCAATAATGCAGCAATCGCATTTTTAGCGTCCGCAACAATCGGTATATCTACAACAATATTTCTCGAAATAGAAGCCGGATCAATATCAACGTGGATAATGGTAGCCTTTTTTGCAAATTCACTAACCTTACCAGTAATGCGGTCATTAAATCGTACACCTATTGAGAAAAGCACATCACACTCACTGATTGCCGTATTCGCTGCGTAACTTCCGTGTATTCCCAAATTGCCAACATATAAAGGATGATTAGTTGGTAGGGCACCTTTCCCCATAATGGTAGTAATCACCGGAATACAGGTTTTTTCTGCAAGCTGTGTCATTTCTTGCTGGGCGTGGGCAATATTTACGCCACCGCCAATAAGAAACACGGGGCGTTTTGCAGTTTTCAAGAGAGCGAGAGCCTTTTTTATCTGCCCTATATGCACATTGGTATTGGGCTTGTATCCTCGAACTTCAATTTGCTCTGGATAACAGTCACTTCCTAATGCCTGCTGAATATCCTTTGGCAGATCAACGACGACAACTCCCGGCTTACCTGAACGGGCAATAAAAAAAGCCTTTTTAATAATTGACGCCAAATCTTCTCTTTTACGAACTGTAATTGCATATTTACAGATACTCCTTGTAATCCCCACTATGTCAACTTCTTGGAAAGCATCGTTTCCAATCAAATGTGTGGGAACCTGCCCGGTAAAACACACAAGGGGTACGCTGTCATAATTTGCGGTTGCAATTCCTGTTACAAGATTGGTTGCACCGGGGCCGCTTGTAACAAGGCAAACTCCCACTTTACCAGTAGAACGTGCATAACCGTCGGCAGCATGGACAAGTCCCTGTTCGTGACGTGGGAGAACAACTTTAATTTCTTCTACGCCATAGAGGGCATTAAACAAATCGATTGCTTGACCGCCAGGATAGGCAAATATAGTGTCAACCTGTTCAGCCAGCAATGCTTTTACAAATAATTCTGCTCCTGTAATTTGCATTAGTTGGGCCTCCTTGATGATTGCGTGTGCTTGCTTGCATATATTTGTTTTTTATACGGCACCAGTAAAATGGTGCCGTATTATTTATGTTTGATGCATGATCCCGTCAATGAATGTTCTAACTGTCTGATTGATAAACTGCTCCCGTGAGATAGGTAATAGTTCGTTTTCAAAAGAAGCAGTTAAAAACGTATAACCAAATGTACTTGAAAAGAATGACATAGCTAAACACTCAAAATCCAGATGCGGAATTTTCCCTCTTTGTTCCATTCCAGTAAAATACTTTACCAATGCAGACAAAAAAACTTTCGGAACTTTCATAATGAGTGGTGCTGAATCTTCGTAAAGCTGTGGCGCTCTAAGTCCAATAGACAATTTTACAAAATCAGGTGTAATTCTGTTCATGTACTCTGTCATAAACATTTTTAAATCGGGAGCAAGCTCCCATTTAAGATTTTTGAAAGCATCAGTTGTTAAATTTCCGCGCCATTTTTCCTGTTCAATCCCACTTAACACAATATCTTTTTTTGACTGAAACTTACGGAAAAGAGTACATTCATTCACTCCGGCTAATTTGGCAATGTCTTTGGTTGTCGTTGCTACATACCCTTTATCTCTTACAAGGGACATGGCAGCATCAATTATTTTTTGGCTGGTATCATCCATTTTCTATCTCTCCATATATGCAAGTAGTCACTTTCATTTTAGCTGCTTGAAAATAACTTGTCAAGATATTGCTTTTAGGAGCAGACATAATAATAGGGCGATCCGCGCCTGCCTACGCATTTAGAGGGCAAAAGTTCATTGAAATCAAAACTTTTCGGTAATGGTCGATATGATGGTAGAATGATTTATCTCTATATATTCAATTCCTGCCTTTTTCATGCTCTCGCAAAGTATTTTCGATAAATACCATTGCCCTACAAAGTTTACGACACGTTTCATCATCCATAGTTTTGAGCTTATCAATAATTTGATTATCACCATTGGTATCTATTTGCTTTGCTTTTTCCACTCCAATCTCAGTTAGCCATAGTTTTTTAATTCCTTTACTTCCCAAAACAAGTTCTCTTGTTATTAGTCCTTTTTTTTCAAATTTAGAAATAATTCTGCTAATGTAACTCTTATCCATATTAAGATGCTCACATAGTTCTGTTGCGTTAATACCCGGAAAAAGCCATATTTCAAACAATGTTCTCGACTCCGGCCACGAAAAATCAGTTCCTAAATAACCCTTAGTAAGCACATTCAACCATACAGTATAGTATCGGTTAAATTCCCGTATTTTTTTAACAAGTTCATTATCCAAAATGCCTTACTCTCCATTCTATAAGTCTATTTATTTTTTATAGTTCCTCGCTTAAATCTAATCTCATAAAGATTGACGTTTCCATAGGACTATTATTATAGCTTGAGATTTCTTTGAACCCAATTTTTTTATACATATTTATAGCCCCCTGCAAAAAGGGCAGAGTGTCTAAAAACATAAATTTATAACCGATTGATTTGGCATCGCTTATGATTTGACGGACAAGGACAGTTGCTATATGCTGTTTACGATATGCTGGGCGTACATATAATCGTTTCATTTCGCATTTAGCTTCGTCAATCTTTTTTAATCCTATGCACCCAGCCAATACACCGTTATAATAAGCCAAATATAATCGTCCATCTGGTAAACCGTATTTATTGCTTAAATTATCTAATTCGTCATTATAATTTTGTATGTCGAGATATTTTTTGAAAGTAGGATCACTGTTTGTAAGCATTGTTGTGTATTCTGTAAAAAGCACTCGTACTTCTTTGGGAAAATCATACGCAGCTACTAACTCTATTGCCATAATACCCTCCGTAACATTTTTTAGAATGAGATGTGTTGATTTTGTCAACTCAATTATAATATTATGAGGTGGCCTTGTCAACTTAACAAAGTGCTGCTTAACAGAAATATGAATTATAAAGTTTAATCTACCTGCATAACAACATTCCATTGGGTAAATATGAATTATACAATGTAAATGGGTAATGTTATATAGCGAAAGTAGAAGATTGCCCCGGCTTTGAAACTTTCGGCGCGGATGTAAAGGCTGCGCGGAAAGCCCGGCGTCTGGCGCGTAAGGCGCTGGCGGAAATGGTAGGTATTGAGTGGCGGTATCTCGCCAACATTGAGAATAAAGGGACAATCCCTAGCCTCCCGGTCGTGATCAAGCTTATCAAGACCTGTGGGCTTCTTGTGTGGCGATACAAAATATTAACCTTTTATCCTGTTTCTATCACATAATTAATAATAGTATCCTTATCGAAGGGACCGGGCAGCTTACACCGCCCGGTCCCTTCTTAATTACTCCACATCCCGGAAATACCGGATACACTTCATCAGCTCTACTGCCAGTTCCTGGTACAGATCTTCATCAAATCTTCCGTTCACCAGTGCGTTCTTGATCAGCAATGGACGGTACATCGCAAAGATCTCTGTCTTCGCTTCCATGTCGCCGGCTTTCGCCCGGAATAATAATTCATCAAAGCTCATCCTATTTATCCCCCAATCTTTTGCGTATTTTACGGATTGCATAGAAGTACGCATCCTTGCAGCGCTCTGCTGTCATCCCGGTCATCTGACCAATCTTTTTAAACGAGCGCTCCTCAAATACGTGAAGATAGATCAGCTCCCGTTCTTTCTCATTGAGCATCAGCAGCGATTTCACAAGTTTTTCATCCGAGAGTTCGTTCCACTCCGGGAACTCACCTGCAGCCTCTTTGAGCAGAATCTCTTCCCGCTCCTGGTTCTCCCTCATTTCTTCAAATGTGATCCGTTCTTCAATCTCCGCAATTTCCTCCATCAAGAAGGAGTCCTTCTCCGTCCGGATCTTTTTGTCCAGGTAACTGCTCCTGCGCCCTTTGATAAATTCCAGTAAGTATGCCGTAAAATGGTTCTTTGTCCGATCTCCCGAATAGGTATGTTTTTCATTCATATGTTGATTCCTCCTGAATTTCATCTGTAGTTCCAAAGAAATTCAGAAGGCCGGCGGCGAGCGGCACCCTGGCAGTCTTTCGTTCCGTTCCCACGGCAAAAAAATAAGACCGAAAGCTGCCAACGGCAGCCCGATCCTATCCGGCGGATTTAACTTTACATGAGAACACGCAGTATATGTGGTCGGAACCAACACATATACTGCGTGTAAAAGAGTTTCTTCACCTGCAAAAAGAAGCAGGATTTTTTTGAAATTGTTTCAGATAGCGTCTGATCCATCCGGCTGTTCACACCTTATCTTCCGTAGATTCCCCCTCTTTATATGCGTTATATCGCCTGTCAATACGCAGGATAACGCATTTCATATACTGCTTGTCTGCGGTAAAATATATGCAGGAAATGAGGTGATTGGATGTATAGACAACGATTGGGGGATGCTGTAAGAGAAGCCAGAATGAATTTGGAATTATCGCAGAATACGCTTGCGGAACGGTCCCACGTATCCCTTCGTACAATTTCAGATATCGAAACTTATAAGGCGAACCCTCGTTTTGACAGTCTCTGCTCCCTGGCGTCCTATCTGAACATTTCTATTGATGCGGTGATCAAAGACCGTAAGAACAATAGCGGCAGTACGACGATGCAGCAGATCCTGATAGAGTTGGAGTCCTGCTCCGAAGAAGAGCAGGTTATTGTGCTGCAAACGCTGCGAGGCCTCTTGAAAGGACTACATACCCGGACAGAGAACCCCACATAACCACCTCTTCTGCCATTGTAAGAGACACTTCTCGGAAATCTTTATAGAAGTTCTATGGATTTTCTATGGAAATTCTGAAAAAACGGTGAAAAATCGGGAGAACCACTGCGAGTTCTCCCTAAAGACCTGTATCACATATTTCTAAATGCTGCCATGGCATCCGCAATATCCTGCATTGTTCGTTCATCAATCGGAGGACCTTCCTCGTTCAGATCCTCGATTACAGCCTCTGCAGGTTTCTTATCTGCCTCCGGCTGCAGCTGCTGGCTGCCTGAAGTTCCAAAGTCTGAAACAGGAGCCTCGTCAGCAATCCGTTCCATTTCCTGCCGTACCAGAAGACGCACCATCGCTTGGATGCTTTCCTGGGAGACTCCGGTATCTCCTCCGGACTTCTTCCCTGTATACTGCAGGATTGCTTCCGCAATCAGCGCCGCCTTTTTCTCTGTTCCGTTCAGGATCTCTACGACTTCCAAATGCTCCGGATTTTTCTTGTCAAACCCTATCGTAAATACATATGGATTTTTCTTTCCCACATCATCACTTCCCTGCTAAAGAACTGCGGTACAGGATGCCGTACCCTTTCGCATTTGCAAAAATATCATCCATAAACTGATACTTGATCAGACGGCTGGAACTTTCCAGGAACCGCCGGAGTAAGATGGCTCCGCCTCCGATGAATATAGTATAGGTAGATTTCGTGTCAATGCCCCGTTCCCGGACACTGCTGAGCAGGTCGGTCACAAAATTCCGGGCCATTTCTTCCACGGTATGTACCACCATTTCCGGATAATATTCCGTCTTGCCTTCCAGGATACTGTCAATGTCAGTTTCCTCCAGCAGCATATCGTGATCCCCGTTGACACTGGAAATGATATCGTTATACATGGTGATGACACCCTTTTCCATGGAATCGCAATAGTCCAGACATGGGCTTCCACTCCGCATCAGCAGAAAATCCGATGTAAATCCGCCAATGTCAATCCCTACAGCCTTGTGGACCTGCCGGATTTTTTCTCCCTCGATCATCATAGCGGCATACGCCTGGGGATATACAGCTACGTCCCGGATGCAGGTATGGTAGGTTCTTCCGTTATACACCAGATCCTGCACCTTTCCGTCTCCCAGGAAATACTCCCGATACCGCTCCGCCAATTCAGCGTAATGCTTGGGCGGCACGCCAATCGGCAGCGATACCTGCACCACATCTTCTTCCGTTACCTGACCGGTACGCTCCAGTTCCTTTGCAATAGCAAACCTCGTCAGGATGGAAAAACGCTCATCCTGCGTCTTGTCCCTCTGATACGGGATCCGCTTGTCACTCAAAACATAAAACTTCCCGTCAGTCTGAAGGAAATCCTCCCGGCCTGCAGGCTTACGGTCAGTGGATGAGAGCCCCGTAGTGAAAAGAAAATGGGTGGTCTTCATGTTCCGGTTCCCGTGATCCACGGGGATAGTCAGTTTTTTTATCATAATGCGTCACTCCTTATATTGATTTCTACTTATTCCATACGTATGAGATATGTAGATAGCAACTCTGGAGAGAAAATTTTTTGAGACTTTTTATTTAGGATAGTATTCCAGACGTGTCTTTGGTAGAATGTAGGCAGAAACAAATTGAAAGTTATAAAGGAGAAACGAATATGCTGGATAAAATACCTAATGCAGAAGAAATGACTGCTTTAATCGGACAATCATTATATGATATATGGAATAAACTTTGTGCTTTAATTGATGAAAAGTATGACATGGAATGTTTATGGAACAAAGGTGGTAAAGCGTGGACTTATGAGTATAAATATCGTCGTGGCGGAAAAACGCTTTGTGCATTGTACGCAAGGGAAAACTGTGTAGGATTTATGATTATCTTAGGGAAAGATGAACAATTAAAATTTGATACAGATAGAAATAGTTATTCAAAAGAAGTGCAGAAAATTTATGATGAAACTAAAACCTATCACGACGGAAAATGGTTAATGTTTGAGCCAACAGATACAGCCTTATTTGATGATTTTGTTAAACTGCTGGGAATAAAAAGAAAACCAAACAAGAAGGCGAGCGCCCATAAGGAAGTAATTTGATTGTCGCAGGGCGGCATGGCTGAAAAGTCATGCCGTCCTGCCTTTTCCTTGCCGTTCCACAGTCTCATTGTCGCCCGGTAGGTTAACTTCTCCGATGAAATTCCAGACCAGTTCGATCTTCTGCCTGCGGTGGCCGCTGGACTTGTCCGGCGCATGGACGATGATCTTCTTTACAAACTCATTGACGATGGTGGGCGTCAGTTCCCGGATGCCCACATATTTTCGCACAATGGCTGCAAAGCTGGCAAAATCGGCTTGATCCTGTTCAAAGGTTTCTACTGCGTCCCGCCATGCCTTGACCTGCTCCGTCAGTTCTTTTTGTTCTGCCTCATAGTCGGCAGAAAGTTTCAAGAACCGTTCATGGCTGATTGCCCCGTTGATGTCGTCCTCATAGATGCGTTTGAAAATCCGGTCAAGTTCGCCAATACGCTTTTCCGCTTGGGCGATTTCGCGCCTGCGTTTCTTGGCCTCTTTTTCGGCTTCTTGGAACCGTTGCTTTTTCGCGGCTTCCTCAAATGCCATGGCATCGTCAAAGAACAGTGCCGTCACATCGAAAATCCGCTGCAACACAAACAGTTTCAGCGTTTCTTCCCGGATAAAGTGGGCGGAACAAGTTCCCGTGTTGCTCTTATAGTTGGAGCAAACATAGTGGTCTTGCTTGGGTGAAAAGCTGTTTGTCGTACAGAAATACAGTTTGTCCCCGCAATCCGCACAATAGAGCAAGCCAGAGAATAGTCCTTGCTTTCCTGTCTTGCTGGGGCGACGCTTGTTCTCCCGCAACTCCTGTACTCGTGCAAAGACTTGTTCTTCGATAATGGCGGGCTGGGTATTGGGGAAAATTCGCTGGTTCTCCGGGGCGTTATGCAGCCGCTTTTTCAGCTTGTGGGACTTGGAATAGGTCTTGAAGTTCACCGTGCAGCCGGTGTACTCTGGCCGCTCCAAAATTCCCGCAACAGACTTGGGGGCTCCACTTGTAAGGCTTCTCCGGCAGCGGCTTTCCGTCCCGCTGGGCGTAGTGAGCTTTAACCGTCAGGACGTGTTGGGCGGTCAGCAGCTTGGCAATCTGCAAGGGGCCCTTCCCTGCAATGCACAGGTCAAAAATCCGTTTGACAATCTCGGCGGCTTCCTCGTCCACGATCCATTTCTTTTTATCCGCCGGGTCTTTCTGATACCCGTAGGGCGGATTGGTGCAGAGGTGTTCCCCGGCATTTCCTTTGGCACGCATGACAGCCCGGATTTTCTTGCTGGTATCGCGGGCGTAGAAGTCGTTGAACAGATTGCGAAAAGGGGTAAAATCGTTGTCCCCTTTGTCGCTGTCCACGCCGTCATTGATGGCGATATACCGAATATCGCGCTCGGCAAAGAAACTCTCGGTATAGTAGCCCACTTTCAGATAGTCCCGCCCCATACGGGACATATCCTTGACAATAACGGTTCTGACCTTTCCCGCCTCGGCCAGTCGGATCATCTCATTCCAGCCCGGACGGTCAAAGGTCACCCCGGAAACGCCGTCGTCGATGAAAAACGCAGGATTGGGGAAACCGTTGTCAGTCGCGTACTTTAAAAGGATTTTCTTTTGATTGGCTATGCTGTTGCTCTCGCCGTCCAGCGCGTCCTCTTGGGACAGGCGGGCGTACAAAGCAGTAATGTTGTCGGGATAATTGGTGTTTGCTGTCATGGTTCATTCCTCCTGTAATGAACGCCCGACAAACAGGTTGCTGTCCTTATTATACTGCGGTTTGTCCTCTTTGTCAGCAGATGCGGCAATAGCTTCCGAGCGAATGAGGCGTACCATCTTGTCATAGAGCAGTTCTGTACCGCCGCAGGAAGTATGTACTTCATAGACCGTCCCGCCGAGCCTGTAACAGACAGTTTCTTGCAGCGGATTTCCCCGTTTTGGCAAATAATCGCTCTCTTTGGGGCTTCGTTTCTCTTCCATTCCATTCCCGTCCTTTCCGGGGAAGTCATAACAGAGCAAGCATAGGAAGTGTGGCTACACTTCCGCAAAATCTCCGTTTCCGGCCTGTTGACGGGCGGAGATTTTTGCTTGTTGGGAACTTCCCAAACCCTTGTTTTTGCTTCGCCAATAATACGCTGGAAAGGACGGAAACTACCCGCTAAATCAAAACTTTGTATAGATTTTTCTTTACATTCTGCTTCAAGACGGCATAAAGTAAAAATCTTTCCCAATTTAGAAAATGAATGAAGGTAGAGAATGGCGCATAATACATTAGTTACTAAAAAGTTGAGCGTTTTTTGAGATTTGCACTATATGATAAAATAAATAGAGGTGAGGATTATGAGATCTAAAATACTGATTGTCGATGATGAACATGGTATCGTCGATATGATACAAAGTTACTTTCAAACTCAATATGATATTTTGACTGCATACAGCGGCCAAGAAGCGCTCCAAAAAATCGCAAGTAACCCGGATTTGATTTTGTTGGATATCAATATGCCGGACATAGACGGGCTGACCGTATGCCAGAAGATACGGGATTATATCACTTGTCCCATTTTATTTCTGACGGCCCGCATTGAATCCAGCGATAAGATCGTAGGTTTTCAGGTTGGGGCAGATGACTATATTGTGAAACCCTTTGATCTGGACGAATTGGGGGCGCGAATTGCCGCGCACCTGCGGCGGGAGCAGCGCCGCCAGAATAATTCTGCGGTTCGCATCTTTGGTGAATTGGCATTGGATTACTCGGCCCGGACAGCTGCAATCAATAGTCAGAACATCCTGCTGTCGAAACGGGAGTTTGAAATTGTGGAGCTTCTTTCCCTCAATGCAGGACAGGTCTTTGATCGGGAACGAATCTATGAGCTTGTGTGGGGATTGGATGGGGGCGGGAATAGCGACACCATCATGGAACATATTCGGAAAATACGGGCTAAGTTTGCGGCATATACGCTGCACAATTATATTGAAACAGTTTGGGGGTGCGGTTATCGGTGGAACGCTTAAAAAATATGGGGTTAAAAAAATCTTTTCTTGTTTTGTCTGTTTCCTGTGTGTTGTTTGCCCTCCTACTGTTGGGACTTGTTTTTGCGGTATGTACTTCAATCAGCAGCACCTTTCCCGCAGGTGGAATAGAAGTTTTATCAGATGGTACAGTAATCAGGCTGGAAGCACCGACAGCATCCCAGCAAAAGATATTGTCAGCATTAGGTATCTTTCAAATTGTGTCTTGTATTGCGCTTCCTGTGGGTGGGCTGGCTCTGTCGGGAGTTTTATATTATCATATTAAGTTGAAACAGCCGATTGCTGTATTGCGAAATGGTATTACAAGGATTCAGAACCATGACCTTGATTTTATTATGCCGGTTCGTTCCGGTGATGAATTGGGACAGCTCTGTGCCGCCTTTGATACCATGCGTGAAGAACTCTTGAAATCGAATCAGGAACTATGGCGGCAGATGGAAGAACGGAAAAGGCTAAATGCCGCGTTCTCTCACGATTTAAGAAATCCGATCACAGTCTTGAAAGGGACTGTGAAATTGCTGCGTCAGGGTACAGTAGATAAGCAGACGATTGACAGATTGGAAAGCTATACCCAGCGAATTGAACAGTATGTGGAAGCTATGAGCAGCATACAAAGATTGGAGCAAATGCCCTTGCGGGTAAGTGAATATCCGTATTCCCTGTTGCGCTCTGAATTAGAAGATACAGCAAAACTTCTTGCTGGGACATTCCGGCTATCCATTTCTGCACCTGAATACGGAACCGCGTCAATAGATCATGCGGTATTCCTGACTGTTGCGGAAAATTTGATTGGAAATGCTGCTCGTTTTGCAAAAAGCGAAATTATAATATGCCTGCAACAACGGGAAAATCTCTTGTGTCTGTCGGTCACAGATGATGGCCCAGGCTATCCTGCAGAACTGGTACAAAACGGCCCAAGACCGTTTGGAAAAGTAAGTGGTGATTCTGCTCACTTTGGGATGGGGCTTTATAGCAGCCAGACATTATGCCTGAAACATGGAGGAACACTGATACTCACGAATCGAAAGGAGTATGGCGCAACAGCTATTGCTTCATTTCAAATAAATCGGAAACCTTGAGCAATTTTTGAGATTTTTAATTTACACTCTCCTTATACCACAAATAAGGAGAGTGTTTTTTTATGAATATTGAGGCAAAAGAACTATCAAAAATCTACGGCAGCGGCGAAAGCCGTGTTGTCGCATTAGATAAAGTCAATCTTGAAATTGCATCCAGCGACTTCATCTCCATTATGGGGCCTTCTGGCAGCGGAAAAAGTACCTTACTTCATTTGTTATCCGGGTTGGATAAGCCGACTTCTGGCAGCCTTACATACGATGGAAAAGACATATACAGTTTCAACGACAAAGCTCTATCTGCTTTTCGCCGCCAGCGGATCGGCTTCATCTTCCAGCAGTTCAATCTGCTTCCCGTTCTGACCGCAAAAGAGAATATTATTATGCCTCTTTTGCTGGATAAAAAGCAGCCGGATGAAGCCTATCTAAAGCAGCTTACGGAATTGCTGGGGATTCGGGAGCGCCTTACCCATTTACCTCATGAGCTTTCCGGCGGTCAGCAGCAGCGTGTAGCGATTGCCCGCGCTCTGATTGCAAAACCCGATATTATCTTTGCCGATGAACCAACCGGAAATCTTGATAGCAAAAGCGGCAGCGAGGTCATGGAAATGCTGCAAAATATATGGAAGAAGATGGGCAAAACGCTTGTTATCATAACCCACGACAGCCGTATTGCAAGAATGGCAGACCGGCAATTTGTGATTGTAGACGGGGTTCTTTCGGAGGTGACGGCAAAATGAAATCCTATTTAGCACTTACATGGAAAGAACTAAAAGCACAAAAAATCACAGCAATCTTAATTTTGATCGCGGTTATCATGTCTACGATCATGACAACGGTAGTCGGTCAGTCCATTGGGATATTACAATCTATGCGGATAGAGCAGGCGGCGAGTCTGAATGGAAACCGCTACGCTACTTTCCATCAGCTTAATCAAGAACAGGCCCAAAAACTGCACGAAGATGACCGCCTATACGATGTTGCCGATACCATCTTTGTCGGCAGTACGCCGTTAGGCAGCAGCAGCTTATCTTTATACCTTCGGGAGTATCACGATAACGCTCTATCTATGTATCCGTCAATCGGAACGATTAAAGAGGGACGTTTACCAGAGGCCGCAAACGAAATTGCATTACCAGAAGATAGTATCCAATATCTCGGATTAGATGTTGCGATTGGGGATACTGTTTCTCTGGATATGCGTGTGTCTCTTATGGATGGTTCTCTGCCAGAATTTGAATATTCCGGCAATTTTGTATTGACGGGTATTCTTGAAAGCAGCTATATCGGATATACGACCGGCACAGTTTCGGGAATTGTAGGAACCGGAACCGCAGAAAATTTACTGCCAAAAGAATATCTGCTTTATTCTACGGACTTTAAGACCTATGACAAGCAAAACTTTCAGAGCATTATGTATGATCTTGCGGAGGAGTTGGATGTAGAGGATCGGTATATCCAGTACAACTGGATTCTCCTTGATGCCATCGGTATTTCTTATGATGAGGCAACCAGCAGTGATACTGGTGCAGGTTTTTCATTTATGACCGTGGCGTGTATTTTGGTAGGATTGCTGGTCTTGTTTGCAGCCGGATTGGTTATTTACAACATTCTGAAAATTTCCATTACAAAACGCATTAGGGAATATGGAACACTTCGCGCAATCGGCGGAGAGCGTGGACAAATTTATCGTCTTGTTTCCTTGCAACTCCTAATCCTTTGTGGAATTGGTATTCCAATCGGGCTGATACTCGGTACATTATCCGCAAAGGGAGTGCTGATTGCTGCTACAGGTGTTCTTAATCCTGATATATTCATGGCAAATAGTGTTTCTGAATTGAATGTAGCGATCAGCAACGCCAGTACGGTGAAGTTTCCCATGCTCATTGTGAGTGTAGCAGTCACACTTTTATTTGCTCTGCTGGCTGCCTTTCCCGCTGCCCAGTACGCATCCCGTGTATCCCCGACAGTCGCCATGTCTGGTCACTCTGTGAAAATCAAACGTCGCGGAAAAAGAAATCACAAAGTACACAATTTTGAAGCTTACTATGCGAGGTTGAATTTGAAACGTGGGCGTGGCAGAACGCTTGTCACGATTCTTTCCCTTGTTATGAGTATTACCGTCTTTGTTGCTTTGCAGAGCTTTACCAATCTGCTTGATGCCAGCAGTTCGGTTCAGGATATGTATTTTAGCGATTACGCTATTACAAATGAAGCATCGGGTATTCCGGCGGAAGCTGTAAACACACTCAAGGCAAACGACGCAGTAGAAAGCCTTTCCACTGCCAGACTTTCCATATTTATGCCGGGCGCTGGTGACGAGCTTCCCTTTGAAACAGATTTGTCTGTTCAAAGCTACGAAACCTTTCAGCTTGCAAACATTGATGATGGGTTATTAGAAATCTACGCGCCTGACCTTTCTGAGCAGGATAAGCAGGCTCTAAAAGATGGAACAGGCTGCCTTGTCAAAAATCCGATTCCTTTTTCTTACGTAGATACCCCTATGGAGTATATGGAACTCTCTGTTGGCGATACGGTTCGGTTAGGAGGCAAAACGCTTCGTGTAATGGGGCTGATTGATACTCCCATCACCATCAACAACGAGGGTTTCACCAACGGTGTCCAGCTTATTGTGAATGAAGAAATATATTGCACGCTGCTTGAAAATGACGCTTATTCGGAAATCTATTTGACATTACGGGATGGTGCAGATGTCAATTCTTTTGAAACCATATTGGATGATTGGTGCAGCGAATATCCGGGTGCTCACTGGCTTTCTTATATTGAAAGCAGCAACGAAATGGCAGAGAGCTTTGAACAAATCAAAATGCTTTGCTGGGTACTGATTATCTTTATTGGAATGATTGGCATATTGAATATCATTAATACCGTTTACAGCAATATCCATACTCGCGTCAATGAGATCGGTGTGCAGCGAGCCATTGGAATGAGTGCTACAAGCCTATATAAAACATTTCTGTGGGAGGGCGCTTATTATGGAATTTTCGCATCATTGATTGGCGCAGTGTTGGGCTATATCTGTTGTGTTTTTGTCAATGCGGCACAGACAGATACATTACAACTTATCGCTATCCCTGTTTTGGCAATTTCCGAAGCTGCAATCATTTCCATTTTGGTTTGCCTGTTGGCAACAGCGATTCCGCTGCGAAATATTTCCAAAATGAATATTGTGGATTCGATAGAAACTATCGAGTGAATCTCCGAATTCAATATAAAGCTAACTAACCTGCCCCGCCTCACGGGGAAAGAAAAAACCGTTGCCGGGCAGGTTGATTTCGTGCGCTCATTCCACATATCCCAGCGGCGGTTTTGAGAAATCAAGGCCGCCGTTTTCGTTTGCTCTGCATAGAATCGGCGGATATGGAGGAACCCGCCATGCTGATGCAGCCTGTTTTTCAATCGTATAGCTCATCAAAAAAAGTCTGTCCCCAACAAGGGAGCGGTTTGGGCAAAAAGATGTACTATACAGTGTAAGTAACCTGTATATCACATTTACTTTTACCGAGTTGTTATTGTGGCCTTTCGGTGCGGGCCGGAACTACCGCAACAACATAGGCGCAAGGGGCAGCGGCTCCAACCTCAACTTCTCACTCTCCCGCAGATCGGGGGTGAGAAGCTAATGTTTGTGTTTGATGAATATGGAGCACGGCACCAGTTCGATGCTTTCTGTAAAACCGTTCTCCGCCATGAAGCCATCAGCTATTTTCGGGAACTGAGCCGCCAGCGGGAACGAGCAATCCAGTTCAGCGCTTTGTCCCAATACGAAATGGATGAACTTTATACCGTAGACGAATACCCCAGCGACAAGTTTGTATTATCGGCGTTTGGCCATGTCCTGCATATTAAGAGCGAATTGGTGGCAGATGCTTTTGCCGGTTTGCCGGATCGCGAACAGCAGATTTTAATTCTGCATTGTGTGCTGGAACTGCCAGACAGAGAAGTGGGCAATTTTGTGGGATTGTCCCGTAGCGCCGTCCAACGACACAGAACAAAGACACTGAATGAACTGAGAAGAAACTTGAAATCCAAAGGAGTGAGAAACTAACATGAAGCAACCAACTTTTAACGGCAGAGTGCTTTTGCCCATGGATGTGATCGAAGCAGCCCGTGCTGGTGATCCGTTGGCGTTGGAGCGCGTCTTGCGGTACTACGACCGTTACATCAACAAGATTTGTACGCGAACGCTCTATGACAAAGATGGTTTGCCGCACGTCGATATTGATGAGTATATGAAGCACCGCTTGCAGGCAAAATTGGTGGATGCCATCGTGGTAAAGAAATAACAAAGCCAAAGGAAGTCGTCAAGGGTCGAGATGAACGCTCCGCGCCCTTGGCGGTTTCCTCCGTCTTTGCTGTGTGGTAACCAAGCGGACGCAAGCAGAAATCCGCTTGCGCCCGCTGATATTATGGTGTTGCGTCTACGCATTTGAGGGTGGAAAAGCCCGATGTTACCGAGGTGTTCTGGCGTGGTTGGATAGTCGGAGGTATTTTCCCATTCTTACCATTGAAAATGCGGTTTGAAATGCGTAGAAAACCGGCGTGCCATTTCATTGCGAAATAACACGCCGGTTCATTTTAGCAACCCTGTTTGTCAGCCGTTAAGTTAGTACGTTTTTGATACTTCCTTATCGGCGTTCACCAGAAGTGATGAATTTTTTCTTAAATGAATAAATACAAATCCTAATTTTTCTCTATCAAGGCAGGCGCCGGTTTCCCGGTGCCTGCGTTTCATTTACCGTTCCATATAGGTGACGGTATTCTGTCTAAATCCATTCTCTTTACAAAAATCCCTGTATAATTCTTCCAATTCCGTCATGTTGTAAGCATCGAGTTCCGTCTCATCTTCCTGACCATCCATGTTGATAAATCCGATCCTGTAAGTACCTCCCACGGTTGTCACAATTCCTTTTCCTGCTTCTCTGATCGTCATATCCATCCTCCATTCTTCATTCTTCAGGCAACTTTTGCCTGATTATTCTCATTCATTTCCGGGAATAATATCTTCGCCTTTTCCTGCAACAGGCGGCAGAACAGCTCTTTGTACCGTTCATATGCCTGGTTGTTGAGCGGTGCTTGCAAACAAGTAAGGCTCCAGACCAGCAATTCTTCTTCCTCTGTGTCATACTTTCCAGGTGTAAAGCCATTGCCGTTATAAACCGGCCTTGGCGGTTTGCTGATTTCCTGCAGCTCTCCTTTTGTTTTAGCTTTCTGAATCATTCCTGTCTTTTTCCGGACAAAGCCTAATATAATCTCATCCAGCATCCCTCGCTCCTGATAACGCCAGGCTCGCTGAAAGATTAACTGGAGTGTTTGTATCCGCTCTTCTTCAAGCACACTGTTTCCTTTCCATCCAATTTCCTCCCGTGCTTTCTCATATTCAGCTTCCAACATGATACTTTCCTCCATAAAAAAGACCGGCATGGTGTCTTCCTTTTCCATACCGGCGCTGTTTTCTGTTCCTATACTTTTCTTCTTCAATTTGCTATTTCCTCTGTCAATTTCCCGTGGACAATGTACCGATAGTCACGTCTAGAGCTGACACAGGTGGAAAGTGTCACCACCCGGTCTGTTTCCACGACTTCCACACCGGTATCATATCCCGCATAGGAGCGGATCTGCTTCAGAAAAGCCTGAAAGTCTGTCTCTTCCGGAAACGCATAGGTGTAAGCCTCGCTCCCCACATACCCGGCATAACAGGAGAAAATCTGATATTTCAGTACCTTCCCCGGCACATACAGGTAAAAATAAGAAGAAGCCTCCCACAGAGCCCGATCCTGATAATGGGAGAGGGTTCCAAACATACTGCCGTTTTTCATATTGTGACCGTATACAATGGTGTTTGGATCCGTGAAATCCGGCTGGTTATGCCAGTCCGCAAAGATACTGCCGCTGCTGTTGTACTCCCCGGTAAACAGATGATGCAGATAATAAGCATTATCGGTTCCCTGTACCACCGGATAACTGATGGAAAGGCCGGGAATATCAATCCAGGCGATCACGTCCGAGTTCACAGCCTGCAGTCCCTCAAAATCAATCTGCAAATATCCGTCCGGTTCCACATCGCTTTTGTCTGGTTCCGGCTTATCCTCCGGATCCTCCACAAATGAGGCAAGCTCTTCGTAGGTATCTTCGCCCTCCTGGTATTCTCCATAGATTCCTCTCAGTTTCCACGCAGAAAAAGCAAGGGCGCCGATGGCAAGCAGGATCCCTGCCAGAAACAGCAGCTTTTCTCCTTTTCTCATGCTTCCACTCCCTTCTGTTTCTGCAAAGGGGCTGACGTCGCAGCCCGCTTTGCGTAATAATAATCATCTATACCTTTGATTTTTCCATTCCAGTTACCATCTGCATCCTGGTCCCAGATCATACGGCTAACCGGCAGGGACAACTCCTGACAGATCCCATAGACTTTTCCACAGGCGTTCTGGATGATCCGGCGCTTTTCCACCTTGTATGGACAGTTTGCCGGCGTCCCCCTTTCATTGCAGACAGCACATTTATGATAATGCCTATCACAGTCTGTTTTCAGCTTCTTGTCCATGTCAAACGCCTCAAAGAGAAATTTCATCTTTCTTCGCTGAAATTCCTCCAACACCGGGCGCAGGCTCCGGTACATATTCACGCCTGCCAGACAGATAAACGTATGACC
>NZ_NFLV01000027.1 GCF_002161065.1 Eubacterium sp. An11 | reverse complement strand
TGTAATCTTTTACGGCCCGTAGCTTCACTTCTGGTAATATTCCTCTAGGCATAATAAAACTCCCCTCCAGATAAACAGTTTTATTATTTCAACTGTCTACCTAAAGGGGAGCATATCATTATGCGCCGTATCCTTTTTTTAATGATAAAATGATTGAGAGATACTGCTTATAAAGTAATAGGCCAATAATTCCAAAGTTATGATATAATTTTATTACATTTTGTGTTCAAAAGCGAGGTGGCGAGGAAGAAAAGATATTTCAGCGAAGAAACGATAAAAGAATTAATCTTGCAGAGAAAAGAGGGATGGATGAAATGATGTGGGAAAAAAGATTGATTTCCTGTATGATGGCAATGATAGTCGTGCTCACTATGGTTCTTTCTGTGCCTGGACTGAAGATAGAAGCAGCGGATACGGAAATTACTTATGCGGTTACAGGAGGAAATATAACGTTTGATATGTCCACGGGAACCATTACGGACTGTGATGAGAGTGTCACGGAGGCAGTTATTCCGGATACCATTGGAGGAGTTTTAGTGGAGGAAGTGGGAATCAGAGCATTTGGAAGTTGTATCAATTTGAGCAGTGTAGAGCTGCCGGATAGCGTGACAGTGATAGAAGCTTTTGCATTTGACAATTGCGGCAGTTTGAATAGTGTGAAGATGCCGAAAAATTTGGAAAAAATAGAGAGCTGGGCATTTTGGGGCTGTGGCAATCTGAGCAGCATAGAGATTCCGGACAAAACAAGAAAAATAGGGGAAGAGGCATTTCAAAATTGTGTTGGTTTGGACAATATAGAGATTCCGGCAAGCGTGACAAGCATTGGAAATAGTGCGTTTGGATATTGCAGCGGTCTGCGCAGCATAAAGGTAGATAAAAATAATACGGCGTATTCCTCAGAAGATGGCGTGTTATTTGATAAAGAAAAAACCACGTTACTTTGTTATCCCATTGGGAAAAAGCAGACCGTGTATGAGATTCCGGAGGGCGTAACAAAGATAGAAGATACTGCATTTTGCAATTGTATCAGTTTGAGAGGCATAGGAATTCCGGAAAGTGTGACGGGGATAGATGAATATGCATTTCATATGTGTGACAGTTTGACAGATGTCTATTATGGCGGCAATAAAGAAGCGTGGCAAAACATTACGATCAAAGACTATAATGTCGCTTTAGAAACTGCTGCCATTCATTACAGCAGTACTTGTCCGGATGATGTTCCGCTGCCACCGCTGCCATCCGGTAATACTACCGTAACCGGAGATGATACCGAAGAAAATGACATGGAGTTGACGGTCGGCGGCGATGTGGAGTTTGAGGTTCCCGATAATATTCCTCTGATCGGCGGCGGAGAGGTCTCGCTGGATTTTGGAGAAATCCCGGTGCAGTTTGAACGGGAAGGAAATGAGTTCCGGCTCGGCGTGGGAGTCGATAGTTTAGAGGATTTGGATGAAAATGGATGGGCAACCTTTAAAAAGTTCATAGAGACGCAGAAAGAATCTTATAGAAAAGGATGCAAGGCACTTTTGTCCAGCAAACACGGAACGGCTTCCATGGGAATGAAGGTGAAGCCGGATATCAGCTTCTTTGCTTATGCGGAAGGCACGATCACAGAAGATGGAATCCAGTCTTTTGGCGGAAAGTCTTTCATAGAGATTAAAGCGAAAGCGGAGCAGAAATGGCAGACAGTGGTTGTTGTCGTTCCGGTTGTGGTGAAGTTCTCGGGAGAAGCCGGCGTGGCGGTGACAACTTCTCTTGGACTGGATTTGGCCAACAGCAGTGTATATAGTTCAGGAGAAGTAGAATTGACGCTGCCAAAGCTGAAATTGTCCGGCGGCGTCGGTGTTGCCTATATTGCGGATGTGTCCGTATATGGTTCCGGAAAAAATGTTTTGACAGCCGAGATGGAAGCGCCGGGAAATGGCGCTCCGAAGGGAAAATTCACCGGTACGCTGTCAGGAGAACTTGGTGTCAGCGCCACTGCATTGTGCTTTTCCTATGAGAAAGCGTTGCTGGAGGGTGATTGGGAATATTATTCATCAGAGAATGCAAAAGCCAGATCAAAAAGTGCCCCATATAGCTTGCCTGATGAAGGCCAGTGGGAGATAAAGCGGACAGACAGTTCGGCCTGGAACGGAAAGATGTCTTCTCAGAAGAAAAGCAGGGCGAAAGCGGCAAACACTGACGGTGTGGAAGCAACGAAAGAATCAGCGGTGCAGGTCCTGCAATCGGATATATATGCCAGTGCGAAACCGACACTATTGCAGACAGACAGTGGGAAAAAGGTATTGATTTATACGGCGGATCTTTCAGGCAGAACCACAGGGAATCATACGGCAGTGGTCTATTCCGTATATGATGAGAATACTGCAACTTGGTCTGATCCGGTACAGGTGGACGATGATGAAACCGCTGATTTTGATGCAGTGGCGGCTGTGAACGGCGAAAATGTTTATATTGCCTGGTCTGACGCAAAGAGAACCTTTACAGAGACGGAAGATGAGCCACAAACTGAGAATTCTATGAAAGAAATGGCAAGTGCCTGCGAGATTACTGTGGCAAGATTGAACCTGGAGGGAACCGCGGGAGAAAAGGTGGCCATTTATCAGTTAACGAATAATGACTACGCAGATTTGAAACCGGCTGTTACGGTAAATAACCATGTCCCATATATTGCATGGTATGAGAACCAAAACAATGATATTTTGGAAGGAACAGGCACGAACATTGTCCATGTGGCTGCTTTGGAGGAAAATGCTTTTGTACCGCGGCCATCTTATGAGGTGAATGCTCCTGTACAGTCAGTGGCAATAGGGTCCATGGGGAATGATATAATGGCCGCGTGGGAATGTTCTTCCGGAACAGAAGAAAATTTGGAGACTACCATCTCGGTGATGGATATGCAGGGAACGGTGACGGAAGTGGCCAGTCGTTCGCAGAATCAAAAGCCATCGTTTGCCCGGATCAATGAACAAAATGTTCTTCTTTGGTATGCCGAAGATGCCGATGGCGCAGCTTCTTTACAATATGCGGACGTTCCCGGTGGGGAGATTCATACATATTTGGAAGATGCAGTGATTACTTCCGATTATAACGTGATAGAGGGAAATGATTGTGAGCTGGTTGTATGCGCATCCAATAAACCTGAAGAAGATACGGATGGAAGTAACCTTTATGCCTATGTGATGAGAAAAGGTCAGATCAGTGAGCCGGTAACTTTGACAGATGTGAACGGCTATGCGGCGAATCCGTCGGGCATCTGGAATGAAACAGATTTTGAATTTTTATTTACCAGGACAGATGCTGCCTTCAACGGTGAACTGGGCATGGAGACAACGACAGATCTGTGCATTTCTTCTGTCCTCCCTCAGAGTAAACTGGAGATGGGAGCGATAGAATATACCGAGGAAGATATGATGCCGGGAGATACTGCAGTGCTGACGGTTCCGGTGACCAATGATGGTTTGGAAAGCACAGGTACAAATGACAAAGTGCAGATTGTATGTGGAACAGAAGTGATCAGAGAAGCTGTATTGAGTCAGAAAATGGAACCGGGACAGACGGAACAGGTAGAAATTACTGCTGATATGCCTGAGAATTTACCGGAAAATGCAGAGTTAACGGTGCAGACTATTTCTGAGGCAGGTGGAAGCGATGATACACAGCAGATCACCGCGGGAGGTGCGGAAATGAATCTGACTGTAGAACAGCCGGACATGGATACATTTTCTGTGATTGTTTCTAATACGAGCGGTTATGATACCACAGCTTCCTTATTCATAAAAAATGAAACAGGTGAGACTCTCGGAACGGAAGAGTTGGGAAATATCGCCGCTGGTGAGCAGTTCACCCGGAGCTTTACAAGAGAAAACCTGGCAGCTTTGGGCAGTGATACTCTTGAGATTGAGGTTACGAATGGAAAACAGGATTTGCTTCCATTTAACAATACCGCTTCCATTTATGTGGGAGAAGACACTTTGAAAACGCTGGATCATCTGGTGGCTTCGAAGATGAAAGCAGAATATAAAAAAGGTGAGGTTTTGAATCTGAATGATCTGCAAATCAGAGCCGTGTATACAGATGGAAGCGAAGCGATCGTTACTGATTACACCACAAATGTATCGGATATCGATATGAAAGTTCCGGGAGAAAAGGAGCTGGTCATCACTTACGAGGAGGTTTACCGGACAAGAAAGGTAAATATGCCGATTACTGTCAGGAATGTTTCCGAGGATAAGCCGGAAGAACCAGACACTCCGGGAGGCGGGCATCAGACAGAACCAGATAAGGGAAATAATCAGACCATTCCGGGAGCCTCTTCGGGACAAAATGCTGGACAAAATACTGTGCACACTGACAACATGCAAAGACCAATAAAGATTAATGCCATGCGTCTTTCTGCCATCTCCAACAAAATCGCCGCGGGCAAACGTGTCAAACTGACAGCTGATATCTCCCCGGTCAATGCCTCTGACCAGCGGCTCATCTGGTCAACAAGCAATCCGAAGGTGGCAACCGTCAGTCAGTCCGGCGTGGTGACTGTGAAGAAAAAGACTGGCGGCAAATCTGTCATTATTACGGCGAGAGCTGCTGATGGCAGCGGGGCTGCAGCCACTTTCCGCATCAAATCTATGAAAGGTGTGGTAAAGAAGGTGACCATAGCGGGAGCTAAGAAGCGGACGGTGAAAGCAGGACAAAAACTGAAGCTGAAAGCGAAAGTGACGGCTGCCAAAGGCGCCAACAAGAAGCTGATCTGGACCAGCAGTAATACGAAATATGCCACCGTATCCGCGTCCGGCAAGGTGAAGACAAAGAAGCCTGGGAAAGGCAAAAAAGTGAAGATCACGGCCATGGCGACAGATGGAAGCAACAAGAAAATGACAGTGACCATTAAATTAAAATGACCGATAGGAAAAACTGTATGAAGTCATAAAAATGGAATGACGCCTGATGCGCCGGTGTCAGGCGTTGCTCTTCCGATTTTTTATAATATATAAGGAAAGGTTGATGATTCATGAAAAATATTTTAGTAATTTTAGGCGGAGGCCGTCCCAGAGGAAATACAAGGCAGTTGGTGGATGCTTTTGTAAAAGGGGCTGTGGACGCCGGACATCAGACGGAAGTAGTTTCATTGAATGAAAAGCAGGTAAACGGCTGCATTGGATGTAACGCCTGCCGTTTCGGAAAACCTTGTGTACAGAAAGACGATTTTAATTCTCTGATTCCGGCAATTAAAAATGCGGATTTGATCGTATTTGCATCTCCGCTATATTTTTGGACCTTATCCTCAAAGATCAAGGCTTTTATTGAGCGTTTTTACTGTATTGCAGAAGAGGACGACGCGCCGCCGCTGGGCCGTTATGAAAAATATCCGGTCAGGGATTGTGCCTTATTGATGACATCGGCGGATGATTATTTCTGGACATTTGAGCAGGCAGTTTCGTATTATAATTTTGCTCTGGTAAATTATATCGGTTTTCATGACAGAGGCATGCTGCTTGCTGGCGGATGCGGAGATACAAACGGAAAGCCGCAGATTGATAAGACCGATTATCTGGAAAAAGCCTACAAGTTTGGCAAGACGATATACGAATGATCAAAATGAGTTTTCCGTATTTTTTGTGAGGAGATAAATTTATGTACTATTTTAAGACCGATAACACTCTGCCGGATGACGCAAGATTGATCCGCGAGATGGTCTTTGTGAAAGAACAAGGATTTGAAGATGAATTTGATGATCAGGACGCAGCTGCGACGCATCTTGTCCTGTATGGTGATGATGGCACGCTAATGGGAACGGGGCGTTTTTTTAAGAGTGGTGAAAATGTCTATACTGTTGGACGGATCGCCGTGTTAAAAGAGTATCGCAAAAAACATTATGGCGGGATCATCCTGCAGGAAGCAGAGAGACAGATAAGAGCTCTGGGAGCAAAAGAAATCCGGCTGGCGGCCCAGGTGCAGGCAAAAGGATTTTATGAGAAAGCAGGATATTCGGCGGACGGAGAGGATTTTTTAGAAGAACACTGCCCGCATATCCGGATGTGTAAAAAAATAGAAAAGACCAGGAGCTGATCTGATAGCTCCTGGTTCCTGGGATTAAAGAAATGATTCCGCAGTATATAATTTCTTCCGGCTCTCATCCCATAAAACGATGAGTTCACTGCCGTCGTCCTGGGATTGATACCAGTATACGCAGGACGCATAGTCGGGACGTTCCCCGGACGGGACATGGATGTCATCAAGCCAGCCCTCCACTTTGGCAGAGCAGCGGCCGCCGTAATTACTGTCATTATGATTGTTGTTGTTGCCGTCATCAATATTGCCGCTGCCATTGGCGCCGTTATTGCTGGTCTCGTTTTCATCGGTCTGCCAGTCAAACATTGCTTTTACCGGGGCGTTTTCTTTGTATGTAAAAACATGATAGCGGATGCCGTCGCCAAGAAAGCTGTCGCCGGAATCTGTGCTGTAGATTTCCTGGCAGTGAGAGTCAGCGGGCAGAGAGAATCCCCAGTTGGCTTTTAGTGTGGACGAATAATCCGTACTTTGTCCAAAGTATAAAAAAGCTCCAATAACGGCGATGACCAGAAGCAAAACGCCCGGTAATACTATAGCAAGTTGTTTATGCTTTCTCTTCATGATCTTCCTTCCTCCTGTACTCTAAAAGGTCGCCCGGCTGGCAGTCCAGCGCTTCGCATAGTTTGATAAGTGTCGAGATTTTCAGAGCTTTAGCTTTGCCATTTTTTAAAATGGACATATTGGCGATAGTGATTCCGACGCGCTCGGCCAGCTCTGTGACGCTCATCTTTCGTTTTGCCAGCATCACATCAATATTGAAAATGATTTCTCCTTCCATAACAGCCTCCTATATGGTCAAGTCGCTTTCTTCCTGCAGAACGGCGGCTTTTTTTACTAAATGGGATAATACAGCGGATATGACCGCAACGGCGATACCCGCGAATACGATGATAAAAGAAGCCAGTACCACGCTGGGATGGCTCATATCCAGTAAGAGCATTACCACGTTTCCCAGGAAGAAAAAAGTGGCATCTGCGGCGGCCAGAACAGAAATCCATTTCAGCAGACTGGCGTTCTCATTGGAAAAAGACCGGTCCCGGCCAATGTTGGTGGCAATACGCCAGGCCAGGACAAGGACGGCAAAACAGGGAACCGCCGTTACCCAGAGAAACCCCATCCAGGGCCAGAAGCGGTTGGCAAATTCCGGATACGATGCCGCCAAAGAATCACCGTACAGGGGCAGGATGACACCGTAGATGATCAGACCACAAATGCCAACACCCAAAAGAATACATTTTAACCATCTTGAAAGATTTTTTTGTTTCATATGTTGAATCCTCCTGTTATGTATTTGACAGACTGGCTGCCTTTGACAAGCTCGCCATTGACGGACTGGGCCTTTGATAGGCTGAGTATAACACAGAAATATCTGTAAATCAATAATTATTTATTGTTTTACGATAAAAACCGGAAAACGATTTAGAAGGATTTAGGGAATTGAGGAAATTGCAAGCTGAGAAGACATTTTAAAAAATTTTATTGGAAGCGTAAATGGTAAGTCGGACAGTTCTGGTCTTTGCGTCCTGATGATTTTTTTAATGGAATAGAAAAATCTGGTTGTATTATTATCAATGGAAGACTATAATCATATTAATAAAAGTTTTGTGTAATGAAAATTGTATTGGTTTATAAAAAGCAGGAAGGGAGGTATATCATGGGTCAAATATCTTTGCCGGTTGGCATTGCCAGTTTTGCTAAAATCAGAGAGAATAACTATTATTATATAGATAAAACAGGTTTAATTCGGAAATTATTAAGGAGTAATCCCGATGAGGTGACACTTATTACCCGTCCCCGCCGTTTCGGCAAAACTCTGAATATGAACATGCTGGCAGAGTTTTTTGATATACGGAAAGACAGTGCGGCGCTGTTTGCCGGGCTGGAAGTGGCAAAGGATAAGATGCTCTGTGATACATGGATGAATCAGTACCCGATAGTGTATTTTACATTTAAAAATGTCGAGGGACTGGATTTTGCATCTGCCCGCGGTATGCTGATGGAAGCGGTTGTCAGGCTTTATAAAGAGCATTATTATTTGCTGGACAGCGAGAAAGTCAATGATCTTGACAAGGAAAAATTTATCCGTGCCGCCAAAGGAGAAATTTCGGATACAGAGTTAAAGAACAGCCTTCTGGCACTGATGTTCATGTTGAGAGAATATTATGGAAAACCTGTGATTCTTCTGATTGATGAGTATGATGTGCCTCTGGCAAAGGCCAGCGAACGTCAATATTATGAGCAGATGCTGGATATGATACGGGGATTTTTAGGGCAGGCGCTGAAAGACAATCCGGCTCTGCGATTTGCAGTGGTGACGGGTTGCCTTCGGATTGCGAAGGAAAGTATTTTTACGGGAACCAATAATTTTGTCTCGGATACCATATCCGATCATCGTTTTGCAGAGTATTTTGGGTTTACAGAGGAGGAAGTAGAGAAGCTTCTTGCTGATACCGGGCTGTCGGGTGGACTCAGGCAGATGCGCCGGTGGTATGATGGATATCGGTTCGGAAATGTGGAGATTTACTGCCCGTGGGACGTACTGAACTATGTATCGAAATTATCTGAGGATAAGAAGGCCAAGCCGGAGAGTTTCTGGGAGAATACCAGTGATAACAGTATCATTCGTTCTTTTATGGAACGGACGGATCTTGGAGTGCAGGATAAATTTGAGAAACTTCTGGCAGGGGACTGTGTGAAAACAGAACTGGTGGAAAATCTTACTTATGATACCCTGCATTCCTCCGAAGAGAATTTATGGAGTCTTTTGTATCTGACAGGATATTTAACAACAGCATATCCTGAAGCAGAACAGGGAGGCGACGAAAGAACGGCACTGCGCATTCCCAATGAAGAAATCATGCTCATTTTCCGCAGGATGGCCCTGGAATGGTTTCAGGAGCAATCTCTGCGAAACGACCGGAAAGAACTTTTTGATGCGGCATGGAACGGGGAAGCTGGAGTGCTGACTGAAATGTTGTCAGACATTTTGTTTGATACGATCAGTTACCATGACTATCAGGAAAGTTTTTATCACGCTTTTCTGGCCGGTCTGTTTTCTGGTGCAGGCTACATTGTGGAATCCAATTATGAACATGGACTGGGGCGTTCCGATGTGGTGATCAAAGATAGAAAACACCGCCGGGCAATCCTGTTCGAAGCCAAACACGCTGCCGATGAAGCTATGCTGGAAAAAGACTGTGACAGCGCTTTGGCACAGATCAAGAAAAAACAGTACGACAAAGGACTGGAGCGGGAGGGGTACCGCAGTGTCCTTTGTTATGGGATTGCATTTTATAAGAAGGAATGTCTGGTGAAGAAAATATCATAAAAGGATGAAGTTCGTCCCACTGGCAACGGCAGGATAATATTTCTGCCGTTGAATTTTTGTTTCCGGTCACGCTGCCCATTTTATCATTTTCGGCCTAAAAGTTATCCCACTGCAACACCTGTGAGCCATAAATAATCAGATACCCCAATCCCTGTTTCGCAGCCAGAAATTCTCCGATGACCACGCCGATCAGACAAAGACCGATGTCCACCTTGAGAATACTCAGGATGGCAGGCAGGTTCAGCGGCAGGATCACTTTGGTGAGACAGTCGATGCGGCTGCCGTGAAGAGTCTTGATGAGTTTGATTTTGTCCGGGTCCGTGGACATGAAACTCGTATACAGGTTCAGGATGCTGCCGAAGACCGCCAGGGAGATGGCTGTGATAATGATAGTCTTCATGTTGTTGCCCAGCCATACGATGAAGATGGGGGCCATGGCGGATTTAGGCAGGCTGTTTAAGATGACGAAATAAGGCTCCAGGATTTCACTGAAAGTTTGATTCCACCAGAGAAGGACGGCGATCAGGATGGTGAAAATCGCTACCAGAAGAAAACTTCCGAAGGTTTCTGCCAGGGTGATGCCGATGTGTCCCAGCAGATTGCCGTCTGCGTAGAGCTCTGCGGCGCTTTTGATCATGCGGGACGGACTGCTGAAAATAAAAGAATTCAGCCAGCCGATGTCGGAGCAGATCTCCCAGGCAGCAATAATAAATATAAGAAGAAAGATCTGGATAAACAGTACCAGCCGGTGGTGCTGTTTTATTTTTTTCACATAAAGAGCCTGTGCCGGGCTCAGAGAAGGGGAATCCGGCAGCAAAGCACTGTCCGGACCGGACTTTTCAGCGGATGCGGCCTGCAGACCGGATGGATCCCGAAATTGTGTCGCAGCCGCCTTTTCCCGCTCCTCCCGGAGACCCTGTGACAATTTATGAAATGCTCTCATCTGATTTCAGCTCCTTCCATATCTGATCAAAATATTTCTGGAATTTCGGGTGAAGCCTTGCTTTCTGGGGAGAAAGACGGTGTTCGGTCTCAAAGTCGATGGTGACGATGGAGCGGATAGAGCCTGGACGCTTTCCGAGGATGAGAATACGGTCGGCAATGCTGATGGCTTCCGAGAGGTCGTGGGTGACCAAAAGCGCGGTAACCTTCTGTTCCCGGATGATGTTTACAATGTCGCTGGAGACGTCCAGCCGGGTCTGATAGTCCAGAGCGCTGAAAGGTTCATCCAGCAGCAGAAAAGAAGGATGACCGGCGAGGGTGCGGATCAGAGCCGCCCGCTGGCGCATGCCTCCAGAAAGTTCGTGGGGATGAGCGTCGGCAAAATCAGCGATATCGTACTGTTCCATAAGAGAACGGACATAGCTTAAATTCTCTTCGGTGAGCTGGTGCTGGATTTCCAGACCCAGAATGATATTTTTATAAATGGTTCTATATTCTAATAAATGGTCTTTTTGCAGCATATATCCCACAGCAGGCGGGCTGGTGCTGGAAGGGTAGAGAATGTTGCCGGTCTGTACGGAAATAAAGCCGGCGACCAGATCCAGCAGTGTGGATTTGCCGCAGCCGGAGGGACCGACAATGGCCGCAAATTCGCCGGAAAAAAGATCGAAGTTGATGTCTGTCAGAGCTTTGGTCTCGCCATTTTTTGTGTGATAGGTATGGGAGAGATTTCTGACAGATAAAAAAACTTTTTCAGGCAGCAAAATGTCTCAATCCTTTCATAAAGTGTTATAATTTAAAATATGCAGTGGATGATTATATGTTGAACATGAAGGAGAGCCGGATGACTGATGGGTGCAAAAGGCAGCGGCTGATCCGGCAATCCACGGACAGACAGCCGGATATCCTGCAGAAATAAATAAAAAGGAGAAATGGGAAGTATGGCATATTTAAAAATCATAGCGGCGATCATGGCCGGAGAGACTTTTATTAAACAGTACATTGCGGACAAAGAAAAAGAAGGAAAGAAAGAGTGGAAACTGCCGGGAGGTATTGTGATCCGCCGGCTGGAAAACGGCGGAGCGGCCACGGGAATTTTATCCAATCATAAAAAAGAACTGAAAATATGCAGCGGGGCCATTCTGTCGGTCGGTGGCCTTTTGCTGTTAAAAGAAAGAAAAAAACAACCGGTTTCCGCGGCGGGAGTAGGATTGGCTCTGATACTGGGAGGAGGTCTCTGTAACTTTGTGGACCGGGTGAAAAAGGGAACGGTGACAGATTACATCCGTTTTACAAAATGTCCGGTGTCCTATCTCCGTAAGCTGGTTTTTAACATCAGTGACTTTTGTATTTTCATTGGCGGACTACTCCTTTTTGTCTGCCAAAAATTCAGAATAAAGAACTGATTTTCCGGAACGATTTCTGAAAATGTAAAAAGAGCTTATTTTGGAAGAGTATTGTAAAGTTTGTGCAAAATATCTAAGAAAAATGTCGATTTTTGAAGAATAAAGAGTTGGAAAAATTTGTTTGTGGATAAGTTGATAAAGTTGTCCACCGAAAAAAAAGGAAAAAATCGGGATAAATGCAAGTTATCCACATTATCCACAATTTTATGTGTGTGCAGAAATTGTGGAAAGATTCGTCAAGATAAAACATGCGTTTTGTGTAATTCTTAAAAATTACCAAAATATCCCATAATTTATTTTCAGAGAAAAGAATTTGATATGAGTAAATTAAAAATAATAAGTAAAAAATTCTGAAAATTGTACTATTTGATTGCAACTCTTGTAAAAAGTTGGTATAATGAAACCGTAGAAAAAAAAGAAGGAGTGTGATCCTATGCGTTACATCATTTATGGAAAGAACTTAGAGGTATCGGAAGGCTTAAAGCAGGCGATTAATGATAAGTTCAGCAAGCTGGATAAGTTTTTTACACCGGATACCGAAGTACAGATCACATTAAGTGTGCAGAGAGAAAATCAGACAGTGGAAGCAACAATTCCGATGAAAGGAACAATCCTGCGGGCAGAGCAGACAAGCACGGATATGTACGTTTCTATAGATATGGCGGTAGATGTTCTGGAGCGGATGATCCGCAAATATAAGACAAAGATCTCCAGCCATGGAAAGGGCATCGGAACCTTTACCGATGAATTCCTTGAGGAAGATGTGGATAATCATGAGACAATCAGCATCACCCGGAGTAAACGGTTTGCCATCAAGCCGATGGATGCGGAGGAAGCATGTATACAGATGGAACTTCTCGGACACAATTTCTATGTGTTCCGCAACGCCGAGACTTTTGAGGTGAATGTAGTCTATAAGCGGAAAGATAAGACATACGGACTGATCGAGCCGGAATTCTAGAAGAAGCGAAGCGAATCGAGATGCGTGGTGTATAACCATAAAAACTAATACAGAGCGGGGACGCAGGAAGCGTTCCCGCTTCTTTTGTAAAATCTGTATATAGAAAAATCCCTGTAATAGTAAGAATATTTAAAGATTTCCCGGCTTGAAATGGACGTTTATCAATGTTACAATATACTTCGTATGTTTAGATTTTAATAGTGACCTACAGGAGGTATATATGGGAATCGCAGATATATTTTTTGGAAATAAAAGCGAAAAAGAAATAAAAAGAATTTCAAAGACAGTCGATCAGATAGAAGCTCTGGATGAACAGATGCAGGCGCTCTCCGACGAAGAACTGCGTGCGAAGACCACAGAGTTCAAAGAACGTCTGGCCAATGGAGAGACACTGGATGATCTGCTGGTGGAAGCCTTTGCGGTCGTCAGAGAGGCAGCGGACAGAACCATTCATCTGAAACACTACAGAGTACAGCTCATGGGCGGCATCATCCTTCATCAGGGACGTATCGCAGAGATGAAGACTGGTGAAGGTAAGACTCTGGTGGCAACTCTGCCGGCTTACCTGAATGCCCTGGAAGGCAAAGGCGTGCATATCGTGACAGTCAATGACTACCTGGCAAAGCGTGACGCGGAGTGGATGGGCAAGGTACATGAGTTCCTGGGACTTACCGTCGGCGTGATCCTGAACAGCTACAATAATAAAGAGCGTCAGGCCGCTTATAATTGTGATATTACTTATGTTACAAATAATGAGCTGGGATTTGACTATCTTCGTGACAACATGGTTATATATAAAGAAGATTTAGTACAGAGAGATCTGAACTACGCTATCGTCGATGAGGTCGACTCCGTATTGATCGATGAGGCAAGAACTCCTCTTATCATTTCCGGACAGAGTGGTAAATCCACAGACCTCTATAAGGCCTGCGACGTGCTGGCCAGACAGATGCAGAGAGGTACTTCCGATGGTGAACTGTCCAAGATGGATGCCATCATGGGTATTGACATTGAGGAAGACGGAGATTTCCTTGTAAATGAAAAAGAGAAGCATGTAATGCTGACCCAGGAAGGTGTGAAGAAGGTAGAGCAGTTCTTCCACATTGATAACCTGGCTGATCCGGAGAATCTGGAGATTCAGCACAATATTATCCTGGCTCTCCGTGCCCACAACCTGATGTTCCGCGATCAGGATTACGTGGTAAAAGATAACGAGGTGCTCATCGTCGATGAGTTCACCGGACGTATCATGCCGGGACGTCGTTATTCCGACGGACTTCATCAGGCCATCGAGGCGAAGGAACATGTGAAGGTAAACAGAGAGTCCAAGACTCTGGCAACCATCACTTTCCAGAACTTCTTCAACAAATATAAGAAAAAGGCTGGTATGACCGGTACCGCCATGACAGAAGATAAAGAGTTTATGGATATTTACGGCATGGACGTTGTGGAGATCCCGACCAACAAGCCGATGATCCGTGTGGATAAAGATGATTCCATTTACATGACCAAGAAGGAGAAGCTCAACGCGGTCATCAATGAGATCGTGGAGGCCCATGAGAAAGGCCAGCCGGTGCTGGTGGGTACCATCAACATTGACGCATCTGAGGAAGTCAGCCGCATGCTCACCAAGAGAGGTATCAAGCACAACGTGCTGAACGCCAAGTTCCATGAGCTGGAGGCGGAGATTATCTCCCACGCCGGCGAGCGGGGCGCCGTTACCATCGCCACCAACATGGCCGGCCGTGGTACCGATATCAAGCTGGAAGACGGTGTGGCAGAACTGGGAGGACTGAAGATCATCGGTACAGAGCGTCATGAGAGCCGTCGTATCGACAACCAGCTCCGTGGACGTGCCGGACGTCAGGGAGACCCGGGAGAGTCCAAGTTCTTCCTGTCCCTGGAAGATGATCTGATGCGTCTGTTTGGTTCTGAGCGTATGATGAATGTTTACAAAGCCCTGGGTATTCCGGAAGGGGAAGAAATCCATCATAAAACTATCACCAAGCAGATCGAGAAGGCACAGAAAAAGATTGAGAATAACAACTTCGGTATTCGTAAAAACCTGCTGGATTACGACCAGGTTAACAACGATCAGCGGGAGGTTATCTACGCCGAGAGACGCCGGGTTCTGGACGGCGAGAGCATGCAGGATGTTATTTACCGCATGATCAAAGACACCGTTAAGGACGACGTGGAGATGATCGGCGGCGAGACCAATCCGGACGAATGGAATATGGTAGAGCTTAATGAAACTCTCCGCAGGGAGATTCCGCTGCAGCCGATCGTGCTGACAGAGGAGGAGAAAGCATCTAAAGATAAAGATGCGATCATTGAGCGGCTGCAGGATGAGGCCATGGAGCTTTATCACGCCAAAGAAAAAGAATTCGAAGATTTCGCCAGAAGTCAGGCGGATCTGCCGGAAGAGACACTGCTGGCCGATGATAACGCCGCCGCCTACAAAGAAGGCATCCGGGAGGTGGAGAGAGTCATTCTCCTGAAAGTTATCGACAGCAAGTGGATGAACCACATCGATGATATGGATCAGCTTCGTCAGAGCATCGGTCTGCAGGCGTATGGACAGAAGGACCCGGTTGTACAGTACAAGTTCCTGGGTTACGATATGTTTGAGGAGATGACAAAGAATATCCGCCATGATACGGTCAGCGCATTGATGCACGTGCGTATCCAGCAGAAGGTGGAAAGAGAGCAGGTTGCCAAGGCAACAGGCACCAACAAGGATGATAGTGTGGCTCAGGGACCATACAAGAGAAAAGAAGCTAAGATTGGCAGAAATGATCCTTGTCCGTGCGGCAGCGGAAAGAAATATAAACAGTGCTGCGGAAGATTCGCAGAGTAAGCTGCCAGACAGAATATATAAAAACAGATACAGTAAACACGCAGACAAAATGATAAGGGGCTGCCGCTTTTCTCGCGGCATCCCCCTTTTGGCATCACGCGGCAGCTGCCCGGGTGCCGCCAGTGAGAAAATATGAAAAGATTGAATCAGAAAGGAACCTGCAATTGGTAGAATTAGATCAGTTTAAATTTACACTTAATCAATACAAAGAGCCCATGGAGGAGTTAAAGGCTTCTCTGGAACTGGACCGCAAAAAGGCCAGGATGGAGGAACTGGAAGCCAAGATGGAAGAACCGGATTTCTGGTCCGATCCGGAGAAGGCCCAGGACATTACCAGAGAGCTTAAAGGCATGAAGGATACAGTGGAGGCTTTTGCCGGACTGGAAAGCACCATGGATGATGCGTATACCATGATTGAGATGGGATATGAGGAGAATGATGCCAGTCTTATTCCGGAGATTGAGGAGATGATTCGCGAGTTCAGGGAGACGTTCGAGCAAATGCGGATCAAGACACTGCTTTCCGGCGAGTACGACAGTAATAATGCGATTGTCACCCTCCACGCCGGAGCGGGCGGCACGGAGTCCTGCGACTGGGCGGGCATGCTTTATCGTATGTACACCAAATGGGCGGAAAGTCACGGCTATAAGACCGAAGTGCTTGATTACCTGGACGGAGAGGAAGCGGGCATCAAATCCATTACTTTCGAAGTGAAAGGGGAGAATGCCTACGGATATCTGAAATCCGAAAAAGGAGTGCATCGTCTGGTGCGTATTTCCCCGTTCAATGCGGCGGGCAAGCGGCAGACCTCCTTTGCTTCCTGCGATGTGATGCCGGATATCGAAGAGGATCTGTCTGTGGAGATCGCTGATGAAGATATCCGGATTGATACCTATCGTTCCAGCGGCGCCGGCGGACAGCATATCAACAAGACTGATTCCGCCATCCGTATTACTCATATTCCAACGGGAGTGGTGGTACAGTGCCAGAACGAGCGGTCTCAGCACAAAAATAAAGAGAAAGCGATGCAGATGCTGAAAGCGAAACTGTATCTCATCAAGGAGCAGGAAAACAGAGAAAAACTTTCCGACATCCGGGGTGAGGTGTCCGATAACGGCTGGGGCAACCAGATCCGCTCTTATGTATTGCAGCCGTACACCATGGTCAAAGACCACAGGACCGGTGAGGAGAGCGGAAACGTGCAGAGTGTGCTGGACGGCAATCTGGACCAGTTTATGAACGCGTATCTCCGGTATATTAACAGCGCTGGACAGCAGACGGAACAAAAATAGAAAGCAAGGATAATTTTTATGGATATTATTAACCAGCTCGCAAATGAGCTGCAGATCAGAAAAGAACAGGCGAAAGCCGCCGTACAGCTCATTGACGAGGGAAATACCATTCCTTTTATTGCCAGATACCGGAAGGAGGCTACGGGAGCCCTCAGCGATGAAGTGCTGAGAAATCTTCATGAGAGACTTCAATATTTGCGGAACCTGGAAGAAAAAAAGGAACAGGTGATCCAGACCATAGAGGAGCAGGGAAAATTAACGCCGGAGCTTCGGAAGAAGATTACCGAGGCGGTGACGCTGGTGGCCGTGGATGACTTGTACCGGCCGTTCCGGCCAAAAAAACGGACCCGTGCTATGATCGCGAAAGAAAAAGGGCTGGAACCTCTGGCAGATCTTATACTGCTGCAGAAAACCAAAAGAAGCATAGAGGAAGAAGCAGTTCCTTATGTGGATGCGGATAAGGGAGTGGAAACCGTTCGGGATGCCATTGCCGGTGCCAGCGATATCATAGCGGAGCAGGTGGCTGACCGTTCCGATTACCGCAAAAGTATCCGTGACTGGACGATGAAAGAAGGCTGGCTTTCTGTGAAGGCAAAGGATGAAAAGGCTGAATCCGTGTATGAGATGTATTATGATTTCAGAGAGCCGCTTTCCAGGATGACCGGATACCGCGTGCTTGCCGTCAACCGGGGAGAAAAGGAAAAGTATCTCAATGTCAAGGTAGAAGCGCCGGAGCCGCAGATCCTTCAGGCACTGTGCCGGACAATGATCCGGGATGAGGAAGGTCCGATGGCGGCAGTGCTGAAAAATGCCATTGTGGACGGCTATCATCGGCTGATCGCGCCGGCCATCGAGAGAGATATCCGGAATGAACTGACAGAAAAGGCACAGAGCGGAGCTATCACTGTATTTGGAAAGAATTTAAAACAGCTTTTGATGCAGCCGCCGATCAAAGGGCAGACGGTACTGGGCTGGGACCCGGCCTTTCGGACCGGATGTAAGCTGGCGGTGGTGGACGCCACCGGAAAAGTGCTGGATACCGTAGTGGTTTATCCGACTGCACCGCAGTTTAAGGTGGAGGAAGCCAAGAAAACCGTCCATGATCTGATTAAAAAATATCATATCACACTGATCAGTGTGGGAAACGGAACCGCTTCCCGGGAATCGGAGCAGGTGATCACGGAGCTTTTAAAAGAGATACCGGAAAAGGTGTCCTATGTGATCGTCAATGAGGCCGGCGCCTCCGTGTATTCCGCCAGCAAGCTGGCCACGGAGGAGTTTCCGGAATTTGATGTGGGACAAAGAAGCGCCGCTTCCATCGCGAGAAGACTGCAGGATCCTCTGGCGGAACTGGTAAAGATTGAGCCGAAGGCCATCGGCGTGGGACAGTACCAGCATGATATGAATCAGAAGAAGCTGGAGGAGACGCTCCACGGCGTGGTGGAAGACTGCGTGAATAAAGTGGGAGTGGATCTGAATACCGCATCCTTCTCCCTGTTGTCGTACATTTCCGGTATCAGCAAAACGGTGGCCAAAAACATCGTGGCTTACCGGGAGGCCAATGGAAGTTTCCATTCCAGAGAGGAACTGAAGAACGTGCCGAAACTGGGACCGAAAGCTTTTCTGCAGTGCGCCGGTTTCCTTCGTATTTCGGGTGGAGAGAATCCTCTGGATAATACGGGGGTCCATCCGGAGTCCTATGGAGCGGCGGACAAACTGCTTTCCCGCATGGGATATCAGAAAGAGCAGATCGGCGCGGAGGGCGGCTGTCATCTGAAAAAACAGATAAAAGATATCAATGCGCTGGCCAGAGAGCTGGATATCGGTGTCCTGACTCTGCAGGATATTGTGGATGAGCTGGAAAAGCCGGGGCGCGACCCGAGAAATGACATGCCAAAACCGATTCTCCGGACAGACGTCCTGGAGATGAAGGATTTAAAAGAAGGAATGGTATTGAAAGGCACTGTGAGAAATGTGATTGATTTCGGCGCCTTTGTGGATATCGGCGTTCATCAGGACGGTCTGGTGCACATTTCTCAGATGTCAGATAAATATATCAAACATCCGCTGGAGGTTGTCAGTGTCGGCGATGTCATTGATGTACAGGTCATGAGCGTGGATGTAAAGAAGAAACGAATCCAGCTGACCATGAAGGTAAAATAAATGTATCCATACAGGGTAAGTCAATAGAGCAAATCGGAGACAGGGAAGCGCGTGTTTCCCATCAGAAAAGAAAGGAAGAAGAGATGCAGAGTTTTGAGAAAATCAGCAAAATGAATCTGGCTGATCTGGACAGGCCGGATAATGTAAACCATCCGGATGATGAAGACAGAAATCCGGACGGAGATGCTGCGGTATCCGGACAGGAAGCGCCGGATAGTGCCGGACAGACAGCGGATGCGGCTGATGGAGAAGACGGCGCGGAGAAAGTCACAGTTGCTGATGTGGAGGGAACCGATGCAGCCGGCACTGCCGGAACACAGACCACTGCGAAGGCAAAGAAGCATATGCGTCAGCCGGTGGGAGAGCATTATTACATGGATGCCAAAATTACAGAAAAAGAGCTGCTGGCATTTTTGTTCGGCCATAATTACCGGCAGCCGCTGATACTCGTGGCCCTGGCTGTCGCAATCATCTGGCCGGTTATGATCATCGTAAGACATGATAACAATATGATGCTGGCCATTGCGCTGGCGGCCATTGTCCTTCTGGCCCTTCCTCTTTCCACATGGAGCAGAGGAAAGAAAGCTGCCAGGAGCAATCCGTCCTATAAGCAGACCTTCCACTATATGGTGGATGAATGGGGACTGCATCTGGAACTGGGAGATGAGTGCCTCGATCTGGAATGGAGTAAAGTGTATAAATGCATGTTTTTAAAATCTGTCACCGCCGTTTATACGGGAAAGGTCAACGCTTTTCTGATTCCGACATCAGCCATGGGCGAGCGGACGGCGGAGATCAATGCATTTATTAAGAAAATGAAAAAGAAATAATAGAACAGAAAAAGGTTGTGAAACATGAAAATAGAAAGTTACAGCGCGGAGGAGACCTTCGCCTACGGTGAAAAATGCGGCCGGGAGGCGAAAGCGGGACAGGTGTTCTGCCTTTACGGAGATCTGGGTGTGGGAAAGACCGTTTTTACCCAGGGGTTTGCCAGAGGGCTGGGAATTGAAGAGCCGGTGACCAGTCCGACATTCACCATCGTGCAGGAATACGAAGAAGGACGGCTTCCGTTTTATCATTTTGATGTGTACCGCATCAGCGATCCGGAGGAAATGTTCGAAGTGGGATTTGATGAGTATCTGGAGAGCGGAGGCGTCTGTTTTATCGAGTGGGCAGGACTCATTGACGAGATTCTGCCGGAAGAGAGGGTGGAGATCACCATAGAAAAAGATCTGTCCAAAGGATTTGACTACCGCCTGATCACGAGAACAGAAAAAAAGGAAGGGGAGAATACCCATGAAGATATTGGCCTTTGACAGCTCAGGACTGGTAGCGTCTGTGGCAGTCCTTGAGGAGGAGCGGATGATCGCGGAGTACACGGTCAATTATAAGAAAACGCATTCCCAGACGCTGCTTCCCATGCTGGATGAAGTGGTAAAAATGACCGAACTTGATTTACATGAGATTGACGCCATTGCCGTGGCGGCCGGTCCGGGTTCCTTTACGGGACTGCGTATCGGCTCCGCCACCGCCAAGGGACTGGGGCTGGCTCTGGATAAGCCGCTGGTGCCGGTGCCGACACTGGAGGGGCTGGCATTTAATCTCTGCGGATGCCCGGATGTCATCTGTCCGATGATGGATGCCAGAAGAAAGCAGGTATATACGGGATTATATACTTTCGTTGATGGAAAGATGCAGGTTCTCAAAGAGCAGACGGCTTGTCCGGTGGAAGAGATTCTGGAAGAATGCAACGCCCGGGGCCGGAAAGTGGTCTTCCTGGGAGACGGCGTGCCGGTCTGCCGTTCCATCATTGAGGAAACGGTGAGGGTACCTTATGCCTTTGCTCCGGCTCATATGAGCCGTCAGAGAGCCGGCGCCGTGGGTATGCGTGCCTTTGATTATATCCGTGAGAATAAAACGGAGACAGCGGCGGAACATGCGCCGGTGTATCTTAGAAAGTCCCAGGCAGAGAGAGAACTTCTGGCAAAAGGCAAAACACTGGAATAAAAGCGCCGGAGGCTGAGTGGCGGATGAATACAGAAATAATGATCACGGAAATGACTGAAGAAGACTGTGCGGCGGTCTGGGAATTACAAAAAACATGTTTTTCCACGCCGTGGTCTATGGAAAGTATCCGGGAGATGTTTACCACGGAAGGATATCTGAGTCTGACTGCCCGGACAGACGACAGCATCGTCGGTTATATCGGCATCAAGGCAGTCCTTGACGAGGCGGATATCACAAACGTGGCGGTGCATCCTCAGTGGCGTCGCAGGGGAATCGGTCAGATGCTTCTGACAGACCTCCTCGGGAAAGCGGCCGGCAGGAATGTAAAGCGGATTTTTCTGGAGGTGCGGGTCTCCAATGAGGCGGCGCTCGCCCTTTACAGTCAGGCAGGTTTTCAGATCATAGATAAAAGAAAGAACTATTACGAAAAACCAAAAGAAGACGCATGCATCATGGTATGGGATAAATTATGAAAATGTTCTTCCAATAGTTACTAACGCTTTTTTCGACAGTATCTTTTATAATGAGTGCGAGAGGCATGACCTGCCGCACAGGAAAGACACCGTTTGAAAAAGTCACTGACGACTGGAGGTACAATATGGAAAACAAAGAACAGAGAAAGATTTGCAACTGCTGTGGAAAAGAGATTCATGTAGAACCGATGGCAGACCGGGAGGAATACCTGGAAGTGGAGAAAGAATGGGGATATTTCTCACGGAAAGACGGGGAGATTCATCATTTCATTCTATGTGAATCCTGTTATGACAGGCTGACGGAACATTTTTGCATCCCGGTGGACAAAAAGATGCAGACCGAGCTGTTGTAAGCAGAGCTTAGAAAAGAGAGGAAAATTATGCTGGAACTATGTTTGCTGGGATGCGGGGGCATGATGCCCCTGCCGCACCGCAGACTGACTTCGTTAATGGCAAGATATAACGGAAAAAGTATATTGATCGACTGCGGCGAAGGTACGCAGGTGGGAATCAAGGAAAAGGGATGGAGCTTTAAGCCCATCGATGTGATCTGTTTTACTCATTATCACGCAGATCATATCAGTGGTCTTCCGGGGCTTCTTCTGACGCTGGGAAACGCCCAGCGGACAGAGCCTCTTTTGATGGTGGGGCCGAAAGGACTGGAGAGAGTGGTCAACGCTCTTCGGGTCATTGCGCCGGATCTTCCCTTTCCCATTGAATTTCGGGAGCTGAGAGAGAAATCAGAGACCATCGAGATGGACGGTTACCGTCTCCGGGCGTTCCGGGTCAATCACAATGTGATCTGTTATGGATATACCATCGAGATTGACCGGGCAGGAAAGTTTGATGTGGAGCGGGCGAAGGCCAATCAGGTGGAGATGAAATACTGGAACCGTCTGCAGAAGGGAGAGACCATCGAGCTCCCGGACCGGACGCTCACCGGAGATCTGGTCATGGGGCCGGCCAGAAAGGGCATCAAGTGTACCTACACCACGGACACCCGTCCGACCGCATCCATTACGGCCCATGCCATGCATTCGGATTTATTTATCTGTGAAGGTATGTACGGCGAGCCGGATAAACAGGCAAAAGCAGTGGAATATAAACACATGACATTTTATGAGGCGGCGCAGCTGGCAAAAGATGCTCAGGTGAAGGAGCTATGGCTGACCCATTATAGTCCTTCCCTGGTATACCCGGAAGAGTTTATCCCGAAAGCAAAGGAGATTTTTCCGGCGGTCAGCGCGGGAAAAGACGGCAGAAGCGTCACATTGATGTTTGAAGAAGAAAAATAACAAGTTACATTTATAGTTGATATTTGAAAATAGAGGGAAGTGAAAACATGGAGCAGACAGAAAAGGATGTGCGGATTCTCGCAATTGAGACTTCCTGTGATGAGACCGCGGCAGCGGTAGTAAAAAACGGAAGAGAGATTCTGTCCAATATTATTTACACACAGATAAAACTGCATACCGTTTTCGGCGGAGTGGTGCCGGAAATTGCTTCCAGAAAGCATATAGAAAAGATCAATCCTGTCATTGAGGCGGCATTGAAGGAGGCCGGCGTCACTCTGGCTGACATCGATGCGGTGGCGGTTACTTACGGCCCGGGTCTGGTGGGAGCGCTGCTGGTAGGAGTGGCGGAGGCAAAAGCGATCGCCTATGCCGCCGGCAAACCGTTAATCGGTGTCCATCATATCGAAGGGCATATCAGCGCCAATTATATTGAGCACAAAGAACTGGAACCGCCATTTTTATGTCTGGTGGCATCCGGCGGTCATTCCCATCTGGTTCTGGTGAAAGACTATGGAGTCTATGAGATTGTGGGAAGAACCAGAGATGACGCGGCGGGAGAAGCCTTTGATAAGGTGGCGAGAGCCATCGGCCTTGGCTATCCCGGCGGTCCGAAGATTGATAAACTGGCCCGGGAGGGAAACAAAAATGCCATTTCTTTTCCGCGGGCAAAGATTGCCGACGCACCGGACGATTTCAGTTTCAGCGGTCTGAAATCCGCAGTACTCAATTATCTTAATCAATGTGAGATGAAGGGGATCGAGGTCAATAAGGCCGATGTGGCCGCCTCGTTTCAGCAGTCCGTCATCGATGTGCTCACAGAGCATACCGTCGGCGCGGCGAAACGTCTGGGGATCGATAAAGTTGCCATCGCCGGGGGCGTGGCTTCCAACAGCTCTCTCCGGACACAGATGGAAGAAATGTGCAGAAAAAATCATCTGACATTTTATCATCCGTCCCCGATCTACTGTACCGATAACGCGGCTATGATCGGTGTGGCTGGTTATTATGAGTACAAAAAAGGCGTTCGGGACGGCTGGGATTTGAATGCCGTGCCGAATTTAAAAATCGGCGAGAGAAAATAAAGATATGGGAAGGATACAGCGGGGGAAATGAAAACCAAAGCAACAACAGCAGCCATTGTGCTGGCGGCAGGAAAAGGAAGCCGGATGCACATGGATATACAGAAACAGTATGCCACTATACTGGGGAAACCGGTCATTGCCTATACCCTGGATGCCTTTGAGGCCAGCCAGGTGGATGATATTATTCTCGTGGTGGGAGAAGGGGAGATTCCCTTCGCCAGGAAGCAGATCGTCGATCATTTTGGCTACACAAAAGTTTCTCAGATTGTCACTGGCGGCAAAGAACGATATGAATCTGTGTATAAGGGACTCTGCGCAGCCAAAGACAGTACCTATGCTCTCATTCATGATGGTGCCAGAGCCTTTATCACGCCGGAACTGATCGCCCAGTGCATTCGGGATGTGATCGCTTATGACGCCTGCGTCATGGCGGTGCCGGTGAAGGATACCATCAAAATTGTGGATGAGGAGCAGTACTCCGTTTCCACGCCGGACCGAAAGGTGATGTGGCAGATGCAGACGCCTCAGTGTTTCCGTCTGCCGGAAATCAGAGAAGCCTATCGCAGGATGCTGGAAAGCGGCGACAATACCATGACTGATGACGCCATGGTCATGGAGAAATACGGCAGCCGCCGGGTGAAGATGACCATGGGAAGCTATGAAAACATTAAACTGACCACTCCCGGTGATTTTATACTGGGAGAAGCTATTTTAAAGAACATGAACAAAGCTCAAAAACCATAAAAGAGAAGAAACAGGAGCGGTGAGAATGAAGAAAGATGAACTGGAATACATGACAGAGGGACTGAATGACGAACTCATCGAAGAATACGACGAATCGGATGAAACCTGCGACGGAACCGAAGAGGAGTCCGGCGGGGAAGAGGATTCTGCAGAACTTGCGGCCGCGGAAGAGGATGACGATGATGATGATCCGAAAAAAGATACGGAATACTGCTGTATGTGTCACCGGACAGAGAGTCAGGGAGCGAAGCTGCTGCGGATGCCGAATAATATGAGTATCTGTACGGACTGTATGCAGAAGTCCTTTGACACTTTTAGCTCCGGCTTCGGCAGCAACAGCGGCATTCAGTTTGTGGATTTGTCTAACATGGACATGAACAGTCTGAGAAATATGAATCTGGGAGATCTTCTGGCCGGCAATATGACTGCCCAGAAGGTAAAGCCGAAGAAAGCTAAGAAGAAAAAGAAAAAAGATAAAGCACCGAAGGAGAAGCTTTCCATTAAAAATATTCCGGCGCCTCATCAGATCAAGGAGAAGCTGGATGAATACGTGATCGGACAGGATTACGCCAAAAAGGTGATGTCCGTGGCTGTGTATAACCATTATAAGAGAGTGATCACCAACACTATGGATGAGATTGAGATCGATAAGTCCAATATGCTGATGATCGGGCCGACGGGTTCCGGAAAGACCTATCTGGTGAGAACTCTGGCAAGACTTTTAAATGTGCCGCTGGCCATTTGCGATGCCACCTCTCTGACGGAAGCCGGATACATTGGCGATGATGTGGAGAGCGTGCTGTCCAAACTTCTTGCCAACGCTGATAACGATGTGGAGAAGGCGGAGACCGGTATTATTTTTATCGACGAGATTGATAAGATCGCTAAGAAGAAAAATACCACCAGCCGGGATGTGAGCGGTGAATCGGTGCAGCAGTCCCTTCTGAAACTGCTGGAAGGCAGCGAGGTGGAAGTGCCGGTAGGAGCCAGCTCAAAAAATGCCATGGTGCCTACGGTCATGATGAACACGAGAAATATTCTCTTCATCTGCGGCGGTGCATTCCCGGATCTGGATGTGATCATAAAAGAGAGGCTGAACAAACAATCCTCCATCGGTTTTGCAGCGGAACTCAAGGATAAATATGACAAAGAAGAAGATATTCTTCAGTATGTGACCATGGAAGATCTTAGAAAGTTCGGTATGATACCGGAGTTTATCGGCCGTCTTCCGGTGGTCTTCACCTTGAAGCCATTGACAAAAGAGATGCTGGTTGCTATTCTGAAAGAACCAAAGAACGCTATTTTAAAACAGTATCAGAAGCTTCTGGCACTGGATGAAGTGGATCTGGAATTTGAGGACGGCGCGCTTTACGCCATTGCGGAGAAGGCATTGGAGAAGGATACAGGGGCGAGAGCGCTTCGGGCCATTATAGAGAAGTTTATGCTGGATATCATGTATGAGATTCCGAAGGATGATAACATCGGAAGAGTGATCATCACGGAAGACTATATCCGCAACAACGGTCTGCCTATCATTGAGATGCGGCAGTACCTGCAGCTGCAGCAGAAAGACGATTATCAACAGCAGGGATAGACAGAGAAGGCGGCTGTAAGATAATGAATGAAGGGGGTTAAATTTTCTATGCAGCATTTGAATTTTAAATATCTGGAAAGCCTGGCAACCCAGTACCCGAATATTGCCAGAGCATCCACGGAGATCATCAATCTTCAGGCGATTTTGAATCTGCCCAAGGAGACCGAACATTTTGTGTCGGATATCCATGGGGAATACGAACAGTTTTTACATATTTTGAGAAATGGCTCCGGTGCCATTCGCAATAAGATCGAAGATGTTTTTGGCAACACGCTGTGTGCCAGAGATAAAAAAAGCCTGGCGGCGCTTATCTACTATCCGGAACAGAAGGTAGAACGGATGAAGATGGAGCTGTCCAATGAAGATCTGCTGGACTGGTATAAGGTCTCCTTAAACCGGCTGATCGCGGTCTGCAAAGAAAGCTCCGCCAAATATACCCGCTCCAAACTTCGTAAAAGTTTTCCGCCGGATTTTTCCTACATTTTGGAAGAACTGCTCAGCGAGAATAACCGGGTGGTGCAGAAGGAACAGTATTACAATGAGATCTTTGATACCATCATCCGCATTAACCGGGCGAAGGAATTTATCGTGGCCATTTCACAGACCATTCAGCGTCTGGTCGTCACCAGACTCCATGTGATCGGGGATATTTTTGACCGTGGACCGGGTCCGCATATCATCATGGATCATCTGATGAAGCTGGAAAATGTGGATTTCCAGTGGGGAAACCACGACATGGTGTGGATGGGCGCCGCTTCCGGACATGAGGCCTGCATTGCCAATGTAATCCGGCTGTCTGCCCGTTACAACAATCTGGATGTGCTGGAAGACGGGTACGGTATCAATCTGATCCCTCTGGCAAGTTTTGCCATTGAAACCTATGCCGATGACCCGTGCGACTGCTTTGGCGTCCACGGGGAAGATCACCATGATCCCAGAGAGATTGCGCTCAATAAAAAAATGCACAAGGCCATTGCTGTGATCCAGTTTAAACTGGAAGGTCAGGTGATCAGAAGACGGCCGGAGTTTAACATGGATAACCGGATGCTCCTGGATAAGATCGACTATGAAAAGGGAACCATCACCATTGATGGAAAGACCTACGAGCTTTTGGATAAGTCCTTTCCGACCATCGACCCGGCAGATCCGTACCGGCTTTCCGAAGAAGAAGAAAATGTGATGAAGCGTCTCCGGATGAATTTCCGGAATTGTGACAAACTGCAGGAGCATGTACGTTTTCTTTTTAATAAAGGAAGCATGTATCTGCGGTATAATTCCAATCTGCTCTACCATGGCTGCGTGCCTCTGGATGAAAACGGCTATTTCCGCAAGGTAAAGCTTGGCAGTAAGGAATATTCCGGCAGGGAGCTTTACGATGTTCTGGAGTATTACGCCAGAAAAGGTTATTACGAGCAGGATAACGAGGAAGAACACGAATACGGGAAGGATATCATGTGGTATATCTGGTCCAATGAGAATTCTCCTGTGTACGGCAAGGAGAAGATGGCTACTTTTGAGCGGTATTTTATTGATGATAAGGCTATCCAGGAGGAAAAGAAAGATTATTACTATAAGCTCATAGAAAAGGAAGAGGTGGCTAACCGGATTCTGGAAGAATTCGGCATGGATACAGAACATTCTCATATTATCAACGGACATATGCCGGTAAAAACGGTACAGGGAGAATCTCCGGTGAAATGCGGCGGCAAGGTTATGATCATTGACGGCGGATTTTCCAGAGCCTATCGCCGGACCACAGGAATTGCCGGATATACGCTGATTTATAATTCCTATGGCCTCCGCCTTGTCTCTCACAATACATTTACTTCCACGGAAGATGTCATAGAAAATGAGATTGATGTTCATTCCGATACTGTTATCACGGAGCTTTCCAGCCACCGGGAGCGCGTGAGAGATACGGAAGACGGCAAAAAGATCAAGGAGAAGATCAAAGATCTGGAAGAACTTCTCCATGCTTACCGGACCGGCCTGATACTGGAGCAGGTCTGATGTTCCGGCACAGGATCTATCCGGCATAAAACTGGAAAATCCAGATACATAATAAAAAACTCAGGTATAGAACGGGAAAATGCAGCATATTTTTATAGGGACAGGCACTATGGCAAAAGGAGGATGTCTCTATGAAAAGAATATTATCCCAACCCCATCAGGAGAAAATCCCTTCGCGAAATCCCGGGTTCCCGGCCCGCGCGAAAGGGATTCCGGCAGAAGAATATGCGGCCGATCCGGCGGCAGAGCTGGAGCAGGATTATGAGACCAGCCTGAAGACCGGCCTGACAGCCGGAGAGGTCAACCGGAGGCTTTCTGAAAACCGATGGGAATATCTGGCAAAAGAGAAAAAGCGGTCATGGATTCGAAGCGCAGAGCAGGAATGTCTTGATCCGCTTTTCTTTTTTCTCATTTTTCTCTGTGCCTTTTTGTTTCTGGTTGGGGAAAAAGAATGGCTGACTGCGCTCCCGGCGCCGGTGCTGGTGTCTATTCTGAAGATGAGGCAGGTGATGAGAAATCATCGGTTTCTTGAGGAGCGGAAAACGATGTTTTTGCCGAAAGCGCAGGTCTTTCGGGACGGAACCTACCAGTATATTGATGTGAGAGAGATTGTGTCCGGAGATATTCTTCGTCTGAAAAAGGGGGCAAAAGTGCCGGTGACAGTACACAGTCTCACAAAGTCCGGTGTCATTTATGAAAAGGGCGAGAAATTTCCGGAAGAATCCGGCAGAGCAGTGGCCGCCGGCCCGCCGGGGTCAACGGTTCTTAAAAAACAGGGAATCCTGCCCCGGATTCTTTCTGGATCGGCATCCTTTCCTTTACGGGCACAGGAGATGCTGTTTCAGAGGGGCGTGACGGTGATGGACGGCGCCTGCCTTCCGGACAGCCGGAAAAAGAAGGCGGTCATCCTGGATACGGAATGTTTTCCGTCGGTTTTAAGACCGCACGCATTTCAAAAACTGATTCAATTTCTGAATCAAAACGACATCCGTCTGATCTTTTTTACAGACCAAAACCGTGAGACAGCATTTGATATCTTAAATCAGCTTCATGTCACAGATAATAAAAGAGATATCATTGATGCGGAACAATTTTCCTGTTATCTGGAAGAAAACCGTCGTCTTGGAAAAGGCTATGAACGCCAGATGAATACCATCCGGGCCTACGCGGGACTGGACAGGCAGTCAAAAAGAAAAGTCATGGAAGCATGGAGGGACGGCTGCCAGTGGCTGTACATTTTTCCGGACCGGAGCTGGAGACTGCCGGAAGAATGGCAGGAAGAAGAGAAAAAGATTTCCTGGCTGGGTTTTCTGGATGGAAGAGCCCTGGACCGGGAGTTCTATTTCCGGAAACACTGGAGTGAAGGTCTCTTTCAGCTGCTTCAGGGAGAATATTTGTGGAATGCTTTTGTGACAGGAACAGAAAAAATACAGGAAAAAGTTCTGGCGGCTCTCTGCATTTTTAACGGAGTCATGCTCCTGGCAGGTATCTTTGAAGGAGCCCGGGACACTTTCCACTGGATGTTTTTGATTTCCTCCCTGGTGTGCGGCGGCGTTGCCCTGTGGAAAGAACTCTGGTGGCAGTGGCTGCGGAGAAAAAGGGATTTGTAAATCTCCTTGCAACTCACAGAAAACGGTTTTACCGAAGACAAGTCATTGATAAAAGTTTTCCTCCTCCACTTCGGCAGGCGGATAACCGGCACCTTTTTATATCTGCCAGCGGCGCCTGCGCTCACAGTCGTCGTCAAACCCCATCAATGACTTGTCTTCTCCAAATGCAGTCTGCGTGTATAGAGATTTACAAAAATCCTGTGCTACGTTGGCAAAGCAGTTGGCTATGGAAACATACAAATACTTTGATTTTAAAATCTAAAGCAATGTCTGTGCGGGGTAGTGACAACCTGGTGAGAAAGCCATCCGGGTAGCTTTGCGATCAGTTTGAATCCGGTGACTTTGCTATAATCCGGGTGATGCAGATAACAGGGATTTGCGGCATGGTTTGATGATGATAGAAAAACGGATCGGGGAAGATCGACGACGACTGTGAGCGCAGGCGTGGCCGTAGTCGTAAAAAGAGGGCTTATTATGAGCCTGCCGAAGTGGAGGAGGAGACTTCCCTGACTGCGTTTTTCTATGATATATACAAAGCCGCAAATCCCGTCTGCTTCATTCGCACCTGGATAATTTCAATGCCTGTGGATTAAAACGACAAATTTGCATTTCTGCAGGAACATTCTTGTCAACTTTCAGGGATAATGATAAAATAAGAGCGATATTTTGTTGTGAAGGCGGAAAAACTGAGTGAAATAGGGCAGTAATTTTGCCTTGAAATATAGATTTTGCAGTATTTTTCATTGCAAAACATCACAGACACACAGGAGGACAGAAACATGATTGAATTATTACAACACGGTGCGTATCTGGTTCACGGCAGTGAGATCGTGGAAGATACACCGGAAGCGGAAAAACAGCTTCAGAACATGCTGGGTACTGCTCCTTCCAAAGAAGAGGCAGCGCAGGGAACCATCGCTTACGGAATTCTGAAAGCCCACAACACGTCCGATAACATGGACAAGCTGAAGATTCGTTTTGATAAACTGACGTCCCATGATATCACTTATGTGGGTATCATTCAGACGGCCAGAGCATCAGGTTTGGAGAAGTTCCCGATGCCGTATGTGCTTACTAACTGTCATAACAGTCTCTGCGCGGTAGGAGGAACTATCAATGAAGATGACCATATGTTCGGGCTGACCTGCGCAAAACGTTACGGCGGCATCTATGTTCCGCCTCATCAGGCGGTCATCCACCAGTTTGCCAGAGAAATGCTGGCCTGCGGCGGCGCTATGATCCTTGGTTCCGATTCCCACACCCGTTACGGAGCGCTGGGAACCATGGCCATGGGTGAAGGCGGACCGGAGCTGGTAAAACAGCTTTTAAATCAGACATATGATATCAACATGCCAGGCGTGGTCGGCGTGTATATGACCGGAGCGCCGATTCCGGGCGTGGGACCGCAGGACGTGGCCCTGGCCATCATCGGTGAAGTATTTAAAAACGGTTATGTGAATAATAAAGTGATGGAATTCGTGGGTCCTGGCGTGGCATCTTTGAGCGCTGACTTCCGTATCGGTGTGGATGTTATGACCACAGAGACCACCTGCCTTTCCTCCATCTGGAGAACGGACGAGACCATCCGCGAATTCTATGAGATTCATGGAAGAGAACAGGATTATGAAGAGCTGAATCCGGCTGACGTGGCATATTATGACGGAATGATCAAGATTGATCTTAGCACCATCCGTCCGATGATCGCTATGCCGTTCCATCCAAGCAACACCTACACCATTGAAGAGATGAATGCCAATCTGATGGATGTGCTGGAAGATTGTGAGAAAAAGGCCCTTGTCAGCCTGGACGGCCAGGTAGACTTTACCTTAAAAGATAAAGTGCATGACGGAAAACTGTATGTGGAACAGGGAATCATCGCCGGATGCGCCGGCGGCGGTTTTGAGAATCTCTGCGCGGCAGCGGATATTTTAAAGGGACGTTCCATCGGACCGGATGAGTTCTCCCTGAGCGTATATCCGGCAAGTACGCCAATCTTCATGGAACTGGTGAAAAACGGCGCGGTGGCAGACCTCATGGAAGCCGGAGCCATTGTTAAGACAGCCTTCTGCGGCCCGTGCTTTGGTGCAGGAGATACACCTTCCAACAATAGCCTGAGTATCCGTCACTCCACCAGAAACTTCCCGAACAGAGAAGGTTCCAAACTCCAGAACGGACAGATTGCTTCCGTAGCGCTGATGGATGCCCGTTCTATCGCGGCGACAGCAGCCAACAAGGGCTTCCTGACCCCGGCTACCGATCTTGATGTGGAGATCAAGGGAAGAAAATATTTCTTTGACAGCAGCATTTATGCAAACCGTGTCTTTGATAGCAAAGGCGTGGCAGATCCTACGGTGGAAATCAAAATGGGACCGAACATCAAGGACTGGCCGGCCATGAGTCCGCTGCCGGAAAACCTGATCCTCAAGGTGGTATCTGAGATTCATGATCCGGTAACCACCACCGATGAGCTGATTCCGTCCGGCGAGACTTCTTCTTACCGTTCTAATCCTCTCGGATTGGCAGAGTTTACTCTCTCCAGAAAGGATCCGGCCTATGTGGGAAGAGCGAAAGAAGTGCAGAAAGCGCAGAAAGCCATTGAAGCGGGAGAAAACCCGACGGAGGCGCTGGGAGAACTGCAGGAGGTCATGGATGCCATTCATACGAAGTATCCGGAAGTCAATGCAGGTAACATGGGAGTCGGCAGCACTATTTTTGCTGTAAAACCAGGCGATGGTTCCGCCAGAGAACAGGCGGCTTCCTGCCAGAAAGTGTTGGGCGGCTGGGCCAATATCGCCAACGAGTATGCCACAAAACGGTACCGCTCCAACCTGATCAACTGGGGTATGCTTCCATTCCTGATTGACGGAGAAGATCTTCCGTTTGCCAACGGCGATTACCTCTTCGTACCGGATGTCCGCAAAGCGGTGGAAGACAAAGCCACAGAGTTTACCGTTTACCAGGTAAAAGACGGCGCTCTTCATGAGTTTACCTTACATATGGGTGAGCTTACCGATGATGAGAGAGAGATCATCCTGAAAGGATGTCTGATCAACTATAACCGGAGATAATCGGATTTTTAAAGATAATCGGATGTTTAATTTAGAGACAGCACGGATGTCCTGTGAAAGACGGGAGTTTCCGTGCTGTCTTCTTTTGTACGAATCTGCAAACAATAGTTGACAATCCGGCAAATAATGTTATATCATTAACTCATTACGCATCTTTTTTGAAGGGAAAAAAGAGCGGTTTTGCAAAATTATCAATATAAAGGAGTGGGAACCATGAAGATTTCAGGAAATGACCTTTTCGTAACGGCAATGAAAAAAGAAGGCGTGGATACTATTTTTGCATATCCGGGCGGTATGGTCGTCAATCTTTTAGATGCACTCCATGATTGTCATAGTATTGATTTGGTGCTTCCAAGACATGAGCAGGGGCTGATTCATGCGGCAGACGGTTATGCGAGAGCGACAGGAAAGGTCGGCGTCTGCCTCGTCACCAGCGGTCCGGGAGCAACAAATCTGGTAACCGGAATCGCCACAGCCAATTATGACAGTATTCCGCTGGTCTGTTTCACCGGACAGGTGGCGGAAGATCTCATTGGCAATGATGCGTTCCAGGAGGTGGATATCGTAGGTATCACCCGGAATGTGGCCAAGTTCGTTATTATGGTCAGAGACAGAGAGATGCTGGCGCAGCGGATCAAAGAAGCTTTTTATATTGCCCGTTCCGGTAAACCGGGACCGGTACTTGTGGATCTGCCCACGGATGTGATGGCGGAACTTGGTTCCACATCTTATCCGACTGAGGTGAATATCCGCGGTTATAAGCCGAATAAGGGCGTTCATGTGGGACAGCTGAAAAAAGCCATTGCCCTGGTAGAAGAAGCGAAGAAGCCTATGTTTTTGATTGGCGGCGGTGTCAATCTGGCGCATGCCCAGGAGGAGATGACAGAACTCTGCGAGAAGCTTGATATACCGGTGGTTACCACAGTAATGGGACGGGGAGCGATTCCTACGGACCATCCGCTGTACATAGGAAACATCGGTATGCATGGTTCCTATGCCGCCAACAAAACAGCGGATGAATGTGATCTGATGTTTTCCATCGGATGCCGGTTTAACGACAGGGTGACGGGAAATGTGGCGAAGTTCGCGCCTAATGCGAAGATCATCCACATCGATATTGAGGCGGCGGCCATTTCCAGAAATGTCACGGTGGATATTCCGATTGTGGCGGATGCCAAGATGGCGATTCGGAAGATTCTTGATCACACAGAACCGATGAAGCACACAGAATGGATTGAGGAAGTGAAGAGCTGGGATAAGGAGCATCCTCTGGGTATCCAGGTAAAAGCAGGGGTGAATCCTCAGTGTATCATGGAGACGTTGAATAAAGTATATGCGGACAGAGACACCATTTACACTTCCGACGTAGGGCAGCATCAGATGTGGGCCTGCCAGTATCTGAAACTGGATGCCACCCACCGGCTGGTGCAGAGCGGAGGTCTTGGAACTATGGGATTCGGGCTTCCGTCCGCAGTGGGTGCCCAGATTGGATGTCCGGGCAAAGCAGTGGTATCCATCAGCGGCGACGGCGGCTTCCAGATGAACATTCAGGAGATGGCGACGGCTATCAATCAGGAACTGCCGCTGGTTAATATTGTGCTGAACAATAACTATCTGGGAATGGTTCGTCAGATGCAGGATCTTTTCCATAACAAGCGCTATACCATTACCTGCCTGCGTTATCATAAGTCCTGCAAAGGCAAATGCGGCAAGCCAGGCTGGACCTGTCCGGAGTATTCCCCGAACTTTGTAAAGATCGCCGAAGCCTATAGCTCAAAGGGATATCTGGTAACAGAAGATTCTCAGCTGGAAAAGACAATCATTGAGGCAAGAGATTACGCAGAAGAGCATAACAAGCCGGTTATCATCGAGTGTGCGGTTTCACCGGAGGAGCTGGTACTGCCGATGATCCGCGGCGGGGCAAGCTTTGAAGAGATTATATATTAGGAGGTCGGAAGCATGAGAGAAGTGAATCATACCAAAAGAAAAAGATGGGTGTCCATGTATGTGGAGAACCGTATTGGCGTTTTGGCAAGGATTTCTGGCATGATGTCCGGCAAATCCTATAATATTGACAGTATCACCGTCGGTGTGACGGAGGACCCTACGGTTTCAAGGATGACCATCGGTTTAAGTTCTGATGACGCCACATTTGAACAGATCAAAAAGCAGTTGAACCGCTGTGTGGAAGTCATCAAGCTTAATGATATCACCGATGCGCCGACACACATGAAAGAGATTCTTTTTATTAAGATCCATGAATGTTCCGAGTTTGAGAAGGGAGAAATTTTCCGTATCGCCCAGGTATTCGGAGCAAAGGCCATTGACTACGGTATCAACAGCGTGCTCCTGGAGTGTGTGGCCACAGAAGGCCGGAACAATGATCTGATCAATCTGCTGAACCGTAAGTTTGATCAGGTGGAGATTGTCCGCGGTGGTATCGTTGCCATCGAATCCATAAGCATGACGGACAGATAAAATATAGTGAACAGATCGGCATAACGGGAAGGCAGGCCATAACGGCCAGATAACACGTAACAGCCAGATAATATGGCGGCATACACCATAGAATAAAGACAGGATAAGACTCTTTTCCCCAGAGAAGCAATATAGATGCTCCGGGGGAAAGGGTCTTTTTGTTTGATGAAAATATATTTTTAAAATATAAATAATTTTAAAGATTGACTTTGCGCAAATGTAATGGTACTATAAATATGGAAACTGTTCCAGATATTTCCAATAAAGAAAGGAGAAATTATGAAGAATCATCTGAAAAGATGGCTGCTTTTGCTGCTGACCATGTGTCTGGTTTTTCAGCAGGTCCCGGCGCCTCTGTACGTCGGCGCGGCAGGAATGACAGCGGTCTTTACTGATGCGAAGGAGAAAGCGGGAACAGCCGATGAGACAACACAGAAGATCAGGAGGAACAATGATACGGTACAAACGGCAGGAACGGGACAAAAAGGAAACGTGCAGATGCCTTTCGGAAGAAACCGGATTGCAGTCTCGGAAAAGAAGGCGGAAGATAAAAGCGCGGGCAGCGGTGCCGCCGGCAGGGAAGGTTATTCGGATGGAAGTAAAAGCGGCACAGGAGAGAACGATTCAGATGAAAGTGCGGATGATTCAGAAGAGGAAGATTCCGGAGAAAGCGGCACAGGAATGACGCCTTCAGATGGGAACCCGGAAGACAGGAACCCGGATGGAAGTTCCGGCGGGGAGAACCCGGGAGGCGGTGCAGGAGATAAGAATCCGGAGGCAAGTTCCGGAAAGGAGGATCCGGAAGGTCAGAATGGAGAGAGTTCGGAAGGTAAGAATCCTGGCGGGAACAAGGAAGAGAATCGACCGGGCACTTCCTCTTCCGGGGATCAGTCAGAGATGCCGGGAGGAGATAAGAAGGATGAGGAAGAGGCTTCCGGGAACAGTCGGCAGGACTCTTCAGAGGAAGCGTCTGGTGAAAAAGGAGCTGCCTCGGACTCCGGAAAAGATCCAGAAACTGCAGCGGAAGACTCCGGAGTTTCTGACGGAACGGCCGGCGGGAAGAATCATGAGATGGAATCTCAGCCGGATTCCGGGGAAGAGAATACGGTGTTTGATCAGCTTTTAAACCGGAACCTTCTGCGTGCAGCCGCCCGGGCGCAGAATGATTTTAATATGCCGAAGGCGACGTATGAGACATTCATTCTGCAGGGAAAGAATGGAAAAGGGCAGAAGATCGGGAACAGCGGCAAGGTGACGATGCTCGCATCCAGAAAGGCCATTCAGAATGATATCACAGAGAAGCACAACGAGTACGTATCTTTTACTCCTCACTGGGGTTCCGATACCACGGCTTCTTTATCCACGCAGAATGGTTCCAGAAATGCCAGTTATTATGTCAATGATCCCAAAAAGGCTCAGCATGTGGGAGGCATCGGTCTGGCAACCATGACTCCGAATATTGTAGGCGGCCGGGTGTATAAGCTGACGGCTTCCATGAAGAATAATTTAAGCTGTACCTACTACAATGTGGGAAGATACTATGACAGAAGTTCTGGCAGATCGTACGCGATTGATATGAAAGCGGTAGTCACGGATTTTACTAAGAAGCCAAAAGGAACAGAAGATGTCAGGAATGCCATTGCGGATGGTGCGTTGGATGATACCGGAGGCCCGCTGTTCTGTTTTATCGGTGGAAAGTCTGTCGGCTCCATCGGGGTTCTGACCAGTTTCTGCGATGCAGTGACTCTCCGGTATTCTTTTTATATTCATGGTACGCAGACACCGATTCAGGTCAAGGGATTTACCAGATTCCGAGATGTGGATGCACAGCAGGGAATTGAGTTTTCAAAAGAAGCAGACTATTTTTATGCGATCAACGCAGCCAATCAATATCTGGGATACAGCAAAGGGGTGTATCAACAGGGTAACAAGGCGTATATTTATTCTTTAAGCTCTGCAGCCGTTTCAGGCAATGCAGGAAGTTCTTTTTATACCCTGTTTTCAGGTTCCCAGATGACATTGCGCTATACATTTGCCAAATGCAGCAGACAGGATGACGGAGGCCCGCAGAATGGCAGTGATCTAACAAAATATAAGGTTCCGTTTGACAATTCGGATGTGAAAGATTATTCTACCAGTTCATCCAGTGGGTACATTCGCTTTGATGCGAGACAGCCTTATCTGGCGCAGCCGGAGATTCAAAAGTCTGTGTTTAACGGCAGTGATATACAGTCGGAAGTTCGCACACCGCACACAGCAGTTTCCAATGAGCTGTCCAGTGTAAACGATGTATTTACATATAAGGTACGGACAGTGTGCCCATATGAAGATGCTTCGGAGCATCACTATGCTTCCTGGGTTGTCACGGATCAGGTGAGCCCGTATCTCAAGGTGGAGCAGGCGGTGATTTATGATGGCACTGGCAGCCAGGCTTCAGATTTTAAAATACAGACGCAGGTACAGGGAGATGGTTCCACTGTGGTGACAGCAACGGCTTCTGATCCGGCAGCCCAGTCCTTCTATGAGAAGAACTGGTATGATCTGTATATCACAGTACGGGTTAAGACTCAGGCGCAGCTGGACAGCCTGGGACTCGATTTTGCCGGACGGTACGTGAACAGCGGAGCCAGGGCCGGCAGATATGTCATTGACAATCATGCTGTGCTGTCTACAGGAACGAATTATACATCCAACAAGGTGGAGACTGTGATTCCGCAGCAGATTAAAGTAAGAAAAGTCAATAAAGAAGGGAAACCGGTGAAGGGAGTCACCTTTGGGATTTTTGTCCGTCCGGATGCGGATATCCATAAAGAGAAACCGCTGATGACGGCGGTAACGGGAGATGACGGAGTGGCACATTTTAAGGCCGCGTCATTTTTCGACTTGTCTGGAAAAGCCGGGCCATATTATGTCCGTGAAATATCCAGAGGAGAGTTCGAGAATGTATATCTGCTGGACGAAACATGGAAGTATACTTTTTCCAGCGACAAAGGTAACCCGGTTATCTACGGAGAAGAGAGAGATAAACGTGTGTCCACTCTGGAGGATGTGGCGAAGATTCTCAAAAAATATACCGTCCGGGTGAGAAAAAAGAACAAAGAAACCAGTGATTTTTTGAAAGGTGCTGTTTTCGCTCTGTACCAGTGGTCTGCAGCGGGAAAAAGTTATATGAAGGTTTGTGATCTTGAGGAAGCGACAGATGAAGAAGGGCAGATGTATTATCGCAATCCGGAAGATATCACAGCCACAGAAGATAATCTGGGCCGATTTATGGTGAAAGAAGAGCAGGCGCCCTATGGCTGTTATAATGCCGGGATGAGCTGGACGTTTGTGACCACAGATGCCTATGTTCAGGATGAAAAGAACATAGAATTTCTCTATACGTCAGAAAATGGCCGGGAAAGAACGCAGAAAGGGGAGCTGATTTATCATAATAATCTTCAGAAGGGAATTCTCAAAATTGTCAAAACAGACGATGAAGGAGCTCTTGTCAAAGGAGCGCTGTTTGAAATTAAGGCAGCAGAAGATATTTATGCCCCGTGGCAGTATAAGGAAGATGGAACTGCAGACCCGAACCAGGAGCCGTTGGTACCAAAAGGGATGGTTTGCGGGTATCTGACGACAGATGAAAACGGAAGCGCAGTATCAAATCCACTTTACATCGGTCGGTATCACATAACGGAAACCGGCGGTGCACCGGATCATGTTCCGTCCGGAGAAGTGTATGAGGTCACATTTGCATATCCGGAGAAGGATGATGTCCCGGTGGTGGAAGAGACAGTACAGGCAGGAAATGTCATCATGCGTCCTTCTCTGGCTGTGGCGAAGCTGGCGGAACGCACCCGGAATCCGGAAGGCGGAGAAGTGGAATTTGACACCGGTACCGGAAGATATACCCAGGAAAAGGTACCGGGAATCTATCGTGGTAAGGAAACCATACGGTATCGGATCACCGTTACCAACACAGGCAATACAGATCTGTACCATGTCCGTGTTTATGACAGCATGGACGAACCCAATGCGGCAGGTCAGAAACTGTCCGATTATGTGGACAAAGACCGGGCGTCCTTCGTCGTTCCTGCTGCCGGAAGCTATGAGACGAAAAAGGGCAGCAAAATCACAGTGTCTGTATCAGAAGAAGATAGACGGATGGTGCTCCTGAGCAGACTGCCCGTGGGAGACAGCGTGGAGCTTTATTTTGAAGTGCCTGTTCTGGACAGTGCAGCCAATGTATATCAGCTTATCAATAAAGTAAAGGTGACGGCAAGTTATGATAATAATGAGGAGCGGCCGGGACAGCATTTGATCCCTGTAAACACAGAAGATCTGGTGGATGAAGAAGGTAATCCTCTGACGGAAGATGAAGATCAGATTCATATTCCGGGAACCCCGGACACGTCTGTGGTAAAAATTGCGGACAGAACCACCGGCGCTCTCGTCACCGATGGTGAGCTGAATGGAACCAAAGTGCCGGGTCTCTATTATGATGGGGATACAGTACGTTTTGATATTCATATCAAAAATACCGGAACAGCAAACCTCAAAAATATCCTTGTCACCGATGTGATGTCTGAGGACCTGAAACAGGTGATCCGGGAGAATACGGCCGGGTTCCGTCTGGATAGCGAGGCCAGGCCAGCGGAAGATGAATCAACGGAGGACGAACCATCGAAGAATGAATCAACGGAAAATGAATCATCGAAGAATGAATCAACGGAAAATGAACCATCAAAGAATGAATCGACAGAGAACAAACCGGCAGAAAATGATCCGACAGAAGACAAACGGGCAGCGGAACTGACGGAGAATGAGCCGGCTAAAGATGAACGGCCGTCGGAGGACAAGGGTAAAAAAGAAGATAAGAATGATTCAGAAGTTACCCTTCTGACAGGACAAGGGGAATATGTGTCTGCCCGCCAGATTGATGCTGCCCGGATAATTCTCTGTGAAAATGTAGATGACGTGACGGGGAAGGGCAGTCTGCGGCCGGGAGATACCATTGTACTGCATTTTTATGCGGAAGTAAAAAAAGATGCTGCGAATTTTTATGATCTTATGAACAAGGTCATCGTAAATGCTTCTTATTTTACAGGAGAAGAAGATATGCCTGTTCCGGAAAAGTCAGACACTGATCTGATTGAGCTGCCGGGCGTGCCGGAAGCAAAAATCGCAAAGCTGGCGGACCGGACTACGGGAGCTGTTCTTATTGATGGAAGATATCAGAATGAAAAGATAACAGGCAGCTATGATAATGGCAATGAAATTGTCTACACCATTACTGTTACCAATTCTGGTACCGCGGATTTATATGATCTGAAAGTCCGTGATGTGATGGAAGAAAAGCTGTTGTCCGCCCTGGATAAAGATAGCATTCGTTTTCAGGATGGCAGGTATACCACGATGAAAGGTGATAGCATCGAGACTACAGCTAAGAATGAGAACATTTTGCTGATGGATCATCTGAAGGCCGGCGACAGTGTGAATCTGTTGTTAAGGGCGACAGTCAGTCAGCAGGCGGGAGACTTATTTAATCTGGAAAATAAGGTATATGTAACAGGACATTACCGAAAAGGCAATGAACAGTATCAGCAGGAGTACGAAAAGGAAGCGGAAGCTGCAGGACATTCCTATGTGCTGGAATATCATGCCAACAACGGAACTGACGAAAAAACTCCGGACAGTGAGACACCAGCCCATGAAGGGGAGGCTGTACATATTAATGGCAATCCTTTTACAAAAGAGAACTATGAATTTTTAGGCTGGAATACCAAGGCAGATGGAACTGGTCAGGATTATGCTCCGGGAGCAGAATATACAATGCCTGCGCAGGATGTACATTTGTATGCCAGATGGGGAAGCAAGGGCAGTATATTAAAGAAAAACTATACCTATGCGCTGATCTATCATTCCAATAATCCGCTGTCTCAATCCCGTCCGGACAGTGAGACCAGATGTTTTGCAGGGACTGCGGTGCTTCTTGATGAGAATTCGTTTGTTTATGATGGATATCACTTTGTGGGATGGAGCATGACGCCTGATGACAGGGAAGAACTGCTGCAGCCGGGAGATTCCTGCCGTATGCCGAAAAAAGATCTGCATTTGTATGCACAGTGGGAAAAAGATGCCAAGGTCAGTCTGACTTATCACTCCGGCATTCCGGAACAGGAGCAGACAAAAACAGATTTTCAGACTCCGTGTGCAAAAGGAACAGAGATCACGGTGAAACAGTGTGAATTTGAGAGAGAGGATTCTGTTTTTGTTGGATGGAGCCGGGAGCAGGAAGCATCGAAAGCAGAGTTTTATCCACAGGACACGATCCTTTTGGAGAGAGATACAGATTTGTATGCTGTTTGGGAAAAGGAGAAGGATGGAGAGGAAGAGTTCAGGTATCGGCTGACGTATCATGGAAACAACGAAACCAATGATTCTTTTGTGGATTTTGGAACTCCGTGTTCCGCAGGAACTGCTGTGGTTCTTTCAAATAATCTGTTTGTATATGACGGGTATGTTTTCACTGAATGGAATACGAAAGCTGATGGCACCGGAACATCATGGAATATCAGTGATACCTTCGTGATGCCGGACCGGAATGTGCATTTATATGCTCAGTGGAAGAAAACAGAAAAACATACGCTTACGTATGTCTCAAATTATCCGAATAGAAAAGAGGGAGAACCCCACGAAGAAAGAATCGACAGTGAGACTCCGTGTCCGGAACAGACGGTTATCCGGATTGATGGCTGTAGTTTTCAGTGCGATGGTCATCGTTTTCTTGGCTGGAGTCTGACACCGGATGGCAGTTCTGAGCTGATCACGCCGGAAGTGCAATATACCATTAGTACTAACACCGTGCTTTACGCCATCTGGACAGACGATTGTGAAGAATATACTCTGATGTACTCCTCCAATACAGAAGGGGCAGTCTGGGAAGCGGCTCCGGATTCTCCATCGCCGGCAGGTACACCTCAGACGATCATAGCAAATCCGTTTTCAAATAAAGAGGCGGCTTTCGTGGGTTGGAGTTCAGACGAGAAGGCTACAGCGGACTCGGAGAATCTTCTGAAGCCAGGTCAGCGTTTTGAACAGCCGGCCAGAAATACTGTTCTTTATGCAGTATGGGAAGAAGCCGGAAGCCATAAAGTATATTACGATGGAAACGGGGGAACAAGTACCTCGTCTGAAGCGGAAGCAGATGGAAGGCTCCTTGATGAAGAGACTCCGTGCGTGTCCAACACAGGTATTCGGATTAATCCGTCATCTTTTGTGAGAGAAGGTTTCCGTTTCCTCGGCTGGAGCACAGAAAAGCTGGCACCATTGAAAGCAGAGCAACAGAAGCAGTCATCAAATGAAGAAAAAATGACTTGGGAACAAGCCATGGAACAGGCGGATATTATCTATCCGGGATGTGCATATACTGTGTCTGACAGCGATACCGTCTTTTATGCTGTCTGGGAAGAACTGCCAAAGAGCAGTTTTGATGGGGATAGCCCTTCCTACGATGGAGATGAACTGTCAGAAAGTCCGTATACGCCAATTCCTGTGACAGAATTGATGAAGGATCAGGATCATGTCAACATTCCGGGTGAGCCTGATCTGCGTGTGGCAAAAAAAGCAGATAAAACAAAAGGAATTACTTTGAAAAAAGGCCGCTATCAGGGAAAGAGAAAACCGGGCACTTATTATGAAGGAGACCGTGTTACCTATAAGATCACAGTTTCCAACTATGGAACAGCAACAGTAAACCAGATTAAGATAAAAGAAATTCCATCCGCAGCGTGGAAAAAAGCTCTGGAACCGGAAGGCTTCACTGCATCTGTCGGGGAAGTACTGGAAACAGCCAAAGGTAATTTAATCCGGGTAAAGAATAAGACAGACAATACGTTGATTCTGGATACGCTGAAGCCAAACGACAGCGTGACGGTTACATTTGAAGCTGTGGTGACAGCGAAGCAGGTCTCGAAAGATACTCTGAAGAACACTGTGAAAGTCACCGGTAAAAAATATGACGGAACTTCGGTAGCTGAGACAGAGTATACGAAGGACAGCGATGCGATACAAATCGCTGCCGAAAAACAACCCTCATCGTCAGTCTCAGACAGTGTGCCAAAGACTGGAGATACGACTCCGATTTACCCGCTGATTTTCATAGGAATTTTAAGCCTTACCATAGCTGCAGCTATTCTTGTGATACAGCGCAGACAAAAACATGACAGATGAGACTTTTGGTTGATGACATGAGATAACCTCTTAATACGACAGGCAGGAAAGCAACAGAGCCGCTTTTCTGTCTGCACAAGAAAAAGCCGGACAACTGCTTAAATGCGGTTATCCGGCTTTTTAAAATATAATCGAGGCGACGGGACTCGAACCCACGGCCTCTGCGTCCCGAACCTTGTCATGAAAGATTTATCTGAGATTCTCTGAAAGTGTCTGAGATTACCCAGAGCCTTTATTGAAGCCGTATAACGGACATCCGTCTGAAAAAACCACATGAACAAAAACTACAATTCAGATGCACATTTGTTAGTGCAATGTTAGTGCAAAATCAAAAATGAAGGGTATGCGTTTTCTTCTGATTTGCGGAAAGAATTAAATCTCATGTGAAAGAATCCAGTACAGCAAATCTTCGGCACCAATTTCTCCGGCAGCAAGCTGAAGGATTATATCGGAAAGCTCTGTCTGTGAATGTTGTAATTCTATACCGTTGAGTGCAAGAAATACCAGCATGGCATGTGCACCAATCCTCTTATTTCCGTCTATAAAGGGATGGTTTTTCACAAGGCCAAAACAAAGTCTGGCTGCCTTTTGCTGAAGAGACGGATACACATCCTCTCCACCAAAAGTTTGAAACGGAGCATTCAATGCGGAATCCAGCATACCTTCATCTCGTAATCCGTATGAACCACCGGTCTCGGTAATGAGCTGATCGTGAATAAGCAATACCTGAGATTTGGATAATATGATCATTTGGCAAGTACCTCATAAGCCTGACGATTCTTTTCAATTAAGCGCTTGGAAATGGACATGACATCCTCATCATTAGCCAACTGTTCCTGTTCAGCAGATGAAAATTCCATAACAAGATAGCGAGGAACATTGTTTTTTAAGATAACTACTGAGCCGCTCTCATCTACAAGGCGAGCAACTTTGGAGAAGTTCTGATTTGCTTCAGTAATAGAGATCAGATTGTTTGTATTAATTTTCATAGAGAAAACCTCCTTCGCTTTTATTATTTTTATTATATCCAAAAATAGGAGAAATTCAACCTATTTGTTGCATTTTTTTAATAAAGAGTATTCTAATATGCACATATAATGAACCGTGTATCATTTATAAGCAGATGCTCAAAATGTACCGCTCTGTATATGGCACTGGGATTGTCAAAATGGTGCTCTATGGTAGAGGATAATCATGTCGATTCGGATATAGATATGTCGCAATTGTGCATGGAGAACGAGAATAATTACAGGAAAGTCTTAAAATAATTTGGGACAAATCCTCTGACCTGGAGTTGGAGTAGAGAATGGGATGAAGAAAAACGAAAATGCGCTGTTTGGGATTCTAAAGCAGAAAAAATGAAAAAAAGATATATGATTTTTTGGGTACTTATTTTGATAGCAACTATTGTATTATTATTTATAATTTAGTTTTGGGTGGAATAATGAAAATAAATGCTCGTGAAGAAAATTATTTATTATTTTTTTAAGGAGAACGTTATGCAGGGAATAGCCAAAGAAGGAAATATTGGATAAAAAAATGTGCTTTCTGCAAATTTGGTACGATCCAACGAATTCAGCTATTAAACCAGTAAAAAATAACCCGAGATGCTGGCGATATACTATTGGAGAAAAGAAATTGTGCAGATTAAAAAATTACACAGTTAATTCACATAGTTTTTGTTCCCACTTTGAATGCAAATTATAAAATAGTTTTTTGAGCCGGAGATGTAATTATCTCCGGTTTTAGTAAATTATTAGTAATTTTGATAATGGAAATATACATTTGGAACGGAGGCGAAAATGATATTGAGAATTTATTGAATCAGGTCATTGATATAATAAGAAAAGGATTTAGCAATGGTGATGTAGGCGAGGCCAATCATTGTATTTGGTACTGTATTAATACTCATTCCAACCGATTTAAACAAACCGAAATTGATTTTTAAAAAAATTTTCTTAATAAAACATCCATTTACAATGTTCCCATAATTATTGTATTGACACAATCTTTTTCTGTAAAGGCTGCCAGGCAGATGAAATGGGAAATAGAAAAAGAGAATCTTCCAATTGTCGGAATAGTACCGGTACTAGCTGAAGATTATGAAATGAATAATGAATATACTGCTAAATCTTTTGGGTTGGATACTCTTGCTTCAATGATGAATAGTGTCATTCCAGATGCAGTAAAAAAAACATTTGTTGCAATTCAGTCTGTAAATTTGGAATTAAAAATTGAAAAAGCATATGCCGTAGTAGTTGCGGCAGCCTCAGCCGCAGCGGCAACAGGAGTCGTGCCAATCCCGTTTTCTGATGCTACTGTTCTTATACTAGAGCAAGTTGCAATGTTAGCAGGTATCACTGCATGTTTTGGTCTTCAGTTAGAAAAAGCTACTCTCACAGCAATCGTGTCAAGTACTATTGGAACTGCCGGAACAACGTAAACGGTAAATACTCCGTACCTCGAAAATCATAGTCATATGTGAGACAATAGACTCGATTCTTATCAATCCGTGCTAATAGTTCAGTACTCAACTTTTAGTACTGTTATAGAAAT
>NZ_NFLV01000026.1 GCF_002161065.1 Eubacterium sp. An11 | reverse complement strand
TCCACTGCGGGTACGAAGTTCAAAAAGCTGTGTATGCAAAATAAACTGAAACTGCTGGATGCATCGGTACGTCATCTGGGTACGGACATCAATTATGTCGTGCTGGAAAATATGTACGCGGAACTGAAAGAGAAGGTTGAGTTTCATTTTAACAGCTCTGTGGATGATCTGGAGGCCAGCAGCGACGGTTACCGGGTGATATGCGGGGATACGGGTTATGAGTGTGACCAGTGTATCGTCTCAGTAGGCAGGAGCGGAAGCAAATGGATGGAGAAAATCTGTGAAAGGCTGGACATCTCGACAAAATCAAATCGGGTGGATCTCGGCGTGAGAGTTGAACTTCCTGCCGTGATCTTCTCCCACCTGACCGATGAGCTCTATGAGAGCAAGATCGTGTACCGCACGGAAAAGTTTGAGGATAAGGTAAGGACGTTTTGTATGAATCCTTACGGTATCGTCGTAAATGAGAATACCAATGGGATCGTGACGGTAAACGGACACAGCTACGAGGATCCTGCAAAGCAGACGGAGAATACAAACTTCGCCCTTCTGGTGGAAAAGCATTTCTCCGAGCCTTTTAAAGACAGTAACGGATACGGCGAAAGCATTGCACGGCTTTCCAATATGCTGGGTGGCGGAGTGCTTGTTCAGAGATTTGGCGATCTGATTCGCGGCAGAAGAAGTACGGCAAAGAGGATTGAAGAAGGATTTGTGCGCCCTACACTTTCAGCGGAGCCCGGAGATCTGAGTCTGGTACTGCCGAAACGTATCCTTGACGGTATCATTGAGATGGTGTATGCACTCGATAAGATCGCGCCGGGAACGGCAAACGATGATACGCTGCTCTATGGTGTGGAAGTGAAGTTCTACAATATGGAAGTGCAGCTGGATGAGAATCTGGAGACGACGCACAAAGGGTTCTATGTGATCGGAGACGGAAGCGGTGTGACACACTCCCTGTCCCATGCATCAGCCAGCGGCGTCTATGTGGCAAGGAAGATCGCGGAGAAGTAGAGGCTGCATGACGGTAATGCCATGCGATAGCCAAGGTATCCTTTATGATACCAGGTATCAAAAATAATCGTACTTGTGGGATTTTAATATTGGTCATATAATTAAAGCGGTTCAAAAAAGTGACTTATATTTAAGGAGGATACGCAAATGACTAATATTGAAAAAGTAAACAAGTTTTTAGATGATGCAAAGACATTTTATTTTCTGACCACAGATGGTGATCAGCCAAAAGGACGCCCTTTCGGATTTCATTTACTGGATGGAGACCGCCTCTACTTTGGATGCGGAACATTTAAAAATGTATATTCCCAGCTCACAAAAAATCCGAAGGTGGAAGTGCTGGCAGTATCCGGTCAGGAATTTATGCGTTACGACGGCGTTGTGAAAATCGTAAAAGACGAGAACCTTTTAGAGAAGGTACGAGAAGCAATGCCGCAGATCATGAGTTTGTATGACAAGAATGGCTGGGAAATGGGTATGTTTTATCTGGAAAACGGCCATGTGGAGATTCGCGGCATGCTGGATCTGAAAGAAGAATTTGATGTATAAGAGACAACAGTTAGGAAGCGTTAATTTAAGAAGAGATACTTAACAGATAATAATTAAGAACAGATAATAATTAAGAGGTAATAATGATGAAGCGATTAATTGAAACGGATACAACCATCGAAGAGAGGTTTGGAAAATGTCCTTACGCCACGGCCCAGAGTCTGATTTCAGGAAAATGGGCGGTTTTGATCCTGCATTATCTGGAGGACGGTCCTGTTCGTTTCAATGAGCTTCAGCGCCTCATGCCCAAAATGACCCATGCCACCCTGTCGGTTCAACTGAAAAAACTCATCGAAAACGAATTGGTGGAGCGAAAGCAGTATGACTCTGTCCCTGTGAAAGTCGAGTATTCTTTAACAGCGCTGGGGAAAGAATTTCATCCCGTAATGGAGGCGCTGCAGGAGTGGGGACAAAAATACATTGCATACACCAAAAAGAAAGAGTAAGAAATGCGGTTTGGAGAGGGAAACAACAATTTTATATTAATCTATTGACTGTAAAGTCCCTTTTGATATCTTCTCCCCGATGGGTTTTTGTGAGGATATCGTCATCCTCCGCAGCGTTTGTTTCATTGCTGAACTGGGAGAGCGGCGGATACTCAATGTCATCATCCTGTGCGCCAAATAAGATAATATGAGCTTTGACGCCGTCCCACACGACTTTACGGACCAGAGTACGGATTGCAGAGCGTTTCTGTTCCACGGTCATTTCATCAATACTGTCTTTGAAAACTGATAATAACTGACGCATAACATCAATATCGGATTTATTTTTCTGCATAGAAGCAATCTGGTCTTCATAGGCTACCCGGTTCCTGGTATAGAATTTCCTGCTTTGCTCCAGCTGATCGATAAAAGAGCCTTTGTCATCCTCAAGCAGTTTGATTTGCTCGATAACAGCCACATCCAGGGTATTTCCATTGGCATTTTTGCTGTTGCAAAGCGTGCGTTTGCTGCGTTCTTTCAGCTTGCATACATAAATATAGATCGGTTTACCATTCGCAGTTTTCTGTTTGCTGATCTTCGGGTACATACGGTTACCGCAGGTACAGTATAACAAGCCGGTGAGTAATGCTTTATTATTTCGGGGTTTACGGTAGGCTTTACTTTTATTCCGGTTGAGGGAATCCTGGACGGAAATCCATATCTTGCTTGGAATAATCCCCGGATGCAGGCATACTGCTACGATCCACTTATCGGGCGGAAGATAGGTGACTGCCTTTCCTTTTTCTTGACGGGTACGATTATATGCCATAATGGCATAGATATCATCAAAATCTTTCTTATCAGAGTTCAGATCTGTATTTTCTTTTACAAGGTAATTGTAGGCGGTTTCATCTGCGGTCATATAGACTGGATTCTGTAAAATGGATTTTATGGAAAAACGGGTGAAGTGTTTATTATTCTTTGTTTTGATCCCCAGTTTCATTAATTCCGATTCTGGGGCTGTCAATGAGTCATATTCAATATATAGATCGAAGATCAATTTGATAATCTCTGCCTCTTCCGGTATCAGTTTCAATTTGCAGGCTTTCTTTGCCTTTCCGTCTGTGGTGACCTTCTGGACTGATTCAGAAGAATATCCAGTGGGAGTTGTGCCTCCAAGCCACCGTCCGGTTTTTGCCAGTTCGTGCATATTATCCCGGATACGCTCAGCTATAGTTTCACGTTCCACTCATTTTCTTTCATTGCGTTTCGCTTCATTATATGATATATAATATAAACTATTATATCATATAGTATCAAATGAGTAAACGGTAATATAGACACATATGTATATAAAAGCAAAGTATGGACAACTTTCAAAAAGTGAAATTAACATAGGTCAAAAAGACTCTTTCATCAACAAATTTCGTCCGTATTCTTGGACGAATTTCTGTACTGACATAGTGAAGATCCATACATTTTATGGAATTGAGATGAGCGGTATAGCGCCACATGTTGTCTGAAGCGGAGAAAATAATTTTGGTAATATTGCATAAAAATCAAAGAAGGAATTATGATATATGATGAAAATAAATATAGCTATGGACAAATGAACTGAGAACTGTTAATATATACGCATAAATTAAGTTTGTTATTACGTGATGGTAAGCAAGACTGTTTATAATACTGATTGGGATAATAGTATTATGGGCAGTTTTTTTATTGTAAAGCCGTTTTGGATGCTTGCTGGAGGGGGTAGGAACAGGTGAAAATCATCAGAGTTCTGAATACAAATGCAGTTGTATCGATGGATTCGTGCAGCCAGGAAATTATCATTACCGGCGCTGGGATTGGTTTTAAAAAGAAAAAGGGCGAAGAGCTGGACAAGTCCCGCGTGGAGAAGATTTATTGTCTGAAGAGTGCGGAGGATAATTACAGGCTCCAGCAGGTGGTGAGAGAAATCTCGGAGAAATATCTGGAGATTGCCGGCAAGGTAGTCAATGCTTCTAGAGAAGCAGGACTGAAGGTGAGAGATACCCTCTATGTGACATTGACTGATCACATCAATTCCGCTGTGGAGAGATACCAGAGCGGAATCAGCCTTAAGAATCTGATGCGACACGAAATTCGAAAATTTTATCCACAGGAATACAGGGTGGCCAAGGAGGCCATTGAGTGGATACGGAAGATGACAGATATTGATCTGGGAGAAGACGAGGCGGGATTTATCGCCATGCACATTATATCCTCAGAGCTTGAGAGCAGCGAGGTTTCAGATGTGCAGAAGATGACAGAGCTAATTAATGCCATTATCAAGATTGTAAAAATACATTTCAGGATTGAATTTGACGAGGATTCTGTGTCCTATCAGAGGTTTCTGACGCATTTAAAATTTTTCTCAGCCAGAGTCCTGGACGGTGAGGTCTATCAAGACAGCATGGGGGAGATATACCAGGCAATGGTGGCACAAAACGGGCATGCCTATACGGGGGTGGAAAAGGTGGCCCGGTTCATTGAAAAGCAGTACGGATACCGGATCAGCATAGATGAGGAGCTGTATCTGCTGATTCATATAAAGAGAATACTGGACGAACAGCATCGCTAGTTCGCAGGTTTGTTATTATTCAGTTAAGCAAGACCTGGCCCTGAAGGGTACATTTCCCGGGAAAATGTGCTCTTTAAGGCTAGGTCTTTCTTTTTCCGGATACTTCCGGGATACATATATTAATTCTAATGAGGTGAAGATATGGATTACGCAAATGTTGCAAAGAAAATCCTGCAGCGTGTAGGAGGAAAAGAAAATGTAATCAGCCTTGTACATTGTATGACCAGGCTAAGATTCACGCTGAAAGACGAGTCCATTGTGGACGACGAGGCAGTGAAAAAGACAAAAGGTGTTATGGGAGTGATGAAGAAGGCAGGACAGTACCAGATCATCATAGGAAATGACGTGGCCAATGTCTTTGCAGAGCTGAATAAGCTTGGCAACTTCTCAAACGAGGCTCCGAAGAAAGCACCACAGAAGCAGGAAAAGAAGGGAATCGTCTCTATGCTGATGGATACGATTTCCGGCATTATGGCGCCGGTTATTCCAGCAATCATCGGCGCAGCCATGATCAAGGTGCTTTTGACGCTACTGCCCATGATAGGTGTGCTTGATACAGAAGGGAATACCTATAACCTGTTAAGCGTTATGGGAGACGGAGCTTTTTTCTTTATGCCTGTTTTGATTGCCATTTCTGCATCAAAGAAATTCGGGACAAATATGTACTATGCGGCCAGCATTGCGCTTATCATGCTCCATCCTAATTTTATTTCTCTGATGAGCAATGCAAATGAGGCAGGGGAGGTGGTAAAATTCCTCGGCTTTATTCCGGTTACCTATGCTTCCTATTCCTACTCGGTCATCCCGATCATCCTGGCAGTATGGTCCCTAAAGTATGTGGAGAAGCTGGCAGATAAGATTACGCCCGTGGTGACCAAGAACTTTTTGCGCCCCATGCTGGTGGTGCTGATCGAGGCACCGATTGCTCTGATCGTACTGGGACCTCTGGGGGCAATCCTCGGCAATATCCTGTCAGATGTCGTATACTTTATCCATGACCAGCTCGGTTTTATCGCTATCGGACTGGTGGCCGGTATTTATCCGTTTGTTGTCATGGCTGGCATGCACCATGCATTTACCCCGATAAAGCTTGGTATGATTGCTACAACCGGGTATGAGAACTTTATCTGTATCGGTGAGCTCTGCTCCAACATGGCGCAGGGTGCTGCTTCTCTTGCCGTATCCGTAAAGAGCAAAAATAAAGATTTTAAACAGGTGGCAGGCTCCTCCGCATTCTCCGCACTTGTGGCAGGTATTACAGAGCCCGCTCTCTACGGTGTGACATTGAGACTGAAAAGGCCAATGCTGGGAGCCTGCATCGGAGCTGTCGCAGGTGGACTCTTCGGTGGATTTTTCCAGATGAAATGCTTTGGTATCGCAACACCGGCAATCGTGACGATTGTTCAGTATGTGGAGGAGGACAGAGCGGCCAGCCTTTTGATAGCAGCCCTTACCATTGTCATAACAATCATTGTGGCATTTATCGCTACTATGTTGATCGGTTTTGAAGACATTGTGGACGAGGACGATGAGGATATTCTGGAAGAAGAAGCCAAGCCTGCAGTCGCTCCCCTTCCGGAGGGAAGAGAAATCCGTATTTCGAGCCCTATCCAGGGAGAGTGCATCCCGCTGGAGCAGGTGAAGGACGCTACATTTTCACAGGGAATTCTGGGAAAAGGCGCCGCTGTCATCCCGGAGAAGGGAGAAGTGGCAGCCCCATTTGACGGAAAAATAGATATAATGTTTGAGACCGGTCATGCAGTCGGAATGACCAGCAAGGATGGTGTGGAATTACTGATACATGTAGGTATGGACACGGTAAATCTGGAAGGAAAATATTTCCATCCGAAAAAGGCTTCCGGAGATACAGTTAAGAAGGGAGAAGTTATTCTGGAGTTTGACAAAGATGAGATTGTGAAGGCGGGATATGACATTACGACTCCGGTTATTGTATCCAACATGGATGCATTTGCGGATGTTTCTTCCACCGCCTCCGGACCGGTGAAGGAGCTGGATGATATACTGATAGTACGTTAATCGAAAATAAAAGGAGGAAGAGACATGGAACAGATGAGAGCAGCAGGATTTCCGGAGGGATTTCTCTGGGGAAGTGCTTCTGCCGCATATCAGATTGAAGGCGGATGGAAAGAAGGCGGAAAAGGGATGACGAACTGGGATGCGTTTGTGCGCATTCCGGGCAAGACTTACAAAGCCACTACAGGGGATGTGGCAGTGGATCACTATCACAGGTACAAAGAAGATATCGCACTGATGGCAGAGATGGGGCTGAATACATACCGCTTTTCTGTCTCCTGGGCCAGGATCTTCCCTGAGGGGACTGGGGAGGTCAACGAGGAGGGAATAGCCTTTTACCAGAATATCATTGACGAGTGCCTGAAATACAACATAGAGCCCATGGTGACCATTTACCACTGGGATCTGCCCCAGGCCCTTGTCGATGAGTATCAGGGGTGGGAGAGCCCCCGCATCATCGATGATTATGTACATTATGCAAAAACGCTGTTTTCTAGGTTTGACGGCAAGGTAAAGTATTGGATCACTCTGAACGAGCAGAATATATTTACTTCGCTGGGATGGCTGACAGCCCAGCATCCGCCGGGTAAATTTGATAACCAGAAGATGTTTTACCAGGTCAATCATCATGCGTTTATGGCTCATGCAAAGGCGGTGTTGGCTTACCGGCAGATGGGAGGGAAGGGACAGATAGGGGCAAGCTTTGCCTACACCCCCTCCTATGCCCTGGACTGCAGGCCTATCAACGCTATGGCAAAAGCCAACTACGATGATCTGAAAAACTACTGGTGGATGGATGTCTATGCATACGGGCGCTATCCTGTTGCAGCGATGACATATTTGAAGAAAAAAAAGATTGCACCGGACATGGCTGATGGAGACGAGGAGATTCTCAGACAGGCGGCATCACAAATCACGTTTATGGGTGTGAACTATTACCAGAGTTGTGTGTGCGAGTACAATCCCATGGACGGAGCCACTCCCTATGGGACGATGAACACGACCGGTATTAAGGGCTCTGCCCAGGAGCTGGGGATGCCGGGGATTTACAAAAATCCGGCCAATCCGTATCTGATGACCACAGACTGGGACTGGAGTATCGATCCTTCGGGACTTCAGTTCTGTTGTAGAGAGATTACAAGCCGCTATGCGCTGCCCATAGTCATCTCTGAGAACGGACTGGGAGCGTTTGACAAAAAGACTGAGGACGGTCAGATACATGACGAGTACAGGATCTGCTACCTGAAGGAGCATATCAAGGCGCTGGGAGAAGCTGTGGAAGAGGGCTGCCAGGTACTGGCCTATTGCACCTGGTCCTTCACCGACCTTCTGAGCTGGCTGAACGGATATCAGAAGCGATATGGCTTCATTTATGTGGACCGGGAAGAAGAGGAGGGAGGCACACTTGAGCGCTTCAAAAAGGACAGCTTCTACTGGTACAAAAAAGTCATTGAGACAAACGGGAAAGAGATCTTTGAAGAGGAGTAGAGAACAGAAGCTTTATTCCTGACAGGGCTGCTAGACAGGTGTAAGCCCTCGATAAAAGTCTAACTAAATGGTAACAGGCGGTACTTAGTGCCGCCTGTTACCATTTATGATCATGCACTTTTTTCTTCAGTTGGACAGGCTGTTTTTTCTGAGTTCCATTTTCCATAAAGCACGCTTTTGATAAGCCTGTTCATAGAAAGTTTCCAGATTTTCACCAAGCCGGTCATCTATATCACTGACAGATTCATGAAACAGGGAGGCATCGAATCTCTGTCCCATCGTGGCATATAACTTCTGATAAACCTGATCTCTGTCAGCTGATCAGATAAGTTGTCATATTTCTTTTTCTGTGACTGAAGAGATTCCTTTTCTAACGGCTTTGTCCGAATCGCCTTTGTAATAGCTTTGTATTTCTTCAAAACCGGTGTGATCATAGAAATCCATTCTCTGGCGGAGGATGCCTGATAATCTAGGAGCAGCGCCCGGTCTGATTCAGAACCGGAAGTTTTATCCTTTAATAATGTAATTTACTGATGAGTAATTCCATTCCGGCTGTATAGTGGTATTTCTCCATGTACGGGAATACGTTCTCTACAGATGGAGTTGTTTCGTTAACAGTAATTTCCTGTATCATTGGGTGAAGTGCAATATGCCGTCCGGTTTGTGTCTGTATGAACCCTTTCTCAATCAGGCCATTGATAATATTCATATTAGACAGCTTTAGCCAGTGTGCATATAGCCTGCCGCTGATCCCGCCTGTCGGGGCAAAGGAAAATCCCCTCATAATATCCTGTTCTGCCGGAGAAAGCTGATATAAGGAAAAGAACGTGGATAGTGCTTGGCAAAGGTTCCGGTTTCCATATTCCGGTGTACCGGCTCATCCGGGAATATAAATCCTACCGGGATTGCAGGGCAGGAGAAAATCTGGAATGGGAAGAAGAAAATGTACTCTGGCTGAACCGCCGGTATGCGCCGGCAAAGGCAGTCGGTGCGGCCCTTCTCATGCTGCTGCTGACAGGAGTTTCCTTTTCTGCAGAATATAAGAATGAAAACATAGAAATTGCATCTTACGGAGATTTGATGGCCCTGACAGCGCTGTCTTTTATCTGCGCGCAGGATAGCTATAATCTGACCGCTGCCCCGCCATCTCTGCTTTACAGGCGAATCAAAGAAAGCGCCGACACATTTCAGAACTTTACATTTTCGGAAGCGGGAATCACCGTGGAGGCTGCCTTCCAATGCTGTGGCTACGAGTTCCGCCAGGCTCAGTACAGCAGCAGCGAGGTGCTGGTGCCGGTATACGGGGAAGAGCCGTATTTTCAGGTGGAGTACAGGGTGTATAAAAGCGGAGATGAAATAGAGAAAACCATTATTTCATCCGGAGCAAATGTCAGGCAATCTTTATGGGAGCAGCTAAAATGAATGTATAAAAATGCGCTGTACATGGTAATGATTGCATGGGGATATTTAAATGCCAGAACTGCCAGCTCCGGCACATGCCTTTCCTCTGAGTAAACAGCTTTTCCCACTTGAAACAATTCCCCGGATTTCACTTTCTGTCGAATCAAGTAGTCAGAGCCATACTCCTGTTTTCGGTATGGCGGCAGATGCCCGGAAGGTCACTTGAAGAATTTGATAGACAGCAGACCACTGTTCCGCATTGAGAAGTTAAAAATATTTCACATAATCTATTGACACAGGAAATCAGAAGTGATATATTTATAACAACAAGAAGTTATAAATATATCACTTGGAGGTTGCTATGAAAAGAATTAGTCTAAGAATGCTTATGTTTGTCCAAGCCATTGTTGCCTTTTGTATTCCGGCATACTATCATCTGATGGTGATTTATAAGTTAAATTCCAATGCGCCGGTATGGATTGCGATTATTCTATTGGCTGTCGTAAGTTGGTTGAAGAAAAATGCTGATGTTATGGACGAATACGCGAAAAAGACCGTACAAATCGCAGATGCTATCTGCTTCAAGGTTGCCATCGTCTTTATGGGAATTATCACCTTTCCTTTTTTACTGTTAGACGGCACTTCTCCATATTTAACAGGCTATCTTGTAACAGGCGGTATTTTTATTTTAGTGCTGATTCGAGCCATTGTATTTTACTGGATTGATAAAAATGGGATGGAATAACGATGTTGAAAACAAAGATTAAAGAATACAGGGAAAAAGAAAATATGAAACAAAGTGAGTTGGCAGCTTTGATTGGTGTTCGTAGAGAAACAATTGTCCATTTAGAAAACGGGCGCTATAATCCATCTCTGAAAATGGCAATGGATATTGCAAAAGTTTTTCATACGACGGTGGAGGAGTTATTTGAATTTACAGACTGAAAGAAGGCATGGAAAAGTTTATTGGCTAATGTTCTTCCACACGGTATATTTGAATTATCCGCTTTAGAGCCTTTCAAACTGAAAAATCATTCCGCTCATCTTTTGGTTGGGTTCTCTACAGTCCATAAAACCGGAGTTGCTGGAAACTTTTTACGGCAATGACGAAATCCTCGCCAAGTAGATATCTGTGAATCCGGACTTTCTTAGGAAAAACAAAGTGAAACAGGTTTGCCTGTGTACCGTGTAATCGGCAAAACATTTTCTCCCGATGAAAACGTGATGCTGGAAATCAAAAGTAAATATTTAATAAATATCGTCTTTGAATAAAACTTGTGGGTACGGATAAATATATGAACAGCATTTTATTATTAGTTCCATTTTTAGCAGTAAGATTTCTGCTGCTTTCAGCTTTGGACAAAAAACCGGATTTTTCCTGGCAGTTTTATGTGGGGACAGTCCTTTACCTTACGGGGCTTTGTTTATGCGCTGCTTCTATGGTAAATTTTTCTTCTCCTGATGACACAGGATTAAATATCAATGGGATATACCGATTTTCCCGCAATCCCATGTATGTGGCATATTTTATTTGCTTTATGGGGATGGCTTTTTTGACACAGTCTTTGGTCCTGATGGGGATTATAATGATCTTTCAGATTTCTGCTCACTGGATTATTCTGGCAGAGGAAAGAGAATGTATAGAAAGATTCGGAACGGCGTATGAGGAATATAAGAAGAGAGTGAGACGTTATATTTAAAATGTCTTGGGCATTTTGACAGTACAGATGGTAGAATACATTTATAAATGACGGAGATAAAACGCAGATAGATAGAAAAAGGTGATAAAAATGTGCCGAAATAAAAAACGAAAAAATGATGTATGGCTCCACGCAAAGCCAGTGAAAAGAGCGACATTTGCGTGGAGAGAATACAAATAGTCGCTTGCATATGACTGGCTTTGCTTCCTGGACGATCAATTAGGGAAGGAGCCTGCATATGAAATACATCAATGCAAATGTAATTCTTCCCGATGAGCTGGTCGAGGAGCTGCAGAAATATGTTCAGGCGGGATACATTTATGTACCTGCCAAGGAAGAGCAGCACAAAGCCTGGGGCGAGCTGTCCGGTTATCGGGAGGAACTTGAGAAACGCAACGGAAAGATTATATCAGAATACCGTCAGGGAAGTTCGGTGGAAGAGCTGGCTGACCGGTACAGCCTTTCGATTTCTGCCATCAGAAAGATTATTTATCAGAGGAAACGAAAGAAAGGCAAATAACGTAATGATGAAAATGAGATGGCGAAAACGGAATCGAAGAAATGAAATCATAATAAGAATGGATGAAAGATAAGTGGGAGAGCTTCCGCCGGGAGGCTCTCCTTTCTTTTGATCTGAAATAATGGTTTTGAGGATCTGGCTGTTATAAAAAATGTTCTCTGGAAAGTATACCAATGAAATTATGGCTGTCTGTTGCTGTCATGTTCGGTCAGAGGCTTTCTGTTCCGGGCAGCGTTGAGCTCCCGGTGCAGCCTTACCGCCATGATTATGGTGATGACAAACGAGAGAACATCGGCCACGGGCTGTGCCAGAATAACGCCGTTCAGTCCAAGGATGTGCGGCAGCAGCAAAATCGCAGGGAGAAAGCAGATGCCCTGTCGGCAGGCCCCGAGAAGACAGCCTTCTCTGGCTTTTCCCATGACGAGGAATAGAAAAGAGTAAACGGTGTAGACGCCGAAAAGCATAAAGGACAGGCCGTTGATCTGTAATGCCCGCTGGCCAGTCTGTATCATTTGTGCGTCTCCGGATGTAAATTGTGTCATGATCGGACCGGAAAAAATGGCAGTGGCGAGGCCGAAGATGATGCAGAAGATGGTGGACCATAGGGTCGCTGTCCGGATGGCTTCCAGTAAGCGTTCATATTTTTTTGCCCCATAGCTGTAACCGGCGATGGGCTGGAAGCCCTTCAGAAAACCGTATACGATCAGGGTTCCCATCGACAGGATTTTCGTGACCGGTCCCATGGCTGCAAGGGCGGAACCACCGTACTCCTTGGCGGCATCATTGATCATGGCAATGGAAATGCTGGTGAGTAATTGAAACAGCAGGGTTGGAACGCCTATTTTCAGTATCTCCGATAAAATGTCTCCGGAAAAGCGGCATTCTCTGATGTGGAAGGTAAATACGCTTTTTTTGCGGAGAATATAAGTGATATAGATGGCGGAAGATACCATCTGCGAGAGTGCGGTGGCGATGGCCGCGCCGGAAACGCCCAGTCCCAATGTATAAATGAAAATCGGATCCAGGATTACATTTAATACAGCGCCGGACATCAGAGCGAGCATGGCAGTTCTGGCGGCTCCCTCGCTGGAAACGATGTTGTTCATAGCCACATTGAAGACATTGAATATAGAAAATGTAATGTAAATGCGGCTGTAAGATAATGCATAGGGCATAATGTCAGCAAGCGCTCCAAACTGCCGTAGGATTGGCTGCAGGAAAAACAGGGAGAGGAGGATGGCAATGGCGCCGATTCCGATACTGCTGTATAAAGCGGTGCTTGCCACTGCATTTGCCGTCTTTCGGTTGTCCTGACCCAGAAGCCTGGATAGATAGGCGGCAGCTCCATTTCCAAACAGCAGTCCCAGCCCCACAACGATTTGTCCCAGAGGATAGGCTACGGTTACGGCAGCCATCTGCACCGTGCCGAGTCCGCCCACAAAGTAGGTATCGGCCAGACTGTAAAGGGCATTGATCAACATTCCCGCCATGGTCGGAAGCCCCATGGAAAGTAAAGCTCTGGGAACTGGCACACTACCCAGAAGATTCATTTTGTTGTTTTGAGTGTTCATACGTGTACTCCTTTCTCTTGACTTTTGATATAAAATAGACTACTATAATTTATAGTAAAACTGCGGAAACACATACTACTATAAATTATAGTATCTGTCAAGAGAGAAAGGAGAATAGAATGGCGGCCATAGATTTGATCGTGCTTGGTATGCTGAAAAAAGAGCCACTGAGCGCTTATGACATTCAGAAACTGGTGGAATATCGAAACATTTCAAAGTGGGTGAAAATCAGCACCCCATCTATCTATAAGAAAGTAATTCAGCTGGAAAAGAAGGGATTTATTACGGGAAACACTGTCCGCGAAGGGAAAATGCCGGAAAAAGCAGTGTATTCTCTGACGGAAACCGGAGAGGAAGAATTTCAGAGGCTGATGCTTGAGATATCCAATCAACCCATCCGGTTCTTTTTGGATTTTAACGCCGTAATCGTCAATCTGGACGGCCTGCCGGCAGAGGAACGGAAAAAGTGTCTGGAAAATATTTCTGATAATATCCGTATTTTGAAGGGATATCTGGAAGAAAATGCAGCGGCAAAGAAAGATAACCCGGATATTCCGGAAACCGGCTGGGCTGTACTGCAGCAGCAGATGCTGCTCGTCCAGGCTATGGAAAAATGGATCGAGACAGTGCAGTAGGGGAAAAGCAAAAGCGCTGCCCATACGAATATGGCAGCGGGAGTTCCTCTGCCGGGAAGTGTGTCTGTTTCCATGGTATTTTCCACAGAATGATACGGTAGCGTTCTGTGGATTGAAAGTACATTTTCTGAAAAGTAAAATAGCCATGTATTCTGGATGACCAATAAAATAGTCCTGTAACAGAAATTGCTGCAAAGAAAATTTGTGCCAGTGATTACAAGTAAAATAATTCAGCACCAGGAAAGAAAGGAATGATGAAACATGGCTGCACCAAACAAAATTTACCCGAGAACCGGGGACACACAGACCATTTATCTGAAAAATGTTATCACAAATCCCAATATTCAGGTGGGCGATTATACAGTATACAATGACTTTGTCCACGATCCAAAAGAGTTTCAGCAGAATAATGTGTTGTATCACTATCCGATCAATGGGGATAAACTCATCATCGGAAAGTTCAGCTCCATTGCCTGTGGAGCAAAGTTTCTGTTTAACAGCGCCAACCATACGCTGGATTCTTTATCCACCTATACATTTCCTCTGTTTTTTGAGGAATGGGGGCTCCCGTGGGACAAGATGAAAGAGGCCTGGGATCATAAGGGAGATATCGTCATCGGAAACGATGTATGGATTGGTTATGAGGCGGTCATCCTCGCGGGAGTGACCATCGGAGACGGCGCGGTGATCGGCAGCCGGGCGGTGGTCACAAAGGACGTGCCGCCCTATACCATTGTGGGAGGTGTTCCTGCAAAGATCATCCGCAGAAGATTCGACGAAGATACCGTGGAGGAACTGCTGCGCCTTCGGTGGTGGGACTGGCCGGAAGAAATGATAAGAGAAAATATCACGGCCATCCAGTCAGGCTGTGTGGAGCAGTTAAACAGGGTATGATCCAGACAGGCGCTAAAGGTCAAAATCATCTTTTACAAAATTCACACATCTGGTATACTGGAAAATGTAGTTTAGTCTGTAAGTTTTATCCTTAAAGGAGCATTAAAAATGAAGAAAGTATTAATAATATCGTCCAGTCCGAGGAAAAACGGAAATTCCCAGTTGTTGTGTGAGAAATTCAAAGAAGGCGCAGAATCACAGGGAAATGAGGTCTGTCTGATTCGTCTGGCGGAAAAGAATATCGGATTCTGCCACGCCTGCGATGCCTGTATGAAAAACGGGGGAATCTGTGTTCTGCAGGATGATATGAGAGAGATATTGGAAAAATATAAAGAGGCAGATGTGCTGGTTCTTTCCACGCCCGTTTACTTTTACGGGATCAGCGCCCAGATGAAGACCTTTATTGACCGTACATATCCAATCTGGCAGCATCTCGGAAAAAAAGAAGTATATTATATTGTGTCGGCAGGATTGCAAAGGGAGATCATAGAACGGTCTCTCGGGGATCTGGATGGCTTTGTGGAGCATCTCGAGGAGTATGAGATAAAAGGAAAATTATATGCGGAAAATGTCATGGAGGCAGGAAAGGTCGCAAAGACGGCATTGCCGGAGAAGGCTTACGTCATGGGGCAGATGGTATGAAAACAATCCTCATTGTGGAAGACGATAAGAAACTGAATGACGGGATCAGGCTGGCTTTGCGGAAGGAGTTTCTCTGCCTTCAGGCTTTTTCGCTCCGGTCAGCTTCCGATATATATGAAGAGCAGCCTGTGGATCTTATCATACTGGATGTGAACCTGCCGGATGGAAATGGTATGGACTTTCTGACTGGGATTCGCAAGACGGACAACGTGCCGGTCATACTTCTCACTGCTAATAAGATGGAGATGGATATTGTATCGGGTCTGGAACTGGGGGCCAATGACTATATCACGAAACCATTCAGTCTGATGGTTCTGCGGGCCAGGGTCAGCGTACAGTTAAGAGACAGAAATCCTTCGCCAGATGTATACAGAATCGATGATTTTTGTTTTGATTTTAGCAAAATGGAATTCATGAGAGGAAAGGATATCCTGGAGCTCAGTAAAACGGAACAGAGGCTGCTCAGATGTCTGCTGGAAAACAAAGGGAGGAATCTGAGCCGCAGCCAGCTGATTGATTACGTCTGGCAGGGCGATACGGAATATGTGGAGGAGCATGCCCTGACCGTTGTGGTAAACCGTCTGCGGAATAAGCTGGGCAGTCAGCACGAATGTATCAAGACGGTGTACGGAGTGGGATACAAATGGGTGAGAAACTGATTTTCAGAATCATCCAGAATAATCAGGAGAATCGGAGAAGGTATGAATGAAGAAATTGTAATTGCTGTACTGGCAGTCATAGTTTTGTTTTTACTGTGTGCCCTGGCGGGAGCGATCCTTTATTTTACGAGGAGAGAAAAGAGATTTGCCGGAAATATGGAGGATATGCTGGAAGATGCGGTTTCGGGAGAATTTCAGGAAAAGCGCCTGGATGAATCCCGTATGTCTGTGATCGAAAGTGATATGTGGCGTTACCTTTGCGACCATGAGCGGAAGGTCAGCAGGCTGGCAAAGGAACGGGAGCAGATGCAGGAACAGATTTCTGATATATCCCATCAGGCGGTCATTCCTATTTCTAATATCGTACTGTATTCACAGCTTCTGGAAGAGTGGACGAAGATGCGGAATCCGGAAGACAGGCAGAATATCCGGGACGCGCTCAATGCCATCGAAGAGCAGGCAGAAACGCTGAATTTTTTAATGGAATCGTTAGTGAAACTGTCCCGGCTGGAGACAGGAATCATTCGGGTCCATGCCAGAAGACAGCCGCTGCAAACCGTTCTTGAGGCGGTCAGGAACCAGTTCCAGGCCATAGCGGCCCGGAAAGAGATACGGTTTGAAGCAGCCGATACCGATGAACAGGCTGCCTTTGACAGAAAATGGACCATCGAGGCGGTGGCTAATATTGTGGATAACGCTATAAAATATACGCCCCGGGGAGGAAGGGTGACAGTGCGTGTGCAGTCGTATCCATCGCTGGTCAGAATGGATATCTCGGATAACGGGCCGGGAATACCGGAGGAGGAACAGGCAAATGTGTTTTTAAGATTTTATCGTTCTGAGACGGTCAGCGACAGCCCCGGCGTCGGCATTGGACTCTATCTGGCAAGAGAGGTTATGAGAGCGCAAAATGGATATATCAAACTTTCTTCAAAGATGGATGAGGGCAGTACATTTTCCCTGTTCTTCATGAAGGAGGAAATGTCTCAAAAGTGAGAGATTGTGGAGACTGGTTTGTGATGATCATATGGTATAGTCTGTATAGAAAACATACAGGCTATATTTTTTTGTTAAGGGGGGAAATGCGATGAATATTTTAGAGATAAAAGAACTGAGGAAGACATACGGTGCCGGCGAAACCCAGGTGCAGGCACTCAATGGCATCAATCTCACGGTGGAACGGGGAGAGTTTGTGGCGGTCGTCGGTTCGTCAGGAAGCGGAAAAACGACGTTTCTGAATATGGTCGGAGGGCTGGATGTTCCCACCGACGGGGAGATTATCGTCGATCAGAAAAAAATCCAGGAATTGTCCGATGATGCGCTGACGGTTTTCCGACGCAGAAAGATAGGATTTATTTTTCAGCAGTATAATTTGATTCAGATGCTCAGCGTCTGGGAAAATATTATTCTGCCGTTGAAGCTGGACGGCAGAAAAGTGGATGAAAAGTATGTATTGGAAATCGTGCGGATGCTTGGAATTGATAAAAAATTAAAATGTCTTCCCAATCAGCTCTCAGGAGGGCAGCAGCAAAGAGTGGCCATCGCGAGGGCCCTGGCGACAAAACCGGCACTGATTCTCGCCGACGAGCCTACGGGGAATCTTGATTCAAGGACAAGCCAGGATGTGCTGGGACTATTGAAAATCACCGGAAGTACATTCAATCAGACAATCATCATGATCACACACAATGAAGAAATCGCGCAGCTGGCGGACCGGATTTTGAGAATAGAAGACGGAAAATTTGTTACAAGGTAGGTGAAGGTGATGTTTGGGGATGGAAAAGATATCGGACTGCATAAACAATTTATAAGAAATTACAAGAAAAACACGCTGGCCGTTTTTTTCAGTTTTGCATTGACATTTATGCTTCTGACAGTGCTGCTGACCTTGCTGCATACCAATCATAAGATAGAAAATATACAATTAAAAGCTGAGTTTACCCCGTCGGATTGTTATGTGGACGAGCTGTCTCAGGAGCAGATCGATCTGCTGCAAAAAGACCCGGACATTCAATGGACAGCGATGCAGCAGGGAAGTTATGATCTGTACAAATGTAAGGAACAAAATGTTTTTCTCACGAGGAATGATGATACGGCGATGACCATGATGGCGAAGCTGACGGAGGGCAGGCTGCCGCAGAAATCCGGAGAGATCGTGGCGGAAAGGTGGGTGCTCCTGAATCTCGGCATCGAGCCCGTCATCAATCAGGAAATTTGTATCACTGAGGAAGAAACAGGGGAAGAAAAAAGCTTCATCCTGACGGGAATTTTATCAGATATCTATGGAAATAAAAAATATGGAACTCTAAATCTGTACACTGTTATGGACGAAAGCAGCACAGAGCCATACCTTGTCTATATACGATTTCAGGATTCTGTAGATTACGAAAGCAAGGCTGAAGAACTGAGACAAGAGCTGGGGATCGGCAGAAATCAGATCAAAGAATGTCCGGCAAGAGAAAATCTGCAGGAGTTATATCTGATGGACGCAGGGATGATCAGCGTACTTTTACTGATCTGTATGGTTGTTTTTTACGGCGTTTACCGCATCACCGTATTGTCGAGAACACAGCAATATGGAATATTGAGAGCCATTGGCATGAAAAAAGGACAGCTTTGCAGAATGCTGCTGCTGGAATTGTTTGATATATACCGGATCAGCGTGCCGGCGGGAATACTGTGTGGTATTTTTGCCGCCTGGCTGGTCATGCTCGCATCGGGCGACAGAGACCTGGAAGTCTGTCTTTTGGGCGAGGCGGTGCGTTTCCGTCTGGTAATACCGATATGGCCGATATTTATCTGTGTTGTCATCACATTTGTCCTGATCAGTATGATTGGATATCGATTCGGAAGAAAGGTCACGGCTAATTCTGTCATCGATACCATATCGGGAAAAGAAACGGGAAATGGAAAACGGCTGTTTCCAATCCGTCAGAAAGACAGCAAAACGGGAACCTTATTCCGAATGAGCTGCAAGTACATTTTCAGAGATTTAAAAACAAGTGGTTTTGCCGTTCTGACCATCTGTCTGGGGGTCACGCTGTTCACAGGGCTGGCTTACCGGGCAAAGACTTTGACGATTTATCGGGAAGATACAAAGGAAATGTACTATTTGAATGGAGAGTACACACTGACCATGCTGCATTTTAGTAATGTGGAAGAAGGAATATCGAGAGAAAATGCAGAAAAAATCAAAAATCTGGAAGGAATACAGTCGGTGAAAACCAGTGCAGGTCTCCCGATCCGAGTCATAGACGAAGATGGAGTGAAAAGAAATGATGCGTATTATAACGAATATAATGAGAGATTGAAAGAGATATACGGCTGCGGCAAAAGTGGTTATGACGGAACAGACCAGGTTTATCAGTCTATGCTGCTGGGATATAATGAAGAGGCGCTCAACGCACTGCAAAAATATGTGATCCAGGGTGAGTTTACCCCGGACACTCTGGGGGATGATGAGGTGATTCTGTCAGTGCTTCGCATGGACGATACCAAAAATAATGAGCTGCCGGGATTTTATAAAGAAGGCACGCCGCTGATGGACTATCACCTAGGTGATGCGATTACTATAAAATACAGAAAGGATTTACAGACAAGCTCCGTCGAATATGAGGCGTTCAAAGACTACGACGCGGAGTACATGTATAAAACGTACAAAATAAAAGCGATTGTTTCTTTTCCTTTTATGTTTGATTGTAACAATACCATATATCCCCTGTTGATTACCAATGACCGGTATATACAGCAGATGGCGCCGGAGAGCGGGATCCAATGTATGTATTGCGACGGAGACGCAGGCCTGACCACGGAGCAGCAGAATATACTGGAGCAAAAGCTCATCCGGATTGGCAATAATCATTCCAATATATCAACCCGCAGTCTCATTGCGGAGATAGAACAGAATGAAATGTTCTATCACAAACAGATGGTATACATTTATGGTATATCAATCCTTACATTTATACTGGTCATGATAAATGTAATGAATAACTTCAGATATCGGATGCAAAAACGAACAAGAGAGATCTGTATGCTGCGCGCCGTCGGCATGAGCGTGGCAATGACCAGAAAAATGATGCTGTTTGAAAATGTGACATTGGGAGTGACGGCTGTTCTGACGGCCTTCCTGCTTTCTCACCCGGTGCTGAGATACCTGTACCGTATATCAGACATGCGGGCGTTCGGTCATGGCTTTCATTTCGCCTGCGCGGAATTTGCCCTGGTGGCGGCGTGTGTGCTGGCAATCTGCGCCATTCTTTCCTTTGGAATCTTGAAATCCTGGAAAACGAGGCAGATCACGGAAGGAATAGGAAGAGTGGAATAAAAGCTGCTTAAAATATTTTAAAAAAATTTATTTTCTCGTGAACTTTTTGCCCCGCCAGATTGTATCTGTATATGAAAAGAAAAATGTCTAGTACTGTTTCATTTTGCGTCATTCTGCGAAATGTGAATGAGACAGTACACTGGCAGAAAGGAGGGGAACAGGGTGATCGATTCGTATATCAGGCAGTATGGAAGACGGCTTTTCGGGCTTTGTATGACCCTCTGCGGCGATTCTTTCGAGGCGGAGGACCTGTATCAGGAGACCTGGCTGAAGGTTGTGAAAAACATATCCAGGTATGATCCTGCAAAAGAGTTCGAGCCGTGGCTTACAAAGATATGTGTCAATACATACCGGAATACGCTGCGCCGCATCGCCCGCAGTCCCATGCTGCATTTCCGGGATACGAGGGAAAAAGAGGAGCTGCTTCATTCTGTTCCCGCGCCGGAGAAAAAGGATTACGAGCTTCTTTATGAGGCGGTGCGGAATCTGCCGGAGAAGCTTCGGCTGACAGTCATTCTGTTTTATTTTGAGGATATGGATATTCAGTCGGCGGCAAATGTGCTGGGGATTCCGCCGGGCACGGTGAAGTCCCGCCTGAACAGGGCAAGAAATGTATTGAAGGAGGTGCTCAGCGATGAAACAGATTTACGATTTTGAGAAATACGCTCCGCCGGCACTGAGCGAAAAGACGCTGCGACAGGAGTTTGAGAGAAGGAAACTGAGAAGACAGATGTTTCTGCTGGCGCTGGCTGCTGTTTTGTCCCAAATTGCGGTTTTTCTGATGGGCCTGCTGGCCTGGGAAAGCAGACAGGATTTTGCAGTGTGCTGTTTCGTGTATGCGGCTGTGTCTATAGTGGGAAGTGTTGTGATTGCCATTGTGTATTCTTATAGAGGAAAAGGAGGCGACGAGATATGTCAGGAATTACTATAATAATGCTGCTGCCGCTGCTGGTGATCATCATCGCAGTGCCGCTGCTGGTCGGCGTGTATGTGTACAGGGATGCGTCAAGCCGGGGAATGAACGCCGTGTTGTGGACGCTGCTGGCTGTGCTGGCGCCGTCTCTGATTGGATTCATCATCTATCTGCTGGTGCGGGGCAGTTACTCAAATCTTAAATGCCGGGTCTGCGGAGAGCGGCTTCGGGAAGACTATATGGTATGTCCCGGATGCGGCGCAAAATTAAGACCTTCCTGCCCCAACTGTTCGGCCCCGGTGGAGCCGGACTGGAAACTGTGCCCGAGATGCGCGGCGCCTCTTCCAGAGCAGCAGACCGACATCGCGGCGCCGGTAAAAAAGAAAGACCGGACGTTGCCGGTCATCCTCGCCGCGGTGATACTGGTTCCTCTTGTACTCATTCTGCTTTCCGTGGCTGCCTTTACCACCGAAAGCACCATGTCGTCAGCGACAGCGCTGCTTTCCGTGGATGATTACATACAGGAGACCGGAAATACACAGATCCGGGAATGGCTCAGCAAGAAGAAGCCCGCAGACAACCAGGCCGCCGTGCTCCGCTATGAGATAGATACCGACGATGAGACTGTGACTCAATATCTTATTTACATTCCTTCTTTGTCAGAATCTGCGGAGTATACCGTGGAGTCCGGCAGCGGATTTTTCGGAGATTCCATAGATGTGGATATCTCAGATAAAGGCGAGGGAAGCGATGCGCTGATGAGCATTTCATTTACGTCCGGTGATGCGGTGGATATTTCCATCACATGCGAAGGAGAAAAAATGCAGTGTGAGATAGAAGATGTGAAAGAGCCACTTGATTAAATACATTTTGTAAGTAGCCATACATAGCAAAACCACCCTGATATGATATGCCCCTTGTCAAGTAGACAGGTAAAATATCTAAAATTGAGTATAGAAGATGCCGGCATTCCTCTTTGGAAGTGCCGGTGTTTTTCTATGCACTCCATTTCTCTTTATATTTCTTTATTCGTTTGTTTTCAGGAATAGGGTATTCTATCGCTATATCCGATGTCAATGCTTCCTGACGTACTTCTAATGGGGTCTTACAGTGATATCTATCTTGCAAACGCTTTTCGCTGTAAAAGCGCAGATAATCTTTGATTGCATATCTTAATGAATCCTCATTGTTTATTTCGTACATCTGATACATTTCGGATTTTATAATCCCCCAAAACCCTTCCGTTGGTCCATTGTCGATACAGTGTCCAACTCTGGACATAGATTGTTTCATTTCCTGTTTTTCAAGTTTCTTCCTGAACGCCTTACTGGTATACTGAAATCCCCGGTCTGAATGAAAAATCGGTCTGGCATCTGGATTTGCGGTGATGGCTTTATCAAATGTTTTAAACACAAGCCTGTTGTCGTTTCTTGCACTGATAACATATGCTACAGGATATCTGTCATATAAATCTATAATGGTACTTAAATACAGCTTCTTTTTCTCGCCAGGGACTTTAAATTCTGTTACATCTGCAGCCCATTTCTGATTAGGTACAGAAGCAAAGAAATCTCTTTGAAGTATATTTTCTGCTGTTTCATCTGGTTTGGCATAAATATATTTTTTCTTCTTTTGACGGATCACGGAATGGAACCCCAGCTTTTTCATTATTCTGTGAACTCTGTTTTTACTGTACTGTGTATGATTGAAATGGTTGATCCAAGATGTCATCCGCCGGTATCCTAAGATATGACAAAAACGTTCATCGTACTCCTTGATGAGTTCTGCGAGTCTGATATTTTCCAGTTCCTCATCAGGCACTTCGCGATGAAGCCATTTATAATAAGCAGATCTTGATATTTCAAGCTGCCTGCACATCCATCCTATGCTCCAGTTTTTCTCTGTATAAATATACTGGACGGCTAGATATTTTGATTCGTGGCGTACTTTCCCAAGTCTCACATCCTTTCGAATTCTTTCACTTTTTTTAATAATTCAACGATCATATCTTTCTCTTCCAATTGACGTTTCAATCGTAAATTTTCCCGCCTTAAGCGTTCTAATTCATCGACTTCATCATCTGTTTTATGATGGCCTCTCCGATCCATTAGTCCATCTGTTCCATTAGTGTCATATTTTTTTACCCAGGAATAAACCTGACTGTAAGAAACATCAAATTTTTCAGCGGTGTTTTTATAGTTATAATCATGGTTAATACAGTAATCAACAATCTCTTTCCGTTCTTCCAAAGTTGTTTTTCTCCGTGCTTGTGCCATATAGACCTCCTGTTTCGGATTATAATCCTTAAGTTCCTTATTGGCATTATACATCCTAACCCAGCTTCTTAAAAGACCAGAAGAGATATCATATTTTATTCCTAAATCAATGGACGATCCTTCTCCTCTTATGTATTCCTCAACCACTTTTATTTTAAATTCTTTCGAATAAGAGCGATTTCTCATTTTCCTCGAAAAACCTATAATTCCATGTTTCCTATAAATCAAAGCCCAATCTTGAATAGTCCTTGAAGATATGCATAATTCTTCACATATCTGTGCCCTGGATTTATTTCCTTTAAGATAATCAATAACAACCTGTTCTTTTTCCTCCGGCGTGAACTTCGTTTTTCTTGACATGTAAAATACCTCCAAAATAACAGATTTTTATATTTAATCTGTCTACTTTAGAGGTATCATATCATTGACCGGTTAGGGTGGCTTCGCTATTCTTTTTAAATGGTCAACCCCTTGTGGGCGGTTGTTCCTTTTTGTATCTATAATATAACACAGCTATTATTTTTATTCAATGGAAAAAATCATCTTTTACAATATTCTCACATCTGTTATACTGGAAAATACAGTTCAGACTGTAAGTTTTATTCTGAGGGGAAGAAAATTATGAGTTTGGGATTTCGCCTGTTTTCGGTAGGCTATACATTTTCTTTTACTGCTTTTGCGCTGTTTGTGCTGGCCGTGGGTATTCTGGGAAGGAAAATCCGGTGGGGGTATCTGGCGGTGTTCTGGGGCTGTTCTTTTGTGGTGCAGGGACTTGTGCTGGGAGTGCAGCTGATTTTATATGTCATGGGCATTAATCCGGAGATCATTTCTTATTCTATCTATGATCTGGTTTGTTATACTGTCACCGCTGTCATACTGGGAGGGCTGCTGTGCAGGACGTACCGTCTGCCCTTTCTTCACACGCTGACGGCGTCGGTTCTCAGTACATTTATTATTCTGACAGCCGGTTCAGTGATCACCGATGCGGTACAGACGTACAGCCCGCTCTTTGACCGACAGCATTTTCTTGTTTTTATACATTTTTATGTTCCGTACACGGTTTTGTTCGGGCTGGCGTGCCTGGCGGCGCTGATACTGCGCAAGTCAGAGTTTTACCGTTATTTTTCGGCGATGTTTCGCAGCCGGGCGAGGGCGGTTCTGACGTTGTTGGTGAGCTACGCCCTCATGTGTACGCTTCCGGTGATCGGTCTGATTTCACCCGATGCGGCGCCGGATGCGGGTTACGCCATGTTTTTCTTTGCGCTGATCGTGGCAGGGCTGTTTCTGATACAATTTACCGCCATGTATGTGGCGGGACAGGACAGGATCAAAGCGCAGGAAGAGACCATTTTGCAGCAGCAGGCTCACATGGCTCTGCTGGAAGAACTGCAGCAGGAGATCCGGGCGTTTCGTCACGATGTCACCAATCTGTTTTCCGGGCTGACCCTTCAGGCACAGGAAGGGGACCTGGCGGGAATCCAGGAGTTTATGAAGAAGACCAGCAGTTATTTTGACGAGAAGCTGGGCAGTGAGATTGCGCAGATGGACGGCCTCAACAACGTTGGTTTGTATCCGCTGCGAAGTCTTCTGACCACGAAGCTGGCAAAGATGCGGCAGGAAAATGTACGGGCGGTGCTGGAGGTACTCCATCCCGTGCATGAGGAGCAGAGTATGGATGTGAATGATCTGCTGCGGTGCGTGGGGATTCTGCTGGATAACGCTGTGGAAGCGGCCGCTGGTCAGGATGGTCTGGTGCGGATTGTGCTGCTTCAGGAAGAGAAGGAGCTGTATCTTGCTATCGCCAATAATTATGACGCGGCGCCAAATCTGTCGGCACTGACCCGAAAAGGATATACCACGAAGGGCAAGGGCCACGGCACCGGCCTTTCCAGTTACCGTAAGATTGTAAGCCGATATAAAGGGTGTGCCACGCGGACGTATCTGAAAGACGATATGTTTGTGCAGGAGCTGCATATTCCGGCCGTGTAGCAGGGAGGCTTTGTCTGCGGCGAACGGAAGGGAAAAGTCAGAAGGAAAAGACGATGATTGAGCAGCCGGCAAAATGTAAAGGCTGCTTTGGAGAAATGTAAGGAGAAAACAATGATACCTGTATACATTTGTGATGATGAAGAGCCGGTTCGGGAGAAGCTTACGCATATTGTGTCGCAGCAGATCATGATTCTTGATAATGATATGGGGCCGGTTCATGCGGTGGAGGATCCGGAGATTCTTCTGGAGAGGCAGAAGGAAAACGCTGTGCCTGCCATTTATTTCTTGGATATTGATTTCCCGGGCAGAATCAGCGGTCTGGAGCTGGCGCAGAAACTGCGGCAGTATGACCCGCGGGGATTTATCGTGTTCATCACTGCTCACGGAGACCTGGCCTTTGAGACCTTTCGCCTGCGTCTGGAGGCTTTGGACTATATTGTAAAAGGCGATACAGAGGCCATGACACTGCGGGTGCAGAAATGTCTCGAAAGCATCCGGGAGAGGATGGAAGCCCAGCGGCCCGGGCAGGGAAATTACTGTACCATAAAGATTCTCGACACAGTGCGGCATATTCCTGTGGACAGTATCCTTTATTTTGAAGCTGTGGGCCGACGGCATATTCTCCAGTTACATCTGGACGAAGAACTGCTGGAATTTAACAGCAGTCTTGACCATTTCGCTGAAGAGCTGGGAGAGAAATTCTGGCGCTGCCACCGAAGCTTTCTGGTCAACCGCTCCCGCATCCGGGCGGTGCATCTGAAAGAGCAGCTGGTGGAACTTGACAACGGCGAGACCTGCCTGCTGTCCCGAAAGGCGAAAAGTGCATATCAGAAAAAGAATTGAGCGAGCTGCCTGCGAAAGTTATTTTCGCGGCGGCTTTTTTTGCGGCCGGAAAAAATGGTCGCCGGGACAGTCGTTGGCGAAGAGGAAAAGCCGTTGGCGAGGCGCGGCAGCCATTGGCGAAGCGAAAAAAACCGTTGGCGAAAGAATCGGTCATAGCCTCCTTTGTTCTGTTATACTCGGGTCAACAAAACAAAGGGGGACATAAAAAGATGGCAACGGAAAAGAAAATCAATACTATTTTAAAAGAAGCAGGATATAACCCAATGGAGGGACGTGCGATTATCGTGACCTACGCCCCGGCTAACCTCAGTGAGAAAATCACCCGCTTTTTCTCCAATGAATTTTTTGTTCTGCAGATGTGTGAGGATTCGCTGGTTCTGGTGCCGTTTAGCAAAATGACACTGTCGCTGAAAAAGGAAGTGGCGCTGGAGATTCCTTATGAGTCCATTCACAAAGTAGAAGTTCGGGAAGATATGCTGAATTACCGCATTGAGCTGGATACTGATGATGGGCTGATCGCCCTGTCGGCGCAGCAGAAAGAACTGAGCGAGTTCCGTTCCTCTGGAACCCTGGCCGCCGGTATAAGTGGTTTAAACACCAGCGCGACAGCTGCCGGATTCCTTAAAGTAGAGAACTGGCACCGGGCTAATCTGGACATTGTGCTGGAAGAGCTGAAAAAGTTATAAAGCGAAAGGAAAGGGATGGCTTATGGCAATCGGAAGGATTGTGATAACTGATAAACAGATGAAGAATTTACAGGAAACAGGATATTTAGAGGAAAACGGATGGCAGGCCCGAACATATACCATGAACAGCAGGCAGACCTATCTGCAGGGAATCCTGTTTGCCCTTCCTTTTTTGTTTCTGGCCGGGGGCATGTACCGCACTTTTCTGCTGGAACGGGCGGTACTGCTGGATCACACCGGTATCGTTCTTCTGGCGGCGGCAGCGGTAAGCCTGCCGGTTCACGAGGCTCTTCATGGCCTTGGGTGGAAGTTGGGCGGGCGGCTTGGCAGAGGACAGGTATCCCTGATATTCCGCCATGGAATGCCCATGTGTACATGCAGAGCGGTGCTGCCGGTACGGGCGTACCTGACAGGAACTCTGCTTCCCTTCATTGTGCTGGGCGGCGGAAGTTTTATCTATCTGGTTGCCTGTCCGGGCACGGTATCGCTGCTGACCGCATTGGTGAATCTGACATTACCAGGCGCGGATCTTGCCATCGCGTATAAGGTTCTTAGAAGCGGAGCGGACATGGTGGCAGACAGCCCGAAGGAAGCTGGATTTGTGGCGTTGTTTCGGGGAGCGGAGCAATGACAATGGAGAATGTAAATGTTACCGCAGCGGGAAACATTATTAAAAAGATAATCTGAGAGGAGTAATAGCCATGATGGATAAAAGAACGGATAAAAATATGGAAGCTATTAACATGCAGAAAAGTGAAAAAATATTTCAGATGATAACATTGATTGTCCTGTCGCTTTTCTGGATCGGGTACGGACGGGCGCTTTATATCGGAAATCAAAATAACATTTCTAGCTACTCACTGCTGATTCTTACATTCTCTCTTCTGAATTGCAAGATGTTGTTTGCGGGAGAAAAAATGCACAACAGGGTGCTGGATATCCTGGCGAAGCTTAATAGCTTCCTGTTTCTGGCCTGGGCGGTGGTGACGATTCTTTCGTTGATAGTGAAATAATACGAAAAATGAAAAACAATATAGAAAAATAAAGCGCAGTACAGAAAAATGAAAATCAGAACAAAAAAGTAAAAAAGGATTGACTCCTACGCTGCGTCATAGTTTATGCTATGATCACACGGAAGGAGGCAAGAAAAATGATGACAATAAAAGAGGCCAGCCGGCTGGCTGGAGTGAGTATACGCACCCTGCAATATTACGATAAGATTGGATTGCTGCATCCGACGGGATATACAGAATCTGGTTATCGGCTGTATGACGATGCGGCCCTTGAGACATTGCAGCAGATTTTATTGTTCCGGGAATTGGAATTTCCTTTAAAAGAGATTAAAGAGATCATTTCCAGGCCTGATTTTGATAAAAATAAGGCTTTGGAACAGCAGATTACGCTGTTGACCATGAAAAAAGAGCGTCTGGAAAAACTGATCGCCTTTGCCCGTGGAATAAAATTTACAGGAGTGAGTACAATGGATTTTTCAGTATTTGACACGAAACAGATTGACGAATATGCCAGACAGGCCAGGGAAATGTGGGGAGGAACGCCTGAATACAAGGAATTTGAGGCAAAAGCAGAGAAACGGACCAAAGATTCTGAACAGGAAATCACGCAGAATTTTATGCAGCTCTTTGCGGAGTTTGGCGAGATGAAAGGGCATAGTCCGGAGGAACAGGAGGTTCAGGAGCAGGTAAAGAAACTGAAGGAATACATTTCGGAATATTTTTATCAATGCTCCGATGAGATCCTTTCCAGCCTCGGAGAAATGTACGCAGGCGACGGCGAATTTAAGGCAAACATAGATAAGGCTGGCGGGGAAGGTACCGCGCAGTTTGCTGCGGAGGCGATCAAGGTGTACTGCGGGAAATAATAAAATTAAAAGTTTTCTCTACATTGACATATTCTCTTTCTTCCTGTATTATTTGAAAATATAACAGCAGCATTCCGGTGTGGTTGTCATACAAGCTCTTATCCGCGTATATATTTTGCGGCAGGAATTTGTTGAAGCCGGGGTAGTTTGGAAAGATTTACTGGGAAAAGGAGAACCCGCCATGGGTATTTATTATACAGATCAGATTAAAGAGAAACTTAACTCTGTACAATTCCATCCGATGAAACATTGTACAGAGTATGGCGTATAGAGAGCGCGGCAGGATTTCATCGGAAAACTAAGGGGAGTAGTGTGCCCGTGTACTTCCTTGAGAGCGCATAATAGAGTGCGCTGTTTTCCGAAGAAGTGATTTTGTGGTTGTAGAATCCTGGAATGAATTTTTAAGGCTGTGGACAATGTTTTGTCTGCGGCCTTTTGTTGTATAGAGGGGTATGTTTTTTAGTGTATCGTATCCCATGGGATGATTCCAGGAGGGTAGAAATGCTGCTCTGAGGAATAGATGTATGGAGACAGAAGGCTGATACATTTTGTGTATTTGGCTTTCTGTCTTTTTTTCATGGAAAACTGTGTTTCTATGAAAGGAAAAATGTTTTGCGGGACGCGAGCTCGCGCGAAGCAGGAATATTGTTTATAAAAATAATCTGGAAAGGATTTGAGAAAAATGAGTTTATTGGAAATAAAGGGACTTACCCATTCTTTTGGAGAAAATGTATTGTATAGAAATACGGCGCTGACCTTAAATAAAGGGGAGCATGTGGGGGTCGTAGGGCCAAATGGCACGGGGAAAAGTACTCTTATAAAAATATGTACCGGACAGATTTTGCCGGATGAAGGTCGGGTGTGGTGGCAGCCGGATATCACCATTGGTTATCTGGATCAATATGCGGAGATTAAGGGGACGCTTACTGTGAAAGAGTTTTTGCGGTCGGCTTTTGAAAACTTGTATCAGACAGAAGAGAAAATGATGAAATACTATGAGAAGGCTTCGGAATCCTCTAATGACAGCGAAAAATGGATGCGGCTGGCGGCGGAATGTCAGCAGCGATTGGAGACCAAAGATTTTTACGGGATAGATACTGCCATGGAACGGGTAGCGGAAGGGCTGGGTCTGAAGGCCATCGGAATGGAACGTCCGATAGCAAAGATGAGCGGAGGTCAGAGGGCGAAGGTTATTCTGGCGAAGTTACTGCTTCAGAAGCCGGATGTACTGTTGTTGGATGAGCCGACTAATTTTCTTGATAAAGAACATGTCACCTGGTTGGCAGACTATCTTTCGGAGCTGGAAAATGCATTTTTGGTGGTGTCCCATGATTATGAGTTTTTGGAGAGAATCTCTGACTGTATCTGCGATATTGATAATGGGACGATCATGAAATATCATGGAACCTATTCGGAATTTTTTAAAAAGAAAACACTGTTGAGAGAAGAGTATATTCGCCAGTATGCGGCACAGCAGAAGAAAATCAGGGAGACCGAAGAATTCATCAGAAAAAACATTGCCGGAAGAAAGTCAAAGATGGCCAGGGGACGAAGAAAGCAGTTAGAACGAATGGATAAAATGGAAGCGCCAGAGCAGGCAGAACTTCAGGCTTCTTTTCGTTTTCCGGCGCTGCCGTTGACAGATACGGATCATCTCATAGTGAAACATCTGGCTGTGGGATACCAGTATCCGCTCTTGGCCGGGCTGAACTTTTCTGTGCGTGGCGGACAGAAGATCGTCATTACCGGTTTTAACGGTATCGGAAAATCTACACTGTTAAAAACGCTGGTGGGAGAACTTTTATCCATGCAGGGGGAAGTTATGTTTTCATCTCAGGCTGTCATCGGATATTTTGCACAGGATCTTCTGTGGACAGACAGAGAACAAACACCGGTGAAAATTATATCGGATACTTATCCACGGCTATCATCCAAAGAGGTACGCCGAAGTCTGGCACGGTGCGGAATCTCTAAAAAACACGCGCTGCAGTCTGTCGGAACTCTGAGCGGAGGAGAGCAGGCGAAAGTAAAATTGTGCCTTCTTACCCTGCGGCCTTGTAATTTTCTCATTTTGGATGAACCAACCAATCATCTGGATGAACAGGCTAAAAATGCATTGAAAGAGGCGTTAGCAGACTTCCCGGGCACAGTACTTCTGGTTTCTCATGAGGAGAGTTTTTACAGGGGATGGGCACAAAGAGTGATTAATATCGGAGAAAAATAGACGGACGGGACGCCATTATGTTCTTGTCGTCCCGTCTGCCATGTGCTCTATCTCTGTTATCAATGTCTGCGGCATACTGCGCGGTCCCCGGACCGCATAGATGCCGTGCTCTTTTAATTTATCCCGGCCTATGGCGCCGTGTGGGTAGGTTTCCAGAAGCTTAAGTTTCATGGCCCGCTTCATTCGTATGTTTTTGTTCTCCGACTGCCGGGGAATGTCCACCTCCAGAGCGCGGCATTTAAACAGCAGAGAAGACACCGGAGCGGTGAGATAGATGTAAACGATATCGCCCATAAAAATGTTATTGCTCTGCTTCCAGAAAAAGGGCTCGTCCGGATTTTCGGCGAGGGCTGTTTCAATGTCATAATATTTTGGATTGGCGGGGATGATCCAGTTGGTATTATGGACGGCGGAAGTCTTTGTTCTGGTCTTTCTGGCAGTCAGCTCAAAGCTCATGTCAAGAAATGTAAATATCTGTTCCACGTCCACGGTGCCGTCCAGCAAAATGGATATCCAGTTTTCTTTATTCATATGGTAGGCCGGCAGAATGCCCGGCTGCATTCGCAGGGAGCCGGAGAGTACCGGATCGCATTTTACATTTAAAATGTCCACATCCGGAGATGTCGGCAGATCTGCGTTGTCAGTGTCGATCCCCAGTCGCTTCCGGGGTACCTCCATGATGACACCGTACCATTTGCGGTTGTCTGTATGGCGCAGGACGGCATAGCCGGGACTTTTAGCCCAGGGATATTCCGGTTTTGTATGATATTCTCTGGCGGCAAAGGCAAGAACTTCCTCCCGGAGGGAGGAAGCTGCCGGGATAAATGCATCGTTAAATGTATCGCTGTGCATGGCGTTTCTCTCTTGAATTTTTATTGTTTTGATGTAACGGTTACATTTTGATATTTTTATTGTACTCTCTTTTGATCGGGAGTTGTACTGTTTTTTATAGGAGAGAAACTTTGTTTTGTTTATTCTTTTCAAATTTGAGGTCAAAGAGAAATCTTGATGGTCTTATTTGCCGAGAATCTGCGCCATGTCCGCTTCCGGTGTGGTCGTTGGATGGATATTGTAATTTTCCACGAGGAAATTCAGCACATTCGGAGACAGAAAAGCCGGTAAGGTAGGTCCAAGGTAAATGTTTTTCAGTCCCAAGTGCAGGAGGGTCAGCAGGATACAGACGGCCTTTTGTTCATACCAGGAGAGTACCAGCGTCAGCGGGAGATCATTGATACCGCATCCGAAAGCCTCAGCCAGGGCGGCGGCCACCTTGATGGCACTGTAAGCGTCGTTGCACTGTCCCATATCCATGATCCGTGGCAGTCCGCCGATGGTACCCAGGTCAAGATCGTTGAAGCGATATTTGCCGCAGGCCAGGGTGAGAACGGCTGTGTCCGAAGGAGTCTGTCTGACAAAATCTGTGTAGTAGCTGCGGCCTTTTCTCATGCCGTCGCATCCGCCCACCAGGAAAATGTGACGAAGGGCGCCGTCTTTTACGGCGTCAATCACCTTATCGGCCACAGATAACACGGCATTATGGCCGAAACCGGTGGTGACGACGCTGCCGCCGTTGATGCCGGTAAATGTCGTGTCTTCCGCGTAACCGCCCAGTTCCAGCGCTTTCTCAATGACAGGCGTGAAATCTTTATCTTCTCCGATATGGGTGACGCCTGGATAGGAGACGACTTCGGTTGTAAATACACGGTCGGCGTAGCTGGCCTTTGGCGGCATCAGGCAGTTGGTGGTAAATAGAACCGGAGCCGGGATATTGGCAAATTCTTTCTGCTGATTATGCCAGGCGGTGCCGAAGTTTCCTTTTAAATGTGGGTAAGCTTTCAGTTTCGGATAAGCGTGGGCGGGAAGCATTTCGCCGTGGGTGTAGACATGGATGCCCTTTCCTTCTGTCTGTTTTAAAAGAAGTTCCAGGTCCTTTAAATCGTGGCCGGTGATGACGATGAACGGTCCTTTTTCCACTGTGAGCGGCACGGTGGTCGGTACAGGATCGCCATAGGTTTCGGTATTAGCCTGGTCGAGAAGAGCCATACATTTCAGATTGACTTCTCCGACTTTCAGGACCAGAGGAAGGAGTTGTTCCATGGTATGATTCTCGCCCACTGCGGCCAGTCCCTCATAGAAAAATGCGTTGACTACCTCGTCGGTATATCCGAGAACCATCGCATGATACGCGTATGCGGCCATACCGCGAAGCCCGAACAGAATGAGAGATTTCAAAGAGCGGATATCTTCATCGGCATTCCAGAGATTCTGCATATCATAATCGGAGACTTCCTCGTTGCTATCAGAAATGTCCGCAGCGAAGGAGGAAGATGTATTGCCGGAAATCGCATTGCCGGATTCTCCTGCGGTGCTGTTGTCATTCCTTTGTGCCAGCAGAAGCTGTTTCGCCCGGTGGACATTTTCTATCTGCTGCCGCAGTGTCTCCTCATTAAAGTTTACATTGGTAATGGTGGTAAAGAGACCTTCCAGCATAACCCGGTGAGTATCGGAAGAAGGTACGGCGCGGCCTGCCGCGCGGGCCAGTCCGATCAGTGCGCCGGTAAGCTCATCCTGCAGATTGGCTGCGGCAGCATTTTTGCCGCACACGCCGGCGCCTCCGGTACAGCCGGTGCACCCGGCGGTCTGTTCACATTGAAAACAAAACATTTGATTTGACATAATATATTTCTCCTGTCGTATTGTTAGTATGAAAGGGTTTTCTTGTGTTTCGATTCAGATTATAGTATGAGGGATAAAAAGATTCGGTTGTTATAACAACAGAAATATAAGTTTTCGATACATTTCTTGCCATACTTTTTCAAATGAATTATTATAATCTGGCAGGAAACAATATGCTGCTGTTTATGAACAAAATATGGGATATGGCTTACGAACAAAATATGAAATATAGCTTATGGATGAAAAGTGACATATAGATGGAGGAAATAATGTATCGCATTTTTATGATAGAAGATGACAAGGGAATTCTGGATGCAGTGAAAGACCGCTGCACAAAATGGGAACTGGAAGTGTTCGGTGTGGAAAATTACCGCAATATCCTCACGGAATTTGTGGAGTGTCAGCCGCATTTGGTTATCATGGACATCGGTCTGCCGGCTTTTGACGGATACCACTGGTGCCGTGAGATTCGCAGAATATCCAACGTGCCCATCCTTTTTCTCTCTTCAGCGTCTGATAATATGAATCAGATTATGGCCATGAACATGGGAGGGGATGACTTTATCGCAAAACCTTTTGATTACGATGTACTGATCGCCAAAATCCAGGCGCTGCTGCGCCGGGCCTATGACTTTGCCGGGCATATGCCGGTACTGGAATGTCGCGGTGCCTTCCTCAATCTGGAAAATAATACGCTGCAATACGGTGACGCGGTCATTGAACTGACCAAAAATGAACACCGGATTCTGTCTCTTCTCATGGAAAACAAAGGAGCCATTGTCAGCCGGGAACGGCTCATGGACGCTCTGTGGGAGTCAGACTGCTATGTGGATGACAATACGCTGTCCGTCAATGTGAACCGGCTTCGGAAGAAGCTGGAGGCCAGTGGACTGGAGAATTTTATCGGAACAAAGTTTGGAGTAGGGTATTATATTCAGGAAGAAAAGGACGATGGGAAATAGAGGGAAAAAGTAAAGAGGAACCCGTCCTGAGTTCCTCTTGCTTTAAATTAGTAATAGTATCTTCTTCACTCCGAAAGAAGATTTCTTTGTATTTATATAATATCATTTTTATGGTAAGTGTCAATATTATTTAAAGGGAGGACCTAAAATGCGATTCACAGCACAATACCTCTGGGATCATAAATATATCATTCTGCTGGAAATCCTGTCTGCCGGCATTTTTGCCGGCGTTTTTTATCTGTATCATCTGCCGCTTCCTGCAGTGCTGTATCCGGCGGCGCTTTGCGGGCTGCTGGGCTTGTTGTTTGCCGGCACAGGCGTCTGGAAAGCGTACCGGCAGCACAGGCGTCTGGAAGAAATGCAGTATATTAGTGAGGAAAGTCTGCGGGAACTTTGCATGGAGAACCGGGGCTTAAAGGATAAGGATTATCAGCGTATCATTGTAAACCTCTGCCGGGAAAGGCAGCGGATGCAGGATGAGGCAGCGCAGGCCAGAAATGACGCTTTTCAGTATTTTACTTTGTGGGTGCATCAGATTAAAACGCCGATTGCATCCATGCGTCTGCAGCTTGGTGCAGAAGATTCTGCGCTGGCCAGACAGCTCCGATCGGAGCTGCTGCATATTGAACAATATGTGGGGATGGTGCTCACCTACCTGAAAATGGGTTCGGAGAGTACGGATTATGTTTTTCGTGAGGTCAGTCTGGATAAAATTATCCGGGAGAATATCCGTAAGTTCCGGGGAGATTTTATCATAAAGAAGCTGCGGCTTGATTACGAGCCTGTGAATGACAGAGTCCTTTCCGATGAGAAGTGGCTTTCCTTTGTGGTGGAACAGATTCTGTCCAATGCCCTTAAATATACAAAGAAGGGTTCTGTCCGAATTTATATGGAAAGTCTGGAAACGCTGTGTATTGCCGATACGGGCATCGGCATTGCGCCGGAGGATATTCCGCGTATTTTTGAGAAAGGATTTACCGGCGGCAACGGCCGCGGGGATAAGCGGGCCAGCGGTATCGGACTTTATCTCTGCCGGGAAATCTGCCGGCGGCTGGGGCATCGGATTACCATAAGCTCTGTGGTGGACGAGGGGACGACGGTGCGGATTGATTTGAATAAAGACAGGTGTGGCGGAGATTGACGGCAATAAAGTGTGATTTCGAAGCGCCAATGCACGTAGTCTGTCGTCGTAAAGTCCGGTGGATGTGCAATTTCAAATCTTACAAAAATGTTAGAAGTGCAGGGGAAAATGTAAGCCGATTCCATGGAATGCATTTTCCCTTTTTTGGTATGATGCTGTCAGAAGGAGGTATCATTTATGAGTATTCTGGAAGTAAAAGCATTGAAAAAAGTGTATACCACACGGTTTGGATCCAATCAGGTGACTGCCCTTAAAAATGTGAATTTTTCCGTGGAACAGGGAGAGTTTGTGGCGATCATGGGCGAATCCGGCTCCGGAAAGACGACACTTCTGAACATTCTGGCGGCCCTTGATAAACCTACCAGTGGTTCGGTTTTGTTAAACGGCAAGGATATCACGCAGATTTCCGAGAGCAGGCTGGCGCAGTTTCGGCGGGACAATCTGGGATTTGTGTTCCAGGATTTTAATCTGCTGGACACCTTCAATCTGGAGGATAACATCTATCTTCCTCTGGTGCTGGCAAATGTACCGTACAAGCAGATGATCAGGCGTTTAAATCCTATCGCAAAAATGCTGGGCATCAAGGATCTGCTGAAAAAGTATCCTTATGAGGTGTCCGGTGGACAGAAGCAGCGGGCGGCGGTGGCGCGGGCGCTGATCACTGAACCGAAACTGATACTGGCCGATGAGCCTACCGGCGCCCTGGATTCCCGCTCTTCGGATGAACTTCTGCGGTTGTTTTCAGCAGTAAATCATTCGGGGCAGACGATTCTGATGGTGACTCATTCCACGGCAGCTGCCAGCAAAGCCAATCGGGTGCTGTTCATCAAAGACGGAGAAGTATTCCATCAGATTTACCGGGGTGAGGACAGTGATGAGCAGCTGTATCAAAAAATTTCCGACACCCTTACCATTCTCATGACCGGAGGTGAGGTGCGATGAAAAAAGGACAGGAAGAAAGCCGCAGGGATTTAAAAAAATCTGAAAAAAGCCGGGACAAAGACCAGCGGCCGGGCAGAAGCATTTATTTCCGGCTGGCCTGGACGGGAATCCGGAAAAACAGGCAGTTATATTATCCGTACTTTGTGGCCGGCATGGCCATGGTCATGGTGTTTTACATTTTCCGTTTCCTCGGTGCTTCCGAAGTGGTGGGCAGTCTGCCAGGCAGGGAGGTTCTGCCGGTGCTGTTTGATGTGGGCGGCTGGGGAATCGGCGTATTTTCTGTTCCGTTTTTATTTTATACCAGCGCGGGACTCATCAAGAGCAGGAAAAAGGAGCTGGGACTTTATAATATACTCGGTATGAACAAGGGAAATCTGTTTCACATTTTGTTCTGGGAGACGGTGATTTCCTACGTGATTGTCCTGGCCGGCGGCCTGTTCCTGGGCGTGGCCTTCTCCAAAGTGGCGGAGCTCGGTCTGGTCAATATCATGGATAAACAGGTCAATTACCGCATTTATATCGATGGAAAATCTGCGCTGACAGCAGCGGTGCTTTTTGTGGTCATTTATTTTCTTATCCTGATCAATTCCCTTTATCAGATTAAGAAAAATAATCCTATCGAGCTTCTTCGCGGTGGTTCCATGGGAGAACAGCCGCCGCAAAGCCGGAAGATTCCGGTGATTATCAGTTTTTTGTTTCTGGCGGCAGCCTATGGCATTGCCATAAAGATGAGAAATCCCATCGGGGCAGGCGAGGTGGCGGCGGCGGGCGTACTCCTCATCGCCGGAACATTTTTACTGTTCATCTGCGCTTCGATTTTTCTGTGCCGGATCTTGCAGAATAATAAGAAGTATTATTATAAGACATCACATTTTGTTACGGTATCGACGATGTCCTTCCGTATGAAACGGAACGGTGCCAGCCTGGCGGCCATTTGTATTCTGGTGACGCTGATTCTTGCTATTTTATCTTTTGCGGTGGCTTTTTACAGCGGTTCCATCGGCACGGTCAACGATCATTATCCATATGATGCCGGCGTTTCCGTGGAGATTCCGGCAGAAAATGTACCGGAGGAAATGACAGCAGGATCGTATACGAAGGAGCTTCGCGCGGATCTGGAAAATGCAGCAGAACGCTATAAAAACAAGAAAGGAACAGAAATTTCGGAGGACTATTCAGCTAATTTCATGGCGGTGATGGAAAATGGCTGTCTGGATCTGCGCCTGGATATGAGGGATACCTGGTACACGCCGGGATATTTTACCGGCTGGGAGCAGGGCAGTCAGAAAATTGTCTATATCCATGTGCTGTCTCTGGATGATTATAACCGCCTGTGCGGTACTTCTTATACGCTGGCGCAGAATGAAACTCTTCTGGCGTCAAAAGATGTCAAATATGATTCTGATCACATGTGGTTATATGATGGAAAAGAAGTGAAGATAAAAGAGCAGACCCGCAAGATTCCGATAATGGCAGGCGTGCGGCTGGACGGTATTGCGCTGGATGTTTATGATTGCGATGAAATATACCTGGCTGTTCCGGATCTGTATTCCTTCATGGGAGGAAAAGAGGGCGCCGCTCGGTATGAAGAAGCAAATTATATGGCGTACCACTGGGAGTACGGTGTCAATATTGACGGCACAGATCAGGAAAAACAGGACATTTACGAGAAAATAAACACTGCGGTTGAGAAACTGCCGGGACAATCGGATGATTCCTCAGATACCGTCTGCTACCTGAAAGCGGAGCGGGGGGAACGGTTCTATGGCCTGGCGGGTGGTCTCCTGTTTCTGGCGATTATCATGAATGTATTATTTATATTTGTGACGGCGTTGATCATGTATTATAAGCAGATATCGGAAGGTTATGAAGATCAGGCACGTTTTACCATCATGCAGAAAATAGGTATGACCAAGACAGAAATCAAAAAGAGCATCCGTTCCCAGATGCTCACAGTATTTTCGCTGCCCCTGCTGGTGGCCGGTGTGCATTTTGTATTCACATCGAATATCATCTATATTCTTCTGAATTATTCGGTCATTGACAACCGGCCGCTCTTAAACAGAGTGATGCTTGTATGTTACCTTGTATTTGCAGTTATTTATTCCGCCGTGTACGCCCTGACTTCACGGACTTACTACAAAATTGTAAACCGTACGTCCGCATCATAAACTGCAGGGCTATTTTGTAAATAACAGGATGCATTTTTATGGATTGCAGGACGGCAGCGTAAACGGCGGGAGTATTTGATGAATAATAGTGGGAGATGTGCCTGTGGATCACTCACTGATAATTCTGCCATCCGTAGAAATGACCGCCACCTGCCACGGAATAAACTTACCGCTGTCTTTCAGTGCCTGTACGGCAGCGCGCTCCAGACCGCCGCAGCATGGCACTTCCATGCGGACGATGGTGACACTTTTGATATTATTTTCCCGGATGATGGCGGTAAGTTTTTCTGTATAATCCCCCTCATCCAGTTTCGGGCAGCCTACCAGCGTGATCCGGTTTCGGATGAAACGATTGTGGAAATCCCCGTAGGCGTAAGCGGTACAGTCGGCGGCGATAAGCAGATTGGCTCCATCAAAATACGGAGCATTTACCGGCACAAGTTTGATCTGCACCGGCCACTGAGACAACTGGCTGGTCGCTGCCGGCCTTTCTGCGCAGAGTCCGCCCGCTCCCTCAAATGCACCAGCCTGGCTGCCAGCCTCGCTGGCCTCCATTGGAGAGCGGTGCAGACGTTTTGCCTGACTGCCCGGGCATCCGCAAGGAAGCGGTGCTTCAGTCGCAGCGGCGGCTTTTCGGGCGGCAGCTTCCTGTGCCGCCTTTACGGCTTCCGCATCATAGGCAGCCGCCTCCCGCTCTACAAAATGAATGGCATCCATGGGACAGGCCGGCAGGCAGTCTCCCAGACCATCACAGTAATCATCCCGGAGAAGCTTCGCTTTTCCGTCCACCATGCCGATGGCGCCTTCATGACAGGCAGTGGCACAAGCCCCGCAGCCATTACATTTCTCTTCATCAATCTGAATAATTCTTCGTATCATTTCGTTGGCCTCCTCGTAAAGTCATATCTTTAGTGATTATAGTGATTTCATGTTATAAATGGAAGGGAAAATAACAGTCCCTGTTTGTAGTTGTTCCTGACAACCGCAGTATACTATATAGATGGGGAATAGTCTGTTGTTTTTGCAACGGATAAATGGGGATTTGTAAAGATGGTAACAGCTATCTGCTCAGACAGACAATGGCGTAAGGGCACATACGGATTCGCCCGTCTCGGCCCTCAGTCGGACTGACCAGGGATATCCTTGTGAGATATCTTTCCCAGTCCTCCTTCACAGCTCGCGGTCGAAAGCCGTACGTGTCCAAAACGCCATTTGCCTGTTGAAAATCCTCTGTTCCACCTTTACAAAAATCCTGTGCTACATTGACAAATCAGCAGGTTATGGTTATACAGAGAAATCAGCGGATACCAAAATTTACGGTCATGTCCGTCTGGCATGAATGCACCTGCCGAGCAGGCCGCACAGGTAGCTCTTGTATCGGTTTGAATCAGGTATTTTTGTTATCATCGATGGACCACAGCCAAAAACTGCCACAATCTGTTGTTTCGCCAGGGTAGCCAGGATTCTTTGTAAATCTCTATACACGCAGACTGCAAAGAGATTTACAAATCCCAATTTAATGATAGTAATTCTAAAAGAAATTTGCTATACTGAACAACAATAATCTGTTATGTCTGTCAGAGTAAAAATGTTTATGAAAAGGAACGTTGTACGCTTTTCTCGCTTTGTCAGGTGCATGACCGAATTGTTTCTTAAAAGTGTGTAGCTGAAAGGAAAAACGATGGAACAATATATTTCAATGTTGGCGAAGACAAAATTGTTTGCTGGTATCACGGAGGAAGAAATTGCAGCTATGATGGACTGCCTCTCCTCATTTATAAGGAGTTATGAGAAAGGAGACTGCATTTTTCAGAGAGGCAGCCGGATTACCAGCGTGGCGATGCTGCTGGAGGGCGCTGTCCATATTCAAAAAGAAGATTACTGGGGCAATCTGAGTATTTTGAGCGAAATCGTGGAAGGTGAAATTTTTGGGGAAGTATATGCCTGTCTTGACGGTGAAGAAATGCAGAACAACGCGGTGGCGGTACGCCCAAGCACCGTGCTTTTTCTGGACATTAACCGGGTGCTGACCACCTGTCCTTCGGCCTGCGATTTTCACAGCCGTCTGATACAGAACCTGATTTCCATAATGGCGCAGAAGAATCTGATGCTTACCAGAAAGATTACACATATGTCCCAGCGGACCACCAGGGAGAAATTGCTGTCCTATTTGTCGGAGCGGTCCATGAAAGCTGGAAGCCCGGTTTTTGATGTTCCTTTCAACCGGCAGCAGATGGCCGATTATCTCTCGGTGGACAGAAGCGCCATGTCCGGGGAGCTGTGCCGGATGCGGGACGAAGGAATCTTAAAATTCAGCAGGAATCATTTTGAGCTTCTGTAAGGAAGACCCAGATACATTGTCTCAACAGGAGAGGTATAGTAATATATAAATATATTGGGGAGGAAAGACAATGAGCGAAGAAGTATTGTATTTTTTTGATAAGCATCCCGATGCTTTGCCGCTTTATGAGACATTTGAGGATAAGGTGAGAACTATTGTCAGTGACGTCCGTATTAAAGTGCAGAAAACGCAGATATCTTTTTATAATAAGCATATGTTTGCCTGCGTTTCCTTTGCCAGAGTACGGAAAAAGAAAGACTGTCCGGAGAATTTTATAGTTGTAACTCTCAGTCTCAACCATAAGCTGGAATCGCCCAGGGTGGATATTGCCACGGAGCCATATCCGAATCGATGGACGCACCATCTGCTCATATCTGACATGTCAGAAATAGATGAGGAACTGATGGAATGGGTGGAAGAAGCGGCGGAATTTGCAGCGAGGAAATGAAGAGTCGGGGTGAAGAGACATGGATATCATCAATAAAAATATAGATGCCGGAAAAGCCTTTGACTGGGGAAGAACTTCATCGGATTATGCCGGAACTTGCCCGTATGCTAAAAGACAACGGAAGACTGCTTCTGTTGTATATGGCATGGCTCCCATACGAGGACGTCATAGCAGAATCCAGTGAGAAACTGGTTTTAAAATACAATCCAGATTGGAGCGGTGCGGGAGAGACCATCCATGCTATTGACATACCAGACTGTTACAATAAAAAATTTCAACTGATTTATCATGACGAATATCCGATAAAGGTACATTTTACCCGTGAGAGTTGGCACGGGCGCATGAAAGCCTGCCGGGGCATTGGTGCGTCTCTCACAGATAAAGAAATAGCCATGTGGGAGAAGGAACATAAGAGGCTGCTGGCAGAAATAGCTCCGGAAGAATTTGATGTGCTGCACTATGGGGCAATGGCAGAGTTGAAAAAGATATGAGAAAGATATTGTGGAGATACCATAAAATCACGGAATGAATATATGACGATACATTCCAATAAAGCTCTTGAAGTGAATAAATAGGTGTGGTATATTGATAAAAGAAGGAAACCGAAATAGCGGCTTACCCTTCTAAGTAAAAGTGACTGTTAGTTATAGACAGCCATCATTAGTGCGAGTAATGGCGGCTGTCTCACTTATCCTTGAAGATCTTGTAGCAAAGACCAATCAGGGTAACAATCAGTATACAAAACTGAATCAAATCAGAATATGTAACCATTGTCATCACCCTCCTTTCTTTTGTCTGGAGGGTGTTTTTCTGCCCTCCGAAAGATGGAGGGTAAGCCGTCGGCAAATGTAGCAAAAGGAATATCGCTTATGAAATTAGATATCATTGGGTCTGTTGCCAGTGGAAAAACTACTTTAGCCAGGAAACTGTCAGCACAATATCGGGTACCATTTTATGAAAAAGATAATATTGTCTGGGAGCGGACGCCGGACGGAGATAAAAGGAGAAATCCGGAAGACAGGGACCAAATGTTCCGGCAGATATTGGCGCAGGAGCATTGGATTGTGGAAGGCTCACCCCGGGATATTTTACAGGAAAGCTTTGCCTGTTGTGATTACATTATTTTGTTGGATATCAATACATTTACCAGATTGTTTCGTGTATTTCGCAGATGGTTAAGACAGAGAACTGGAAGAGAAAGTTATAATTCCAGGCCGACGCTTCGATTTCTGTATGCAAACCTTCTGTGGGTGGCAGAATTTAATCAAAAACGCACACAAATCATATCATCCCTCTCTGTCTACGGTGACAAATTTAAAAGATTTAATGATGAAAAGGCCGTGTTAGATTTTGTTGCGGGAAAGTACGGATGAAGTGGAAGAAAATCCTTTAGTAAGGAACTGCAGGAAACCATTAAAGAGATACTTGCAAGATGAGGGGAACTATTTCAGTGAATAATATGGCGAAGGGCATATAAGAGATATGGCTCCCGTTGGTTATAAAACGAGAGCCAAAACTATCCGATCATTGTAACAAAATGCCTTTGCAGTGTAAATGATAATGTAAATTAAATAATATAGCAGATATGCTTAGTCTATACTTAAATATCAACAGTCATTTAATTCCTGAATTTTTTTGTTGCGAAGAGACAAAATACTCATGGCAAAGCCACAGACTCCCGTACACATAAACATAACAGCCATACCGCTGCCAGCACCGCTTCCCACAAGGATTTCTAAATATGATACAATACCTGTATCAGAGCGCATAAAAGGCTCAAATACATAATCGGCCAAGTATCCGCCCAAAAGGATGCCAAAAGGAATGGTACAGTATTGGATCGCATTCCTTACGGCAAACACTCTTCCCTGGATTTCTTCAGGGATCTTTTTGTAAAGAATTATGTTCTGTTCTGCCATAATAAACGGAATTGGCAAGCTTGCGGCAAAAGCGGCAAAAGACCAGAAAAATACATTTCTTCCAATTGCCATTGTCAAATCACCGAGCAAAAAGGATAGTGCGGCAGAAATATAAATAACATTCGCTTTTTTCTTGCTTTCTTTTTTTACAAAAACAAGCAGGCCGCCAATGATGCCGCCAACGCCCATGCAGGCATTTACAATCCCTAATACAACATTATTTCCTGGACTTCTTGATAAGATCATAGGAGATAATATATTTTCATAGGTCAGCCGGGAAAAAAAGTTTATCACTGCCATGGTAAGCATGATATATAAAATCCCCGTTTCATTTTTCAAAAATTGAAATCCGGTCATTATTCCTGCGAATGGAGATGTGAACTTCTCCCTTATGATCTGTTCTGGTATATGGATCAAAAATAGAAGAACACTAAAGGCTGCAATAAAACTCAGCAAATCAAACAGCAAGATCAGCGGCAGACCACCTGCAGAGAAAAGCACAGCTGCCAGCATCGGACTAAATACAACGACCAAATTGTTGGAAAAAGAGTTCATTCCGCTTACATTAGTCAGTTTATCCTTTGGTACAATTTTGGTTATTGCCACAGAAGATGCCGGCTGTTGAAATGCCGTAGTTGTTCCCACGACAGTATTAAAAATATAAATGTGCCCTTCCGAAAGGGTCTCTGCCATTGAAAACACCAGGATAAGCACTGAAGCCAGTGCTGCAATGCTATCTGCAGCAAGCATGACAGCTTTTTTACGGTGACTGTCAACAAACACACCGACAAATATACTTATTAAAATATATGGCACATACTCACAAAATGACATAATTGAAACAGAAAGAACTGAACCTGTTTGCTCGTATGTCCATAAAATGAGAGAAAATGCAGTCAAGGAACTTCCCAGCTGCGAAATGCTTTGAGTTACCCATAAAACTATGTATCTTTTAAAATTTTCCATTGAATTTTCTCCAATCTGATTCTTGATTTTTCAGAATAGAATTGTACAAAATCCAATGTTAGGCGAAAATTAACTCTGTACAAATGTCGCCTTATTAGATTTTGTACAGAGTCGATTGCTTAAATCGATTAGTCTATGACATAAACATAGCATTTTAACACCTCCCTCATGCTGTGTTTTCTACTATACAACTATTTCCCTGCCGACTCAATCATCTTTTTTGCCAACTGCCGGAACAGGCCGGAAGTTTTTCCGCCCATCGGCGCCCACTGTCCAGTCTGTCCGAATGTTCCGAAGCAGCTGTCACTATTCCGTGCAAAATTTCCTTCTTTCCTTTGCAGCATTTTTCTCTCAAAAGAATTATAATAAATATATCTACCGGAAAATGTAGTGTACAGTATTAAAATATAGTATACCATATTAAAATACAGCAAGAAAATTTCCAGAAAGCAGATAAAAACAGGCAGTAAACAGACAGGATATACACAGGGAGGAATCAGGATGAATTTAGGGAAAAATTTGTTTCAGGCCAGGAAAAAGAAGGGATTGTCTCAGGAAGCAGTGGCTGAAAAGCTGGGAGTCAGCCGTCAGACCATCTTCAAGTGGGAGACGGACGAGACGCTGCCGGATATCCGGCAGGCAAAGAAGCTGGCGGTGCTGTACGGTTTGACTTTGGACGAGCTGATCGAGTTTGACGCTGATGTGCAGGAGATACAGGAAGTGATCAACAAAACCACGGAAGAGACCGTCAATAAAGTGGACTGGACGAAGATGTGGGCGGAGAAATATCCGATTCTCGCCCGGTATCAGGATGAAGTGGATGTGGCAGGCTATGAGGAGCAATTGCAGAAGATACTCTTTGATATGGAAAAGGAATATGGATATAACGCACTTGACGCATTTCTGGTGCTGAAGGATATTTTGGGGCAGTTGTGGAATAAGCAGGCGGATGAGTAAAACGAAAGCGGGGCACAAGCGGCGTAAAAGAAGGACGCCGCTTGTGCCCCGGATTGTTCATATGATGTTAAAACCGAAACAGATTCAATCCGATCTCCTCGTCAAAATACCGGTCCACTTTGCCGTCGATGATCTGGATGACCATCTCGCAGGTGGCGCTGACGGTGGCCTCGTTCAGATGACCGCCAAATACGTGGCCTTTATCGTCGCCGGCGCTCATGTGCAGATGGCAGTAGAATTCATCGTTCATGGTGTTGATGGTTCCGGTCAGGGACACAATCTCGAAGGCACCGTCAAAGGTGTTAGAGTAGTATTTTTTCTCGTCGGTCTTGAAGACGCCGGCGGTGAAATGATTGACGGCTCCGAGGGCCTGTACGCTGGCCAGTTTGATGTTCTCCTGAAGAGCGATGGCTTTTACCTGTTCTAAGATTTTTTCTCCCTTATCGATACGTGCGATGATTGTATTGTCAAATCTCCTGTATTCCATATTTTCTCCTTTGGCAGCGGACACAGATGAAGCGGGCTGCTTTTGAATATTCATATTTTTATGATTTTTTAGGATGTAACCATCATAGAACCGGAGACTTTATTTGTCAAATTATTTTTTAAACAGTTATGTGTGCATGATTTCTGTAAAATAATTCATAGTACTTTTTCCAGAAGTCTTTTCAACTGTTTCTCCATCTGTTCCCCCGGCAGGGTGCAGCCGTGCTGCCTCAATCCGATGGAAGGTTTTGTCTTACCGTGGAAATCGCTGCCGCAGGTGACAAATAATCCGTGCTGTCTGGCGGCGGTCAGGGTCTCGTTGATCTGGGCCTGGGAGTGATAACTGCTGTAAGCTTCGATACCGTCAATTCCCAGATTGATGATGTCTCCCAGAAGATCCCATCTGCCTTTCAGATTGATGTGCGGATGCGCCAGTACCGCCAGACCGCCGTTTTCGTGGATGATTTCAATGATCTGTTCCATGGCCGGATAATACATTTCTGCGTAGCAGGGTTTCCCCTGGGAATAATAGTCCCAGTAAAAATTCACATATGGATTATCACTGCGGGCGCCGCCTGCCCGGTAAGGCTGCAGCAAGGGGTGATCCGCATACTGAGGCTGGGACAGAAGGAATTCCGCAAACATTTCCCCGGTCCAGGTTTCCGGCCAGTAGCTGTCCGCAGCTATTTTTTCCATATCGTTTTCTGTCACATCAAAGCAAAGTTCCCGGGTCTTTTTCAGCATATAAAAAGAAGTGGTCTGCCCCTGCCGGCGGACACTTTTTTCGATTTCATCAAAAATACGGGCCTGCCATCGGATGCCGTAGCCCAGCATATGAAAGTTGGTATTCTCGTAGGTGCAGTCAATTTCGATGCCGGGAAGATAAGCGATGCCGGCTGTCCGGGCAGCTTTCAGCGCTTCATCGGTGGCGTGGACCGTGTTGTGGTCGGTGATGGACATGATAGTGATGTCCTGGTCGGCGCATTTTTTCACCAGTTCCGAAGGGGAGAATTCCCCATCATTGCTGTAGTAACTGTGCATATGTAAATCAATCATGATGACCTCCTGTGGATAACCTGATAAAAATGCCGGGAAGATAAGAGAATGTTCCTTTTTGTCTCCGGCGGTATCGTGAAAACTTATGATAAGAATATCGTCATATAAAGATTGAAACAAGGCGATTCCGGACATATAATATAACAAAATCGACCAGAGTGTATTTAAGTATTTTTGACGGATATCAGGAAATATCTGTCAGAAGAAGCATCATGACTGGCAGAAATATGATAAAGGGTGCCGTCGTGATGACGGAATGTGATAAGGAGTGGAAAAATGGGACTGGATAAATGTTCTGTAAATATTAATCCCAGCCGAAAAGAATTGAAACCCCATGGGAGCTTTGAATTTCCCTGTGCCGGATATTGGGACTGGTACGGGGAGCAGACAAGACGGGAGTTTCCCTGGCACTGGCATGAGGAGATGGAGATCATATATATCAGGAGAGGAGCGCTGCTTCTGCTGCTTCCGGGCAGGAGCTGCCGACTGAAAAAGGGCGATTGTTTTGTGGTCAACGCCAATGTCCTTCATTATATTTCCGCCGATCCGGAATGTGAGCTGCAGTCTCTGGTGTTTCATCCGAAGCTGGTGGCAGGAGAGACAGATTCTGTTTTTGCTGTCAAATATATTTCCCCGCTCATTGACAGTCCGGATTTTGCCGGATGCTCTATACCGGTGGAGAGCTGTCCGGAGGAAGTCCGGTGTTTCCACAAAGCTTTCATGGCGCTGGCCAATGAGACGCCGGGGTTTGAATTTGTTGTCCGGGAAAATGTATCAAAGATCTGTCTGTTTCTCTATGAAAAATTAATGGAGGAGAAACCGGAGCGGAAAGCCGGCGGACGAAGAGGTATGAATCAGGACAGCCTGCGGGTTCAGGAAATGCTTGATTATATTCATCATCATTATCAGGAAAATATCAGCCTCCATAATATTGCCGGAGCGGCGGCTCTGGGCGAAAGGGAGTGTCTGCGCTGCTTCAAGAGAACTTTGCAGACTTCTCCGATGCAGTATCTGCTCAAATACAAAGTCATGCAGGGAGCGGAGCTGCTGTTAAATGAGCCTTCCAAAAGTGTCTCAGAGGCAGCGGTATCCTGTGGTTTTGACAGCCCCAGCCATTTTTCCAAGATGTTTAAACGGTTTTACGGCTGTACGCCCCGGGAGTACCGGAAGGATAAGCTGACGTACCAACGATAGGAAAGGGAGAATCATGACGAAAATTATAATTGTGGAAGATGATGGGATGATCCGGCAGGAACTGCAGAGATTTCTCTCCGGAGAGGGCTACGAGGTATTTTGTGTGGAGGAGTTCGGCAGTGCGCAGGCCATGGCGGAGTGCATCTGTCAGGCAGCGCCGCAGCTGGTACTGCTGGATGTGAATCTGCCGGGAGTGGACGGCCTGCGCATCTGTGCAGCAACTGAGCGATTCCTCCAAATACCGTTTCCGTTACGATATTTTGTCCAAAATGGGGCTGTGCCGTCAGGAATGAACTGCTCCCCGTCAAGTAGACAATGAAAAAAATATAAATTTTTCCTGCCAGTAGATTAAAACTACTGGCAGATTTTATGCTGCCTGCAAATAAATTTCATGTTTTTCCATAGGA
>NZ_NFLV01000025.1 GCF_002161065.1 Eubacterium sp. An11 | reverse complement strand
TACTCCTGCAATGGCGTCTGCAGGTTTTTGATATATTGTCTCTCCTTTTTTCCATAGATAGGAAATAGCTTTTTTACTGATTTTAAATATTTTTGGGTAATATCTTTCACACTGCTTCCCCTTTCGCGAATTTTTTCATTTACAGCCAATTTGGATATATTTCCCTGAACACATACGTCTCCGCTTTTTCATTCAGGGAAAATACACTTAAAGTTCCAAATACATTGTATTCTTTTATCTATTATAACAAATCAGAATCTATTTTCAATACATTTGATTCAAATATGTATTGACTTTTTTATTATTTTAATGTAATGTAATTATATTAAAAAATTGTTTACTACTTTTTATCGCTACCAGTAATGAGCGGGAGAGATGCCTATGATTGAAAGGAATTTATGACACATTCAAAATTATATGATTACTTAATTGGAGGAGGTATATTTATGAGAAAAATTTTTACAAGTATAATGATGGTAACACTTTTAACCTTAAGTCCAATGTTAGGAATGTGTTGAATTACATGAAACGGAAACTACTTATACTATTTCTGATGAACTACTTAAAGAAAATAAAAGTGCTCTGTTTGATTTGATATCACTTAATGTCAATGCAGCTGGAAGTGAAGAATCGAAAAAAAAGAAAGAAAGTGATAAAACAGGGACTGTCAAATGTGTTTCTACAATAACCTATACAATTACCAAAAATGGCAATAAAGAATATATAAAAATGATTAAAGCTTCGGGAAAACTAAAATCTCTCACCGGGTCATCAGGTTCATCCCAAGGAAGTGGTATTTCTATTACATCCAATAAGGTAACTGTTGGTGTATATGGCGTAACATCTGCTGGAAAAACAATCGAAAAAAAGCACAATATCACTTGTGCAAATAAACCCTGCACATGGTCATATTCTCCTTCCTGGAGCGCTGTAGCTTATAGCTCCGGTACATTTATCTATAAAATGGGAACTGTTCAAACAGTTAAACTCAAAAGGGGGAATTCCAACTGGGTTTTGGAAATGACAAATCATGTCTGAAAAGGAGGGATACGCTATGGCAAAATTCCAGCATTATATAACAGCATTACTACTTATTGTTATTGCTTCTATCTACCCATTGTGTTATAGATTTGCCGAGCATTATGCAGTCACTACTTTTTCACCGAAACTTCTTATCTTTGTAAGTTGTGCATTTCCGATTATTATAGCATTATTAAACGTTTTTCTGATACGCGGAGAAAACAAAATGATAATCGTAAATATTCTTTTAGCAATCATAAGTTTGTTAATTGGCTACTATTTATATGTATATTGTCCATATACTTATGGAATTTTCCCTGTATATAATATTTTTACTGCATCAACTTTATTATTTTCACTAAAGAAAGCTTCATAACAATATTCACAAGGTTCTCAATGCTGTATTATAACTTAAAGTTATGAAGAATATATTTTTTCTTTACATTTGGACAGCTTCAATGCGATTCTTTCTTTCAGCAACGTTCCTTTTTGAGACAGCTTGGCACATTTGCATGGACTGATCAGAAAGGCAAAACCAGGAGGTGTTACCATGAAAGAAAACCAAATAAACCAACCAATACTGGAAATGTTATTGAATCTTCGGCTTTTTCCAGCGGTATTGCTACTGTAGAGAACCTTACAAAAGAAGAAGCGTTCGATGACTGGCGGGTAAAGATCAGCTATCCTTATGCCGACAGTACTTCCTGGCATCTTCATCATGAAGTGACTTAAGCTTCTTACATGGCAGGCAAAAGATGTCGGTTGATACTATACACTTTCATCGTTTAACAATATGAATGGTGCTAGAATACAAATAGTGCAAGTCAAAATGAGAAAATTCCAAATAGACAATACGTGATACAATAGAAGTATCGTACGGAAGGAGGATCTCATTATGGCAAAGCAACATGACAAACAGTTTAAACTGGATGCAGTCCAGTATTATTTCGATCACAAGGAGCTTGGTGTTCGTGGTTGTGCCCAAAATCTCGGTGTGGGTTACAGCACTCTGACAAAATGGCTGAAGGATTTCCGGGAGTCTGGAGATATCCCTGTGCGTGGCTCTGGCAATTACGCCTCTGACGAGCAAAAGGAGATTGCACGTCTGAAACGCGAACTCCGTGATGCCCAGGACGCACTTGATGTACTAAAAAAAGCTATCAGCATTCTGGGAAAATAACAGAAGCCATTTATCTCGAGGTTTCTGAAAAGACGGAAGCTGCCAGAAAACAGAATCGCCGGGTCTCCGTCTCCGGAATGCTGAAATATTTAGGCGTTTCACGGTCTGGATATCGTTCGTGGCTAAACCGTACCCCTTCTGATACAGAAAAACGCAGGGAATACATAAAAGCCAAAATACAGGATATTTATGATGAATCAAAGCAAAACTACGGAGCTCCAAAAATCACCAGAAAACTACGTCAGAAGGGAGAGACCATCTCAGAACGTACCGTTGGAAAATATATGAAGGAAATGGGGATTAAAGCCCAATGAGTGAAACCATGGACGATCACTACCATAGATTCCGATTTCAGTAACGAACTTCAAAATATCCTGGATGAACAGTTTACTCCTGAACGCCCAAATGCGGTATGGTGCAGTGATATCACGTATATCTGGACGACCGATGGATTTGTCTATCTGACAAGCATTATGGATCTATTTTCCCGTAAGATTATTGCCTGGACACTCAGCCAGACTTTAGAGGTATCCTGTGTGATTGATAGCATCAATAAAGCGAAAGCCAGACGGAATACAGAGCTGCCGTTAATTATCCACAGTGACAGAGGAAGTCAGTATGTATCCCAGGCTTATCGAGAAGCTACTGCAAAAATGCAGCGCAGCTACTCGAAAAAGGCTTTCCCCTGGGATAATGCATGTATCGAATCGTTTCATGCACTTATCAAACGGGAATGGCTGAACCGGTTTAAAATACGTGATTATCAGCAGGCATATCGTCTGATCTTCGAGTATATTGAAGCCTTTTATAATACCAAACGGATTCATAGTCATTGCGATTATATGTCGCCAAATGACTTTGAAAAACTATATGAGCAGACACAGACAAACGAACTGCTCTTAGTAAGTTAAGATGAGGATAAATTTCTCATTTTAACTTGCGCTAAATCTTGACATAGGACCAGCAGCCAGAAGAGGGCAAACAGTACATCTGGTTTTTAGAAAGCTATGAAGACAATGGAGTGCTCCATTACAATCCAGTCAACGTATATGAGGGAGTCTACGAGATAGTCAACGATATGGCAGAACGCTATACATCTGAACAAACGGAAGGTGGCATCACAAGAAGTTCTCAAATTTCCGATGACAAAATGTCTCTTTCAGAAATGGAGAATAAAATCGATAACTGACGAAGCCCCTTGTAATATCAGAATCTGATATACACACTTTTTTAAAAAGAAATCCCACTAAAAATCAGAAAACATGTGGTTTTTCCTTCTGAATTGGTACTTATAGAATAGATGGCCATCTATTATACACTTGTTTATGTAGTCACCAATCAATCATATCTATTGTATTTGCAAAGGAGGTTTTTTCATGAAAACTAAAAAAATCACATCGTTTCTTTTTACATTTGCTATGACGACCCTGCTGCTGCTTTTCACCACCGTGCCGACACAGGCCGCGAAGGAAAAGACACAGACGCCGGAACAGGCCTATACACAGTTTCTGTCTAAGAAAATCGGACAGAACAAGTATTTCCAGATTGTAAATATCGGACACAAAAATGCCCCTGTTCTGATTATCGGAAAAGGGCAAAAAGAAGTCGTAAACGGAAAAACCTGTTTCAGGGACTGCAAGGTATATGCATTTTCTGACGGACAGATAAAAAAGATGAAAGCCTTCAGAGATTATGGCGGACGGCTCATCAGTCTGAAAGAAAAGAACGGAAAATACTATCTTTGTAACGGCGGTTCCGATTTCTCTTCTCTTTATACCATAAAGAAAGGGAAAGTGATCACCCACGAATATTTCAACTGTCACAGCGCCAAAGGCGCAGACTGCACAGACCGGTCTGTCTTTAAAAAAGAGGGAAAGATAATCAAAAATTTTGGTTATTTAAAGGCTTCAAAATATGAAAAACGAAGAGATTCTTATAAGACAATGGAATCGGCTGTTCCTTTTGTAAAAAATACGGACAGCAACAGACAGCTCATCACAAAATAGTGTTTTTCCTTGTCATCCTTTCTTCTTAATGATATTATGTATTATAAGAAGTTAGTACTTATAGCGTGTTGCAGCCACAAATTTTCATGAATGGGGGAGGTGTTGTCATGAAAAACAGACAAGCAAACCATGTATCTTTTTATATTTTGGTTGTTCTGACGCTGCTGGTTTCGGCAATATATATCGTCATTGCCTTGAAGCAGAACGGCGGAAAAGCCTGGGTGCCCATTTTTTCTGCAGAGAATGGAGGGATTTCCGCAGAAAACGAAGAGGCTTACATGCAGAATATCCGGGAGCACCGGGACCGCTACTCTCTCACCAGCGTTCCCTGGAATCAGAAGCTTTCATTCACCGTGCATATTGCGTCGGATTCTCCGGATATTGGAAAAGTATTGTACGAAGATGACTATGGCGTTATCTCTGTGGGCGATATCATGCTGAATAATTACCAATGGTGGATATATTTTGATTTTACCGGCAAAAAAGAAGGCGATACATTTTCTCTCTTATCTCTGGATGTGGACGACCGCTATCCGACCGGACAGGAGGAAGAACCGATGAGTGCAGAAAACGGCACCGATGTATCCGTATCAGAAGAGACTTCCGGTACAGAAAATACATCCGCCAACAAATCGGCTCCTGTTAAAACATCCGGAACCGCAGAGGTACAGGATTTATCCAAACAAGAGAAGTCCGATGACTGGCGAGTAAAAATCAGCTATCCTTATCAGGATGTAACAGCCTGGCATAAACCACACTGGAATTCTCAGGATCAGCTTCCAAATGGAGAACGAATCGGATACATCGTTTTTTACAGCACTGATGAACAGGTAGCCGCTGAAACTTCCGGAGAGATGGATGTCACCTTTACCATGAAGGGGCTGAAACGCCTGATCTGGCAGTCCCAAACTTCCGAAAATACGAGAAATCCTTCTGCATCTGATTAACAGCAGGTTTATTACATTTTGATTATAATCTGAAGATTCTGATTTGCAAACTGTGATTTACAGATTATAATATATAAATGTAATTTGCCGACTATACTTTATAAAATGTAATTTGTGGCACACGCTTTAGAAACTATGGGTGATGAGAGGAAACATTATGAACAAAATACTTGCAGTTATCAAAGAAATCCTGCCCTATCTTCTGCTGTTCGCTGCCATTTTCCTGGTGCTCCAGTTTGTGGGGCAGCGGACAGTAGTCAACGGCCAATCCATGGAGAATACCCTTCATAATAAGGAAAATCTCCTGCTGGACAAAATATCCTACCGGTTCTCTGAACCGGAACGTTTTGACATTATCGTCTTCCCCGGCGTAGAAGAAGACGGCGAGTCTCCGTACTATATCAAAAGAATCATTGGTATGCCGGGCGAGACCGTGCAGATCAAAGACGGCGCCGTGTACATCAATGGAGAAAAGCTGGACTCTGACATATACGCCAAAGACGGCTATACGGAAGAGGCCGGCATCGCCGCCGAACCGGTCACCGTCGGCCCGGATGAGTACTTCTGTCTGGGCGATAACCGACAAAACAGCCGAGACAGCCGGTTTGATGTGGGTATGGTAAAAAGAAGTGATATCGTTGGGAAGGTTGAATACCGATTCTGGCCACCAGAGAACTTTGGGAAGCTGGAGTGAGATCAAAAGGCGGAGCAAAATACTCCGCCTTAATCATTCTTTATAGAAAGTCTATATAAAAATTGCCTTTGTCCACATTTTCTTTCGGTCCGGTATATGATAAAATAATGACAATTTTAAGATCATTTACGGGTATTTTGTCATGGAATACGATGCACCCATGGCAAGGAAAGGAGAAAAATATGAAAAAGAAACGATATGTCATTCCTTTGTCGGCAGCGCTTTTCCTGGGCATACTGCTGCCTGCCGGCGCGGATGCCGCTGCACCAGCTTCGTCTGCCGTAATGGCCGATAAGGCAAGAAGCTGTTATTCCGCTTTTTTAAACCGGAAGCTCATTGCCGCCTCTTACAACCGCTACGGCTATGACATGGCGGATATCAACGGAGACCAGGTGCCGGAATTTCTCTTCACACAGATGATCGGAGGGAAATCTTATCTTTATACCTACAATGCTTCCGCCAATAAGGTGAAAAAATTGAAGGTCGCTGCCCTGGGAAAGTCCGCTCCGCTCATGTATTATTCCACCCGGAAACATCAGGTCTGTTTTGTACAGGCAGACACCGGCGGATATTCCTATACGGTGTGGCAGTATAAGGGAAAGAAACTGAAAAAGAAATATAAGATCAAATATTTCAATGGAAAGTTTAAGAAGAGGGGATATACCTATAACGGAAAGTCCATTTCCCTGAAGAAAGGGCAGAAAAAGATTCGGAAGATCACGACTTCCTTCCAGGGACTGCGTTATACCAATCAATAAATCACAAAGTATACGAAAATAGCCGCAGAATATCATTTGTCCGGACAAAAACATATCAGTCAGTGGATATGTTCTTGTCCCATTGGAAAATGTATTCTGCGGCAAATTCTTCCTAATCTATTGCCAGGATCACACGGAGAAGGCGACGCACGCTGGTCTCCATTTCTTCTCTGGTGAGAACGCCTTCCTGATATGCCTGCATCAGTCTGTCGGCGAAACCACGGCCCATTTTGATGTCATTTCCGGCTTTTACTTCCTTATAATGCTCGCCATGGGTGTACCAGTCTGTGGTCACCAGGCCTTCGAACCCCCATTCATCCCGGAGGATGTTGGTCAGCAGTTCCTTGTTTTCGGAAGCACGCACGCCGTTGATCAGATTGTAGGAGGACATGACCATATATGGTTTTGCCTCTTTGACAACAATTTCAAATCCTTTCAGATAAATTTCCCTGAGGGCACGTTCTGACACTCTGGAATCGCTTTCCTTACGATTGGTCTCTTTATTGTTGCAGGCAAAATGTTTCAGTTCTGCCCCGATATGCATGGACTGAATTCCTTTCACCAGAGCCGCTCCGGTTTTTCCCGATACCACCGGGTCTTCGGAACAATATTCAAAGTTTCGGCCGCAGAGCGGACTTCTGTGGATATTGATGGCCGGCGTCAGCCAGACGCCGAGGTTATTCTCCTTGACTTCCTCAGCTCCGGCGCGTCCCACCGCTTCCACCAGCTCTGTATTCCAGGTGCAGGCAAGAAGAGTCGCACATGGCCATGCAGTGGTGCTAACCCCTCTCTCCGGCCGGATACGGAGACCTGCCGGACCGTCGGCAGTCAGCACATTCGGAATCCCGCATTCTGCCAGATTACCTACGCCGAAGGTATCAGACACACCCATATTCGGCTGTCCGCCCAGAAGTGCCGCCAGCTCTTCCACTTCCAGATGACTGATAAATGCATCCAGAGTTATTTTTCCATCTGCCACATCCTGAAGGGTCATCCTGTCTCTCTGCTCTCCCCTGGCTGCAAAATCTTCCGGTGCATACGGATATGGCTGCGCGCCTTCCAGAGCATCGTAATTCTGCGGCGCCAGTTTCAGTGCAGCCTGCTCTTTTAATTCTCTTTCCCGCCTTTTCGCTGAGGAATCATCCAAAGCTTCCTCGTCCACAGGCAATTCTTCATAACTTCCGTCAGCCAGCAGACGTTTCGGCAAGGCAGACGGCGCACACTGGCTGGTGAGCTGCTCCGTGACGATATCCTTATCCAGGCAATACATTTCTTCCAGTTTATGAACATTTTCCACGGATGTTCCCACATAAAAAGCATAGTCCCCCGCTTCCAGAACCCAGGCTGATTTCTTTATTTTGCCCAGATCATCAAAAGACGCCATGGATGCGTACGGAATCAGGAAATGTACACACTGGGATTCGCCCGGCTGTAAGAGCCGTGTTTTTTTGTAATCCGCCAGCTCCCGGAATGGTTTACCTAATTTTCCCTGAGGAGCGCTGTAATACACCTGCACCACTTCTTTTCCGGCACAATCTCCCACATTCGTTACCTGAACCGTCAGTTTTGCGCCTGTACTGGTGTAACTGATCTGGCTGTCTTCCAGCGCGAATTCCGTATAAGACAGACCAAATCCAAATGGATAGTTGACCTTCTTTCTGGCCCCTTCCATGGTCTCAAAGTAGCGATAGCCCACATAAATATCCTCTGTATAATCCACATAATCCGGCGAGTCATGGAAATGTTCCGTGGATGGGTAATCCTCCAGAGAGGACGCAAAAGTATCTGTCAGTTTTCCGGACGGATTCACATCGCCGCACAGAATATCCGCTGTAGCGGCACCGCCTTCCATGCCGGCCTGCCAGGACAGCAGCACACTGTCTATGCGCTCATCTTTTTTGAACCATGTACTATCCACAACGCCTCCCACATTGAGAACCACGGCCACCTTGTCAAAACTGCCGGCAACTTTCTCGATCAGAGCTTTCTCACCCTTTGTGAGATAAAAATCTCCATCCTCAAAAATGCGGTTTCTAAGTTCCACAAAATGTTTCTCTGTATCAGGGATAAACGAAGTTCCCTCATCGGAAGCAATTTGTCTGTCCCAGCTCTCTCCGGAAAAACGGCAGATGGAGACCACTGCTGTATCCGCAAAACTTTTTGCCATCTGCAGCAGCTCATCCGGAAGCTCCGGCTCCACGGTCATACCTGGCACAGCGCCTTCCTCATACTGTTTCTCCACATTTTTACTGTAAAACCCATAAAGTTCCGGCATGAGAGTCACTTTTCCCTCGTTTTCTTTCTCCTTCATGCCATCCCACAGATTCTTCACATAATCCACAGTGACGTCACCGCTCCCGCCGCCGCCTTTTACGTAATCAATACTGCCCTTTCCAAAAAGAGCCACTCTCTCCCCACGGGCCAGCGGCAAAACATTATTGTCATTTTTCAGCAATACCATGCCCTCGCCGGCAGCCCGCCTCGATAAAGCAATATGCTCCCGTCCTGCCGTTACCCTGTCCCTGCCAGGATACAAAGGCTGATTCGGCTGATACTTGATTCTTCTCCATTTATCCATATTTTTCCCTTTCTTTACATGCAAATAAACACTCACTTATCATTTCAGTTTCATCTTATCACAATGCCGCAGGTGCTTCCAGAAAAATCTCCGTTTTTCGGGCTGGCAAATTAGGATTTGTCGCTTTGAACCTATAGGTTTTGAAATGATCCTGGCGAAGAAGAACAGACAGAATTTGCGGCTTTATATGTATCATAGAAAAACGCAGTCAGGGAAGTCTCCTCCTCCACTTCGGCAGGCTGGTAACCGGATTTCTTTTTGGTAATTACCATCGACGCCTGCGTTCACAGTCGTCGTCGATCTTCCCTGATCCGTTTTTCTATCATGATCACATATGCCGCAAATCCCTTTCTCCTGCATCACCCGGATTATAGCAAAAATACCTGATTCAAACCGACAGCAAAGCTACCTGTGTGGCCTGCTCTGCAGGTCCATGTCAGACAGACACGACCATAAATTTTGGTATCCGCTGATTCGTTTGTAGCCATAGCCTGCTGTTTTGCCAACGTAGCACAGGATTTTTGTAAAGGTGGCACAGAAATTTTCCCAATATACAGATGCCATTCGGAGTGCATACAGTTTCCGACCGCGAGCTGTGAGGGAGGACTGTCTAAGACCTGCTGATCAGAAAACAGCAGCAGTCCGAGTGAAGGTCGAGTCGGGAGGAACTGTATGAAAACGAATGGCATCGTCTGATATATGAGAAATCTGTTATCACCTTTACAAATCTCAGCCGATTACACAAAAGCCCGGAACCGCCGGGATATTTTCCCACCGGATCCGGGCTTTATCACATTTTCATAGATCTGCCGCTCCAGTATTCCCAATATTCAGAGCGCAGACATAACTCTCTTATGTCTTTGTTGCCGCTTTACAGCATTGCCTGTACTTCTTCTTTTGTCGGCATTACACGGAGAGCGCCTTTTCTTGTAGTAACGATGGACGCTGCCGCATTGGCAAAGGTGAGCATATCTTTTAACTCTTCTTCGCTGTATTCTTTCCAGCCGTGCTCCAGCACATAGTGAAGAATGCAGGCACCGAAAGTATCACCGGCTCCTGTGGTCTCGATGGTATTTTTCTGAATGAAAGCAGGCACTTCCACGCGGCAGTTTTTCGTGTAAGCACGGCTGCCTGTCTTACCCAGGGAGAGCAGAATCAACGGAATGTTGTACTTCTCCTGTACCATGGCGATACCCTCGTCATAATCTTCTTTACCAGTGAGCCACTGGATTTCATTATCGGAGATTTTCAAAATCTGGCAGTGTTCCAGGCCATAGGAAATCTGTTCTTTTGCCAGGTCCATGGATTTCCATAACGGCTCCCGGAGGTTCGGGTCGTAGGACATGAGGATGCCCGCCTCTTCAGCAATAGCAATAGCTTTTCTGGTGGCCTTGCGGCATACCTCATCAGTCATGGACAGAGAACCGAAATGGAAAATCGTACTGTTTTTAATCTGTTCTGCATCCACATCGTCCTCAGAGAGCATCATATCCGCACCCGGGTTCCGATAAAAAGAGAATTCACGGTCGCCGTCCGGAGCTGTATGTACGAAAGCGAGAGTGGTATGTACTTCGTCATCACGCATGAGACCGTCCGTTCCGATCCCTACTTCCTTTAAAGCTGCTTCCAGCTGATCACCAAACATATCTTTTCCAATTTTGCCGATGAAGTTGGTCTTATGGCCGAGACGGTTCAGCATGGAAAGTACATTACAAGGCGCTCCGCCCGGATTTGCCTCCAGCACCGGATTGCCCTGTGCACTGGTTCCGTTTTCCGTGAAATCAATTAACAGTTCTCCCAAGGCAGTTACATCATATTTGCTCATAATTATCTTCTCCTTTTTACACGTTATAACCTCTCATGGCATACCCCTCATGCCATGAGAGCATATCTCAAGCGTCCCGGACGCATGAATCATTTTATAATTTTTTCAGCCAGCAGAATCCATATCCCGGAATATCCACACCGGCAGCTTTCCGTACTTCACCGGTCAGCATATTTTTGTACATACCGTCTGTCTCATTGATCCATGCGGTCTTATCGTATTCGCTGAAGTTGAATAAACCAAACATTTTTTCGCCGTCATAGTAACGTCCGATACACAGGATAGACGGATCATAGGTTTCCACAGTCCACATATCGGCATTGGTCATGAAGACTTTTTCTGTCTTACGGATTTTCTCCAACTCGGATAAACTCTGGAAAAGTTTGCCTTCCACAGTGTTCGCATCATCCACATGTTCCGCCAGATCCCAGCGCATAGCTCCACGATGGATGTAACGGGAATCATGAGCCTTATTCGGATCATTTTTATAAGTGTAATCATTCACCTGAGCGACCTCATCCCCGCTGTAAATTACCGGGATACCAGACTGAGTGAACATGTAGGCGTGAAGCATCACATCCAGTTTGATAGCCTTTTCCATGGCTGTATTGTCCTGTTCAAATCCGGCTTTTTCAATACCGCACATGGAGGCCGTTGTGGCACAGAACCGGGCATCCTGGGTATTCGGATCATACTCATAAAGTTCTCCCCGGCTGGTACTGTTTTCTGTATAGCCCTGGAAATAATCGTTCAGGAACTTCTTATGCGGTACTTCTTCCTGTCCTCTGGCTTTCAGGAAATCATAATCCAGGCCCCAGCCAATGTCATCATGGCAGCGCAGGTAGTTCAGGAAGACATATTCCTTCGGAAGACCTGCCACAATATCAAGCTGTCTCTTTAAGAGGCTGACATCTCTTGTCGCCACTGTATGCCAGGTGGTCGCCATGGTCGTCACATTGTAAAGCATGTGACATTCCGGTTTCTCTACAGTTCCGAAATACGGCACAACCTTTTCCGGCTCCATAACTACTTCTCCCAGAAGAAGAACGGACGGACACACAATCTCTCCGATGATACGCATCATGCGGACAATGGTATGAACCCGGCGCAGGTTCCGGCATGGAGTTCCCAGTTCTTTCCAGATATACGGAACTGCATCAATACGAATGACATCAATACCTTTGTTGGCAAGGAACAGGAAATTATACATCATTTCATTGAACACACGAGGATTCCGGTAGTTGAGATCCCACTGGTACGGATAGAACGTGGTCATAACATAGTGACCGATATCCGGCAGCCAGGTGAAATTGCCCGGTGCGTTTCTCGGAAATACCTGTGGTACTGTCTGCTCAAACTGCTGCGGAATCTGCGGATTATCAAAGAAGAAATAACGGCTCATATACTCGCCTTCTCCGGCACGGGCACGTCTTGCCCACTCATGATCCTCAGAAGTATGGTTCATGACAAAGTCCATGCACACATTCATATTCTTTTTGTGGCAGGCCGCTGTCAGATGTTCCAGATCTTCCATGGTTCCCAGATCTTCCCGTACTTTGCGGAAATCTTTTACCGCATAACCACCGTCGGATTTGCCCGGCACGGTATCGAGGAACGGCATCAGATGCAGATAGTTGACATTGGCCTTCTCCAGGTAGTCCAGTTTGGATTCCACACCTTTGATATTACCTGCAAAGTTATCAATGTACAGCATCATGCCCAGCATATCGTTGGATTTATACCATTCCGGGTTCTTTTCCCGCTCAATATCCATGGCCTTCAAATCTTTATTTCTTTCCATATAGAAACGATGGAGGTTATCACACAGTTCTGCGTACATGGAATCATTTCCGTACAATTCCATATACAGCCAGCGAAGCTCATCATTCTTCTTTTCCATACGATAATAGAATTCTTCGTCCACTGCCGTTCTGGCTGCCTTTGCCGCTGCCTCGGCAGCTTTTTTGGCCGCTTCTGCAGCTGCTTTCTTCGCTGCCGCTGCAGTTTTAGCCACCGCTTCTGTCGCTTTTTTTGCTGCAGAAGTTTTAGAGGCTTTCTTGGCTGCTTTTTTCGGAGCCGGTTCTTTGGCTGCCGGTTTCTTCTCCTCGGCCTCCACCGTTTCTTTTACGGCTGGCTTTTCTGCTGCGGCTTTCGCCTCAACTTCTTTTGCCGCCTCTTTTACTGCCGGTTTAGCTTCTGTCTTTGCCGGTTCCGCTTTCGCCGCGGCTTTTACCTCTGGCTCTGCGGCTGCTTTTGCCTCTGCCTTTGGCTCCGCTTTTGCTGCGGCTTTTACCTCTGCCTTTGGCTCTGCTTTTGCGGCTGCTTTTACTTCTGCCTTTGGCTCCGCTTTTGCTGCAGCTTTTACCTCTGGCTCTGCGGCTGCTTTTGCCTCTGCCTTTGGCTCCGCTTTTGCGGCTGCTTTGGCAGCTGGTTCCTCAGTGGTGGCCGCTGCAGCGGTCTCAACTGCTGCGGCCGCTGCTGTTACTCTTTTCTTGCGGCTTTTTTTCTTGCTTGTGTTCGTACGTTTCATTGTTATCTCCCTCTTTGTTTCAAATGTTAGTATGTGTCAACAAAATGCTGTCAGTGATAAAGAGACGGCAGGATTCCAACTGCTACTCTGCAACAAAATGAATCTGATATGCCCGGTAGGCTTTATACTCCACAGGAATCGGTATTCCCGTCTGCATCAGCGCGTCGGCCGGATACAGTCGTCCGCTCTCCTCTGAACGATACATCCGTCCCGGGATCAATCCTCTCAGGCGGATATAATCTACAGTCATATTTCCGTGGATGTCCTGCATAACCACATTGAGAAGAGCCTCGCTGCCATCTTCAGAAACAAATTCCCAGGCAGCCGCTTCTTCTTCAAACGGATTGGTCAGGCGGTAATATACTCCATAATTGATGAGCTGCGCGTACTTACGGTACTCTTTGATCTGCTTCTTCACAATTTCCCTGCCTTCCTCAGACAGAGTACCCAAATCAAGCTCATAGCCGAAAGTGCCCGCCATGGCAACCACACTTCTCACCTGCAGTGTCGTGCTTCTTCCGGTCTGATGATTCGGCACCGCCGATACATGGGAACCCATGGATGATACCGGATAACCGAAAGAAGTGCCATACTGAATCTTTATCCTGTCAAGAGCATCGGTATTATCACTGCACCAAATCTGCGGCGTATAGTATAACATGCCTGCGTCAAAACGTCCACCGCCGCCGCTGCACCCTTCGATAAGAATATTCGGATATCTCTGTGTGAGCCGCTCCAGGAAATCATAGAGTCCCAGCACGTAATCGTAGGCAACCATACCCTGGTCTTTTGCGGTGCGGGAGAAAACAGCATCCAGACTGCGGTTCATATCCCACTTGACGTACTCGATATTTCCCTGATCCAAAACATCGCAGATCATATTGAAAATTGCGTCAACCACTTCTTTTCGGGAAAAGTCAAGCACAAGCTGATTTCTTGCACGCACAGGCTTCCGTCCCGGGATGGAAAGCGCCCAGTCCGGGTGTTCCCGGTACAGATGACTGTCCTCATTGATACCTTCCGGCTCAATCCAGATACCGAACTTCACACCCAGCGCATTGATTCTTTCGATAAGATGCCCAAGAGATTCTCCCAGCTTTTCTTCATTGACATACCAGTCACCCAGTCCGCTGAAATCATCGTCTCTCTTTCCGAACCAGCCGTCATCCATGACAACCATATCAATACCAAGCTCTTTTGCATGCACGGCCAGCTGATAAATGGTTTCTCCGTTAAAATCAAAATAAGCCCCCTCCCAGCTATTGACAAGAATCGGGCGGATGGCATTTTTATATTTTCCTCTGCACACATGATTCCGGATACAGCTATGGAGATTCTGGGAAAGACGGTTGAGACCATCCGTACTGAAGGACAGAATCACTTCCGGTGCAGTAAGAGTATCGCCCGGCTCCAGCGGATAACGGAATCCTTCCTGCTGCAGGCCAATGAGGGCACGGGTCTGATTAAACTGATCTTTCTCCACTTCTGCCTGAAAGCCTCCGCTGTACATAAAAGTCATACTATAGCAGCTTCCGAAATCTTCTGTAGTCTCCGGATCAGCAAGAATCAGCATCGGATTGTACTGATGACTGGAAGTTCCTCTCCGGCTTCCGATTCTGGCAGTTCCATGTGCCAGATGATGTCTCTGATACATCCGGTCCATACAGTGCCTTCCATGGAATGTGATGAGATCATAATCACCTCCCACAAAATCCAGGCAGGCGCTTTGCAGCTTTTCAAGATAAATGGTATCGCTGCCTCCGTTTTTCACAACAGCACTGCGGGTGATGATATCTGCTTCCGGGAGTACGCCGTAAAGCAGGGCAACTTCCACCTGGCTGACCGCATCTTTCAAGGTAATCTCCAGCGTCTCCGCCTCTGATTCATCCGCGTATACAGCCGGCAGACCTTTGAGGAAATACTTTCCTTTTCGGATCTCGTGCCCTGCATAGCGAAGGTCACAGCAGCGGGACTGATCTGCATTTACTACGGTACAGGCCACATTCCGATAATCACCAAGTCCGGTATGCGGGAATTCCTGAGGCAGAACATCCATGGAATATGTCCTGTCTGCTCCCGTATCGTAAGGATTTCCGGAAAATCCTCTGTCTGCATATGTCAAAAGATAATCCATGCACCCCTCGGTCCTCCGTCCGTAATATAAATGAAGAAGAAAACCATAAGGGTCAATCTGCATCTGGTATGAAGAGTTTTTTGTGTGTAATGTAAATGTTTTGTTATTTTTGTCAAAAATTATACTCATATTTCTTTTCCTCGACCTTCACAATTGCGGTGCAAATTTTTAATATATTTTTTAATTTTAGGATGATATGCAAATTACTGCCTTCCAAATACAGGGAAGACAGTAATTGCCGGTTTAAACTATATCTTGCAATATTTCCGCACCCTGTTGCTAGCATCTGATACGGAAATAAAAGCTATTAAATTATTTGACAGCGCCGGAAGTAACACCTTCCACAATGAAACGCTGCAGGAACAGATACAGGATCAGGATTGGCAGCATGGCCAGCAGAAGAGCTGCCATGATCAATCCGATATCTGTAGAGAATGTTCCGTAGAATGCCTGTGTGGCAATTGGAATCGTGTATAACTCTTTCTTTGCCAAAACCAGACTAGGAAGCAGGTAGTCGTTCCAGAATGCCATGGCGTCAATGATAGCCACCGTAGCGATCGTCGGTTTTAACAGAGGGAATACAACCTTCCAATAAGTCTGCCAACGGGTACATCCATCGATAGTCGCCGCTTCCTCCAGGGAAATCGGTACATTGGTCTTAATCGCACCGTGGAACATGAATGTTGCCATGGAAAGCGAAAAACCAACGTGCATGAATATCAATGTCGCTCTGTGATTCAAAATACCAAGGATACCGCCGTACAGAGATACCAGAGGAATCATCAGTACCTGGAACGGGATGACCATGGATGCGATCATCAGGGCAAATAACAATGCTGTGAGCTTCCAATTATTCCGAACGATAACAAATGCTGCCATGGAAGACAAAAGCAATGTAAAAATAGTTGAACAAATCGTAACAATCGCTGAGTTAGCGAATACTTTCCAGAATTCCATCTTTTCCATGGCTTCCGGGAAGTTCTCAAGGGTAAATCCGTGGGCACCTACAATAGCTAACGGATCCACTGTGATATCCGCTTTTACCTTGAACACGTTGATGACAACAAGGATAAACGGAAAAATAAATAATAAGAATAAGACTATCAGAAGAACCAGCATTAACGCATGCCGGATCTTTTTATTACGAGCCGCCTGTGCATTTTTATCCATTATGCTGATACCTCCGCTTTCTTACCAATGTAAACCTGAAGAACACCGATTACCGCGCAGACAACAAACAAAACTAACGCTTCTGCCTGACCTGTACCATAGTTCTTATATGTAAATGCCTGATTATACACATGCATAGCAGCCATTACGGAACTGTTGAACGGTTCACCCTTTGTCAAGGATAAGTTTACATCGTAAACCATAAAACATCTTGTGATTGTCAGGAACAGACACTGTACAAATGAGGATACCATCAGAGGTACGGAGATGTGTACGATGGTCTGGAAATCTGTACATCCATCAATCTTCGCAGCCTCAAGGACATCATTTGATACGCTCATGAAACCTGCCACATAAATTAACATCATATATCCTGCATACTGCCACACAGCAACAATTATCAAACATACCATAGCTCCCCCTGAAGTAGAAAGCCATGATGTGGATAATGCGCCAATGGAGAAAGCTTCTCCAAGTGCAACTAACGCACGGTTAAATACGAACTTCCATACATAACCAAGAACGATACCGCCGATCAGGTTCGGTACGAAAAATCCTGCACGGAAGAAGTTCTGTCCTTTTACTCCTCTTGTTACCAGGTAAGCAAGAATAAACGCCACAACGTTTACCAGAATAACGGCAACGAAGGAATAGATGAAGGTCCGTCCTAATGCTGCCCAGAATGCGCTGTCCTGGAAAGTTGCCACATAATTGGCAAAACCTACGAAAGGTTTACTCTTGGATACGCCATCCCAGCTTGTAAAGGTCAGATACAAACCGTAAATAAAAGGTACGATAACTACTGCAGCAAAAACCAGGGTAGTAATTCCGGCAAACATTATGTACTGTTTTGTTTTATAAGACATACTGTTTGTATTCATACTATTAAACTCTCCCTTCTTTTGTGCGCATCCCGGCAGATGCAGATTTGTAATCCCCGTCCGCCAAAGACTCTATATTATACCATGTCGGACAATAATTCCCAGAGCGTCCACCGGAATACTAAAGTTGCAATACTAGTGAGCGATTACCTGCGCTGTCTTCCAGTAGGATACAATCTCATCAGCTAATCCTTTACGGTCAATCTCTCCAGCCAGATATTTCTGCATGCTTGCACCAAGAACGGAGTAATGATCATCTGGCAGGAAGTTGTAGTTAGGAATCAGGTTGCCTGCGTCTGCGTAAGATTTAACAGATGCGCCCAGCGGGTCAAGGTTATCAGCAGGAATGTTGCTGTATGCCGGTACAAGCTGACAATCTTCTGTCAGGAATGCGTTACCTGCTTCATCGTTTACTAACCAGTTCAGGAAATCTTTTGCTGCCTGACGCTGCTCGTCAGATGTATTCTCGGAAGAATCAATGAAGAAATACTTGGAACCGCCGCCAACTAACTTGGTGTTTGTTCCGTCATCTGTGTTCTGAGGAACAGGCATGATACCCATGTTCTCGCTGTAGTCATATGCGGAAAGCACTGCCCAATCCCAGTTGCCGCCGAACATAAACGCAATCTCACCTTCTGCCAGTTTCTGCTCTGTCACTTCACGCTCTGCAGAGATTGCAGAATCTTTTGCGTAGTTGTAATCCATTAATGTCTCGAAAGTATCCATTAAAGAATTGTATTTTGCGTCATTGGCAAGATCTACTGTACCTTCTGTAAGACCGGTAACGAATGCTTCCGGATCAGCCTGCTCTTCATATACCTGTGGCAGATAATGACCTGCGATAGACCAGTCTTCCTTCATGATACCTACAGGAGATTCCATACCGCCTGCTACTAACTGATCTAACAGTCCTTTGAAAGCGTCCAGTGTCTGGTACTGAGCCGGATCAAATGTCTGACCGGTGATCGCCTCAATAGCATCTGCATTATAGATAACGCCACGAGCCTCTACGCATACAGGGAAGCCGACAACCTTATCATTTACAGAAATTGCATATGGAGTCTGGCTGACCCATTCCTGGTCGCTCAGATCAACTGCATGTTCTTCTGCCAGATTGTAAACATCCTTCGCATCTACCATGGAAAGAGTGTACGGATCATTGGAAGAATACTTAGTAGCCAGATGAGCTGCTACAGTATCGCTGGAGTAATAAACTTCAACGTCCACGCCTGTCGCCTTGCTGTACTCTTCTGCTGCCTCTTCAAACTGATCCTGGATCTCCATTTTTGAGTTGAAGATCGTAATGGAAGTACCTGTACTTTCCGCTCCCCCATCATCTCCGGAACCACCGCAAGCTGCAAGAGATAATGTCATCAGTGCTGCCAGGGAAGCAGCTGCAACTTTTTTCAATTTCATGTTTCATTTCCTCCTCTTAAAAATAAAATATCAAGCCGGAAATTCCTTCTCCTATTCCGCCTTTTAACGTCCGTATTATGTGTCCCTCCCTGTGTGGAATCAAGGATGCTAGCAATCTTAATTCTCTGTGAAAAACAACATACACATCAGTTAATGAAAATATAACACTTCAGGCCGTGTATGTCAATCGTTTATCATAAGATTTATCATTTTTCTTTACAAAATCTTCACAATTTCTGTCATTTATTTTACTTTTTCTTAAAATCCCATGATTTTTTAGTGAAAACCTCCCGTATTTTTCTGAAAATCCTCATGTCAAACCCTTAATATTTTAGGGTTGAAATATTATAGAAGATTTGATACAATTTTTTTCAACGTTAATTGGGTAATTTCAACAGGAAAGGAGCACCTTTACATGAAAAAAATATTTAATATGGACAATCCCTTCTGGGTGGCCATGGGCAGAGTTTTTGACATCTTTGTTCTGAACTGTCTGTGGCTTCTATGCTGTCTGCCAGTGTTCACCATCGGGCCTGCCACCACGGGACTTTACTACGGTATGTTTGGTATTCTGCGCGGAGACGGCGGCTACCCTTCCAGAGATTTTTTCAAATCATTCAAACAGAACTTTAAACAGGGTGTGCAGCTGGGGATTCTTCTCACTCTGATCGGCGCCTTCCTGGCTCTGGATATCTATCTGTGTTACCACTCCGGACGGGGGATCTACACATTTTTCCTGTTTTTCTTTGTGGTTCTGTTTGTCGTGTGGCTGGCAGTCACTCTGTATACTTTCCCTCTGCTGGCCAAATTTGAGCGGACCAACAAACAGATCCTGATCTGGGCGTTCACCCTGTGCATCAAGAATTTTCCGCGCACTCTTTATATGTTTTTCTCCCTGGCCCTGGGCATCTGGGCCTGCCATCTTCTGATCGGACTGATCTTTATTGCCCCGGCCTTCATCGCGGAGAACCATACCGCCATCCTTCTCACTATCCTGGATCCGTATCTGCCGAAGCCTTTTGAGGAAGATGAATTTGACGGGACAGACAGTCCGGACGGCACTCAAAATACCAGCGATGATAAAATCGTTCCGCCGGACGACGATATGAAATGGCTGCTGTGATTTCAGAAAAAGATGATTTATTTTATAGAAGAAACCGCTCTCAAAATCATTTGAGAGCCACCACACAGAACAGAAAGGACTTATTTCCGTTATGAAAAAAGAAAAGGAGCCTTCCATTTTCCGGCAGGAACTGAAAAGAGACTGGAATACTTTCAAACGTCTGAAAGGTTTTAAAAAACTTGAATTTTTCTGGGACTATTACAAGCTTCCTGCCACAATTTTCGTGACTCTTGTTATTGTAGTCTGTGTCTTCGCCCATATGCTCTGGGAAGGACAGAAACCCCGGCGCCTGCAGGTTTACGCCGTTTTAAATACAGAAGACAGCTGCGTCTACTGGTTTCATCAGTTTGAAAAAGAGCTGACAGCCGACGGCAAACCAGGTATAGTGGAACTGAACGAAGATCAGCCTTTTGATTACGACAATTCCTACTACTACCTCAACGAAATTGAGGTCATGACCACCGTCTCCTCCCAGCGCATGGACGTGGCCATCTGTAACGCTGATATGTATAGTTATCTGCTGGCTATCAATGCCTGCATGCCTTTAGACACCGCACTGCCGGAAGATTTATACACAGACCTCTCCAACCGTGGCATGATCGACTTCAATACCGCCAATCTTCAGGTAGATGAAAACGGTGAGATTGATACCTCTGCCGGCATTGACGGCAATTACGCAGTCAACCTGGAAGGCACGGAATTTGAAGAACGCTATAACAAGCCGGAAGATCAGATTTCCACTGGAGAAACCGAAGAGGACCAGCCGCTCTACGCTGTCATCATCTCCAACACGGAACATCTGGATGACAGCGTGGCGCTGATCCGGGCACTGACCCAGGAAGATCTGCTGCCGGATTCGTAAATCAGGATTTGTAAAGGTTGTAATAACTATCCACTCAAACAGACAATGACGTAAGGACACATACAGATTTTGAGAGAAAACAGAAGGCTGCCGGCGCATATTGCGCGCGGCAGCTTTCTGTTTTCTTTATAAAATTCTCACGTACTCTCCCGTTCCACCAGATAGACCGGAAGCACCGTCCGCTTTGCCACCAGCTGTCCGGCCACTGCTTTGTCCAGAAGCTCTATGGCAATGGTCGCCATTTCTTTGATAGGCTGGTGTATTGTTGTCAGCTGCGGCGCTGTCGCAACGGCAATCATAGAATCATCAAAACCGATGATCTTGATCTGTTCCGGCACACTGATCCCCATTTTCCGGCAGATCTGAATGGCCTGAGCGGCGATCACGTCACTGTTGGCAAAAAGTCCGTCAATATCCGGATGCTCCCGCAGGGTCTTTTCAATCATCTCGCTGTAATTCAACGCATCAAACTGTACCACTTCCGTCATGATCTCGAGAAACGGAATCCCATATTCCGCGCACATCTGACGGAAACCAACCACCCTGCTGTCCGCCGACATAGGTGTATCTGTAAAACTTCCGATATGCAGCAGATGCCGGCATCCCGACGAAATCAGCTTTTTGGCTGCCAGCGCTCCCCCCTGTATATTGTCACATTCCACCGATGCCGTCGCAGTATCCACGTACCTCTCCACGGTAATAATAGGAATGTCTAATTTCTCAAAGGCAGAGGCATCCACTGTACCGCTGAACAAAACCAGACCTTCCACCCGGTTGCTGTAACACATTTCCACATACTCCAGCATCTTCTCATCCCGTCCCTGGGAATTACATAAAAGCATCTTATATCCCTTTTTGTGGGCCTCATTTTCCAGATTGCTGATCATTTCGGCAAAATACGGATGCCTGATATGCGGGACGATCACCCCTATAGTATTTGAACTTTTATTCTGCAAAGAACGTGCCAGCTCATTGGGCCGATAATTCAGCTTTCTCATGGCCTCCGCCACCCTCTGGCGGGCATTGTCGCTGATGTACCCCCGGTTATTCAGCACCCGGGATACTGTCGTCACCGTCAGACCAGCTTCCCTCGCAACGTCCTTCAAAGTTGCCATTTTACTTCTCCTTTATCTGTCTTTCGATTTACAGATACCCCCTCTGATTCGTACAGACTATTTTCTCCTCTGTTTTTCCGGTCATATGTTTCCCGGAAAGGCCGCTTTATCTGCCGACTTCAAAAATGTCATACTCCTCCACATGGACAAGCGGCATCTCCAGGGACACCTCTGTGTTATGCAGTTCAAAGGTACCCATCTGCTCACCATTTTCAAAAAATACTTCCAGAATCCTGTCATCAATAATAAAAAGAAGATGATTCTGCCATGCCTTAGCCTGAAAAGCATCTCTGTCTACCATAAAATTACCGGTTTCCGGTACGTACTCCACCCAGCTTCCATTGATCTTCCAGCGGAGATTCTCCAGCAGATTCTCCTCGAGAGTCAGGCGGATCACCAGCGCCTTCTTCTCTTCCTGCTGATAGCGGATTGTATTGTTTTCATCCGGAATCAGGCGCTCTGTGATCTTCACTGCCTGTTCCATTAATTCTTTCACAGGTTTCTGAACAATGATAAATCCTTCGTCCGTCTTCTTGCAGGACAGCTCCACCGGTATGCCGTAAGCACCGGTATAATTCCTTCCGTCATTCTTCACGCGGAGCCATGGAATAGATATTACACGGCCGTTCACGCCGGAAAAAGTCTGCGCGGCATAAGGAACTCCTGAAATATATGCCCACTTTTTCTCCCCGTCTGTCTTGAAATCATGGCCGTCAAACTCACCCTCATAATAAAATCCGTCTGCTGACCAGAAAAACCAGCATTTCTCTCCATCCTCAGAAGAAAGCTCAAAAATGTCCGGGCACTCCCAGCCGTCTTTTAAAGTAAATTCATCCACCAGCTCCCAGTTCTTAAGATCTTCGGAGCGCAGAATACCAAAATCATTGCCCCGGAGCCAGAGAGCCATAATATAGGCGCCGGACTCTTCATGCCAGTATACCTTCGGATCCCGGCTGTCCGGATAAATCACCGGCACACACGGTTCTTTCATCTTATGCAGAGTCCTGCCGCCGTCCAGGCTATAGGCAATCTTCTGCGTAAACTGCTGTCCTTTGCTCCACTCATCGTTACCGCCGGCCGCTGTATAAAAAAACAGCAGCGCGTCTTCCGGAAGACCCAGAAGCCCCCGGTCGTTTCTGATGGCACAGCCGGAATAAATGGTGCCGTTCGCATCCGGAAACATAACAGAATCCACCTGCTCCCAGTGAAGCAGATCGCGGCTCACCGCATGCCCCCAGCTCATATTATTCCACTGGATATCGAACGGATTATACTGAAAATACAGGTGATATACCCCGTTATCATAAATCATACCGTTGGGATCGTTCGTCCAGCCGCTTCTGGCCGCAAAGTGAATCACCGGATGAGTATCCGCAGCCTCTTCCTGCTTGTCTGAAATGTGGATTCCCTCCGCAAAAATCTCCGGTACGTCTTCCATGACGACCCGCAGTTCCTGACCCTGGTACTGATCCACCGGAATCTGCGCATAAAAATTGCAGTCATACTGTCCGCTCTGTTCCGTATCCACAGGAACCATGACCTCTGTCAGTTTCTCTTCTTTTCCTGTTTCCCGATCCAGAAGATAAAGCCGCAGCAATTTCTCATCTTTCTGAGCGCAGATTGGAATATTCAGATACTTTCCATTGACTAAAAAATCTTTTTTCATATATTGCTGTCTCCTCTATTTCTCTTTTTTTATTATCACACCTGCTTTCTCCTTTGTACAATAATTTATCTGCGCTGCCATACCCGCACAGGCCTATCCGGTATCATAACACAAATCACAATATATTTCTCTGTACAAAGAAGCGATTTTATCTGGTTTTTATGTGAAAATGCTCAAAAATAAACTTATTTTTTACATTATACTCATAAAAAAAATCAATCCGTCCGTCTTATTATGTCATTCGATTGATACATTTTGTTAATTATAGCAAAAAGAATTTTATTGCACAAGGACAAATTCTTGCTTTAATAACCTGGATTTACCGTAAAAAATGCCAATTTTTCATTGACAAAGGTTTCCACCGACGAGTATCATAAGCTCAGGAAAACAGGTTAAACCTTTGACATATTCGTCGCCAGAATGATTAGGAGAATTTACAATGATTGCAACAAACGCGGACGCAAAAATGAATTACGAAAAAGCCTGTCACCTCGGCAAAAAAGAAGGCGGCTCCCCGGCAGTCCTTGATACCATTCTTGAAGAACGGCATATCACAGCACCGGCGGAGGTTTCTCTCGGTCTGGTATCCATACCGGTCGACCGGATCGTGGGGACAAAAAGCAAGGGCAGAAGCCAGTCTTTCAGCAAGAGCTTCTATCCTGTTTTAAAGGAGAATACAGAATTTGCTTCCAAATGGATCTCCCTCTGTAACGCTCATCTCAACGAAGGCATCCGGGAACCCATCAAGGCCTATGAATTCATGAATGAATTTTATGTGGAAGAAGGCAATAAGCGGGTCAGTGTACTGAAATATTTCGGTGCAGTTTCCATTCCCGCCAATGTCATCCGCATCATTCCTCCCCAGAGTGATGATAAGGAAACCCGCATCTATTACGAATTTATGGATTTTTACAGCCTGTCAGAAATCAATGACATCTGGTTTTCGCGTCCGGGCAGCTTTGCGCGCCTGCAGCGTCTCGTGGGCAAAATGCCCAATGAACCATGGAGTAATGAAGACCGGAAGACTTTTCATTCCTCCTACGCTCTTTTCCAGAAAGCGTTTGAAGCACTGGATGAGAAAAAGACTTCTCTGATTCCGGGAACCACCGTGCTGAATTCTCTTGAGAACTCCGCAGAGAAAAAGAAGTCTTCCGTGCTTCCGGGAGATGCGTTCCTCTATTATATCGATCTGTACGGCTATGATTCCCTGCAGACAGACAGCGCTGCCGAACTGAAAAAGAAACTGAAAAAGACCCGGGATGAATTTCAGCTGCTGCAGTCTGATCAATCGGTCGCTCTGCAGATGGATCCCGGCGAGAGCAAAAAAAAGAACCTGCTGCTCCGTCTCATCCCTGCAGGCACCAAAAAGCTCCGGGTCTGCTTTATCTACGCACGGACTGTGTATACTTCCAGCTGGTCCTACGCCCACGACCTGGGGCGGGCGCACCTGCAGCAGGCGTTTTCTGACCAGGTGACTACTTCCTACTACGAAAACGGAACCCTGGAAAATATTGCCGGGCTGCTCCAAAAGGCTATTGACGCCGGCAACGATCTGATTTTCACCACTTCTCCGATTTTCCTGAAGGAAAGTCTGAAGGCCGCCATCGATCACCCGGAAGTGAAGATTTTAAATTGTTCCCTGAATACTTCCCACAAGCATATCCGTACCTACTATGCCCGGATGCACGAAGCGAAGTTTCTCATGGGCGCCATCGCCGGTGCCATGGCGGAAAATGACAAGATCGGCTATGTCGCCGATTACCCGATCTACGGGAATATCGCCAGCATCAACGCCTTTGCCCTGGGTGCTCAGATGGTCAATCCCCGGGCGACCGTTTATCTGGAATGGTCAAGGCGCACTCACCCGGTGAAAAAGACTTTCTTCGCGGATCATGATATTTCTGTCATTTCCGGCAAAGATTCCACGGCGCCAGGTATGTACGACCAGCAGTTTGGCCTCTATTGTCCGGACGGAGATTCCATCTGGAATATGGCTATGCCGGTCTGGAACTGGGGACGTTTTTATGAGCAGATGATCCGCAACGTCATGAACGGCAGCTGGAAGCTTGATGATGAGAAAGATACCACCAAAGGACTCAACTACTGGTGGGGCATGTCCTCGGGCATCGTGGATGTGATCTGTTCGCACAGACTTCCGATCGGCACTTCCCGCCTGATCGCTTTATTAAAAGAAACCATCTGCCGGGGGGATTTCAATCCATTTTCCGGCATTATGTACTCGCAGAACGGGGTCGTCAAAGGACAGTCTTCCGACGCGCTGACATCGGAGGAAATCATCACCATGGACTGGCTGGCGCAGAATATCGTCGGCTCCATTCCTTCCAAAGACGATCTGGATGAACCGGCACGGGACCTGGCAGCTGTACAGGGAGTAAAAGAGGAGGACCGGCTTCCATGAAAATTTTAGCAATATCGGACATTGAGTCTCCCTATTTCTGGGATTACTACGAAAAAAAGAAACTCGCGGACATCGACCTGATCTTGTCTGCCGGAGATCTCCGGGCGGAATATCTTTCCTTCCTGGTCACCATGTCCCATGCGCCTGTACTGTATGTGCACGGCAACCACGACACGCAGTATAAACGTAAACCGCCGGAAGGCTGTATCTGCGTGGATGACAAGCTCTACGTTCATGAGGGTATCCGCATTCTTGGACTTGGCGGCTCCATGAATTACAATGACGGAGAGTACCAGTATGAAGAGAAGGAAATGCACCGCCGGGCCAAAAAGAGAACGCTCTCTCTCCTTCGCCATGGCGGTATCGATATCCTGCTGACCCATGCGCCGGCCCGGAACATTAACGATGGCGAAGATCTTCCCCACCGGGGTTTTGAAACTTTCTGCCACCTGCTGGACCGTTACCAGCCCCGCTATTTCATTCACGGACATGTACATAAGAACTACGGCTGTGATTTTCACCGCTATGACAAATATAAAGGAACAGAAATCATCAACGCCTATGAATACTGCATTTTTGAGTATAATGCACCGGCACAGAAAGGCTGATCCGCTCAGAATGTTGTCTTTAACCATAATTTTTCGAAAATTTTAGTTATTTGTGCCATTGCCGGATGCGTTCCTTTGGTTTAAACTAAGAAAGTAATCAAAATCGTTCACCGAATATATATTTTTTATATATACACATATTAAAGGAGGATACATTTCTATGGCAACATTATCTTTAAAGGGTATCCAGAAAGTTTACCCGAACGGTTATCATGCCGTAACCGATTTTAATCTGGAGATTGCAGATAAAGAGTTCATCATTTTCGTCGGACCATCCGGATGTGGTAAATCCACTACACTTCGTATGATCGCAGGTCTGGAGGATATTTCCGATGGTGAGTTCCGTATCGACGGCAAGCTGATGAACAACATCGAGCCGAAGGACCGTGACATTGCCATGGTTTTCCAGAACTACGCTCTGTATCCGCATATGACAGTATACGACAATATGGCATTCAGCTTAAAGCTTCGTAAAGTGCCAAAGGATGAGATCGACAAAAAGGTTCGTGAAGCTGCCAAGATCCTTGACCTCGACAAACTCCTTGACCGTAAGCCGAACGCTCTTTCCGGTGGTCAGAGACAGCGTGTTGCCATGGGACGTGCCATCGTGCGTAACCCGAAAGTATTCCTGATGGACGAGCCTCTTTCCAACCTGGATGCCAAGCTTCGTGTTCAGATGCGTATCGAGATTTCCAAACTGCATCAGAATCTGGGCGCTACCATCATTTACGTAACTCATGACCAGACAGAGGCCATGACCCTTGGTACAAGAATCGTTGTTATGAAAGATGGTATCATGCAGCAGGTAGATACTCCTCAGAATCTGTACGATTATCCATGCAACCTGTTCGTAGCCGGATTCATTGGATCTCCTCAGATGAACTTCATGGATGCTAAGGTTAAGATTTCCGGCAACGACGTTACACTGAAAGTCGGACACAGCGAGATGCATGTGCCAGATTCCAAGAAACAGGCGCTTATTGACGGTAACTATGACGGCAAGACCGTTATCCTTGGTATCCGTCCGGAAAATATTTACGAAGCAGACGCTCCGGATGCTCCTGTTGGTATCAACATCAACACGAAGATTAAGTTCTACGAGCTGCTTGGCGCAGAGGTTTATCTGTACTTCGATATGGAAGGCACACAGATGACAGCCCGTGTAAGTTCCAGCACCAAACTGAAATCTGGTTCAGATGCTACATTTACTCTGGATATGGAAAAGATTCATTTATTCGATAAAGAAACAGAAGTAACCATCACAAATTAGAAACATGCACATTGTGCATTATAATTGTTTTTCTCTTTTTCTAAAAGAATGCATGCCTCAGGTCCTCCTCATTTTTCACCTGGGGCATCTGTTCTTTTTGGCGAAGTTTTGTTATAATAAATGCTCAGGTTAGTTATAAACAGGAGATTTATATATGAGAAATACAGAGAAAAAGAATATGCAAAGAAAACTGGATGAATTGAAAAGAATCACCGGCCTGTCCTTCTCCCTGGACCTGCCCGACACGACAGATCTTCCGGAAGCGGAAGCCGAGGAGACAGAGTCCTATCTTCTCCACCAGCTTGACTCTCTGATCGCCTCCTATAAGGAAGTCAACAGCAAAGAAGCCATTTACAAAAAATGGATCACCGGAGACCTGGAGACTCACGAACTCATTCACACCGCCAAGCGGCTGCATGTTTCTCTCTCTGATCCGCGCGCAGTCTTTCTCGTGGAATCAAAAGAAACCATGAATAATTCTGTCATGGCCATTTTAAAACACGCTTTTCCAGACACTTCGCACGTCTGGCTGGTTCCCATGTCTTCCTGCCAGCTGGCCATCGTCTACACATTTACAGAGGAGGTATCAGAGGAGACGCTCGACTCCACCGCCTATCTTGTAATGGACCTGCTGAACACAGAGGCTCTCATTCAGGTCAATGTGGCTTTCAGCGCGGTCACCGGCCATCTCAATCAGCTTCCGGACGCTTATCAGGAGGCCAGCCTGGCGCTGAATGTAGGCCGGATATTCTATCCCGGCCAGTATGTCTACCCTTATAACAAACTGGGGATCGGCCGTCTCATTTACGGTCTCTCAAAGGAACGGTGCAGCGCCTATCTGCAGGAAGTGATCGGCACGGACTCTCCTTCTTTTTTCCAGCCGGAAACTGTCCACGTGATCAACTGTTTTCTGGATAACAATCTGAATATCGCTGAGACTACCCGCCGGCTTCACATGCACCGCAACACTCTCATTTATCGACTGGAACAGATACAAAAAGAGACCGGTCTGGATATCCGGCAGTTTCACGATGCCATGACGATCAAAACGGTCCTCTTTGTTTTTAACTATATGAAAAATTTATAACGGAATCTTTTTTGGCAGAGATTCCGGAGGTCAGTTTTTTATCTGCGTCCGGTATCCCTGCCCTTTTATTATCCTTTACAGTACGGCGATAAAACGGTCAAAGGCCGCTCTGCCTTCCTCTGTACACTTGTACACTCCTGCGTCCTCCAGAACGCCGACAAATACTTTTCCGATTTCTTCTTTCAGAATATCCATCACATTGGAATCATTGATATCCGCATATTTTTCACGGATCTTTTCTGCCCATTCTTTATGTTTCAAAAGCTCTTCATGGTCCTCAACCGGAGTTCCTTTTACCAGACAGTCTGCCAGAAGTTCCATCTCCCCTTTCAGTCTGGACGGCAGCACTGCCAGACCCATGACTTCAATGAGGCCGATATTCTCCTTCTTGATATGATGATATTCACTGTGCGGGTGGTACAATCCCAGCGGACATTCTTCTGTGGTGATGTTGTTTCTCAAAGTGAGATCCAGCTCATATATCTCTCCATTCTTTCTGGCTATCGGCGTAATGGTATTGTGCGGTTCTCCGTCTGTCTCGGCAAAAATGTACGCCTCCTCATCGGTGTATCCTCTCCATTTCTCTAAAATGTGATCTGCCAGAGCGATCAGGCGTTTTTCATCTTTGTGGCGGATACGGATGACGGACAGCGGCCAGTGAAGGATTCCCGCTTCCACATCCTCATATCCCGGGATGGTGATCTGTTTTTCCATGGCAGCATCAGCCATGGCGAAACGATACCGTCCTCCCTGGAAATGGTCATGACTTAAAATGGAACCGCCCACAATCGGAAGATCCGCATTGGATCCCAGAAAATAATGCGGGAACTGTTTGATGAAATCAAAAAGTTTCACAAAAGTAGAATGATCGATCTTCATCGGAATGTGCTGACCGTTAAATACGATGCAGTGTTCATTATAATACACATATGGAGAATACTGGAATCCCCACCGGCTTCCGTTGATATAAATCGGGATGATCCGGTGATTCTGTCTCGCCGGATGATTCATTCTGCCGGCATAGCCTTCATTCTCCATACAAAGCTGACATTTCGGGTACGCACTCTGCGGTGCGTTCTTTGCCGCAGCGATGGCTTTCGGATCTTTTTCCGGTTTGGAAAGATTAATGGAAATGTCAATCTTTCCATACGGGCTGTCCACTTTCCAGCGGATATCTTTTTTGATCCTATCCCTGCGGATATAATTGTTATCCTGGCTGAACTTATAAAAGGCGTCGGTTGCCTTCTGCGGGTTCTCTCCGTAGAGCTCTTCAAATTCCGCGATGACCTGGGACGGACGCGGCGTGATGACTCCCATCAGTCTGGTGTCAAACAAATCTCTGGTCACAATATCATCACTGTCGATGATTCCCCGTTCCAGCGCAATGTCTGTCAATGCATCCAGCACTTCCGGAAGTACGATCTCCTCTCCGGAAACGTCCTGCTCCTCATACTCATCTTCCCGGAACACTTCAAGAAGCTGATTGATCATATATCTCTTATCTGCCTGAGCAATGAGCTCCGTTCTCAGTCCATATTCCACCAGTCTGGCAATTTCTCTATATAAACTCATCTCATATTCTCCTTTTACAGCCCTTTACATTTCCTGTATCCTGTATTACTCTGACAACTTTTCTCCCCGGATTCCTCTTACAGAACCTTCATACCACCGTATTTTCTCACTTTCAATACATGACAGCTTCCCTTACCGAATACTCCGTCCAGCGCGTCTTTGTATTCCTGCACCGCGTCTCCCGGTACAAACGCCTGAATGGTTCCGGCAAAACCGCCGCCATGCACACGGCTGACACCTCTCTCTCCCAGTACTGCATCACTGACGGCAAGGCCCACAGAAAGTCCCTGCCCATTTAAGTCCCGAACAGTAAATACGTTTTGCAGATACTGGAAAGAAGAAGCGCCGGATGCCTTCACCCATTTCTTAAATGCATCGAAATCTCCCCGTTCCAGGGCGGCGATTTCTGCATCCACTCTCTTCTCTTCCTCAAAGAAATGGATGGCACGAAGTACCGGACGGTCGCCGAGCTTCTCACGGATCTCCGCCAGCTTTCCGTAGAATTCCTTCTCATCCACCTGACGCAGCACTTCTTTGCCGAAATAAGCGGCAGCCTTCTTCATATCCGCCGGGATGGCCGCATATTCATCGGTCAGGTCGGCATGCGAACCTTTGGTATCCGTGATGCACAGACAATGATCATATGCCTCAAAATCCACATCGATCTTTTTCACCAATGTGTTGTCCGGATCCGCAAAATCAATATGAATGAGTCCTCCCACGGAGGAAGCAGTCTGATCCATCAGTCCGCATGGTTTGCCAAAATATACGTTTTCCGCGTATTGCCCTATTTTGGCGATGTCCACCGCATCCAGCTTCATATCGTTGTATAAGCCGGAAAGAATCGTTCCGATAAGTACTTCATAAGCCGCTGAGGAAGACAGGCCGGAACCACTCAACACATCGCTGGTAGCGTAAGCCTGGAAACCGCCGATCTGGTATCCCATTTCTTCGATTCTAGCAGCTACTCCCCGAATCAGCGCGATGGATGTTCCGTTCTCTCTCTTCACCGGTTTCAGGGAAGATAAATCAACCACCGTCTTAGGATATCCCTCGGACTTCACCTCAATGACGCCGTCCTCTCTCGGAGCGACTACCGCGATGATATCCAGGTTGATGGACGCTGCCAGTACCTTGCCGTGCTGGTGGTCTGTATGATTGCCCCCCACCTCGCTGCGGCCCGGCGCGCTGTAAATCTCCACTTCCTGTTCTCCGTACAGCTTCTCATAGCTTTCCAGTGCCTTGATGTAACGTTCTGTCTGATAATCCAGAACGCCCTCATCCACGTAGATATCTTTCAGCAGATCTCTGTACACCCCGTTTTTAAATTCTTCTTTTAACACCCCTGTTTTCTTTGCCATTACATACTTCTCCTTTCTTGATCCATTGCCCTTTGTTAAATGGTCGGTTAATATTATGGCTTTATAGTAAAATATTTTAGTAAATTTGTCAACTATTTTTACCAATTTTTACTATAAATTTTTACTTACTATTTTAGTAAAAAACTTTCTTTTTTTTACCGGGTTTGTTATAATGAAAAAAACGAAATCAGAAAGGAGGCGCTTATGGCAACATTAAAAGACATTGCCCAGAGGGCGGGTGTCTCCACGGCAACCGTATCACGGATTCTCAATCAGGACGAGACCTTAAGCGTCACAGAAACTACCAGGAATAACGTCCTGCGAATCGCGCAGGAATTGCATTATAATAAGAAAAAAAATACCGCCCCATCCATGACAGTGGGTATCTTCCAGTGGATTTCCCTGCTGGATGAGACGGAAGACCCTTATTATCAGGATATCCGGAGCGGCATAGAACAGTACTGCGCTGAGCAAAAGATTGAAGTTATCCGTGCCTTTGAGAGCGATCACAACTACATGGATACACTAAAAGATGTCCCGGCCCTGATCTGCATTGGAAAATACAGTGACAGCCAGCGGAAAGAACTTGAGAAGCTGTCCCCCCATGTACTGTTTCTCGATATGCGCACCTCTCAGATCAACTGCAATACCATCACACTGGATTTCGGTCAGGCGGTCTACGACGCCATGGATTATCTGACCAGTCTCGGTCACCGGCACATCGCCTATCTGGGAGGACGAGAGCAGCTGACAGATTCCACCATCTATTTTGAAGAACGCAAGGATGCCTTCATACGCTACTGTACCCAGCACGATCTGTGCTGGAAACCTTATATCCGGGAGGAGGAATTCTCGGTAGAATCCGGCTATCACATGGCTCTGTCTCTGATCAAAGCCGAAAAAAACGGAACTTCCCCTCTCCCGACAGCGGTCTTCGCAGCCAGCGATCCCATCGCCATCGGCGCCATGAGGGCTTTTTACAAATATAATTACCGGGTGCCGGACGATATTTCCATTGTGGGCTTTGACGATATCAGCGCTGCCGGATTTTTGAATCCGCCGCTGACCACCATCCATGCTCCGGCCTTTCAGATGGGCCGCTATGCCGCCCACTATGTAATCCAGATGACAGATACCTTTATACAGCAGGAGGCGCTGCCGGTGCGCATCACCCTTCCCTGCACCCTGCGCATCCGGGAAAGCTGCGGAGCGCCGCGGAAATAAATCTTCAACCTTTTTCCGTCCAAAAATCCTGGTAAAAAAGGGCTTTACATCTCCCTGTCACAGTAGTATAAAGATGTAGAAAATAACTTTTCACAACTGTTCAGTCACGCGCCTGTTAAAACGAAATTCTGCGGCAGACGCCGCAAAAAATACACAAACAGAAAGGGATTACACACATGGATAACAAATGGTGGAAAAAAGCAGTCATCTATCAGGTTTACCCAAAGAGTTTTCAGGATACCAACGGCGACGGCATCGGCGATCTCCCGGGCATCATCAGCCGACTTGACTATCTGGAAGATCTGGGCGTCGACGCCATCTGGCTTTCCCCGGTCTACCGTTCTCCTCAGGATGACAACGGCTACGATATTTCCGACTACCAGGATATCGATCCAATCTTCGGCAATCTTGACGACATGGACCGCCTGATCTCCGAGGCAAAGAAGCATCACATCCGCATTATCATGGATCTGGTTCTCAACCATACTTCCGATGAACATTTCTGGTTCCGGGAAGCTTTAAAAGGAAAAGATAACCCTTATCATGATTATTACGTTTGGAGAGACGGCGTGGAAGGCTGTCCTCCCAACGATCTGACCTCCGGTTTCGGCGGTTCCATCTGGCAGTGGGTGCCGGAACTTGAGCAGTATTATATGCATCAGTTCTCCAGGAAGCAGCCGGATTTAAACTGGGAGAATCCGAACATGCGCCAGGAACTTTACAACATGATCAACTGGTGGATCGACCGCGGCATTGAAGGCTTCCGCCTGGACGTCATCGACCATATCGGCAAGGTTCCAGATGAAAAAATCATGGTGGAGGGTCCGAAGCTTCACCAGCTGATCCATGAATTAAGCGCCAACACCTTCGGCAAAGCCGGACTGGTCAGCGTCGGAGAGGCCTGGAGCGCAACACCGGAAAGGGCTCTCCTCTACAGCAATCCGGACGGCAGCGAGTTATCCATGGTTTTCCAGTTTGAACATATCTCTCTGGATCAGCAGCCGGACGGAACCAAATGGGATCTGATGCCTCTGCCATTCCTCAGATTTAAAGAAGTCATGAACAAATGGCAGACTGAGCTCCACGGCAGGGGATGGAACAGCCTTTTCTGGGATAACCACGACCTGCCTCGTATCGTCTCCCGCTGGGGCAATGACAGCGAGGAATACCGTGTTATCTCAGCCAAAATGCTCGCCACTCTCCTTCATGGCATGGAAGGCACCCCATACATTTACCAGGGCGAAGAGCTTGGCATGACCAACACCCCTCTGTCCATCGATCAGTACAATGATCTGGAAACCCTGAACGCGTACAGAGTACTCAAAGCTGACGGCCGGTCGGAAGAAGATATCATGAAGTCCATCCACGCCAAGAGCCGTGACAACGCCCGCACTCCAATGCAGTGGGACGACAGCGCACAGGCCGGTTTCACCACAGGAACACCATGGCTGCCGGTGAATCCGAACTACACAACTATCAACGCTGCTTCTCAGGTGAATGATGACGATTCTATCTTTTCCTATTATAAAAAGCTCATTCGCCTGCGCAAGGAGACTCCGGTCATCGCAGATGGTTCCTTCCAGATGCTTCTGCCGGATGACGAGGCAATCTTTGCCTACCATAGAAAAGACGACAGCCAGACACTGACCGTCATCTGTAACTTCTACGGCAACACGTGTAAAATTGACGCCGCTTCCCTGATTCCGGAAGGAAGTCAGCTGCTCATCTCCAACTATGCAGACATGGAAGACGTCAACACTCTGCGCCCTTATGAAGCACGAATGTATCTAAAATAGCAAAAACGCCTGTCAGCCCATGGAACAATTTTTATTCCACTGCCGACAGGCATTTTTATTCAGCCAGCCACGCACGGTCAGTCAATATTTCTGCATCATATACCGCAGATAGTCCAGCCGCTCCAGCTTACGTTCTTTCAGATGGATCTCATCCAGCGCCGCTCCCCGCCGTTTATCCAGCAGCCGCAACCGCTCATCCCGGCTTTTATCGCCTTCCAGCGCCAGACGCATATATTCCTCCACTTCCTCCGGCTCAAATCCCACATCGTGCAGGGTCATGATCAGACTGAGCCGCTTCAGATCTTCCTCATCATACTGCCACGCACCCACAACCTTCCTGACTGCACCGCACAGTCCCCAGCTCTCATACTCTTTCAGCACCTCAATGGGTATCTGATATCTCTCACTTGCCTCATCTATCGTCATTTTATCGCCTCCCACATATCATTTTTCATGCTTTATGACTTCTGGTACAAAATAAAATTCCGAAGCTTTTCCTGTCAGATAACCTGTACCGAAAAAAGACACCCTTTCGGATGCCTTCAATATAACACTCTTCACTGATACCGTCTAATGCCTGCTTTCGATTGTCAGAAATGCAGATGGGGTATGTTTATCCCATATTTTTCTATTGAACTTCAACAGAGTGACAGCGCAGCAATCGTAAAACTGCTGCGCTCAAAAAATCATTTATCAGTATTATCTTCGTAACTCTCTGCCAGCCATTCCTTCACCTGTTCCTCCGGCATATCCACAATCTCTGCGATAGTTTCTGCATCATATCCCATCTGGCACAAACGCAGAGCTGTCTCTCTGGCTTTTTTTATCTGCCCCTGTTTTTCTCCTTTGATGGTTCCTATGGTAATCCCACGGGCTTCTCCACGTGCCTCTCCTCTGGCTTCTCCTCTGGCCTCTCCTCTAGCCTCTCCCCGGGCCTCCGCCCGAGCCTCTGCCTCTTCCTGCATCCTTTGTCTGTGAATGGTATCATCAAAGATTACCCCAATCATACTTGTCACCTCTTCCTTCTTCCTGTTGAGATACTCCTGTAAAATATTATGCGCAATGCAGTATTCCACCAGTTTTTCCGCAGCTTCTCTTGTTCTTCCGTATTCTTTATAAAAATGATCAGCCTGTTCCGTGAAAGAAACATACTGATCCAGAATATCTCCTTTGTTTTCTCCATTATAAATCATATGAATTTTAAGTTCAACATTTTTACATATCCCGTGAAAGATATCTTCTGACAGCCGCAGAAACTCCGGCCGTTTTTTCCGACTCCCTGTGTAGACCACATAGAATTCCGGTACAGGAAGGTTTAATTCTTTGGAAGAAAATACATCTAATTTATTCTGTACAATATAGTTTTTCCAGATTTCCGCCAGATAAATGTACATGCGTATCAAAATATTAACGCTCCATGTACTCTGTGCTTCTATCATTATCAGATATCTGCCGCCTATGTACATTCCCAGATCATTGCGGATACCGTTAGTAATCTCCCGTATAATGGTAAGATAGGAAATGTCTTCTTCCGTTGTCTCCGTATCCTCCGGATGCAGAATTTTATAAAGCTGCAACCCATATCCTGGCTCCGAGAACAGGTTACGGAAAACGCTGTCTTTGATCGTTCGCTTTGGTTTCTCTCTATCTTCAAGTTTTATCAGTGTGGTGTTTCGGGATTTTTTTCGTTTTGCTCCATTCTTCTTTGAATGTTTATGCTTCAATCCCTTCACCTCATATATTATAGCATTACAATTGCAATTGTATTTTTATTATAATAATACTATTGAAAAAATGCAAGAAGAAAATGTCAATATTTTCCTTGACCTTTTCTCCCCCACTCCTCACTGTCTATTTTAGCGGTGCATACACATCAAAAAGCCGCCACCAACAGTGACGGCCTGATGTTACCCCTTGATATATCCCATGATATAGTGCAGAAACTCCAGCGCGCTGCGGTAAGATAGTTTTCGTTTTCCGGCCTGGAGAATACCCTGCCAGCCTCCATAGCGGCGGAATCTGGTCTCCACATACACTGACGGATTATTTCCCGTAGTCAGCTCATGAAATTTTTCCGCTGCATCGGCTCCATAATTCCAGTCAGCATCGTTCTCCAGCGGCGTACCTATCCATTTTTCAGAATCATCCCATTCCCGGATTTTAAGCTCGGTCTGTGGGTAATCCAGCAGATCATAAATGCGGTCCATTTTCATCATCATATCGCCAAGGCCCTGGAATGGGATGCCTTCCTGCATATTTTCTTTTAACAAATGAACAGATTCTTCCTGATCTGTCATGACTTTTCCTCTTGTATTCCCTGCTATTCTACTAAACATTTCATGCAAATGGTCATTCTTTTTTATATTCATTTTTTTCGTCTCCTGCATTCTTCTTTCTTTAGCCGCGCACTTATACTTTTTATCCACAGCTTTTTCTCAGTAAGTGTATATTGTGCCATTTTAGCAACAATATGCAGAATTCCAAAGTACAGAAGGCTATCTGACCAAAAAAAAGAAAGGAATCCCGGCGACTCCTTTCTTTTTATAAGATTATTTATGTAAAAATTTTATCCTGGAAAATGTCAGATACCCAGGCTGTTCACCCAGTCTTTCAGCGTCTCCACAGAAGGGCCGTCATTCATCATACGACCTTCTTTTAATACTGCTCCCGGACAGCTTCCCTGGAGACTCTTGATGGTTCCATCCAGTCCGCTGCTGCCGGAAGTGGCAAACAGAATAATTGTCCTGCCGGAAAGATCATAGCTTTCCAGAAATGTATTGATAATGGTCGGAGCTGTGTACCACCAGATCGGGAAGCCAAGGAAAATCACATCGTACTCTTCTGCCTTCGCGTCTTTATCTGTGATAGCCGGGCGGGAAGCCGGATCATTCATCTCCAAGGAACTTCTGGAATTTCTGTTGGTCCAGTCAAGGTCTTCCTTTGTATATGGCGTTTCCGGTTTGATTTCATACAGATCAGCACCCGCTGCCTCTGCCAGTTTCTTTGCTTCTCCCGCAGTTCTGCCACCTGCAGAAAAATATGCCACTAACTTTTTGCTCATAAAACATTCTCCTTTCTTTGATTTATCCTGTATTTCGTTTTCTGATTTATTGTACCACAGACTCTCCAAAGTCTCAATTTGCCCTATGAATGTCTTGCTCACACCGATCAGGACAGAAACTTCTCATACAGTTCGCAGGTCTGCCGGTCAAATCCGCACAAAATCACCTCTATGATATAATCTTCATGCTCCTTCATCCACTGCTGTACCGTCTCCACAGCAATGGCGGCCGCCGCTTTCTTCGGATACCCGTACACCCCTGTGGAGATGGCCGGAAATGCGATACTTCCGACGCCGTGTTTCCTCGCCAGTTCCAGGGAATTCCAGTAGCAGTCCGCCAGAAGCTCCGCGTCCTTTGGTCTGCCGGAATAGACTGGTCCCACCGTGTGAATGACGTATGATGCCTTCAAATTATATCCTTTTGTAACCTTCGCCTGTCCCGTCTCACAGCCGTGGAGTGTCCGGCACTCCTGCAGCAGTCCCGGTCCCGCCGTCCGGTGAATGGCTCCATCCACACCTCCGCCTCCCAGAAGGGAGCGGTTGGCCGCATTGACGATACAGTCCACATCCAGTTTCGTGATATCTCCCTGGCAGATGGACAGTTTGCTGCCCCGACCCATTTCCAGCATTACTTTCATAGAATTATCTTTCATAATTAACAACACCCCCATACATTTTTTCATATTCTTTTAAAAAACAAAAAATAAAGGTTCCCTTCTCTATACTTTTATGATATTATTATTGTTGAAAATATATTTTCTGTTATGTTTTATTTCCAGAACGATACTTACCATGAAATGGAGGGATTATCATGAGTATCAACCGAGACAAATTATTAACGATAAGTTTTTTCATTATGCTTTTCGGGATTCTTTTTGTGGCAGCCGCTTTCTTCCCGGTTCTTGACTGGAGCAGGCACCCTGTATACCTGAACCTCAGAATGTATGTGGCATTTCCGATTCTCTACTTCATCTGCGGAATAGCCATTGCCAACATGATTATCCGTTATTTCTCCCGACTGAGAGAACGCCTGGCACTCCTGTCCCGCGAGAAGCGCACCCACTATCTGGCAGCTGTTCTCATTCTGCTGGTCATTCTGGAAATCTGCGTGTTTGCTCTGGAACCAGTGCGTATTTTTGTGGCAGTGCGTTTCCCCCTTCTCTATACGATACCGGGGATGGCAGTATGTGCGCTCAGTGAATAAAACGATGCTTAGCCGTCACTGATGTACTGTGATGGCTAATCTCTACTTTGGGATAAAGCCCATGTTTATACTGTTTGTTTCAAATCATCATTTTTTCAAAGGACCAGGCAATCGTTTTCATCATTCCATTATATCCCACAGCCGTCCGTACAGTTTACGGTATTTCTCATATCCTTCCCGGTAGACGTCCGCGTTGCGTTCATCCGGGAGATATGTCCGCTCATCCATGGAGACGAATCTGCCGCAGGCTTCTTCCAGGGACGGCAGGATGCCGGTACCCACTGCCGCCAGCAGACAGCTTCCAAGACACGCCTGTTCTTTTACCCGGCTGGCCCGGACAGGTTTTTCAAAGATATCTGCCTGAATCTGGAGCCACTGCGGAGAGGCTGTGGCTCCGCCGGAAGCAATGATCTCCGGAGCGTCGATGCCCAGTTCCTGTATGAGACCTAAGCAGTCTTTCAGGCTGTAGGCCACGCCTTCCATGACTGCCCGCAGGAAATGTCCCCGCTCCTGACCGAGGGTCATACCAAAAAACACACCTTTTGCATCCGGGTTCATGTGGGGCGTCCGCTCCCCGGACAAATAAGGCAGGTAAATGAGCCCTTCCGCTCCGGGCGGGACTGCTGACACCAATGCATTGACCTCCTGGTAACTGTCCACATGCAGCACTTTATTTTTCGCCCAATTTAAAGACATACCGCTGCACAAGGTGGCGCCGAAGATGGTATATCCGCCGCGAATCCCGTGGCAGAAAGTATTGGTACGGAGCTTCTTATCATAAGCCGGCGAAGAAGCGAAGGCCGATATCTGCCCTCCGGTCCCGATATTGCTGATAATCCGGCCGCCCTTTATGACCCCGTTTCCGATGCTCTGGGCCGGCTGGTCACCGCTGCCGTAGATGACAGGAACCCCTGCCGGAAGACCAGTTTCCGCCGCGCAGGACGGACTGATGGTTCCGGCGATGTCCGACGACTCCTTTACTTCCGGAAACAGCCCGGCGGGCAGACCGAAACGTTCCAGTATATCCCAGGCCCAGTTCCGTTTTGCCGTGTCAAACATGGTCGTGGAGGAAGCGTCCACCACTTCCGCCCCAACGGCTCCGGTCATTCTGTAACGCAGATAATCCTTTGGAGTCAGCACATGTTCCGCTCTGGCAAAAATATCCGGCTCCTGTTCCTTCACCCATAACAGCGACGGAAAGGCAAATCCGCTGCTGACCCTGTTACAGAAGATCTGCCCCATTTCCTCCTGCGAAAGGGCGGCACTGATTTCTTTCAGCTGTCTTCCCGCCCGCTGGTCCAGCCAGATAATGGCCGGGCGCACCGGACGTCCGTCGGCTCCGGTCAGCACAAGGCCGTGCATCTGTCCAGAATATCCCACGGCACACACCGCTTCAAAAGCATTCCGGTGATGTTCCCGCAGCCAACCGAGGACTTCCACCAAAGATTTCCACCACATTTCCGGATTCTGCTCCGCCCAGCCGGGATGAGAAATATCCACGCCATAATCCTTTGCCTTCACTCCAACAACCCCGTTTTCCAGATCCAGAAGCATGGCTTTCACACTGGAAGTACCCAGATCGATTCCCAAAACTACTCTCATAATCTTTCTCCTCAGCGATTTCTCGCGTCTCTTTCACGAACAAGCATCCCGGAAAACGGTTCCACGCCGAACATATCCGAGAAAATGTGACATTTACATAAGAACAAATAATAAATGTTCTTTCCGCAGCAGCGCATCGTCTCAAAGTTGGCCTGTCCTTTGGCCAGCATCACATCGGCGGATTCCATCCGCGCCAGGGCCTCTTCCGATAACTCCGGCACCCAGGTTCCGGCCACATCATTGCCATTGTCCACCACGTAGGCAATCTCTCCCAGCCCCACCTGGGCGGCATCCATCCGGGTGACATCATTTAAGGTTTCTGCCCCGCGGACCACGATGGATACGGAAACCTGCGGATACTGTCTCTGAATCTCCTCAATGAGAAGCTTATCCAGAACCACTTCCCCGCAGTTGTCCGTGAAAAATACAAATCGCTCCGCGGTGCTTAAATCCTGTTTCAGATGAGAATAGGCGTCCTCATCGATCTGCTGATCTGCCGCTGTTCCCAACAGCTGGTCCAGCTTCTCTTCATCCACATTCTTCATGGCTCCAAAATCAATATAGTTGCCGACCATGGACAACTGCAGCGCCATTTTCAGCGGATCCTCCGCCTTTGCAATCTGCCTGCGGAATTCCTCCTCCTTTTCCAGCATAATCTGGTTGAAATGTATTTTAATTCTGGTGTAATTATCGGCCTCTCCGAACATTTCCATGCGCACCTTATTGATGTCCCGGACAATAACCGGAATGGCGTCGGTTTTTGGCGCTTCGGCAATCAGAGTCAGCACTTTCTGCATATAGTCAATCTTTGCCTCCTCCGAAGCATCTTCCGGATACTTTCCAAGATACTTATCGCAGGTGCAGGTAATACACTCCGGACGGAGACGGTGAATTTCCTGTAAATTTTTTGTCTCTTTTGTCATATTCCTTCTCCTTACATCATATGATTGAATTAACTATACTATTTTTTCTATATAAATGCAACAAATATACCCGTGCTTTCCGGCGGGAAAAAACCGGTAGACCGGGCCGGCTTGATTTTCCTACCATAAAAGTCTATTATATAGAGGAATATGTCCGTCACGATAATATTCTACTATAGTATACTGCAAATTTTATGCCGCCGGAAGTGGCGGCGGAATGGAGATTTTCATGAAAAGAACTGTTGTAATTTACGAATCCAAATATGGCTCAACAAGAAGATATGCAGAATGGATTGCGGAAGCATTATCCTGCTCTTTTTTTGAAAAGGATATTTTTAAACCGGAGGATTTCTCCAATTATGATGTCATCATCTATGGCGGCGGCCTGTACGCCGGCGGAGTAAGCGGTATCAAACTGCTCACAAAAAACTGGGAACTGCTCCGCGACCGGCACGTGATTCTCTTTACCTGCGGTCTGGCCGACCCGGCCGATCCGGAAAATACCGCCCACATCAGAGAATCCCTGTCCAAGGCACTTTCTCCGGAAATGCTTGAACATATCCATCTGTTCCATCTGCGGGGCGGCATTGATTACAGCAAATTAAGCTTTATACACAAATCCATGATGGCTATGCTGCGCAAATCCCTGCAGAAAAAAGACAAAGATTCCCTGAGGGAGGAAGATAAACAGCTGCTTGATACTTACGGAGGGTCCATTGATTTCAGTGATAAGGAAACCATTCAGCCCATTGTGCAATATGTTTTATCTCTGTGACAGGGACAGATTACAATCCGTCCTGTCACTGTAAGCTTCCAAACATTGCTGCCATCTGCCTGCATGTGCTGACGATATTTTCCCACTCTGTAAACACCATTCCGACTCCGAGGATCAAAAGAATCACTCCGGTGATCTGGTGTGCCTGTCCGGCAGAGATTTTGTTGGCAATGGAGGAGGCCGCTGCCGAACAAAGGAAGGTGACTGCCATACAGATGAGCAGAGGTATCATATATCCCGTCATATTTCCAAAAACAAAATGAGACACGGCGCCGATAAACGCCGTAAAAGTCATGACAAAAACGCTGGTCCCTACCGCCATTTTCAGCTCATAGCCGAGAATCACATTGAGGACAAAGAGCATCATGAGGCCGCCGCCAAGGCCCACGAAGCCGCAGTAGAGCCCGATGTAGGCGCCCGCCAGAATGGACAGGACTTTCCCCCTCTGCCCTTCCCTCAGGCCGCTTCGCCGGTTTTCTCCGCTGTCGGGCTTCAGGACAAATTTGGCTCCCATAAAAAGAGTCATGGCCACAGAAAACAATCCCATCTCCGTATCGGGCATATACTGGGAGAGATAGCTGCCGATGATGACCATGATGAGCACTGCCCCCAGCGTAAACCTTCCGTTTTTCAGATCAACATACCCATGTTTCTGATACGTCCTCGCCGCAATGGCGGCGGCAGGCACATCTGCCATCAATCCGATTCCCACCGCTTCATACCAGGGACACCCCAGAAAAGCAATGAGCATGGGAGAAATCACCGTTGCCGCAGACATGCCGACAAATCCCACACCAATTCCTGATGCCAGTCCTGCCACAATACAGATCATACACATTTTTACCATTCACATCCGTCCTTTTTTCCATCTTTATCTTCCGAAGTTTCTCTTCCTGTATTATAAACATTTCTCCTGCCGCAGACAACAGGAATCTATATCTGCAAAATACTTGTATAGAGTCTGATCATTCCGCATATAAATAAGGGCAGCCATTTCTGCTTTGATCACAAATTCGTTCTATAAGGAGTGATTTTTTTGAACATTCAATGGAAAAAATTGGTTCCCTGCCTGCTGTTCCCGCTGGCAGTCGGCGGACTTGCCGGCTTTCTCACCCGCAGCAGCATGTCTCTTTTTGATGCGGTGCAGAAACCGCCCCTCTCCCCTCCCGGCTGGCTGTTTCCCGTAGTCTGGACTATTCTTTATCTCCTCATGGGCTTTGCCTCTTATCTGGTGCTAGTCTCTGAAAAACCTGGGCAGACTGCATGGAAGCTGTACGTGATCCAGCTTATTTTTAACTTTTTCTGGCCGATTTTCTTTTTCAACCTGGAACAGTACCTGCTGTCTTTCGTATGGCTTCTCCTTTTATGGCTGTTGATCCTGGCAACGATCCTCTGGTTTTCCCGCTCTTCCAAACTGGCCGGATATTTGCTGATCCCTTATCTTTTGTGGGTCACTTTTGCAGGATATCTCAATCTTGGAATTTATTTTCTTAACCGATAATATGGCCGAGAGTATTGTTTTCATTTGACATTGACAATTCTCTTTTGAAACCATGGAGAAAGTCCATTGACATTTTCTTTTTATCGTGCTAAAGTTTTACTAAACCTGTGAGGAAGAGTAAGTACCCTTGGCGGATGCTTTCCAGAGAGCCGCAGACGGTGGAATTGCGGCATGTCGAAACTGAGGAGAATGGGCTTCTGAGGGCGAGCTGAAACTATCTGTATACGAGTAGGCGGGCCGGAGATTTCACTCCGTTATCAAAACAAGCATATGTCAGTATGCATGAGTGGATGTAGCATATACATCAAGCCGGGTGGCACCGCAGGAGTAATTATGAATTGTATCGCTCTTGTCCCTGCAATATTTTTGCGAGGGACAGGAGCTTTTTTATTTCCAAAAATATTCCATTGGAAATTCTTTGAAACAAAAAAGCCCACCGGGCGGGATGCGCAATCGCGCGAAGCAGAATTTGTCGCAAAAGCGACCGCGCTCGGCGCCAGAGTTCCGCAGGCGGAACTCTGATTGTTCCTCACCAGGAAAGGAGAAAAATAAATGAAACTGGAAAATTATGAAGTACATCTGCCGAATTATTCCATCGGCAATACCATTTATGACAAAATCGGACCGGTCTGCGAGTCCTACGGAAAGAAAGTTCTTGTGATTGGCGGCGAGAAAGCGCTGGCTGCCGCCTATGATAAAATTGCTTCCTATGTGGAGAAAACGAATCTTGAAATCATTGGAAAAGAATTGTTTGGAAAAGACTGCACCTACGCCACCGTGGAAAAGCTCCGCGCTCTGCCGGTCTATCAGGAAGCCGACATGGTCTTCGGCGTGGGCGGAGGCAAGGCTCTTGACACAGTAAAATGTCTGTGTATCACCGATGACAAACCGGTGTTTGCCTTTCCGACCATCGCTTCCAACTGTTCCGCCTGCACATCGGTTTCCATCATGTACAATGATGACGGCACCTTTTTAAAACCGCATTTCTTTGTGCGTCCGGTGATGCACGCCTTCATTGATACGGAAATCATCGCCAAAGCCCCATGTCAGTACATGTGGGCGGGCATCGGCGACACCTACGCCAAATATTATGAGGCGACCATCTCCTCCCGGGACGAACGGCTGGAACATTTCACCGCCCTGGGTGTGGCCGTGAGCCGCATGTGCCGGGACCCGCTCATGGATTACGGGCCAACGGCATTCGCAGACCATAAAAAAGGGCTCTGTACTTACGATGTGGAACAGGTGATCCTGGCCATCGTGGTCACCACGGGAATCGCCTCTATCTTTCTGACAAAAGACTTTACGCCGGACTACAACAGCGGTCTTGCCCACGCCATTTTCTATGCCATGACCTCTTATCCGGTCATTGAGGAACGGCATCTTCACGGAGAAGTGGTGGGCTTCGGCGTACTGCTGGCTCTCCTGGCAGACGGACAGTATGATGAATTTGAGAAAGTTTATGAACTGAACCGGGCTGTGGGCCTGCCGGTTTCCCTGGAAGAAATCGAGATCACAGAAGAACAGTGGGAGGAATGTATGAACCGGATCCCGGACATGTCCGATGTGGCTCATTACCCGTATAAAGTTACCGTGGAAATGCTCAGAGATGCCATGGCGCGCCTGAAAGAAAGAGCAATGAAATAAAAAAGAAAAGAGAAGATAAACAATGAAAAATAAAAAATCAGCCGCCATTATCCTTGGCGTATCATTCGTATGGTTTACCACCCACTTCGGAGGCGGCTTCGCCTCCGGGGCCCAGATTTACAGTTATTATGTGCGGTACGGCATCTGGTGTCTGGCAATGCCGGTCTTCGCCATGCTGTATAACGCAGTCTTTTTTGCTTACAGTCTGCACTTTGCAAAGAAACACGAAGTTTACGATTACCGTTCCTATAATAACGCCTTTTACGGCAGATTCGCACCTGTTTTTTCAAACCTCTTTGAGGTGCTCTACATCTGCGTCATGTGCGTGGCTCCCGCCGTTGCCTTTGCCACCGGCGGCGCGACATTGAGCGCTCTGACAGGGCTCCCGTATCTGCTGTGCACCCTGATCATCGGCGTCTTTATTTTCGTGGTCGCCATTTTCGGAACGGATCTGGTGCGAAGAGTCGCATCGATTCTTTCCATCTGCATCATCGCCGGCCTGCTGATCGTATACATTCCAAATATCATTGCCGGTCTGCCGCAGATTTCCGATACCATAAACCTCATGACAGCACAGAAACTGCCGCTGTCCGCCGCCCTTTACTCCGCGTTTATTTACGGAACCTTCCAGCTTTCCAACATCGCGGTCTTCGTCCAGCACGCCAAATCTTTTGAAAAGCCGGGAGACGCCGTAAAGAGCATGGGCATCGGCTTCGTGGTCAACGCTCTGATGATGGTCATGGTTGTTCTCGGTCTGATGACCGTCTACACCAACCCGGAAGCAGCCGCCCAGGACGTGCCTACCCTCTTCATGGTACAAAACGGCGTGGGCGCTTCCTTCATGACGCCGCTCATCTCCATCCTGATCATCCTGGGCGCCGTCTCCACAGCGGTCAATATGGTTGCCGCCATGGTAAAACGAATCTGCGGCGACGGAGAGAAAACCGCAGCGCCGCAGTCACAGGGTAAAGCTGCCGCCGACAAAAACAACGCAGCCAAAACCGGTCCTCGTATTTCCCGCAAGGAAATCATCGCCGCTCTCATCTGCTGCATCGTGGACTTCGGCATCGCCCAGTTCGGATTGCTGACCCTCATTCAGCGGGCGTACAGCACTATCGCTTACCTGGCCATCCCGGTGATCCTGATCCCGTATGTGATTCATATGATCGTGACAGCGAGCCGTCGTATACGACGTGCGGAATAGGGAAGGCAAAAGGCACAAAACAAAAACAGGGATTGCCTCAAAAGCACACAAGATTGAAAATATTGTATGCTGTCAACATACGATATTTTGCTCTTAGAATATGCTTTTTGGCAATCCCTTTGTTATTATCTCTTACCATCATTCTACTATAATTTTTTCCATTTCCCGCTCCATTTTCTCCCACGAATCCCACAATGGAACCCGCAGGCACTTCCATGGATACGTTTCTCAGGGAAAATCCGGATGCCTTATAGGTCTTTGATACTTTTTCCAGCTTCAACGCATACTCCATTTTTTCTCCTTCCTGACGCACCTGCTGCGTCAATCCTGGCAGATTTGGAAGTTTACTTCCAAACTTATCCTCCATAAAACATTGCCAGCAGCTCCTGAAGGGTTTCCAGCGGAATATCGTTCATACGGCCGATATCTGCCGCCATCTGTAAATGTTCCTCCGCCAGCCGCTGCTGCTGTTCCTTATAAAATTCTTTATTCTGTGCCGATACGAAGCTTCCACGCCCCACGGCCGTCTCGATAAACCCGTCCCTCTGCAATTCCTCATAGGCCTTGCGGACGGTGATCACGCTGACATGGAGAGTCTTCGCCAGGGTGCGGACAGATGGAATCGTATCCCCGGCCTGAAGCTCTCCATTCATGATCATCGCCTTGATCTGTGAGGTGATCTGCTCATAGATAGGTTTATCTGCATTATTACTGATGATAATCTGCATATACAGGCGCCTTTCCTCTTAATAATTGACATTCGAATGTGCTTATTGAGCAAGCACATTATACCCATGGTGTGATGGTTTGTCAAGAGGCCTCATCATTTTTCTCTCTCACCCTTCCTGATGTACATTTCTCGTAAATCCAAGATAAGTCACACCGAAGTAAATGAGATAAATACCTGCAAAGAGAAATACGGACAGAATAAAATAATAGAATCCGTTCCCTTCCGCTCCTGTATAAAAGACGAAGCGGTTTCCGGCAAAGACGGCTGTCACGGCACTCAGCAGCACAGATACCAGCATCGGAACCAGGTAATAGAAAAACAACTGCTTCAGAATCATCCGGTCCACTTCTGATATGCTCCCTTCTGGGTAGACAAGTGAAATAATAAAAACTTGTCACTTAGGAGGGAGTATATTTTATGCCTAAAAAGAAAATATCTGTTGAAGATAAGCTATATGCTGTAAATCTGTATCTGGATGGAAAAGAAAGTCAACATCGAATTGCATCTATGTTTGATGTCAGCGTAGCTTCTGTCCAACAGTGGATTCGTAATTATGAATCCATGGGAGTAGATGCATTCACATTAAAGGGAAATAAGAAATATTCCAAAGAATTGAAGTTACAGGCAGTTTTGGATTATTTAGCATGCCGTGGTTCTCAGGGTGAGATTTGCAAAAAATACGGAATTCGTTCAAAAGCCAAGTTACAAACCTGGATAAAGAAGTATAATGGTCATGAAGAGTTAAAATCTTCTGAAACAGGAGGAAGCTTTATCATGACCCAAGGAAGAAAAACCACATTTAATGAGCGTGTTGAAATTGTACAGTACTGTATCGCACATGACCATAATTATGCTGAAACAGCAAAAAAATATCAAGTATCTTATCAACAGGCTCGTAGTTACACTGTTAAATATGAATCCGGCGGAGTAGAAGCCTTAAGAGATCATCGTGGAAAACGGAAAAATCCTAATGAAATGAATGAGTTAGAAAAGCTGCGTGCTGAAGTTAAGATTTTAAAGGCAGAGAAAGCACGTGCTGAAATGGAGGTTTCTTTCCTAAAAAAACTCGAGCAGATAGAGAGGAGGCGGGACTAAGCCTGATCCGTCATGAACATATATACCAGGCAATTAAAGAAGAACACGAAGAGAAACATTATCCTGTCACTGACCTTTGCAAACTCGGCAGGATTTCCAGAGCTGCTTATTATAAATGGTTACATAGGGAAATTCCTGAAAATGAGCAAAAAAACAAGCGAATTGCAGGTGAAATCGAAAAGATTCATAGGGAATCACCAGACAAAGGTTATCGAAGAATCAGAGATGAATTGGAACGCTATCATGGCATTGACGTTAATGACAAACGTGTATTACGCATTTGCCGCAAACTTAATATTAAATCCACTATCAAGTACTCGAATAACGGATGTACGAGACAGGCAGCAAATCCTCAATATATCGCTGAAAATATACTTAACCGGGAGTTTACAGCTGACGCACCGAATGAGAAATGGCTCACAGATGTAACAGAATTCCATTATTATATTGGGATTGAGAAACACAAGGTCTATCTAAGTGCAATTCTGGATTTATATGATAGACGAATTGTTTCATACGTCATACGTGACAATAACAACAATGCGTTGGTATTTGATACAATTGATGAAGCGATACGAATGAATCCGGATGCGCATCCCTTGTTTCATAGTGACCGGGGATTTCAATATACGAACAGAGCATTTCATAATAAACTTGAATCCGCTGGAATTACGCAAAGCATGTCGAGAGTGGCAAAATGTATCGACAACGGTCCTATGGAGGGATTTTGGGGGATTTTAAAAAGAGAACGTTACTATGGGGAACGATTCACCGATAAAGAAACACTTATAAAAATGATAGAAGATTATATAGATTACTATAACAACAAACGTCTGCAAAGAAATCTTGGAGTTTTAACTCCTATGGAAAAACATGAAATTTATTTGCAGGCAGCATAAAATCTGCCAGTAGTTTTAATCTACTGGCAGGAAAAATTTATATTTTTTTCATTGTCTACTTGACGGGGAGCAGTTCA
>NZ_NFLV01000024.1 GCF_002161065.1 Eubacterium sp. An11 | reverse complement strand
AGATTTACAGCATATAGCTTATCTTCAACAGATATTTTCTTTTTAGGCATAAAATATACTCCCTCCTAAGTGACAAGTTTTTATTATTTCACTTGTCTACCCAGAAGGGAGCATATCACTTGCACAGTGCATATTCTGGCAACGGCCTTTTTTATTTCTGAGAAAATCCTGCCTTTACTCCACGCAGTGACCTTTTTCTTTGATCACCGCGATGACGGAATCCACATACTTCTCACATTCCTCCATGGTTTCCGCTTCCACCATGACACGGATCACCGGCTCTGTGCCGCTCTCCCGGACAAGAATACGTCCGGTATCACCAAGACTGTCAGCCACGCTCTGCACGGCAGCCTGCACATCGGCATCGTTCTGAGCCTCCGGTTTGCTCTTGACTCTCACGTTCTTTAATACCTGTGGATAAATCTTCACCGGGCTGGCCAGTTTGGACAGAGGCATTTTCTTTTCAAGGATCACTTCCATGATCTTGATGGCTGTGAGAATACCGTCGCCGGTGTTGGCGTATTTGCTGAAAATAATGTGGCCGGACTGCTCGCCGCCGATGCGGTGTCCGTTTTTCACCATATTCTCATATACGTACTTATCGCCCACAGCGGTCTTTTCATAGGAAATGCCCTCTCTGTCCAGCGCTTTGTACAGACCGAAGTTGGACATGACAGTCGTTACAATGGTGTTATTATGTAACGTTCCCCGCTCTTTCATGTAAGTTCCGCATACATACAGGATCAGGTCTCCGTCAATCACTTTTCCATTTTCATCTACGGCGATACAGCGGTCCGCATCTCCGTCAAAGGCAAATCCCACATCCAGCTGATTCTCTTTCACAAAGGACTGCAGCACTTCAATATGGGTGGAGCCTGCGTTGGTGTTGATATTCAGGCCATTTGGCTCCGCATTGATCACATAGGTCTTGGCGCCCAGTGCGTCAAACACACTCTTGGCGATCATCCAGGCGCTGCCGTTGGCGCAGTCCAGACCCACTTTCATGTTCTTATAGGAACGGGTCGCCAGGGAAATCAGGTAACCGATATAACGATTTCTGCCCGCTGCATAATCCACCGTGCATCCAATCTCATCCTTCACGGCAAATGGAACCTCTACTTTTCCGTCGATATAATCTTCCACCTTGAGAATGGTTTCCTCATCCATCTTCTCCCCTTTGGAGTTGATCAGCTTGATTCCATTGTCATAATACGGATTATGGCTGGCGGAAATCATGATACCGCAGTCAAAATCTTCTGTTCTCGCCACATAGGAAACGCTCGGTGTGGTCGTCACGTGAAGAAGGTATGCGTCCGCGCCTGATGCAGTCAGACCGGCCACCAGAGAATACTCAAACATATAGCTGGATCTTCTTGTGTCCTTTCCGATAACCACCCGGCATTTATCCTCTTTGTCTTTTCCAAAATACCATCCGAGGAAACGTCCCACTTTATAGGCATGCTCCACTGTCAGTGTTACATTTGCTTCACCGCGAAAACCGTCGGTTCCAAAATATTTTCCCATAATTCTCTCCTATCATTACATTTGTTAGCATATTTTCAGTTACTCTGTCATTTGTAATTATCAACAAAATGAGGGTTTTTTCACCCCCCATTTTAGTTTTTTTAAGAAATAATTCTCTATTCGTGCCTCAGTGCCACGATTGGATCCATGTTGGCCGCTTTGACCGCAGGAACAAATCCGAACACAATACCGATCAGCATGGAAAAGACAATGGCAATGATTGCCGCCGGCACGCTGATAGCCACCGGCACGCCGGATATCCGGTTGATCGCCTCCGCAAAGATAATACCGGTGATCGTTCCGATAATACCGCCGAGGCTGGTCAACACCGCCGCCTCCGTCAGAAACTGTGCCAGTATCTTGTTTTTCCTTGCTCCAATGGCCTTTTTCAGACCAATCTCTCTGGTACGCTCAGTCACGGACACCAGCATGATATTCATAACGCCAATACCGCCTACCAACAGGGAAATGCTGGCAATCCAGATCAGCTGCTGATTGGTGGACTCGCTGAGCTGTTCATTCTGCTGTGCCTGCTCCATGATATCTTCTGCGCTGTACTTAACATCTTCATTATCCACGGACTGGTTCAGAAGATTGGCTGCCTGCCGTCCCACATTGCTCATGGCATCCGTGGAATCCGCCAGAAGGCGCACATTCTGCGGCTCATCGTACTGTCCCACAATATTCCAAACCGTATCCGGCACAATGACGCTGCCGCTGCTGCTGGCATCATTGTAGACATACTGGTAATAGTCTTCCACCGATTCAATGACCGGTTCAAACTCTGAGGACTCCTCGATCACGCCAATGACAATAAAAGGTTCTCCCTGGATATCAAGAGTTTTACCCACAGGGTCCTCATCTTCAAAAAGGCTGTCGGCCGCTGTCGTATCGATAACAGCCACCTTCCGGTAATTGGTATAATCGCTTTCTGTGAAGGCTCTTCCCTTTGTCATGACATACCCGCAGGTATGCAGATAATGGGAATCCGCCCCGATCAGCTCTCCGCCCTGCAGCGCGGTGGCATTATAGTAAATGTAATCCACCGCCGTCCGGATTGTATACAGGGAAGCATCCTCCACGTGGTCAATATCATTGAGCTCATCCCGGCTGTCGGAATCCAGCACCGGAATTCCGTTGGGGATGCTGCTATAAGCCATATCGTAGTCCCAGTCTCCGCTTTCCACCAGACGTACATTTACGGTATTGGTTCCGGAACCGATGAGGTTTTTCCGGATCTGCTCATTGGTTCCACGGATTGTGGAGACGATGGCAATGATAGCGGCGATACCAATGATAATGCCCAGCATCGTCAGCAGGGAACGCAGCTTGTGTCCCCAGATTCCCTGAAAAGATAATCGTATATTTTCCAGCATAATTTCACACCCGTCCTTTCAAGAAATCCCTAATATATAATATTATCTGTATTTTCAGAAAGTTCCACCTTGGCTCCCTCTTTCACATCTTTTCCATAAGGGAACGCAATATTGTCATCCATGGTCAGCCCGGAAAGGATCTCCACATACTGTCCGTAAAGGGTCTCTCCGGTCTTCACATACTGCTTCTCCAGGCGGCCGTTCTTTCCTTCTTTGTAAACGTAGCTTCTGTCATCATCATCGGTGCGGACATAAGCCTTCTGCAGATAAATGGCTTCATCCGACATCGTTCCCATGGACTGAGAACTGTAGGAGACTTCCACCGTCTCACCGGTCACCAGACCGTCCGCATTGGCAATATAGGCCACCACCGGATAATAGGAACTGTTCGGATTGGACGTTCCGTCATAACTGGAATCAGAACTATTGCCGGATGCCGGATAAGGGGAAATATCAATGATTTCCGCCTCGTACTGTTCATAGGTCTCCATGGAGGTGCAGTAGATAGTTCCGCCAACCTTCACCGTATCCAGTGACATCTCGCTGACATCCACATCCACGTACATGCCGTCCTCGCCTCTTACAATGATGGCCGGTGAACCGTCGTCCGGCATGGCTTCCTTGGTGTAAGCCAGCGTTACTTCACCGTCTACCGTCGCTTTCACTGTGGCCGCGTCCACTTCCTTTTTGGCTTCCTCATAATCAATCTTCGCCTCACTGAGGTTCTGTCTTGCCTCCGCAATCTCCGACTCTTTATCAGAAATAGCTTCCGCCAGCTCATCCGCTGTGTAGCTGCTGTAATCGGTATCGCTTCCACCGCTGCTTCCACTTCCTGAAGAAGAACCGCTGTCGTAACCGCCGCTGCCGCTTCCTGAACTGCCACCGGATCCGCTGCTGCCGCTTCCCGAAGAAGAACTGCTGCTCTTCTTCACCTTCACGGTAAGCACTGCTCTCTTGCCTCCCGCTGAGGCGATGATCCGCAGCGTGCTGGCTGTCTCATCTTCTCCCACCGTCAGCGTACCGTTGATCAACGTGGTGGCATCGGATTTATTTCGTTTCAGTTCCCAGGTCACTTTCAGCACATCACTGTTCTTACCACTGAGCTTTGCGGTGAAATTATAGGACTTGCCTGCTGTCACCGATGTTCTGTTAGGACGGATCTGGATATGATCTGCCGTCACCATGGCGTCATTTAAATCCGCCAGCGTATACCATCCAAAGGAAGCGATGCTCTCCTTGAAAATGGTATTCGGCCGGATCTCAATGGAATTGGCCACGTTCTCTCTCCTGCCGTCCTCCTCAGAATCATATTCATAAAATACGGCAAATTCATTATTTTTCATCAGATCATTGATCACCGATCCGCGGATTCTTCCATCACTGATCATCCGGTATACATACGGATCATTCATGGTACCTGAACCGCTGTAAGCATCATTCTTCTTGTCGGTGATTTCTGTCTTTAAGACATTTGGGATTCTGGAAGCCGCTTCAGCGGCGTCAAGGGCCTTTTGTAAGTCATCCAACGTATACTCCCGTGCAGCTTCAATACCTGCGACCGGCATACCAGGAGTAATACTTACACTATGGGCCGGAGAGTATGGGTTATTCTTATAGGCATCCTCGCTCGCATACTCCTGAAATTCCGCATAATAATCACCGCCCACCAGTGCAAGAACCACAGAACCACGTACAGTGCCTCCTGAACTGAGCAGGTAGATATAAGAATCATTGGCACTGCCGTCTCCGAAACTATTATCATTGATCAGCTCAATCTTGCTCTTTAGCTTTTTATCACTGATTAATTCCTTTAAATTCTCTATCGAATACAGCGCATTCTGATCTATTCCGTCTGTGTCATATACAGGATTTAATACAAAACTTGCTCTTGGGTTATCACTACTATTGGCATATGCTGTTTCTGAATCATATACTTTAAATACTGCTGTATAATTTCCTCTGAGCAAACTATAGATAACAGAACCGGATATCATCTTATCTGTTCCATTTTCTTTTAATAAGAACACATACGGAGCACCATCGGTACCCTCTCCAGTCTCTCTGTCACTGATCGCTGTGATACTTTCTTTTAATTTGCGGTCTTTTACCAATGCCTGGGCGGAAGAAAATGAATAACTGTCTTCGCTCCACTCAGATGCAAATTTGTTCGGATTGATTTCAATTTTACCCGTATAGTTTTCTCTTTCAGCTGGGCTCTTATCAGCGTCATTCTCATACGCTTCATCAGAAGCATACTGGAAGAAATAGGCATAAATATTTTTCTTCTCTTCTCCCACCAGCTGGCTGAGAACAGAACCTTTTATTTCTGCTGACGAATTCAGATTGAAAATATACGGATTCTCCTCCGAACCGTTTCCGGATGATGCTTCATCCAAACTGGTCACTTTATCCAGCAGCTCGCTTTCCCCTGTCTCCTCTTCTTCCTCGGAACTGGTCTTTGCTTCCGGGGCTGTGGAGCGGGTCTGCTTCTTTACCGCTGAGGAACCGGTGGTCTCCTTCTGCGTATCTGCAGAAGAACTTTCCGTCTCGCTGGAAGCGCCGGTTTCTGTGGTGCTCCCCGCCGTGCCGGTTTCTGTGGAAGAGCCGGCCGTGGTGCCGCTGCTCTCCGTGGTCTCTCCGGAGGTATCGGTGCCGGAAGTCTGCTCCGTATCGCCGGATGCCGTAGTTCCGGCACCGGATTCTTCTGCTCCTGAGGTGTCGGAAGCGGATTCTTCTGTGGTCTTGTCCTCCTGGTCGCTGTTACTCATCAGCCGTGCCAGGATATCTCCTCGCAGAGAGGAAAGATTCAGGGAAGCGTTCATCACATCACTGCCGCTGCCGTCAATAGTGCCCGACGCGCGGGCCTTCTTCATCTCGTTCAGCTCATCCTCCAGATCTTCCAGTTCCATAGTGGACGACTGGATCTCCAGCTCCTGCAGCTTCAGATCAAGTTCCTGCTCCTCCACATCGTACTTCAGAAGCTTATCTCCCTTTTTCACATAATCTCCCTGCTGTACATAAACATCGGCCACATCCTGATCCTCATCGGCGTACACTTCCTGTACATAATCAGAATTGATCGTTCCGCTCAGCGAGGACTCACCGCCGGCAAATCCGGAACTGTTCAGCAATTCCATGGAATAGACGTCCACCACGGAACCGCCCCGGCTCCGCACAAAATAGACGACGCCGGCGACAATGGCCGCAAGAACCAAAATGACAACAATACAAATAATAATTATCTTCTTTTTGTTCTTCAAAGCTTCTGGCCTCCTTCCTGTGAATCATCCGCTATCTCTCCATCCAGAATTCGAAGAACCTTTTTGGCATGGCCGGCAATATTGGCATCATGGGTGATCATGATGACCGTTACTCCTTCGTCATTGAGCTTCTGAAAAAGCTTCATGACCTGGGTGCCGGAACGGCTGTCCAGAGCTCCTGTAGGTTCATCGGCCAGAATAATCTTCGGATTATTGACCAGGGCCCGGGCGATAGCCACCCTCTGCTGCTGCCCGCCGGACAGCTGGGACGGCTTAAAATTCACACGGTCCGCCAGTCCCACACGCTGCAGGGTCTGAAATGCGATCTGACGCCTCTTTTTTACCGGGATTCCCGCATAGCTTAAAGGCAGCGCCACATTGTCGAGGGCCGTCTGTTTTGGCAGAAGATTAAAACTCTGAAACACAAATCCCAGGGTTTTCAGCCGAAGGTCTGAAAGCTGGTTTTCGGTATAGTTGACAATGGATTGACCTTCCAGATAATACTCTCCCTCCGTGGGACGGTCCAGACATCCGATGATATTCATCAATGTCGTCTTCCCTGAACCGGAGGGCCCCATAATTGCCACATACTCTCCCTCATCAATGGAAATATTGATATCTTTTAACACAGGTACTACAATTTTATCCTGCTTGTAATTTTTATAAATATGCTTAAGCTCTAAAAGCATGTCCATTCTTCCTTTCAGAACGAATATGTCCTTCACATTCCGTCGTTATCCTACTCAAATTCCGCCGGGTCAAATCCCTCGTCAATCAGATCGATATCATCTCCGAGACCGTCATCCTCATAGGAATCCTCATACATTTCATCATCGGAGGATTCATCGTCATAGTATTCATCCCCGTCTCCCTCGTCATAGTACAAGTCATCATCGGAGGTTTCTTCCTCATAATATTCGTCTGTAGTATCGGCTTCGGAAATATCGGTGGTCGTTTTCATGTTTTCCTGAAGACTGCCGGTATCGCTGGCGATATAATCATCTTCATCCAGTCCGTCCAGAATCTGATATTCATCCAGATCCTCGTCATACTCTCCGACGGTTACTTCATGAAGCTCCAGCCGGTCACGACGGTTCGCCCGCCATACATAATACTTATCCTCATCCATATAAATATAGGCGGACGGCAGCCAGATGCCTTCCCGTTCCTCATCCTGTCCGAAATCCTGTTCAATGAAGACATGCTGTCCCATCATCAGGCCGTCATCGCTGTCCAGCTCCACATAAAAATTATAGGTGGATGCGGACTCTCCGGAAGAGGAATCATCCATATAGTAATCCATATCATCCGAAGACTCGTCGGAATCTTCCGTCTCATCGGTATTGATGGAGCTGATCACTCCGGTCCATTTGGCCGTGTCATCCACACGGGAACGGATGATCACCGGATCTCCTTCCGTCAAAGACCATACATTGGTCTCGGAAACACTTCCCTTGACACGGTAGTCTCCCACTGCCACGATGGTCATGTAAGTGGAGTCATCTCCGGTATCTGAATAATCGTAAGAGTCCTCATCGTCGGAATCATCCGAACCGGAGCCCATGCCCACTTCCTCGTTGATGCTCTGTACCACACCGTCCATCTTGCTGGTCACAGTGGCATCCTTGATATTTTTATTCAGATCATCGATCTCATCGTTGGCGGAATCAATGCTGTATTCATTCTTTTTAATGGTTGTCTGGGCAGTCAGGATCTCTGTCTGCAGTTCGATCCGCTCCCTGGTGCTGGCGCTTTTCAGATCGTTCTGGTATGTCTTGATATTCTGCTGGAGTTCTGAGTTCTCATTCTTCAGAGTCTCCACTTCCAGCTGCGCTCGCTCTTTTGCCAGAGTCATCTCCTCTGTATTATAAGAAAACAGTTTATCTCCCTCTTTGACCTGATCTCCGGCCTTCACATAACATTCATCCACGGAAAGATCCGACTGCAGTGTGATATCCCAGGAATCCTGCGGTTCCACCTCTCCGGTGTAGCGGTTGTTCATACCGCTGCCGCTGCCGTAACTCATGATATCTTTCACCGACTCCACGTAGGCCGTTCCGTCCACGGAACCGCCAAGATTCGTGAAAATAAAATAAGAAGCGGCTCCCAGGACAATGACCACCGCCCCGGCGATCACTGCCAGCTTCTTCTTTGAAAGCTTCCGCAGTCCCTTTTCATCATCAATATCATAAAGGATCGGCTCATCGTCAAACAAAGTGCTCTGCGGACCGGCAGTCCCGGTCTTCTGCGCTGCTTCATCCTTTTTGGAAAAGAGATTCTTAAACCTCGTCCGGACGCCGGAATCTTTCCCGATCTTTTGCTCTTTCCCGCCGGTTGTCTGCGCGCCGTCCTGCCTGCCGCTGTCCGTACCGCCGCCCTCTTTCTGCGCTGCCGCGTTCACGCGCTCTTTTTCTTCTTTTTGCAGTTCTTCCGCGGTGACATACTCCATCTCCGGCTCATACAGGGAAACTGGTTCCTCGTCTTTCTTTTTTCGTTTCAAAAGTTTTGAAAGCTTTTCTTTTTTTCCCTCTATTTTTTCCAGAGAACCTGTGAACTTTTTCTCTTTGTCTCCACTTCCCGGAGCATTCTGTTTCTCATTTCCGGAGAAACTGTCGTTTTTTTTGTTTCCAAACATTCTTGTCCTCCCTGCTTTTCATCCTGATCCGGGCATACCAAGGCCCGATTTCTATCTGAAAATGTCTGTTTCATGCACATTGAGAAAATGCAAACCTTTTGATATGATAGCACATCTGTATAAAAAAATCATTATTATGAAAAAGAATTAAAAGAATCTTCACATTTTGTAAGATTTCCTTACAGACACAAAATATACCGCCGGAAACAATTTCCGACGGTATATCTCTTTACAGATTTTTAATTCTCTCCATAGCACGGAGGGTGTTCTCATGGGATCCGAAAGCGGTGAGACGGAAATATCCTTCTCCGCTCGGTCCGAATCCTGAACCAGGAGTTCCCACCACATTTGCTTTATCAAGCAAGTAATCAAAGAACTCCCAGGAAGTCATCTTATCCGGTGTTTTCAGCCAGATATATGGTGCGTTTACTCCGCCAAACACAGTAAATCCTGCGTCTGCCAGACCTTCCTTAATCGTTTTTGCGTTGTTCATATAGTAAGCAACCTGCTCTTTTAACTGCGCCTTGCCTTCTTCTGTATAGCATGCCCAGCCTGCCTTCTGAATGATGTACGGTGCGCCGTTGTATTTGGTTCCGTGACGTCTTGCCCAGAGTGCGTGCAGAGATACGTCCCCTGCCTTCAGATCTTTTGGTACAACCGTGAAGCCCAGACGGGTTCCGGTAAAGCCGGCATTCTTGGAAAAGCTCCGCAGCTCGATGGCGCAGGTTCTTGCCCCTTCGCACTCATAAATGCTGTGCGGAACATCATCCTCGCTGATGTATGCCTCATAGGCGGCATCGTAAATGATAACGGCGCCAATCCGGTTGGCGTAGTCCACCCACTCCTGCAGCTGTGCTTTTGTGATGGTGGTTCCTGTCGGATTGTTCGGGATGCAGAGATAGATCAGATCCGGATTCTCTTTCGGGAATTCCGGAATAAAGTTATTCTCTGCGGTACACGGCATATAGATCACATCACTCCAGGTCTCTGTGGCCGGATCATAGGTGCCGGTTCTTCCCGCCATAACATTGGTATCCACATAAACAGGATAAACAGGGTCGCAGACAGCGATCTTATTATCCACACTGAAAATCTCCTGAATATTTCCGGAGTCGCACTTTGCACCGTCGCTGACGAAAATTTCATCGGCGCTGATATCGCAGCCTCTGTCCTTATAATCATTTTTGGCGATGGTATCTCTTAAAAATGCGTAGCCCAGATCCGGAGCATAGCCGTGGAATGTCTCTGCGTGTGCCATCTCGTCCACCGCTTCATGAAGGGTCTCGATGATCTTCGGCGCCAGAGGCTGGGTCACATCGCCGATACCGAGACGGATGATCTCTTTATCCGGATGTGCCTTGCTGTAAGCATCCACTTTTTTTGCAATATTTGAGAACAGATAACTGCCCGGCAGTTTTAAATAATTATCATTAATCTTAAACATGTTTGTCTCCTCTCCGGCTGATCGCCTGATGCTGTTTGTATTTTTTCGTGATATCCGCCGTGCGCGGCAGATTCCCGGATCTTTCTATTCTTCCGGATACTCGTAAAGTTCTCCGTCAAATACCGTGGTGGCCGGTCCGGTCATATAGACCTGGTTGGACTCCCTGTCCCACTCGATCTGCAGATCTCCGCCCAGAAGATGAACGGTAATCTGATTATCCGTCTTGTCATTTAACACGCAGGCCACCGTCACCGCGCAGGCACCGGTACCGCAGGCCAAAGTCTCCTCCGCGCCCCGCTCCCACACGCGCATGTTGACATTTTTCCGGTCTGTGACTTCCACAAATTCCGTATTGATCCGTTTTGGGAAACGGGTATGGTTCTCAAAACACGGACCGATCATCCGGATATCCAGATCTTTCACATGGTTCATGAAAACCACCGCATGAGGATTTCCCATGGATACGCAGGATATGTGATATTCTCTTCCGTTGACCTCGATAGGCACATTGACCACCGGATTTTCTTTGTATCTGACCGGAATCTTCTCCGGATCCAGAACCGGCTCGCCCATGTTGACGCGGACAAGGGATACTTTTCCGTCTTCCACAGTCAGTTTCAGGTGTTTGATACCTCCCAGAGTGTCCACCGTGATATCGGTCTTATCGGTCAGGCCGTTATCATACACATATTTTCCCACACAGCGGATGCCGTTTCCGCACATTTCCGCCTGGGAACCATCGGAGTTATAGATCTCCATCCGGAAATCCGCCACATCGGACGGACGAATGAGAATCAGTCCGTCGGAACCCACTCCAAAATTACGGTTGCTGACGAATTTTGCCAAAGCTTCCGGATTCTTTACTTCTTCCTCAAAACAGTTGATATATACATAATCGTTTCCGATACCATGCATCTTCGTAAACTTCATCGCCTTCTCCTTTCTCACCTGTCTTCCGTCACCTAAAACATATCAAGAACCATATAGGCGGTCTCCACCAGATTGGTGCCGCTGTCCATACTCTGCTTCTGGAGATAACGGTGTGCTTCCTCTTCTGTACAGCCGTTTTTCTCCATCAGAAGCTCTTTGGCATGATTGATGACATTTTGTTCTTCCGCTGTGCGGACTTTCGGCCTGCTCCTGTCTCTTTTCAGCTTCCGGGCGATCTCGCCCTGCATTTCTGCTACCAGATCCACCAGGTCAAAGCCTCTCATCGGCAGTGGAAGCCAGGCCACATCATCTTCTCCGTATTCCTGCCATTGCTCCCGTCTGGCCACCACGATCATCTCAAAATAATCCGGCAGATATTCTTTGAGCTCGTGATATACCATATCGACAAATCGAATGCCGCAGATGAGCACGCCCGCTTCCAGACGCTCCACGGCTTCCATGGCCCGGGCGCCGGTCAGACATACGGCCGCCACGTCATATCCGTTCTTCACAAGAATGTTTTTAATTTTTAACGCAACTTCCTTCTTTGGGAAAACAACAATTATATTGATCAATTCTTTCACCTGCAGACATTCAATTGTGTGGTTTCCTGTGAATTCTAAAATTTATAAAGATACTCGTCGATTTCCCACTGTGAAACGTATTCACAGTATTCATTCCACTCTCTCTTTTTGGCCTCCAGGAACTTTCCTGCAATATGCGGTCCCAAAATGCTCTGCAGGAATAAATCCTCCTCAAAAGCGCTGCATGCTTCTCCGAGGGTTCTCGGAAGCTCTCCGATTTTCATACTACGAAGCTGTTCATCTGTCAGCATGTACATATTTCTTCCCACCTGTTTTGGCGGCATCAGCTTATTTTTAATGCCGTCAAGACCGGCTGCCAGGCAGAGTGCCATGACCAGATATGGATTGGACGCGCCGTCCGGGCTGCGAAATTCCACCCGGGTGCCCGCGCCTCTCGCGGCCGGAATCCGGATCAGCGGACTGCGGTTCATGGAAGACCAGGCGATATTCACCGGGGCTTCATATCCCGGCACCAGACGCTTATAAGAGTTCACCAGAGGATTACAGATGCAGGTCATGCCCCGCACATGCTTCATGAGACCTGCCACAAAATGATAGCAGTCTTCACTTAAGCCCTCCGGATCGTTTTTATCAAAGAAAATGTTCTTTCCGTCTTTTTCCAGAGACATGTTGATATGCATACCGGAACCATCCACATTCTGGATCGGCTTCGGCATAAAGGTGGCATGGAGGCCGTGGCGTTTTGCGATGGTTTTCACCGTCATCTTAAACGTCATGATCTTATCGGCGGTGGCCAGCGCATTGTCATACTTAAAGTCGATCTCATGCTGAGCCGGAGCCACCTCATGATGGGACGCCTCGATCTCGAAGCCCATCTGCTCCAGATTGAGAATGATGTCCCTTCTCGCATTTTCTCCCAGATCCAGCGGAGTCACATCGAAATATCCCGCTTTCTCGTGGGTGATCACCGTCGGCTGTCCATTGTCATCCGTATGGAAAAGGAAAAACTCGCATTCCGGGCCCACATCAAAGGTGTATCCCATCTCCGATGCCTTTTCCAGCACCTTTTTCAGCACATAGCGGCTGTCTCCCTCAAAGGGAATCCCTTCCGGGCGGTATACATCACACATGAATCTCGCCACCCGGCCGTGCTGCGGTCTCCACGGAAGAATCTCGAAAGTGTTCAGATCCGGATACAGATACATATCGGATTCTTCGATTCTCACAAACCCTTCAATGGAAGAGCCGTCAAACATACATTTATTGTCAAGAGCACGTTCCAGCTGACTGGTGGGAATCGCCACGTTTTTCAGGGCTCCAAACACATCGGTAAACTGCAGACGTATGAACTGGACGTCATTTTCTTCCACCAGCTGTATAATATCCTGTTTGGTATACTTTTTCATGTCCATCCTCCATATATTTACGGATTACTGTTTTGTTCTCATGATCGGGGCGGAAGCTGTCATTGCTCTTTTCCGCCCCTGCGGCCGCCCGCTTTTATTTTTTATGCTCTTCCTCAATCTCTTTATCAATACGTGCCACATCCACCAGAGACAGATCATCCCGGCAGTCGGACTCCAGACTGGTCAGCAGCGCATTGGCTGTATCGATGGAAGTCAGGCAGGTCACACCGGTCTCCACCGCGTGACGACGGATGATAAATCCGTCTTTGCTTCTCTCGATTCCCTGAGACGGGGTATCTAAGATCAGGTCAATCTGATGGCCCAGAATGAGATCCAGCAGATTCGGCCGGTTTTCTTCTATCTTATTGACCCTCTTGGCCGGTACGCCGTTGTCTCTTAAGCACTTGCAGGTACTTCTTGTGGCGTAAATCTCATAGCCCAGAGCCGCAAACCGGCGTCCCACTTCCACGGCTTCCAGTTTGTCAGCGTCTTTTACGGTCATGATCATCTTTTTATGTTTCGGCAGGTTGATGCCCGCGCCAAGGAATGCTTTATAGAGCGCTTCCTCGTAGTTTTTGGAGATACCCAGACATTCTCCTGTGGACTTCATCTCCGGTCCAAGGCTGACATCCGCTCCACGGATCTTCTCGAAGGAGAATACCGGCATCTTGATGGCCCAGTATGGGGATTCCGGAGCCAGTCCCGGCTCGTAACCCAGGTCTTTTAACTTCTGTCCGGTCATTACTTTTGTGGCCAGATCCACGATCGGGATACCGGTTACCTTGCTGATATACGGCACCGTTCTGGAAGAACGAGGGTTCACCTCGATGACATACACTTCATCCTGGTATACGATGAACTGAATGTTGATCAGGCCCACCACATGGAGAGCTCTTGCCAGCAGTCTTGTATAATGGGCAATGACCTTCTTGATCTTCGGAGAAAGGTCTCTGGCCGGGTATACGGAAATACTGTCTCCGGAATGGATACCGGCTCTCTCCACGTGCTGCATGATACCCGGAATCAGGATCTCTTCGCCGTCGCAGACCGCGTCGACTTCCACTTCCTTGCCCATGAGATACTTATCAATGAGGATAGGGTGTTCCTGGGCATACCGCTGAATGATATCCATGAATTCCACGATATCCTCATCGGAAACGGCAATCTGCATACCCTGGCCGCCCAGTACGTAGGATGGACGGATCAGAACCGGATAGCCCAGCTCATTGGCTACCCGCAGCGCCTCTTCCTTGGTAAATACAGTATCTCCCTTTGGTCTAGGGATGCAGCATTCTTCAAGGATCTGGTCAAACAGTTCTCTGTCCTCGGCGGCATCTACATTCTCCGCGCTGGTTCCAAGGATCGGCACGCCGATCTTATTTAACTTCTCTGTCAGTTTGATGGCTGTCTGTCCGCCGAACTGTACCACAGCTCCATCCGGCTTCTCAAGCTCCACGATATGTTCCACATCCTCTTCCGTCAGAGGCTCGAAATACAGCTTGTCCGCAATATCAAAGTCGGTGCTGACAGTCTCCGGGTTGTTGTTGACGATGATGGTCTCATAACCCATTTCCTTGAACGCCCACACGCTGTGAACGGAACAGTAGTCAAATTCGATACCCTGTCCGATCCGGATCGGGCCGGAGCCAAGGACCATGATCTTTTTCTTATCGCTGGTCTCTTCCACTTCATTGAAGCTTCCGAAACAGGAATAGTAATATGGTGTCTCTGCGTCAAACTCTGCCGCACAGGTGTCTACCACTTTATAAGCCGGACGGATATCCATCTGACGGCGAAGGTTCTTCACATAAGCCTCATCTTTTCCGATCAGCTGACCGATCACCGTATCCGGGAATTCCATCCGTTTTGCTTCCCGCAGAAGCGCCTCATCCGGCTCGCCGCCGCAGTTTCTGAGGGCTGCTTCCATCTCCACAATGTTGTTGAATTTATCAATGAACCAGCGGTCAATCTTTGTGATGTCGTGAATCATCGCCGGATCCATCTTTCTTCTTAATGCTTCCGCGATACAGTAAATGCGCAGGTCATCCACGATGTGCAGATGTTCCACCAGTTCTTTATCGCTTAATTTATCAAAGTCTCCGTGCATCAGGCTGTCCACATGCTGTTCCAGGGAACGAAGCGCTTTCATGAGCGCACCTTCAAAGTTCGTGCAGATACTCATAACCTCTCCGGTGGCCTTCATCTGTGTGGTCAGATGACGGGACGCGGAAATAAATTTATCGAACGGAAGACGCGGCACTTTTACGACGCAGTAGTCAAGCGCCGGCTCAAAGCTGGCAAAGGTCTTTCCTGTGACCGCGTTCTTGATCTCGTCCAGATTATAGCCCAGAGCGATCTTTGCGGTAACCTTGGCGATCGGATAACCGGTGGCCTTGGAAGCCAGCGCAGAGGAACGGCTGACACGAGGATTTACCTCAATAACGCAGTACTCAAAGCTGTCCGGATGCAGAGCGAACTGCACGTTACATCCGCCTTCCACTCCCAGCTCGGAAATGATATTCAGGGCTGAGTTTCTGAGCATCTGATACTCCTTATCTCCCAGAGTCTGGGAAGGAGCGACTACGATACTGTCGCCGGTATGCACACCCACAGGGTCAATGTTTTCCATGTTACAGATGGTGATACAGGTACCGTTTCCGTCCCGCATTACCTCGTACTCGATCTCTTTCCAGCCGGCGATGCAGCGTTCCACAAGAACCTGGCCCACACGGCTCAAACGAAGACCGTTCTGGATGATTTCCACAAATTCTTCTTCATTCTCAGCGATACCGCCGCCGCTGCCGCCCAGTGTGTAGGCAGGACGCAGCACGACCGGATAACCAATCTCCTTCGCGTAGGCAAGACCGTCTTCCACATTGGTGACGATCTGGCTCGGTGCGATAGGCTCACCAATCTTCTCCATGGTCTCCTTGAAAGCCTCACGGTCTTCCGCCTTCCGGATGGTCTTTCCGGTGGTTCCGATCAGCTTTACTTTATGCTCTTTTAAGAAACCGCATTCATCAAGCTCCATGGCAATGTTCAGGGCCGCCTGTCCGCCCAGAGTAGGCAGAAGGCTGTCCGGGGACACCTTTAAAATAAGCTTTTTGATCACTTCCGGTGTCAGCGGTTCAATATATACTTCATCGGCAATGTCTTTGTCTGTCATGATCGTCGCCGGATTGGAGTTGACCAGAACCACATGGATTCCTTCTTCTTTTAAGGAACGGCAGGCCTGGGTTCCTGCATAGTCAAACTCTGCGGCCTGTCCGATAACGATCGGACCGGAACCGATGACAAGAACTTTTTTTATACTGGGATTTCTAGGCATCTTTCGCTACCTCCATCATATTCATAAACTCTTTAAATAAAAACTCGGAATCATTTGGTCCCGGGCAGGCTTCCGGATGGAACTGCACCGTCATGACATTCTTGCCCAGATAGTGGATACCTTCCAGGGTTCCGTCATTGACGTTGACGAAGCTCACCTCCGCCACATCCCGGTTCAGGGAATCTTCCATAACCACATAACCGTGATTCTGGGAGGAAATGTACACCTTGCCGGTCTTTAAATCTTTCACCGGATGGTTGGCCCCTCTGTGGCCGTAGCGCATTTTCTTCGTATCCGCGCCGTTGGCCAGAGCCATGAGCTGGTGGCCGAGACAGATACCGAAAATCGGCACATCCGTGGCGAACAGCTTCTTGAGCTCCTCAATGATCTCCACGCATTCCTTCGGGTCTCCCGGACCGTTGGAGAGCATGATGCCGTCCGGCTCATCGGCAAGAACTTCTTCCGCCTTCGTGTAGGCAGGATATACGGTAACCTGACATCCCAGCCGGTTTAAAGACTTCTCAATGTTGTATTTTGCGCCGTAATCCATCAGCGCAACCTTGAATCCGTCTCCCGGCAGCACTCTTTTCTCCTTACATGAGACTTCCCGGACAACGCCCTGTACTTTATAGGCTCTGATGCGTTCCAGCTCTTTTTCAAGGTCAAAATCTTCTCTGGTGGTAATCAGACCATTCATGACACCGTGTTCTCTGGAAATTTTGGTGAGATATCTGGTGTCCACGCCGGCGATTCCGGGAATATCGTATTTCTTTAAAAATGTATCCAATGTCATTTCATTACGGAAATTGCTGGCCAGCTTGGAATATTCTCTCACAATGAGGCCACTGGTCCACGGATGCACAGATTCCATATCCTCTGTACAGATACCGTAATTGCCGATCAGGGGATAGGTCATCACCACAGACTGCCCTGCATAAGACGGGTCTGTGAGTATCTCAAGATATCCTGTCATGGATGTGTTAAAAACGATTTCACTGATGACTTCCTTCTGGGCGCCAAAGCTTTCTCCCGTTAACACCGTTCCATCTTCTAAGATTAGAAATGCTTTCATGATGTCTCGTTCCTTTCTATATAGAACATTGATTATGGTTTACAAAATATAGATAATTCTCGCAACGATCGTTTCCCTCCCGGTCGGCTTTCCGCCTCCCCGGCCATCTCATTCTTCCCACGCAGGCTTACGCCCTGTCAAAGGACTTTTTGCGTGCGCGCAAAAAAAAAGACGGGAACCCCCGGCTTAGAAACAGCGGAACAGATATGATCCATCCGCGCCGGGAGCGTATCTTTTTCTCTGTATGGCGGCAGATCAAATTCACAGATCCGCCACACCGCGTCAATTCAGACTGCGCCACCGTATCATTGCTTAAATTGCTAAAATTCTAACATATATCATCCTCAAATACAAGAGTGGAAATATGAATTTTTCAAATTTTTAACTATCGTTTTTATTCTGAGCATCTCCTGCGTTTCCTCTTTCCGGCTCTGCCTGTTTGTCTCTGCTGTCTCTGAAGATTCCCTGTTTTCCTTATTTTATTAAGAGACAAGTCCGGTAAATGGTGAAAAAAATAGTGGCGCGCTTTCTTTCTTTTTGAAATCAACGCACCACTTTCTGCAATTATTTTTTCGAATCCTGCAAAAATGCTGTGTCACAGGATTTCCCCCGACGGACCGGTATTTTCTTTCATCTTATTGCCTGATAAGCTTTTCAATAAAGCATTTGTCAGTTCAGTTCCGCAATCCGGCTCACTCCCACATAAATCTGACTGATCTTATACCAGGTGGCAAAATCCACCTGCCCGGTCACCGGCAGGTTAAAGATCCGCTGGAAGGTCTCCACGGAATTCTTCGTGGCGGAACCAAAGATTCCGTCGGCCCGGATAGTCGGCATGGCCGGATAGTCCTCCGCAATTCGGTTTAACTGCGCCTGCATCTGGCGGACCTTTTCTCCGGAAGAGCCCACGGTCAGCGTATATCCCGGCCAGGACGCCGGAACGCCGGATATCATATCCGCCGTATTGATATAGATATCGCTTCCGTAATAATATTGAAGAATCTCTTCCGCCGACAATCCTTCGTCACCAAGACTCTTGGATCCCCACTGACTGAGATGATTCGGACAGGTCACCTTTCGTCCGTCACAGTACTGAGCCAGAATCGGCTGACTGACATCGGGTCTTGACAGATACGCGTTAAAAATATCATCCACCACCAGATTGATACTCTCATAGATGGTCTTGCCGTTGATCCACTTCTGGTCATAGGCCGTGGAAGAAGTGATGGTAAAGTCATATCCCCGGTTCCGGTACCATTCCGTGTACACTCTGTTCAGAGAGAAAGACATGATGGCAAGAATATTGGCCCGCAGGGTCGCCTCCGGCCATGTGGAGTAGATCTCGCAGGAAGCCACATTTTTAATGTAATCTCTATATTGAATATAGTAATTCGGCGCCGTGGCATCCGAAGGCGCTCCGTCATGGACCACCATAAATTCCGGAACGACCGCCCGGCTCAGCACCACCTCTCCGGTGGCCTGAATATCTTTGATCTCATTTTCCGCAATCTTCGGCGGATACTCTCCAAACAATGTATGCGGCCCGATGGCCAGAATCCGGTAATCTCCCTGAGCCTGCGCCGAAAGCAGCATTCCCTGATTCTGCAGGGCCAGCTGCCCGGAAAAAATCTGCGCGCCGGAAACCGTCAGCGGCTCATACCCCGGCGCATTGATCCGCAGATTATACTCGGAATAAGGCTGCTCATCTGTCGGCTCCATGGAATACTCCACAGGCGGCGCCTCCAGTTCCACCGTCTCCGTCTGCCCGGAGGAATCCGTCATGAGCCGCTCCAGGATCTGGTCCGGCTCCCCCGTAGAAGAAATCTCCACCGACGCCCCCGGCACCGGCCGCTCACTGCCGGACTCCACCAGACTGATCTTCAATTGTCCATAATCTGCCATAGATACACCTGCATTTTTTTATTAGTATATGAAGCCGACGGCAAAAAGTGAACGCCTTCCGTTGTCTGTACAAAGGTACTTTTTTGTCCGCTTTTCCCGCTGGAAAAACGGCCTCATTTCTGTTATTATCATTATTTGATAACTCAAAAGTATCAACGAGACAGGCGAATCGACCGGAAAGGACTTTTCTATGAATAAAATAAATTATCAGAAAGAACTGGACAAAATCACCGGGCAGATCGGCGAAAATCTGCCGGAAGAACAGAAACCTCATTTATTTCTTCACGCCTGCTGCGCTCCCTGCAGCAGCTACGTGCTGGAATACCTGACCAGATATTGTCATATTACATTATTTTTCTATAATCCTAATATCACGCCGGAAACGGAATATCAAAAACGGATGCACGAACTGCAAAGATTCATCCGGGAAGCCGGCTATGAAGAACGCGGACAGGTTGTTCTCATGGAAGGCAGCTATGATCCGGGATGTTTTTTTGAAATGGCAAAGGGTATGGAAGACCTGCCGGAGCGGGGAGAACGCTGCTACCACTGCTATGAACTCCGGATGCGGGAGGCCGCCAAAAAAGCCGCCGAACTTCACGCCGACTATTTCACCACCACCCTCTCCATCAGTCCCCATAAAAACGCCCAGTGGATCAACGAAATCGGGGAGCGTCTGGCCGAAGAATATGGCGTACGCCATCTGCCTTCTGATTTCAAGAAAAAGGGCGGGTATCTCCGTTCCATCGCACTGTCGGAAGAATATCATCTTTACCGGCAGAACTACTGCGGATGTGTGTTTTCCAAAAAAGCTGCGGAAGCAATGCAGTGCGATCATTAGTCCTGCGCCACTGTTTTCAACAATGTCCTTATGATATTTATTTTCACAAAATTTTCCGTGACATAAACAAAGAGTTCTGCTAAGCAGAACTCTTGCGCCAAGACTCGCAGGCGAATCTTGAATATATGTCACGTTTTCTTTATAAATTTATTTCCGCATTTGGGGCAGGTAATCTCAATCTTGCCCTTTCCTCTGGGAACCCGGATCTTCTGGGAGCATGCGGGGCATTTGAAAAACCGGAAAATCTGTGCCTGTTCCCGTTCCTCGCTCTTTCGGTCAAAGTACTCGAACAATGGCCGCATGATCTTTAAGAAACGCTCGTTCTCCCGTCTTCTTGTCTGGTGATTATGGGAAAAGAACCGCAGCAGACAGAGCAGCAGAGGAATCAACCCAATGGGATTCAGATTCCGGATCCCTTCCACCGGGATCACCGCGGTCAGCAGGTTGATCAGAATACTTAAAAACAGCAGTCCGCAGGACAATCCGTCAATTCCGTATATTCCATGAAAAAAGTTCTTAAAACGATTCATTTTTCTTCTCCTGTTTCTTTCCGTTCTGACACGTCCATTTGACATGAACGACATTTTGTATAAGGTCAGCATATTAACCGTGTTAATCGCTTTTCAAATCGGAACAAAATATGTCCATTTCATTATTTCACAGAAATCGTACTCCGTCAAGAATTACTGTTTCCCCATACTGACACCGACGGATTTTTGTAATTATTTCAACAGGGACTGGCGCATTACCTGTATAAATTCCTGGTTATTTTTGGTTCTCTTAAAGAACTGAAGAATCTGCTCCACATTTTCTTCGGCACGGTTTCCGGACATTTCCCGGTGCAGGGCAAATACGATCTCCTGCTCTTCTTTGGTGAGAAGCAGGTCGTCCCGCCGGGTTCCGGATTTCTGGATATTGATGGCCGGGAAAATTCTCTTCTCGGAAAGTTTCCTGTCAAGAACCAGTTCCATATTACCGGTGCCCTTGAATTCCTCGAAGACCACATCGTCCATCTTGCTTCCGGTATCCACCAGAGCGGTGGCAAGAATGGTCAGGCTGCCGCCCTCCCGCATGTTTCTGGCTGCTCCGAAGAACTTTTTCGGCATATGTAATGCCGCCGGATCAAGACCTCCGGACAGGGTCCGTCCGCTTGGCGGCACCACCAGGTTGTAGGCCCTTGCCAGACGGGTGATACTGTCCAGAAGAATCACCACATCCTCTCCGTGCTCCACCAGACGTTTGGCCCGCTCCAGCACCATCTCGGACACCCGTTTGTGATGTTCCGGCAGCTCGTCAAAGGTGGAATAGATTACTTCCGCGTTCGGTCCCTCAATGTACTCCCGGATATCAGTCACTTCCTCCGGACGCTCATCGATGAGCAGAACGATCAGCTTCATATCGGAGTAGGCCGTGGTGATACTCTTGGCAATCTGTTTTAAAAGGGTGGTCTTTCCGGTTTTCGGCTGGGATACGATCATTCCCCTCTGGCCTTTTCCGATCGGAGAAAGCAGATCCACCATCCGCATGGATACCGGCGCTCCCGGAATCTCCAGACGGATCCTCTCATTCGGGAAGATCGGAGTCAGATCTTCAAAACTTTTTCTTCTCTGGGCCTCATAAGGTTTATATCCGTTGACCGACTCCACATAAAGCAGTGCGCTGTATTTCTCATTCTGGGTCTTTACCCGGGTATTTCCCACCAGGATATCTCCGGTTTTTAAATTAAATCTCCGTATCTGAGACGGGGAGACATACACATCGTTCTCCCCCGGCAGATAGTTCTCACAGCGGATAAATCCGTAGCCGTCAGGCATGACTTCCAGAATACCGTTGGCTTTCTCGCCGCTGTCCAGACTCTCCAGCTCGCTTTTCATACCATTTTCTGTGCGGCCATTTTCTGTCCGGCTGTGTTCCGGACGCTCATTCTCAGACCGGCCGTACTCTGTCCGTTCTTCTGTCCTTCTCTCATATTCCTGATGCTCGTTGTTTCTTGGCTGCTCAAAATTTCTTCTGCCATGATCCGCGCGCTCGCCGTTCATATGCTCATGATTCTGACGCTCCGTTCTTCCTCTTTCACCAAAATGTGACGGATGACGTTCCGGACGTTCTGTATTGGATGTATGCTCTGTTTCCATCAGCCGCTCGATCAGCTGCTCCTTTTTCAGTGTGCTGATGCCCCGAAGTCCTTTTTCTTTGGCCGCAGCACGCAGCTGCAGCAATGTCATATTTCTATAATTCATATAAACCTCCATTGTATATCAAAAAACCACCGTCTGCACTGCCCGCGATTTCTCAGAAATTTAAAATATCAGAAACCGTGGAAACAACGATAATACCGCGCCCGCCGGTCCGGCAGAGCAAATGTGCAGACATGTCCATATTTTAGTCAGGGTATAAATAATATCTCAGAACAATGAGACTATTGATATGCATAAGAAAGAATCTTCTATATATTTCACATAATTATTTATAATACAACTATGATAACACATTTTCCGGAGAAAACAACTGTTTTTATTTGCATAAACGTATTCCTGATGATAAAATAAAGCTCTGGAAGGATGAAAAAACATGGAACGCTACTACTCCTACAGCCGTTTTTTAAAAGAAACGTTCGGAGAAAAAGTTTATAAAATCAGCATCGACGGCGGTTTTACCTGTCCAAACCGGGATGGCACTCTATCTGAGGGCGGCTGCATTTTCTGCAGTGAAGGCGGAAGCGGAGACTACGCAGAGAGTTCCCGGCTTTCTGTCTCCGGGCAGATTGCCCGTGGAAAAGGCCAGAGCAGCAAAAAGTATTCCGGCGGCAGATATATCGCCTATTTTCAGGCGTTTACCAACACTTACGGACCGGTGGATCGACTCCGGGCTCTCTATGAGGAAGCCATCGCACCAGAAGAGATTGCCGCCATCGCCATCGGAACCCGGCCGGACTGTCTTCCTGCACCGGTCCTTGATCTCCTGGAAGAAATCAACCGGATCAAACCAGTCTTTCTGGAAATGGGCCTGCAGACCTGCCACGATTCCACGGCCGCTTTTTTAAACCGCGGATACCGAACAGAAGTATTCACCCAGGCCGCGGAAGCATGTGCCGCCCGCGGTATCCGGACCACCGCTCATCTGATCCTCGGTCTGCCCGGCGAATCTCCTGAGATGCTGGCGGAAACCATCCGGTATGTAAACGCGCTGCCCGTCGGCGGAGTCAAGCTGTCCATGCTTCATATTTTAAAGAATACCCGGCTGGCGGATATTTATGCACAGGAGCCTTTTCCCCTGTTTACGCCGGAAAGTTATATCTCTTGTGTGATTTCCTGTATAGAGATGCTTCGCCCCGATATCGTCATTGAGCGAATGACCGGCGACGGGCCGAGAGATCTGCTCATCGCTCCCACCTGGAGTCTCCACAAACGGAACGTATTGAATTCCATCCATCAGGAAATGAAACGGCGGGATTCTTTTCAGGGAAAGCAATGGCAGGTACATCCTGCGGCAGGCTCTATGATCACAGAGAAATGATACAGGAATACATGATACAGGAGACCGGCAGAAAGCCGGTACATTTATGCACGAAACGGAGAGAACAATGTCTGAAGAATCGTTAACTTTATATAAATTAATGGTACTGTACATGCTGGACAATCTGGATTTTCCGCTGACCACTTCTCAACTCAGCGAATTCTTTGTCACCCATGGCTATACCTCCTATTTTCACATGCAGCAAGCCGTCAATGAGCTGGCAGAATCCTCTTTTATCCGGGGCGAACTGATCCGCAACACCACCCATTACCATCTGACGCAAAACGGACGGGAAGCTCTGCAGATGTTTGATTCCAAAATATCCGACGCCATTAAAAATGACATTCTCGGCTATTTTAAAGAACACAAATATCAGCTCCGCAAGGAAGTCAATATCACCGCCGATTATTACCCGCTGAAAAAAGGGGAATACATGGTGCATGCCCAGATCAAAGAACGGGGCACCATCCTCATGGAGCTGAAGATCAACGTGGTATCCAAAGAACAGGCCATCGCCATCTGTGATAAATGGTCTGAAAAAAGCGATACGGTCTACTGCCAGGTAATGGAAACACTGCTTTTGGATCATTGACAAAAATCAAGGAGAAGGGTCCGCCTTTTCATAACGGACTCTTCTCCTTTTTACTATTCCTCCTCCGAAATCTCCATCTCCTCGCCCAGGGCGTAAGTCTCGATGAGCTCCCAGATTTCATCCCTTCCCTGCTTTGTGACCGCAGAAAACGGGATGATCGGAACGCCTTCGATGACCTTCAGCGTCTCCTCCAGCTGCTTTAACTGCTTTTTCAGCTGACTTCTCTTGATCTTATCCGCCTTGGTGGCGACGATCACCGGCGAAAAGCCATTACTGAGTATCCACCGGTACATCTGAATATCATTGGCCCCCGGTTTATGACGCAGATCAATGAGCAAAAAGACCATGCGCAGCTGGCGGGAAGTGTGCAGATAATTCTCGATCATCGGTCCCCACTTTGCCGCCACTTCCTTTGATACTTTCGCATAACCGTATCCCGGCAGATCCACGATGTACATTTCTTTATTGACATTATAAAAGTTAATAGTCTGGGTCTTTCCCGGCTGACCGGACGTTCTGGCCAGCGATTTCCGGTTGACAAGGGCATTGATCAGGGAAGATTTGCCCACGTTGGATTTGCCCGCAAAAGCCACCTCCGGCAGCTGATTCTCCGGCAGCTTGCTGGTGATACCGCAGACCGTTTCCAGTTCTACATTTTTTATGATCATATGTGTTCTCCTCGCTTTCTCCGCGATTACGGGGAAGGTTTCACTTAATCCACAAACGCTTTTTCAAGCACCTGGGACATGTCTTCCACAAATGTAATTTTAAGACCTTCTGTAATCTCTTTGTCCAGTTCCCGGATATTCCTCCGGTTCTTATCCGGCACCAGCACTTCCTTCATGCCGGCTGCCTTGGCCGCCAGAAGCTTTTCTTTCAGACCTCCGATCGGCAGGACCCGTCCCCGCAGAGTAATCTCTCCCGTCATGGCCAGATCTCCCCGGACTTTCCGTCCGGTGATGGCGGAAAGCATGGCGGTGGTCATAGTGATTCCCGCGGACGGTCCGTCCTTCGGCACAGCTCCCTCAGGAATATGGATATGGATGTCATGCTTCTCAAAAAATTCGCCGTCAATCTCATACTGTCTCGCAATAGAACGAATATAACTCAAACCGATCTGAGCGGACTCTTTCATAACATCTCCCATGCGGCCGGTGAGCGCCAGTTTTCCCTTGCCCGGCATCACATTTACTTCGATGGAAAGCGTGTCCCCGCCGACGCTGGTCCAGGCCAGGCCGCGGACGATGCCCACCTGCGGCTTAGTCGCTTTGTCATCTTCTGAGTAAGGCGCCATTCCCAGCAGGTCTTCCAGGTCTTCCACATGTACTTCCAGCTTATCCTGGCCCTCCAGTATAGCTCTGGCGGCTTTGCGCATGATCCGGCCGATCTTTCTTTCCAGATCCCGGACACCGGCCTCTCTGGTGTAGGAACGGATAATCTCGTAAATCACATCATCAGGGATGTCAATCTGTTTTTTCAAAATACCGTTGGCTTTGCGCTGTTTGCGGATCAGATATTGTTTGGCTATATGAAACTTTTCATTTTCCGTATAACTGGACAATTCAATGATCTCCATACGGTCAAGAAGCGGTCTGGAAATTCGTTCCGGCTCGTTGGCTGTGGCAATGAACAGCACTTCGCTCAGATCCAGCGGCACCTCCAGATAGTGATCCCGGAAATTGACATTCTGTTCGCCATCCAGCACCTCCAGCAGAGCGGAAGCCGTATCTCCCTTATAATCGCTGCTCACTTTATCAATCTCATCCAGAAGCATCAGCGGGTTTCTCACGCCGGCCTGCCGGATACCTTCGGCAATCCGCCCCGGCATGGCTCCCACATAGGTCTTTCTGTGGCCGCGGATTTCGGCTTCATCGTGGACGCCGCCCAGAGAAATGCGGACATACTTCTTATTCAATGCACGGGCAATGGATTTGGCAATGGATGTCTTTCCGGTTCCCGGCGGTCCCACCAGGCAAAGGATCGGCGTCTCCCCTTTTTTCGTCAGAGAACGGACTGCCAGATAATCAAGGATTCTCTCCTTTACCTTTTCCAGACCGTAATGGTCTTCTTCCAGAATGGCCGTGGCCTTTTTGAGATCTTTATTGTCCTTGGAAGCCTTCTTCCATGGCATTTCCAGCATGGTCTCGATATAATTGCGCATGACAATGCTCTCGGAAGCCATAGGCGGCACACTCTTGAAGCGATTGATTTCTTTTCGTATCTTATCCTTCACTTCTTTGGATGCGTGGAGCTTTTCACATTTTTCCAGATATTCATCAGCATCGGAAGAAATGTCTTCCTCTCCCAGTTCCTTGCGGATCACCTTCTGCTGCTCCCGCAGAAGATAATCTTTCTGGTTCTTATCCACATTTTTCTTGACTTTCTCTGTGATCTCATTGCGGATATCACTGATTTCCGACTCTTCCATCAGGATATTCATGAGCATTTCTGACTGACGGACCACGCTGGTCTCCTCGAGAAACTGCTGCTTTCGCTCCAGATCAAACGGAAGTTCTAAAGCCAGTTCGTACATGAGCGGGAGCAGCTTTCCTTTGTCGATGGCAGCCTGGATCTGATTGGTAAGAAATCCCGGATTTTTGTCGATAAATTCGCTGAGCAGGTCGGTGATCAGCCGGAAACGGGCTTTCTCGTCGTTTTCCCCCTCCGGAAATTCTTCGGAATCTATCTGTTCCACGATCACCCACGGGCACGGCTCCACATCCTGAAAATCCAGCACCTTCGCCCGGGCAAGACCTTCCACAAACACCCGTAGGATTCCCTGCCCTGCTTTGACCATCTGCTGAATCCTTGCGATGGTGCCGACCTGATACAGATCATCCTTTGACGGATTCTCCTCCGCCGGATCTTTTTGATTCAATAAAAAAATCAGTTGATTATGATTAACAGCCTCCTCCAGAGCTTTCAGGGATTTGGCCCGGGAAACCTCAAAAAAGGCTGATGTATCCGGATAAATCATCTTCCCCCGAAGCGCAAGCGCCGGGAATGATCGATTCTCCATAAAATTTCCTCCTTTAGAATCATAAAGGGCCGGCACAATAAATGTTTATGCACATCTCCTTGTGTCAGCCCGTTATTTATGATGTTAAGCAATCTCGTTGCCGGTTTTTTTCCTGTGTTTTTTTGTGATGCTCTTCTTGCTGACGGGCTCATCATGATAGGTCAGGATCGGTTCCCCGGTTCCCTCCACCGCCTCCGCGGTAATGGTACAGGTTGCCACCAGCTCGTCAGAAGGAATCGTGTACATCAGATCCATGACCACTGATTCCACAATGGAGCGGAGTCCTCTGGCTCCTGTCTTTCTGGCAATGGCCTTCTCGGCAATGGCCTTCAGAGAGTCCTCGGTAAAGATCAGTTCCACACCATCCAGTTCAAAGAGCTTCTGATATTGTTTCACCAGAGCACTCTTTGGTTCTGTAAGGATACGGATCAGCGCCTCCTCATCCAGCGGCTCCAGAGAAACATTGACAGGCACACGACCGATGAACTCCGGAATCAGACCGAATTTCACAAAGTCTTCCGGCAGTACCTGTTTGAGCAGCTCACCGACATCTTTTTTCTCTTTGCCGGCCACTTCTGCCTGGAAACCGATGGATTTCTTTCCGATCCGGCTCTCGATGATCTTCTCAAGACCATCAAAGGCACCACCGCAGATAAAAAGAATATTGGTCGTATCTATCTGAAGAAACTCCTGATGCGGGTGCTTTCTTCCGCCCTGCGGCGGAACGGAAGCTACGGTTCCCTCAAGAATCTTAAGCAATGCCTGCTGTACTCCCTCGCCGGAAACGTCTCTGGTGATGGATGTATTCTCAGACTTCCTGGTGATCTTGTCAATCTCATCAATATAAATAATACCGGTCTGTGCTCTCTCTATGTCATAGTCGGCAGCCTGAATGAGCTTCAGGAGAATATTCTCCACATCCTCGCCCACATAGCCGGCTTCCGTCAGAGCCGTCGCATCAGCGATGGCAAACGGTACGTTCAAGAGCCTTGCCAGTGTCTGTGCCAGTAAGGTTTTACCAGAACCGGTCGGCCCCAGCATGATGATATTACTCTTTTGTAACTCTATATCGTAACTCTTATCTGTGAGAATCCGTTTATAATGGTTATAAACAGCCACAGACAAGACCTTTTTTGCCTCTTCCTGTCCGATGACATAATCATCCAGAAATGCCTTCATCTCCTTCGGCTTCATCAGGTTGATCTCCTGGGTGTCATCGTTATATTCTTCAAATTCATCTTCCATGATCTCCGCACATACCTCGATGCACTCATCACAGATATATACGCCCTTTGGCCCTGCCACCAGTTTTCTTACCTGGTCCTGGGTCTTATTACAAAAGGAACAACGAAACTGCTTGTTATTGTCCGTTCGTGACGCCATTTATTTCACCTCTTTTACGCTGTCATATAACGGCGTTCCGCCTTCAGCGAAAAACCGCATATTTTTAAGGAAAGGTTACCACAGCAAATATACCGCGGTAACCTTCATATGTCAACTTACTGCGCTTTGCCAGATGCTGTTTTTTGTTTATCCGGTCTGAAAATCCTCAACCGGAAATCATCCGGCAGCCCTACTGTCTCTTGTCCACAACCACATCGATGATACCGTACTCCAGCGCTTCCTGTGCTGTCATGTAGTTATCTCTCTCTGTGTCGGCCTTGATCTTCTCGTAAGTCTGTCCCGTATTCTCTGCGAGAATACGATTTAATTTTTCTTTGGTCTTCAAAATCTGGTCAGCCACAATCTCAATCTCTGTTGCCTGACCCTGTGCGCCGCCCGACGGCTGGTGAATCATGATCTCCGCATTCGGAAGCGCGAGACGCTTGCCCTTGGTTCCTCCTGCCAGCAGGAAGGCGCCCATGCTGGCCGCCATACCCATACAGATGGTGGATACGTCACACTTGATAAACTGCATGGTATCATAGATGGCCATACCCGCGGTAACGGATCCGCCCGGGCTCATGATATACAGATTGATATCTTTATCCGGGTCTTCGGCCTCAAGGAAAAGCATCTGGGAGACAACCAGACTGGCTGTCACATCATTGACTTCTTCTCCCAGAATAATAATTCTGTCTTTTAACAAACGGGAGTAAATATCATAAGATCTCTCCCCGTGACTGGTCTGCTCAATAACATAAGGTACTAAACTCATATTACTACCTCCTGTTCCCTTATTATTCTAGCTGACTTTGAGTGGTCCGCTCTTCTTACTCAGCGTCTCCACCCTCATATTCAAGTTCTTCGGAAGCTTCTGTCACAACAGCCTGTTCTCTGATGAAGTCCACTGCCTTCTGGATGGCAATATCATTTTTCATGTTTTCTTTTTCAGCATCTCCCATGTAAGAAGCGATCTGATCTGCCTCCATCTGGTACATGGATGCCATTCTCTCGAATTCCTTATTCAGGTCTTCGTCTGTAGCTTCAATATTCTCTGCTGCCACAATGGCCTCAAGAACAAGGCTGCTCTGGATTCTTCTTAATGCTTCCGGTTTCATGCTCTCTCTGAAAGTATCCGGATTCTGACCGGTGAACTGCAGATACTGATCAAAGGAAATACCCTGATAGCTTACTCTTTGCTGGAATTCCTGAACCATCTGGTCTACCTGAGATTCCACCATGGCATCCGGGATATCCATTGTCGCATTCTCTACTGCTTTCTCTACCAGTGCGTTTTCCATGGTATTCTTAGCCTGCTCCTCTTTGTCATTGAGAAGTTTAGCCTTGATATCTGCTTTGTATTCTTCCAGAGAATCAAATTCTGTGGTATCCTGTGCGAAATCATCGTCGATCTCCGGCAGCTGTTTCTCAGTGATGCCAAGAATCTTCACATGGAAGTTTGCCGGTTTGCCGGCAAGCTCTGCCGCATGGTACTCCTCAGGGAAGGTAACCTCTACGTCTTTCTCATCGCCAATGTTCAGTCCCACCAGCTGATCTTCGAAGGTATCAATGAAAGAGTGGGAGCCGATTTCCAGCTTCTGGCTCTCTGCAGTACCGCCATCAAACGGAACTCCGTCGATGGTTCCCGCATAATTCAGAGTGATGATGTCGCCCTCTTTGATCGGACGGTCTTCCACTGTGATCTCTCTTGCGTTCTGCTCCTGTGCTTTCTTAAGTTCTGCGTCCACTTCCTCGTCGGTCACTTCCACAGCGTCTTTCTCTACTTCCAGTCCTTTGTACTGTCCCAGAGTTACTTCCGGTTTCACAGCTACGGAAACAGTAAAGATGAAGTTCTCTCCTTTTCCGATCTGTGTCACATCTACTTCCGGACGGGAAACCACGTCAAGCTTGGTCTCCTCCAGAGCGTCTGCGTATGCCTTCGGCATGATCTCATTGGCAGCATCTTCATAGAAGATACCTGCGCCGTATGTCTTCTCGATGATATTCATCGGAACCTTGCCCTTACGGAATCCCGGAAGACTGTAGGAACCTTTCTTTCTATTATATACTTTCTTGCAGGCAGCATCAAATTCAGCAGCGTCCACCTCGATGGTCAGCTTCGCCATATTATGCTCTAAATTTTCAACCTGTACACTCATTACGTTTCCTCCTTAAATCATATGTTCCTTATTTTTAACCAAAACAGGGAACGAGAAATCCAATCCGCCTCTTCCTGTTCAGTTCGGTTTTTGTAAATCTGAAAACACATTTTAGTATTATAGCATGTTCAGAGTGGACTGTCCATAATTTTTTTCGAAAAGACTCCCTGGAACAAGGCTCCCTGGGCTGTTTACAAAAAGAGCTCCCGGAAATATCCGGTTATATGACAAAAGCCGCCGCCCCGGTCACAGACCAGAGCGACAGCCTTCTGTCATTTATCTTTTTCCGTATTTTATGATATTTTGTCCGGAATCAGCATGCTTTATTCAGCTGAAATTATTCCTCGCTGCTTCCTGCCATCTGCTGTTCCTGTTTTTTGATCATTTTACGAACCATCTCTCCACCGATGGAACCAGCTTCCTTCGCTGTGATATTACCGTTATAACCCGGTTTTAAATCCACACCGATCTCATTGGCAACTTCCATTTTAAAACGGTCCATTGCGTCCTTCGCTTCCGGTACTTCCACCTGATTGGTTTTGGTATAACTTTTTGCCATTGTATTTTACCTCCATGTTATCTGGAATCATCCGGATGACATTTTAATAAATGTTTTGTTTTTTGCTTTGTCAACAGTTACTCTATTTTAATCGGCATGTGCTTCATCTCTTTTGTGAAGCACATCAAAAGCTTTTGTTTACCGTAAGCCTATTATCTGCAAAAACAAAACAATTATAATGGAAATTTTTGTGGCAAATGGAAACTCGCCCAGAAGTCTTTCTATATCTGATAAAATTTACAAAATAAGATCCGCGATCTCCGACGGCTTCTTCACGAAGACTTTTCCGCCCAGCTCTTCCAGCTTCTCCCGCTCCCGGAAGCCCCATTCACATAAAATGTAATCCATACCGCAGTTCTTCGCCGTGGCCAGATCCACCTCGGAATCTCCCACATAGACCGCATGTTCCGTGGTACTTCCCAGCTGACGCAGCGCCTCCATGACCGTGTCCGGCGCAGGTTTCTTCCGGATGCCTTCACTCTCTTTCTCGCCGATGGCCACCGGAATAATTCCTTTAAAATAAATCTCGCTGAGCTCTTTCACCGCAAAATCTGCCTTGTTGGAGACAATGGCCATCTTGACGCCTTTTTCTTTCAGCAGCTCCAGCAACTCCATGATTCCGTCATAAGGCTTCGTCAGGTCGTTGCAATGGATTCCGTAATGTTCTTTAAAACAAGAAAATACTTTGTCAAAATCCGGATTTTCCTGTCCCGAAGGCAGCGCCCGCTGCATGAGCAGCAAAATACCGTTACCCACAAACCGCCGAACCTCGTCTTTCGTCCGGGCCGGATAACCATTGCTCTCCAGGGCATAATTAACGCTGTTTTTCAGATCATCCAGCGTATCCAGCAGAGTGCCGTCCAAATCAAAAACCACTGTATCTTTTTTCTGCATTTTCTTCACCTGTCCCTTTCGTCTTCCGTAATCCTAAGAAGAACCTTTGTATTTTCTCTGGAAACACCCTCCGAATACATTTGCCAGCGAAATTATCTGCGGATCATCTTGCGGGAAATGCTCTGGATATCCGTCGCTCCGCACATAGCCATGGTATCCTTTAGCTCCGCAGCCAGCTTCTCGATATACAGCCGCACGCCTTCCTCCTGTCCGCCGTACACCGCCTGCACAAACGGTCTCGCGATGAGTACCGCATCGGCGCCCATGGCCAGCGCCTTAAACACGTCGATACCCGTCCGGATACCGCCGTCCACAAAGATCTTCATGCGGCCTTCGTTCCATTCCACGATCTCCTCCAGCACTTCTGCTGTAGCCGGTGTCTGATCCAGTACCCGGCCGCCGTGATTACTCACCACAATGGCGGATGCCCCGGCCTCGTAGGCTTTCTTGGCGCCTCTCACCGTCATGATTCCCTTGATGATAAACGGACGCTCCGCGTCATGAACGATCAGGGATAAATCTTCCACGGTCTTACTGCCTGCCGGCGGCTCCATATTTTTCAGAAACGGCAGTCCCGCCGCATCAATGTCCATGGCCGCCATCATGGCGCCGCTCTCAAACACCAGATCAAGTTTCTCGTGGATGGTCTCCATATTCCACGGTTTGATGGTCGGGATTCCTCTTCCGTCATTGTCCTTAATGGCCCTGGCAGCCGCCTGAAATACGTTCGGGTCCGTTCCGTCTCCGGTAAAAGCGGCAATACCATACTTGGCACAGGCGGAAACCAGAATCTGATTGTACTCCTCATCATCGTATTTATCCCCATAGTGAAGCCGCATGGCACCTACCGGCCCCGCAAAAAACGGATAAGCAAACTTATTGCCGAACAGCTCAATGCTGGTATCCGGCTCCACGTTTTCTCCAATGGTATCCATATTCACCCGGATCTGCTGCCACTGATCATAATTCCGGATGGCCACATCACCGATTCCCTTGGCTCCCGGCCCCGGAATCTGGTTCTTACAAGCCCGGCCGTTGCACACCGGACAGACCTTACAGTATGGGCCCACCTCAAACCTTGCCTGTTTCATTACTTCTTCGTATGTCATATCTATCCCTCCCGATTATATATTCTGTCGCGTCGATAATCAAATATTTTTGGCGGCTCGGTGCACCAGTAACTAATCCATTCAGCTATGCCATCTCTTCCGGACACATAGCTGAACGGTTACCCAATTTACTTGAATTGTATCATATCCTCATGGGGATTTCTATAAGAAATAATCGGCGGGAAACTTGCTCCCTTTTCTTTGTTTATGATATACTGAAAACAGGCCCATTTTCGAACAGGCATTTATTATTATATTGATTTTTTCTTATTGTTTTGTATAAACTATCTTTTACTATTTTATTAGATCATCCAGAGAGGAGGATTCATCTATGGCATTTGCTCAGGAACAACTTTACACCCTTGAAGATATCTATTCTCTTCCGGACAACACCCGCGCTGAATTAGTAGACGGGCATATATATTACATGGCTCCTCCATCCCGTAAACACCAACGGCTTTTGCTTTCTTTAAGCCGGGCTATCGCCGATTATATTGATCAAAAAGGCGGCAATTGTGAGATTGACATTGCTCCTTTTGCTGTTTTTCTCAATCAGGATGCAAAGAATTATGTGGAACCAGATATCAGTGTCATCTGCGATAACAATAAACTCACTGATAAAGGATGTGTCGGTGCGCCTGACTGGATCATTGAAATTGTTTCGTCCAGCAGCCACCGGATGGACTATTATACTAAACTCTTTAAATACCGCACCGCCGGGGTTCGGGAATATTGGATTGTCGATCCGGACAAAAGTCGAATTCTGGTATATAATTTCGAACACGAAAATATGACGGAACATTCTTTTCATAACATCATAAAAGCTGGCATTTACGACGATTGCTTTATTGATTTTTCTAAATTAAGCTTTCAATTATAATTAAATATAATCAAAAAGCTATAACTTAAAAAGTAGCAAAAAGACCTGCACATTTTCTGAACTGTCCTCCCGATTGTTGGAATTTTATTCCAATTTTTTTGGGAGCAGCTCAGAGAATGGAACAGGTCTTTTTCATCTATATGGTTCTACCATTACATTTTCACCAAGGTATTTTTCATTTTCCGGCCATAATCTCCTATCTCACCTTCACACCCTTCTTTTTTGACCAGTCAGAGTACACGCGAATGGTCTGCCCATTGGAAGATACATCTTTGTAGGTACGAATCCGCACGTAATATTTCTTTCCGCGTTTCAGCTTTTTGATCGTCTTCGTGTTCTTTTTGTTGTTTTTGACAGTCACCGTCTTGACAGCTTTTTTGAATTTTTTGTTTGTGGAGTACTGGATTTCGTAGCCGTCTGTATTTTTCTTCTGTTTCTTCCACTTGATAGTTATTTTCTTTTTGCCGGCCGTCAATTTTTTGATGGAGGTCTCCTTTAAATCAAGGGTTACGGTCACATTTGCGGAGGACAGAACGCTGCCGTCGGTTGGTGAGAGCAGACGGATCGTTGCCGTGCCGATGCCCGCGCCGCGAAGATTGCCGCCGGCGTCCACGGTGCAGACCGCCGGATTGGAGCTTTGGAACAGAAGCGTCCGGTTTGTCACCGGGATTGTTCCGAAGACTCCCGAAAAGGTGAGGGAAGCCGTGCTGCCGCTGCCAAGGTTTATGGTGCTGCTCCCCGGGCTTATGCGGATTGGCGCAACATTCTGGTCAAACGATACTGCCGCAGACGCATTTCCATCCGTGTAATTTCCCCTGTCTGCTTCCTGTGACGTCGCTCCGCTAAAGCACTGCACCCAATAGTATCTGCCATCGACTTCGACTGCGCCGATACCGATGCTGGCATAACCTGTATCAAGGATATTCGCTCTGTGTCCCTCTGAGTTCATCCAGGAGTTCATGACATGGGCCGGGCTGAACTGACCGGCGGCAATGTTTTCTCCCACGGTCAGACTCGATGCCGTAAAACACGCTCTTCCGTCCGGTCTTGTATGAGAATAATATACGGCCGTCTCATACGCCCGCTGCATGGCAGCATCCAGTAATTCCTGATCCATGGTCAAAGCCGGGAGCCCCACCTTTGCCCTTTCCTGATTCACCAGAGAGAGCACCTGCCAGGCATAGCTGTATGACCGATAGCCGGTCACCGTCACCTGTCCACTCTCCGCTGCCCGCACAGGCTTCGCCATAAGAAATGTACCGAAGACTGCCAGGACCAAAACAGCCAGGATTGTAAGTTTTTTCACTACATTTTGTTGTTTCATACAATTTCTCCTTTCTTTTCTCCGACAGCACAAGGACTGCCCTTTTATATTACAGGCGGTTTTTATCTCCCCACTCACACATCCCGTCCAGAATCGGAATCAGAGATTTGCCCCGCTCTGTGAGACTGTATTCTACTTTAGGCGGAATCTGCGGATATTCCTCCCGGTGAACCAGCTTATCCGCTTCCAGTTCTTTCAGCGTTGAACTGAGAGTTTTATAGGATATCCCGCCGATATATTTTTTCATCTCGTTAAAACGGACGACGCCGAACTCCATCAGCGTATACAGAATCGTCATTTTGTATTTCCCATTGATCAGCGACAGCGTGTAACTGAAACCTGTGCTGCTGAGGCTTTCATTGGAAATGCATCTCTCTCCCATATGTTTTCTCCTTTCTCTTTCACATCGCCCGCACCTGCGGCAGAATACTTACCTTCAGGTAAGTATCTTACTTAATTATAAGTATATATCTCCAATGTAAGTATCGCACCTGAATGTGCGTACTTGTTTTTTGTTTTATTCTTGCTATGATTATAATATCACAGCACTACAAAATCAATCAGGAGGTAAAATGAAATGAGTAAAAAAATCGTTGTAATCACCGGAAGTCCACGAAAAGACGGTAACAGCTTTGCCATGACAGACGCCTTCATCAAAGCTGCCGAAAGCAAGGGACACTCTGTTGTCCGTTTTGACGCCGCCATGATGAATCTGGGCGGATGTCATGCCTGCGAAACCTGTTTCAAAACCGGCAAAGCCTGTTCTTTTGATGATGACTTCAATATCATCGCCCCGGAAATCCTTGATGCCGATGCCGTTGTCCTTACCATGCCGGTTTATTGGTATTCCATTCCGGCACAGATTAAATGTGTCATTGACCATATCTATTCTTTCTGTGTTGCCGGAAAAGATATCGCCGGAAAGAAATGCGGCCTGATCGCCTGCTGCGAAGAAAACGATGTCACCGTCTTAGACGGCGTCCGGATTCCTGTCGAGCGTTCCGCAGCCCTGCTCAAGTGGGATATGTTCGGTGAAGTTCTCGTTCCGGGTGTGTTAAATGTGGGCGATATTGAAAAGACAGACGGATGTGCCCGGGCCGCTGCGTTGGCAGATAAACTGTGATTACATAGAAATTATAAAGTTTGGAAGTAAACTTCCAGATCTGCCAGGATTGACGCAGCAGAAGGCCATGGCTTCGATGACGTCCTTCTTTATTACGATCATCTCATGGAACATCTGCAGTGGACCAACCTCGGCCACGTCCTTGCCGGAGGCAACGGAGATGTGGGTGATATCAACGGAAAACCGGAATTACAGCAGGCCTATGATCTGGGAAAATCCATTTAAATCCATATAAATAAGACTCTATATAAATGAAACTTCATATGATATAAAAAACGGAGCAGGAAAATACAACTTTCAGATTTTTCTGCTCCTGTTCTATCCTTATCATATGTATGTTACTTTCTTTTTCTGCTATTCCTGTTCTTTTGCCATTGCTATCTTATCCAAAAGCTCAACGATTTCGTCCTTCGTATATTCCTCTTTTTCTCCATTGGCAATAATCAGCCGTAACTGATATAATGTAGACATTTTGACCGTCTGCATTTCTTTTTCTGTCATTATATCGCTCATTTTTCCTCCTTTCTCCGGTTTCCCGGGTATTGTCTTCCTTAAAGACAATACAATTATATCTCACAGCCGCCACTCAAACAACTGTTTTTTACATAATTGTTTTATTTTTACAAATTTCTATCTCGTTTATATATGTAAAGTATAACACAAATATTTCTTTCCTAACATAAAAATATTCTGTACAATTATGCTAATTTTCCACCTGCTGTCTTCCTTTTCATAAAGGGTAAATCTACTGTTTACATCCTTTCCTTGCAAAGCCACCCCGGACTCATGTATAATCCTTTTAAGAAATTTGCTGAAATTTTACAGATATTGTCGGATGTATTGTTTCCGTCTAAAAAGATATATACATTGTCGGAAGCATTATTTCCATATAAGGGGATACAAAAAATCATATGAAATCCATATCAAAACATCAAAAGCAAAAAAAGCAATTATTAAAATGTCTTATTTTCGCAATCCTATCGCTGATCACTGCGGCAGCTTTGACTATTTTTTACTTTTATACCTACCAGGATTTTACAGAACAGGATTATACTCTGGTGTACATTTCTACCCTGGTGTATTCCATCCCTATCTTTTTTATCGGCGCATATGTGTACATTTCGTTAAAGGAATATTATAAAAAAATCGACAATGATTATCTGCAGGCGCAGGAAATTGCCGCTAAACGGCAAGAACAATTCCTTCTTCAGTCACAGAAGCAAATGCAGGAACAAATGTCTACTGCTCTTGCTCATTTTACGAAATTGGAACTCCTTTTGAAGAAAAACAAAACAGAAGATGCCAGGAAACTCTGTACACAGTTTTCTTCTTATTTTCAGGGAACCCGCTATAAACATTACTGCAAAAATGACATCCTCGATGTAATTATCCACACAAAAAAAGCAGAGTGCGACTTACTGGACATCACATTTTCCTGCCAAATTCTTTTACCTGAACAGATGCAGCTGCCAGCCCCTGTCCTTATCAGTTTATTTGTTAATTTACTGAATAATGGTATAGAAGGATGTACTTCCTCCGGGCAGGAAAATCTGTTTTTGAAACTCTCTGTAAATTACAAGGGAGATTTTCTGCTGATTCGCATGGAAAATTCAAAGAATCCTTCTGTAACGTTTACTCATACCACCACCAAACCCGATACTTTTTCTCACGGTCTCGGCCTTCTCATTATAGAAGAAACCGCCCGGCAGCGGGACGGGTCCTGTCATTGGCAGGACAAAGAGATTACTTTTGTATCTGATATTATGCTGCGATACCGATAGCAATGTAATATTTTCATGGTAATTTTGTAGATTTCTATATTTTCCCGGAAAGGAGTATTTATGTTCCCAAAAACTTCCCCCTTTGAACCATACTTCATATTTTTTGCTATTTCCCATGCATTAAATGAAGCCTCTGTTTTATATTACTACCGCCACACGTTGACCCCTCGTTTTTCCAAAGTTCATCCAGTTCTACAGAACCTTCCTTTTCTGCTGATTCCAGTCTGCTATAAAGTAGTTACCGGAGAAGTGCACTCTCCCACTCACATTTTCTTCCTGTACGGCTCCATGTTTCTGGCATGCATAATTCTGTACAAAGAGACGGTCATGCAGCGCATCGGTAATTTTTTCTTTGGCGTTGCGTATTCTCTGTTGGCAGAAAATATACTGGTATATATTTACTGTATTGGTATTCTGGAACTTTGCTTCGGTATTCCTTTTATCCCAAATACTCTGTCCTCCACCCATGACATCCAGAAACTGTGCCTGACGGGAATCCCCTTCGTTATCATCCAGTTCCTGCTGACACCGTTGGCAATTATCGTATGGAAAAAATATTTATGTAAAATCAACCTGAAACTCATCATCCAGTTTGGTCTCCTGACTTTCATCAGTTTCAGCGGTGTCCCGTATATTTTCCCCGACTTATTTGGCCGTGTCGGATGGTTTTTGGCCTTTCTCTGCCTACTCCTGTCCATAGTCGTATTTTTTCTGGGCATCATCAATCTCCAAAAATTATTCCGCAAATCCTATCTTCAGGAAAAAGAGCAGAAACTCTTAAAACAACATCTGACTGATTTCAAAAAACAGCAGGAAGAAAGCCTTCAACTTAGAAAACAACATCATGACCTGACCGGGCACATGCAGGCGGTTTCTTACCTCATATCGGAAGGGAAAACAGAAGAGGCGCTTACTTATATTGAGGAGCTGAAGCAGGAGATAAATACGCCGCCGACTGAACACCAAAAAAATTCTCAGAGCAAATGATAAGAAAGGAGCTCCCCATTGTCACCCACACTTACCGCTTCCGCATCCCAACTGAACACTCTCATCTACCTGTTCGCACATCTTTGCTATGCGGCATCCATGGTTTTCTTTTTCAGCCGGACGCTTACAACACGTTTTTCTGTAAAAAGGCCCTTTCTGCGCAGTCTCCCCTTCCTGGGCATTCTTCTTTTGTATACAGGATTTACCGGTGACGCACAGTCCCCTTTTTTCAAGGTTATTTTTTACTGTACATCTCTGGCAGCCAGCATATTTCTTTACAAAGCACGTTTCTGGAGGCGTCTGGGAAATTATTTTTTCATCGTGATCTGCCTGGGGATTGTTGAGTTTGTCATGGGGCTTCTGTATTATCCTCTGATGTTTCTTCTTCAACAAGAGGTTCATTCTGCCGCAGACCCTGTTGTCCCGAAGGATGATCCTGTGGATTTACTGATTTTTATCGGTCTGCCCATTGTAATGCAGATTCTTCTTATGCCTTTTTTCATATGCCTGTGGCAAACGGCGGTGCAATATATTAATTTGAAGATACTGATTCAGCTCGTTTTGGCCACATCGCTGTCGGGCAGTGGTGTTTTGTATGTTTTTCCACAGTTTATGGGAAAAATCGGGTGGATTTTTGTCTTTCTGGGAACATTGCTTTCGATTCTTCTCTTCTTCCGCGGAATCCATCAGATACGCATGTCCTTTCATCTGCACCAGAAAGAAAAAGAAATATTTTATAAAAATCTGGACAATTACAAAGCTGTGAAAGAACGGAATCTGCACTTACGACGACAGAGCCACGATATCGCCGGGCATCTGCAGACGATTTCCTATCTTTTAACAGAGGGGAAAACCGTAGAGGCACAAAAGTATATTCGTGAACTTTTGAAAATTTTATAAAAGATCTGCATCTTCTTCCCGATTGCCCAGTCAGAGTAAATGGAGCGGCAGCAAGACCGCTCTTTTTATCTCGTTTATTCCTTTATTTTTCCCTTTTCTCTTTTCCTGATATCGATTATAATGGTATTTGATTTATAAAAAAACGTACAGTGATACGTTTATCATTTCATTCTACCAAAAGCGGGAGGGGTTCCATGGATAAAAGTACCAATGATAAGACAACATCAAAACAGAAACTCCGGCGGGTGGGTCTTCTCCTGGCAGCCCTGCTTCTGACCATACCGCTTTTCGTTTTCGCCTACTATCTTTATGTGTACCGGACGCACATTTCTATTGTGCTGTTCTTCTTTATTTACGTCATTATTATATTGTTCATTGTCGCTTTTATCTTTATCTCTCTGCGGGAGTTTTACGCAAAGATAAATGTGGAATATCTGGAAATGCAGCGCAGGGCTGCTCTCCGGCAGGAACGGAGTCTGCGCACCTCCCAGGCAGATATGGAAAGACAGATGGAAGATGTAAAAGAACATCTGCGGCAGATCGATCATTTGCTGGAAAACGGACAGTTGGAGGAGGCCCGCCACGTCTGCGGTGATTTTTCTTCTTCTTTTCAGAGCGTACGTTATAAGCATTATTGTGATAACGATATTCTGGATGTCATCCTTCATGGAAAGGAAACGGAATGTCACAATCTCGGCATCACTTTTTCCTGTGATATTCTTTTCCCTGAGAAAATCGGGATTCCGGCTCCCACCTTTATCAGCCTCTTTTTCAATCTGCTTAACAATGGTATTGAAAGCTGTGAGACTTCCGGTCAGCCGTCCCCCTTTTTGAGACTTTCCATCGACTACAAGAATAATTTTCTCTTTATCCATATGGAAAACACCAAAAATCCGGCTGTGGTCTTTGACCATACAACCACAAAGGCCGATACATTCTACCATGGACTGGGTCTGTCCATCATCGAAGAAATTGTGCGCAAGAGAGACGGCGTCTGTCAGTGGCAGGATCACGGGGATACATTTATCTCCGATATCATGATCGATTTTACTTAACTGCCATACTGTCGGTAATGTTCCTATAACGCTTTGCCGGCGCCCGCACATAAAATACACTTATATCAAAGGAGTTTTCCCATGACATTGCACTTATCTTCCTCTCAGTTATTTGTGGCGTCTTTTGCCGTATCTCATATTATCTATCAGCTGTCCGTATATTATTACACTGTCAGGACCATGCAGCCCCGCTCCCGGGTCCGGCATCCTTTTGGACTCAGTATACCTTTTTTACTGATTCCCCTGTTTTATACTTTCCTGACCGGAGAGGTCACCACCGCATCCTATAAGATCATTCTGTTCCTCTCCCCTTTTCTCGCAGGTATGCTCCTGTACCAGGGCAGCTTCCTGCGCCATGTTGAGAATACCATGTTTGTCCTTCTCTATGCCGGCTGCATCGAACTGACCATGGGCATTGCCTATTATCTGGTGAATTATTCTCTGGGGCTTGAGCTGAATATTTCTTCCAATACGATCGCGCCGGAAAATGACCCTGTCCGCCTTTTTTTGTTCATTTTCCCTCCGGTCATCGTGCAGACGATTTTCACTCCTTTCGCTGTTCTTCTCTGGAACAACTATATACAGAAAATGAATTTACATACACTATTCAAATTAGGTTTGGTTGCCTTTTTCATCGGTACCGGCGTCCTTTATGTATTTCCGGAACACATGGGCGCCGCAGGCTGGTTCTTTGTATTTGCAGGAATATTTTTATCTTCCGTGCTCTTCTTCCAGGGTGCCCGGGAACTGCAGCGCATCCTGAAAAATTTCCATGTTCACCGAAAGAAGCAGAAAATCCTGGAACAAAATATGTCCGACTTTGATCAACTGCGTAAAAAGACTTTTTTATTACGTAAACAGCATCACGATGTTACAGGTCATCTTCAGGTCATTTCGCTTCTTCTGAAAGAAGGGCGCAATGATGAGGCAAGAAAATATATCCAACATTTTCTATAAAAGTCTGACATATTTGCACCTTTTTTCTGTTTCTTAATTTTTGAAATTCTAGTATAATAATAGTGGCTTTTTAACACTGTAATGCGAAAAATATCCATCTGCAGTGTCCTTTATCTATGAAGAATAAAAACGAAACAGAAAGGAGCTTTTTCATGTTGACGATTGCTGTCTGTGAAGACAACCCCATCGCATCAAGAGAAATAAGTCAGAAAATCGAGCAGTGCAGTCCCATGGAAGCGCAGGTTCTTTCTTTTTCTGATGCCGCCGATATTTTAACTGCCGTCCGGGAACAAAAAGTGGAACCGCAGATTGTCTTTATGGACATTGAACTGCGGGATTCTTCCGGAATCCAGACCGCCAAGGATATCACCTCCGTGCTTCCGGATTGCCAGATTATTTATATTACCAATTATGTAGATTACGCATCGCAGGTTTATGAATCTTCTCACATTTATTTTATCCTGAAAAGTCAGATAGACACCTATCTGCCCAAGGCGCTGCATAAGGCCATCGCCCGTCTGAAGGAACTGGAACATTTTTATCTTTCCATTCAGTTTGGAAAAAGTTCCGCCCGTATCCCTCAAAAAGATATCCTTTACATGGAACGGGTGCTCAGAAATACGGAGATTCATACCAGAGATGCTTCTTACAAAACTACGGAAAAACTGCACGATCTGAAAGATACCGTAGAGAACTGGTTCTGCTTCTCTCACCGAAGTTTTCTGGTCAACTGCAGACATATCATCACCATGAACCGTCAGTTCTGTACTTTATCGGACGGCACCCAGATTCCGGTCAGCCGCACCTACTATAAAGAATTACAGCAAAATTTCATGAGCTGTATGTGGGAGGAAGACCAGAAATAAAACAGCCGCCGGATTTCTCTTCCAGGAAATGTGTTGCAGGACAGTGGAAATTCTACTGTCCCGACAGAAACATATCCCGGAATGAAATCCGGCGGCTGTCTGTTTTTATTTTTAAGACTCATTTTTCCGATGAGATATCTATGTTCTCGTCATCGATCTCCGCTTTCTGCCAGGAATCATCCCTGTACAGCGGTTCTGCCTGAGACAGATCAAAGGTAAATACTTCAGACTTGTTCAGCGTAATATTATTATTGGTCTTGCTCACCTGATGGATCGTGATTTCATCTCCGTCCTTCAATGCGCTGGCCTTGATTTCCAGAACTTTATCGCTCTTCAGCGTGGAATTGGTCAGAATTCCATTAATGTACACACGACTGTATTCGTTAAAATTCTCACCCAGCAGCAAATATTTTCCGTCATCTTCCTTGACTTTTGTCACCTCGACCGGCTTCAGACTATAACACAAGGTTGTAGGCTCCAGTTCCTCTTCCCCTTCATGGGAGAAATCCGCACCGTAAAGCATGTCGTACTGCAGGAGCTTCAGGTTCTTACCCTCGTTCCTGGTCCCCTTCATAGTTTGATGGAACTGATTGATCACTCCACTGTGAATGTTTACCTGGGAAAGAACTTTGGAAGCCAGATCCCAGGCCTTCAGGTTCTCTGACTCTTCTTTTTTGTGGCTGCTGTTATAACCAAAGTTATCCCAGATAAAATATGGGGTCTCATATTTATTGCCTTCTTTCAGATCATCCGTCTCAAAATCCAGTCCCGGAAGATGGTCCCCATAAGCGATGACCATGGTATCCTCTCCGCAGTTTTCCAGTTTTCCGATGAGATCTTCCAAAAATGCATCCATCTCATGAATCTGATTGGCGTAATATGTCACCTGATTCAGATAGGATTCGCTGTATCCCTCGCCGGTCACCTGAATCTCCGAGCCCTCCTGGCTGGATGTCGGATAATCTCCGTGTCCCTGGACAGAAATGGTATAAATAATATCTTTCTCAGCCGTCTCTTCCATGGTATCAAGGATGTAATCGGTAAGCACCGCATCTTTCGCCCAGCCGGCCTCCGTCCAGCTTTTTACTTTCATGTTTTCAATGGTGATAAAATTATCAAATCCCAAATTGGAAAATACTTTATAGCGGTCATAAAAAGATGCATTGTTATTATGAATCACTGTGCTCTCATAAGACAGATCCTTCAGCCAGTAGGCAATGCTCTCGCAGGTCTTCTTCTGGAGAACACTTCGATAAGGATACTCTCCGGTACCGAAATAAGCTGTACTCATTCCAGTGATGACTTCAAACTCCGTATTGATGGTTCCGGCTCCATAAACCGGCACCCGCAGCCGCCCGGAAGTGGTATTTTCCTGAAGCTGATGAAAAAACGGAATCGGATCCTCTGAAATATCCAGATTTTTCACCTGGGACAGATCAAAAAAGGATTCCAGCTGGATAAAAATAATATTAGGCTCTCTGCTGTCCTCCGCATTTTCTTCCGCTTCCTCCTCAGAAAGAAGGTCAGCCATCTTATTTTTCAGTTTATTGACCCTGTCTCGGCTGTAATTGATCGGCCGGTCAATGCCGGTATCCAGAGCCGTCACACAAAACCCGTAGGCAACGCCGTAATCTTTGTACCCGTTAATCGGGTTATCAAACTTGCTGATCAGCTGTCCCTTTCCCACGCCCACATAGGCAAATATTCCAAAGGCAACCAGCAGTACCAGCTCAAGCAGCACATTGACCCGCCTGTTAAAGGATTCTCCGCTGGACGGAGAATACAGACACAGACAGACCAGAAAAATAACGGCCGCCACCATCAAAATCACCAGCATCACAATCTGCCACAGCTCGAGATAGCTGTTAAGCACCGGCAGAATAGATTTTGCCACAGTCAGATCCACTGCGGTAAACGGCGTTTTTCGTCCGTTCAAAACTATGCCGTTGGTCAGTCCTATTAAAATCCAGCATGCTGTGATGACTGTGTACACAAATATTTTCTTTCTGACAAGCAGTACGATGGAAAGAAACATAAAGAGAATGGCCGCGTTAAAAAGAAAAACGTAAGTTCTTTCGTTGATAAACGCCAGCACTTCTTTTATGGATTTTCTTTCCATCCATTCCAGGAAAAGGTTGAGAGCCAGAGCAGTTATAACATTACAGCACAGAACCTTCCAGCCGGAAGAATTCCATAATTTTCTCCACATCACATTTCCTTTCCATTACGATCATATTTATTGCGCACTTCTCTGAATCCGGACAGCCTGCACCACAAAACGGCCGTCCTCCGTATCAGAAGTACAGGTGGAAAGCGTAAGCATCGGCTCATAGGAAGAAATATCCGTATCCGTCTCATACATGGATGCCTCCTTCTGCTTCTGCATCCACGCCTGGTACTCTTCTTCCTGCGCAAAATCCACCATATACACATCCGTGTCTTTTTCCACACTGATTTCTCTCGCAGCAAAAATCCGGTATTCCATGGCCGCATCAGGCGTCACCACCCAGATGACCGGATGCTTCCGGTAATCAGCCTCTTCATTGTAGTCGGTATCATATAATTTTTTAAGTTCGCCGAACATCTCCCCGGTTCTTAAATTATGCCCGAATAAAATGCTGTTGTCCGAGGAAAAATCCGGCCGGCAAGTGATATCCATAAAGATGGCTCCAGAGAAATTTTCCTTTTTCTCAAATGTATGATGGAGATAATACTCATTATCCTCCCCCTGGACCACCGGATAATTGATGCCCGTATCCGGGATATAGACCCACGCGACAATATCTTCATTGATGGCGCGCAGGGATTCGAAATCCACGGTAATCGGGCATTTGTCCTTTTTGCCCTTCTTTGTCTCCCCCTGCTGTGAGGTATCCACATACTGGGTCAGCTCCTCGTACTCTTTTTCTCCATCCCTGTATCCCCGGAAATATCCGTAAAGTTTCCAGGCGGAAAAGGCGGCAACAGCCAGGCAAATGAGCAGAATCAGGGCAGACAGAGGACTTCTTTTTCTCTTTTTCATGAAACCACCTATTTCAGACGCAGCGGAATGCCGCTGATAGACATGTAGACCTCATCACTCAATGAAGCGATGAGCTGGTTAGCCTTCCCGGTGATATCACTGAAGATACGTCCCAGGCGGTAGGACGGAACAACACACATTCCCACTTCGTTGGTCACAAGAATCAACGTCTTATTGCCGTCTCTTGCACCTTTGATAATGTTGCTCAGTTCCATCATCACCTGCGCTTCCAGATCTTCAATCTCCCGGCTGCTCAGTTTATCAAAATCTTTTTCGTCTTCCATGAGGATATTGGTGATCAGTACGGTCACACAGTCCAGAAGAATCGTATCTTTCTCTGTGCTGCTGACCACCTCACCCAGATCCCGGTATCCTTCGTAGGTGCCCCACTCGGAATCCCGGCGTTCCTGATGAATCCGGATCCGCTCCTTCATATCCTCATCAACGGGAATTGCCGTGGCGATATACAGTACGCTTCTCTTGCCATACTCTATCGCTTTTTTCTCCGCAAGCACACTTTTTCCGCTCCGGCTGCCGCCGGTCACCATAATCACTTTAGACATAATATCTCCCCTTTCAGGAAGTCTCCGGTTTCAGAACGGAAACCTCCGCTTTAAACATATAGCTCATCACGATCACAATAGAAATAACAGATACCCAGAAACTGCTGACCGGATATCCCAGACTGGAATTCACGCTGGCGATGATGGCAAAGAGTGTCTTGGCATACACCGCGATCCAGAAAGAATCTCCGATGGAAATGGTCTTTCCCTCCGGCGAGCGCACACCCACCCGGCAGATCAAACCGTACACCAGAGCGACCACCGCATACTGCACAGCTTTGGACGCGAACATTATCAGAAAATAAAACACGAGCATCACCATGAGCGCCGGAATCGCCGCTGTCAGCACCTGATTGTCCAGATACATATTCCCAAGAGAAGACAGCTGCAGATCCGATCCCCTCTCTCCGGCCCGGATCAGCACGTTGGTCCGGCTCACCAGAATCTCTTCCTGGTATTCTTCCTCAAAATCCTTCTTCGTGTATTTTTCCACATCCGAATTCATCTCCACCCGAATGGCCTGTCCAATCTCAAAAGAAATGGGCGACTCAATCTCAAAGGTTCCGTCTTCCAGAGTAAATGCAGGCAGACGATTTAAAAAGAGATTCCTGAATCCACCCACACTGGTCATCCACGCTCCAAATGGAATCAATGTATCCACGATCAGCAGGAAGGCAACGAGAAGAATCATATAGATCACATGGCTGCCTGTCTTTTTCTCCAGCAGTAACTTATATTTTCCCGGCTGAAAACAGGCGATAAAATACCGCCTGAAAAAGCCGACTTGGTTTTCCTGGTTCATGTATTCCTCCTGCTTACCGGTACACGATGGGGGCAGCAATTTTCTCTGCTTCTTCTTTGCTCTCCAGCAGTTCGATCAGCGCAAGAGCAAAAGGAATCGCCGTGCCGACACCCCGGCTGGTGATGACATTTCCATCCACTGCCACCGGTTCTTCCACATAGCTGCCGCACTGAGACGCATCCACACATCCCGGATAACTGGTTGCCTTTCTGTTCTTCAGGAATCCGAGTCCTGCCAGCACGGAAGGGGCCGCACAGATGGCTGCCACATACCGTCCATCCTGGTACTGTTCTGTGAGAAGATCCGCCAGTTCTCTGTGTTCTCTCAAATGATCTGTTCCCGGCAGTCCGCCCGGAAGGACAAGAAGGTCTGCTGTCTTTCCAATCTCTTCAAAAACCATATCGCAGTCTACGGAAATATTATGGGAACCGGTCACAGTCTTTCTTCCCATAATAGAAACCATGCGCACATCCTCACCGGCCCGTCTCAATAAATCCACGGTTGTGAGCGCCTCCACTTCTTCAAATCCATCTGCAAAAAATACATATACTAAACTCATGAATAAACCTCCTGCAAATATATTATAAGACGTTTTCTTATAACGCTTCCTTAAATAATAGCCTAAAAAGACATATTAATCAAGGTCAGCCATAATAAATTCATGGTTTCCTTTTTTACAAAAATCCGGTATACTATTGTAATTGATATATATTCTCTGCGGGGGATACATTTATCATTTTGCTGCCGCAGAAAGATCTCAGTATATTATATTTTTATTTCCGCTCATCGGCGGAGGAAAAGAGGTTATGATGGAAATCGAACGAAAATATCTGATCCGGCATCTTCCAGAAGATCTGGATTCCTATCCTCATGATCACATTTCACAGGCCTATGTCTGCACCAGTCCGGTCATACGTATCCGGCAGAAGAATGAGGATTATATTTTGACAGTAAAATCCGAAGGCCTTCTCGCCAGAGAAGAGGTGGAAATGCCTCTTTCCCGGGAGAGCTTCTCTCATCTTGCCACCAAAACTGATGGCATTATAATAGAAAAAACCCGCTATAAGATTCCGGAATCCCACGGATATCTGATCGAGCTTGATGTGTTCCACGGTGCTTACGAAGGTTTCATTATGGCAGAAATTGAGTTTCCGGACATCGAAGCCGCCAACAGCTACAAAGCTCCTGACTGGTTCGGCGAAGACGTCACCATGGATTCCCGTTTTCATAATTCCAGCCTGAGCCAGCGCACGCCGGAGGAGGTAAAAGATTTTTTGTCACATATCACAAAGTCTTAACATAATTGTAAGGTTTGACCGGTATCATTTTCTTTTTGTATGCACTATAATATATGGTGGCTAAAATCTGTATTTTTGCCTTTTTACAGAGATTTGCTGCCCTATAGAGGGGAGTTGTTCTCTTATCATGATCAAAAAGAGAATACCGGTTTTAACTAATGTCACACATGAAAGGATGTACTCATGAAAAAGGAAAAGCAAACAAAACAACCACAGGGCGGAAGGCGGACCCAGGCTAAGACCGCGGCAAAGAAAAAGTCCTCCCTTCCTGTCAAATGGATCATCGGCGCTGTTTTTGTTATCATCGTTCTGGCTTACGGAATCGGTGTTTACCATTATAAAGACCATTTTTACCGCGATATGTATGTAAACGGCGTCAGCCTGGGCGGAATGACCCTCGACGAAGCAGAACGGACTTTCACCGAGGATCTGGAATCACACAAAATTGCTCTGGAAGAGAAAGAACGTACAGAGATCATCGACCCGCAGGACATTGACACTGTCATCTCCGTGGGTTCACAGATTTCCGATCTCTTCCGTGCACAGAGCCCATGGAGCTGGGTTACTCATTTCTTCGGCGAAGAGGATCACACCGTTACCCTGGACGTGACCTTCGATGAAGACAAGCTGGCCGAGGTTGTAGATAATCTGGAATGTTTCGACGCAGCAAATGTGGTGGCTCCGCAGGATGCCTACATACAGGCCGGAGAGACACAGTTTGAGGTTGTTCCGGAAGTACTCGGCAACACCGTAAAGAAAAAACAGCTTCTGGACGCCATAAAGACAGGCCTTGCCACCGGCGTTACTGTTATCAATCTGGAGAAAGAGAATCTTTACAAGCTTCCGAATTACTATGAAAATGACGAAGCCGTACAGAACGCTCTTGCCGCAGCCAACAAATACGGCTCCAGCAATATCACCTATGATTTCAGCTACACCACGGAAACCGTCGATTACAACACCATCAAGGACTGGGTGAACATTTCCGATGATTTTGAAGTCACCCTCGATGACAGCAAAGTGGGTGATTATGTTGAAAAACTCGGCAGCAAATATAACACCATGGGAGCTTCCCGAAAATTTACCACTTCTTCCGGGGAGACCATCAACGCCTACGGCGGCGATTACGGGTGGAAGATTTATTTTGACGGTGAAAAGGCTAAGCTGATCAAAAACATCACCAACGGAAAAACTGTCACCAGAGAACCGGTATACTCCTATACCGCAAGATGCCGGAATTCCGCCAAGGATGATATCGGTGATTCCTATGTGGAGATCAGTATCTCCAACCAGGAAGTTTGGCTCTATGTTGACGGAGAGTGTATTCTCAACACCTCCTGCGTTACCGGAACAGCCGGTACCTATGATACCTACACAGGTGTATATGCCCTTACTTATAAACAAAGCCCGTCAACCCTCACCGGCACCAACGCCAACGGAAGCGGCTACAGTTCCGACGTTACTTACTGGATGCCATTTAACGGCAATCAGGGCATGCATGACGCCACCTGGAGAAGCAGTTTCGGCGGTTCCATCTACCGAAGCAATGGTTCTCACGGCTGTGTCAACCTGCCATATTCTGCTGCCGCTACCATTTATAAAAATGTAGAGGCCGGATTCCCGATCGTGATTTATTAAAGTTTATTTGACCAGGAACTTTTATTTCCTGGTTAAATTAAAAAAGAATCCTGCAAAGCAGGATGATATGCTCCCCTTTAGGTAGACAGTTGAAATAATAAAACTGTTTATCTGGAGGGGAGTTTTATTATGCCTAGAGGAATATTACCAGAAGTGAAGCTACGGGCCGTAAAAGATTACA
>NZ_NFLV01000023.1 GCF_002161065.1 Eubacterium sp. An11 | reverse complement strand
CCTTCTTCTCACCCACACCTCACGATGTAAACCTTGGGAGTCGCTATGGGGTTCGTCGGCAACTACGCCCCTTGTGGACTTTCACCACAGACTGACGGCATGCCCGTCATACCAAAAAACCGGTCTGCGTATGACCGCAAACCGGTAATGACAGAAAAGCCATTCAATGTCCTCTGTGCTTTTCTTTTCGTTTTTGCTGTTTTAACTGGAATCTCTGCTCTTTTCCTGCCTCTTTCGCTGTCCTGCTATCCTTTCTGCTGCTGAGTTTCTTCTCCTCCCGCTGCATCTGCAGGGCCTGCTGAGACTTTGTTCCTATCCCGACGCTCTGCGTCTGCTTTTTAGCATCCCGCAGCCTGCGCTTTGGATTCCTGGCAATCGGTTTCAACCGAGCTGCAACAGCCGGACTGAACATAAGCCTGCTGTAACATCTGAGGACGAAATCCCATACTTCATAATCCTTTGGCTCCGCACCAAATGTGACCTTGCATACGGATAATTTTCCATCGGAAATCCGTTCAAAGACTCCCACCCAAAAAGGATCCTCAAAATATACCGTCAGTTTTCCGCTTATCTTGTCCATAACGTTCCCTCCTAAAATGTGTTATGGACAAAGAACGGACAACCCGGAGGGGCAGGTTACTTACCCCGTTTCACCGAACGGGACGGCCGGGCTACCTACCGGCTCTGGCACATCCAAAAGACGTACGTTGCGTTTTTATCTTTGTCTTTTTTCATTGATATAAAGCACAAAAAGTATTGTACCACAAATATTATACAGCTTTGCCTTACTTTCTGTCGAGAGGAATAAGATTAAAACATTTATATTTTTATCATTATTACATTCTTTATACTATATTTTTTTCTTATTTTCATTGACATATTTCATGTTCAAACATATAATAATAATAGAGGCAGGGATTCCTGTCATCGAAAATATTGTCCGCTTACCGCTGGCGGCCTATAAATGAACGGCTCGAAAATATGGCTCGCTCACCGGAAGCGTCTAATAAATGTCCGGCTTGAAAATTCTCGGCCCTGCTGCATGGCAGGGCTGATTTTTTAGGGAGGAAAAATGATTTATCAGGAAGGTTATGTTTACCATATTAAAGACGAATATTTCGAAAAAGTGCATGACAGCAGACTGATGCAGAATAAAGAAAACGGCACATATCGTCCTACCTTTTATTGTCTCCGCGACAAAAAAACCTCCCTGCTATGGATGGTCCCGTTAAGTACCCGTGTGGAAAAATTTCGGGCGATTCATGATAAACAGGTACAAAAATATGGCCGATGCCTCACTATTGTTCTTGGTGAATTTGATGGGCGTGAAGCTGCATTTCTCCTTCAGAATATGTTTCCAGTCCGGGAGTACTATCTGGATCATATACATACCCGCAATAACAATCCCGTACCAGTAAAACACTCCATCCACAAAGAAGTCAGCACTAACATGAAACGGCTTCGTCAGCTTCATGCAAGAGGCAAAAAAGTTGTGTTTCCAGATATCACTCGTCTGGAACAAATCATGCTTGCAGAACTTAATAACTAACCAAAACATATTTTAATCTGTCACGCCTTTCTCACCGGATGCCGCACCACTGTCCTCCATTTCTCCACCGGAACACGTCTGGCGTCGGACAGATAAATCTCATGGTGCATCCGCTCATCGGAGAAATCGTTTATATAACCCTTTTTCTCAAGAAATGTATCCATCAGATCAATGGTCGCCGGCTCATCATCAAAGGCTCCGATATGCATGCACTGGACGCACAATCCTTCTTCTATGGTAAGAAATTCCACCTTGGAAAAATCCTGTTTTTTCTTCCTCTCTGCCTCCGCAACTGCCCAGTCAAAATCCTCTTTGTCCACAAAATCCGGCAGACGGATGACAGATATCCACTGCAGTTCGTCTTTTCTCCCATAATCAATTCCCTGAACGCCTTCCTGTCGCCAGAATCCTTCCAGCGGCGGCACTACATAATCGAAATACCCTTCTATCTGACGGCTACCTTTCTTGCTCATTTTAATGGTAAATGCAATGCCGTACAAAAGGCTGATGGATTCTTTATAAGCGCCGCCCTCCTCATTGGGATCGCCCATTCCTCTGACGGCAATAAAGTTCATTTTCGGAACCTCTATGATCTGCGGTTTCCTGCCCGGAAGATAAAATTCTTTGTATTCTTTCTTATAATCAAACGCCATCTGTTTTCCTCCTTCTTTTTCCCGGTTTCTTCGCCTTCGGAGCCGGAAGTTCCGGATACATTTCCCTTACCATCTGACACAATTTCTCACTGTCTTCCAAAATAGTGCAGGGCAGCAAAGCCGCCGGGGTATTTTCCCACACCTCATTCCGGCAGTCCGGCATAAATCTTCTGGACGCCGATGTATCCTTCACAGCAAATCCTTCTTCGTATATGCCGCCAATTAACTTTTCCCGATAATAAAACAGCCAGCCTCCCATCATGGGAATATATCGGATATCTTCCAGCGGTTCCAGCTGTTCTGCCACATAAAGCGCCAGTTCTTTTTGTGCCATAGATTTTCCTCCTGCTATCATCTGCTTTAATTGTCTTACTGTCTCACGCAGGCATACCAGTATGCCCTACTTCTCCCGTTTCTTTTCTCCTTCTCTTTGGTAAACAGATATAACTCCTTCCACTGTTTTCAGCAATTTCTCCCTTATTGTTTCCGGCTCCAGAACCTCTGCTCTTGCCCCAAAAGTCAGCAGCCAGCCCACCAGAGATTCCTCGTCGGTGTAATCCATCTGAAACAGAAGGCGCCCGTCTTCCTGCTCCACAAAACATTCGGGTCCGAAGTCTTCCACCAGTCTCCATTTCGCATCTGATTCAAAGGCAACTTTTACCCGGATATTCGCCGGAAAGATTCTTTCATTGGACAAATCCGGCATCGGCACCGGCCTGGGCGCAAAATCTTCCTCCATTATTTTTAAACGATCCAGCCGGTTCAGTTTAAATAAACGAAAATCCTTTCGTGCCAGACACCAGCCCCACACATACCAGCTGGACCATTTGAACACCAGATAATACGGCTCCACCTGCCGGATGCTCTCTCCTCCCGGCGCATAATAATGAAATGCAATCCGCTTTCTTTCGGCAATGGCATCCTGGACCAGTGCGATTTTGGGAGCTAGGGATTCCTTATACCACGAGGACAGATCAATGAGCACGGAATCCCTGCCGCTGACGAAATCCGCTCCGCCCACCTGCAGCTTTTCCATTAACTGCCTGTAATAACTGCTGCCACTGACACTGTCCAGACTGCGCAGTCCCGCCAGAATCATCTGCATATCCCTGGAAGTCAACAATGTCCTGTCCATCCGGTATCCGTCCATAATGCGGATACCACCGCCGACTCCCTGCATGGTACAGATAGGTATCCCTGCCCTGCACAGCGCCTCTATATCCCGGTTAATCGTTCTCCTTGAAACCTCAAACCTCTCCGCCAGCTCCGGAGCGGTGCATTTCTCCTTCTTCAAAAGAACCGACAAAATACCAATCAGTCGATCTGTTTTCATTTGCCCCTCCCGCTTGTATCATAACAATCCAAACATGACAACTGTCTGTCATGCTTATCATAACATTTTGGAAGATACGAAAAAAGACCCGCGGTTACCTTATTTAAGATACCCGCAGGTCAGATCCTGGGTCATTTACTTTTTTTGACACATTTTATCTTTTTATATTTGACAATTATAATTCTCGCAGTACTTTTTCTCACTTGGTAAATACAAGTTGCATTTTGAGGTATTGCTCTGACGCTCAAACCGTCTGATTTTTGCGAGAAAGAAGGCACACAGTCTCCACTCCCGTGGTCATCGGGAACATATCAACCAAGCAGCAGCGCTTCACGGCGTAGCCGGCCTCCTGGAGCATCACCAGATCGCGCATGAGGCTGGTTGGTTTGCAGCTGACATAGACCATCTCGTCGACGCCGAAGCGGATAATCTTGCGAAGGGCCTTCGGATTGACACCGTCGCGGGGAGGGTCGAGGATGATCATGTCCGGTTTTTCGGTGAGGTTATCCACAACCTTGAGGACATCGCCGGCAATGAATTCACAATTAGTCAGGTGATTATCCCCGGCGTTGAGGAGGGCAGCCTCCACGGCTTCCTCGACGATTTCCACACCGACCACTTTCCTGGCGTATGGCGCCATCATCTGGGCGATGGTGCCGGTGCCGGTGTAAAGGTCGTAGATGAGCTTGTCCTTTGTATCTCCCACGTACTCGCCTACTTTTTCGTAGAGAACCTCCGCTCCCAGAGTGTTGGTCTGGAAAAAGGAGAACGGAGAGATTTTAAAACGCATATCCAGCAGGTATTCATAAAAATAGTCCTGGCCGTAGAGGAGACGGGTCTCGTCGCTCTGCACCACGTCCGCCGGACTGTCGTTTAAGGTGTGGAGAATCCCCACAATCTTTCCATCGATTTTTGCGGATGTGAGCGCCTGCACAAAGACGTCGGTATCCAGCTCCGACTGAGTGGTGGTGACCAGATTTACAAGAATATCGCCGGTCTTGACGGATCGGCGCAGCACCAGATGACGGAGGAACCCTTCCTTTCGCATTTTGTGGTAGTAGGATGCGCCGATGGACGTAAAATACTGAAGGACTGCCTGCAAAATAATCATAAAATCCGGGTCTGCGATGTGACAGTCCTTTAAGGAGACAATATCATAAAAGCTGTTTTTCCGGTGCATGCCCAGCGCCAGCGGTCCGCCCTTCTCCTCATCTCCGAAAGTGTACTCCATCTTATTGCGGTAACCCCGGGCGATGGGACTGCCGTAGATATCTTCCACAGGAAAATCAAAGCCGGCTTTTTCAATGAGATCTTCCACCTGGCGTTTCTTCAGGGCCAGCTGTTCCTCATAAGGTAGAGTCTGGTAGGCGCAGCCGCCGCAGATACCGAAATGCTGACAGACACGGTCCTGGGATGCAGTCTCCAGAGGCGACGGCGCAAGTACTTCCAGCAGGCGGCCTTCCACCCGGTCTTTTCGCTTTTTGCTGACAGAGAAGCGGATGGTCTGGCCTTCCAGTGCATTTTTTACGACCACTTTTTTCTCTTCTATATATAAGATCCCTTTGTTGGGAAACTCTGTTTTCAATACTTTTCCTTCTAAAATGTCTCCTTTTTTCATGTTCATCTCCTTCTATTCTGTTTTTCTGACTCGTCTATATGGTCAGCTCGCTGAACTTTGATTTGTAGTAGCCATGTCCGTAGTGAGCCTGTCCGTTTTCATCAATCTCCATGAGGAGAAAGGTTGGTTTGCGGGATGTCTGTCTCGGATAAGACAAACTGCCCGGATTTAAGATCGTGAGGGTATGGCCGATATCGATGAAAGGAACATGGGTATGGCCGAACATGACCACATCCACCTTTTCCTCCAGGGCTGCCCGTTTCAGATAATCGACGCCTCTGTATACATGATAGGTGTGTCCATGGACGATCATCACCCGGTAATTTCCGATCTTTGTTATGATTTTCGGCGGAAGGTCCAGATTGTAGTCGTTATTTCCAGCGACCATGTATACCGGACAGTCTACCAGTGAACGGATATAATCATCTCCGCGTTCCACATCGCCGCAATGGATGAGTGTGTCGATGGGGCCAACCTGACGGATGACACCGGACACATCATCATTACGTCCATGAGAATCACTGATCACTAAAATTCTCATTTACAAAATCTCCTTTATCATTCTGAGGGCTTTCCCTCTGTGACTGATGGCATTTTTTTCTTCTTCGGAAAGCTCCGCGGTGGTCTTTCCCAGCTCCGGCACATAGAAAATCGGGTCATAGCCAAAACCGTTTTCTCCCGCAGGTTCATCGGCAATCCGTCCCTCGATGGTAGCCCGCCTTGTCTCAATGTGTCCGTCCGGAAATGCGGCGGCGATGACGCAGACAAACCGCGCGCCCCGCACTGCCGCCGGCACGCCGTGAAGCCGGTCCAGCAGAATCTGATTTTTGATGCGGTAAGATGTGTTCTCTCCCATGTATCTGGCGGAAAGCACACCTGGTTCTTTGTTAAGGTAATCAATCTCCAGCCCTGAATCATCCGCCAATGTCAGACAGCCGGTAGCTTCCATGACGGTCTTTGCCTTGATGATGGCATTGTCCTCAAAGGTTTCGCCGTCTTCCACGATCTCCACATCCACGCCTGCTTCTTTCATGGAAAGGATCTCATAATCCATGTCGCCGAGAATCTGGCGGATCTCCCGCATTTTTCCTTCGTTTCCCGTTGCAAATATCAGTTTCTTTTTCATTCTATTTATCCACACCTTTCACTCTTCTGCATTTTACCGTTTCCACAAGCTCTTATGCATACATTATCCGCCGCCTCACGCTTTGCCTGCCTGCTCCGGCCGCTTGCGCCGCGGCGGCTTCGGTCCCAGGAACTGATAGAAATAGGTCTTCATCATGCCGTTATAGATTTTCCGGTTCTTGTCCGCCTTTCTGCCGATGTACCGTTCGGCATCCTCATAGGCGGTGATAATGTATTCCGACCAGTCGTCCAGATGGGAAAACGCCTCGCCGATCTCCCGGTAGAGAATCGGCATGTCCTCTTTCTCCTCCATCCGCTCTCCGTACGGAGGATTGGTGATGACAAAACCGTACTTCTTCGGATGACGCAGTTTATGTATCGGACGCTGCTGAAAATGGATCAGTTCCGCCACACCGGCGCGGCCGGCGTTTTCTCTGGCGGCCTTTACGATAAGGGGATCAATATCATATCCCTGGATATCCATCTTCACACTGGTATCCACCAGATCCTGCGCCTCCTCAAAACCCCTCTGCCATACTTCTTCCGAAACAAGATTCTTCCACTGCTGTCCCTGGAATGTCCGGCGCATACCAGGAGCGATATTTGCCCCCATCATGGCCGCCTCAATAGGAAATGTACCGCTGCCGCAGAACGGATCGACCAAAATCCTGTCCTTATTCCACGGAGTCAGCCTGATAAGAGCCGCTGCCAGCGTCTCCTCGATCGGTGCCTTGCTGACCATCTTCCGGTACCCCCGCTTATGCAGGCTCTCGCCGGAAGTATCCAGTCCCACGGTCACCATATCTTTATAAATGGAAATACGCACCGGGTATTCCTGCCCGGTCTCTGCAAACCAGCTGATATGATAATGCTCTTTCATCCTCTCCACCATAGCCTTCTTGGCAATGGACTGGATATCAGAAGTACTGAAAAGCGTGCTTTTCACTGAGGTCGCTTTGGTGACCCAGAAACGGGCATCCTTTGGGAAATACTCCTCCCATGGTATATTTTTAATCCCCTGGAACAGCTCCTCAAAGGTCACAGCCCGAAACTCCGCCACCTTCCACAAAATCCGCTGAGTTGTCCTCAAAAAAATATTGGCTCTTACCAGAGCCTCCACATCCCCGGTAAAAGTCACTTTGCCGTCCTCTACCCGGACAATCTCGTATCCCAAATCGCTGATTTCTCTTTTGCTCACCGCTTCCAGTCCAAAATGACACGGCGCCACAAACTCATATCTGCCTTCCATTCTTCCTCCATCTGCTCTGCTGTAAATTCACTGTAAACTATAATATAGAAGTATTTTACTGATTCCGCAGGAATGTGTCAACTCCTATCCCCGCTTTGCCTCCTCCGGTCTGCAATCCCCCGGCTCCGCAGGGACCCTTTATTCCACAAATACCATGGTCCAGAGCTTATCCTCCTCTTTTTCCAGGTATCCCCGGTAAGAGGTCAGGCCTCCGGCCACGCTGTATGCCTCCACACCCTCTTCTCCCAGCTTTTTGGCCGCCAGCAGGCTGGCTGCCCCTGTGTCGCAATATAAAAATACCGGCATGCCGTTCTCCGGCCTGTATCCTCCCTGCAGTATTTTTTCCAGCGGCACATGTTCCGCCATGGGAAGATGGCCGTTTCTGTAATCTTCTTCTGAACGAACGTCCACAAGAATCCCTTTCTTATCATAGCATAATCTGAGCGCATCCGATACGGAAATAAAATTCAGCATGAACTGTTTCCTCCCCTGTCCTTTACTATCATATTATGCAGCAAAACTGCCCGGTTTCCTGTTCCATGGCGACACGCTCCCTGCCGGATAGTTTTTTACTTAACAGCAAATCCCATCTGTATTTCTTAAATAAAAAACAAAGAGGCTGCCTGCCGGTCTGAATCTTCTGCCGGCAATACAGCCTCCATGCTCATTTATTCCATTGTCTTCGCAACACAGTCATCGGTGCCATGAGTTTTGCGGCACCGTCCACCGCATCCCGGACTTTGCGGCACATTTACCAGCACCACCGTGTGCCGGACGGCAGATAATTCCTCGCGCCTTTATGGATCCGGCAAATTTGCCCGTTCTGCCGGCGCCAAAAATCATCGCTGTCCTTCGGCACTGTCTCTGCCCCGCCTTTGCTCAGATGCCCTTGCCCGTCCCCGTCGGATTCATCATCAGACTGATTCCGGGAACTGTTCTGAGAACCGCTCTTTGAAGAACTTCTCGGGCAGTTCTGACTGCTGTTTCTGGAAGAATTTCCGGAACGGTTTTTTGCGTTATTCTGACTGTTTTTCTGATTTTTAGACATAAGATTTACTCCTTTCCCGCTCACGCTTTACGCTGTGAACTGACAGAAACAGTATACCCATGCCCCTGAAAAGTATTCCTGACAAATGTATTTTGTCCGAAAATTATTTTGCAAGAATCTTTTTAAATTTCTTCTTGCCACGTTTTAAAACATGACCGTCTCCCTGGAAATCATCCATGGTGTAAGAAGCTTTGATATCCGTTACTTTCTCGCCGTCCATGGTAACGCCGCCCTGGGTTACATTTCTTCTTGCCTCGGAACGGGTTGCCGCCAGCTCTGCTTTTACCAGAAGACTCAGGATATCAATGCTGCCGTCCGTAAAGTCTTCCTCCGCCAGCACACATTCCGGCATATCTGCGCCTGCCGCGCTGCCCTGCACGAAGAATGCTTTTGCTGCGCTCTCTGCCTTCTTTGCCTCTTCCTCGCCATGCACCAGTTTAGTAAGTTCGTAAGCAAGGATTTCTTTGGCTTTATTTAACTGGCTGCCTTCCCAGTCTGCCATGGCGTCGATTTCTTCCAGCGGCAGGAAAGTCAGCATACGGATACATTTCATAACATCGGCGTCAGCCACATTTCTCCAGTACTGGTAGAAATCAAACGGAGAAGTTTTATTCGGATCCAGCCATACAGCGCCGGACTGAGTCTTACCCATTTTCTTGCCCTCGGAGTTCAGCAGCAGGGTGATAGTCATGGCGTAAGCGTCTTTGCCAAGCTTACGACGGATCAGCTCTGTTCCGCCCAGCATGTTGCTCCACTGGTCATTGCCGCCAAACTGCATATTACAGCCGTATTTCTGGTATAATGCGTAGAAGTCGTAGCTCTGCATGATCATGTAGTTAAACTCCAGGAAGGACAGGCCTTTCTCCATCCGCTGTTTATAGCATTCAGCACGAAGCATGTTATTGACGGAGAAGCAAGCTCCCACTTCACGGAGCAGATCCACATAATTAAGATCCAGCAGCCAGTCCGCATTGTTGACCATCAGCGCCTTGCCGTCGGAGAAATCGATAAAACGGCTCATCTGCTTTTTAAAGCACTCGATATTGTGATTGATGGTCTCCTTGGTCATCATCTGACGCATGTCAGTCCGTCCGGACGGATCGCCGATCATTCCGGTTCCGCCTCCCAGCAGGGCGATCGGTTTATTGCCTGCCATCTGCAGACGTTTCATCAGGCACAGAGCCATGAAATGTCCCACATGAAGGCTGTCCGCCGTCGGGTCAAAACCAATGTAGAAAGTCGCCTCTCCCGCATTGATCATCTTTTTGATTTCCTCTTCATTGGTCACCTGAGCAATAAGTCCCCTTGCCACTAATTCATCGTATAATGTCATCTTTCTTTCCTCCTGATTTGTAGTGCGTAAAAAGGAGTTCTGCCACATGGAACTCCTGAGCCGAGTGCAGCCGCATCTGCGGCATCTTCCTATCCGCCGCAGCGCGGTCCTCGCGGATCGTTTTTTATTTCATAGAAATACAATTTCTTATGAAATAAAAAACGCCCCTATCTGTTCAAACAGATAAGGGCGAAAGTTCTCGCGGTACCACCTTATTTCACTGACAGCTTACGCTGTCCGTCTCATGAGGCTGCGTATTCACAGTCTCAGCGGGAATAACGCCCGCCACCCCGTCACAGCCTACAGGGAGATCCTCCAGGACTGCTCTCCTTCGTCCCTGCGCAGGAACCGGAAGCATCTCCGGCAGCCTTCTGTCCGTCATCTGCCATACGCATCCGCCGTCTCTTGGCTCTCCGTTCAGTGTGCAACTCGGGAATGTATTCACTGTCCACAGTCCTATTGGCCTTTCACCAGCCGGCCGCTCTCTGGATATTCCTGCGAAAGCTACTTGTTTCCGTCACCGTTTTTATCATCTTTGTGGTTGTTATCTCAATCGGATGATTTTTGATGTAACCTATTGTAAGCAAAAAAACAGGGTTTGTCAACCAGAAATCTTCCAGTCGGAAGTCTTTTAACCCAACGGGAATTCCAACGCACTTGCTACATCAGGACATGTAACAGTTCAGCCATGACATCTCAGAAACTCGCTGCTAATGCAGCTTACCCGGCACTGCGCGCCTGTTTCCTCGATTATGGCAGAACGGTTACCAAAATATAACCGCCGGTGTTCCGTCTCCGGCTGAAATACACGTGGGTGTCCTCTGTATTCCGCTGAGGGAACATATAAGAAAGCAAATCGGAAAGCTCTGCTTTCTTAAGCCGCTGCCAGTCTCCCGACCACTCTCTGGTGGCGGAATCCGTGAAGATCACCCGCCCGCTCTCATCCTCTCCCAGGAGAATCATGGTATGATACGAACCGGCGAACCGCTTGTCAAACCACCGGACAATCCGACCGTTCTCTCTTTTCATACGGCTGGTCTCCACCACCACCGGCCGGCCGGAACGAAGATGCACGCCAATCTCTTCCATGGCCTCGTCATCCGCAAAGGCTCCCACATACCGGTGCGGCACCTGATAATCCGTAAGAATCCGGGAAATGCCATAGAGGGAAACCGGCATTTGTCTGGCGATATGTCTGCTGTAATTCTTCTGCCAGACCTTTTCATCAAAATGTTCTCTCTCCACCCGGGCGATGGTCTCATCGGGACGCAAATCAAGATACTGCGGCACATAGGCCGCCAACAGGGTAGTCAGCGAACAGCAGGCACAGCCATGCCGGGTCATATATTCGCTGTACGCACCATAAGTTCCAGCTTTTTGTTGAAAAACGCGGAACACACGGGCCTCCGGTCCGTTCCCGCCGCTTCCTCTGTCTTCGGATACCACCGTTTTGGTCCGGGCTGCCCGGATTGTCCGGGTTGTCTGCGTTGCCCGGGTCATCTGGTTCTCCGTTTCCTCCTCAGACATTTTAATCACAACTTCCAGCTCCGGGCCGTCGAGACGTCCGGTCTTTCCTCCGGGCGAAAGAAAATACCGCCCCGAAGCGTCCTTTTTCCAATATAGAATTATTCTGTCTTTGTTATCTGTCATATTTTCTCCGGAAATAAAAAATCATCGAACAAACAGAAATCCCGCCGACGGACTGCCATCGACGGAACTTTCCGATCAATATTTAAAAATCGCCACTCCATATGCCGGCAGGTCATAAGCGATGGAGTATTTACGGTCATCGCAAGGCTTCTTCACCGGCTTGTACACTTCCGGACGTTTCTTTCCGGAACCGCCGAATTCCGCAGCGTCGCTGTTCAGGATCAGCGTATGTTTTCTGCGGCAGGTGGTGCCCACCCGGTAATCCGGTCTTGCCACCGGCGTAAAGTTGCAGACGAAGAGCAGATTGTTCTTGCCGTTCTCGGAATGTCTGGTGAAGGAGAAAATGCTCCTGTCGCCATCGTTGGCGTTGATCCACTCAAATCCTTCCGGATAGCAGTCATACTCGTAAAGGCATTTATTTTTATTGTAAATGTGCAGAAGCGCCCGCACAAAGTTCTGCAGCTGACGGTTTCTGTCTTTCTCCAGCAAGAACCAGTCAAGCTCTCTGGCCTCGCTCCACTCCTGATGCTGTCCGAAATCCTGTCCCATAAACAGAAGCTTCTTGCCCGGATGTCCGGTCATAAAAGCATAACCCACCATCAGGTTGCGGAACTTATCATCGTAAAGTCCCGGCATCTTCTCGATCATGGAACATTTCAGATGTACCACCTCATCGTGGGAGAGTACCAGCATATAATTCTCCGCATAAGCATACATCATGGCAAAAGTCATCTTGTTATGGTTATATTTTCTGAAATACGGGTCCAGCTTCATGTATTCCAGGAAGTCATGCATCCAGCCCATGTTCCATTTGAGGCTGAAATTCAATCCGCCGTACTCTGCCTTGTCCGTTACTTTCGGCCACGCGGTGGATTCCTCCGCGATCATCACAGCGCCAGGATTCCGTCCCTCCACCACGGTATTCAGATGTTTAAAGAACTCAATGGCTTCCAGGTTCTCATTGCCGCCGTAAATATTCGGCACCCACTGTCCGTCTCTCCGGCCGTAATCCAGGTACAGCATGGACGCAACGGCATCCACACGCAGGCCGTCAATGTGATATTTCTCGATCCAGTACAGAGCGTTGCAGATCAGGAAATTCTTGACTTCTGTCTTGCCGTAATCAAATACTTTGGTTCCCCAGTCCGGATGCTCGCCTTTTCTCGGGTCCGCATACTCATAAAGGCAGGTGCCGTCAAATTCAGCCAGTCCGAAGGCATCCCGAGGGAAATGCGCAGGAACCCAGTCAAGGATGATGCCGATCTTATGTTCATGCAGGTAATTCACAAAATACTGGAAGTCCTGTGCGGAACCATGGCGGGATGTCGGCGCAAAATACCCTGTCACCTGATAACCCCAGGAACCGTCAAACGGATGTTCCGCGATACCCATCAGCTCCACATGGGTATAGCCCATATCTTTCACATATTTCGCCAGCTCCACTGCCAGCTCTCTGTAGTTATAGAAACCGTCCTCATCTTCATCGGTGATCGGATGTTTCTTCCAGGAACCCGGATGCACCTCATAGACAAACATCGGATCTTTCCGCACATCAAACTTTCTCCGGTGTTCCATCCATTTCTTATCGCCCCACTTAAAATCAGAAATATCTGTTACCACGGAGGCGTTGTTCGGTCTCTTTTCCATCTGGAAGGCATAAGGGTCTGTCTTCAAAACATCGTTGCCCTGTTTGGTTGTGACGCAGTACTTGTAAATCTCCCCTTCTCCCAGATCTGGAATAAACAGTTCATAAATTCCCATCGGCTCTGTTCTTTTCATTAAATGTGCTTTTCTGTCCCATTTATTGAAATCACCCACAACAGAAACCTTCTGAGCATTTGGCGCCCACACAGCAAAAAATACCCCCTGCTGCCCCTCCAGTGTCATCGGATGCGCGCCCAGCTTATTATATAAATCATAATGGGTACCCTGGCCAAAAAGATACTGGTCAAACTCCGTTATAAAATCATAAGCCGACTCACTATTCTGCTTTTTATTTTTTATCTGTTTACTATCCTGCATCTGTAAATCCTCCCTACGTTTGGTTTAATACAGTATATCATAAAATGACATAAAAAACATCTTTAATTTACATATCTTTAGCTATTATGCATAAAAACCAGAGCCCCGGATCCAATTTCCTATCCGCCGCAGTGCGATCCTCGCGGAGCGTTTTTTATTTCATAGGAATGCAATTTCCTATGAAATAAAAAAACTCTGTCTGTACAGAAAAATGTCCTTTCAAACATTTCTCTGCAGACAGAGTATCTTATGTTTCTTTATTCTCTTTCATGCCCTCCATGATGTCTGTGGGGGCAGTGCGGGGAGAATCTTATTCGGAGATTACCTTGATCCAGCCTTCCGGAGCCTCAATGTGGCCCATCTGGATGCCGGTCAGGGTATCGTAAAGCTTCTTCGTTACCGGACCCATTTCATCCATACCGCTTGGGAAGCAGATTTCTTTTCCGTGGTCGTCAATCTTTCCAACAGGAGAGATAACAGCTGCGGTACCACAGAGACCACATTCCGCGAAATCTTTTACTTCATCAAAGTATACTGGTCTGTGCTCTACTTTCATTCCCAGATAATGTTCTGCAACATATACGATGGAACGACGGGTGATGGATGGAAGGATACTGTCAGACTTCGGTGTTACCAGGGTACCATCTTTGGTGATAAAGATAAAGTTAGCTCCGCCGGTCTCCTCCACCTTGGTTCTTGTGGCAGCATCCAGATACATGTTCTCATCATAGCCAAGACGATGCGCCTCCACGATCGGATACAGGCTCATGGCATAGTTAAGACCTGCCTTGATATGTCCGGTTCCGTGAGGTGCCGCACGGTCATAATCACAGACACGGATGGTGATCGGTTTTGCACCGCCCTGGAAATACGGACCCACCGGTGTCACAAATACACGGAACTGATACTCTTCGGAAGGTTTTACTCCGATGACCGCATCCGATCCGAACATATACGGACGGATATACAGAGTCGCTCCTGAGCCAAACGGCGGAACATAAGCTAAGTTCGCCTGCACAGTTTTCACTACTGCATCTACAAATTTATCTTCCGGATAGACAGGCATCTCCAGTCTTCTGCAGCTGTCCGCCATACGCGCTGCATTCAAATCCGGGCGGAAGCAGACTACTTTGCCGTCTTCCGTTGTATAAGCCTTCAGTCCTTCAAAACATGTCTGTGCATACTGAAGAACACCGGCACATTCACTGATCACTACTGTGGCGTCGTCTGTCATGGTACCTTCATCCCAGGCGCCGTTTTTATAATTTGCCACAAATCTGGCATCTGTCTGCCGATAATTAAATCCTATGGAACTCCAGTCTAAATTTTTCTTTTCCATAACTATAACTTCCTTTCTGCCTCTGCAATTGCAACCATTGTATCACAGTTTCTGCAGATTTTCCATGATTTATCGGCAGGTTTCGAAAAAAATGCAATTTAATTTAGTTAATATTTCATTTGCCTAAGAAATAAAAGGAAACTGTCCTTTTTGTCATACATTTTGTCAGCCTTCCATTAATTTCTTTTCCTCATTCTTCACATATTTGCGGTAGGCTTTTAATTCGTTCCGCATATGTCTCCTGCGCTCTTTCTTCGTCATATGACGGAACCGTTCTCTCGGGAAAATGTGCTCCCGTCCTTCTGCCAGATCTGCAAGGATGCCTTCCACAGCTGCTGCTCCTTCCAGCTTCCTTTTCTGAAGAGTATATTTGGAATACACATTCTTCACCTGATATCCCCGCTGCTCCATCTCATTTTTCGCGGTCTGTATGGCCTTTAACTCTCTGCTTCCGCCGGTTACCAGAATCATGTGGGATTCTTTTTTATCCGCAATGAGACGCCAGATCACATGGGAAATCTCATAAGGAATCTTTCCATTCTTACTTTCAAAAACCAGACCGATGCTGGCGCCCGTGGCAAAAATCATGGATTTGTCCCGGTGTTCCGATGCCTTTCTGACATCGACGTTCCCGTGCTTCTCAAATTCACTGACATAATCGCAGCAACTCTGTTTTGTGTCATCATAAAAAATAACCAGTTTTTTCAAAATATCCTGCACCTCTTCTTTTTTATAAAATACTACCATCGGTTTATTCATTCATATGCGCTCTGTGTCCATTACAGTACCCTGCTGATATTCTGGTTTACCTTTCTGGCGACTCTGGCTAACACTTCCTGCTCTTCCTCCGTCACTCCATCCAGTACGATATCCTGAATATTCTTGTAAATATCTCTCAGCATTTCTATGATGGCGCCTGCATCTTCCTATCCGCCGCAGTGCGATCCTCGCGGAGCGTTTTTTATTTCATAGGAATGCAATTTTCTATGAAATAAAAAAAACCGGGTAAAGTCTGCTGCCAACTGCAGTTCCTTTACCCGGCGTCTTTATGTAGTTCAATTATCCGTGATATTTTCTCAGATACAGATTGCCCGCATCGTCACAAGAATATATCTCCACTGTAAAATATATCTTCACCGCAAACGCTCCTCCGGCCCCTGTTTACTGCGGATTCACCAGAATGTAACCGCCACAAGCGGATTCTGAAGTGTAGTATACGGAAGTGGATGTAGGGTTTGTACATGGGAACATGTACTGTACCAGCTCCATCACAGTGGCATATTTGATCCTTCTCTGATCGCCGAAATAATCGGCCCGGTCCGCAGAATCAGCCACGATGGCATATCCGTTATCGGTCATGCCCAGCAGGACCAGCGTATGCTTGCTGTTGGACCATTTGGCGTCACTGCCAATCTTCTTCACCTCAATGATCACGGCGTTGCCGGTCTTCAAATGATTCGTGATCTGCTGAACGGCCATAACCTGATCAAACTGTCTCACATATTCATTGGACACATTGTAGGCGTCCAGAATCTTCGTGATACCGTAAAGGGAAACAGGCATCTGTTTGCTCTGCGCTTTGCTGTAATTCTCCTGCCATGCCGTGCCGAAAATCCGTCTCTCGATGGACTCGGTCATGTAGATTGGCCCCATCTTCATACCTGAATATCCGCTCAACACGGTGGAAACTGCGCAGGCAGCACATCCATGGGCAGGCATATAACCAGAGTATACGCCGTTATCGCCGCTGGTCTTATTCACGCTGGCGGACTGCCTGTATACCGTATAGGTTCTTGTTCCCGGGTAACTTTCCACTGTCACATCCAGTACATCTGCCACGCTTGTGGATGGCAGAGCGCTCATCGGCGTGGTGATATTCCCCGGCGATACAGCCTTCACCGTACATTGAAGGGCTGCCTTTCCGGTCTTACAGGTAATGGTGGTGGTGCCGCCGTATCCGTTAGCTGTGACCACTCCGTTGGCGTCCACGGAAGCCACCGACGCATTGGCGCTAGACCACCGGCAGTCGTCTCCTGTTTTGCTGACACTAAGCTGATACTGAGAGCCCACAGCCAGCCGCAGAGAGGTGGTGTTGAGGGCCGCCACATAGACCTTACATTTCAGCGTTCCGGACGTTGTCTTACATTTGATAACCGTTTTCCCCGTCTTCTTTGCTTTGACCACGCCCTTCTTGCTCACCTTGGCAATCTTTTCATTGTTGCTGGACCAGCTGATGACCTTTGTATTTTTGGCCTTCAACGTATATTTTGTTCCTTTGCTGAGTGTCAGGGTGCTGGTGTTTAACCCCGTCACCGTCACCTTGCAGCGAAACTCTTTTTTCCTGGTCTTTGCGGTGATAACCGCCTTGCCGCCCTTGACAGCGGTAATTCGTCCCTTTTTATTTACAGCGACCACATTCGGCTTGCTGCTGGACCACTGCACCTTGGCGGATGAATCTTTGATCTTAAGCTTCTTGGTGGTTCCCTGTTTTAATTTCAGCGAGGTATAATTGATTCTCGCCGCTGCCTGCGCCTCTGTCTGCGCTTTCGGCAGGAACAACACTCCCGCAAGTACAAACAGAGCGGCAAACAGCCATTTCGTATGTCGCTTCATATCCGTCTCCTTTCTCCTTCCTGCTACTTCTGCAGTTCCTTCAGCCACAGGCAGGAAATCAGTTTCATTCCTTCTTTATTAGGATGAACGCCGTCGATGGTCTCATACTCCGCATGATAGCCGGCGAGATCCGCCAGATGAACTCCCTCTTCCAGAGCGGTTTTCCTGATGATATCAGAATAAATACCGGGAGAGAGAACGCTCTCCACATTGAAAAACATTTCTTCTTCCTCCACCGATCTGCCCCGCAGCAATGTGGCGCACCAAAGCTCCGCCTTCGGATACAGACGATTGAGGCGCTGCAGCATCCGCCGGTATTCATATTCAAACTCCTGCGGATTCACGCCAAATCCCCAGTCGTTGGCGCCCATGGCCACAAGAATCATATCCGGATCACCCTCGGCTCCCAGAGCCTGCAGCCTCTGCTCCGATGTTCCGGAGGAAGCAAGACTGCCGGATACTGTACTCCCGGCGTAGGAGTTATTGACGCCCAGCACGCCGCCCAACCCCTGGATCACCTGCATCCACCAGGTATCGTCCGGGCTGGTCACGCCGGTCTCTCCCTGTCTCCACGAATCGTAAAAAAGCGCTCCGTCCGGTGTATACCCGGCAAATGTACTGACGGAATCCCCCAGGATTGATATTCTTTTTTTCTGCATCTCCAACCTTCAGCCTCCCCTTTCTTCTCCATTATTTCTTCCGGTCAAAAAGTACTCCGGATACCTTTGGTCCGGCGTTGGCTGCCACTGCCACGCCAATCTGATAGACTTCCGTCGGGCCGTAGCCGACCTTCTCCGTCATCTTCTGGATCATCTCGTCCGCACAGCTTTGATCGCTGCCGTAAACAACCTGATACTCCGATCCCGGTTCCATTTCCGCCACGGTCATATCTGCAATTTTGGCCACCACTTTCTTTTCTCCCCGGCATTTGGCCGCGGTGGTGATCTCACTATCCCAGATCTTCATGATCGGCTTGATCCCAAGCTTGTCGCCAACGAAGGCGGCGGCGCTCGGAATCCGTCCGGATCTGCCGGCGTATTTCAGATTATAAATGCCAAAATAAACACAGCGCCGCACCAGGATATCTTCCAGATACCGGTTGATCTCCTCTGCGGATGCCCCCGCCTCCGCCATCTGACAGGCCTTGATCACCGGCTGGCCGTAGGCGCCGGAATAACTGCGCCCGTCATGACTGTAAATAGAAATCTTACCCTCACACTCCGGATGCTCCTCAAAAAATGTGTCGATGGCCAGCAGTGAATTCTCATAGGTGGCTGACCCCTTAGAATTGATCATCACAAGAATGACATCTGTGCATCCCTTCTGATAACACTCATAATACAGCTCCTCAAACTGATAGGAGGTGATCTGTGAAGTCTTTGGCACATCTTCCTGTTCCTCCATCAGTTTATAAAAGCCTTCATTATCCATATCCACTCTGCTGAGATATGACTTCTCCCCTATAACGACCGGAAATGGAATAATGTGTATATTGTATCTTTTTTCATTTTCATAAGAAATGTCACTGGCTGAATCGGTGATAACCTGAATTTTCCCCATATTTTTCTATCCTTCCATTGTTTTGCTCAGCTGAATAACGCCCCGCTTTTTATTGGCGGAAAACGTCATAAAACAGTGTTTTCATTATCTTTAGTATTATAAAGGAGCCCCTGTTTTATGTCAACACAGCGAAACTTCCGGGAATAAATTCTGCCAGGCCGCGACGACGGCTCATCGTCTGAGCCGGCATATATCTGAATCACTGAATAATATCATCACATCACTGAATGCTGTCATCCAAACGCCGGCCTTTCAAAACTGCAGAAAACTACAATATTATTATAGAAGCAGAAAAACCACAAAATATGTTTTTTGTAAAAAAATCCAAACTTACAGGAAAAGAGGAGGATCCACCGATATGTCTCCTCCTCTTTCTGTCACAGTTTCTCAGCTGATATGCCAACTGACCACTTTTCACGATCATATATGTATCTTTATATGGTAATCCCCCTTGCGGCGGTCAATCCTTATTCCTCTTCTTCCACACAGGCGAGGGCAAGACCTGTCGCCACCGCGTTTCTCGGGCCTTCACATCCACGGATGTTGCCTCGTCCGGCAACGATCTCATACTCGGACAGCGCGTCTGTTACCATGTTCGGGATCTCAAAGTCGAGGGCTGAACCGCCGACCATAACCACAAACTGAATATCTCTCGGATTGCCTGTCGGGCTTACCTTCGATAAGGAACGAACCGCATTGGTCACGAAGACCTTTCTCTTGGCCTCCATACGTACCTGGCGCACTCTTTCCATGGATTCCATTCCTTCCAGCGGAACAAGCTCTCCGTCATCTTTTACCAATACCACCTTGGCAAATACGGAAGTATCCAGTGGTTTGTCAAAGAACTGCGCAGTGCCATCCTCATGACGGATGTGGAACAGACTCTCCACCAGGGCCAGCGGGTACTTCTTGATATCTTCCGCCAGATCAAAGTCGTCCAGTCCCAGCTCAGACTGAATCAGAAGAGATACCATGTTACCGGCGCCGGCAAGATGAATCAGCTTCACCTTTCCTTCCCGGTTGATGATAGAAGCGTCGGTGGAACCGGCTCCCATATCCACGATGGCCAGCGGTGTGCTGGTTCCCGGTGTAGTGAGCGCACCCTTGATAGCCATGTCTGCTTCCACGCCGCCCACGTAAACCGGCACATTGAGCTTCTCAGAAAGAACTCTGGCGATAATCTCCATCTGCAGGCGGTCTGACTTAACCATAGCCGCGATACCCACAGCGTTCTCCAGGGAAAATTCATCGGCAATGCCTCCTTTTACCTTCTGAGGATTGAAGGTATCCACTGCCAGAAGATCCTGAATCTTGATATCTCTTTTGTGCTTGTCCGTAAGGTTCGCCATAACCCGGCGCACCTTGTCCAGCATATTTCCGGCATTGGTTCCCACCTCGCCCTGGATATCCTCAATATCCGGGATGGATGCAATGCCTTCCATGATCCTTTCCGCTCCTTCGTCAACGTCCACTTCCACTTCTTTTTTGCTGCCAATGACGGTGATCGTTCCCGCCTTAATGCTCCGCTCCTTCACATCGCCTTCCGGTGTCTTGATGACCACGCCGGAACGAGTTCCGATCAATGACCGCGCAATCGGAACGACCCGCTTGGTCTCCTCGGAAGACAGATTAAATAAGGTAGCGATTCCGTATGGATTGGACAGCACCGATACAACACTTCCGATCGGGGCCACTTCGATGGCACACTCCATACCCAGAGGAACCTTCTCGATCATGGTCACCTCATCAATCACCGGTACTTTTTTGTCCAGACGATTGGTAATAAGCGTACCGTCGTCGGTCTGGGCAATGGCTCCCTTGATCGTCACATTCTTCTTCGCCTCGTTCATCAGGCGGGCCGCCTCAGCGAAATCCACGCTGGACGGGATCACCACGATGACATCCTTCTCCTCTGTGATCTTGGAAAGCTCAGTGACCAGGACTGAAGTTCCAACGCCGATTCCTGTTCCTCCCGGTGTGCTCGGATTATGTCCGATCACCGTGGACTCTGTGATGATCGTCTCGGAGATGGTCTCCATGGCCACATCTCCGATTACCGGTGCGGCCTCATTGATCCGGATCTCATCCAGATCTGAATACTCAAGACCTACCTTTTTAAGGGCGTTATTCAGTGACATGAACACGCCGTTGATATTTTTCAATGTACCCTTGATACCGGTGGTCGGTCCGATACCGCTGGCAAGAAAATGTATATCTTTTCCCTCGATTCTGGCAAGAGCAACTTCCGTTGTGGCATTGCCAATATCAACACCCGCTACAAACTTCATACGTTTCCATCCTTTCCTGCCTGCTATTCAGCCATCTTTCGTGCAGCACACGTCTGAATAAAAAAGCATATAAATCTGTTTAAATTATAACATTTGCACAGGAAAGGGTCAAACATTAACAGACATAATTTCTTGATGACCTGCTGTACAAATCGCAAGTTTTTTCTGTCCCTTTTCTTTCATATCGGTAAAATCTTGTGGAAACTTTTCCAAATGTTCACCTTCTCTTGACATTTCTTTCATTTAAGGATAAAGTAGAAAAATATTCGCAATCATATTACAGTCATAAACTTGTGGTATAAAATACTTAACATTTTTTACATTATCCTGTCACTTTTTCTTCACATTGATCATTTTCACCGGAGAATTGTGACGCATTTATGTTTTATTTCTTACAAAACAGTATGGTACCAAGTACCGCCACAGGGCAACTGTAAACCGGCTGTCTTCTGCAGCCGCAGCATTTCATCAAAAGAGGGAGGATACTATGAAATTGCACGTAAAAACAGCGTCTGCCTGTCTTCTTGCGGGAATCATGCTCAGCACTTCTCTGGGCACAGTGTACGCATCTGCTGCCACTGACGATACTGCTTCACAGGAAGAGACCACAACCACTACCACCACAAACAAACAGCAGGTGATCAACCGTCTTTATTATAAGAACGGCGTTTTACAGAGTGATTACACCGGCTGGAAGAAGATCAACGGTAAAATCTATTATTTCAAAAAGGGAAAAGCTGTCAAAGGCTGGAAGTACTTAAAGAGCTACAGCGGCGGCAGCACCAAATACAAATACCGCTTCAAACCAAACGGCGTTCTGGTCACCAACCTGTTTAACTACAAAGGAAAATATAACAAATGGATCCAGAAACCAATGACCATCGAAGTCAATCTGACTACACACAATCTGACCTTCTATCTTTATGATCAGAAGAAGAAGAAATACTGCATCCCGGCAAAGACGGTCATCTGCTCTACATCCCGTTACAAAAACGGTACCAGGATCCGTGCCGGACAGAAAGGACGTCTGGAGAAGACTTCCGCCCGCAGATGGTTCATTTACAAGAAGGCGAACCCATGGCGTTACTATCAGTACGGTGTACATATCAAGGGCAGTGATTCCTGGTTCCACTCTACCTTATATACAACCACAGACCCAACCAAGTTAATTTCTCCGAACCATTACAACGGATATAATTATCTTGGTACTGACCAGACTACCAGCTGTATCCGTATGCAGGCAGTCAACGCTAAATTAATCTACGATATCGCGACCAAGACGAACCCGAAGGCCCGTGTATGGGTAAACATTTTCCGTTCCAAAGACAAAGGACCTTTCGGCAAAGTTACACTGGATGATACCACAGGAAAGCTGCCGGGCAACACGAAGATCGACCCGACAGATCCAAAATACACCAAAAAGAAATACTAAAAGATTAGTCTGATCATAACGTTTATCAAAATATGAACAGCCTATACAAAAAGGATACCCTGCTGATTTCCCGGCAGGGTATCCTTTTTTCATGGTTTACTTTTTCGTGCCGCTTCGTCTCTTTTCTTCCCGAAGCCTCAAGCTTCTTTTTAATACAAAGAAACTATTTTTTTATTGGATGGATGAATCCGCACTTTCACAGAAGTGATGGACGGATATTCATACTCATAAAATCTTTTTTCTTTTATATTTTGCAATATCTCATCTTTATAAGTGAAGAATACCTCCAGTCCGCTCTCCTGACTCATCACCGCATTGACCATATAAGTGATATAGGTCTGCGGCTGATCCTTCTGCCCGTTCCGGGTATTTTCCGGCTGAGCCGCCTGGGTATCTCCAGACTGGTCCGTCTGGGCATCCGCCGCCTGTACGGTCGTTCCCTCTTCCATGGCTGTCTCGTCGCCCTCATAGGCAGCGTATTCACTGTAGGTTCCTCCGTCGTACACATCTCCGTAATAGGAATCATAATATCCATCATAATACGGGTCATTGCCTACCAGCTCTTCCCGGTCCACAATAATATCTTTTACATTATTTGTGTTATATTCCACCACGAACTGAATCTGGTCTTCCGGCACATCCTTGGATGTCTCCAGCGACATCTGCTGATTTTCCCCGTAATAAGAATGAATATATACTTTACCGTTGCCTTTTGCTCCCCGGTAAAGATCTTCCGTGATGGTCTTTGACGTCACATCATTGCCGCCGATATTTTTCTCGCCGAGAAATTCAAAGGAAGAATACTCCACCAGACTGATGCCCACACCAGCGCCGCATATGAGCGCACCAGCGCAGAACACCACGGCCAACATCTTTCTTGTGCCCATGCCCTTTTCGTTCTTTTTTATTGTCCTCTTATTCATTGTCTTTCCGTTATCCATCATCTTTCTGCTATTTGCTGCCTTTCCGTCGCTCATGCTTCCACATCCTTTCTTTTACTCCATCTGCTGGTGATAAAGGTTAATACAAAAAGGCTGAAGGCGCCAAAACCTAAAATACATCCAAGCATGACCAGGGTGGCGCCCACCAGAGGATACCCCTGCAGCAGAAGTATCACCAGCACTCCGAATCCAAACAGAGAAAACAGTGTGGCGGCCACCGCCGGCAGCATCACCAGTACCAGCAGTACCTTGATACAGAAAATGAGAATCTTCTTAATAATATCTGCAGTTTTTCTTCCTACCGCCTTCGCAGTCTCACTTCCTCTGCCGCTCTCAAACACACCCTCCGGCCGTTTCCAGCGCGACGGCTTTTCTTTATCTTCTTCCCTTTTCTGCTCCATTCTCTGCTCCTGCTTTTCTTTCTGCTGTTCCATGAAGTTCGACAAAGATTGTTTTGATTTGCTAAACACTCCACTGGCTTTTTTGCCGATTCCTTCCGCGGCGCCCTTTTTCTGTACCCCCTTATAGGACGGGTCAATGTGGTATGCCTCCAGAATCTCCGCAATAAGACTGTCGATATCGCCAAAATCTTCGATAGCCTCCTGCTCGCTCATCCCGCTTTTCATCTTCAATTCGATATGCTGCTCGTATTCCGAAAGCATATCTTCCCTCTCCTGCGCCTCCAGCACCGAGAGCCTTCTCTCCATCACATCTAAAAATTCCTTCTTATTCATATCCCTGCTCCTTTAAAAATTCATTGACATTCTGGCAAAATTCTTTCCATTCCTTCCTGGTCTCATCCAGATGCATGATGCCCGCCGCTGTCAAATGATAGTACTTCCGCGGCGGCCCTTCGCTGGATTCTCTGAGATAAGTCTCAAAATAATGCTCGTTGGTCAGACGTTTCAAGATAGGATAAATAGTCCCCTCCTTCACATTGACCACCTTGGAAACCTCCGCCACCAGCTCATAGCCGTACATATCCCGGCTGGAAACAGCCGCCAGGACCATCAGCTCCAGAACTCCTTTCTTAAATTGTGCGTTCATCCATCCACTCCTTTCCGTGGCTACTGCTTTCTTGTGAATACTATATTATACTAGGTACTATGTATAGTCAAGTACTAAATTTTTACTAGTTCTTACGGGGTGCGACATTGCTATGGACAGCATAGCTTAAGATTCATATTCTATAAAATAACATACAGGGAATTGATACAATGTGGATTACTGTACTGAATTAATCGAATATAGATTTTGAAAAAGAGTCTTACAAAAAAGGAAATGCTCTAATGAAACATTGGATTGAGGAATTGAAAAAATAGGGATTTGTAAAGGTTGCAACAGTTCTCTGATCAAACAGACAATGACGCAAGGACACATACGGATCCGCCCGGCTCGACCCTCAGTCGGACTGTCAAAGATACCTGTATCAAACGATTCCGTTCGTCCTCCTTCACAGCTCGCGGTCGAAAGCCGTATGTGTCCAAAACGTCATTTGTCTATTGAAAATCCTCTTCGTTCCACCTTTACAAACATCCTGTGCTACGCTGGCAGAGCAACAGATTCTATTTGATAATGAAGATATCCGGCTGTTCGTGGCAGCCTGCGCTCACAGTCGTCGTCAAACCATATCAATACCTCGTCTTCTCCAAATGCAGTCTACGTGCATAGAGATTTACAAAGAATCCTGGCTACCCTGGCGAAACAACAGATTGTGGCAGTTTTTGACTGTGGTCCATCGATGATAACAAAAATACCTGATTCAAACCGACAGAAGCGCTGCCCGTGCAGCTTGCTCTGCTGGTTCATGCCAGACAGAAGCGGCCGTAAATTTTGGTATCCGCTGATTCATCTGTAGCCATAACCGGCTGTTTTATCAATGTAGCACAGGATTTTTGCAAAGGTGGAACAAAGATTTTTCCAATATACAGATGCCATTCGGAGTGCATACAGTTTCCGACCGCGAGCTGTGAGGGAGGACTGTCTAAGACCTGGAGAAAGCAGGGAGCAGGATGAAAAAAGGGATATCTCTCGTGTTTACACGAGGAGCAGGCCTTTTTTCATCCTGTAAGGCGCAGCCGAAACCGCTTTGCGGTTTCTCCCTGCTGATCAGAAAACATCAGCAGTCCGAGTGAGGGTCGAGTCGGGAGGAACTGTATGAAAACGAATGGCATCGTCTGATATATGAGAAATCTGTTACCACCTTTACAAATCCCAATTTATGGCCGCTGCTCCTGTGATCTGTCCAGTGCCAGCTTACTGATGATCTCTTTTTTATAACGAAAGAATGTGTCCGTCAGATTAAAGTCCGCCGGCCGCGGTTTCTTTTCTTCAATGACAATCTCTTCTGTGATCCTGCCCGGTTTTCCATTTAAGATGTAGATACGGTCTGAGAGCAGGATCGCCTCGTCGATATCATGGGTGATAAAAAGTGTGGACAGCTTAATATGCTCCATCACGTCCAGATACCAGCGGTGGATGCTGGACTTCGTGATGGTGTCCAACGCGCTGAATGGCTCATCCAGCAGGGCCACGCCGTTGGATGACAGATAGGTCCGGAGAAGGGCTGCCCGCTGTCTCATACCGCCGGAAAGCTGGCTGGGATACTGATACTGGGTCCCTTCCAGTCCAAATTCCTCAAAAAGCGGTTCCGCCTTTTGTCTGGCTTCTTTTTTCTTCTCGCCCTTTAACACCAGCGGCAGGGATACGTTGTCGATGATCTTTTTGTGGGGCAGAAGCAGATCCTTCTGCATCATATAGCTGATTCTGCCCGGCTTTGCCGTGATGTCCTCGCCGGAGAGAAGCACCCGCCCCTCTTCCGGGGGAACCAGGCCGGAGAGGACGTGGAACAGCGTGGTTTTGCCCGCGCCGCTCACGCCTAAAAGAGAAACCAGCTCTCCTTCTCTCAGATCGATATTGATATCCTCGATGATGGTCCGTCCACTATATTGTTTTGTGATATGTTCCGCTTTTAATACTGTCATGCCGTCTTCCCTTACTGCGGCAGATAATCGTTGGAATAACCGATACCGGTCAAATCCTTATCTGTCAGTTTATTTTCATATAACCAGGTGTAGAAAGCGTCCCACCGGCCCTGATCAATGACACCCCAGGCGTCCGCATCGGCCACATACTGTTTGGAAATCCAGTCCTGGCTGGCGTAAACCAGATCCTGTGAGCCGGAAAGGGATCCGGTATTGTCTCCTTCCATAAGCATATCGGCTGCTTCCTTTGGATTCTCCACCGCATATTCATACCCTTTGGCTGTGGCCTCCATAAATGCTTTGGCTGTATCCGGAGATTCCTTCAGGAAATCGTTGTTGGCGATGATCACCGGTGTGTAGTAGTCGAATACCGGATTAATGTCCCGGAAGTTCCAGTAGTCAAAATCCATGCCGCGGATTTCGGCGTTGACGCCGCCCCATCCATAGAAAATCCAGATGGCATCGGTCTGGTGCGCCTCCAGGGCTGCCGGCTCGTCTGTGATATCGTTGGGAATCAGCGTCACTTTACTGAAATCTCCCCCGTCTTCTTCAACCACAGTTTTCAGAGTCGCCAGTTCGATCGGGGACTCCCAGGTGGAATATGTTTTGCCTTCCAGTCCTTTCGGGCTGTCGATCCCCTCGCCGGCCCTTGAAATGATACCGGAAGTATTGTGCTGAAGCACCGCTGCCACAGCAGTGATACCCAGCGGTTCATCGGAATCCAGGGCTGCCGCCATGGTATCCTGCGCCTCGATGGCAAACTGCGCCTGTCCGGAAGCGCACATGGTCGCCGCTCCGTTTTCCGGCGGCTGGACGATCTCCACATCCAGTCCGGCATCCTCATAATAGCCGAGGGCCTCAGCCGCATAGATTCCTGTATGATTGGTGTTCGGCGTCCAGTCCAGACAGAAGGTAATCTTTGTCAGATCCTTCTTCCCCTCTGTGGAAGACGCCTCATTGCCGGCGGAGCCGCAGGCGGTCAGTCCCAGAAGCAGGGATGTTCCCAGTACAACAGATACTGCTTTTTTCCAGTTATTCTTTCTCATTTTTCTCTCCTCTTTCTTCCACTGCCAGCCATGGCATGGATACCCGCCGTATCACATTGACCACCGCCATCAGCAGCAGACTGATGACCACGATAAAAATGATGACAGCGAACATTTTGTCAAAGGCATACGCCTGTTTCACCCTGGTCATGTAAACGCCAAGTCCCACAAAACCGCCCAGCCATTCGGAGATGACCGCGCCTACTACGGCATAGGAGGCGGAAATCTTGAGTCCGGCAAAAAACTGCGGCATCGCCGCCGAAATCTTCACATGCCAGAAGATCTGAAGCTTCGTGGCTCCCATAGCCCGCATCAGGTCAACGGAGTCTCTGTCCACGCTCTTATAGCCGTCCAGAAGTCCCACCGTGATCGGGAAAAAGGTGGTGATGACCACCAGGGTAATTTTCGGAGCCATCCCAAATCCCATCCACAAAACCAGTACCGGCGCGATGGCGATGGTCGGAATGGTCTGGGTGATGATCATAATTGGATAAAAAGCCCTGTTGAGCATCAGAAAATGATCCATCAGCGTCGCTGTGATAAAAGCCAGTATAATTCCGATGGCAAGACCGTAAAAGGCTTCCTGCAGCGTCACGCCCGCATGTTCCATGATAATCGGAAAATCTCCGATCAGCGCCTTCACCACGTCCACCGGCGACGGAAGCATGTAGCCCGGCACCACGCCGGTTTCACTCAGCACAAACCAGAACAGAACGATCAGCGCCAGAGCCACAGCCGCCGGCAGTTTACTGGTGATGCTTTGTAACCTTTTTGTCAATGGTCAGCACGTCTCCTTCCGGCTTATAAGAAATCTTTACATAAGTATTCATTGCCTGACAGCCGGCCTTTGCAGCCACGATCTGACAGTTCTTTACAATCTCCATGAGCTGGTCATAATCGCCCTCAATGGATGTCTCACACGGTCCCACATAATAATGAAGACCTGTGGATTTAATATAATCGATCACTTCATCAACGATGCGGATTACTTCATCCTCATCCTGTACATTTGGTAAAACCTGAATTGCAACACTTGCGTTCATCTTACTTTTCCTCCTGTTCTTATCAGTAAATTTTTTGGAAATTACAGTGAAATTTTTATCAAAGAAAAAAGCGCCCGCATAATGCAGACGCAAAAAACATCACAAATACTTCCTACGATGGCATTATCCAACAGGTTAAAAGGGTCTAAGGTCTAACCTTACTCTCAGCTTATTCATAAGCTCCCCTGATTTATATTATCCAATTGTGGATAGTATAGTACATTTTCTGACAAAAGACAAGAATGAATTTCTCATAAAGTCTGCCACGGAATTACTGAAGAAGTCACCCATTCCTGTATTATTTTTTATACAATCTCTGTATTTACAGTACACTTCCTTCTTTTTTTGTGATAAACTAGAACCCGCGCTTTGTAAAAAAATCGTGAAATTCCTGTAAATCTTCAACAGAAAAGCTTACAGAAATATTATCAACAACAAAGGAGGTTTTTATGTTATCTGTTATTGAAAATGTAAATACTGCCGTCAATAATTTCATCTGGGGTCTCCCTGCCATGATCTGCATCATCGGCATCGGACTCTATCTGAGCATCCGGACCGGATTCATCCAGATCCGCAAACTACCCTACGCTCTGAAACATACCATTGGCAAAGTCTTCGACAAAAAAGAATCCGCCGAAGGCTCCCTGACGCCTTTCCAGGCAGTCTGTACCGCTCTTGCCAGCACCGTGGGAACGGGAAACATCGCGGGAGTCGCCGGCGCCATCGCCATCGGCGGTCCCGGCGCAGTCTTCTGGATGTGGGTGTCCGCGCTGCTCGGCATGTGCACTAAATTTTCCGAGGTGACTCTCGCCGTGCATTTCCGGGAGAAAAACAGCCGGGGCGAGTGGGTCGGCGGACCGATGTACTATATCAAAAACGGGCTGTCCCGCCGTTGGTACTGGCTGGCTATTTTATTCTCCGTCCTGGGAATCCTCACGGTGTTCGGCACCGGAAATGCCACTCAGGTCAACACCATCACCGCCGCCATTGACTCCGCGCTGCTCAACTACCATCTGATGTCCGCGGATTTTCAGCCGACATTCCATCTGATTCTTGGAATCGTCATCGCCGTCATTGTGGCACTGATCCTTCTGGGTGGCCTTAAGCGCATCGGCCGGGTTTCCGAGAAACTGGTGCCGTTCATGGCCATTTTATACATCGTCCTGTCACTGGGCGTCGTTTTCTTAAATATTCAGCACCTGCCGGCAGTACTTGCGTCCATTTTCCGGGGCGCCTTTCAGCCGTCCGCCGTCACCGGCGGCGTAGTGGGCTCCATGTTTGTCAGCATGAAACGCGGCGTTTCCAGAGGCATTTTCTCCAATGAAGCCGGGCTGGGAACCGGGTCCATCGCCCACGCCACCGCCGACGTGGCCCATCCGGTACAGCAGGGACTTTTTGGCATCTTCGAAGTATTCGCTGACACCATTGTCATCTGTACGCTGACTGCCCTTGTCATCCTGTGCAGCCAGATTGATTTCCAGTACGGCGCTGCCGCCGGAGCAGAACTGACCATCGCCGGATTCACCTCCACCTACGGAAGCTGGGTATCCATCTTTACTGCAGTCGCCCTTTGCTGCTTTGCTTTCTCCACCACCATCGGCTGGGGACTCTACGGCTCCCGCTGTATCGAATTTCTGCTGGGGCCAAAAAGCACACGGCCGTTCCTGGTGGTTTACTCTCTGGTTTCCATCCTGGGAGCCACCGTCGATCTGGGTCTTCTCTGGAGTATCGCCGACACCTTTAACGGCATGATGGTCATTCCGAATCTGATTGCTGTCTTCCTCTTGTCAGGCACCGTATTCCGGCTGACCAAAGAATATTTTTCCAAAAAACAGTGACAAAAAGCGCGGCCGGGATTTCCCGCCGCGCTTTTGTTATCTCTTTTTAGAAGTAAACCAGTTCCTCTTCCGGCGGCTCTGCCACCTCCACTCTTTTAGCGTAAAGCACCGGCCCTTCTTCTCCGTATTCTTTATTATATTCAATGCGGACTTCCGCTGTCAGATTCACCCACATTTTATTCTTCAGCGATTTGATCGTAGATGATTTGGCATGATTGGTGTGACACAGATATCCGATAAACTGGATATCGTCGGCACAGCACGTCATGGCGTGGCGTCCCGGCACAAAACAGCCCTTCGGCAGACGGATGGATTTAAAGACTCTTGTCTTCATGACCATGGTCTTTCCATTATAAACCTCCGGCCGTTCCATGGCATCCACAAACCAGATGCCGTAATCCTCATCTTCCAGATGGATCTCATCGCCCTCGGTATCAAATGGCAGAGTATCATCTTCCTCTCCCATATCGTCATCATCCACGGATTCAAAGAGCACCTGCACCCGGCGGTTCACCGCCTTGATGCTCCTTCGCCAGGTTGCCCGCGGCATCTCCGGCGTGCATCGGTTGATGATGACCATTTCCGCAATCTTGTACATTTCCACCGCCAGCGAGCGCATGTTATTCATGTACAGATCAAAGGTCTCTCCGTTGACCGTGACGATGGTCTGGAACACCAACAACGGCGTATTGTCCATCTCCGTGAGCATCCGCTCCACCGACCACATACCGTTGTATTCGATGATCACCCGGTCCGGGTAATACTGCAGCACTTTACTGATGAGGAAATCCTTATTGAAATCTTCTTCCTCCTCCACATATACGATGGTCGTGTTGGTCTTCTTCAGCAGATCTTCATCATACTCTTCCATGCCCTCCTCGCAGGCAAACAAGAGTGTTCTCTCTCCGTTATTAAAATAATCTTCTTCCAGTGTTTCCTGAATAAATGTGGTCTTTCCGCTCTCCAGAAATCCCATGAACACATAAACAGGAATCTCCATTTCTTTCTTTCCCGGCATACGCATCCTCCGTCAGATTCTATAAGCCAAACAGCTCCATAAGCTTATCTTCTTTCAGTTCAGAACCGATGACACAGATTCTTCCTGTGTACTCTGCGGAACCGTACCGTACTTCTTCCTCACCAGGAACCAGATCAAAGTGCAGCCATCTGCCTTCCTCATCCGGAACGATCCCTTTGGCTCTCAAAATAATACCGTACTCTCTGCTGTCCTCATCGGCCAGTTTCTCAAGGATTCCCCGCACCTGTTCTTCTGTGAACTTCTTCGGCGTCTCCTTACCCCAGCTGGTAAATACTTCATCGGCATGATGATGGCCTTCATGACCGTGATGATGGTCATGACCGCAGTGGTCATGATCTTCATGGTGCTCATGATGATGGTCATGGTCGTCATGGTGACAGTGGTCATGATCATGTCCGTGGTCGTCATGGTGACAGTGGTCGTGATCTTCATGGTGCTCATGATGATGGTCATGGTCTTCATGATGGCAGTGTTCTCCATCATGATGATGGTGGCCGCATTCCGGACAGATCTCTGCCTCCCGCAGCAGTTCCTCGGCAAAATCATTCTTTCCTTCCATCACGGCAAGGATCTGCCCGCCGGTGATATCCTCCCACGGCGTGGTGACGATCGGGGAACGGTCGTTGAGGGTGCGGATCAACTCAATGGTCTTCTCCAGCTTGTCTTCCTTCACATCCTGGGTACGGCTTAAAATAATGGCGCTGGCGTACTGCACCTGATTCTTGTAGAACTCACCGAAGTTCTTTAAATACATTTTTGCACGTTTCACGTCCGCCACAGTGATGTAGCTGTCAAGCACTACATTTTCTCCGTCAACCACTTTCTGCACCGCTTTGATGACATCGGACAGCTTGCCGACGCCCGACGGCTCGATGATGATCCGGTCCGGCTCATACTGGGACAGCACATCTTTGAGGGCCGCGTTAAAGTCACCCACCAGAGAGCAGCAGATACAGCCGGAGTTCATCTCATTGATCTGGATGCCGGACTCCTTGAGGAATCCCCCGTCAATGCCAATCTCGCCAAACTCATTTTCGATGAGCACAACTTTCTGGCCCTGCAGCGCCTCTGCGATGAGCTTCTTGATCAATGTGGTTTTTCCGGCTCCCAGGAAGCCGGAGATAATATCTATCTTTGTCATGTTTTTCAGTCCTTTCCATTTTAAAACGTTTACAAAACATCTAATATATTGTAACCTTTTTTTTCAAAAATGCAAGCATTGTTCTGCATCCCGAACCGATATCCTCTTTTTCCCGTGTCGCATTTGCTCTGCTTTTTCATATACTGATATTGTACAAATTATCCGAGAGGAGACGGACATGGAAGAAATAAAAACTTTTTCCGAGCATCATCATCCGACTGACATAAAAAATGTTGATTCACTCCCTCTGGCCATGGCCTACGTTCCATGGCAAAGCTGGGGGAATTTATATAAAGCGGAAGACGCTCTCATGGAAGGCACCATTTTTGAAGAACTCAATTTACCTTTTACCGGAAGGAGATGTGTGAAATAATGTCCAAAATGGAGCAGAAAAATCTTTTATTTTATATTGACGCGGTGAGTTTTGCGGCTCTGGACGCCTCTCTGTACCTGGATACCCATCCAAACGACGCGGAAGCTCTCGAATATTTTCATCATTTTAACAAAGCAAGACAGCAGGCGCTCCACGAATACGCTGTCCGCTTCGGTCCTCTGACCTTAAACGGCGCGCAGACAGATGATACCTGGAAATGGGCGACACAGCCTTGGCCTTGGGAGGGGGATTGTTGATATGTTTAATTATGAGAAAAGATTACAGTACCCGGTAAATATCCGGAGAACAGACGCGCAGATGGCAAAGGCGATCATTACGCAGTTCGGAGGTCCGGATGGCGAGACCGGCGCCTCCCTCCGCTATCTCTCCCAGCGCTTCGCCATGCCGTACCGGGAAGTGATGGGAATATTGACCGATATAGGTATGTCGGTGACACGGAAACTGCGTCCGTTTTATCCGCATGGATTTTGTCTTTCGGATAAATTTCCGGTTCATATAAAATATATAATTGGCGAATTTTTCTAAGAAATGCAGCCTTGCATTTTTCTTTTCCGGTGCTATAATGAGGATAGCACCAGTTCTGGGAGGAGTATGGTTTACACTGTATCGGAGGTGTCTCGGTTCACACATTAGATTTTCCCGGAGGAACACGCTCCGGCTGGTGTGTGCAGATATGGTTCATCGGTAGAACATTGGCTTCCCAAGCCGAAGAGGCGGGTTCGACTCCCGTTATCTGCTTTCTACAGCTTTCACAGGTGGTTTTCGCTGGATATAATTAACTGTATAGCAATAGTTTCATTGTGCATATTATCTGTGAAAGGAGTGACGGCATTATGTATTACAAGACTTCATCGAAGGTCCTCTATCACGCAGCGCCAACTACTGCCAACAATTCCGCTCTTGCTTACGGTACTGAGTCAAGACCGGTTGCGTCTCTTTCAGAAACATATCTGAAGAAGATTCGTGCCCTGGAGGATTCCATCCGTCAGGAAACAGGAAAAAATATCGCTTTGATTGCGTATAGAGTATAAAGACATTATCTGAAAAGTTATCTGTCATGACTCTCATGGCAGAATAAAACCGGAGGACTTCCCGTCCCCCGGTTTTATTTTTGCACTGCCTTTTCGGAAACTATTTTTCCAGCGTCAACGTCTCATAAGGACGCAGGGTCCATGTATTTCCCGAAGCTTGATGCAGCGCTTCTTCCGTTCTGCTTTTTTCCCCTTCGTAATTTGTCAGCAGTATAGAATAATTTTTCCAGGCTTCATCCAGATGTACCTCCGCCGGATGACCGGTGAGATTATTAAACACGATCAGTTCTTCTCCGTCGAGGACACGGCGGTAGGCCAGCACGTTTGCATTCTCTTTCTCGAGGAAAGCAATCTCGCCTTCCGCAATCACTTTTTTCTCCTTCCGAAGCTGAATCAGTCTTTTATAAAAAGCCAGGATGGAATCCGGGTCATTTCGCTGCGCGGCCGCGTTGATGGTCTGGTAGTTTTTATCAATGCCGATCCACGGTGTGCCGGTGGTAAATCCGGCGTTTTCCCCGGCGTTCCACTGTACCGGCGTCCGGCCGTTGTCTCTGGAGCGCGCCTGAAGGATATCCATGGCTTCCCTGCTGGTTTTGCCCTGTTCCAGCAGAATGCGGTAATAATTCAGACTCTCTACATCGCGGTACTGGCGGATGTCGTCAAAATGCGGATTGGTCATGCCGATTTCCTCTCCCTGGTAAATGTACGGCGTGCCGCGCATCAAATGTACGGACGCAGCCAGCATTTCGGCCGATTCCTTCCAGTAACGATCCTCGTCTCCCAGACGGCTGACGATTCTCGGCTGATCGTGGTTGCACCAGAATAAGGCGTTCCAGCCGTTTCCTTCCTGCATACCTGTTCCCCAGGTTTCAAACAGCTCTTTTAAACGCATCAGATCCGGTTCCATCAACTCCCATTTCTTTCCGTCCTTGTAATCAATCTTCAGATGATGGAAATTAAAGCACATGCTCAGTTCCTTCTCCTGCGGATTGGAGTAGCGGATGCAGTTATCCAGAGTGGTGGATGACATTTCTCCCACGGTCACATACTGATCAAGACCGGTATCGGCGGTCAGTTCTTTTAAGAACTCATGGACGTGGCGGCCGTCTGTGTAGAAACGGCGGCCATCGCCAATATGGTCATCCTCAAAATGCTCCGGTTTGGAGATAAGATTTACCACATCAAACCGGAATCCTCCGATCCCCTTTTTCTGCCAGAATCGAATGACGTTCTTCAACTCTTCCCGCACTTCCGGATTCTCCCAGTTTAAGTCGGCCTGGCTTACATCAAACAGATGCAGATACCATTTTTTCAGATGCGGCACGTATTCCCATGCCGGGCCGCCGAATTTGGATTCCCAGTTGGTCGGGATTTTGTCCGGTGTTCCATCCTTGAAAATGTAATAGTTCTGATATTTTTCATCACCGGCAAGGGCCTTCTGAAACCACTCATGGCTGGTGGAAGTATGATTGAACACCATGTCAAGCATCAGCTCCATGCCCCGTTTTTTGCCTTCCCGGATCAGCTCCTCCAGATCCTCCATGGTGCCGAAAATCGGATCGATGTTCCGGTAATCAGCCACATCGTAGCCGTTGTCGTTCTGTGGAGATACGAAGAAAGGAGTAATCCACAGATAATCCACACCCAGTTCCTTCAGATAATCCAGCTGCTGTGTAATTCCTCTGATGTCTCCGATTCCATCTTCGTTGGAATCTTTGAAGGACCTCAAATATATTTGATAAATGACTTTATCACTGAAATTATTCATTGTTTTCACCCATTTCTTTCTCGTCTTGAGGATGCTGACATTTCTCAGCAAATGTTTTTCCTTACTCAAATGTGGCAACGACAGTCTCGCCTGCCTTTGCATTTTCTGTAAACTGATACTGAATATTTTCTGCCCTGCCCGGATCAGAAATAATGCACATGGTCACGTCTCTGTGTCCGGCCGCCTGAATTTTCTCCCTGTTGAACCGGATCAGCGGCGTGCCTGCTTCCACTCTCTGTCCTTTGGTGATGAGATACTCAAAACCATCCCCGTTCATATCCACGGTATCAAGACCGATATGCAGCAGGATCTCCATGTCATTGTCCGCCTTGATGGCGCAGGCGTGGCGGGATTCATCCATGGTCACGGCAACTTCACCGGCCACCGGAGAAACCAGCACTTCATTTTCCGGGATGATGGCGATGCCGTCTCCCATGATTCCCTCGGAGAACACGCCGTCTCCCACTTCTTTTACCGGAATCACCTTTCCGTCAAGGAAAGCAACCAGCTCCTTCGGCATCTCTTTTGCGGCAGAAACTGCATTACTGCCTGCATCAGAAACTTCATGATCGGACATTTCGTCCTTCCCTGCTCCCTGTGCGTCTGCAGCGGCAGTGTCTTCTCCTTCCATGACAGCCGGTCCGTATTTCTGGGAAGCGGTCAGTTTCTTCTGTCCCACGATCAAAGTCAGCACAAACGGAATCACGATGGCAATGACCATACAGATGGCAAAGCTGAGCATGGACTGGGTCTGAATGGAGAGGATTCCCGGCAGTCCCCCGACACCGATGGCGGATGCTGTGGTGCCTGTGGCCACGCTGACAACGCCGGCAATGGCGGAGCCGATCATACCACACACAAATGGAAATACATATTTTAAGTTCACACCGAAGATGGCCGGTTCCGTTACACTTAAATAACAGGAAACACAGGATGGAATGTTGACTTCCTGGGCTTCCGCATTCTTTCTCTGCAGAACGATCATGGCGAGAACTGCGGAGCCCTGTGCGATATTAGATAAAGCAATCATCGGCCAGAGCATGGTTCCGCGATAGTCAGCGATCAGCTGCAGGTCGATGGCATTGGACATATGGTGAAGTCCTGTAATGACCAGCGGCGCATATATGAAACCAAAGACAGCGCCGAATACAACACGGAAGGAACCGGTGATACCTGCGAAGACCAGAGAGGAGATGGCAGAGCCAATCTTCCAGCCGATCGGTCCGAGGATAAAATGTGCCGCAACGACGGCGAGAACCAGACTGCAGAACGGCACGACGATCATCGAAACCACCGCAGGCGTGATCTTACGGAAGAACTTCTCAAGATATACCAGAGTAAATGCGGCCAAAATCGCCGGAATCACCTGAGACTGATAACCGATCATGTTCACTTTAAAAAATCCGAAATCCCACGCCGGAATATCCGCTGCGGCTGTGGTTGCCACATCGTAAGCATTCAGCAGCTGTCCGGATACCAGGGTCAGACCAAGAACAATACCAAGCATCTGGGTGGTTCCCATCTTTTTGGTCACCGACCAGCAGATACCCACCGGCAGCATGTGGAAGATAGCTTCACCGATGAGCCATAAGAAGCTGTCCATGCCGCTCCAGAACTGGCTCAGATCACAGAGGGTCTTCGTTCCGTTTTCAAAAAGATAAAGGCTGTCGATGCAGTTCCTGAAACCGAGGATCAGACCACCGGTGATGATGGCCGGGATCAACGGCGCGAAAATCTCCGCCAGTGCTGTGACGATTCGCTGCAGCACGTTCTGATTCTGCTTGGCGGCCTGTTTCACCTGATCCTTGCTGACGCCTTCCACGCCGGCAACCGCCACAAAGTCATTATAGAAATCTGCCACCGTATTGCCAATGATCACCTGAAACTGCCCCGACTGGGTAAAACTTCCCTTGACCACCTTCATGGCTTCGATGCCTTCTATGTCCGCCTTTCCCGGGTCATTGAGTACAAAACGCATTCTGGTCATACAATGCGATACTGCGGCAATGTTGCTCTTTCCACCTATCAGTTCCAAAAGTTCTTTGGAATCTTCCTGATATCTTCCCATTACTATTCCTCCCTATCATTTCTCCTTGAATAAAGCATCGGTTTATTGTTTAAACAAGTTCCGGAATTTATGCATCTATCTTGTTTAAACAAGTTTGATGATTTATTTATAGCACACTTGTTTAAACAAGTCAAGAACATTTTTCTATCTTGTTTAAACAAGTTGTATTTTTTCATTTTTCTGTTATAATGATATTAGTTACCAAACATTTACTATGAGAAAATAGAGGAGATTTTATGCCCAGAGTAAAATTTAATGAGATATATAAAGACTTAAAATCTAAGATAGAGACGTCCGAATATGAATATCAGCAGATGCTCCCGTCGGAAAACACCATGGTGGATATCTATGACTGTTCCCGCAATACGGTCCGCCGCGCCGTCTCCATGCTGACCGATGACGGCTATGTGCAGCCGCTGCACGGAAAAGGCGTCCGCGTCATCTACCAGCCTGTCCACACCAACAGTTTTCTCATGGGCGGCATCGAATCCTTTCAGGAATCCGCCCGGCGCAATCACCGGACCACGGTGACAAAAGTAGTACAATTTGACGAGATTGTCTGCGACGAGCGGCTCTCCCGCCGCACCGGTTTTCAGCCTGGCGACGAACTTTATTATGTGCGCCGCGTCCGGTATCTGGACGGCAAACCGCTGATTCTTGACACGAACTTTTTTCTGAAAAGTCTGGTGCCCGGCCTCACGGAAGCCATCGCCGAGACTTCCATTTACGAATACATTGAAAATGAGCTGGAAATGGCCATTGTGACCAGCAGAAGGACCATGACCGTGGAACACGTCACCCCGGCGGACGAGTCCTTTCTGGAACTGGGCGATTACAACTGCCTGGCAGTGGTCACCGGCCAGACCTTCAACGACGACGGCATCATGTTTGAGTACACCCATTCCCGCCACCGCCCGGACTACTTTTCCTTTCAGACCACGGCCACGAGAAAGAAGAATTAATTTCTCAGACTAAGTGGCCGGAATACGGAATACTCCCCCTATCTTCTTCATATTTCTTGTAATAACCATATTCACAGGAGTTCATGATGTTGCGAACTGCCGCCTACTGCCGGGTTTCCACCGACAGGGAAGAACAGGCCCAGTCTCTTCGCAGCCAGCAGCAGTACTTTGCGGACTATATCCGGCAGCGGGAGGACTGGACATTGACCGAAGTCTATTATGATGAGGGGATCAGCGGAACGCAGACAAAGAAAAGAGCGGGATTTAACCGGATGATCGACGACGCCATGGATGGACGGATCGATCTGATCCTCACCAAGGAGGTGAGCCGTTTTGCCAGAAATACGGTAGACGCTCTGGCCTACACGCGGATGCTTCGGGAACGTCGCATCGGCGTGATTTTTATTCTGGATCACATTGACACCAGAGACTGCGACGGGGAACTGCGGCTCACTCTCATGGCAAGCCTGGCCCAGGAAGAAAGCCGCAAGATCTCGGAGAGGGTGAAATGGGGACAGAAAAGGAGAATGGAGCAGGGTGTTGTTTTCGGCCGGGATCTTCTTGGCTATACCGTGCGGGATGGCCGGCTTTCCATCCATGAACCGGAGGCCTTCGTCGTCCGGCGCATTTTTCACAAATATACGGAAGAAGGAAAGAGCGCCCGCCGGATTGCAGCGGAATTGCTGGAAGAGGGCTTTTCGCCCAAATATGCCGCCCGCTGGTCTCCCGGCGTCATCATCAAGATTCTGAGAAATGAAAAATATGTCGGCGATCTTTGTCAGAAAAAAACTATCACTCCCGACTATCTCACCCATCTGAAAAAATCCAACCACGGAGAGGAAGCTTTCATCACCATCACAGACCACCATGCGCCCATCATCGATCGGGAGCTCTGGAACCGGACGCAGGAAGAACTGGCCCGCCGCTCCCGGCGTCGTCCGTCCAAAACGTGAACCTATCCCATGCAATCTGACCTGTACAAAACATCTGACCGACCTGCCCCAGCCATCTCTTCGCTGACGGTAGATTCCTAATCTGACCTTTATATTTGTCATGAATTGGTTCTATATGACATGCCAGTTTTGTGATATAGTGGCACATGTACAAAAAAGAAAAATGAGGTGACATCATGAAACACAAAATCAGTACTTTTTCCCTTTGCTGCGGCGCCCTTCTGACCGCCCTTGTCTGCATCATGACCATGGTCATTCAGATTCCCATTCCTCTGGGATATGCACATCTGGGCGACGCGATGATTCTGCTGGGCGTGGCATACTTCGGACGGAGGGAAGCCGTCTGGGCCAGCGGTATCGGCTCTTCTCTGGCCGACCTTCTAACGGGATTTACCCAGTGGGTGATTCCTACATTTTTCATCAAGGTCATCATCGTACTCATTGCCAGCCAGCTGATGTTCGATAAAGAAGGCGGCTACCGTCTCTGGCACCCGCGCAATCTGTTCGCCGCTGTGCTTTCCATGGCGTGGATGGTCATCGGTTATGTTGTCGTCGGCAGTATTTTATATGGAAGTATTCCTGCGGGACTGGCCTCCGCACCGGGCCTGATTCTGGAGGGCGTTGTCAATATCGCCGCCTACTACGCCATCGCCGCGGCTCTGGAAAAAGCCCATGTGCGCCGCCTGCTCCATGCAGAGTAAAATAACACAAACATTCGCCGCACCCCCTGCATCCGTCCGCTCCCTGACAGCGGTTTTGTCACCGATACAGGTACAGAAGAGTTAAATCACATCGAGATGATCTGTACCATCGTCCATCAGCTGACACGCAATCTCACTGTGGAACAGATCAAAGAACAGGGGTTTGCCGATTACTATGTGGATCACACCACCGGTCTGTGGCCGCAGGCCGCCAGCGGCGTGCCGTTTTCCGCGGCGACCTTCCAGTCCACCGGCGACCCGATCGCAGACCTGACGGAAGACCTGGCTGCGGAACAGAAAGCCCGGATCACGTACGACAATATCCTCCGTCTCGTCAAAGACGACCCGGACGTCTACGGCGCCATCAAATTCCTCCGGGCCCGGGAAATCGTGCATTTCCAGAGATTCGGCGAAGGTCTCAGGATCGTGCAGGATCATCTGGACAGCCGGAACTTCTACGCCTTTAACCCGGCCTTTGATAAAGGCGTAAATGCAAACAGTAATGGCTGCTGCAGGAACGGACGCTGCCGGAGATAAAAAAACAGGGCGGCAGTCAAAACGCTGCCGCTCCCTTTTTATCTTTCATTTCCCGGAATACATGTCCGGTATCGTCCCAGCCGCTCCGCCCGGAGTACGTATTTGTTCAGCACATAATTTACTTCCGGTTCCAGGTAACTCACCTGTCTGCGCAATGCCGCGACCTCCTTATTGTCAAACTTCGGATACAACGCTTTTCGCATTCTCTCTATAAAGTCTTCGATACGCTCCCTTTCCTCCGGATGTATCACCCCCGCACTCACCAGATAGTGCATCTGTTCCAGTTCTGAAAACATATGCCACAGGGTCAGAAGAATTACCCGCAGTCCCTCGTAAGTGGGCAGTCCGGGATGTTTTTTCAGATATCCGATACATTCTTCATAGATCATATGAAAATACGTGAGGATTTCTCCGGACACCGACAGATCTATGTCTCGTTTCAACCCTTTTTCGATGATTTTCCAATAGCTGCAGTTTAAGCGCAGAAGCGCTTTAATATTATAGCGGAAAAGCGCGTCTCTGCGCACCGGGAAAAAGAAACGGTTCACCACAAACACAATCGCTACCGCTGCCATGAGAAACAGCAGCCGCAGAGTGATAGCCGTGGTCTCATTCATGACCATTCCCGCCAGCGTCAGCGCATAGCAGGTAGAAAAGATCGGATGATACCAGGTTCCCGGCGTGGAACAATACATCAGCGAAATCATCACCAGCGCAAAAGCCAGCTGTCCGACGATTCCCGGCAGAAACGGATGCAGCAAAAACTCAATACAGCAGCCAATCAATGTCCCGATGGGTCTTGTCTTCATCCGGTAACTGCTCTCCTCGCAGCTGGGCTGCACTAAAAGAAACGCGTTGAGGGGAATCCAGTAGGAATGTGTGACCGGCAGCACATAGCTGACCACACAACTGATGGTCATGACAGCAGAAACCCGCATAGCCACACGGGTCTCAAAGGATTCCAGTGAAAAACGCATCCGTATCTGCTGCCAGATTTCCCGCCAATTAACCTGATGAAGTCTTTCCATCGGCGTCTTTTTTCTGTTCCGCGTCTTTAAAATCAGGATCATCATGTGAAGCATGCTCCGGCAGAAGATCCGGATTCTTCCTTCCGGCACCACCATACGGTCCAGATACATCTGTGCGATTTTTATCTGCTTATCACTTGCCGGAGGATCCAGCCGTTCCGCCGTCTCCCTCAAAAAAGTGGCGATCCGCCCCAGCAGCAGAATGCCCTCCTCATCCATCTCGCTGCGCCATTCTTCGTCTGTGATCAGGTAGGAAAATCTCTGAAGCAGGGTATTTACCATATCATAAATCTGATTCTCTCTGGTTCTGGTGGAAAAAAAGTTCTGATGGTAAGAAGTCTGGTTGAAATCATGGAGCAGATTCTGAAAACGCCGTTCCAGTTCTTTCTGCTTTCCCTTTTGAAAAAGCAGGAACATCATGCCCGAAACTTCACAGAAAATGTACTCCAGCGTCAGAGTCTGCGTTGAAGTCCGGGCAAAAAACCGGTAATATCCTCCGATGAAAACCGCCAGCAAAATCACACAGAACCAGAAAACCGTAAGCTCCTGTCCCAGCCCCGCCAGGTTATCCGGGGGGATCAGGGACAAAAACACAAAAATCATGGCGTAAGAAAAGTATCCCTTCGGTTTAAACTGTGTACTCTGGGTAAATACCAGGCAAAACGGCACAGTGATGTTCAAAAGAACACACATCCAGAGACTCCATGAACTCACATAGGCCAGCACCACCAGCAGGCTTCCCACCAGAATAAGTCTTATGTACCGTATCAGCGTATTATCATTTTTCTTATATCTTGTCTTAAAAAAGACTGTGATGATGGACACCATCATCGCGTAATGGATGCCAAAGAGAAAATAGACGCTCAAAAATGTGGTGAGGAAAAAGAGAATCACCGGAAACGTTGACCGCAGGGACTTCCAAAATGTTTTTCTCCATTGTGATACCTGCTCTGCCATAACCCGTCCTTTCTAATTCACCACATTGACCGGCTCTCCGGCAAGAAATGCCCGGAGATTGTCCACCGCTGTATCCATCAGTCTCTGCCGGCTCTCCCTGGAAGCCCAGGCGATGTGCGGCGTGATAAAACAGTTTCTGGCTGTCAGCAGAGGATTGTCGTCGCGGATTGGTTCCGTGGAAACCACATCCACGCCGGCGGCGTACACCTTTCCACTGTTCAGCGCTTCCGCCAGATCCTTCTCCTGCACGATCGGCCCTCTCGCAGTGTTGATGATAATGACTCCGTCCTTCATTTTGGAAATATTCTCCCGGCAGATCAACCCTTCTGTCTCCGGAAACAGCGGACAGTGGACCGAGATAACGTCCGCACGCTCAAACAGCTCCTCTATGGTAACCATGGATACCCCGTCGTCCTGTACATTTTCTAAAACACTGTGTCCCGGCCTGCGACAGGCGATCACTTTCATCCCAAAGGCCCCGGCAAGCCGGGCCGCAGCCTTTCCGATATGTCCGTATCCGATGATCCCCATGGTTTTTCCGGCCAGTTCCATCAGAGGATAATCCCAGAAACAGAAATCTTCCGACCGCTGCCACCTTCCCTCATGAACTGCCTGGCTGTGGTGTCCGGTCCGGTTGCATATCTCCAAAAGCAGCGCCATCACATGCTGAGCCACAGCGGCGGTACCGTAAGATGGAATATTGGTCACTGGTATCCCCCGCTTTGCGGCTGCGTCCACATCCACCACATTGTATCCCGTCGCCAGCACACCGATATATCGAAGCTTCGGCGCTCTCTCAATGACTTCTCTGCCGATCAGCGTCTTGTTGGTACAGATGATCTCCGCATCTCCGATCCGCCGGAGTATCTCTTCCACATCCTCCCGGGGCGTCCGGTCATATACTGTCAGTTCTCCCAGTTTTTCAAAACCTTCCCAGGATAAATCCCCGGGATTCTCCGCGTATCCGTCCAAAATGACAATTTTCATATCAATTCTCCTTTTTTATTACATATTTTTATTTCTGTGCCGGATTCTTAATTTTTTTATTTCCGGCCTGCTTATTTTTATTCTGTTTCTATCTTATCACTTCCCGTTCCTTTTCTCCACCTAAAACTTCCGCACCGGTCATCCGGCAAAAGTTCTCTCCTAGTCACATTTTTCAAGTGTAATGGTTTTAAATATGTCTTTTCGGACACATTTCCTATGTTTTCCTGAAAAAATACTAGTTTTTCCATGTTTTTATTCATTATTTCGTAAAATTTCACAATTAATTCACCGTAAACCGCTCACAATCTTTTATTTTTATGGTATAATATAAGCTCCTTCCAGGGAGTTTGAAACAGAGAGATATTTATAAACCATTACATCTATATATAGGAAAGAAGGAATCACACTTGCACTTTTTAAAACATTTTACAGTGTGGGGGCTTTGTGCCATCATGCTTGGGACACAGCCGGCTCTTACCTATGCGGCAAAGACTCCGGCTCAGGAAACGGATACATATTCCACCACAAAATCAGAGACAAAAAATCCGTCAAAGGAAAGTTCTCCGGACGATGAGTCTGCTCCGGATTCCCCTGATTCCAAAGGAGATTCTTCGGAAAGCTCCGATGATACTGACAGCGGCGAAGAAACCAGCACCTCATCCTCCACAGAGGGTACCACGGAAAGTTCGTCTTCTGAATCCGAAACCTCTTCCAGCACGGAAGCAGGCACCGGAGGCAGCACAGAAAAAACCGACAAAAAGGAAGACACAGAGGAGACGAAGAACACTTCTTCCAGTGAAAGTTCCGAAACTTCCACCAGCAGCAAAAAGGCTGCCTCCACTTCCAAAAAAGAAGAAACTTCTTCTGAAGATTCTGACAAAGACAGTTCTTCTGACAAAAAGAATGCCAAAAAGTCTTCCAAAGATGAAGCAAAGAACACAGAAGACGAAAAAGAGCTGAAGAAACTGGACGGCACAGTCATTGACGAAGAGGAATCCGCGGAAAAAGATGAAGATCCTTCCGCGATCATTCCAAAAATTTACGGAAGCGCCCAGATTGTCACCAGAGATGACGCGGAATACATGGGGGACTTCGTTTATTTCAATCAGACTGACAGTATCTGGAACCAGAATGGATATCAGATCGCGTCCGCCGGCTGTGGTCCGACTTCCATGGCGGTGGTCATCTCCTCTCTCACTGATCAGTGGGTGACCCCGGTGGATACTACGGTCTGGGCATATGAGCACGGCTACTATTCTTCTGCCGGTTCCGCCCACGCACTGATCCCCGCCATATCTGAGGCCTACAGATTAAATTGTGAAGGCGTCGGCACCGACTATGCTTCCATCAAAAAGGCTCTCAAAAAAGGAAAACCGGTGGTTGCTCTCATGGGGCCAGGATATTTCACAAGAAAAGGGCATTTCATGGTGCTGATCGGCATCGACGATGATGACAATGTCACTGTAGCCGATGTGGGAAGCCGGACACGTTCCGCCTATAAATACGCGCTTTCCGATATCATCGCTCAGTCCAAGAGCGCCAGCGCCGGCGGACCGTTCTGGGTGATTTCGAAACCGAAACAGAAGAAGAAAAAAGCCAAAGAAACTGTCACCTACACATCTCCGCAGAACGATTACGTCATCTACGTCAAAGATGGTGAAGACGAGAAGTCTATCACTTTCCATCTGGGAGATAAGGTCTCTTACAACGGCACTTACGGGCTGATCGTCAAATTTGAAAACAGAAAAGCCTACATCACCGGCGAAAACGGGGAAGCACTGACCACGGCGGACGGTGAAAAGGCCATCCCTCTGTCTGATCTCCGAATTGCCAGGGAAGCACCTCAGACCGTGCATCAGGCAGTGGCATCCATTGTAAAAAATGAAATGACTGACAAAGCGGCAGGCAGGTAATTTCCGTATATTTCGGCCGCGAAGGGCAGACGCCTCCAGCAGGCGCTGCCCTTCGCGGCCAATTTTTTGCAATTTTCTCTTTTCACTCCTGCATTTTTCGTTATTTTTAAAACAATTTCAACGTCAGGATTTTATATATATTTCTTCTTTTCTTTCCTGTTTCTTCACATTTTTTTCCTATCTCACAAATTTTCTCCTGTCATTTTTAGGATTTTTTCACATTATCAAAAATAATATAAAAATTTTTCTTAATTTTACTTGTATTTTTACAATTCTATGTTACAATGAGATTGTTAAAAAAAACACATTTTCTTTTTTATGTGAGGAGGAGCGTTATGAGTCGTTTTACTTTACCTAGAGATATTTACCACGGACCGGGCAGTCTGGAAGAATTAAAGAACCTGAAAGGAAAAAAAGCCATCCTTGTAGTGGGCGGCGGTTCCATGAAACGTCAGGGCTTCCTTGATAAAGCCGTCGGCTATCTGAAAGAGGCAGGTATGGAAGTGGAAGTATTTGAGGGCGTTGAGCCGGATCCATCCGTGGAGACTGTTATGCGCGGTGCTGAGGCTATGCGCAAGTTTGAGCCTGACTGGATCGTTTCCATGGGCGGCGGTTCACCAATCGACGCTGCAAAAGCTATGTGGGCATTCTATGAGTATCCGGATACTACTTTCGAAGATCTCTGTATTCCGTTTAATTTCCCGGAACTGAGACAAAAAGCTAAATTTGCCGCTATTCCGAGTACATCCGGTACCGCTACAGAAGTTACCGCATTTTCCGTTATCACCAACTATGAGACCGGCGTAAAATATCCGCTGGCTGACTTCAATATCACACCGGACGTTGCCATCGTAGATCCTGATCTGGTTTCCGGACTTCCGGCAAAACAGGTGGCTTACACCGGCATGGACGCTCTGACCCACGCCATCGAGGCTTATGTATCCACTCTGAACGGACCGTTCACTGATCCTCTGGCACTGCAGGCCATCGAGATGGTTCTTGATTATCTGCCGGCTTCTTACCATGGTAACATGGACGCCAGAGAACAGATGCACTACGCACAGTGTCTGGCCGGCATGGCTTTCTCCAACGCGCTGCTGGGCATCGTCCACTCCATGGCACACAAGACCGGCGCTGCTTTCTCCACCGGACATATTCCGCACGGATGCGCCAACGCTATCTATCTGCCATATGTTATCAAATATAACGCAAAGGATCCGGTAGCTGCTGCACGCTACGCTGAGATTGCCCGCCGCATGGGACTGGACGGCACCAGCCAGAAGGCGTTGATCAACAGCCTGTGCAAAAAGATTGATGACTTTAATGTCATCCTCGGCATTCCAAAGACTCTGAAAGAATTCGGCATCAATGAAGAAGAATTCAAGAGCAAGGTCGCCAATATCTCTGAGCTGGCCGTTGGCGATGCATGTACTGGTTCCAATCCTCGTGAGATCACTCCGGCTGAAATGGAACGTCTGTTTACCTGCACCTATTACGGAACCGAGGTAGATTTCTAGTCTGCTTTTCAGCCGTCATATCCGGCGAAGGCTTGCGCCTCCCTGCCGGATATGCTATGATAAATACAGTTTCAGCAACAGGACAAAGAAGTTTTGTGACTTCTTTGTCCTGTTTTTTATCGCATAAAATAAAACAGCCGGATGCCTTTGCCGGCACCGGCCCGGAGAAAGGAGCGGAAAATATTTATGGCAGCTTTTGACAGAATACGAAGCGGATATGCTGGTCTCGACGCATTGCTTGATTCCATCCGTCTCGGAGACAATGTGGTCTGGCAGGTGGACGATGTGGAGGAATTTCGTATCTTTGCGGAACCTTTTGTCCGTCAGGCAGTCAGAGATAAACGGGATGTCATTTACATACGCTTTGCGCATCATGACCCGGTCATCAAAGATCTAAGCGGTGTGACCGTCCGACGATTTAATCCGGATGAAGGTTTTGAGGCTTTCACCGTGGCCATTCACAATGAAATCACTCTTCACGGAAAGGACGCGTTCTATGTGTTTGACTGTCTCTCAGAACTGCAGTCTGTCTGGTATACAGATCTGATGATGGGAAACTTTTTCCGGGTAACCTGCCCCTACCTGTTTGAGCTGGATACGGTGGCTTATTTTCCACTGCTCCGGGGACGACATTCCTTCGACGCCGTGGCAAGGATCCGGGATACCACCCAGCTTCTGCTGGACGTCTATTCCGGCGGGGACGATATCTATCTGCATCCTCTCAAGGTATGGAACCGATATTCGGGCCAGATGTTTCTGCCCCACCACTTTTCAAGAAAAGACGGGCAGTTCCGCCCGGTGGAGGGCGGCGTTGGCATGAGTCGGTATTATCAGCTTCTGCAGAACCTTTCCTTAAATCATCCGGACCAGAATTACGACAGCTATGACCGTTTCTTTAATCTGGCAAAAATGGAATATACCCGGGGAATCTTCAGTGAAGATACCGAGGAACAGATCATCGACAGCACCATGACAAAAGACGAGCGGCTGAAAAAGCTGGTCCGGCAGTATTTCACTCCGGATGACTATTTTTTGCTCCGCAACCGGATGATCGGCAGCGGTGCCATTGGCGGCAAAGCCTGTGGTATGGTTCTCGCCCGGAAAATCTGTGAGACAGAGATCCCGGAGTTCACAGGACACAACGAGCCCCATGACTCTTTTTATATCGGCTCCGACGTTTTTTATACCTACATTGTGTCCAACGACTGCTGGCGGCTCCGCATCCGGCAGCGGACAAAAGAAGGCTATTTCAGCGCCGCCGGAGAACTTCGGGACCATCTGCTCACCGGACAGTTTCCGGCCAATATCCGGGAACAATTTCTGAACATGCTGGAATACTACGGGCAGAGTCCGATCATCGTCCGCTCTTCCAGTTTTCTGGAAGACGGCTTCGGAAATGCTTTCGCAGGAAAATATGAATCTGTCTTCTGTGTCAATCAGGGGAGTCCTCAGGAACGTCTGGAGAAATTTGAACAGGCTGTGCGGCAGGTATATGCCAGCACCATGAATTATTCTGCTCTGGAATACCGCTACCAGCGCGGACTGGATACCAGGGACGAACAGATGGCAATTCTTGTACAGCGCGTGTCCGGATCCGGATATGGCAATTATTTCATGCCCGGCGCCGCCGGAGTCGGCTACAGCCACAGTACCTACAAGTGGATGCCGGATATGGATTCCTCTGCGGGAATGCTGCGCATCGTCATGGGTCTTGGCACCAAAGCCGTGGACCGGACCTCCGAAGACTATCCACGTCTGTCCAACCTGGACCGCCCTACAGCCACCATTTACAGCACCACAGAGCAGAAACACCGGTATTCCCAGCGTAATATCGATGTGCTGGACTGCACGGAAAACTGCGCCCGTGAGCTTCCTTTAAATCAGCTTCTTCCTGTTCTTCCGCTTTGGTACAAAAAACTTCTTCTGGAACACGACCGGGATGCGGAAATGCTCCTGCAGCAACGGGGTATTTACCGGGATGTGTGGTTTGTCAGCTGTCAGGGTCTTCTGTCCAACTCCGGGTTTACCGGACTGATGCAGTGCATTCTTCACACCCTTGAAAAGGTATACCATAACCCGGTAGATATCGAATATACGGTAAATATGGATGAAACCGGGGATTTTGTCGTCAATCTTCTGCAGTGCCGTCCGCTTTATACCAGCAAAAAGAGCAAACAGGTTGATTTTTCTAAAATAGAATGGGACGACATTTTCTTTGACATTAAAGACGCTTCCATGGGCGCCTCCGACCGCCGCCCGGTGGATGTGGTAATCCAGGTAGATCCGGTTCTCTATTACAGCTATCCATACAACAAAAAGTATGACGTGGTATCTGCCATTCATAAAATAAACCGCCATTATCAGGATCGTAAAGGGACTAAAGATAACATTATGCTGATGACACCGGGGCGCATCGGCACCTCCTCACCTGAGCTGGGCGTACCAGTAGCTTTTGGAGATATCTCAAACTTTTCCATTATCTGCGAAGTGGCTGACAATCGGGTGGGTTATATGCCGGAACTCAGTTATGGCAGCCATATGTTCCAGGATCTGGTGGAAGCGGAAATGATCTACTGCGCCATCTGGAATAATCAGAAAACCCTGTCCTTCCGCCCGGAACTTCTCCTGGACCAGCCGGACATATTCCTGAAGATCTGCCCGGAATATCCGGAGCTTGCCGGAATGATCTCCGTAAGAGAAAGCAGGGGATTTACTTTTGTATTTGACGCAGTATCTAATCACGCCATGTGCGGAAAAATACAGGAGAATTAGGATTTGTCGCTTTGAACCTATAGGTTTTGAAATGATCCCGGCGAAGAAGAACAGACGGAATTTGCGGTCTTATATGTATCATAGAAAAACACAGTCAGGGAAGTCTCCTCCTCCACTTCGGCAGGCTGGTAACCGGATTCCTTTTTGGTAATTACCATCGACGCCTGCGCTCACAGTCGTCGTCGATCTTCCCTGATCCGTTTTTCTATCACGATTCTACCGTGCCGCAAATTCCTGTCTCCTGCATCACCCGGATTATAGCAAAAGTACCTGATTCAAACCGACAGAAGAGCTACCTGTGTGGCCTGCTCTGCAGGTTTATACCAGACAGACACAACCATAAATTTGGGTATCAGTTGATTTGTCTGTAGCCATAGACTGCTGTTTTGCCAGCGTAGCACAGGATTTTTGCAAAGGTGGAACAAAGATTTTTCCAATATACAGATGCCATTCGGAGTGCATACAGTTTCCGACCGCGAGCTGTGAGGGAGGACTGTCTAAGACCTGGAGAAA
>NZ_NFLV01000022.1 GCF_002161065.1 Eubacterium sp. An11 | reverse complement strand
CTCCTATGGAAAAACATGAAATTTATTTGCAGGCAGCATAAAATCTGCCAGTAGTTTTAATCTACTGGCAGGAAAAATTTATATTTTTTTCATTGTCTACTTGACGGGGAGCAGTTCATATTGTGAGCAACCAATTGTTTATTTGATGCGTTATATTGCAGAAATGATTGAAGAAAGAAAAAGAAATGAATATAATGGTGCAAATATTTTTGGTAAACTTGGCATAAAAATAGGAGAAAAATTTTTTGATATTGCATCTATTAATGATTATTTAGAATATAAGGAATTAATTAAACAGCGCATTAAAAAAGAAGGAGATGGATACCACATTATACAAAATCCAATGGGATTTTAACAGAGAGGAGAAATTTATGTTAATATTTTATTATTGTTCTTATGATGGATCTCCGACGGGTTTTCATATAGGTGTTATTGACGACTCTATAAAACAAAATAAATTGCAAAAATTGTCAGAAAAAAAATACAAGCATAGTCGATTTATATCTAATTGTTTAGAGAGTGGATTGGTGCGTAGTGGTTTTGGAAGAATTCCAAAAACTAGTAGTGATGAAACGCCAGCTTATTTTGTCTTAAAGAAAAAATTAGTAAATATTATAAATGATTGCAAATATTATATGAATATTGCCATTATTAGTTGGAAATGGGAAGAATTTTATAAATTAGTTAGTGGGGATTTATCTGAAGAAGAACTGGCTTCTAAGATTAGTAAGAGTATTATAATAAATAAAGAATGTTTTTTTGGATATGATATTGATATTTCTATGTTACATGAAATTACCACGCTATCCTTCAAAAATGTATGTAACATAACAAATAGTAATTGGATAAAACATATACAAGAAAATGATGTTATGTACTTGACATTATCTCAAAAAATGTCAGATTTAAGTATTTTAAAAGATTCTCTAGGACTTACATCAAAAGAAAAAGGATTTGGTCATATAGAAACAGAATCGGGGATAATGGTTTGTTACGAAAAAAAATCTTGTGCCAGCAGGATTCTAAAAATAGATTTTCTGCTGGCGATAATGGTAATAATTTTAGTGCTGATTATTCTTCTCCAAATTCTATTGTAAAACGGACATCTCCTTTAAAAAAATTTGGCAAACTTGGTGCTGAAACGTTCTTTAATGGAGTGCTAGGATTAAAAAAATTAGCAGATGATCTAAACGGTAAAAAAAATAAATAAATATATCAATTTGGTATAATTGAGTGGAAGAAGATGGTGAGCTCCATCTTTTTACAGAGTCGCAGATATGGTCTTCATATACGACTTTTTCAATAGTTGATATGTAAAGAAAGACTGATAGGGCCGTGGTAAATCAAAATCTTAGTTTATCAGTCTTTCTTCCATATCTCTAATATGTATTAATTGAATCTATTTTTTTGGAAAAATATGTCCATATTCTTCATCATCTTCTATATTTGAAATCTGTTAAGAATTATCGCTGTTTATGTTATAATTTTTTCTTCATTTTCTGTTAATATTATTCTATTCGATTGCAAAAAGTCTTTATAATAAGCATGATAAAACCATATAGTAAATCCTAACATAGTGTGTTAAGATAAATTTGATTAAAGATTTTCTTTTTTTAAATAGGTGTCATCATGACAACAACCATCCATTTATTATTAAAAAAATATATAACAAAATTGATAGAAATATATGGCTCCCACATAAAATCAATCACACTCTACGGTTCTTATGCACGGGGCGATTATACCGAGGATTCTGATATTGATATAATGATTTTGTTGGATATTTCTGATATAGAGATAAAGAAATACCGACATCAGTTATCTGGCATGACTTACGATTTTAACATGGATTATGATTTGGATATCAAACCTCTGGCAAAAAGTGAAGAACATTTTAAAAAATGGCTGCCTGTGTATCCTTTTTATAGTAATATAGAAAAAGAAGGAATCTACTTATATCTGGCGGACTCTAAATAGTTAAAATTGTCAATAATATTAAAAATTAAAACAGGTATTTTAAAAATAGATACAACAATATTCAGAAGGCAGGTGATAGCATGACAACACAAGAATATTTGATGGCAAGGAAATCAAAAGACTGGAAATTTAACCGGGTGGTCAGTAATAATGCTTTTAAAAATGTAAACAGGATTCATCCATTAAAGCAAAAAATGGTAGCTCAAATTGTAGACCAGGCGAAAAAAGACCAGGCTGTTCGCCGTATCATCATTTTTGGCAGTTCCACAAGGTATGACTGCGATATCACCAGCGACTTAGATATTTGTATTGACTGGAATCAGGACTGCTATGATAAAGAAGGAGTATTAAAACCTTTTACTAAAAACATGAGACAGACGATTTCTTCTGTTACTAAAGGAAATGCAGATGTAGTCGATTATGCATATTTGGATGGTACTGTCCTTAAAGATTCTGTGGAGAAAGGAGTCCTTGTTTATGAGCACAATATATAGCCGTTCTCTGGTTATGTTTGAACAATCAAAAAATGCATTGGGAAAAATAGCGGATGATGACGCTTATCTGGACGTGGCCTGTTTTGAAGCACAACAGGCAATTGAATTTTTAATGAAAGCCATTTTAATGGAGTACGGTATCCCTTATAATAGAACACATGACATTCGATATCTGTTAAATCTATTAATAGAAACCGGATTTGAATTTGATAAACAAGATTCTTTAGATTTATTGGCTGATACCATTACGAATTGGGAACAGGGAAGCCGCTATGGTAAAGGAATCCGAGTATCCGTCCAGACAGTACAAAGAGTCCATAACATTTATTTGAGTCTAAATGAAGCTTTTTTGAAAATACAGGAAAAGAATAATCTATGAGAATTCAAATAAAATACTATAAGTCAAACATCTTCTGAATTCATAAAACATATTCAATAAATTATATAGTAGTGTGCCTCTCTGTTCTAACAGTGTTCTAACAAAAATGTTTTGCAATAAGTAACAGTAATCGTCGGCGATTTCTTAGTATATGCTCTGAGAACCGCATAAATAAAGGCTCTCGAAGAATTCGAATGCTTTTAAAATACTCGATACGGCTTCCTTCTTGTTGCGTTCGGGACACAGCGGTCCGAGTGGACAGAAAAGAAAACTTTTATCATGGTATGATACTGGGGCTGCTGCGAAGCCAGGAGAACTGGCTGATTCAGTCCAATGCCGAGACGGGAGAGGGATACCGTGATATATCCATCTATACGCCGGAACATATCGGCATCGTAATTGAGCTAAAATATGCCCATGATGGAAACCTGGAAAAAGCCTGTGCAAAAGCATTACAGCAGATCAGAGAGAAAAAATATGCCGTCGGCCTCAGGCGAAGGGGTATGGAGAGAATCATAACATACGGAATAGCATTTTATGAGAAAGAATGTATGGTGGTCAACGGTGAAAATAAAAAATCTCAATGATCATGCCCCATGAATCCGCTCAGGGGCAAATGCCGTCAATTCGGAAAATTATGATATAATTCTCCGCCCTGCTCTGCGGCAGCAACGACAATGTGCTTTACTATGGCAATATCGCCCAGAACAGCGCCAGCGGCACAGCAGTGCTCAATATTCTTCAATTTGAACAATACCATGAGCGAGACGACTGCGGCCATGGTTATTTATAATCTGTCCGATTATCTGAGCCGTTATTATAATAAGAAGGTAATCATTCTTCTGATGTTTAAGACCATGGTCAAAAGCTGGTTTAAATAAAAAATGTTCTGATTGACTGATTTTTTGCTTGACTTTCATTCTTCCGTATGCTAACATGGCAGATGTATGCCGCACAGTTAGGTTGAAAGTTCCGTTCGGACACCAAAACTGGCGAGTAATGTTTTAGGAGGTGCCATATGTACGCTATTATTGCAACAGGTGGTAAACAGTATAAAGTAAGCGAAGGCGACGTGATCAGAGTTGAGAAACTGGGCGTTGAGGCCGGCTCTGCTTATACATTTGACCAGGTGTTGATGGTTGGCGGTGACGAAGTAAAGGTTGGAGAACCTTTAGTTGCTGGTGCAACTGTGGAAGCTTCTGTACTGGAAGACGGTAAAGAGAAGAAGATTATCGTTTACAAGTATAAGAGAAAAACAGGCTACCACAAGAAACAGGGTCACAGACAGCCATATACAAAGGTTAAGATCGAAAAGATCAACGCGTAATCATGATTACTGTTACAATTTACAGAAAGCCTGAGAACCAGTTCAGAGGATTTCAGGTGATTGGACATGCCGGAAGCACAGAAGAGGGAGCAGATCTTGTATGCTGTTCCGTTTCCGTACTTACCATTAATCTCGTAAACAGCCTGGAGAGTTTCACCGATGACGAGTTTGAGCTCATCGAGCAGGAAGAACTTGGTCTGGTGCAGCTTACCTTTAAAAAGGCGGAGATCAGCGAGAGGGCGGCACTGCTGATGCAGTCCTTCGATCTGGGAGTACATTCTGTTGCCGAAGAGTATGATACCTGGTTAAAAGTTATAACGAAGGAGGTGTAACGACCATGATGAAAATGAACCTTCAGTTTTTTGCACACAAAAAGGGTGTTGGTTCCACAAAGAACGGACGTGACTCCGAGTCTAAGAGACTGGGTGCGAAGAGAGCAGACGGACAGTTTGTAAAAGCTGGTAATATTCTTTACAGACAGCGCGGTACAAAGATTCATCCAGGCGTTAACGTAGGACGCGGTGGTGATGACACATTATTTGCATTAGTAGATGGTGTTGTTCGTTTTGAAAGAAAAGGCAGAGACAAAAAACAGTGCTCTGTATACCCAGTAGCATAGGGAACTCTTGTTTATCAGCGGCTTCAAAAGTAACGGTTTGAAGCCGCTTTCTTTATGAAATAAATCGTTATAGATCAGATGAAAAGGTGACGGCCGTCTCATAATAATAACAGGGGCTGCTCACCAAAAACATAAGTAACAGACAGAAAGGAAGTGTATCATCGATGTTTGCAGACCGTGCGCGCATTTTTATCCGTTCTGGCAAGGGCGGGGACGGGCATGTCAGCTTTCGAAGAGAGCTTTACGTTCCGGACGGCGGTCCTGATGGAGGGGACGGCGGCAAGGGCGGCGATTTGATATTCGTCGTGGACCCGGGACTCAATACTCTCGTGGATTTTCGTCATAAAAGGAAATATTGTGCCGGCGACGGCAAGGAAGGCTCCAAGCGCCGCTGTACCGGCGCAAGCGGAGAGGATATGATTCTGAAAGTTCCGGCCGGAACTGTTATCAAGGATGCGGAGACCGGAAAGGTCATTCTTGATATGGCTAACCGGACAGAACCGGTGGTGTTATTGAAGGGCGGCCGTGGCGGCAAAGGCAATCAGCATTATGCCACAGCCACCATGCAGGCGCCAAAGTACGCCCAGCCGGGACAGGAAGCCAAGGAGCTCTGGGTGGACCTGGAGCTTAAGGTCATTGCCGATGTGGGACTGGTTGGATTCCCGAACGTGGGTAAATCCACACTTCTTTCCCGTGTCACCAACGCAAAACCAAAGATCGCCAACTATCATTTCACCACTTTGAATCCAAATCTTGGCGTGGTGGATCTGGCGGAAGGCAATGGATTTGTCATCGCCGACATTCCTGGAATCATCGAAGGGGCATCTGAAGGCGTGGGCCTTGGACTGGAGTTCCTGCGGCACATTGAGCGGACCAAAGTGATGATCCATATGGTGGATGCGGCTTCTGTGGAGGGAAGAGATCCCATTGCAGATATCAAGGCCATCAACCAGGAACTGGCTTCTTACAATCCGGAGCTGGCGAAACGGCCGCAGGTGATTGCCGCCAACAAGATCGACGCCATGAGCGAGGAAGACTGCCAGCTGATCGTGGAGATGCTGGAAGAGGAATTCGGACCACAGGGTATTAAGGTTTTCCCGATATCCGCAGTCAGCGGCAAGGGATTAAAGGAGCTTTTGTGGCATGTCAATACGCTTCTCAAAGAACTTCCGGAAGAGCCGGTGGAGTTTGAACAGGAATACTTCTTTGAGATGCAGCAGGAAGAACCGGCGGAGTCCATCGTGGTTGCCATGGCAGAACCGGGCGTATTTACGGTGGAAGGCCCGAAGGTGGAACGAATGCTTGGCTACACCAACCTGGAATCTGAGAAGGGCTTTGAGTTTTTCCAGAAGTTTATGAAGGAAAATGGTGTCCTTGCACGTCTGGAGGAGCTCGGCATCGAGGAAGGCGACACCGTGCGCTTATATAATCTGGAGTTTGACTACTATAAATAAAAGCAGGTACAGCGGACCGTAACCGGGGAACGCCTGCATAGATTCATACATTTGCTGTAAAAATATAAAAGGAGAAAGAAATGACAAGTAAGCAGAGAGCCTATTTAAAAGGTCTTGCCATGACAATGGACCCGATTTTTCAGATCGGCAAGGCATCCCTGACACCGGAGATCATCGATGCGGTACGGGAGGCCATTGATAAAAGAGAGCTGATCAAAATATCGGTTCTCAAAAACTGTTTCGATGATCCGAAGGAGCTGGCACAGATCCTGGCGGAGAGAACCCGTTCTGAGGTGGTGCAGGTCATCGGAAAGAAAATCGTGTTATTTAAACAGGCAAAGGAAGACAGTAAAATTACACTGCCGTAAAACGGGAGAAGGCTGATATGAGCAGACAAAAAAAGATCGGTATCATGGGCGGTACATTTAATCCCATCCATTTCGGTCATCTTCTTCTGGCGGAGACAGCGTATCATCAGTTCTCCCTGGATGAAGTTCTTTTCATGCCAACCAAGAATCCTTATTATAAAAAGCTTGGCAACAGTGTGACGGAGGAAGACCGGGTGCAGATGGTGAAGCTTGCCATCAGAGATAACGCTCATTTTACTTTTTCCGGAGAAGAATTAAACCGGGAAGGGACCACTTATACAGTGGAAACTCTTAAAAATCTGACCCGTAAAAATCCTGACTGTGACTATTATTTTATCATGGGGGCAGATTCGCTTTACCATATTGAATCCTGGAAAGACACGGCGGATGTTCTCCGAATGGCGGTCATTCTGGTGGCCGGCCGCGGAGACCTGTCCAGTTCCCTAAACAGTCAGATTGAATATATCGAAAATAAATACGATGCCTCCATCCATTTCCTGAACTCGCCCAGCCTGGAGATTTCATCCAATGATATCCGACGGCGGGTGCAGGCAGGCGAGAGCATCCGTTATCTGCTTCCCCGGGAGGTGGCAGATTATATTTATGAACACAAGCTTTATGTCATGTAGATGGGAGCGTACCAATGACCAGAGAGGAAATCAGAAAAGATTTAAAAAACCTTTTATCAGAAAAACGATTTGAACACACGCTGGGAGTGGAATATACGTCCGCTTGTCTTGCCATGCGTTACGGCGCCGATATGGAAAAGGCCAGAATGGCAGGGCTGCTCCATGACTGCGCCAAATATCTCTCAGCGGAAGATAAGATCGCATACAGCAAGCGATATGGTATGCCGATTTCCAAATATGAGAAGAAGAACCCCGAACTTCTCCACGCCAAACTGGGCGCCTGCTTTGCCAACGTCAAATACGGCATTGCTGATCCGGAGATTCTCTCAGCTATTACCTGGCATACCACCGGCAAACCGGATATGTCGCTGTTAGATAAAATCGTGTATGTGGCGGATTATCTGGAGCCAAACCGGAATCAGGCGCCGAATCTTGCGGAAGTGAGGGAGCTGGCCTTTAAGGATTTGGACGAATGTCTCTGTCAGATTCTTGAGGACAGCATAAAATATTTATCCAACAAAAAAAGTACCACCGATCCGATGACCCGACGGACCTGGGAGTACTACAGAATATACAGAATGAGGAATCAGGAGGTGTAACCGTGGAAGAATCAAAAAAGATGACACAGATTGTCATTGACGCCCTGGAAGATAAGAAGGCAGAAGATATCACAATCCTGGATATCAGTGAGATTTCTGTGCTGGCTGATTATTTTGTCATTGCTGATGGAAATAACCGAAATCAGGTTCAGGCCATGGCAGACAGCGTGGAGGAAGCGCTGGGCAGAGCCGGATATGAGCCAAAGCAGATTGAAGGATATCAGACAGCCAACTGGATCTTGATGGATTACAAAGATGTGATCGTCCATGTATTCAGTAAAGAAGACCGTGGATTCTATGATCTGGAACGAATCTGGAGAGATGGAAAGCCGGTTACAAAAGAGGACCTGCAGCACTAAGCGCTGCAGGCCTTTTTTATTTATTTCATAGGAAACTGCATTCCTATGAAATAAATAACGCTCCGCTATTCCGGACATTTTCATGGGAAAATTTTTGATGAAAATCTTCCATGAAACCGGTCTTAATCGAAAAGTTTAGATAAAACCCTGCATATTTGTTGAACGGCGTTCTTTTTATTTTCTTTGTTGTCTCCGCAGGAATTCTCGAGGAGCAGCCCTAAGAGGCCGTAAGCGCAGAAATTCAGAGTGATATTCGTATCCGCGTAGCTCATGGCAGAATCACTGAGCCGCAGACGAAAAAATTCCTGCAGATATCTTTTCAGAGATTTGATGAGCATGGGGGCGAGGATATCGTGATATTTTGACGCCAGAAGTTTATGGATAAAGGTCCGGTTCATCTGGGAAAATTCCAGAAATACCTCCACCGCTTCTTCCTGGGTCTGACACTGGAGGTTTCTGGTCAGAAGTTTTTCCAGACGCCGGTTTAAGATCCATTCAATCACTTCCAGGATATCCCGGTAATGATAATAAAAACTTTGTCTGGAAATATGGCAGTGATCCGCCAGATCTTTTACTGAAATTTTGTCTATGTTTTTCTGTCTGATTAAGGTAAGAAACGCTTCTGCAATCCGGTCTTTTAAAGATTCTGTCATTGTTCTCACTCTCCTATACTGGTGTTTTATGACAAAATTCAATTTTTGTCAAGACATATTTGTAAATTTATAAATGATATCTTTTGTTGTTTTTTGCTAAAGTTATTATGATATGCAAAAATGGAGGTAATGTGCATGAAAGAAGTAAAAAAACCGAAAGTACCCCTGATTTTTTACTATTGTATCGTGGTAATCTGCCTGATTCTTTTCAATGCCCTTGCCCGTCCATTGATTATGGAACGGCAGATTAAAGAAGTGGATTATGGCACTTTTATGACCATGACAGATAACAAACAGATCGATGAGGTGGAGATTGATGCCCAGGAAAATCTGATCTATTTTACAGATAAAGATGATAAGATTTATAAGACGGCTATGGTGGAAGACAATGGGCTTACCCAGCGTCTTCATGACGCAGGCATTTCTTTTTCCGGACAGGAAATACGGCAGTCTTCTCCGATCCTGACCATTCTTTTAAGCTGGATCCTGCCGATCCTTATCTTTGTGCTCATCGGTCAGTATATGTCCAAGAAGATGATGAACCGGGCCGGCGGAGATAATTTCATGACTTTTGGTATGGGAAAAAGCAACGCCAAGATTTATGTCAAATCCTCGGAGGGTATCCGTTTTTCCGATGTGGCCGGCGAAGACGAGGCCAAGGAGAATCTCACGGAGATTGTGGAGTATCTGCATAATCCTGACAGATACAAAGATATCGGCGCATCCATGCCGAAAGGAATCCTGCTGGTGGGCCCTCCCGGAACCGGTAAGACCATGCTGGCAAAGGCTGTGGCCGGCGAAGCCAACGTGCCGTTTTTCTCCATGTCCGGTTCGGAATTTGTGGAGATGTTCGTGGGCATGGGCGCTTCCAAAGTACGAGACTTATTCAGACAGGCCAAAGAAAAAGCCCCGTGTATCGTTTTCATTGATGAGATCGACGCCATTGGAAAGAAGCGAAACGGGCAGTACGGCGGCAATGATGAGCGGGAACAGACCTTGAATCAGCTGCTCACAGAGATGGACGGATTTGAGGAGAATACCGGCGTCATCATCCTGGCGGCCACCAACCGTCCGGAATCTCTGGACCCGGCGCTTCTTCGTCCGGGACGGTTTGACCGCCGTGTTCCGGTGGAGCTCCCGGATCTGAAAGGACGGGAAGATATCTTAAAGGTACACGCCAAAAAGGTTAAAGTGGCCGACAACATTGATTATAATAAGGTGGCGCGCATGGCTTCCGGTGCTTCCGGCGCGGAACTTGCCAATATTGTCAATGAGGCTGCACTGCGGGCAGTCCGTGACGGCAGACAGTTTGTCACCCAGGCGGATCTGGAGGAAAGCATTGAAGTTGTCATTGCAGGTTATCAGAAGAAGAACGCCATTCTCACCGATAAAGAAAAGAAGATTGTCGCTTATCATGAGGTGGGTCATGCTCTGGTGGCAGCCAGACAGACCAATTCTGCTCCGGTGCAGAAGATTACCATTGTACCAAGGACATCCGGTGCTCTGGGATATACCATGCAGGTGGAAGAAGGAAATCATTATCTCATGAGTAAAGAAGAGATGGAGAACAAAATAGCCACCCTGACCGGCGGACGTGCTGCAGAGGAACTGATCTTTGGGTCAGTGACTACCGGCGCTTCCAACGATATTGAACAGGCAACGAAGCTCGCCCGGGCTATGATCACCCGCTACGGTATGAGCGAAGAGTTTGACATGGTGGCTATGGAGACCCAGACCAACCCATATCTGGGGGATGATACCAGCATGACCTGTTCTGCGGAAACTCAGAGAGAAATTGACAAAAAAGTAGTGGAACTGGTGAAAAAGCAGCATGAAAAAGCATTCGGAATCCTGTCAGATAATCGTCAGAAGCTGGATGAGCTGGCATCCTTCCTGTATAAGGAAGAGACCATCACCGGCGAACAGTTTATGAATATTTTGAATGCATAACAACAGACCGATCAGACAGACCCGGATATCGTCAGAATAACGACATCCGGGTTTATCTGGATTATACGACATATTTCTGTTCGTCCGGAGCCGTTCTCTGTATGCTTTTTTGTGTCATTTATTCTTCTGATTCGGCAGCCGGCAGCCGAACAGTAAAGACACTGCCTTTTCCAGGCTCGCTGGCCACATGGATATCTCCGCCGCACAGATCGAGGATGATTTTGCAGATGGCGAGTCCCAGGCCGTTTCCTTGTTCCTTTCTGGAGGAATCGCCCTGATAGAATTTCTCAAAAATGTGTTTGCGGGTTTCCTCCGTCATGCCGATGCCGCGGTCAGCTACCGTCACGGTGAGATCGTCATGGTACCGCCGCAGGGTGATGGAAATGGAAGAATCCGGATTGGAGAACTTGATAGCGTTTCCGATGAGATTGGTCCAGACCTGGAATAAGAGGGCTGACTGTCCGGTGTAGGAAAGCTCCTGCAGATCTACATCCATGGTGATCCGCTTCTGGCTCCATTTGGGCTCCAGCAGCACAATGGCCTCCCGGATTTGTTCATCCAGCCGGTAATGCACCGGTTTTTTTAATGCGTTTTGATTCTCCAGGCGGGAAAGCTGCAGGATATTGCTGGTCAGATCGTTGAGTTTTTCGATATTAAAAAAGACCATCTGAATATATTCATTTCGTTCACTTTCTGACAGATCGGAATCCTGCAGGAGGGTGACATATCCGGCAATGGAGGACAATGGGGTCTTAAATTCGTGAGATACATTTGCTATGAAGTCATTGCGCATGATTTCCACGGAGTTCAGCTCCTTTGCCATAAAATTAAAATTATCGATGGTTGTCCGGATTTCTTCGATATTGCCCTTATATTCAATCTGCGCGCTGTAATCGCCCCGGGCAATCTGACGGGAGGCGTTACTCAATTGTTCCAGAGGATGGAATACATGACGCATCAGAAAAAAAGAAATCACATATCCCAGAAGAAAACATAACAGACCGATGAGCACAAAGGTGATAGTGATGGGAACGCTGACGATTCCCACAGAGATTCCATTTCGGGCCAGAAAATAGAAGATGCCCGGTATCAGAAAGAAAAACGGCAATATGATTACAAAAAAAGTCAGGGTAAAACGTTTGCGGAGCTTCCAGAGATCAGAAGCTTTCCATTTTTCAATTTTTTTCTTCATTTTTTATCACCCGATATCCAAGACCACGTATGGTCACGATCTTAAAATCTGTATTTTCCTTGAATCTCTCTCTCAAACGGCTGATATGCACATCAAGAGTATGGGAATCTTCGTAATTATTCATCCCCCATACATCATCAAGGAGCTGCTGTCTGGTAAAAATCTGTCCCGGATAAGAGAGCATTTTGTAGAGCAGTTGAAATTCCTTCTGGGGGAGAATCTTTGTCCCTGTATTATCAGTCACTGTCCAGGTATCGTATTCCATGCAGGTGCCGCCAAAGGTAAGCCTCCGCTCGCTGACGCTCTTTACACGGCGCAGGAGAGCGTTGACCCGCAGCACCATCTCATGAATATCAATGGGTTTGACCATATAGTCGTCAGCGCCGGCCTGAAATCCTGTCTGTTTGTCCATAATATCGCTCTTGGCTGTGATAATGAGGACCGGAAGATCAATATTAGCGTCTCTCAGCTGCCGGATAAAATCGAAACCGTCGATTCCCGGCATCATGATATCTGTGATGATCAGGTCGATGGACTCCTCGTCCAGAATATCCAGAGCCTCTGCGGCGCTCTCAGCCGGAAAAGTAATAAAATTATTTTTTTCCAGTGTTTTACAAAATAGGCGTTTCAGACTGTTATCATCTTCCACCACGAGTATTTTAAACATATCATTCCTCCATGCAAAATATGTATTTATTGCAAGAGTAACAAAAAAGTAAGAAAATCTCAATGGAAATTGAGGATTAGTTGAGATAAATTTGAGGTTGATATTGTTTAATTATGGAGAAATGGAAAGAAAGGAGCGATTGCGACGTTTGGATATATCATCTGTAATAAAAAAGGACTGTCGGAAGAGGAACTGAAACGATACCAGCAGATGTACTGCGGAATTTGTCACAGTCTGCGAAACCGATACGGACAGCTGTCCAGATTTTCCCTGAATTTTGATATGACATTTCTGGCGCTGTTTCTGACTGCCCTCTATGAGCCGGAAGAAAAACGGGCACAGTACCGCTGCCCGGTACACCCTTTGAAAGACAGAACATTTCTTCATAATAAATATATTGATTATGCGGCGGATATGACAGTGGCTCTGGCGTATTATAAATGTCTTGACGACTGGGAGGATGAAAAAAAGCGCACCCGTCTCGCTTACAGTAAGCTTTTGGAAGAAAAGTACAGGGAGGTGGAAGCACGCTACGAAAGGCAGTGCAGAAATATCAGGGAGAGCCTGGAACTCCTCGCTGAAGTGGAAAAACATGCCCCGGAGCAGACGGATCAGGCGGTCAATCTGTCCGGAAAAATGCTGTCAGAAGTATTTGTCTATGATGAGAAAGATTTCTGGAGTGACAGCTTACGGAAATTTGGATTTTCTCTGGGGCGTTTTATCTACCTGATGGATGCCGCCATGGATTATAAGAAGGACAGAAGAAAACAGAATTATAATCCTCTTTTTTATATGAAAAAAAAGCCGGAGGAGACAGAAGAGATTCTGACCTCCTGTATCAGCGTGGCCGCTGATGAATTCGAAAAACTGCCTATCGTCACCGATGAACATTTGATCCGAAATGTTCTTTACGGAGGCGTTTGGCAGAAATATTACGCAAAGTTCAGAGGAAAGGAGACCAGACATGGTTGATGACCCGTATAAAGTCCTTGGTGTGTCCAGGGACGCCAGCAAGGAAGAGATAAAAAAGGCATACCGGAAGATGGCGAAAAAGTATCATCCGGATCTTCATCCCAATGATCCGGGTGCCACTGAGAAAATGAATGAAATCAATGAGGCCTATGATATGATCAACAATCCCGAGAAATATCAGCGTCAGGCACAAAACGCCGGCAGAAATGCCTATGGCAGTCAGGGCAATCCCTATGGCAGTCCATATGGAAACCGGCAGGGACAGCAGAGCTACGGCGGCGGTTATGGAAATTATGGCAATGGCGGCTACGGCAATGGAAACGGGGGCTATGGCGGTTACGGGCCTTTTGATTTCGACGATATTTTCGGCGGCTTCGGCCGTGCCTCTTACGGGCCGGCCGGTCCGACGGTACAGCCGGGAGACAGTGATGTGATCCGTCAGGCTGTGCAGAATATCAACGCCGGACGTTACGCTTACGCTGTCCAGGGATTAAATACCGTGGTCAGCAGCGGACGGAATGCCCGGTGGTATTATCTGAGCGCCCTGGCCAATTACGGGCAGGGAAATGCCATACTTGCCATGGAGCAGATCCAGAGGGCGGTACAGATGGAGCCGGGAAATACGGTATACCAAAACGCCATGCAGAGTATGAGCCAGTCCGGCAGTACATATAACGAGACCGGTCAGGAATTTCAGAAATATGCCGAAGGTATGGGCCGTTTCTGTACAGCATTTATGATCATGCAGTTCTGCTGCCTGTTCTGCCGTTGCTGACAGAAAGATGCATTTGTTCAGAGACACATTTACATAGATGGAGGAATAAATATATGAGCAAAACAATAGGAATTGACCTGGGAACCACCAACAGCTGTGTTGCTGTGGTGGAAAACGGACAGCCGGTCATTGTGCCGAACAGTTCCGGAGCAAGGACCACTCCCAGCGTTGTGGCATTTACCAAAAAGGGAGAACGTCTGGTGGGAGATGTGGCAAGAAGACAGGCGGCCACAAATCCGGACCGCACTATAAGCTCTGTGAAGAGAGAAATGGGCACAGACTGGAGTATCCGTATTGATGGAAAGGATTACAAACCGCAGACCATCAGCGCCATGATCCTCATGCAGCTGAAAAAAGATGCGGAAGAATTTCTCGGTGAGCCGGTCACTTCGGCGGTCATTACCGTTCCGGCATATTTCAATGATGTGCAGAGGCAGGCTACCAAGGATGCGGGCAGAATCGCCGGGCTGGATGTGAAGAGAATCATCAACGAGCCGACCAGCGCCGCTCTTTCATATGGTCTTGACCATGGAGAAGCTCAGAAAGTTATGGTCTATGACCTGGGCGGAGGTACCTTCGATGTCTCTGTCATTGAGATCGGCGACGACGTCATTGAAGTGCTGGCGACGGCCGGCGATAACCATTTGGGCGGCGATGATTTTGATGAAAGAATCGTCCGGTGGCTGGTTGCTGAATGTAAGAACCAGAATCATGTGGATCCGTCGGGAGATTTCACAGCCATGCAGCGAATCCGTGAGGCTGCGGAACAGGCAAAGAAAGAACTGTCCACCGCCCAGAGCAGCAGCATTGTCCTTCCGTATCTGATGCAGGCGAAAGGAACGCCGGTTCATCTGGAGACCACTCTCACCAGAACAAAGTTTCAGGAACTGATCCAGGATCTGGTGGAGAGAACCGCCGCTCCGGTGCAGCAGGCGCTCAGTGACGCCGGCATTGCCGCCTCAGAGCTGGGTCGTGTTCTTTTAGTGGGCGGTTCCACCCGGATCCCTGCCGTGCAGGAAAAGGTGCGCCTGCTCACAGGAAAAGAACCATCCCGGAACATCAATCCCGACGAGTGCGTGGCCATGGGCGCCGCTGTGCTCGGCAATACTCTGGAGGGCAATTCCCTGGCTGTGGCAGGTTCCGATCTGCTTCTCCTTGACGTGACGCCGATGAGCCTGTCCATCGAGACTGTGGGAGGTGTGGCCACTCGTCTGGTGGAGAGAAATACCACTCTGCCGACCAAATATTCCCGTGTGTTCTCCACGGCCGCTCCATACCAGAGGGATGTGGAAATTCATGTGCTGCAGGGCGAACGCCCTATGGCAAAGGACAATAAGACCATCGGAAAGTTCCGTCTGAAAGGCATCCGGCGGGCTCCTGCGGGTGTGCCGCAGATTGAAGTAACCTTTGATATCGATACCAATGGTATTCTGAAAGTTTCCGCCAGAGATCTGGATACGGGCAAAGAACAGTCCATCACCATCACCGCCGACGACCGGATGAGCGATGCGGAAATCGAACAGGCCATTCGGGATGCACAGCAGTACGCCGGTATGGATAATTTAAGAAAAGAAGCAATCGCCCTGACAGGAGATGCTCAGAAAGTGTTAAGTCAGGCACAGCGTGCTTTGAAAAACGGCGGAAAACAGATTGAACGTCCGGTTAAAAAACAGGTAAAGAGTGATATAAACGCTCTGTCCAAACTTATGGGCAGGTTCCGTCTGGACCGGATGACGGAGGAGGACATGACCGCCATCCGCCAGGCAAAGGAGAATCTGGAACGTTCGGCAGGAAATATTATTGCTCAGTACGGAAATTAGTACGACAGATTCAGGAGGTGCAGGAATTATAGATAAATTAAGATGGAAATTATCCAATTTTATGCAGCAGAGAAACGGCAATGATGAATTATGCAGAGTAACTTTTATCGTCTCCATCATCGTGTACGTGCTCTCTGTGATATTGAACAGTTCACTACTTTATCTGCTGGCTCTGTGCGGAATCATATATTCTCTGTTCCGCATGTTTTCAAAAAATGTGCCGGCACGCCAAAAAGAAAACCAACAGTTTCTGCAGTTTTTCAGTCTGCAGAAAAAAAGATTCGCCATGCGAAAAGAATACCGGATATTCACCTGTAAAGGATGTGGAAAGCATATCCGTGTTCCAAGAAAGAAGGGAAAAGTGGAGGTAACCTGCCCGATCTGTGGTCGGAAAGCCATTCACCGGACCTGAGTAAGATCGTCAGCTCTGAAATAATAAACATAAGAAAGAATCCTGCAAAGCAGGATTCTCCGCCTGCGGCGGGTCGCGAAAGCGGCATCTTCCTATCCGCCGCAGTGCAATCCTCGCGGAGCGTTTTTTATTTCATAGGAATGCAATTTCCTATGAAATAAAAAGGTCCCGCCTCAGGAACCAATGAGAAAAAACTGTTTCCGGAAAAGGAAGCTCTCATAAGATAAATTCCTGCGGCGGGACTCTTTGATATGATATTGTTGAATTATTTAAATATGCGGAAAAGTCCGATTACCTTTCCTACGATAGAAAAAGGAGTGTTCTGAGGGACAATAATCGGGTCCATGGCGTCATTTTCCGGCTGCAGGCGAAAACAGTCGTCTTCTTTATAAAAACGCTTCACCGTAACAGAATCTTCCACAAGGGCAACGACAATCTCGCCATCGGAAGCCGTCGGCGTCTCCTCCACCAGAATATAGTCACCGGAGAAAATACCGGCGTTGATCATGCTCTCGCCCTTGACTTTCAGCATAAAGGTCTGCTTATTTTTCAGAAATTCCGGAGAAATCGGAAAATATCCTTCAATATTCTCAACGGCCAGAATAGGTTCACCGGCAGTCACTGTACCCACGATCGGCACATTGACAAGCTCCCTTCTGGTCAGATTAAAATTATCGTCAATGATCTCTATAGCCCTCGGCTTCGTCGGGTCGCGGCGGATGTAGCCGTTCTTTTCCATGGTCTCCAGATGAGAGTGGACAGATGAAGTGGACTTCAGATGTACCGCCTCACAGATCTCCCGCACAGCAGGCGGATAACCACGGTTCAAAATAGATTCTTTGATAAATTCGAGAATCTCCTGTTGCTTAGGTGTAATCTTACCGTAACTCATATCACAACTCCTTTTCAGTCAAACGTATGTTTTGTTCTTTTCATTTTATCACTTTGCAAAAAAGAAAACAAGTGTTTTCGAATCTGTTTTCGCTTTTTTTAGCGCTGATGCATAAAAAGAAAATATGTTCGAAAAAATCATCGAAATCTGTTGACAATAGAAAGTATGTTCGATATAATACAAACAAATGTTTGAAACATATGTTTGGTTTTGCTTGTATATGTGTTCATATACAACTGTAAAAATGTGGAGGGATAAGAGATGGAAGGAAGAGCAAGAACATATAACAGAAAGATTCAGCAGAGACAGACTAACATCAGGGGCAGAAGACCAGTCGGTAGTGCGATGGTCAGGGAGGAGACCAGCTTCCGCAGCAGAAGCCTGATTCTTTTTCTTTTAGTCTCAGTGATGCTTCTCTTTATCGGATTTGGATTCTTTTCCGGCATGGTGCCGTCAGGCGCTCCGGTGGTGGAGGCTAACCAGCAGCTGGGTGATATACAGTATAAGGTCATTGAGATTGAGAAGGGAGACAGTCTCTGGAGTATCGCCAAGGCCAATATGAATCCTGGTTTTGACGATATTTACGATTATATTCATGAAGTAAAGCGGTGCAATCAGCTCGGTTCCGATAAGATCACAGCAGGGAATTACTTGTTGGTTCCTTACTACGAGTAAGCTGTTCCGGTTCAATATATATGGAAAATATAAATAGCACGATTTTATAATACTATTCGATTATTGATTAAAGATAGTTAAAAAAGGGTATGTACACTGGCCAAAATGTAGAAGTACATACCCTTTTACTATTAAAATTTTTAATATTCAAAAAGAGAAGATTCCTCTGCAAATGCAGATAGATATAATGATGAAGTTATATCTACGAATCTATAGTTGAGTTTTTTTGAAAAAAACCGCAGACGCTGAAAATACATATCCGTTGTGAACCGGATCAGGAAGGCAGGGAAGAACGAGATGGATGACAGAAAAGTAACCACGGTCTGCATACCCCAGGATCGATAGGGAGATATATAAAAATACCGATAAAGATTTTAAATGTGGAAATATCCGCCTTATTTTTTGGAATCCTGGCGGTAATCAGCTATGAGGAAACTAATGTAAAAATTAATATTATAGAAACAATTTTGAAACGATAATCAAACAATCCCCTCTTATAATCTTTCTGGCTATAAAGAGTGAAAAGAAAGGTGAAAAAGATGAGGGAGCCTGAGAAAGATAAGGAAGAACAAAAAGAGAAAAAGAAGTTTTTGATTTATCCGGGAGCCGTGGTCGCTTCTGTTTTGTCTATTGTGCAGGCAAGAGGTGGATTGCTGCCTCAAATAGCCGGTATAGCAGTTTATATTCTGGCAGGTGTTTTTTTGGTTACGGCATGTATATTTTTAGTTCAGGATCTCAAAAACGGAGTCATTGAAAAAATAGTTTCTACAATAACAAGGAATCCTCTGGGAGAAAAGTTTTTCGATGATTATACTTTTCGGATCATTCTGTCCACTATGCCGACATTTATAATCAATGTGGCGTACACAGTGTATAATGGTGTGCTTGGGGTTATGCATCAATCGGAATGGTTTATAACAATGGCTGTTTATTACAGCCTTCTTGGGATCATGCGTTATCACGCAGTGCATACAGGAAGAAAAATATCACGGATGGAAGATCAAAGCCTGGTCAAAAAAAAGGAACTTTCGGTCATAAAAACGGAGGGTATCTTGCTTTTATTATTAAATCTTGCTTTAAGTGGCGTTGTTTTACTGACTATTGTGCAGGATACAGCGAAAAGATATTCGGAAATCATGGTTATAACCATAGCGGCATATACGTTTTACAAAATAATTACATCTGTGATAAATATGATAAAGGTAAGAAAGCTCCAGTCGCCTATTTTAATCACGATTCGTAATATAAGTGTGGCTGACGCATTGGTATCTGTATTGACACTTCAAATGACCATGCTTGCATCTTTTCAGGGGAGAAGTACAATGAACATAAATCAGATGAATGCTATGACCGGGATGGCGGCATGTATCCTGATATCACTTCTGGGAATCAGCATGATTTACTATTCTTATAAAAGAAATAAGAAAGAATCCTAGACGGGGTTCTTTTTTTAATGTTTTTAAAACAATTCTAAGACAATTCTAAAATAATTCCCTTATATGCTTTCAATACAAAAATTAAAGAAGGTTATGAATCAGCATAGACAATTAATATTACTAAAACACAAATGGAACATTTTTCAAATATCGGACGTATATCCTTAACTAGCAGTATGACAAAATTTATGAAACCTGTGAGCGTGCAGCTTCACTGTTTCCATAAATCTCGTATTGCTGTTGAAATAAATATCATGAAGAACAGGAGGAAAACACTATGCGTGTGAAGATTATTATTGTAGCTGTTGTGGCAGTAGTGGCGGGTGTGATCGTTAATCGCATAAATAAAAAAGATTAATAGTGAGGTGTATTGCGAAGAAGATACGGCAGGAGACGGGGAAGCGGAATGGGCGGAAGTGAGAGAGATTTGAAGAAGATCTGCCAAGGCACAGATGTGAAGAGTGGGCTTTCCATCCATGGCGCCGAGGCAGCACAGTCCCGGTCCAAAGTTGAGGCATGGGTCAGAAAAATGATGTAATATACGGAACTGCTTCAGTATAAAAATGGAGGAATGGATGATGAAAACCAGAATTCTTGGGAAAAACCTTAAAGTATCCGCTATCGGGCTGGGATGTATGGGACTGAGTCAGAGTTACCCGCCGTTTCCGGATAAAAAAGAGGCCGTCTCTTTTCTGAGACGATCCGCCAAGCTCACAGGATGTTCCCGGTCACTGCGGTGCAAAGTGAATATTCAATGTGGTACAGAGAGCCGGAAAAAGAGCTGATCCCGACGCTGGAGGAACTGGGGATTGGTTTTGTACCTTTCAGCCCTCTGGGAAAAGGATTTCTGACTGGAACTGTAAAAAAGAATCAGTCCTTTGCAGATAACGATATCCGTCATACAATCCCCCGGTTCAATGAGCCCGGGAACATGGAGAAGAATCAGACGATGGCGGACAAAATAAAAGAATTCGCAAAAGCCCATGAATTATCTCCGGCACAGGTTGCGCTGTCATGGCTTCTTCACCGGAAACCCTGGATCGTACCTATCCCCGGGACAAAGACAGAGGACCGGCTTCAGGAAAACATGAGTGCGGCCTACGTGAAATTGAAAGACGAAGACTGGAAAGAGCTGGGGGATATCCTTGATCATACAGAGGTTTATGGAGCGCGGTACTCTGAGAGTATGCTGAAAATGACCGGAAGATAAAGACTGCTATTCGGTTATAAAAAAGAAAGAGGTGTATGGATCATGAAAAAAGATGTAATGATTTTAACAGGAGCAGGTCAGATCGGTATGGCTATCGCCCGCCGTATGGGATATGGCAAAAAGATCGTGATCGGAGATAAGAAACCGGAGAATGCGCAGGCCATTGCGAAGATTATGAATGATGCAGGATTTGACGTGGAAGCAATGGAAATGGATCTTTCTTCCAGAGAATCCATTAAAAATCTGATCGCAAAAGCGCAGGAGTATGGGGAGATCGCCATGCTGGTGAATGCGGCCGGTGTTTCGCCGAGCCAGGCGCCCATTGAAGCAATCCTGAAAGTAGATCTCTATGGAACAGCAGTGCTTCTGGAAGAAGTGGGAAAGGTGATCAAGGAAGGCGGCGTTGGGGTGACGATCTCCAGCCAGTCCGGACACCGGATGCCGGCTCTGACGCCGGAGGAAGATGAACAGCTTGCATGTACTCCCACAGAAGAACTTCTGAGCCTGGATATCCTTCAGCCGGAGAATATCAAAGATACGCTGCATGCATATCAGATGGCAAAACGCTGCAATGAGAAGCGTGTGATGGCGGAGTCCGTGAAGTGGGGTGAGAAAGGCGCCCGGATCAATTCGATCTCTCCGGGAATTATTGTGACACCTCTGGCAATCGATGAATTTAGCGGACCGCGCGGCGATTTTTATAAAAACATGTTCGCGAAATGCCCGGCAGGGCGTCCGGGAACTGCGGATGAGGTCGCAAATGTGGCGGAGCTTCTTATGAGCGATAAGGGTGCCTTTATCACTGGATCAGATTTCTTAATCGATGGCGGTGCTACGGCATCTTATTTCTATGGACCGCTGAAACCAGAGGAATAATTAATATCAATCCCGTTCCGATTTTTTGCAAACATAATAATAAGTTACAGTTTTTTCTGTACTGCACAGTGTGGGACTGTATGGAAGTGAGTTTAAACTTTGAGGTATAAACACCGGAACTTATTGTTTCTTCAATAAGCGAAAAAGCAGTTCTATAATTATATCAGAAAAAGTTAGCTGTGAATAGCAACGAAAAAAGGAGAGATTTGTCATGCAGAAGTTTGTTTATCAGTATGCAACAAAAGTTTATTTCGGAGAAGGTTCGGCAAAAGAACATCTTGCGGATGCTGTCTCAGAATACGGTGAAAATGTGATTCTGGCCTATGGCGGCGGTTCCGTTATTGACTGCTGCAAGATCGTGGCCGCCCAGGCGAAGACAGACAAAGATCTGTGGGAAATGGAGATGACAGAGCACCAGTTCCCGACAGACGTCCTGCCCATGGGAGCCATTGTCACAGCTTCCGGTACGGGGGCTGAGATGAACGGCGGCGCAGTCATCACAAATGAAGAGAAAGTGATCAAGGCAGGTATGGCGGCAGCAGCCCCACGATTTGCTATTCTTGATCCATCCTATACAGCGTCTGTTCCAAGAATGCAGGTAATCTCCGGAGCTTTTGATACACTAAGCTATGCCATGGAGACCTACTTTGGCAATTCGGATCAGGATAATGTTTCCGATGATGTAGCACTTGCTATTATGAAAAATACAGTGGTGAACATGAAACGGCTGCTTGGAAATATAGACGATATGCAGGCAAAAGGAAATCTGATGTGGGATTCCGATTCTGCATTACGTGGGCCACGGTGGTCTCAGTGATTGGCTTTTTGCTGTTCCAGTTTAAGCCTATGTGGATCGTAAATCTATTCGGTGCAGAGAGTGATCTTTATAATGAGTTTGCAATAAAATGTTTCAGGATTTTTCTGCTGTTGTGTTTCTTAAACGGGTTCCAGACAGTGGCCAGTATCTTTGTGCAGCAGATTGAAAAGCCTGTAAAAGCCCTGATATTGTCTTTGCCGAGACAAATTGTTTTTCTGATTCCGCTGGCTATACTGCTTCCAGTGTTTTTGGGTGTAGATGGAGTACTCTGGGCCGGACCGGCGGCGGATGCCCTTGCATTTATATTGGCGGCAGTCATCATTATATATGAAATGAAGGTATTGAAGACAAAGGAGGCATAAGCTGTGAAAAAGATTATTACAATAGGAAGAGAATTCGGCAGTGGAGGACATGAGATTGGATAACAAATCTGGCGGAAAAAGAGCCGTGTATCATTGTAGGCAGATGCGCTGACTATATATTAAAAGATCACAAAAACCGGATTTCCTTTTTTATTACAGCTGATGAAAAGAAAAAAATTGCGAGAATTAAGGATAAATATAGTGTTACAGAAGCTGAGGCTGTAAAGATGATCAACAAAAATGACAGAAACCGAAGGAATTATTATAAAAGTATAACTGGTAAAACGTGGGGAATGGCCGAAAATTATGATTTTTGTATCTGCAGTTCGTATTACGGGATAGATTCCACGGTAGAAATTATAACCGGACTTCTCCAATAGTCAGGAAAAGAGCAGGACAACTTCCTAAATGGTAAATAACCTTCTTTTTAGGAAGCTGTCCCTTTCTTTTTATGTACTCCATCCTATAGGATGACCTTGTGCTGAAATGTCTCTTTGTGATAAAATCACAGAAAAGAGTTCCTCTTCGTGGTAAGATAACACCAACAAAGAGAAAACAACAAACTGCAGACAGGAGGAATTTATATGGCAGCATTAAATATAACAAAACAGAATTTTGAACAGGAGGTACTTCACAGCGACAAAAAGGTGTTGATTGATTTCTGGGCAGCATGGTGCGGACCGTGCCGGAGAGTTTCACCGGTCATTGAAGAGATTGCCGATGAGCGTCCGGATATCAAGGTGTGCAAAGTCAACGTGGATGAACAACCGGAACTGGCGGCGCAGTTCCAGATCATGAGCATTCCGGCGCTGGTGGTCATGGAGCATGGACAGATTGTCAATCAGTCTGTGGGAGCCAGACCGAAGGCGCAGATCCTTAGTCTACTGTAACTGATATAGATCATATACGAAAGGAAAGATCATGGGCATATTTGATTTTTTTAAAACAGAAGATATCAACGAGGGCATTGCACAGTTCGAACACACGGATGGAGCTGTTCTTCTGGATGTGAGGACTGTAGAAGAGTATCAGGCCGGACATATTCCTAAAAGCATTAATATCCCACTTCATGAGATTCATGCAGTGGCGGAGAGTATCTCCAATCATGACATTCCGTTGTTTGTTTACTGTCAGAGCGGAGCCAGAAGCAGCCAGGCGGTGGATGCTCTCTCCCGGATGGGATATACCGAGGTTAAAAATATAGGTGGAATAAGTAACTATCGAGGAAAGGTGGAGAAGTAATATGAGTAAAAAGGTTCTTATTGTCGGTGGGGTGGCTGGAGGAGCCACAGCTGCAGCCCGTATCCGAAGACTGAATGAGCAGGCAGAAGTCATTATTTTTGAGCGGTCGGGATTTGTTTCCTACGCTAACTGCGGTCTTCCTTATTATATTGGAGGAATCATTGAGGATAAAGAAGAGCTGACGCTTCAGACTCCGGAACATTTCCGGGAACGTTTTCGGATCGATGTCCGTGTACACCATGAGGTGACGGCGATTCATCCTGATAAAAAAACCGTAACAGTAAAGAATCTGGAAACCGGCGAGAGTTTTGAGGAGAGCTATGACAAGCTTCTCCTGTCTCCGGGAGCAAGACCGGTGCAGCCGAATCTGCCAGGTGCCGGCATGGAACATCTTTTTACGCTTCGAACTGTTGAAGATACGCTTAAGATCCGGGATTTTGTCGTTAAGGAGAAACCGAAGTCCGCAGTTCTTGCCGGAGGTGGATATATCGGCCTTGAGGTGGCGGAGAATCTGCGGGAACTGGGTATGGATGTGACAATCGTGCAGCGGCCGAATCAGGTTCTGAATCCGCTGGATTATGAAATGGCGACCTTTGTCCATGCGAAGCTCAGGGAAAAAGGGATCCATCTGATGCTGGGGCATTCCGTAGAAGGATTTGAAAAAGACAGCGACAGTCTCAAGGTGCTCTTAAAAGATGTCGATCCGCTGAAGGCAGATATGGTCATCCTGGCCATTGGAGTGGCTCCGGATACTCATCTGGCCAAAGATGTCGGTCTGAAACTTGGAATTAAGAACAGTATTGTGGTCAATGACCACATGGAGACTTCTGTGCCGGATATCTATGCCGTGGGCGATGCCGTGGAAGTGCATCATATGGTGACCGGACAGCAGGCCCTGATTTCCCTGGCAGGTCCTGCCAACAAACAGGGCAGAATTGCCGCGGATAATATCTGTGGCGGGGACAGCGCTTATAAAGGCTCCCAGGGATCTTCCGTCATCAAAATATTTGATATGACAGTGGCAACCACGGGTCTTAATGAACAAGCTGCGAAAAAATCCGGTATTGACTGTGACAAAGTATATTTATCCCCGTCCAGCCATGCATCCTATTATCCGGGCGGTACCATGATGACCATGAAAGTTTTGTTTGAGAAAGGTTCTTACAGACTGCTGGGAGCACAGATCATCGGCTATGATGGTGTGGATAAACGCATCGATGTTCTTGCAACGGCAATGAATGCCGGCATGTCCGCTCTGGAACTCAAAGATCTGGATCTGGCCTATGCACCGCCGTATTCTTCCGCAAAGGATCCGGTGAATATGGCAGGATTCATGATCGACAATATTGAAAAGGGAACATTAAAACAGTTCTTCTGGAATGAAGTGGGAGAACTTCCGGATGACGACAGCGTGGTTCTTCTGGATGCCCGGACGCCGGAAGAATACGAGCGAGGCCATATCAACGGTTTTGTTAACATCCCGTTGGATGAACTCAGAGACCGGATATCAGAGATCAGAAAAGGGCTTCCGGTTTATGTGATGTGTCAGAGCGGCCTGCGCAGCTATCTTGCCTGCCGAATTTTAATGCAGAATGGTTTTGACTGTTATAATTTCTCCGGCGGATATCGTCTTTATGAGACCATTTATAAAGATTGCTGTGTGGCAAAACAATCCTATCCATGCGGCATGGATAAATAAAGTATTTTATCGATAATTACAAAACCCCATCAGTGTGATTTCTTTTATAGAATAATCAGACTGACGGGGTTTATATTATTTTTCTGCCATAGCAAGCAGACGTTTCCTGTCCAGAATCTCTATGGTCCCTCTGCTTAACGAAAGTATATTTTCGTTCTGAAAATACCGCAGCATGCGGGTGACTACCTCTCTGGCAGTTCCCAGATGGTTGGCAATTTTCTCATGGGTCATTTTTATGGTATCACTTTCTTCAATATTGCTTTCCTCCAGAAGAAAAGCAGCCAGTCTCTTGTCAAAACTTTTCCACAGAATCTGTTCTATGAGCCACATAACTTCAGAAAATCGACCGGCAATCACCTGATTCACAAAATTTGAAACGGGGAGGGATTCGTTCATCAGAGTCTGAAATACATCAGGCGGGATCACCCACAGACTACTGTCTTTTTCCGCCTCAATGGTAAGATCAAATTGAAGATTCTGCAGCATACAAGATGCTGAAAACATACAGGTGTCCCGGTCAAAAAGCCGGTAGATGGTTATTTCTCTGCCTTCCTCTGAGAGGATGTAAGCCCTCAGCTGGCCGGAGGAAACCAGCAGAAGTCCCAGACAATCGCTGGAACCATTATAGACTACAGTTCCTTTTTTTACTTCCCGGTTTCTGGCGGAATCCGTCAGCATCTGCTGCTGCTTAGATGTCAGCTCCTTCCAGAAAGGAAAAAATTCTGAAATATTCATATTCCTTCTCCCAAATGATGATCCTTTGCACTGTTTCCGGTTTCCCGCAGTTTCACTTTACCCGCCGCCCGGCGTCGGCGTTCATCCTCGATGGCTGCGTAATGTTTTCTGGTTGTATTGACATCTTTATGCCCCAGAACATCCGCCACCAGATAGATATCACCGGTTTCTTTGTAAAGCTGCGTACCATAGGTGCTTCGCAGCTTATGCGGTGTGATGTTTTTCAAAGTGGTTACCGTACGGGAATATTTTTTTACCAGATTTTCCACAGCACGAACGCTGATCCGGTTTCTCTGCATGGATAAAAAGAGGGCGTCTTCAGAGCCTTCTTTGGCTGTGATCAATTCCCGTTCATCGAGATAATCGAGGAGTGCTTCCCGAACTTCATCGCCGAAATATAAAATCACTTCAGCACCGCCTTTGCGGTGTATCTTCATACCGTTGGTCTCAAAATCCAAATCCTGAATATCCAGACCGACGCACTCAGAGACACGGATCCCGGTGCCCAGCAGGAGAGTGAGCATGGCAAGATCTCTGGATTTTGTTTTGTTGTGATATTTCTGCTGCGTTTTTGTAAGCTTGTCCCCGTTTTCCACAGAATCCAGGAGCTTGGCAATCTCGTCCACTTCCAGACGGATAATAGCCTGTTCATGCTTTTTCGGCAGATTGAGAAGACTGGCAGGGTTATTTTTTATTTTCTGTTTACGATAAAAAAATTTATAAAAAGAACGGATGCTGGCTGCCTTTCGCATTCTTCCCCGTTCTTCGTTGGTGTGGATTTTGTTGTCGGGATCTTCGTAAAGCTTTATATAATCCAGATATTCCTCCAGTTGTGTGAGGGTAATCTTATCAAGAACGGTCACCGGCCAGGACTTCACAGGACCGTCCTCCAGATCCGGATATTCTTCTTCCAGAAAACGAAAGAAGATACGAAGATCATAGCCGTAAGCAATCCTGGTCCGGGAAGAGGTGGTCGGTTCAATTCCCCGGAAAAATTCCCGGCAGAAGTCAGGAAGCTCCCGGCAGAGCTTACGCAGCCGTTTTTCATTTTCAATATTAATCTGATCAGAATACGTAGCTCCCTGCATTTTTTCACCTCCTTAACGGTCTGTAACATAAGGTTTATTTTCATTAGTATAGCATTTTAGGAAGAAAAAGTAAATGTTATTTATATAAATAACAAAAATAAATTTACTAATATAATAAATTCTATGCAAAAAAGAAGAAGAATCATATAATTGTAGATTTATTTTGATGAAATTGTGAGCAGTTTATGGAAATAAAAAGAGAAATATCTGACAAATATTTGTTATCTCTATGAACAACAATATGATGTCAGATATTTTAAGGAATATTATTTATCTTTCCCGGAAACCGGTGGACATTTCGGATTGATTAAACCATTTATAATAGCGCGGAACATACGTGCCTTCGCTCCCGGGTTCTCATGATTAATCTGATTGATCAGATTCTTGGCGTATTCCCTTTTGGTAATGCCGTCCACCGGGCAGGGACTCTTTACCACGGGAAGTTCATTGGCTTCCACAAAGCCTTTCACATCTCCCTCATAAAGAAACATCAGCGGACGGATCAATGTGAGACCGGTGCGGTCCAGGTAAGTGACAGGAGAGAAGGTGTGAAGCCGTCCTTCATAAATGAGAGACATCATCATAGTTTCGATGATATCATCTTTGTGATGGGCATAAGCTACCTTGTTGCATCCCATTTTTTTCACTGTCTCATTCAGAGCTCCTTTGCGCATTTTAGCACAGAGAGAACATGGATTGCTTTCCTCCCTCACATCGAACACAATCTCCGCGATATCCGTTTTGATGATCTGATATTCTACCTTCAGCTGATCGCAGAGTTCCTGGATTTTCTCTAAATTCAGATTCTTAAATCCCAGATCCACTGTGACAGCAACAATATCGAACTTTTTCGGGTAAAAATAACGAAGATGGGCGAGAGCGTAGAGGAGAGTCAGGCTGTCCTTACCGCCGGAGATTCCCACAGCGATTTTATCATTTTCTTCAATCATTCCATATTCATCAATGGCTTTTCTTGTATAACTTAATAATTGCTGTAATTTCATTCTTATATCAATTCCTTTCTTCCTTTCATCCATGACAGTCAAAAAATATACCATGAAAGCACTGCCTGATTAAGAACGAGAAACATCCGGATCAAACACCGGATACCTGCTGCAGAAAGCTTCATGGCGAAACTGTTAAGATGATAGCATGTATTATTTTTAAATTCAATACATAAGATTTTCTGAAAAGAAATTTAAGGAGAAATTCCGGTATCCTCATAAACAATATGTGGACGTTTTCCCACATTTCATTTTTGTTTTTGTATAGAAATCATGCTATAATATGCAGAAGAATCAGCAAAAAGGAGGCAACATGAAACATTTTGTACAGAATCTGATTCTTGTCATCATCCTGACCATTCTGCTGCTGTTTTCCTATGCGTTTCTGCAGAAAAAAACTGAAAATTTTGGCCTGTCAGAATTCTATCAGTTTCTTTTTGAACACCCATCGGGACAGCAGGAGAACGCAGCGAAAAATGGGGCGGGAGAGGAAGAGAGCCAGCAGGCGAAAGACGGAGAGAACAATACATATCGGGCAGTCTGGCTCAGCTATCTGGAATTTAATGCCTACCGCCGTTCTGTGACAGATCCTACTGAAAAAAGCTTTCGCAAGTTCTTTCGCCATATTTTATACCGCAGCAAAAAATGTGGTTTTAACCGGATTATCGTACAGGTTCGTCCCTTCGGGGATGCTCTGTATAGATCCGGGTATTTTCCGTGGGCAGCCTGCATCTCGGGGACCCAGGGAGAGGATCCCGGATATGATCCGTTGTCTGTGATGGTAGAGCTGGCCCATAAAAAAGGATTCCGTATTGAAGCGTGGATCAATCCTTACCGGGTGTCATCGGGAAATGATCTCGATGAACTGTCCGAGGATAATCCAGCGAAAATATGGGCACTTTCCAGCGATAAAACCCGCAATGTGTTAAGCTACGACGATGCCCTTTACTATAATCCGTCCTCAGAGGAAGCACAGGAACTTATCATAAATGGCGTGAAAGAAATCGTGGAAAATTATGAGGTGGACGGGATCCACATGGACGATTATTTTTATCCGACATTCAACGAGGCCAATGTGGATTCGGCTTTTGATTCTCTGGAATATCAGAAAGGACTTTCCGATGGCACCATTGAAAAAAATACATCTCTGGCCGATTGGCGACGGAAGAATGTGAATACTTTAGTATCTGCTTTATACCAGACTATAAAGAGTATCGATCCTGATGTTTCTTTTGGCATCAGTCCTGCGGGTAATCTTTCTAACCTGAGAAGCGACTTGCAATACTACGTAGATGTAGACACCTGGGTGAAGAGTGAAGGATATGTGGATTATCTGATGCCGCAGATATACTGGGGTTATACCAATGAGGAGGCGCCATTTGACAAAACTCTGAAAGAATGGATAGCGCTCACAGAAGATTCCAGCGTAAAATTGATGGCGGGGCTGCAGCTGTACCGCATGGGCACCGGCGATGACGGGCAGAGCGATTATGAGGAGCTCCAGGATGCCGGATTGATCGCAAAAGAGCTGACACAGCTTCAAAAAGAGAAAGCCGTCAGTGGATATTGTTTTTTCAGCTATCAGTATCTGGATGTGGACAATAAGATCTATGATTTTGATTCCAATGAATTCGCCGCAAGCCGAAAAAAAATTCTGAAAGAGATTGCCGGAGAGTTGAAGAATATACATAAAACAGCAGAGAATTGAAAAACAGAAGAATATGAAACACAAAAGAAAACATGAAAAAAGAACCATCTATAACAAAAAATGTGTATGATCCAGAATCAAATCAGATTTGACCCAGATTAACAGATATAATGATAAAATTCTGGAAAACAGACGCAACTCTGCGTTAAAGTTGTGTTTTGCGAATAGTTGAGCCGGGCTCTCTTTCATATTAAATAAAAAGAAACATCCACCCTTCTGTGCAGATGTTCCTTTTTATATTCTAAAACTTAAGCTTCACAGGAAGCTACGATTACATATTCATCCGGAATTCCGTAAATATTATCTACCGGTCCCAGTTTCCACTGGATTTTACAGAGGGTTTGCCCAATGACATCTTCAAAGTACAGCATTGCTATACCTGCGTCTATCCGTTCTTCATATTCACTGACATCGTTGTCTTTGCGCATGAGCAGGACAATTTTTCCACCGTCTATCAAAAATCTCCACGGCTGACGGTTCATGGTAGACGGCGCTTTTCTTACACAGTCCATCGGTTCATACAACGCTCGTTCCAATAATGTATTTACATCGGCGCCTTCTCCCCATTTGTCGATGTAGACCATTTCCTGCAGAGGCAGAACTTTTGACTGACTGCTTTCTTTTTTGCGCATATCTGCCTGGGAATAATTGTCGCCGGTCTTCAAGGCTCCCAGGGTGATCGGCGCCTTTTTCTTGCCGTATCCGATAGTCAGGATACCCACAACCTCTTTATTTGTGACTATATTCAGCCGGTGTATCACTTTTTCGCTGCTTGTAAAAGTAATCCAGCAGGAATCGACGCCCAGCTCTGACGCCTTCATGGAAATGCTCTCTCCAACATATCCTGCATTTTCCAGATAGTGCTCCTTATTTTCGGATAATAAAATAATATAATGCGGCGCATTGATCAAAATGCCATGATAACCGGCAAAACCGTCAAGCTGACGGTAAACCACATCATTGTCCATGATGCGAATATCCATCTCGATATCATCGACCAATTTCGGGCAGGTGTTTGCATACTGCGAAAGTTCTTTGATAATCTTCGCATCTACTTTCTTTTCCTTATAATCCCTCACAGAATATTTATTTAAAATAATATTTTTGTAATCCATTTACAGATTCCTCCTCTTTCTTTTTAATTGTCATAGCATATAGCGTTTTGATATTCTTCCCTATTATAGCACAAAGAAGTGCAGGTATCTATTTTCTTGAGAAAAAATGTTTGAGAAAAACATACATGACAATCACAAAAGCAATCAGATATCCCAAAGCGCCAAGGGCCGGTATCCCCAATATTTTGGGGGTCATGTCTGTCGTACAGATAATACTGGAACTGATCAGCAGCGCCATGACCCAAAGCCCCATGACGATATTGCGGATCAGCCGCCGTAAAAGTTGTGACAGATCATCCGACACATGCAATTCCAGATTAACCTTTGTCTGTCCCTTCATGTGCCCCTGAAGGATATCGGCGGCCAGGGAAGGAATATCTATGGCGCGGCGCAGGGAACGGACAATACTCCTTACAGTTCCCTTCACTTCTTTTTTCAGATTCTCTTCCTGAAAAAACTGGTCTTTTATGCGCGCAGAAGCAATCTGTACCATATTAATATCGGGGCTGATGGAGGCAAGGATACCCTCCACGTGGGTAAGACCTCTGGCAAGCAGCGTCAAACCGTGAGGCATGACAATCTGATTATTTTTCATGGTTTCCATGAGACTTTTTACCAGATCTGCGATATCAATACTTCCCATGTCAGCGGTGCCGTATTTTGCCATCAGTGCCTGCAGATCGTCATAAAGCTGACTCTGATCCGGTTTGCCCCGAAAATCTCCGATAGCAAGGACACAGTCCTGAATCATGCCGATATCGTTTAAGGCGACACCTTCCACAGCCCGGCTGATGAATTCACGGTCGCGGTCTGTAAGGCGTCCCATCATGCCCATGTCCATCCAGACAATTTTCCCGCCGCGGACCATCACATTCCCCGGATGAGGATCTGCGTGAAAAAAGCCATCGTCAATGACCTGTTTGACAAAATTATCGACAAACTTAGTTCCCACTTCGTTTAAATCATATCCGTTTGCCAGCAGATTAGCTTTATCATCAATGGCAAAGCCATTCACATATTCCATCACAAGAACCTGAGTAGTGGTATATTCCCTGTAAAGGCGGGGAACCTCCACAAAAACCACGTCGTCATTTTTATCCGCGAATTCTTCCATATTGGCGGCTTCCATGAGAAAATTCATCTCTTCCTGGGTTACCCGCCAAAGTTCCGTGAGGACTAAATCCAGATCCACCAGATCTTTAATGGCTACCGGAGGCAGAAGTTTGACTGCCCGCCGTAAAAGTCCGATATCTCTGGACATAGTTTCATAAATGCCCTGTCGCTGTACCTTTATGACAACCTCATCTCCGTTCTTTAACGTGGCACGGTGCACCTGCGCGATGGAAGCGGAACCCAGAGGCGTCATCTCAATATCTGAAAAAATCTGACGCCAGGAATAGCCGAAAGAGGCGTTGATGACCTCTTCTACCTGTGAAAACGGCATAGGAGGAACTTCAGAACGAAGTCTCATCAGTTCGTCACAGTACTTCTGTGGAAGAATATCGGAACGGCTGGACATAATCTGCCCCAGCTTAATATAAGTCGGTCCCAGATCTTCCAGTATCTGCCGCAGCTTTTCCGGAGTAATACCCCGGGTGATTGAATTCTTCCTAAGCACCGCTGTCATCTCTTTCAGTCTTCCCCGGTAATTGTCAGAAGTACTGTTGTCTGAGGCATTGTTTTCCATAGGATCTGCTGTATTCTCCTGCATCTACTCTTCCACCACATCCTCACTGGATGAGGTATTACAGCCGTCAGAAGAATCCTCATCCATCTCTTCTCCCTCCGCCCTGGCAATCTGTTCTTTTAGCGCAGCCAGCTGTTCCGGCGTCATTTTATCGATCAAATCCTTTAATTCTTCAGGAGAAGAAGGTTTTACAGAAACATTGACATTAGATTTCATTTTTTCGCGAATATCGTGGCGCAGCTCCTGATTGAGAACCTTTCCCTGCTCCACGGTAAGCTCTCCCTTTTTTACCAAATCGTCAAGAATCTCTTTTGATTTTTCCGCGGTCATCGCTGCAGAACCGATACCTGCCAGTAATAATTTTCTGATGTTTTCGCCTAATTCCATAGTGACTCCTCCTTATTATAAAATGAACTTAAAAAATACCGATAAAATCAAGAATCTTTGGAACAAAAATCACACATCCGATGATAGCCGCCATGATGGCGGATATGAGAACCGCCCCTGCCGCCGTATCTTTGGCGACCTTGGCCAGAGGCTTTCTCTCCTCTGTGACCAGATCCACCACAGATTCCACCGCTGTATTGACAAGTTCCAAAGACAGGATCAATCCGAACAGAACGAGACAGATGCACCATTCCGTCACGGATAAATGTAAAACAAGCCCCGCTGCTATGACAAGAAACATGAAGACACAATGTATCTTGATATTTCTTTCTTTTCTTATACATGTAAATATTCCCTCAAATGCATAAGAAAAGCTTTTATAGAGCGGAGCCTTTTTTCTGTCTGACATATGAATCACCTGCTTTGGCGCGGTTTTCAAATCAGTGTAATCTGACCGGGTCTTTGAGAAAACCGCACAATTTTTTAATTATTATATTGTATATTATACCACAAATTAGACAGTTTGTGCACATCTAAAAAACACGTATTTATGCGGAAAATTCAGTATATAAAGCGAAGCAAGATTGCCCAAAATGATACCATTTAGTAACAAATTAGTAACACAATTTTACTTCCTGATTTGGGCTATTTCTTTTTATTTTTTGTACTTTTTTCAGTTATTTTAAAAAACAAAGCACATCTCAAACTGCTGAAAAAATAACAAATGACAGCCCCGCTTCCGGCAGCCGCGGCAGTTCCCATGAGCCTGAGTCGATGCAGAGCCATAGGGCTTTTTTCTCCTGACAGAAATGTAGTGAAGTCCTCCGTCTGTTTCTCCGCCCAGCGGCTCCAGAAGGAAAAGTCCGACCAGCGGGTGGGGATCATATCTTCCGGAATCTGCGGATGAATTCCCGTCAGAAAGAAAAACAGCCACACAAGGCACAACAACAGCAGCGCAGCCAGCAGAACCCGGACCGGATATCGCCGGTTTTTTCTCATCAGAGAAAACGTTTGTCCCAGCAGGCTGCTCCATAGCACCACCGGCAGCAAAAAACTGAATGCCGCTGCCAGATCGGATATCCCTTTCTGGCGACTGATCTCTCCCGTAATCCCATGTCGGACCATAAATTCCTCTATTTGACTGGAGCTGCCCTGCTGCTTTTTACCGTTGCTTCCTTCCGATGGAAACCGCAGGGAAATATGATGAAAGGCGACGGCGCTGCTGCCGCCTCCAGCGACTCCATTTTCAAAAGATACTCCGTTTCCAGCGGAGTCATGGTCAAAAACAGCCTCCTGCACCACAAGTACCGGCGTATCCTCCGGAAGAATTCCGCGGATGGTGAAAGTCTCTCCATTGTACTGAAGTTCACTGTTGACAACGTTCCGGCTCCCGAACAGGGTTTCCGCTGTGAGAGCGTCAATGAGGCAGCCGCCGGTATCGTCCTTTTTCAGCACCGGTCCGTCAAAAAGCAGATCTGAATCTCCATTCAGCAAAAGAACGGATACATTTTCCTGCCGGTCCCACGCTGTATTTTCCACCAGTGCGTCTTTTTCTTCCTCCCAGAGAGTGAAAAGAAGCGGCGAGTCCTGCTGCTTTTCCAGCATCCGCATCTCTTCGGCGGCGTCTCCCGTGACAGTGTCTCCCGCCAGGAGAATCTCTGCATCGGCGGTCGGAGACAGTCCGGCGGCGGCAATTCTTGCCAGGACAAATAAGACGATGGACAGCGCTGTCATAAACATACTACGAAGTCTCTTCTTCCTCCCTGACCCGGTCGCCGTCCTCGACGGATCTGCTGGAAGAAATGATGATGGTACTGTCTGCATTGATGACCCCTTCCTTTATGGCTGCGTAAGTTTCATTTTTATCAAGGACGGTGACTTCTGTCCGCTGGGCAAACCATTCCTCTCCCAGAACAGATTCTCTTTTCTCCACCGTCAGAATATATTCTTTATTATTTTCTTCCCGCAAAGCGGAAAGAGGAATGGTGGAGGCATATTTTTCTGACTTCTGGGTGACAATCATGATGGCCGTCTGCCCGATGGATAATCCGCTGTTCGTGAGAGCGTCGCCGGTGAGCAGTACTGAAGCGTCCAGAGAATCAGTACCCGCCGTGGTTTCCCCATCCGCTCCGCTTTCCGTCACGGATTCCAGGGACAGCCCCTCTGCTACCGGAGTCTCTCCATCTAAAGACAGGGAGATTTCCGCATTGTCCGTCAGATATTTTTCATCTTCTTTGGAAAACTGAGCTGTAAACCGTATACCGGCACTCAGATCCGCCATGCGCATGACTGCTTCCTCTGTAGTCATACTGCCGGCTGTCACCGCCACATTGGTGATGACTCCGTCATTGTCCGCTTTGATCTGCCCTTTTGCCTCCTTTATTTTATTCAACTTGCTAAGATTTTTTTCATAAGTGTCTATGGACAGATCGTTGATGGCGCCAGTGTTATCCTTTTCCAGCGGCTTTTTTGCCTCGTCGATGGCCTGCTGCGCTTCACTGAGCGCGCTTTTCTGACTATTTTTGGCGTCCTCATAAGCTTGTTCTTTTTGTTCCACCAGGCTTTTCAGGCTCTCAATGTTGTCGGTATCCGATTGTTTTCCTTTTCTATTTGCTTTTTTCTTATCTTTTTTAGCCTGCCGCAAATCCTTTCTGGCTTTTTCCAGTTCTTTCTTTGCCGCCGATACAGTGTCGGAGCCGGCGCTCTTGGCGTCAACATAGTTTTTCTCTGCCTGACGAATGGATTTGCTTCTGCTGTCTTCCTGCAGATTTCTGTTATAATCCAGAGCGTCATTGCTGAGCTGCAGAGATTTTATCTCCTTTTCCACCTCGTCAATCTTCTCCTGGAGCTGTTCCAGATTAATTTTTAACAGCACGTCATCTTTTTTTACAGTATCTCCCACATTGACATATACAGATTCCACCTGCAATCCGGACTCCACCGACACAGCAGTTTCCCGGTTCTGTATGGCGGTCCCGGCGGCGGAAATTCTATGTTCGATGACCCGGGCCGCCGGCGCGTCCACCTGTACCCTCGGCACCGTGACACTGTCCGCCCAGCGGGATAAAAATGTAAATAATACCATAACGGCAAGGAAAACTGCCAGCAGCCGGATAGCACGGCTGCGCAGGGACTGCTCGGTCTGCCACTGAAATTCCAGAATCGCTTTGAGACGATGCTGTATGCCGGATAAAGATGTTCGGAGATCGCGGCTTTTTTGGATATTCCGGTTCTTTTTCATGATCTTTAGAAATCCCCCTCTTCTATGTTCTGTCATAATTTCATCCTTTCAGACCGGAAGCGGCAATGCCCTGTTCCAGATGATTCTGTCCCGCTAGAAAGACCAGCAGAGCCGGAAGCAGTGTGATGACAGACGCCGTCACCGCCATACCGGCATTGGACAGGGTAATATCCGGCAGAAATAAAGACAACGGCCACAGCCGCTGATCTTTTAAGAATGTCAGCGGCTGTTCCACCAGATTCCAGTATTCCAGAAAACCGAGCACCGCCTGGGAGATAATACCGGCGCTGCCCAGGGGAAGACCGAACTGCAAAAAAATCTGCAACTCCCCCGCTCCGTCGATCCTCGCAGATTCCAGAATTTCCACCGGAATGGAGGAGAAAAAACGGTAAAGAAGAAATACCGGAAATGTGGAAAAAATACCCGGCAGAATGATGGAAAGCTGCGTATCCATGAGACCCATTCCGTTCAGAACCAGGTAATTGGACAGCATGGTAACCTGAAAGGGCATCAGCATCAGCACCATATACAGGGTAAAGAGCAGATTATGGCATGGAAACCGGTAGCGGGCAAAGGCCCAGGCCGCCGGAACTCCTACCAGCAGCTGTCCCAAAAGAATCCCTCCGGTAATTTTCACGGAATTCCAGAACATGATGAAAAATTCCGGCGTATCCAGAAGAATTTCAACATATGACCGCAAAGTCGGATATAAAGGAATCAGAACCAGACGGACAAAGCCGGTGCGCTCCCCGAGAATCGCCCCCAGTACCTGTCCGATCTCCGGGTTTCCCATGAGCGAAGCGCCGAACAAAAAAAGAATCGGATAACAGGTGAGCAAAGCAAAGATTCCAAGAAAAAATAAAAGCATATGGCTGCGAATCCAATTTCCCATGGCAATAGCCTCCTTCATATATTGTCTTCCTTCTGCAGTCTGTTTTTCAGCAACAAAATCAGTACGAAAATAATGAAAAATACCAGAACCGCCGCTGCGGACAGTTTGTCCAGGGATAAATCCCGGAACCAGTTTTGAAAAACATGCTGCAAAAGATACATGTGCTCTTCCGGGTAGCTGCCGCCGATGAGATATGCCTCCCGGAATACCTTGAAAGAATTCAGCAGAGAAAGCACCGTGATGGTAAAAAAGGACGGCAGCAGATTAGGCAGGGTGATATAAAACAGACATTCCCGCTCACCCGCCCCATCCACACGGGCAGCCTCATAAATACTCTCCGGAATGGCGGAAAGTCCTGCCAGCCACAATATGACATCATATCCGATGTTTTTCCACAGATAGGTAAATACAAGAATCCAAAAAGAATACTTTGTATTCATCCAGTCTGCTCCGGAGATTCCAAAAAGATGAAGAAAACCGTTGAGCAGACCTTGTCCATGGAAAAAATATTTCCATAAAAGCACAATGGATGATACGGGAATCGCCATGGGGATCAGGTAAATACTTTTAAAGAATCCCCCTCTTTTTCCTATGCGCCGAATCCAGAGACTTAAGGCCAGCGAGGACAGCAGGAGCAGAGGGAATACAGATAACTGTAAATCGGATGGAATTGCCGGCGGCCTGCCGGAAAGCGTCGTTTGTCAGGACCGACTGAAAATTGGAAATCCCGACAAACTGACCGCCGATGGCGGAAGTAAACGCCCGCCGCAAAACATCCAGAAAAGGAAGCAGTACAAATATGCTGACTCCCGCCATGCTGGGCAGCAGGAAGAAAACGCCCTTCCATACATTTTTTTTCATCATTCGGACAGATACAGCTGTATTTTCTGCATGGCAGTCTGCACCGTATCCTCAAGACTCTGATTACCATTCAGATAAGCTTCGCCTTGTTCGATGATCTGTTCCCGAACCACTGTATCAGTGACCGCAGCCGTTTCCAGCGAGTCAATGATACCGGAGAGGGCTTTGACATCTTCCTCTGTCGGTACGGTCATATCCAGACTGATCATCTCTCCATCCTCATTGGAGAAAGCCATAGCGCCGCTGGCTCCTTCCTCCTGCTGCATGAGCGCCTCAAAAGCGGTGCGGTTTACAGGGAGACCGTTTCCAGATACAGAGCCCACTTCCTCAGAAAATATGGTCTTAATAAAGGCTTTCGCCTCCTCAGCATGTGTGCTTTTACTGCTGATTCCGGCTGATAAATACGGAATAAAAATCTTCTGCTCCTGATTATTGAAAAGACCATAAGAAAACGTCTTTCCTTTTGTCTGCTGGTTGACTGACAAAATAGCCATCAGATCGGCATCTGAACCTATGGTTCCAAGATTTACGTCTATATCCCCGATGAACAAATCCAGAGTGCCGCTGCTGCCCACATTGGCAATCCCCTGTGTTTCCAGATCCAGAGCATTTTCTTTGTCGCTGTCCGCGTCGTAAATGGTCTTCGCCGCTTCAAAAAATTTCTGAAGACCCGCCTGATCTACTTTTGCCCCGTCAATCCACCCGGCGCTGTCCGCATCGAACAAATAGCCCAGTAATGTCTTCGCCGAAAGATTAATGACCGGGTTATCGTTCCCGTTTTGCGCCAGAGATTGTATATGAGAAGCGAGACCCTCAACTGTTCCGGCGGCGTCCACTGCCTGTTTCTCTCCCTCTACAAATGGCAGAAGGAAACGGGAAGGCAGTCCGTAATATTTTTCATCCTTTTTATAAACTTCACAGAGATTTTCGAAGAGACTGCTGTCTTTTTTTATCTCTTCCGCCACATCGCTGATATCCATGAGCAGGCCCTTCTCAATGTAATTGTCCACCGGCATGCCGTCCAGAATGATCACATCCGGCCCCTCTCCCGCCATGATATCGGAATTCAGGGTTCGCAGAGCATCATCGGCAGTCACAGCATTATCGCCGCTGCGGCCGATTTTCAGATTGACATAAATATCGGCGTGCTCTTTCTGAAAAGCAGAGATAGCCTGGCGGATTTCGGAAGAATCTTCCAGCGCATAGACGGTCAGCTCTTTATCCGGCACCGTGGAGGCGTCGGCGGAATAGGCGTATTTTAAAAGCACGTCTCTGTCTGATTCGTCCTTCGCCCACAGAAGAAATGTATCCTCATTGATATGGAACAGTTTCCGGAAACTCGTATTTGGATTGCCAAGGGAATTAAGTTCTCCGTTGACCATCTGCTCACTGACGCTTCCGCCGGTATTATAGTGATAAATACCCTGATGACTGGCATAAAAAATATCATCGCCATCAGAATCGAAGACCATGGTCTTATCTCCTTGTACATAGGAATTGTCCGTATTTTCTTCTACAACGGCGTCCGGCAGCACGCTGTCCGCTCCGTTTTCTTCGGCGTCCGTCCGCAAAACATGTATTTCTCCTTCGGAAAAATAGAACAGACGGTTTCCGGAAGCATTAAATATCCTGGCATCGTCAGATGTTCCGGCCGTACCGGAAACTTCTCCGGTTTCTCCATTGATCCGATAAATATTTTGCTGTAAATCCAGCGCAAACAGGCTGCCGTCCTCCGTGAACTCTCCTTCTGAGACAAAATTACCAACGGATCCATCCCCGGACGATTCGGTGTCCTTCAGAGGAATGTCCAGTTTTCTGCCCTGACCGTCGGCGGCAAAAAGCCAGTTTTCCATAGAGGAACCGTCCGCTCCAAAGCCTCCGTTGACAAAAATCTTTCCGTCGGCGGAGATGGCGGCAGCATAAGTAAACGGGCAGTTTGCGGCATCAAGCTCTTTTGGAAGAGCAATTTCTTCCCAGGAGCCTCCGTTATTTTTGGAAGAGAAAAGTTTTCTCTCTGCTCCATCTCCTGTGAGAGCCATCATCTCCAGAGAACCGTCCGAAAGACACCCGATGGTCTCGACCATGGTGATATCCTCCGGCAGCGTCAGTTCCTCTTCCAGAAAACGGCCTTTCGCTGTTTCACCTGCTGAAGTACTTCCCTCTGGCGCGGCATTTCCGCAGCCTGTCAGGGATATTATAAGAAGAAGCAGACATAGCAGCCATAAAAGCAATCTATGTCCCGAAAATCTACTGGTTACCTGCATGTATAAGCACCTCCTGAAATGTTATGCCGTTATCTTAGCACAGCAGTCTCTATTTTTTCTCTAAAAGAGTCTCTAATTATTGTCAGGTTTTAGAGATAGTTTAGAGAAAAATGTGGTATCATACCAATGTTTTGTGAAATAAAAACAGAAAGGGAAAAGCTATGAGAATTCTGTTAATTGAAGATGATAAAAATCTCTGTGACACATTGAAATATCAGCTGGAACAGGAAGGCATCCTGGTAGATGCCTGCACCGACGGGCTGGATGGGCTGCACTATATGAAAGAAGACGCTCATGACATGGTGCTTCTGGATCGGATGCTTCCCACCATGAACGGCCTGCAGGTACTGAGGCGGGCCAGGGAAGCGCAGATAAAACACCGGTCATCATGATCACCGCTCTGGGAGAGCTTTATGATAAAGTGGAGGGGCTGGACAGCGGAGCGGACGATTATATCGTAAAGCCCTTTGAATTTCCGGAACTTCTCGCCCGAATTCACTCTCTTTCCCGCCGCAGCGGCCAGTGGGAAGCCGGCGATTGTCTCTCTTATAAAGATATCAGTTATGATGCAGTGCTCCGCAAGCTGCAAAAGGGACGGCAGCAGATTCTTCTTTCCCGGAGAGAAGGCTCACTGCTGGAATTTTTTATCCGCAACGCCGGACAGACTCTGCCACGCAGCCTGCTGCTCTCCCGGGTATGGGGACCGGACGCAGAGGTGGAAGACGGCAATCTCGATAATTATGTACATTTTCTCCGCCGCCGGTTAAAAACTGTAAACAGTGAAGTATCCTTGATCACCGTGCGGGGCGTCGGTTATGTGCTGGAATAAATCAGATATATTCTGGAATGAAAAGAGGAGAATCCATGAAACAGAATAAGGACAGAAAGAAAAATATTTATCAGAAATTTCACTGGAAACTGACGCTTTTTGCCACGGTGGTGACCGGCTGTATCCTCGTGGGCGCCACCCTTCTCTGCCTGTCTCTTTCTGAGCGGGAACTGGAAAGAAATCAATACATTTCTTTCTTAAATAATGTCAATACCACCTTGTCCCACATGGAAAATCAGGCAGTCGTCAGCCACCAGTGGCTGTCCCGTCTGGAAGCCAGCTGTCAGTTTATGATTCAGATTTATGATAACGGTACTCCCCTTTATTATCAGCAGCTGCACCATTCCGGAGGAGAGCTTTCTGTGATGGAAAAAGCTTCTGCGCTGGCAAGAGAAGAACATGGTATGGATATTTTTGCCGCGCCTTCTTCCGATAAACTGCTGCATCACGTGGAATACGCCATGGAAGATGCCGGCGTCACCTATTATGCCAGCGCCGCCACTCTTCCCATGGAAAAGGGATATCTTGGGATTCTTCTTCTCCATTCCACGGAAAATCTTCAGAAAGACATGCAGAAACAACGCCTGATTTTCCTGCTGGCTGATTTGGGCGCTGTGACGGTTCTTTTTCTCTTTTTCTGGTTTTTTACCGGACGGCTGATCCGGCCGCTCATGGAAAGCCGGGCGAGACAAACCCGGTTTATCTCCGCCGCTTCCCACGAGCTTCGGGCGCCTCTGACAGTGATCATGTCCGCTCTGTCAGCCCTCGAGACGGCATCAGGAAACGACAGGCAAAGATTTATTGCCATGATGCAGTCGGAAGGCAAACGAATGTCACGTCTCATTGAGGATATGCTGTTTCTTGCCGGTTCTGACGCCAGATCCTGGAGATTCTCCATGGAGGAAACTGAACTTGATACTCTTATCCTTGACGTATTTGAAAAGTATGAGACTGCGGCTGCAAAAACAAAACGGCAGCTCACCGTCCGTCTTCCGGAACAGGAGCTGCCGCCCTGTCTGTGCGATCCACAAAGAATCACGCAGGTACTATCTATACTTATTGATAACGCCCTATCCTACACGCCGGAGGACAGCCGTATCACCCTTTCTCTGTCTGCATCCGAACACCGGTTTCCGCTGAAAGTCAGCGACAACGGTCCCGGCATCCCTGACGACAATAAAGAAAAAGTCTTTGAGCGATTCTACCGGGCCGAGGACTCCCGGACCGGCAAAGAACATTTCGGTCTGGGGCTATGCATCGCCAGAGAAATTGTCGAAGCCCACGGCGGGCGCATTCAGGTGACCAACAACGTTCCACAAGGAGCCGTATTCTCGATCATGCTACCAGACACATGAGAAATATATTCAGCTTATTACCGCGGCCAGCGATCCCTGGCCACAGGAAACTCAGCAAATGGCTCATGGGGTTCCGTCTGATACCAGTAAGCCACCGTCGCCACATCATCCTGCCGCTCAAAAAGTCCGCCGTGACCAACGCCAATCTGCTGCAGAGTTACTTTGAGTTCTTCCTCAAAGCAGATCGGATCCAGGATGTGCCAGCGGTACAGACCGCGCATCGGCATACAGTCATCATTGTGGTAATCATTGTGAATCAGATCATCCTGTCTGGAATAGTAAGGATAGCCCATATACGGCATGGAATAATTCTGTTCTACCGTTTTACCGTTGATCTGGCGGGCAAAACTCCAGGAACCGCCGAAATAATCCTCTGTTCCCGTACCACAGATGGTCGGATACTCTTCATCACCGTCCAGATAGAACTTTACCTCGCCTTCTCCCCACCAGTATCTCTCCAGAGTGGTGAGCGCCAGATAGGTACCCACATAATGTCCGCTGCCACGGACGCCGTCGAGAATCACATAATCCTCCGCTTTTTTTGTGATTTCCTGCCGCCGCCACTGGGCATGAAAATAGCAGATATCCTCCGGAAGTTCTTCGCAGAGACCGTAATCAATCTGATAGAAAAAAGCAGGAATGGCGTTGGCATGCTGATTTTCCAGTGTGATCTTTGCTTTCTTTCTGAAAGGCATTGGAAAATAACAATTGAATCCCCGGTTGGGAGCTACGGCCACAGGAAGGGAATTGACGATGCATTCCCTTCCAAAGCCACAGCAGAAGAAATCGCCCAGAGGCGTTTCCACCGAAGGCTCTTCTTCCCCGTCCCAGTACATCCGAAGCACCAGATCTCTCAGCACAAAGCAGTCCGCATCGCTGGTTTTGTTATCCACCGTAATCCAGATGTGTTGAATTACACCCGGGCCGTCAATGTCCGCCAAGGTGACCGTCGCCCCGGAAGGAATATCCTTCAGACACGGGCTGCCTTTCCTGGAAGGGCCCAGCGGGCTTGCCGCTCTGCCGCCCTTTCCCTTTTCTCCAGTTGGATTTTCCGCATTGATGGCGCGGCTTTTCATATGTTTCGCCAGAGGAAGCGCGCCAAGGCCGCCAAAAAAACTGTTCATCATATGTCTTTCCTTCTTCCTTTCTATTTTTTACTATATCCTTTATTCGGTCCGCAGCGCCAGTACCGGATCGCTCTTCGCCGCCTTCTTTGACGGGATCAGTCCGCCGAGAAGAGTCAGACCAACACTTAAAAGAATCAGAATAACGGCAGGAACCGGTGACAAAACGGCATTAATATCGTTGCTGCCTGCCAATTGATGGATAAGCGCATTTCCCGGAATCAGAATGAGCAGCGTAAGTCCAATGCCCATTAAACCGGCGCACAGCCCGATAATAAATGTCTCCGCATTAAATACCTGCGAAATATTTCTTTTGGAAGCACCGATAGCCCGCAGTATACCAATCTCTTTTTTTCGTTCCAGCACACTGATATAGGTGATGACGCCGATCATGATGGAAGACACGATCAGGGAAATCGCCACAAAGGCAATGAGCACATAGCTGATGATATCCACGATATCCGTCACCGAAGACATGAGCGTGCCGACCATATCCGTATAGGTGATGACCTGTTCATCCTTTCCTTCCGATTCCATCTGACTGTTATAATTGTCCAGAATATCCACCACATGTTCTTTACTTTCAAAATCCACCGGATAAATATCTATACCGCTCGGCTCGGCAAAATCCGCATAACCAAGAGTCCGGAGATTATTTTCATATGTAGCGCTCTGTGCCGCGCTCATGGATGTCATCAGTTCAGATAATTCATCAAAATCCATATTCATGGAAAAAGCATTGGCAAAAGCGTCGCCGTCAATATTCATCATATCTCCCATACCACTTCCAAGCTGTGACATCATCTGCTGCATGGCATTGCCCATATTAGCGCCAATCTGATTCATAATCTGAGTCATAACGGCGTTCATCAGTGTCTGAATATCATCGGAATATTCGTCTGTCAGGTCATTCGTCGCTTTTTTTACTGCCCTGGTCAGATTCTTCTGCAGCTTTCCGGTATCAATCATATCAAGAAGCCCGGAATTTAACTGCTGCTGTGCATTGTCCGTCCCCAGATAATCTTTAAAATATTTACCGATATCCGCCGGATTCGGCATTCCATTTTGTGAAGCATATGCTTCATATCCGGCTGAAAGATCTTCTGCCAGTACTCGGAGCTGTTCCTGTGAAACTGTGATATTTCCGTTTTTATCAATGACCTCACTGCCCCAGTCGCTCAATATCCTGCTGCCGGCATCCGTCTGCAGATACTCCAGTAAATATTCGTCAAACTTATCAGGGTCCGTATAGCCTTTGTCCGCAGCATATTTCTGATAACCGGCCAGCACCTCTCTAAATAAGTTTTTCATATCTTCATCTGACACGGAAAATGTACCATTTTGTGCCAGTATATTCATCAAATTCTCATTAATGATCTCTCTGGCGCTGTCCGTACTCAGGTAATTCATGAAATATTGTCCCAGATTGGCGTAATCAGCTTCCGGATGGGAAGAAATGTACTCCAGATAACCCTCCAGGAGCCTGGACGCCAGACCATTGAATTCATCTGTAGAAACCTTCATATCCACACCGTCAAACAAACCGTCCAGATCCAGGTCTTTCATCTCAGGCAGTTTGAAATTCATCTTATTCGGATCCAGCATCTTTGTCAGGTCAATGGAGCCTCCGCTGCTTCCGAACATGTCGGACATATCAAATTCTCCGGCGCCTCCAAACATGGAATCCATATCAAAATTGAAAATATCTTTAAATGCATCTTCATTGACCGTGAACATGGAATCCATATTAAAATCTTTGTTTTTTCCGGTTTTTCCAAATTTCTTTCCAGTAAATATGTTTTTCTTTTTATGTGCAAGCTGTTCCTTTACAATCTCGCTGCCGGCAGCATTTTCCACCACATGCTTTGTAAGAGACGGCGGGTAGGCGATGCCTGCATTGAGAAGCAGACCTTTGGCGTCCTCCGCCGGCTGCACAATGCCGACCACCTGGATATCTTCTCCGTCCGCCACCAACTTTTTCATATATTTTTTATTGTCTGATTTATCTGTCCAGACTTCGTAATCTTCATCATATTCATAAAAGTCCGCACTGTTGACCAGTTTAAACGTTGTCCCCAGAATATCCTTGTAGGAATAGGAACCCATATCTCCCGGCGTCTCCACGGTTTCCTCATCAATAAATTGCTGAATCATATCGTCAAGCTCCACTGCATCACGAAGTCCCAGTGTATAAAGCATAAAATCGCTGATACTTCCATCGGAAGTCAGAACTACAACACATTCATTATAATTTTCCGGCCATCGCCCCGCCTTTACCTCATACTGATTCTCATAAAGGCTGGTATTTTCCGGCATCTCATAAAATACATCGGTTCCCATCATGGAAGACATCATACTGTTGGAGCCCATAGAGGATCCAAACCCCAGCGCCTCAAAAGACTTATCCGGATTCACCTGACGGATCTTTGTCTTTCCGTCTTTCTCCTCCTGACGGAAAATCTGCGGCGCCACATTATAAGAATATTCCACCGCACTGGTATAATCCTCTATGCCACTTTCTCCGCTGTCCAGATAAGTTTTCAAAGATTTTAAGTCGTTGGAATCCATGGTTGAAAACATATCTGACACCATCTCAATGACATTGACCTCTCCCTGTTCCTCATCTTTCTGCCCGGAATCTGCTCCGGTCATCATCATCGAGGAAAGATCAAAACCCGTGCTCTGAATCTGCAGCGGATACTGCGATAACGTATCCGTCTCCACGCTTTTAATATAATCATTGACACCGGTAGAAAGAGCAAGTATCAGGGAGATGCCTATAATTCCGATGGAACCGGCAAAAGAGGTCAGCAATGTCCGGGCCTTTTTGGTCCGAAGATTATTAAAACTCAGGGACAATGCCGTCAACAAAGACATGGACGACTTCCCCATGTTTTTATGCTTCAGCTCTTCCTGTTTTGTTTCTTCTATTATAAATGGATTACTGTCAGAACGGATTTTTCCATCCCTCAGATTCACAATACGGGTGGCGTACTGCTCCGCCAGCTCCGGATTATGAGTGACCATGACCACCAGACGGTCTTTGGCCACCTCCTGAAGCAGATCCATCACCTGCACACTGGTATTGCTGTCCAGCGCGCCTGTCGGCTCGTCGGCCAGCAAAATATCAGGATCATTGACCAGCGCCCTCGCGATTGCCACACGCTGCATCTGCCCGCCGGAAAGTTGATTAGGCTTCTTATGTACCTGCTCTCCAAGTCCTACTTTTGTGAGAGCCTGAATGGCCCTCTCTCTTCTCTCGCTTTTTCCCACACCGGAGATAGTCAATGCCAGTTCCACATTGGAAAGAATTGTCTGATGTGGTATCAGATTATAACTTTGAAACACAAAACCAATGGTATGATTCCGATAGGAATCCCAGTCTCTGTCCTTATATTTTTTTGTGGAAATCCCATTAATAATCAGATCACCGCTGTCGTACCGGTCAAGACCGCCAATGATATTAAGAAGTGTCGTCTTACCGGAGCCGCTGGGACCCAGGATTGCCACAAACTCATTATCCCGGAGATTTAAATCCACATGATCCAGTGCCTTCTGGACCAGATCTCCCGTCCTGTACTCTTTACAGAGCTGTCTGACTTGAAGCATTCTGCTTAATTCCCCTCTTTCTGTCTTTACATTTTCTGTTATCGGATCACAATCCCTTTCAGGAAAACAAACATTCCATATATATTCGAGCTCTCCGGAAAAAATACATTTCTTCCCGCTGACACCCTAAAAACCCAGATACTGCAGAAAACCGGTGCATCCCCGGATCAGATCCTCATACGTCTCGTCAAAATTACCGGTATACCACGGATCTGCGATCTCCCGCCGCTCTCCGGCGTATTCCAGAAGCATATGAACCTTATTCTCCGGATCCCGTCTGATAATCCTCATGATATTGCGCACATTCCACTCATCCATGCAGATCAGATAATCAAACGCATCGTAATCCTCTCTTGTCAGCTGTCTTGCCCGGCGCCGCTCATTGGGAATCCCCATTTCATCCAGCTTTCGCTTGGCGCCCGGGTGCAGGGAGCGGCCGATTTCCTCCGTGCTGGTGGCGCAGGATTCAATATAAAACTCATCTTCCAGGCTCTTCTGCCTGATCATATCTTTTAAAATGAATTCGCACATTGGTGATCTGCAGATATTGCCGTGGCAGATCGCTAATACTCTAATCATATATAAATATTCCTCCCGATAGCAATTGTTCCTGCCCATTAGACAACAGGAACCTAAACTTTATCTAAACTGCGCGCCGAAAGAACGTTATTTTCTTACCCGCCGCGCTCTATTACAGTATACTGAAGTATAGCATATATTAAAAAAGAGTTCCAATCATTTTAGGAAAGAATCCCGGAGGAATATTCTGTAAAGGAAAAAGCCGGATCATGCCAAACAGTGTGGAGAAAGATATAAAGAATGCCAGAAAAGCCAAAGTAATAGAAATAAGGGCCGTCCAGTTTTTTTCAATGTCAGAAGCGGTCATCACATTTTATGCCGTCGGTCCAAGCTTTGTCTAAAGTCATACGGTTCTGGGTGAGAGTTCCGGTCTTCTCCGCCTTACTCTCCTGTAAAATGGTCATTCAAACCATGTTCCAGGTCCGATTGAAGCCCCGCGCAACGTCTTGAATATCTTCATGATGTACTGTCATTGCAAAACCTCCTGTCGTTTTATTATGTATCCTATTATATGAACAAATACATAAAAAATCATTGGACACCAATAACAGCGCGTCTCAAATTCTCACGCGGAGCGAAAAACGTTACTTTTGGGGACGGGGAGGAGGGAATGTCCAAAAGGGGGTGTTGAAAATTCTTTGGATTTTTATTACCTTATTCCCACTTGAAGAATCTCACCGCAATTCCTCCGCAAATAATAATCAGAGCCACCATAACAACCAGAGGGAACCAGGCAACTTCTATCGGTAAGCCCAGCGAAGCTGCTTTTAGTAATTTAATCCCCTGTGTCAGCGGTAAAATATCTGCAATCCTCTGCAATGCCGTCGGCATTACCTCGTATGGGAGAGTTGCCCCGGAGAAGATTAACATGGGAAAATACAAAACGCTGGCAGTAATACTGGCGACCTTTATGTTCGGAGTGACTCCGCCCACCATCACTCCAATACTGAATGTGGAAAGCATCACCAGAAGATAGGAGGCCAGAAAGATTCCTACAGAGCCGGACAACCGCACGCCGAAAAACAGACTTCCTACCAGATAGACCAATATTAAAGAAAGCAGCGAGTAAATGGCGTAAATAGAAACCTGTACTGTCAAAAGCAAAATGGGACTGGTTGGCGTTACCTTATACCGTTTTAGTATTTTCTTCTGCCGATAGTCAGAAATCACCAACGGGAGTCCCATAACGCCACCGGCACAGATCGCAATCGTGGAAATTGCACCAAAGGACTGCTCTAAAAAGGAATAACTTGCTCCCTCGAAAGCGGGCTGATTTCCATAAATGATGCCGAGTAGTACCACCACCACGACCGGCAGGAAAAGTGCGAAGATCACCATGTCCATACCTCGAAAAGACAGCTTGATTTCTGTTTTCAGCATTGTAACATATTTATTCATCGTCCGTTTCCTCCTCTCCGGTAAACCACAAATAGGCTTCTTCCAAATTATCATACGGGCTTTGGTGAATTGCCTCCTGAACGGTTCCTGTGAAAATGAAATTTCCGTCCTTCAAAATGGCGATTGTATCGCACAGGACTTCCACCTCGTCCATAAAATGCGAGGAAAGAAAGATGGTCAGACCCTTTTGTTTCAGTGCATCCAGACTTTTCCAAACACTCCTGCGCGCTTTTGTATCAAGACCCGTTGTAAGCTCGTCCAGAAAGACGACCTTCGGATCAGGCAGGAGCGCTAAAACAATAAATAGCCGCTGTTTTTGTCCGCCCGATAGTTCATTTACAAAAGCTCCTCGTTTCTCCCACAGGCCAAACTGCTTCAAAAGCTCCTCGTAATTTGCAGCTTTCCGGTAAAGGCAGGCGGTTTCTTCGCACAGCTCCCAAACCTTAATTTTTTCTGAGTAGCTGGCTTCCTGAAATTGTACGCCAACCTGCTCAAAGAGTTGTTTTCTGTCTTTTTGAGGGTCTAATCCCAAAATAGAAACAGATCCCGCGTCTGCCTTCCGGGTGCCTAAGATACACTCTATCGTGGTAGTTTTGCCTGCGCCATTTGCTCCGAGCAGGCCGAACACCTGACCTGTTCCAATCGAAAACTCAATGTTGCTGATTATTTTGTTTCCGGCGTAAGATTTACTCAAACCGGTTACTTTGATGGTTTCATTCATGCCTTTATACCTCCTGTTTTGATGAATAAAGGTTAGCATGGTTCGGTGGTATGGTGGGTCAATGTAGGCTTTTATTTTGTCATTTTCTGCATTTTTTCAATTTGTCCGGCCACATAGACCGCATTTTTCCGGGCCTCGGCCAGAGAAGTAAGCAGCTTGTCGCACGCCTTAATAATATCGTCATCCTCATTAGGTGTATCAATGACTGTACGTATATTTGCGGCGGGATCGTCGCCAACTGCCCGCAGCATCCGTAAAATAGCAGCCAGTGAGTAATTCGCGCAGCGAAGAGAACGGATGATCTTCAAACGTTGTATATCCTTCTCCGAATAGACACGATAACCGTTCTCTATGCGCTTGATTGTAAAGAGTCCATTCAATTCCCAGTTCCGCAGCGTGTCTATGGTAACGCCGAGAAAATCCGCAGCTTCTTTTCGTGTGAAGTAAGTGCCTGTATGTTCTCTTTCATCCAACCCGGCAAGTATTTTCCGGGTAATCTGAATTGCTTCCTCCGCATTTTTTCGCTCCTGATCCACCTGCTGGATATAGCGGCGTGTCAATACGGCAGCTTCTTCATAATTTCCGGCAGCGGAAACCTTTATGATATTCACCGCTTGCTTTCTGAGACCGTTTTGAAGCACCTCCACCCGAAGGGCCGCACGCGCCAGCTTGAATTGCTCTATATGTAGGTCGGTAAACACTCTGTATCCATTTGGTAAGCGTTCCGGCTTAGGAATAAGAGCGCATTTTTCATATAGCCGGACGGTATTCACATGGATGCCAATCTGTCTGGCAACGTCGATGGTTTTATACTGCTTCATTGTATACACCTCCCATTCTGTTATACCACACTTTATAAGTCTGGTGTTTAAGTGTAGGGTTGACAGTGTAGCGGATTTTTATAAAAAAGGCAAGTCTATTACGATGAGCCGATTCATCCAAGATAGACAGGCGCATTCTAGTAGATAGCCGGCTCACCTTGCTATACGAATAATCAATAATCCTACTCTACATTTTTAATCGCTCGTATAATTTCCATGGTGCTAGTATATAAATAGTGCAAGTCAAAATGAGAAAATTCCAAATAGACAATACATGATATAATAGAAGTATCGTACTGAAGGAGGATCTCATTATGGCAAAGCAACATGACAAACAGTTTAAACTGGATGCAGTCCAGTATTATTTCGATCACAAAGAGCTTGGTGTCCGTGGCTGT
>NZ_NFLV01000021.1 GCF_002161065.1 Eubacterium sp. An11 | reverse complement strand
CCTATGGAAAAACATGAAATTTATTTGCAGGCAGCATAAAATCTGCCAGTAGTTTTAATCTACTGGCAGGAAAAATTTATATTTTTTTCATTGTCTACTTGACGGGGAGCAGTTCATTGCAGCGGCTCTAAAATTATGCTATGTTTAAAAAGAATTGATGTGAGAAAAGCAATAAAAGAGAAAGGACAGAGAACAAAACATGGCAGAATTGATATACAGTAATCCGGAAATATACAGAATCAACGTCCCCCTTACAGGGAATCCTTTAAAGAATCTCAATTGTTATGTCATAAAGGACGGCGGGGAAAGTGCCGTCATAGATACCGGATTCCGTATGGAGGAATGCCACCGGGCACTGATGGATGGACTGCATGAGATTGGCGTATCACCGGAGCATACAAAACTGCTCATCACTCACCTGCACTCTGATCATATCGGTCTGGCAGCATCCTTCGATTATCCGGATACCACCATTTATATGGGAGAGACAGAGTATGAGTATTACCGCCGGATGAAAGAGGGGGATCTTCTTGGCCGGATTGATCAGCAGTACCGGCTGGAAGGATTCCCGGAGGAAGAACTGCAGGATGCCATTAAGACAAATCCCGCCAGTATTTATCTGCCGGACGCCACATTTCCTGTGACAACTCTCCGGGAAGGAGATGAGGTGAGGGTGGGAGACACCGTTCTCACCGCGCTGTTTATGCCGGGACATACGCCGGGTCAGATGATTTTTTATATCAGAGACAAGAAAATCATGTTTCTTGCCGATCACCTGCTTTTTGATATTACGCCAAATATCACCAAGTGGGCGGGAGTGGATAATTCTCTGCAGCAGTACATGCACAACCTGGATCGTCTGCTGGAATTTGACATTGCGGTGGCCCTTCCGGCTCACCGGGGTCTTGCTAATAAAAGGATCAAAGACCGGGTAGGAGAGATTCTCGCTCATCATGAAAAGCGTCTCGGGCAGATCATGCAGGTATTAAAAGAACATCCCGGAGCTACCGGTTATGAAATTGCCGGAGGACTTACCTGGTCCATGCGCGGAAAAGCCTGGAAAGACGCTCCGAACAGGCAGAAATGGTTTGCAGTGGGGGAGACCCTGGCACATCTGGAATATCTACAGGCCAGAGGAGAGATCCGGCAGATAAAGAAAGAGGAAAATGGGAGAGAAGTCAATTCGTACATTTTGATCTAGACGGAAATCAGACGGACACCAGAAGAGCAGCCCGCATTTGAGAGGAAAGGCAGGGGGGATATCCATGGAACTTCGTACACTACGGTATTTTTTAACAACAGCCAACGAGGGGAATATCAGCAGGGCCGCTGATATCCTGCATGTGACACAGCCGACTCTGAGCCGGCAGCTGATGGAGCTGGAAAGAGAGCTGGGAGCGGTGTTGATGGTACGTGGGAAAAAGGGAGTCACTCTCACCGATGACGGCGTATTTTTCCGCCAGAGAGCAGAGGAAATCGTGGAACTGGCGGACCGGGCGGAAAAGGCGTTTGCGGAGAGAGACAACGCGGTCAGCGGCATAATCACCATAGGAGCGACAGAGGCGGTGGGAAGCCGGCTGCTGGCAAAGATCATGAAACGATTTTCAGAAAAATATCCGCTGGTGCAGTTCCATCTGTATAATGAGATGGCGGATAATATCAAAGATAAAATGGACAAAGGTCTCATAGATATCGGTCTTCTGCTGGAACCGGTGGATACTACAAAATATGAATTTATACGACTGTCTCAGAAAGAGACCTGGGGCGTGCTCATGAAAGATACGCATCCGCTGGCGCAGAGAGAAGTGATATCCGTGGAGGAGATTTCCGCTTATCCGCTGATCCTGCCCCTGAGAGAAAATGTGCGGGCGGAGATTTTAAACTGGATCGGGAAGGAAGAGAGAGAGCTTCAGATTCCATTATACTATACCCTTTTATCCAACGCGGTGCTGATGGTGGATGCCGGTATGGGATGTGCGTTTTGTCTGGATGGCGCTCTTGCCATTCACAGCAGTCCGAGCCTGCGTTTTGTGCCCATTGTTCCGGAACATACTACCCGGAGTGTTCTGCTCTGGAAGAAAAATCAGTTATTCACTCCGGTAACTTCCCTGTTTATTCAGGAAATCAATATGCTGAAAAATGAGAGCAGGGAGAGCGAGTGAGGATAATTCCATCATGTTATCTCCGGTAATAGGAGAAAGACGAAAGAATATAAAAATGCAGTGGATCCTGCCAAATGGGCAGGTGCTGTATTTTTATATTCTTTTTTTGTATGGGAAATGATAAATCATAAGTATTTTACATGAAAATAAAGGATGGTTATACTAAAAGCGTAAGAAATGAATACAAGTCTCAAAGAAAGGAAAGAATGTGATGAATAATTTTGAGTTTTGTGTTTCCACCGATGTATTATTCGGAAAAGGACAGGAGGAGCAACTTCCGGCGAAGCTTGCTTCTTTTGGAAAAAAGATTCTTCTGACCTATGGTGGAGGAAGTATTAAAAAGAATGGATTATATGACAAAATAAAAAAATTACTCAGTGATTTTGAGATTTTTGAGCTGGGCGGCATTGACCCGAATCCCCGCGTGGAAAGTGTCAATGAAGGAGCGGATATCTGCAAAAGAGAAGGGGTCGATCTGATCCTGGCAGTGGGAGGCGGCAGTACCATCGACTGCTCCAAAGCCATTGCGGCGGCAGCATTTTATGACGGAGACGCCTGGGATCTGCTGACAGGAAAAGGCCGGATTACACAGGCTTTGCCAATTGCTGTGGTGCTGACCATCGCGGCGACGGGCAGCGAGATGGACTGTGCGGCTGTCATTTCCAATATGGATACCAATGAAAAGCTGCTGATGGGACATCCGGCGCTCCTGCCAAAGATTGCTGTGCTGAACCCGGAAAATACCTTTACGGTGCCGCCTTACCAGACGGCCTCCGGTTCTGCCGATATGATGAGCCATGTCATTGAGAGTTATTTTGACACAGTGGAAGCTTTTGTGCCGGATGCCATCGCGGAAGGCCTGCTCCGCTCCGCTATAAAATATACGCCGATGGCTCTGGAGGATCCGGAAAATTATGAGGCGAGGGCGCAGCTCATGTGGACCAGCTCTCTGGCGCTCAACGGGATCACCAGCACAGGAAAGAGCTTTATGTGGAGCTGCCATTATATTGAGCATGAACTTTCCGCCCACTATGACATCACCCACGGAGCCGGTCTTGCCATGCTGACACCAAAGTGGATGCGGTACATTTTATCGGATAAAACTGTGGATAAATTCTGTGACTATGCGGTAAATGTGTGGGGATTTGCCAGAGAAGACGATACATTTGCCCTTGCCAGAAAAGGGATTGACGCCACCGAAGAATTCTTTGAAAAAATCGGACTTCCGTCCACGCTGGGAGAATTCGGTATCGACAGTTCTAAATTTGAGCAGATGGCAGAAAAAGCCGTGCAGGTGGGCTGCCTGAAAGACGCCTATGTGCCTCTTGGCAAAGAAGATGTCATTGAAATTCTTAGAATGTGTCTGTAAAACTGCTGCCGCAATAAGACAGGCGGGGGACAGACAGGGATCATGATGAGGGCAATAAAAATATGGAGACGGAAAAGAAAATGACGTACATACACGAAGAAAGAGAGCCGGAAAAAGAGAAAATACTGATTGTCTCTTACTCATATTCGGGAAATACCCATCGGATTGCCCGGGAGATTCAGAAACTTTCAGACGGCGATCTGTGCGAAATCTATCCGTGGCAGCCTTATCCCATGTCGTTCCCGGAACTTCTCGCGCAGGTGAGGCAGGAGGTGCGCAGCAATTACCGCCCCCGTCTGCTTCCACAGCCGTATTTTCCAAAAGAATATGACGTGATTTTTGTGGGTTCTCCCAACTGGTGCGGGACGATCGCGCCGCCGCTGGCTTCCTGGCTGTATCACAATAATCTGGCGGGAAAAGTCCTGCTCCCGTTCAGTTCCCACTGCGGAGGGGTGCCGGGAAATATGCAAAGAGACGTGGAACGCATTTGTCCGAAATCGGACGTAAGAGAGGTTTTAAGCATCATCAATGACGGCGGGGACAGCCTCTCAGGCAGAGTGAGACTCTGGATGGAGAAAAACAAGATTGATTTATAAAAGGAAAAGGAGAATAGAATGATGAAGAAAAATATCGGACATACATTAGCGTTATACCCGACACCGCTTGTGGTAGTCGGAACTCTCGTAGACGGCAGACCAAACTGGGTGCTGGTAGGACATGTGGGCATCATCGGCCATGACCGGGTGATGGTAAGTCTGGCAAAACCGCACTATACGAACAAAGGAATCAAAGAGACGCAGAAACTTTCCATCAATATTATCAATGAGGAGCTTTTGCCGCAGGCAGATCGTGCCGGCTGTGTCAGCGGAGCAAAGGAAGATAAGTCGACACTCTTTCAGACCGTATACGCCAACAACGGGACCCCGATGATCGCCGATGCACCGGTGGTCATGGAATGTACCGTGGATGATATCTATGAGACAGAAGGTTTCGAAAGTTTTATCTGCAAGATTGATAATACATTTGTGGAAGAAGATGTACTGACACCGGAAGGAAAAATTGATTATCATACCTTAAAACCGGTACTGTTCCAGATGCCTGGATATGAGTATCTGCGGACAGGAGACGTCATCGCAAAGTGCATGTCCTTCGGGAAAAAAGAAAAATAATTCACTGCGACGTGCAGGCGGCAGACGGAATGACTTACTCTGCCGCCTGTTTTATATAAAATGCAGACCGTATCACGTGAGGAGGTAGATCCATGAGAAAAAAAGTAATTGCTCTTGTGCTGACATCAGCTCTTCTGATGGCTGCTGCAGGGTGCGGAAATACAGGAACGCAGAGCAGCGGTGGGCAGACAGAAAACACACAGCCGGCGGTGGAAAATACAACGGCGGCTGCTGATGATGCTCAGGAAGATACACAAAATGAAGAACAGACGACAGGTGATGTCATCGGGACGGCGGAAGGGACTGCCGCAGTGCCAGAGGAAACAGAAGATGGCTCCCACATTCTGGTGGCGTATTTTTCCTGGGCGGATAATGCTGTGACTGATGAGAACGTGGATGCCGTCTCTTCCCCGAGTGTCACAGCACCGGGAAATGTACAGGAGCTGGCAGGATGGGTGCAGGAGGAAACGGGTGGAGACCTGTTTTCTATCCGGGTGACAGACCCGTATCCCAGTGACTGGGACGCCTGTCTGGAGAGAGCCAATGACGAGCGGGGAGAAGACGCCCGGCCGCAGCTGCAGGAAAATGTAGAGAATCTGGATCATTATGACACTGTATTTTTGGGATATCCCAACTGGTGGTATGGTGTGCCGATGGCCCTTCTTTCTTTCCTCGAAGAAAATGATCTGTCCGGTAAGCAGGTATATCTGTTCTGCTCCCACGGGACCGGCGGCCTGGCAGACAGTGTAGACATCATCGAGGAAGCGGCGCCGGCTGCAGAGATTTCTGATAATATTTTTGACTGCTACGAAGAGGATGTCCATTCCTCCCGGGAAGAGATTCTGAGCTGGGTGGAAGGATTAGGATACTGATAGGAGTGAGGAGAATGTTTCATTTAAACGAAAAACAATATATACGATTCCAAACGATATTTCTCTGTGCCTTTCTGTTTTGTTTTCTGATGGCAGGTTTCCACACCGGAATGTGGCATGAGGTCTTTGCCGCTGCTGTCCCGGAGAAAACTGCTGCGAGTGAAACAGAGACAGCATCAGGAGGAAATGCATTGAAAGGACAGATGACAGATTCAGGAGAAAACACCGTTGATGTATTCCTGCCGGCAGAAAGAGAGACGGAGATCACGGTATACACTTACGGCGAGGAAAGTTACACAGTACGGGGAATGTTGGACGTGATTGATCCGGAAGACGGAGAGGGCGAATATTTTCTGGAAATCAGCGGTCCGGTGGAAAAAGAGGAGACTGTATCCGATGAAAAAAAGAATATGCCTGAAAACATACATCCGGACGAATTTGGGGATGCCAGCGTCTCTCTGACCATCTATGACGGTGAAAAAGTGTATGGTTTCTTCGGGAAAGCAAAAGTGACAGAAGAGATGGAAGATTCCGTACAGCATATAGAGATCATGGGACATAAAGAAGGATTTTATGATGGAGAGGAAATATATTCCTAGCGTACATTTTTTTCAATGTAGAAAGACGGGAGGAACACACCATGAAAGTTGTAGTGATTAACGGAAGTCCGCGGGACAGGGGAAATTCCGATCTGCTCTGTGACCAATGGATCCTGGGAGCGGAGGAAGCAGGACATGAGGTAGAAAAGATTGCGCTTCGGGAAAAGAAGATACAGCCGTGCAAAGCGTGTTACGCCTGCTTTCGGACGGGAGTCTGCGTGCAGAAGGATGATATGGCTGAGATCCTTAAGAAAATAGAAGATGCGTTTGTCATAGTGACGGGGCATGATGGCAGACAGGGGCTTAAAAGAACGGCGGATGATCTGACAGCTATTTTGCAAAATCTTGGCTGTACAGTACGCAGAACCATCTGGGGAGAACGTGTATGGCAGAAGGGAGAGGTCATCGGAACCCGCGCCATGGAAGAAGCATATCAGACGGGAAAAAATATGTAATTGTATTGATGATATGCAGATGATTTTGGTGACGCAGTGATGCGGCCGGCATTAATGCTTTATCGGCATGAAAGGCAATGAGGGATAGGCATTGTACATTCCGAAAACGCCGTTTTATAATAAAAGTATCCGAAAATGTATTGGCAGAAAAAGGAGGAATCTTAACGTGAAAATTGTTGTACTGGAAGGAAGTCCCAATAAAAAAGGTTCATCGAATCTTCTGGCAGGAGAATTTATCAGGGGAGCAGAAGAGGCCGGACATCATGTTCAGGTGATAGACGCGGCCCACGCGGATATCCATCCGTGTACCGGATGCATCCATTGTGGTTATGAAGGCCCATGTGTGCAGAAGGATGATGTGGAAGTATTCCGCAAAGAGATTCTGGAGGCGGATATGATGGTCTTTGTGACGCCTCTTTATTACTACGGAATGTCGGCACAGCTGAAAACACTGATTGACCGTTTCTGTGCCTTTAACAGCAGTATACAGGGAAAAGGCATGAAGTCAGCGATCCTTTCCGCGGCCTGGAACAGCGATCACTGGACGTTTGACGCGCTGGAGGCCCACTATGATACACTGGTACGGTATTTAAATCTGACGGATATGGGAAGAGTCTGGGGCAGAGGCTGTGGTACTCCGTCCATGACGAAACATTCCCGGTATATGAAGGAAGCATATGAGCTTGGAAGGGGGATTAAATGAGAAAATTATTTTCACTGGGACTGGCAATGCTTCTTGCCGGTACACTGACCGGCTGTGCCGCGGCGGAGGACGCCCGGACCGGTCAGAGCGGCGGAGACACCGTGACGGAAAATGTGCAGAATACAGAAAATGTACAAAATACAAAAAAACCTCAGAATACAGAAGCGGCCGGCAGGGAGGAAGGTACAGAGAATTTGTCGGAAACAGGTACAGATGATATGGCGGAGACGGAAGCCGGAGGTTCAGTGGTCTACATGACAACAGATATCAGTACGAAGGGACTTCTGGACATTTACAGTGCTCTGCGGGAAGGAGACATGGGCGCTCCGGGAGAACATGTGGCCGTGAAGATCAGCACCGGTGAAAATGGCAGTAATTATCTGCGGCCGGAGCTGATCGGTGACCTGGTCCGGCAGATAGAGGGAACTATCGTGGAATGTAACACAGCCTACGGCGGCGACCGGGCCAATACCGCATACCATATGCAGCTGGCGGAAGACCACGGTTATACGGACATTGCCAATGTGGATATCATGGATGCGGATGGTTCCATGACGCTGCCGGTAAGCGGCGGCAGACATCTCACAGAAAATTATGTGGGATCACATTTTGCCGATTATGATTACTATGTGGTTTTATCACATTTTAAGGGACATGCCATGGCAGGTTACGGCGGAGCCATTAAAAATATATCCATCGGCATTGCATCCTCTGACGGGAAGTCCCACATCCATTCCGGAGGAACCGGCGGCAGTATGTGGGGAGGAGACCAGGATGCATTTCTGGAATCCATGGCTGAGGCTGGCAAGTCGGTGACGGATTATCTGGATGGACATATCCTTTATATTAATGTGATGAACCGCCTGTCTGTGGACTGCGATTGTGACAGCAATCCGGCGGAACCCGATATGCATGATATCGGTATTCTCGCTTCCTACGATCCGGTGGCGCTGGACCAGGCCTGTGTGGATCTGGTCTACAATGCGGAGGATGGAGCATCCCTGATCGAGCGGATTGAATCGAGAAACGGTCTTCTGACCCTGGAACACGCGGAAGAAATCGGTCTCGGGAGCCGGGAATATTCTCTGGTGAGCATCGACGGAGAATAAAAGGATCAAGGAGGATATCCCGGTGAGCATCGGCGGAAAATAAAATGGTGAAAGAATATATAAATGATGAAGATGGAAGAAGAGGAGAAATAACCAATGAAATACACAAAACTTGGTAATTCAGAACTTATGGTGTCCCGCATCTGTATGGGATGCATGGGATTTGGCGACGCTAAAAACGGACAGCACAGCTGGACTCTTGATGAAGAACATTCCCGGGAGATTATTCGGCGGGGACTGGAACTGGGAGTAAATTTTTTTGATACGGCCATTGGCTATCAGAGCGGTACCAGCGAACAGTATCTAGGAAGAACACTGCGGGATTTTGCAAAACGGGATGATGTGGTTGTGGCCACAAAGTTTCTGCCTCGCACCGAGGAGGAAATCGCCTCCGGCGTCACCGGACAGCAGCATATTGAGCGACTTTTGAATAAAAGTCTTTCCAATCTGGGAATGGACTATGTGGATCTGTATATTTATCATATGTGGGATTACCAGACCCCTCTTTATGATATCATGGATGGACTGAACCGGATGGTAAAAGCCGGAAAAGTCCGCTATATCGGTATTTCCAACTGCTTTGCATGGCAGCTGGCCAAAGCCAATGCGCTGGCGGAAAAAGAGGGATTCGCAAAGTTCGTGTCCGTACAGGGACATTACAATCTGATCTTCCGGGAGGAAGAGCGGGAGATGGCAAAACTCTGTGCCGAGGATAACATCGCAATGACGCCGTACAGTGCTCTGGCCAGCGGCCGTCTGTCCAAACACCCGGGCGAGACTTCCAAACGTCTGGAAGAGGACAGTTACGCAAAGTTCAAATACGACGCCACTGCAAAACAGGATGATATCATTATCGGACGGGTGGCGGAGCTGGCTGACAAACGTGGTGTGACCATGACGGAAGTGGCTCTGGCATGGCTTCTTACCAAGGTGACTGCTCCGGTGGTGGGAGCCACGAAACTGCATCACATTGACGGGGCAGCGAAAGCGGTGGATCTGGTCCTGACAGAAGAAGAATGTAATTATCTGGAAGAAATGTATGTGCCGCACAGACTGGTGGGCGTTATGGCGCAGAATACAAAAGCGGCTGCCAAAGAAAAACATGTGTGGGGCACCGGAAACCAGAAACTGGATGACTGAGAAGACAGCGGGCCGGAAAAGGCGGCAGATGGGAGGCTTCAATGACAGAGCTACTACACCGGGAGATCATTTACCTCTGGTATTATTTCAGCGTGCAGCTGGAGCAGATTGCCGGATATTGGGTTCTGGGAATGCTGATCGGATCGGCTGTATCTGTATTTGCAAAAGACCATATCCACAATCTCTTTCGTTCTCTGCAGGATAAAAAGCTGGGAATCGCCGGTATTTTTGCAGCAAGCGCCTTGGGGATTGCCTCGCCCCTGTGCATGTACGGGACAATCCCCATTGCCGCCTCTTTCTCCGAAAGCGGCATGAAGGACGACTGGCTGGCGGCCTTCATGATGTCCTCCATCCTGCTGAATCCTCAGCTCATCCTGTACAGCGCCGCCCTGGGAATGCCGGCGCTCATCATCAGGATACTGTCCTGTTTCTTTTGCGGCGCTGCCGCCGGGCTGCTGATACATTTCCTCTATGAACGGAAGCCGTTTTTTGAATTTCAGGGCTTTTCAGAACCCGAAAACCGGGATACGGACCCCAGTCCTCTCCTCCGGTACATAAAAAATCTAGGAAGAAATGTCCGGGCAACCGGCGTGTATTTCCTCATCGGTGTTGCTCTGTCAGCACTGTTCCAGCGTTATGTTCCGGCAGAAACCATGACTACGCTGTTCGGCGGCAACGAAGCCTTCGGCGTGTTGATGGCCGCCACCATCGGCGTTCCCCTTTACGCCTGCGGCGGCGGAACGATCCCTCTTCTCCAGCAGTGGCTGTGGGAGGGGATGAGCCTCGGCAGCGCGGCTTCTTTCATGATCACGGGACCGGCCACAAAGATCACCAATCTCGGCGCCCTGAAAATCGTGCTGGGATTGCGGCACTTCCTGTTCTACCTGGTATTTGTCATGGTGTTTGCTTTTGGCAGCGGCCTGGCAGTGAACCTGGTAGGATGATCTGGCGAAGGCGGAGCAATAAAATTCGGAAAAAAGATTGCTTTTCATATATGAAATAAGGTATTATATAAATAATCTCCAGGACTTCATTTTTCTTATAAATATAAATATAGCAATGAGAAAAACAGCAGTGGGGAAATATCTGCTGCTTCCATATTACAAATGAGAATATCGCACAAAACGGGATACAACATAGATGGGTATTATTAATTTTCTGTTTTTGTTAAAAACCGCGGAGAAATACTGAATGAGCAGAACAATGAAATCATATTGTATTTATGGAAGGAGATGACGGAAGTGATATAGCAGAACTGATGAAGATATTTGTGCAGGATAATTTTTACGATGAGAAAAAGTTTCCGCATGTGTCCGGGCAGAAAAGATATCTGAAAGAGAATCAGGAGGGAGTGAGAACTATGATGGGTGTGATGGAGAAGCTGCTCAGTGAAGAACGCGATGAAGGACGCCTTGAAGGAAGACAAGAGGGCAAGATAGACATGCTGGTGCAGCTGGTTCAGGAGGAGATCATTTCTGTGAAAGATGCTGCCGCAAGGCTGTCTATGTCCGAGGAAGCTTTTTTGCAGCTATTGAATAAAAAATAGTTATTAAAAAGTAGTTATATTTTTAACGTAAGAGATGCAGGTCAGTTACATTGAATTGCAAATAACAGGGGCGCCCGCACCTGCTGATAAGGTGTGGGCGCCCCTGAGATGTATTGCCAGAGCTCATCACAAACTCCTGCACTATAGGGAAAAGCTATAGAACGCCATACAAACCAGGTATTTGCTATCAAACTATTGAAGTGGTAGAGTAATTACAGATAAAAATCAATGTGTGGGAGGTAATCAGCATGAAAATAATAGAGAATCAAACTTTTGATGAAGAGAGAGCATTATACGGAAGCGACGGCGTCATGCTGGAAGACTGTGCCTTTGACGGCCCGGCTGATGGAGAAAGCGCATTAAAGGAGAGCCGGAATATTCAGGTGAACCGTACTTTTTGTAATCTGCGGTATCCGTTCTGGCATGATCAGCACCTGACCATCAAAGATTCTGAGATGACAGAACTTTGCCGGGCAGCGCTGTGGTATTCCGATGATATTACTATTACCGGAACAACAATGCATGGAATCAAAGCACTCCGGGAGTGCAGTAATGTGACCGTGGCAGATTGTGATATTATCTCTCCGGAATTTGGATGGTCGGTGAAGAATATTGAAATGCGCCGCTGTCACGCCGAGAGTGAGTATTTTATGATGCGTTCAGAAAATATTCGTTTTTCCGATGTAGAGTTCAAAGGAAAATATTCGTTCCAGTATATTAAAGACGCGGTCTTTGACAACTGCGTATTTGATACCAAAGATGCGTTCTGGCACGGGCAGAATATCACAGTGAGAAACAGCACCATCAAGGGAGAATATTTTGCGTGGTATTCAGACGGGCTGACGCTTGTCAACTGCAAGATTATCGGAACGCAGCCGTTCTGCTATTGTAAGAATCTGAAACTGGTCAATTGTGAAATGATCGACACGGATCTCTGCTTTGAGAAATCTGAGGTGGAAGCCACAGTGACAACGCCGGTTATCAGCATTAAGAATCCTCGTTCCGGCCGTATTGAGGTTCCGGAAGTGGGAGAGATCATCATGGATGATAAGGAAGCCAGAGGTGAGGTGATCGTCCGGGGCATAGAGAAGAAAACAGACCAATGTACCTGCTGCTGTGCGTAAATATACACAGAAAAAGGGTTTGTCAGAAAGAGTAAGAGGATCTTTAATGAAGAAAAGTATAGGGAAGAAAGTATTGACGATGGCGCTGGCCCTTGGCGTTGTATGTTCTCTGGACGGCTGCATGGGAAACAACAGCTGGATGGGAAGTACCGAATGGACAGAAACAATGACAGAGGCGGCGACGGAGACCGGGACAGCAGCGCAGGCAGACAACAGTGAGGCTGCCGGTTCGGAAACAGCAGCGCAGACAGAGTCAGAGGAGGAAGAAATGCAGACAATCCATATTACAATCGGCGGGAAGACGTTTGATGCCACATTGTATGATAATGAGACGGCGAGGACATTTGCAGAGAGTCTGCCGATGACGGTGAATATGAGCGAGTTGAATGGCAATGAGAAGTACTATTATATGCCGGATAGTCTGAGCATGCGCTCGGAGACGCCGGGGCAGATCCAGGCAGGTGATCTGATGCTTTTTGGCTCCGACTGTCTGGTACTCTTTTATGAGACGTTTTCCACGTCCTACAGTTACACTCCGCTGGGGCGGATCGATAACGCAGAAGGTCTGGCGGAAGCTGTGGGAAGAGGCAGTGTGGAAGTAACCTTTGAAATACAGTGAGATTTTCGTACATTTACTGATGAAATATAGAGAATTCTGAGGATTTGACTGGAATGGCGGAGAGAAAAATCATAACTCGTCAATTAAATAAACCGGCATATATGCCGTTGCTGCGTACCCTGCTGTGGCTGTCTGTTCCCACTATAATAGAAGAAGTGCTGGCGACGCTGCTGCAGTATGTGGATACGGCCATGGTGGGGCGTCTGGGAGAACAGGCGACGGCGTCGGTCAGCATCACAACCAATGTAACCTGGCTGGTAAACAGTATTCCCGGAGCCATCGGCACGGCGATGCTGGTACTCATATCAAAAGCTCAGGGAGCGGGAGATAAGGAACAGATAAAAAAGCTTGCACAGCAGGCTTTTTTGTTGTCTCTGGTTTCCGGGCTGACGCTGGGAATCCTGTCGATTCTGCTTTGCGGCAGAATCCCTGTCTGGATGGGTGCGGAACCGGCCATTCAGGGGACGGCATCTCTTTACTTTTTTATTATCAGTGTGCCTATGGTATTCCGGGCCGCAAGCACGATCATGGGCGCGGCTCTCAGAGCTGTGCAGAATACCCGGACGCCTATGCTCATCAATGTGGCGGCCAACGGTTCCAATATTGTGTTAAACTATCTGTTTATTTACGTGCTTGGGTACGGTGTGGCCGGAGCAGCCATCGCCTCGGCGGTTTCTTATGTGCTTTCCGGTGTGCTCATGGTTCTGTCGTGCCGGAAAAATGAGCTGCTCCGCTGGGAGTGGAAACATTTTGCGCCGGACACCGGCCTGCTCCGGCAGTGTGCCGCCATCGGCACGCCGGTGCTCGGCACCAGTATGGTATCCTGTCTGGGATATGTGGTTTTCGCCGGCCTGATTTCCGGTATGGGAACTACGGTGTTTGCAGCTCATTCCATTGCCGTGACGGCGGAGACGATCTTTTATGTGCCGGGTTACGGGCTGCGTTCCGCGGCGTCTACTCTTATCAGCAATGCCCGTGGGGAAGGAAATGCAGGAAAATTAAAGACGGTGGCCGGTGTGAGTATCGGGCTTACTGTGGCTATGATGTGCGTGAGCGGCATCCTTTTGTACTTTGGCGCGCATCTGCTCATGGGACTTTTTTCGCCCAGCGAAGCGGTGGTGAGCCTGGGCACTCAGATGCTTCGGCTGGTGGCTCTGTCCGAGCCGTTTTTCGGACTGATGGTTGTGCTGGAGGGTGTGTTTTATGGCCTCGGCCGCACCCGCTACGCCTTTGTGGTGGAGAGCATCGGTATGTGGGGCGTGCGGATCTTCTTCACATTTCTTGTGGTGCAGGTCTGGGGACTGGGACTGCGCGCCGTCTGGTACTGCATGATTGCCGATAACGTGTGCAAAGCGGTGCTGCTGGCGCTGCCTTTTGTGAGAAAACAGCAGAGAAAACGGCTGCTGGAAGGATGAGGATGCGGCAATGGAGGAATTGCCGGCAGAAAACAGAAATGTCCGCTCATAAGTCATGGTATCCGCCTGATGGGTTGTCGCAAAAAAATGCCGCGCTGAATTCAGCGCGGCATTTTTTGTGAATATTTTTTACAGCATGCTGTCAAGCATTTTCTGGATATTTTCTCCCATGGCGTCGGATAATTCCTGTGCATTTTCAAGGCTTGTACCTTTTACACCATAGTAGAACTTAATCTTAGGCTCTGTACCGGACGGACGAACGCAAACCCATGCATCGTCATTTAAGTCATAGTAAAGAACGTTGGAAGCCGGCAGGCCTGTCTCGGTTTCTTCGCCGGTAGCCAGGTTTTTGATAACGCCTGTCTGGTAATCTCTTGCGGAGAGTACCTGGTAGGAACCGATGGTGGTAGGAGCGTCTGCACGAAGAGTATCCAGAATCTTCTGAATCTGTGCCTGTCCTTCAATACCGGCCATGGTGACAGACTTCACGCTGTCTAAGTAGTAGCCGTATTTCTCGTACATGTCAATCATAGCGTCCCACATGGTCTTGCCCTGTGCCTTATAGTAGCAGGCAGCCTCGCAGAGAGCCATGGTGGCAACGATGGCGTCTTTGTCTCTTGCGTGAGTTCCGATCAGACAGCCATAACTTTCTTCCAGACCGAAGAGGTAGGTTCCTTTTCCTTCTTTTTCCATACGGAGGATCTCTCTTCCGATCCATTTGAAACCGGTGAGAACTTCCACGAATTTAGCGCCGTAAGCCTTGGCGATGGCGGCAACCATGTTGGTGGTAACGATGGAGGAAATAACCTCTCCGTCTTCCGGAATGCCTCCCTTGGCAGCAATCTGGCTTAATGTGTATTCGCAGAGCAGGCAGCCGCTCATGTTACCGGTCAGTACATGATACTCGCCGTTGTTGTCTTTTACATAGCAGCCGAGACGGTCAGCGTCAGGGTCTGTGGCAAGAACAAGATCCGCATCTTTTTCTTTGGCCATCTTCATACCAAGTTCAAATGCTTCGCTGGATTCCGGATTCGGATATCCTACAGTAGGGAAGTCGCCGTCCGGCAGTTCCTGTTCCGGTACCACGTAGACATTTTCAAAACCAAGTTCATGGAGCACCCGTCTTGCCGGAATATTTCCTGTTCCGTGAAGCGGAGTGTAGATGATGGTGATGTCTTTCTGCATCTTGTCGATAGCGTCCTGATTCTTGATCTGTTTCTTCAGGGCTGCGATGTATTTATCATCAATGTCAGCGCCGATGACTTTGTAAAGGCCGGCAGCCTTGGCATCGGAAGCGGTCATGGTTTTTACTGTGGATAAATCTTCGATGGCAAGAACCTCTGCGGTGACACCTGCGTCATGCGGCGGTGTAAACTGAGCGCCGTCTTCCCAGTATACCTTGTATCCGTTATACTCCGGCGGGTTGTGGCTGGCGGTAATGTTGATACCTGCGATACAGCCCAGCTCACGAACTGCGAAAGAAAGCTCAGGAGTCGGTCTTAAAGATTCAAATTTATATGCGGTGATGCCGTTGGCAGCAAGAACTCTTGCGGATTCATCGGCAAATTCCGGTGACATGTGTCTTGAATCGTACGCGATAGCTACGCGATTGTCTTTTTTGCCCTGTTTTAAAATGTAGTTGGCCAGACCCTGAGTAGCACGGCGTACAACGTAAATATTCATACGGTTGATTCCGGCACCGAGCACCCCCCGAAGACCGGCAGTACCAAACGCCAGGTTCGTGTAGAACCGTTCTTTGATCTCGTTCTCATCATCTTTGATGGCACGGAGTTCTGCCTTCGTCTCCTCGTCAAAATAAGGATTGGATAACCATTCGTTATAAACATCCATATAGCCCATTTCCTTGTATACCTCCCATAAATTAAATTGACAGATAATGTCCATAGTTCTTCCGGAACATTTGCCAGAAAGGAAATGTACCGCCTCCCGGACATCATCCAGGTTATGTGCATAGTATACCTTATTTTGTGAAAAATTGAAAGGATTGTCTTTATAAAAATAAAAAAATAGTGTATGATTAACAAGAATGTGTCAGGGTCTTTGTAAAACCCTGATATATCATAGAAGAGACAGCCGGGAAAGGTGTCTATTCTGTATAAAAATGTAAAAGAGAAAGGAAAACACAGATGGACAATAAAGTCATTGCCGTTGTGGCAGGAAGAGAGATTACCGAAGAAGAGTTCGCGCAGTTTGAGGCACGGATTCCGCAGGAACAGCAGGCCTATATCAAGACGCCGGAAGGCAGGAAACAGGCCCTCACCCAGTATGCCAACTATTTCCTGTTTGAAAAACTGGGACAGGAGAAAGGATATGATAAGAGCGAGGAATTCCTCACCATGCTGGAAGGCGTGCAGAGAGAACTGCTGAGCCAGTACGCGCTCACCCAGACTGTAAAAGATATCCGGGCCACAGAGGAGGAGTGCCGGGCTTATTACGAGGAGCATAAAGATTCCTTTAAGAAAGGCGCTCAGGCCTCAGCGAAGCATATCCTTACCGCCACAGAGGAAGAATCAAAGAAAATCCTCGCGGAGATCCAGAATGGAGAGAAAACTTTCGAGGAAGCAGCCAAAGAATATTCCACCTGTCCGTCCGGTGCCAAAGGCGGAGATCTCGGCACTTTTGGCAGAGGCCAGATGGTGAAAGAGTTTGACGAGGCAGTCTTCACGGCAGAAGCCGGCAAACTTCTCGGACCGATCAAGACAAACTTCGGCTATCACCTGATTCGTGTGGACGCTCTGACCGGCGAGGGAACGGCAGCCTATGAGGAGGTGGCTCCGCAGATCGCCCAGCAGATCACCGCAGAGAAGCAGAATAAAGTATACATGGAAGTTCGTCAGGAACTTATTGAGAAATACGGACTGGAATTTAAATAAAAATTCAAAATTTGTCAGGAAAACACTTCCTTTTTTATTTTGTACGGGGTATAATAAATCCGTATAACTTAGGGCGATGGTATATACATCGACAACTGTGTAAACAGAAGAATATATTTTATGGAGGTTATTTATTATGGCTTTAGTATCAGCAAAAGAAATGTTACAGAAAGCAAAAGCAGGACACTATGCAGTCGGCCAGTTCAACATTAACAATCTGGAGTGGACCAAATCTATCCTGTTAACAGCAGAAGAGTGCAAATCTCCTGTCATCCTGGGCGTATCCGAAGGCGCGGGCAAATACATGGCCGGATACAAAACCGTTGTCGGTATGGTAAACGGTATGCTGGAAGAGCTGAACATCACTGTTCCTGTAGCTCTGCATCTTGATCATGGTTCCTACGAAGGAGCTAAAAAATGTATCGAAGCAGGATTCTCCAGCATCATGTTTGATGGTTCTCATCTTCCATTCGAAGAGAACGTAGAGAAAACAAAAGAATTAGTAGCAATCTGTGAAGAAAAAGGAATGTCCATCGAGGCAGAAGTTGGTTCCATCGGCGGCGAAGAAGACGGCGTAGTTGGAATGGGCGAATGTGCAGATCCTCAGGAATGTAAAGCAATCGCTGACCTGGGCGTTTCTATGCTGGCAGCCGGCATCGGCAACATTCACGGCAAATATCCGGAAAACTGGGCTGGATTACAGTTCGACGTACTGGATGCCATCCAGAAATTAACTGGTGACATGCCTCTCGTATTACACGGCGGTACAGGTATTCCGGAAGACATGATCAAGAAAGCTATCTCCCTCGGTGTTTCCAAGATCAACGTAAACACAGAGTGCCAGATCGCATTCGCAGAAGCTACACGTAAATACATCGAAGCTGGCAAAGACCTGGAAGGCAAAGGCTTCGACCCACGTAAATTATTAGCTCCTGGCGCAGAAGCGATCAAAGCTACTGTAAAAGAAAAAATGGAAATCTTCGGTTCCATCGGAAAAGCTGAATAATCAGTACAGAGTGTAATAATCAATAGATATAGGAAACTGCAGGGCAGGCCGGGAGGTCTGCCCTGTGTTTGTGTTAGTTAGAAATTAAACAAGCCGTTGCTTTAAACTGGTATTTTTGAAGGTATCAGGCAGAGCGGCGGCTTATTGTTTTGGGTGTTTCTTACATAAATTGTGCTGTTTATAAAAGACAGCATAAAAATATGAAAAAGAAAAGTGAAAAGCAAGCTTTATGGGGAAATATCCTGCTTGCGGTTATGATGGCTTTGCCAGATGGGGAATAGACGTAAAGTAAAAAAAGAAATGTATGCAGAAATAAAAGCTATTTGTCAAATAAAGTTCTTGTAATCAAAACTTTTCTGTGGTATATTTGAGAAAGAAAAGGGAAAGCCAGAACGGCCTGCCCCATAATGTTTTAGTTACAAAGTAACCAAGCCGTCACTGTGGGGAGTGGCGGCTTACTTTTTGCGTTCATATATCTAAAATCCCGAAGTTTATGATAATTTTATAACAAATTTCGTCTTTTTCGTTGACTTTCTGCCCGTTTAACGATATTCTTTTAGTAGAATAATATAAGGAGGAATATTAATGAAGGACGTAGTAATAGTTAGCGCGTGCAGAACGCCAATTGGTAAGTTTCTCGGAATGTTTAAAGATGTCAGCGCAAGAGAGCTGGCGATGACAGCTGGAAAGGAAGCGATAAACAGAGCCGGTATCGAGCCTGCAGTGATTGATAATGTTGTTGTGGGACAGGTATATGCCGGAATGCAGGGAAGTCTTCCGGCAAAACAGATCAGCTATCGTCTTGGATGCCCGCCGGAAAGCAACGCATGTGTTGTGAATCAGAACTGTGCTTCTGGTATGAGAGCGCTGGAGATTGCCTGTGATAATATTGCCATGGGCAAATCTGAAATCGGTCTTGTCATCGGTGTGGAGAATATGACACAGGCACCGTATATGCTTCCTAAGGCAAGAGGCGGCTACCGGATGGGTAATGCAGAAGTGGTGGATTCCATGCTTCATGACGCTCTGATCGACGAGCTGTCAGGCGGACATATGGGTGTAACCGCAGAGAATGTTGCAAAAATGTACGGCATCACAAGAGAAGAATGTGATGAGCTGGCTTTAAGAAGCCATCGCCTGGCCTGCAAAGCTATTGATGAAGGTAAGTTCAAAGAAGAGATTGTTCCGGTTGAAGTCAAAATGAAAAAGAAAACAATCCTTGCCACAGAGGATGAGCATCCGATCAGAGACTGCAACATGGAGACTCTGTCTAAACTTCGTCCGGCTTTTATCAAAGATGGTGTGGTTACTGCAGCCAACGCTTCCGGTATCAATGACGCAGCCGCAGCTGTTGTGGTTATGAGTCTGGATAAAGCGAAAGAACTGGGCGTGAAACCTCTGTTAAAGATGATCAATATCTGTGCGGCAGGTGTAAAACCGGAGATCATGGGTGTAGGCCCGGCGGAAGCGATTCCGAAAGCTCTGAAATTAGCAGGACTGAAATACGAAGACGTAGATTACTGGGAGATCAACGAAGCGTTTGCTCCGCAGTTCATTGGATGTGGACGTCAGCTGGAGAAGAATCACGGTATCAAGATCAACATGGACAGAACCAATGTGAATGGTTCTGGTATCGCTCTCGGACATCCGATCGGATGTACCGCTCTTAGAATCATCGTATCCATGTACTATGAGATGAAGAGAAATGATTATAAGATTGGCGGAGCTGCTCTTTGTGTAGGAACAGGACCTGCCATGGCTTCTCTGTGGACCACAGAAATTTAAAGAAAACGGTAATAAAGCTGATCCGCATGTATGCGGGTTCCATATGTATGCGGGTAAGCATAACGATACGCCGGGGATGTGAAAGCGTCCCCGGCGTATTGTTTCTTTTATAGAAAACTTCGTTTCTGTGAAACGCAGGATTCTGTTTGTCTTATTTTGTCCGTTTCGGCGCCAGAGGCATTTCCCAGGCGTCGTGGTCCGTGTGCAGCAGTTTGTGCGCCATGCGGGAGAGCGGTTTTTCCAGATACTCGTCATAGACCTTTTTGATTTCCGGATTCTCGTGGGAGAATCGGAGTTCATTTTTTGAGTCCAGGAAATAAAGGTTTTTGGAGCGGATCTCCGCCATCTCACGGCCGTCGTGGATCGGCTGTCCGCCGCCGCCCACGCAGCCGCCCGGACAGGCCATGACTTCAACGAAGTGGTAGAACACTTTTTTCTTGCGTACCGCTTCGATCAGCCGGCGGGCGTTGCCAAGACCGCTGACCACGGCAACCTTGACGGTGGTGCCGGCGATATCGATCGAGGCTTCTCTCCAGCCGTCCATGCCGCGGATACCGTAAAAAGCGTCCGGTTCCGGATTCTCTCCTGTAGCCATGTTGTAGCAGGTGCGCAGCGCTGCTTCCATGACGCCGCCGGTGGTGCCGAAGATCACGCCGGCGCCGGAACCTTCCCCGCAAGGAGAATCGAATTCGTCTTCCGGCAGACTGTAGATATCAATGTTCAGGGAACGGAGATAATTGACAAATTCCCTGGTGTTTAATACCACATCCACGTCCGGTCCTGTGCCTGTGCTGTCCATGGTTGGAAGAGCACACTCGGCTTTTTTGGCGATGCATGGCATGATCGACACACTGAAAATGTTCTCCGGGTCTTCGTGTATCTTATCTGCAAAATATGTTTTTATGATGGCGCCGTGCATCTGCTGCGGGGACTTAGCTGTGGAGAGACAGCCGGTCATATCCGGATACTGGGATTTTAAGAAACGCACCCAGCCCGGGCAGCAGGAGGTGAACATCGGCCACTGGTAATCTTCTTTGTGATGAAGCCGTTCCAGAAATTCGCTGGCTTCCTCCATGATGGTCAGGTCAGCGGCAAATGTGGTGTCGAATACATAGTCAAATCCCATCATGCGCAGCGCGCCGGCAAGACGTTTTGTGGAGGCAAACTTTCTTGACAGCCGGAAGCTTTCTGCCCAGGCGGTGCGCACAGCCGGAGCCACCTGAACCACCGTGGTCTTGCCTTTGGCGTTCAGAAAACCGTTCTGCGAGAACACCGGACGTTTGTCATCCCGGCCTGTCAGGGCGCCCACCGGACAGTGGGTGATGCACTGGCCGCAGAGGGCACAGTCGGCTTCCTTGATATTCCGGCGCAGGGAGACATCCACCGTGGTTCTGGAACCGGTTTTAGCCAGATCCCAGACACGAAGAGACTGTACTTTGTCACAAATCTGAATACAGCGCATACATTTGATACATTTGCTCTCGTCCCGGATCAACGGGAAATCCGTCGGCCAGCTGTTGTAAGTGATATGCTGCGGATAGGAGCCGGTACCGAATTCCAGCTCGCTGGCAACTTTCTGCAGCTGACAGTTTCCGGTGCGGACGCAGGTCGGGCAGAAACAGTTGTGCTGGGACAGGATCATCTTGATGTTGATCCGGCGTGCCTCCCGGACTTTCGGGGAGTTGGTGAGAATCTCCATGCCTTCTTTGACCACGTTGTTGCAGGAGGTGACCAGACGTTCAATGCCTTTTACCTCGACCACGCAGACGCGGCAGGCGCCGATTTCGTTGATGCCTTTTAAATAGCACAGGCTTGGCACCGGCATTTTTGCTTCTTTACAGGCCTCCATGATAGTGGTGCCTTCTTTGACCGCGATCGGTCTGTTGTTAATCGTAATATTTACCATTCTTCTACTCGGCCTCCTTTAAATACTCCGTAGCCAAAGTGGTCGCAGCGAAGACAGCGGTGTGCTTCCTGTATGGCTTCTTTTTCGGACATTCCTTTTTCAACCAGTTCAAAATCCTGTTTCCGTTCGGTAGTGTTTCTCTGCATCATGGTGACACGGCCGCAAGGAGATTTATTTTCAATTCTCGGATCAGGCACGGTCACTTCGCTTTCGATGATATGATTGTATCCCAGATAATTGTCGATGTTGGCAGCGGCAACTTTGCCTGCCGCGATGGCGCGGATTACCGTTGCTGGGCCGGAAACACAGTCGCCGCCGGAGAATACGCCATCCACATTTGGAATAGAACTGTCATCGGACGTGAGGATGCGGCCTCTTTTGACCGGCAGTCCGGCGCGGGCAAAGGAATCGGAAACGATATCCTGGCCGATGGCGATGATCACCACATCACAAGGCAGGTGAATCGGCTGGCGGTTGGACTCCGCAGGCATCGGACGGCCGCCGCTGATGAGACCGATGATTTTCGGGTCGGCTACCATGGCTGTCACATGCCCCTCTTCGTTGGTTTCGATTTCTTTTGGAGCGTGAAGTTCAAGGATCTCTGCTCCTTCTGCGATGGCCGCCTCAATTTCTTCTTCGAGAGCCGTCATATCGGCTTTTCTGCGCCGGTAGAGAACGCTGACGTTGTTGGCGCCGAGACGGATGGCAGAGCGGGTGGCGTCCATGGCCACGTTTCCGCCGCCCACGACGATGACATTTTTGCCGGTAAAGTCCGGAGGATTGCCCTCGCCGATTTCCCGAAGCATCTGCACCGCGGAAACCACGCCTTTTGCATCTTCGCCCGGAATGCCAAGTTTTTTATCTGTGTGGGCGCCGATGGCGACATAGACAGCGTCATAATTTTCCCGGAGCATTTTAAAGGAAAGCTGGCCGTCGTCATCTCCGATGGAAGTGTTGAAACGTACTTCCACACCGGTGGCGAGGATATTGGAAATGTCCTCCATGAGCCGGTCCTTTGGCAGCCGGTAATTTGGAATACCGTAATAAAGCATACCGCCCAGATGGCTGCGCTGCTCAAAAACAGTACACTGATGGCCCATCTGCTGGAGATAGTAAGCGGCACTCAGGCCCGACGGACCGCCGCCGATGATAGCTACCTGTTTGCCTGTGGCCTCGGAACAAGCTGGCGGAGGGACAAGACCGCAGTGGTCGGCGGCATAGCGTTTCAGTCCCCGGATATTAATGGAGTCATCCACAATATTTCTGCGGCATTTGGTCTCACACGGATGTTCACAGACCAGAGCGCAGGCGGTGACAAAAGGATTATCCTTTCGGATGAGACGCACGGCGTCGGCGTATCGTCCCTCGGCAACCAGAGAAATGTATCCCGGAATATCTACGCCGGCAGGACACAAGGTGACACACGGTACCGGCTGTTCCAGATGGAAAGAGCAGTGCCCTTCATTTATATGTTCAATGAAATCATCCCGGAATCCTTCCAGACCTTTTAAGACCATGCGTCCGGCTTCGTAACCAATGGCACAGTCGGAACTATTGTAAATGACCCACGCGGTCCTTTCGATCAGATCAAGGGTTTCCATGGTGGCCTTGCCGTCTAGAACATCTTCCAGCATTTCCACGAGAAGGCCGAGGCCAATCCGGCACGGCACACATTTTCCACAGGTCTGTGTGTGAAAAAGTTTTAGGAAAGAGGCGGTCATGTCCACGGGACAGAGACCGGGCGGAGCGGCGACAATCCGGCGTTCCAGATCCTTATAAAGATCATCGACCACCGACTGAGCCTTTGTTTTGGTAATCACTTCGAGTCTGCTCATAATTCCCTCCTTAAGATTAATTAGACATCGTCATTAAAATAGATGCAGAAAACAGAGATTCCGAACCGGTGTTCAAAATCTCTGTTGCAAATACGTGACAATCAATAACAAAATCATTATAGCATATGTATAAATGGAAAAGGGGGAAACGATTCGTGAAGTTGTAGTATTTTTTCGCTCTTTTACAGCATTTTTATGTTCATTGGGGATTGATCGATTTGAATCTATCGGTTTTGAAATGATCCGGAGATGGATAATCAGACGGGATTTGCGGCGTTAGATTTATCATAGAAAAACGTAGCCGGGAAAGTCTCCTCCTCCACTTCGGCAGACTGACATATGGCTACATTCATATATTACTATCCAACGCCTGCGCTCACAGTCGTCGTCGATCTTTCCCGATACGTTTTTCAATACAAAGACCATGCCGCAAATCCCTGCCATCCGCATCACCCGGATTACAGCAAAATCACCGGATTTAAACCGACAAAAGAGCTACCTGGATGGCCTGCTCAGCAGGTTCATATCATTCAGACATACACAACTGTAAATTTTGGTATCGGCTGGTCCTCTTGCCGCCATAACCCACTGTTTTGCCAGCGTAGTACAGAATCCTTGCAAATCTCTATGCACGCAGAGTACATTTGGAGAAGACAAGCCATTGATAGGGTTTGACGACGACTGTGAGTGCAGGCGTCTGATTTATATTGATGAGATATAGCCAAGTGCCAGCCTGCCGAAGTGGAGGAGGAGAACTTTTATCAATGGCTTGTCTTCGGTAAAGTAGTTTTCTATGGGTTGCAAAGAGATTTACAAATCCCTCTGCAATCTTTTTTGCAGCGGCGGAGCCAGCATCACAGCCAGCAGTATTTTGATGAGATCGGCCGGAATATACGGAATCACGCCGGCCCACAGTGCCTGGGAGAAGGTAAGGCTGGCCTGTACGGCCAGCCATGCCGTGCCGAAGAGATAGTTGACCAGAGAACCCAGAATGAGGCCAAGGAACAGAACGATTCGGTTATCGGTTTTTTCGAAGAACAGGCCGCAGATGATCGCCATGAAGATAAAACCGATGAGGTATCCGCCGGTGGGGCCCAGTAATTTTCCGAAGCCGGCGCCAAAGGATGAGAAGACCGGAAGACCGGCCAGGCCGATGACGAGATAGATGAGATAACTGACAGTGCCCAGTTTCCACCCCAGGATACATACGGTAAAGTAGATAGCCAGGTTGGTGAGGGTGATGGGAACCGGACTCACCGGGATGGGGATGGACAGGGGACCAAGAATGCAGATGACGGCGGCCATGATGGCGGAGAGAGTCATCTGTCTGGTGGTGAAAGCGCGCCTTGAGGCGCCCGTTCTTTTTGAGTTGGAAATCATTTTTTTGTCTGATAAAAGCATAATGTACTCCTTTCCTTCCGGCAGCCCGTTTTCGCAGGGAAATTATTTGCCAATTTGGCAGGATAGTTGTATGATAAGATTCCAGGGAATGATGCGAAAAAATATCAGGCTGATAGATTATATTGTTATCATAACGATATGATAACAAATTGTCAACCGGTATTTGAGAATATGGTTGACAATTAAACAAAGAAGGCCTGAAAGCTGATGCATTTATATGATAAAAAGGGAGGCAGAAGAAAATGAGCAGTGATACCATGACCCAATATAGTATAGAAGAATTAAAATGTCCGAAGTGCGGACACGCCCATCATCTGAAAAAGTATTCGGTGATCAATGTCACGGAAAAACCGGCCATGAAGGAGGATATCTTAAAGAACCGGATTTTTAATTTTGACTGTGAAAATTGTGATCTGGTGGCTCCGCTGACTTATGAGAGTATGTATCTGGACAGCAAAAAGAAGCTGGCCATCTGTTTATCCACGGAGGAGACGGACATGGAACAGCTGGAGAAGTGGAAGAGCAGAAAGGGAATGACTCTCCGGGTGGTCGACAATATCAATGATCTGAAAGAAAAGATCATGATCGCTGAGAATCTTCTGGATGACCGGGTGGTTGAGCTGGTAAAAATCGCTTATCTGCGCCGGCTGGAGAAGGAGATGAAGGAAGATACCCTTATGAACATTCTTTTTGATTACAATGGAAACCAGATGTATTTCCTTGTATTTTTTGAAAAAAAGGGAATCGGGAGAATGCCTTTTGATCTGGAACTGTACCGCAGTACTGCCAGCCGGTATGAGCGGCAGATCAAAGCCCATTCCACAGACGATTTTATGAAAGTCGACATGAAATGGGCGGGAGATATTTTCTTTATGCGAAGCTGAGTCTTCTATATAAAAGCGGATTTTGCCAGAATGTATTTTCCGGTGGTTTGGAACGGCAGGTGATTTATGCGGTGCCAAAGTGAAATTCCCGGCGGATGGTCTTTTTCAGTTTTTCTATGATTACCGGTGACATGGCGGTAAAATAGGTATAAAGTTCCGGCAGGCTCCGGAGACGGACATCGATGGCGGCGTAGCGTTCCATTTTATCAAAAAATACGTGGATGCCGGAGTCGATGATCCGAATGATGAATTCGGACGGGTATGTATGGAGAAGCTGGTCTTTGACATCTTTAGTACAGGAGATGATTTCCAGATCCAGCTTGTTTTTGCTGGAAAGCTGCGGAAAAGGTTCTGTCAGGAGAAGTGACTTATAATAATTTAACCGGAGAAGATCTTCCTGCTGTTCGAAACGTTTTGTCATGATGAAATAGCAGCATATTTCAAAGTAGTTTTCGATCATCTCCCGCTGGAGATGCGGTAATAGTAAATCAGAGTACATTTGCACTGGCCCCTTTCTAATTTTGTCTGATTTTTTATTATCCTGTCAGAAAAGTGTGCACGACAGTTTCTATTTAAAAATGATACATTATGTTATAATTTTTGAGTAGGTTTAATCTGTCCAAAGGAGAAGGGATTTTTGGACAAGCTGTCGGAAAAAAAGGAGGCAAGGCAAGTGTTTCGTGAGAATATCGGAGAGAATCTCAGGGAAATACGAAAGAAAAAGGGCCGGCTCAGTGTCGCCAGAATTGTGGATAAGATTAACGATTACGGGTATGAATTGTCAGCGGACACTTATTATAAGTGGGAGAGAGGCACCAGAAAACCTCCCTGTGACGCCATTCCCTATATAGCAAAGGCTCTGGGAGTCAGCGAAAATATGATTTTTCATCTCCATGAAGAAAAGGAGAAAAATGTGGACGCGGTTTTCCCGGAGGGGATCTACGCTGCCATGGAGAAGAAGGATCAGGCGCTGATCGCCAGTCTGATGATTCGGCTGAAAGAAGGCGAAAAAAGATGGTAAATATGTCAGATTTTCCGGTATATTAAGTATATATTCTGAAAATTTTAGTTGATATTTTTAATTTTTCTCCTTGCGCTTACATAAGAGCTATGCTATAATGAGAAAGCTGTTTGTAACGATGATAATTGATGCTTGCATCAATAATAGATGAATTTACTATGAAGATATAGGTTTAGAAGAGGTGAAGAAGATGCGTGAAGGAATCCATCCAAATTATTATCAGGCAAAGGTTGTCTGCAACTGCGGCAACGAATTTGTTACAGGTTCTACAAAGGAAGATATCCATGTAGAGATTTGTTCTAAATGTCATTCATTTTACACAGGACAGCAGAAGGCTGCTAAGGCTCGTGGACGTATTGACAAGTTCAATCGTAAGTATGGCATGACTCAGGAATAATAACCATATGGTTTTATAGAGGCGGCGGCGCTGGTATCATGATGTAATATATCGTGATTTAAGCGTCGTCGCTTTCTCTTTACATGAAAGTTTTCCGGAAATGAGCTGTCCGCACGGACGAATGTGCCGGCGGGGACGGTCGTCATCTGGATGATGATACATTTTCCGGTAAATGGAAGGAGGAATCCGTTTGAAGAGAACAAGTATCGGAGGGCAGGCGGTCATGGAAGGCGTCATGATGAAAAACATGGAGCAGTACGCGGTGGCCGTCCGCAAGCCCAACGATGAGATAGAAGTGATGAAGGGCAAATATGAGAGCCTGGGAAACCGGTACGCCATCTGCCGGGTGCCGATCATCCGGGGCGTGGTCACCTTCATCGAGTCTTTGTACATCGGCATGAAGACCCTGGCGTTTTCTTCTTCCTTTTATGAAGAAGAGGAGGAGGAAGCGCAGCCGGGACGCTTTGAACAGGCGCTCACGAGGATATTCGGAGATAAGCTGGAGAGCGTTATCATGGGACTGACCATTGCGGTTTCCGTGATTTTGGCAGTGGGGATTTTTATGCTGCTGCCGTTTTATCTGTCCACCCTGCTGGAGGGCGTCATTGCGTCTTATACAGTGCGCACCCTCATTGAGGGCGTCATCCGGGTGGGGATTTTTCTATTATATATCTGGCTCATTTCCAGGATGGAAGATATCCGCCGGGTGTTTATGTATCACGGGGCGGAGCACAAAACCATCAACTGCCTGGAACACGGCGAAGATCTGACGCCGGAAAATATCCGGAAATATTCCCGGTTTCATAAGCGCTGCGGCACCAGCTTTCTGCTGATTGTCATGATTGTCAGTATCATTGTATTTTTGTTTATCCGTGTGGATCAGCCGGTGTTAAAAATGCTGCTGCGGGTGCTCCTGGTCCCTGTGATTGCCGGAATCTCCTATGAATTTATCCGGCTGGCGGGCAGAAGCGATTCAAAGATCATGAATATCTTAAGCAAACCGGGGATGTCCCTTCAGTTTTTTACTACCAAAGAGCCGGATGATTCTATGCTGGAAGTTGCCATCGCATCGGTGGAAGGTGTGTTTGACTGGCGGGAGTATGTGCGGGCTATGCGCAATGGCGAGCTGGAGGACTGAACATGACGGTAAAAGAAGTCAGAGAAAAAATACAGAAGCGCTTACAAAAAGCAGAAATCGAAGATTTTGAATATGAGGTCTGGATGCTTCTGGAATGGAAGCTGGGCATCGGCCGGGCAGAGTATTTTATGGATCCTGACCGGGAGATCCCGGACAAGGCGTGGATGTCCCTCAATGAGGTGCTCAGAGAAAGAGAGCGCCGGGTCCCTCTGCAGTATCTCATGGGGAGCTGTGAATTTATGGGATATACCTTTGAGGTCGATGAGAGAGTGCTGATTCCGAGGCAGGATACCGAGTGCCTGGTGGAACTGGCGGTGAAAAAGATACGTCAGACGCTGCGTGAGCAGGCATCCTGTCAGGTGCTGGATATTTGCACCGGCAGCGGATGCATTGGCATCAGCGTGAAGCTGCTCTGCCCGGAGGCGGAGGTTACTCTTTCCGATGTGTCGGAAGGAGCGCTGGATGTGGCAAAGAAGAATGCCTGGAATCTGGGGGCTTCCGTCCGGACCATAGAGAGTGATTTATTTGAAAATATACAGGGCTCCTATGATTACATTTTGTCTAATCCGCCGTACATCCCTTCCCGGGTGATTGAAGGCCTGATGCCGGAAGTCAGGGAGTTTGAGCCGAGAATCGCGCTGGACGGCACAGAAGACGGCTTGTATTTTTACCGCGCCATAGCGGAGGATGCTGTGGGCTATCTCCGGCCCGGCGGCTGGCTGATTTTTGAGATTGGACAGGAGCAGGGAGAGGACCTTCTTTCTATATTGAGAGAGCAGGGCTTTGAGAATACGGAGATTAAAAAGGATCTGGCGGGGCTTGACCGGATTGCCGTGGGGCGCTGGCCGGAAAATGTGGAGCCTTAGCGTTTCGCCGGACACTGCAGCATATTTTTTATGCTATGATTTTATGATAAAGATAACAAACAGGAGGTACAGTATGTTTGACAGATTGGAAGATTTGGTAAAACGTCTGGAAGAGGTCATGGAAGAACTCAGTGAACCGGACGTGGTCAATGATCAGACGAGATTCCGTAATCTTATGAAAGAACAGAATGAGTTGACGCCCATTGTAGAGAAATATAATGAATACAAAGATGCGAAGCAGACCATCGAGGACAGCGTGGAGATGCTGGAAGCTGAGAACGATGAAGAAATGCGCGAAATGTTAAAGGAAGAACTGTCCGATGCCAAGGCGGCTGAGGCAAGATGTGAGGAAGAGCTGAAGATCCTTCTTCTGCCGAAGGACCCGAACGATGACAAGAACGTTATCGTGGAAATCCGTGCGGGAGCCGGCGGCGATGAGGCGGCGCTTTTCGCGGCGGAAATTTATCGTATGTATAAGTCTTATGCGGAGTCCAAACGGTGGAAGACAGAGTTTATCGATGTCAATGAGAATGGAATCGGAGGTTTTAAGGAAGTTTCCTTTATGATCACCGGACATGGCGCTTACTCCCGTCTGAAGTACGAGAGTGGCGTACATCGGGTGCAGAGGATTCCGGCAACAGAGTCCGGCGGAAGAATCCACACGTCCACCATTACAGTGGCTATCATGCCGGAGGCCGAAGAGGTGGATGTGCATCTGGATATGAATGACTGCCGGTTTGATGTATTCCGTGCGTCCGGTAACGGCGGACAGTGTGTCAACACCACCGACTCGGCGGTCCGTCTGACACACATTCCTACCGGAATCGTTGTGTCCTGCCAGGATGAGAAATCCCAGCTTAAGAATAAAGAGAAGGCCATCAAGGTGCTTCGTGCGAGACTTTACGAGATGGAATCTGCCAAGGCCCACGATGCGGAGGCGGAACTTAGAAAGAGCCAGATCGGTACCGGAGACCGGGCGGAAAAAATCCGTACGTATAACTTCCCTCAGGGACGTGTCACCGATCACAGAATCAAATTGACTCTTCACAAACTGGAGAGCATCTTAAATGGTGATCTGGATGAGATCATCGACAGCCTCACAGCAGCGGACCAGGCTGCGAAACTGAGTAAATTACAGGAAATGCAGGGATGATCGGAATAATTCCGGAAACCTGCGTGTGCAGGTGATATTACCGGAAGACAAGGAGATGCATGAATGATGAAAGCATGGAAAAAAAATATCCGTCAGGTGATTCCTTATGTGCCAGGTGAACAGCCGAAAGAGACGGATGTGATAAAGTTAAATACCAATGAGAATCCGTATCCGCCTTCTCCGAAGGTAAAGGAAATGTGCAGCCGGATTGAAAACCTCCGGCTGTATCCGGATCCGGCGGCGTCCCGGCTGGTGGATGCCATCGCCGGCTACAAGGGTATTGACCGCAGCCAGGTATTCGTGGGCGTCGGTTCCGACGACGTGCTGGCGCTGTCATTTCTCACATTTTTTAACAGTGACAAACCGATTCTGTTTCCGGATATCACCTACTCATTTTATGATGTGTGGGCAGATCTGTTCCGGATTCCTTATGAAACCAGAGCTCTGGACGATGCATTTCAGATTCGCAGAGAAGATTATTACGGGGAAAACGGCGGCGTGATTTTCCCGAATCCCAATGCGCCCACAGGTATTCTGATGCCCCTTGACGGCATCCGGGACATTCTGGAACATAATCAGGATGTGGTAGTCATCGTCGATGAGGCTTATATCGACTTTGGCGGCGAGACTGCCCAGAGCCTTCTTGACACTTATGAGAATCTGCTGATCGTGCAGACCTTCTCCAAATCCCGCTCCCTGGCAGGACTCCGCATCGGCTATGCCATGGGATCTCCGGAACTGATCCGTGCCCTTCATGATGTGAAATATTCTTTTAATTCCTACACCATGAATCAGCCGTCCATCCTGTTAGGAGCCGCCTCCGTGGAAGACGACGCATATTTCCGGGAAACCACTGCCAAGATCATAGCCACCAGAGAGTGGTTCACAAAAGAAATGCGGGACCTCGGTTTCACATTTCCGGACTCCAAAGCCAACTTTTTGTTTGCTTCCCACGAATCCGTGCCGGCAAAAGAAATCTTCGAAGCTGCCCGGAAACAAAATATTTATGTGCGCTACTTTAACAAAGACCGCATTGACAATTATCTCAGAATCACCATTGGCACCGACGAAGAGATGCGGAAGTTTCTGGAGTTTTTGAGAGAGTATCTGCATAAATAGGGATTTGTAAATCTCTTTGCAGCCCACAGAAGGCTGCTTTACCGAAGACAAGGTATTGATAAAAGTTCTCCTCCTCCACTTCGGCAGACTGGTACCTGGTTGTATTTCATCAACATAAATCAGACGCCTGCGCTCACAGTCGTCGTCAAACCATATCAATACCTCGTCTTCTCCAAATGCAGTCTGCGTGTATAGAGATTTACAAAGAATCCTGGCTACCCTGGCGAGACAGCAGATTGTGGCAGTTTTTGACTTTTAAACGGTCCATTGATGATAACAAAAATACCTAATTCAAACCGATAGAAGAGCTACCTGTGTGGCTTGCTCTGCAGGTTTATACCAGGCAGACACAACCATAAATTTGGGTATCAGTTGATTCGTCTGTAACCATAACCTGCTGTTTTGTCAACGTAGCACAGGATGTTTGTAAAGGTGAAACAAAGGCTTTTCAACAGGCAAATGACGTTTTGGGTACATACGGCTTTCGACCGCGAGCTGTGAGGGAGGACTGATATAATCATTTTACAATGAATACCCCTGGTCAGTCCGACTGAGGGTCGAGACGGGCGAATCCGTATGTGCCCTTGCGTCATTGTCTGTCTGAGCAGATAGCTGTTACCATCTTTACAAATCTCAATTTTTTCTTAATTTATCATAGTAATTCACGCAAAATTGTTGTACAATGAAATATAAGGAACTTACGCACCGCCGCGCGCATTTCAGCTGGACGTGACCGTACGCAGTATCCTGAATATACATTAACAAAGGGAAAACTTTTTATTCGAGGAGGATTACCATGAAGAAGATTTTATTTGCTGCTTCTGAGTGTGTACCGTTTATGAAAACGGGGGGACTTGCAGACGTTGTGGGGGCATTGCCAAAAGAGTTTGACAAGAATGAGTGGGATGTCAGAGTGATTATGCCGAACTATCGGGGTATTCCGGATAAGTTCCGTAACACTTTCCAGTATGTCACACATTTTTACATGGGCACAGGACCGATGGTTCCTCATACTCATGTGGGCATTATGAAGTATGAGTATAATGGCATCACCTATTATTTCATTGACAACCTGGATTATTTTGGCGCTGAGAAGCCATATGCCGATACCAGAACAGATGTGGAGAAGTACATTTTCTTCTGTAAAGCAGTATTATCCATTCTTCCGATTGTGGATTTCAAACCGGATATCATTCACTGTCACGACTGGCAGACAGGTCTGATCCCGGTATATCTGAAGACGGAGTTTGCGGCGAATCCGTTCTTCTGGGGCATCAAGACGATCATGACCATTCATAACCTGCGTTTCCAGGGTATCTGGGATATCAAGACGATCAAGGGGCTTTCCGGACTTCCGGATTATCTGTTCACACCGGATAAGCTGGAATATAAGAAAGACGCCAATATGTTAAAGGGTGGAATTGTTTATTCTGATTTCATCACCACTGTGAGCAATACTTACGCTCAGGAGATTCAGACTCCGTATTACGGCGAGGGACTGGACGGCCTTCTGAGTGCGAGAAATCAGAGTTTGTTTGGTATCGTGAATGGTATTGACTATACCGTCTATAATCCGAAGACAGACGGATCTATTTATTCCAATTATGATGTGCGCAGCTACAAGAAAGGCAAAGCAGCCAATAAAGAGGCTATCCAGAAAGAGCTGGGTCTTGAGGTGAACCCGGATAAGTATTTGATCGGTCTCATTTCCAGACTGACAGACCAGAAGGGTCTTGACCTCATTCAGTATGGTATGGAAAGAATCGTAGACGATAATACACAGCTGGTTGTCATTGGTACCGGCGAGCAGAGATACGAGGATATGTTCCGCTATTATGCATATCGTTATCCGAACAAAGTATCTGCCAATATCCTTTACTCCGATGATCTGGCACATAAATTATATGCTGCAGCGGATGCATTTCTGATGCCGTCCCTCTTTGAACCTTGCGGACTGACACAGATTATCGCTTTCCGCTATGGAACCGTTCCGATCGTGAGAGAGACGGGTGGACTGAAAGATACGGTGGAACCGCTGAATGAGTTTGAGGATACCGGAGATGGATTCTCTTTCACCAATTATAATGGAGATGACATGGTGAATGTCATCAACTACAGCAAGTACATTTTCTTCGAACAGAAGAAGGTCTGGGATAACATGGTCAAGAGAGGCATGAAGAAAGACCTGTCCTGGGGTGTTTCCAAGAAACGTTACGAAGAGCTGTATAATACGCTGATCGGAAGATAGGAGACGGCTGTTTTTTATCGCCATTCATAAAAGAACATAAAATATATACTCCCGCGGGTGAGGACCTGCGGGAGTATTTTTATGAGAGGTGGGATTTGTCGATTTGAATTTAAAGGTCTTGAAATGATCCGGGTATGGATGAACAGACGGGATTTGCGCTTTGTATGTACCATAGAAAAACGTAGTCAGGGAAGTCTCCTCCTCCACTTCGGCAGGCTGACAACTATGCCCCTTTTATGACTACCAGAAACGCCTGCACTCACAGTCGTCGTCGATCTTTCCCGATACGTTTTTCTATCAGCCTCAAACTATGCCGCAAATCCCTGTTGTCTGCATTACCCGGATTATAGCAAAATCACCTGATTCAAAACGACTGCAAAGCTACCTGAATGGCTCGCTCACCAGGTTATCGCTGCCTGCACAGATATTGCTTTAGATTATAAAATCAGAGTGGCCGCATGTTGCCATAACTAACTGTTTTGACCAACGTAGCACAGGATTCTTGTAAATTTCTATGCACGTAGACTGCATTTGGAGAAGACAAGTCATTGATATGGTTTGACGACGACTGTGAGCGCAGGCGTCTGATTTATATTGATGAGATACAGCCAGGTGTCAGCCTGCCGAAGTGGAGGAGGAAAACTTTTATAAATGACTTGTCTTCGGTAAAGCAGCCTTCTATGGGTTGCAAAGAAATTTACTCCTTATCTATAAAAATACTCCCTCACCAGCCTCTCCAGGCACCAGCGGTAGTTGATGCGTTTTACGCTGGCAGCCGCTGTCACGGGGTATGTCCGGTAGGTTTCTTCGTTGATGGACAGTGTCACGGTGCCGACGGAATCTCCCTGGCGGACGGGGGCGTCCAGGCAGGGAAGAAGGTCGGTGGTGCAGACGGCCTGTTCTTCTTCCGGATTCAGAAGAAGGGTGGCGGTGCCGGGCTGGCTGATGTCGCAGATTTTAGCCTGCCCGTGTTCCACAGGAAGCTGCCCGGGAACGCTGTCGCCCAGGGATATGGTCACATTTTCAAAATTCTCCATGCCGTAATCCATGAGTTTGCGGGTATCCTTCCATTTATAGCTGCGGTTGGGTGGCCAGCCGCTGCCCAGCACTACGGAGATGAGCAGACGGTCGTCGGTTTCCACGGCACCTACGAAACAGTAGCCGGCGTTGTTGGTGAAACCGGTTTTGACGCCGATGGCGCCGGGATAAGAGGTGAGGAAAGCGTCTTTGTTGTTCAGAGAATAGGTCTGGCCGCTGGTGATTTCCTTGATGGTGTAGGAAGGTTCCCGGATGATGCTGCGGAAATTTTTATTGTTCAGAGCATGACAGGTGAGGATGGCCAGATCGTAGCAGGTGGTATAATGATTGTCGCTGTCCAGACCATTGGGGGTCTCGAAGGAAGTCTGATAGCAGCCGTAGGAACGGGCTTCTTCGGTCATGGCCTGACAGAAGGCCTCCACGGAACCGCCCAGATGCTCGGCAATAGCCACGGCGGCGTCATTGTAGGACTCCAGCATGAGGGCGTAGAGAAGATCTGATAAAAGGAACTGACTGCCTTCTTTAGCACCCAGATGTACCTTGGGAGCGGAAGCGGCTCTTTCAGAAAAGGTAACGACATCTGAGAGATTGCCGTGTTCCAGAGTGTATAGGCAGGTCATGATTTTGGTGGTGCTTGCCATAGGCAGTTCTATTTTTTCTTCTTTTCCAAATAGGACCCGCTGATTTGTCCCATCCATCAGAATGGCGGCTTTGGCATAAAGTCCCGAAGGTGTTTCCGCTGAACGCAAATTTATGGTATGATAAGGAGACAGGATAAACAAAAGAAACAGGCATAAGGCAGTAATATATTTTTTCAAAGGAATCCTCCTTTCAGGAAAAGCCGGCTGTAATATCGTCTGCGGTTTGCGGCGGATCAGGGCGCCGGCGGCAGTGGAGAGAGTCGGCCTGCAAAAATGTATTACAGTTTATGCCGGAGAACAGGATATATGATATCCGGGGAGGAAATTATGTTTTATCGTTGTAAGAACTGTGGAGGAAATGTAACATATCATCCCGAAAAAAAGAAGATGATATGTGAAAGCTGCGGCAGCGAGGAAAGTCAGCAGGAGATTCCGCAGAAAGAAATCCACATATGCAGCAATTGCGGCGGACAGATTGAGACGACAGAATATACTCTTGCCTGCCGGTGTCCTTACTGTCAGACCTTTCATATTCTGGAGGACAGGATGGAAGGAGACTATCATCCGCGTCTGCTTCTTCCGTTTGGCATGGACAAACATCAGGCGGCGGAAAAACTGCAGGAAACTTTTTCCGGCAAGTTGTTTCTGCCGTCCAATTTCTGTTCGGCGGCGAGCCTTGAATCCATGGAAGGAATTTATGTACCTTTCTGGATGTATGACTTCCGCAGTCATATCCATTTTGAGGGAGAAGGAGACCGGGTGCGGACCTGGCGTGAGGGTGACTATGAGATCACGGAGACCAGAATTTACCGCCTGGTCCGGGATTTTGAGGTGGAATATGATAAGATCCCGGTGGATGCCTCTGTCGCCATGGAGGACGGGATGATGGATCTGCTGGAGCCTTATCAATATGGCGAGTTAGGGGACTTCACACCGGAATATCTGTCTGGTTTTCAGGCGGATGTTTATGAGCAGGACAGCGAGGCTCTCCGGCCGAGGGCTGAGGAGAAAGCGGATAGTTTCTCGGAGGGGTATCTGGCTGAAGAGAATGCCGGTTATACCATGATCCGGCCGTTTGTGGACAAGAAAGAGAATAATGTGGAAGATACTTTTTTCGCTTTTTTGCCGGTCTGGAAATACATATACCGCTATAACGGGAAAGAATATCCGTTCTACATCAACGGGCAGACCGGTAAAGTTGTCGGCGGGCCTCCGGTCAGCCTGGCCAGGGTATTCGGTATGAGTGCGGGGATTTTTGCGCTGGTGTTCTTTTTTCTGAAAATGTTATGTTATTTTCTGGAGGTGCTGTAAATGAATAAGACATATCGGAATGTTGCGCTGGGAATCCTCATCGCAGGCCTGGTGCTGGGCGGACTGGGACTGTTTCTCAAATACGGCGTATTTCAGGGAATGATGGCGTCGAAAGAAGCCCGGACCAATACCCAGTGTCTGACGGAAGAAAGGATATTTGATGAGGCAAATGTACTGACTGATGCGCAGGAGGCCGATCTGCTGCAGCTTTTATCGAAAAAGGAAGAAATGATCGGTGCGGATATCGTACTGCTCACCATCCGGGATCCCGAAATTGACGATTATTATGCCATCCGGGATTACGCCCAGAGCTATTACGAAGAATATAAATTTGGCTGGAATCATCCCAATGGAGACGGGATGATTTATGTGGATAACTGGGCGACCGGGTACTGCTGGCTGTGTACAACAGGAAAAGTAACGGAAAAGCTGGATGACCGCACGATTCAGTTTGTCATTGACAGAACCAATGAGACGGTCAATGAAGATCCGTATGGCGCTTATGAGACCATGATTGAGACGGCTGCTGCGGAGATGCAGAATCTCAACCTGTGTCATTTTCGTATCGGAAATATCTGGCTGCTGCTGATCGCTCTGGTGGCTGCCGGTATTTTTGCCGCCTGCAATCTCATTGGCAATAAAGGAAAAGCAACAACGGGACGATCCACCTACGTGCCGGAAGGAGGAGTGAAAATCAACCAGCGGCAGGATATTTTCCTTCGCTCCCATGTGACAAGGCAGAAGATTGAGACGGATCATGATTCCGGCGGACACGGAGGAGGTGGAGGCTCCATCGGCGGAAGCAACGGACATGGCGGCGGAGGAGGCCGCCATTGAGAATGATAAATCAAGGAGGATATATTATGGAACGCAGACTGATGCAGCTAGCGGAATTCCGTCATCTGTATGATACCCAGATGGGAAATCATTTCCCGGCGGATGAGATCAAGCCTTTTTATATTATGGAAAAGGCCGTAAAAGAGGGAAAATACTTCCCATATGGATATTATGAAAACGGCAGCCTGTCAGCTTACACCTGCCTGCTGAAAACCGGAGATTTCTTTTTGCTGGATTATTTTGCTGTCATGGAACAGGGACGGGGAAAAGGAACCGGCAGTCAGATTTTAGGAATCATGAAAGAACATTTGGAGGACAGAGAGAGCGTGCTGCTGGAGGTGGAGGAGCCGCTGGCCAGAGAACCGGAGGTGCTGGATTTGCAGAAACGAAGGATCCAGTTTTATCTGAGAAACGATGTCCGGTACACGGATCTTAAAGCGCAGGTGTTCGGAGTACCGTATCTGATCCTCAATCTGGGCCGCGAACTGCAGGGAGAACAGGCAAAAAATGCCATGAAAGCCCTGTATCATTCCATCCTGAGTGATGAGATGTATGAGAAAAATGTACGTTTTGCGCTTGATAAACATTATTAAATGTGGTATGTTTTTTGCTGGAAATGCAGTTTTTCTCTCACGGGAGCATCTGACAGCCAGATGGTTCCCACAGAATAATGGATAATGTTGCCGGGGCACAAGGGCGTGCTTGTTACAGCTGATGGGCGAAAGGTTTTGGGCCTTTTGCCGGAGCGATGCGCCCTGCCCCGGTTTTCTTTTGGTTTATAAGAGGAGAATCCTTATAAAAGAATATATATGAAGGAGTGACAGTCATGGCAAATGTAATTTCGAACGAAACAATTGACTATGTCGGAATTCTCGCGAAACTGGAGCTTTCTCCGGAGGAGAAAGAGCGGGCAAAAGAAGATATGGCGAAAATGCTTGACTATATTGACACATTAAATGAATTGGATACCAGCGGTGTGGAGCCGATGAGTCATGTATTTCCGGTGCATAATGTATTTCGGGAAGATGTGGTTACCAATACAGATGAGCGGGACAAGGTGCTTGCCAATGCTCCGGAAGCGAAAGAGGGAGCCTTCGTGGTTCCGAAAACATTTGATTAGAACGGAAACAGGAGGACAGCAATGGGTTTGATGAATGATACAGCTGTGAAGCTCAGTGAGAGAATCAAAGCAGGCGAGATTACCGTCATGGATGCGGCGATGGCGGCTATGGATGCCATTGAAGAAAAAGAGCCTGCCTATCACTGCTATGTTACAGTTCTTGATAGAGAAACAGTACTAAAACGGGCGCAGGAAGTTCAGAAGCTGATAGACGAGGGCGTTCTCACCGGACCGCTGGCCGGCGTGCCGGCGGCCATCAAAGACAACATGTGCACCGAGGGGATCCGTACCACCTGCAGTTCCCGGATCCTTGATAATTTTGTGCCGCCATACACAGCGGAAGCGGTAAAGAATCTGGAGAAAGCCGGAGTGGTCATCATCGGAAAGACAAATATGGATGAGTTTGCCATGGGAAGCACCACGGAGACATCCTATTACGGACCGACAAAGAATCCGTGGGATACCGGACACGTGCCGGGCGGTTCTTCCGGCGGCTCCGCGGCGGCAGTGGCAGCGGAGGAATGTATTTTTGCGCTGGGTTCCGATACCGGCGGATCCATCCGCCAGCCGGCGTCTTACTGCGGCGTGGTAGGTATGAAACCGACCTACGGAACTGTGTCCCGGTACGGGCTGATCGCTTACGGTTCCTCTCTTGACCAGATCGGTCCCATGGCGAAAGATGTGAGGGACTGTGCGGTGATCCTGGATGCTGTCACTTCTCACGATGAGAAAGACAGCACTTCCGTAAAAAGGGAAGACGGCAGTTTTGCCTCCGCTCTGGTGGACGATGTGAAAGGAATGAAGATCGGTATTCCGAGAGATTATTTCGGAGAAGGACTGGACGAAGATGTGCGGGAGGCAGTTCTGAAAGCGGCCAAAGTTCTGGAAGCACAGGGTGCCCAGGTGGAGGAGTTTGATCTGGGACTGGTGAAATATGCCATCCCAGCTTACTATGTCATCGCCTGTGCGGAAGCCAGCTCCAATCTGGCCCGTTTTGACGGCGTAAAGTACGGCTATCGCACACCGGAATTTGAAGGACTCCATAATATGTACAAGAAGACCCGTTCCGAGGGATTCGGCGAGGAAGTGAAGCGCCGGATCATGCTGGGTTCCTTTGTGTTGAGTTCCGGCTATTATGACGCTTACTATCTGAAAGCGCTCCGGACCAAAGCGCTCATCAAGCAGGAGTTTGACAAAGCATTTGCAAAATATGACATGATCCTTGGACCGGCGGCTCCGACCACCGCTCCGAAGCTTGGCGCCAGCCTGAGTGATCCGATCAAGATGTATCTGGGAGACATTTATACGATCTCTGTAAATCTTGCCGGACTGCCGGGAATTACAGTTCCGTGCGGTACAGACAAAAAAGGTCTGCCGGTGGGACTGCAGCTGATCGGGGACTGCTTTAAAGAGAAAAATATCATCCGGGCGGCCTATACGTATGAGCAGCACCGGGGGTTTGATATGACAGCGCCAGGGACTGCGAAAGAAGGAGGGGAAGAGAAATGAGCAGACAGTATGAGACAGTGATTGGTCTGGAAGTGCATGTGGAGCTTGCCACTAAGACAAAGATATTCTGCGGATGCAGCACGGAATTTGGCGGTGCGCCAAATACTCATACCTGTCCGGTATGCACCGGGATGCCGGGTTCCCTTCCGGTTCTCAATAAACAGGTGGTGGAATACGCTGCGGCTGTAGGTCTGGCGACCAACTGTACCATCACGCAGAATTGTAAATTTGACCGGAAAAATTATTTTTATCCGGATAATCCACAAAATTATCAGATTTCTCAGTTATACTATCCGATATGCCGCAATGGACATGTGGATATCGAAGTGGACGGCCGTAAAAAGAGTATCGGCATCCACGAGATTCATATGGAAGAAGATGCCGGCAAGCTGATCCATGATCCTGCCACCGGTAACTCTCTGGTGGATTTCAACCGAAGCGGCGTGCCGCTGATCGAAATCGTGTCGGAACCGGATATGCGTTCCGCGGACGAAGTGATCGCGTACCTGGAAAAGCTCCGTATGATCATTCAGTATCTGGGCGCTTCCGACTGTAAATTGCAGGAAGGCTCCATGCGCGCGGATGTCAATCTTTCTGTCCGTGAACTGGGAGCAGAAGAGTTCGGCACCAGGACTGAAATGAAAAACCTGAATTCTTTCAGCGCCATTGCCAGAGCCATCGAGGGAGAGACAGAGCGTCAGATTGACCTGCTGGAAGACGGGAAAAAGGTAGTGCAGGAGACCCGCCGCTGGGATGATGACAAGGAGTATTCTTATCCGATGCGTTCCAAGGAGGATGCTCAGGATTATCGGTATTTCCCGGAACCGGACCTGCCGCCGATCATTATTTCTGATGAGTGGCTGGAGGAGATCCGGAAGAGACAGCCGGAGTTTCGGGATGAAAAACAGGCCCGCTACAAAGAAGAATACGGTCTGCCGGAATATGATATAGATATTCTCACCTCAGATAAGACATTGACAGACCTCTTTGAGAGCTGTATCGCTCTGGGTGCTGCACCGAAGGAAGTATCCAACTGGATTATGGGAGATACGATGCGTCTCCTGAAAGAAAATGAGATGGAGGCTTCTGATCTGCATTTCAGTCCGGCTCACCTGGTAAAAATGATCGAGCTGATCGAGTCCGGAGCCATCAACCGGAAAGTGGCGAGAAAAGTATTTGAGGCCATTTTTAAAGATGATGTGGAACCGGAGGCCTATGTGGAAGAAAATGGACTGAAGACAGTGAACGACGAGGGAGCACTTCGGAAGGTCATCGAGGAAATCGTGGAGAATAATCCGAAATCTGTCGAAGATTACAAGGCCGGCAAGAAAAAAGCCATGGGATTTTTTATAGGACAGACCATGCGCGCCATGAAGGGTAAGGCAGATCCTACCATGGTCAATCAGATTCTTCATGAACTTCTGGACTGACAAAAGTTCCTGCCATAAAATAAAAACCGATTACACAGGGGCGGCTGCAAAAGAGAAAACAGAATTTGCGGCTGCCCTTTCCTGCGTACAGGAGAATATGATACAGGGGGAAATTATGAAAAAAATTCCAGTTCTAAATTCTATGCAGAAGACCCGGGATACCCGCTTTTTAAAAAATTACACCTTGAATTATACCAATTCAGAGGGTGGCGAGAAAATCTATGAGACTGTCAGTAACTTTGATTATGACTGCCCGGAACAGCTGGGGCAGCGGGCTTCCGGCGTGGTCATTGTGGGGTTTGCGGGGGAGAAGATTCTTCTCTGCCGGGAGTTTCGCATGGGAGTCAACCATTTTGTCTACAATCTGCCTGCCGGACATATTGATGAGGGAGAAAATGTGGAGGAGTGCGCCAGGAGAGAGCTTTTTGAAGAAACCGGGCTGGCATTGAAAAGAGTGCGGCAGGTGCTTTCGCCTTCCTATGCGTCTCCGGATCTCAGCGATTCCTCCGCCTGGGTGCTGTTTGCCGAGGTGGAAGGAGAATTGCCTGGCGGAGCCTCGGAACATACAGAGGCCGATGAGTGGATCCAACCGGGATTTTACAGCCGGGAAGAGACGGCGGAGCTTTTGAAAAAGGAGCGTTTTTCGGGGAGGGCCCAGATGGCAGCTTATTTTTTTGCGGAAGGATTTCAGATGAAAAAATGAAAAAAGGAGCAGAGAAAGAAAATGGATATGGAAAAGACACAAATTTGTGATAGAAACATAGCAGATAAAAGGATTGCCGTAGTGGGAATCGGCGGCGTTGGCGGCTATCTGGCCGGAATGCTTGGTCAGGTCTGCCCGCATCTTACACTGGCGGCCCGGGGTGCAAGGAAGGAGTCCCTTGAGAAAGAGGGGCTTATTCTTCACAGTGAATATAAGGGCGAGCTAAGAGCTGTGCCGGAGCAGGTGGTGGAGACAGGCGATCTGCCGGAACAGGATATCATTTTTATCTGTGTGAAAAATTATTCGCTGGAAGAGGTCTGCCGGGAGCTTGGTCAGGCGGTGTCCGACAGAACCATATTGATCCCGGTGATGAACGGAGTGAATCCGGGTGAGCGGGTGCGTGATCTTTTGGGAAAAGGCACCGTGGTGGATGCCCTGATCTATATTGTGGCCTTTGCCAATGAGGATTTCTCCATCACCCAGCAGGGAGACTTTGCACGGCTCTGCATCGGCATTAAGAATGCGGACGCCCTGCAGCAGAAAAAGGTGGAGGAAGCGGCGGCGCTTCTAACCGCTGCGGGAATCGATTTTGAGGTGGCGGAAGATATCGAGGTGGAGATCTGGCGCAAATACATTTTAAACTGTGCTTATAATGTGGTGACCGCCTATTATGACAATGATATCGGGCAGCTTCGGAAAGAGGAGCGTAAAGCAAAAGAGTATGAGGCTCTCGTGCGGGAGGCGGAACAGGTGGCGCTGGCTAAGGGCGTTGCCATCAAAAAAGAACATACGGATGCCATCATAGATCGTTTTTATCATGGCTATGCGGATAATGCCACCAGTTCTCTTCAGAGGGATATCCGTGCCGGGCGCAGGTCTGAGGCGGATGTGTTCAGCGGATACATTGTGCGGGAAGCAGAAAAATACGGTATTCCGGTGCCGGTTTCCAGCCGGATGTATGAGAAACTGAAACAGTTCCGGTAGTGCAGAAGGGCGCGCGGAAGGTGAAAATGTCCGTAAATTTACAACTTCACTGCAAGAATTTCGTCAGAATAAGTTTATTGACATTGTAAGGAAATGTGATATATTTAAAAAGATTTGTAAAAATAAGGTAAATATAAGATGGAGTGGAGGTTTATGAGCAAAGGAAAAAGAAAAACATGGGGAATACGGAAGTTTTTCAAGGGAAAATCCGGGAAGAAGTTCCTGGTTTTTCTGGAAGTGCTGCTGGCGGCAGCGTTTCTGCTGCAGCCACATCTGTATTATGATGGGACAGCCTCTAGCTTTTTCAAAAGATTTTACGCCGATTCCATCACAATCTGCGGGGGGCTGTGGATCGTTCTCGTATTCCTTACGATCAAGGACTTTCATTTAAGTGACAAATTAAATAAGCGGATCAGCTGGGCCGTGGCGGCATTGACGCCTCTGGCCGCATTTTTATGGCTGGAATATTACAATGACATGCAGTTCTGGGGACCGTTGAGTCAGATCCCTGTTCTGTATCTGTTCCTGGATTTAATGATTTATTATGTCATTTATCTGTTTCTGCTGCTCATCTGCAACAGCATCCGGGGAGCGTCCATAGCGATGATAATTGCGACGGCATTTTTCGGGATTATGAACTATGAGCTCACGGTATTCCGGAGCATGTCGTTTATTGCATCCGATATCTATTCTTTTTTGACGGCCGTCTCGGTGGCCAATACATACCGGATTGAAATAGACGTGGACACGGCAGAGTTTTTCATGCTGGCTCTGGTGATGATCGCGCTGCTGTTTAAACTGAAAAGATTCAAATTATTCCGGTGGAAGGCGAGAACCGCTTTTGCCGCTGCCTACGTGGCAGTATTCATGTGTTTCTGCCAGGTGTATGTTTTCAGCGACTACCTGGAAAATATCGGCGTGGACTTCCGTGTATATCGCCCGCAGTATAAATACCGCTATTACGGCACCCTGCTGACTACCATCCGGACTTTCGGATATCTGCACGTGACGGAGCCGGAAGGCTATTCTGTGGATGCGGTGCAGGAGATCACCAGCAATTATGTCACGGAGGAGCAGTCATCCACAGGCAGCGCTGAAGTATCAGACAAGGATAAGACAGTGGGACATGTGGACAGCCTGAATCCGCTGGACAGTGCCAGGGTGAACGCCGCGGAGATCAGGAACAAGGACAGTGCGTCCGTGGACGGAACCGACAGCGCGGGGGCTGCGGCAGATACCTCCGGCGCCGGCACGGAAACCGCAGCCGGCAATAAGACAGAAGCGTCTGCCGATGGCGTGGATGCCGGTACCGCACAGAATGACGCCGGCGACCCGGGCAGCGATGAGGCGGAAGAAGATTCTGACGCTGATAAAAAGAATGCGCCGTCACAGAAACCAAATATCATCGCTATCATGAATGAGTCCTTCTCTGATCTGATGGCCGTAGGCGACATGGAAGTGACGAAAGATTATATGCCGTTTATCCGCAAGTTAAAAGAGAACACCATTAAAGGATACACGTATTCTTCTGTGTTCGGAGGAAATACAGCTAACTCGGAGTTTGAGTTCCTGACAGGAAACACCATGGCTTTTCTGCCGGATAATTCCGTGCCGTATCAGCTGTTCCTGAGAAGCAGGACAGCGGGACTTACTTACACTTTGGGAGCGCAGGGATACGGACCGCTGTATGCGCTGCATCCGTATTATAAGACCGGATACAGCCGTTATAAGATCTATCCGCTGATGGGCTTTGACCGGTTCTATACGTCCGATGATTTCTCTGTTTTCACGGATACAGTCAATTATCATATCACTGACCATGAGGATTATGATAAGATCATCGAGCTGTATGAGGAGTCGCAGGATGAGGATTCTCCGTTTTATCTGTTCAATGTCACCATGCAGAATCACGGCAGTTACGACGGAAGTCTGCTGGAGACCGGAGATTCTGTCCGTCTGAAGGGGAATCTGGAAGGCTTCTCCAAGGCGGAACAATATCTGAATATGGTGAAGATGTCGGATAAAGCGCTGAAACGGCTGATTCATTATTTTGAGAAAGTTGATGAACCGACGGTGATCGTATTCTTTGGCGACCATCAGCCGGATCTGGAAGACAGTTTTTATGATACACTTCTGGGAGAAAAGGTGGAAGATCTCCAGGGAGAAGAACTGGAACAGTTATATAAAGTTCCGTTTTTGATCTGGGCCAATTATGATATCGAAGAGCAGACCATTGAGCGTACCAGCAATAATTATCTCAGCACATATCTTGCCGATGTGGCAGGACTTGAGAAGACCGGTTATCTGGAATTTCTGACAGATCTCCGGGAGGAGGTTCCATGTATCAATGCCATTGGATACTGGGGCAGCGACGGAAACTTCTATGAGCTGGAGGATGAGAGTTCTCCGTATTATGATCTGATTCACCAATACAATCTGCTGGAATACAATAATTTATTTGGAAAAGATGATCAGCAGACCTCATTCTTCTATCTTCAGGATGAGGATACAGAATGACGGAGCGGGCGGATTTTCTCTGGGAACGGCATAGAAGAGAAGAAATCAAAAGCAGTTCAACAGAAAAACGCTCAATAAAGAGGGAGAGGTATAAATGGTATCACAGAAAGTGACGGTGATAAATCTGACGGGCCTGCATGCCAGACCGGCAGCGGTTCTCGCCAGAGAAGCAAAACAGTTTCAATCGGAGATTTCGGTTGCGTCAGGTTCACGGAAAGTGGACGCAAAAAATGTTCTGGCGCTGATGGACGCATCCATCATGCGCGGAACGGAGATCACCATAGAGTGTATCGGAGCAGACGAGGAGGAAGCTCTGAAGACGCTGGTAAAGGCCGTGGAGAGCGGCCTTGAAGAATAAGGCGACGAGTATATATTCATAGATTAGTATTCTCAAACATAAAAAAGAGCCATCAGGGCGCGGTGTTATCGCTGGATCACATTGTGCCACGGCTCTTTTTTATGTTGCGCTTCCTGCCCGGAGCCGGCTGAATATAATAAACAAAATGGGGCGGTTTGCTTAAAAAAAGCAGAAAAGCGAAAATGCCGGGAAACCGGCGTCTGATTTATTCTTGCCTTTTCCAATCTGCCGTGCTACACTCAACAAATGTAAAGTCCGGATGAAAAGTACATATGATGTACAGAGAATGAAATTACCGGATTTACAGGGAATCCCAATGTGTCATGATTTAAGAAAAGGAGACATTGCCATGTGTGGAATTGTTGGATATACAGGAAAAGAAGCGGCGGCGCCGATCATATTAAACGGTTTGTCAAAGCTTGAATACAGAGGATATGATTCGGCCGGAATGGCGACCTTCAACGACCAGACCGGTCAGATCGAGATTGTGAAGACGAAGGGAAGACTGAAGAACCTGATAGAAAAGACAGACGGTGGGAAAAGTATGCCGGGACAATGTGGTATCGGCCATACCCGCTGGGCGACCCATGGGGTGCCGTCGGAGCTCAATGCGCATCCGCACTGCAGCGATGACAGAATGGTTGTGGCTGTTCATAACGGAATCATTGAAAATTATCAGGAACTGAAAGAACATTTAATTCATAAAGGCTATACTTTTTATTCAGAAACCGACACGGAAGTAGTGACAAAACTGATTCATTACTATTATGAAAAGACCGGTCACGATCCGCTGCAGGGAATGGCCGGAGCTCTTCTAAGGGTCCGGGGCTCCTACGCTCTGGGGATCATGTTCATGGACCGGCCAGGCGTCATTTACGCGGCCAGAAAGGACAGTCCGCTGATCATCGGTCAGAATGATGACGGCGCGTTCATCGCTTCTGATGTGCCGGCCATCCTTTCCTACACCAGAAATGTATATTATCTGGATAACATGGAGATGGCGGAACTCACCGGAGACGACATACGTTTTTATACCATCGACAGAGAAGAGATTAAAAAGGATATGGTCACGATCAAATGGGATGCGGAGTCCGCAGAAAAGGGTGGATTTGAACATTTCATGATGAAGGAAATCCACGAACAGCCAAAAGCTGTGAAAGATACCATCGGCGCCTATGTGAAAGATAAAAATATTGATCTGAGCGCTGTGGGCATTTCCGATGAACAATTCCGGGAATTCAACAGAATATTTATCGTGGCCTGCGGTTCTGCTTACCATGTGGGAATGGCGGCAAAATACATTATGGAAGATCTTACCGATGTGCTGGTGGAGATCGATCTGGCGTCCGAATTCCGTTACCGCAGCCCGAAGCTGACGAAGGATACGATGGTGATTATCATTTCCCAGTCCGGGGAGACCGCTGACAGTCTGGCTGCTCTCCGTCTGGCGAAAAAAAGAGGAATCAGAACTTTGAGTGTTGTCAATGTGGTCGGCTCCAGTATCGCCAGGGAAGCGGATCATGTAATGTACACCCTGGCCGGCCCGGAAATTGCCGTTGCCACCACCAAGGCATACAGCACGCAGCTGATCTGTATGTATTTGCTGGCTATGCATATGGCAAGGGTTCGCGGGGAGATGGATGACACTACCTTTGAGAGCATGATGGATGAGCTGATGCAGCTGCCGGAAAAGATCGCCGATGTTTTATCCAATAAGGAGAGGATTCAGTGGTTTGCCAATAAATTCGCTTCTGCCAGGGATATTTTCTTTATCGGACGTGGTCTTGATTATGCCATCTGCCAGGAAGGCAGTCTGAAAATGAAAGAAATCAGTTACGTGCACTCGGAGGCCTATGCCGCCGGCGAGCTTAAACATGGGACCATCAGTCTCATTGAAGACGGAACTTTGGTCATCGGTCTGCTGACCCAGAGTAATCTCTGTGAGAAAACGCTGAGTAATATGCAGGAAGTCAAAAGCCGCGGCGCTTATCTCATGGGCGTGACCGAAAATGGAAATTATTATCTGGAAGATATGGTGGACTTTGTAGTCTACACTCCGAAGACTGACCCACATTTTACCACCAGCGTGGCCATCGTGCCGTTGCAGCTCATGGGATATTATGTGAGTGTGGCCAGAGGACTTGACGTAGATAAACCGAGGAATCTTGCCAAGAGCGTGACGGTGGAATAACCGGGAAACAGAGACCGGAACGCAGATAGCGAGAGCAAAACGATAAAAAAGGTCAATATAACAGTAAGATAAAAATGCTGTCCGGCGACGGGCGGCATTTTTTGTGCCGGAATAACAAGGCAAGGTACCCTGTCCTGCGATGTCACAGGTCTGTGGTATGCCGGGGAGAGTTTTGGTGAAAAATTCAGTTGAATGACAGGAATTTATTTGATAGAATAAGCTTTAGCAAAAATGCTGACAGTGACGACTATATATAATAGAAGGAGAAAGTAATGATTATTCGATTAAAAGACGGTTCAGAAAAAGAATATGATCAGCCGATGTCCGTTCTGGACATTGCAAAGGATATCAGCGAAGGTCTGGCCAGAAACGCCTGCGCCGGAGAAGTGAATGGCGAGACGGTGGACCTGCGTACAGTAATTGATCATGACTGTGATTTAAATATACTCACTTTCCAGGATGATAAGGGTAAGCTGGCGTTCCGCCACACCGCTTCCCATGTGCTGGCGCAGGCGGTGAAGCGTCTCTACCCGGAGGCAAAGCTTGCCATTGGACCGGCCATTGAGGAAGGATTTTACTATGATTTTGATATGGCGCCGCTTTCCCGTGAAGATCTGGATGCCATTGAAAAAGAGATGAAGAAGGTCATCAAGGAGAATCCGGTCATCGAGCGGTTTGAACTGCCGAGAGAGGAAGCCATCGCATTTATGAAGGAAAAGGATGAACCTTACAAGGTGGAGCTTATCGAGGATCTGCCGGAAGACGCGGTCATCAGCTTTTACCGTCAGGGAGACTTTACAGATCTCTGCGCGGGACCGCATTTGATGAACCTGAAGAATATCAAGGCGTTTAAACTGACCTCTTCCTCAGGTGCTTACTGGAGGGGCGATGAGCATAATAAGATGCTGACTCGTATTTACGGTACAGCCTACACAAAGAAAGCAGATCTGGAAGAACGTCTGAAATATCTGGAGGAGATCAAGCTCCGCGACCATAACCGTCTCGGAAGAGAGATGGAGTTATTTACCACTGTGGATGTGGTGGGACAGGGCCTTCCGCTGCTTCTGCCGAAGGGTGCAAAGATCATCCAGACATTGCAGAGATGGATTGAGGACCTGGAGGATAATGAGTGGGGCTATGTCCGCACCAAGACTCCGCTGATGGCAAAGAGTGATCTTTATAAGATTTCCGGTCACTGGGATCATTATAAAGAAGGCATGTTTGTTCTTGGCGATGAGGAGAAAGACAAGGAAGTGCTGGCGCTGCGTCCGATGACCTGTCCGTTCCAGTACTACTGCTATAAGAATACTCAGAAGTCCTATCGTGATCTGCCGTACCGTATGAGCGAGACCTCTACTTTATTCCGTAATGAGGATTCCGGCGAGATGCACGGACTGACCCGTGTGCGTCAGTTTACCATTTCCGAGGGACATCTGATCGTTCGTCCGGATCAGGCCAATGAAGAGCTGAAGAATTGTCTGAAGCTGGCGCAGTACTGTCTCACTGTTCTCGGCGTACAGGATGATGTGACTTACCGTCTGTCCAAATGGGACCCGAACAATAAAGAGAAGTATCTGGGGGATGATGAATACTGGGAGAGCGCACAGGATCAGATCCGTCATATTCTGGTGGAATCCGGCGTGCCATTTGTGGAAGCAGAAGGAGAAGCCGCTTTCTACGGTCCGAAGATTGATATTCAGGCTAAAAACGTATATGGCAAGGAAGATACCATGATCACTATTCAGTTAGACTGTGCTATTGCTGAGAACTTTGACATGTACTATATTGACCAGAATGGCGACAAGCAGCGTCCGTACGTGATCCACAGAACTTCCATGGGCTGTTATGAGAGAACGCTTGCATGGCTCATCGAGAAATATGCCGGCAAGTTCCCGACCTGGCTCTGCCCGGAACAGGTGCGTGTGCTGCCGATCTCTGAAAAATACGCCGATTATGCCGAGGAGGTCAATCGTGTATTAAAGAGAAACGGTATCCTGAGCACTGTGGATAACCGTTCCGAGAAGATCGGATACAAGATTCGCGAAGCCCGTCTTGCCAAGATTCCGTACATGCTGGTAGTAGGTGCGAAAGAACAGGAGGAAGGTTCTGTTTCTGTGAGAAGCCGGTTTGCCGGAGACGAGGGACAGAAACCATTATCCGATTTTATCACCGCTATCTGTGAGGAAATCCGCACTAAAGAGATCCGGAAAGAAGAAGTACCGGAAGAAAAACAGAAATAAGAATATAAAAGGAACAGACAGCAGGCGCCTGTGGAGTGAAAGTTCAGCTCCCGGGCGTCTGCCTGTTTTTGAGATTATAATATGCCGCAGATGTATTTCCCTCTGCGCCGCATGGATGATGCGTTTCCACAAAGAGGATAAAAATTTACAGGGCCTTGCAGATCTCTTTGGCCACATCGGCATGGTTCATGGTGTAAATGTGTATGCCGTCCGCATCATGGGACTGCAGATCCTGAATCTGCCTTATGGCGTAATCAATGCCGGCTTTTCGCATATCATCCGGAGAATCCTGATATCTGGCCAGCAGGTCGGACATGGATTTGGGGATGCTGGCTCCGGAGAGATTGATAGTGGTGCCGATCATCTTTGCGCTGGTGATGGGCATGATACCCGCCTCCACAGGTACATGGATACCGGCCTTTTCACACATTTCCAGAAACCGATAGAAAATATCGTTGTCGAAGAACAGCTGGCTGATGAGAAAATCCGCGCCCTGGCCCACCTTATGTTTGAGAAAGAATAAATCTTCTCCCATGTCCGCAGATTCGAAATGCTTTTCCGGATAGCAGGCGGCGGCTACCGTGAAGCCGGCGTCTTTGAGAGCCGGGATCAGTTCAGAAGGATGCTGGTAAACTCTCGACTGAAAAGCTTCGTCGGTCATGTCCGCCGGTTTATCCCCGCGCAGGGCCAGCACATTGTGGATACCTTTCTGCTGGAAAGTGCGGATGGTGGATAAAAAGCTTTCCTCCGTGAGGGCGGCGCAGGTCAGATGGGCGATGCCCTCGATGCCCAGGGTATTTTGAATGTAGGAGACAATCTCCGCAGTCTTTTTGCTGTTGCTGCCGCCGGCGCCGTATGTACAGCTGATAAAGGAAGGATGCAGCTCCTTTAAGGCATCCAGAGTCTCATAGAGATTCGGGAAACTTTCCCATTTCTTCGGAGGAAAGATCTCGAAAGATATATTTGAGTCAGATTGAAAAATAGAAGAGTGTTTCATGGGTAATCTCCTGTTCTTTGTATTGCAGTTTGCTGTTTTTTCTTGTTGATAGTGTACTCTTTTTTGTAAAATATATCAAGAATCAACCAAGGAAAGGCAGGAAATGTCCAATTTTTTTATAGAATATTGAAAATGATTGTGTTATAATCTTACTATGATGTTGCAGTTCCGATATTGCATCATACGTGTGTGATTTTTAGAAACGACGTGACAAATATAGAATGAAGGAGCGGAAAAGATGGATATTAGAGATTTATTGCCAAAAGATGCGGAAGGAAGACTTCGAATTATTCAGGAGACAGTACCGGGACGACAGATTACACTCGCTCATGTTGTGACAAGTCCGAAGCCGATTGTATATCGTAAGCTGGGCTTGAATCCGGATATCGATTTTGAGCGCTCAGCCATTGGAATTATCACGGTAACTCCAAGTGAGTCCGCTGTAATCGGCGCTGATATTGCCATCAAGAGCGGTGATGTTTATTTAGGTTTCGTTGACCGTTTCAGCGGCACATTGATTTTGACAGGACGTATTTCCGCTGTAGAGTCCGCTGTACAGGCTGTGATTCACTATTTCCAGAATGATTTAGGATATGCTACCTGCCCTGTTACGAAAAAGTAAGGTGAGGTCAGATGCGTAAAATTATGTTTGTAGGTCGCAGCGAATCTGGAAAGACTACGATCATGCAGGCAATGAAAGGTGAGAAAATCACATATCATAAGACCCAGTATGTCAATCATTACGATGTGATCATTGACACGCCGGGCGAGTATGCGGAGACAAAAGAATTGTCAGCCGCACTGGCGATTTATGGCTGCGAGGCAGACATTATCGGTCTGCTCATGAGCGCCATAGAGCCGTTTTCATTATATCCGCCAAATGTTGTTTCTGTCAGCAACAGGGAAGTGGTTGGTGTTGTAACCAAGATTGACCATTGGGCTGCAAATCCCGAACAGGCTGCCGAGTGGTTGAGATTAGCCGGATGCAAAAAGATATTCTTTACAAGCGCGTATACTGGAGAAGGTATTGCAGATATATTAGAATATCTCAAACAGCCGGTTGACATACTTCCATGGGAGGTTGCCAAGGCAGAATACGATAAACTTGGGTTTGGGCCAGGTGAAAGTGAAAAACACACCTTAAGAATATGAGAAGAAGCCCCGAAGAATTTGGCTTTACCGGAAGGACTTTTCGATCATATAAAGGAATACTGGTCAATACATAAAAAGACTGCTATAATATAATGCATGTATTATAGCAGTTTTTTTCTGCAAAAATTCCAAAAGGATTTTTGCAGAAAAACGCTCCGCGGGGGGCGCACTCACGCGAAGGGAATTAAGTCGCTTGCAGCGACCGCGTTCGGCGCAGGAGTTTCGCAAGCGAAACTCTATTGGTAAAAGAAAGCCCCGGACAGCGGACGGGCAAGGGAACATGAGCATGGAGAGCGGAAGCTCGGAATGCGAATGCTCCCGGAGGATGGCGGGAGTGCGAAGCACGGAGGCATCCGGCATTCCCAACAAAAAAGGGGAAACGCTCCGCGGGGGGCGCACTCACGCGAATGGAATTAAGTCGCTTGCAGCGACCGCGTTCGGCGCAGGAGTTTCGCAAGCGAAACTCTATTGGTAAAAGAAAGCCCCGGACAGCGGACGGGCAAGGGAACATGAGCATGGAGAGAGGAAGCTCGGAATGCGAATGCTCCCGGAGGATGGCGGGAGTGCGAAGCACGGAGGCATCCAGCATTCCCAACAAAAAAGGGGAAACGCTCCGCGGGGAGGCGGGAGTGCGAAGCACGGAGGCATCCGGTATTTTAGATGAGTACGAAAGAGAGGGACAAACGATGGCAGCAATCAGTAACGACTGGGCGGAAGCCCTGAAAGGAGAGTACAGCAAACCTTATTACCGGGAACTGTACAATAAGATTAATCAGGAGTACCGGGAGAGAGAGATTTTTCCGCCAGCTGACGATATTTTCAATGCATTTCATCTGACACCATTAAAAGATGTGAAAGTTGTCATTCTGGGACAGGATCCGTATCATAATAACGGACAGGCTCACGGACTCTGTTTTTCTGTAAAACCGGATGTGGAAATTCCGCCGTCATTGGTCAATATTTATCAGGAGCTTCATGATGACCTGGGCTGTTACATTCCGGACAACGGATATCTGGTCAAATGGGCGAAGCAGGGAGTCCTTCTTCTTAATACCGTATTGACTGTCCGTGCCCATCAGGCCAATTCACACAGGGGCATTGGCTGGGAGGAATTCACTGACGCAGCCATCCGGGTATTAAATGAACAGGATCGGCCCATTGTCTTCATGCTCTGGGGACGTCCGGCGCAGAGCAAAAAGTCTATGTTAAATAATCCAAAACATCTGATCCTGGAGGCACCGCATCCAAGTCCGCTGTCTGCTTATCGTGGCTTCTTTGGATGCCGTCATTTCAGTCAGGCCAACGAATTTCTGAAGTTTCATCAGATTGAGCCGATTGACTGGCAGATTGAAAATATTCATCAGGGTCAGTCATAGAGAACTATAACTGTAAATCCAGAATATATCAGAATATATAAAGAACGGAGAAAGGGAAAAAAATGAGCGTTTTATTTATCGAATATCCAAAATGCAGCACATGTAAAAAAGCAAAAAAATGGCTGGAAGATCATGGTGTGGAATTCATTGACCGTCACATCGTGGAAGATAATCCAAAAGCCGAAGAGCTGAAACTCTGGCATGAAAAAAGCGGACTTCCGCTGAAACGATTCTTCAATACCAGTGGACAAATTTACCGGAATAATAACATCAAAGACCGCCTGCCAAACATGAGCGAAGAAGAACAGTACGATCTTCTTGCCACAGACGGTATGCTGGTAAAACGTCCGCTGATCGTGGCGGATGACTATGTACTGGTGGGATTTAAAGAGAAAGAGTACGAGGAGAGATTTCAGTAAATTGGGATTTGCAAAGGTGGTAACAGATTTCTCATATATCAGACGATGCCATTCGTTTTCATACAGTTCCTCCCGACTCGACCCTCACTCGGACTGCTGATGTTTTCTGATCAGCAGGGAGAAACTGCAAAGCGGTTTCGGCTGCGCCTTACAGGATGAAAAAAGGCCTGCTCCTCGTGTAAACACGAGAGATATCCCTTTTTTCATCCTACTCCCTGCTTTCTCCAGGTCTTAGACAGTCCTCCCTCACAGCTCGCGGTCGGAAACTGTATGCACTCCGAATGGCATCTGTATATTGGAAAAATCTTTGTTCCACCTTTGCAAAAATCC
>NZ_NFLV01000020.1 GCF_002161065.1 Eubacterium sp. An11 | reverse complement strand
TCTCGCCGACATCACTCGCTTCCGGACCCGAAATCTCAATTGAATTGAACGTTCGAGGTTGTTTTGTTATTCAGTTATCAACTTACTTTGCCGAACTCCGTTCAGCCTTTTGCTTTTGAACCGCAAAAGCTTTTGTATTATATCATAGCTTCTTTTGTTTGTCAAGAACTTTTTTCTTTTTTGTTCAATCAAGACTTTCAAGCAAAAAATTCTTTCTTTCAATCGAAACTGTTAAAGCTTTGCGTCAGCAACTTTTACATTATATCATATTCTCGACAAATGTCAAGAAAAATTTGCAATCATCAAATTGATAATTGCAAATCAACGGAGAAGAAGGGATTTGAACCCTTGCGCCGCTATTAACGACCTACTCACTTTCCAGGCGAGCCCCTTCGGCCTCTTGGGTACTTCTCCAAATCAATAGCTCTCTCTGCATCTCACGTAAAAGTACGGAGAAGGTGGGATTCGAACCCACGGTACCTTTCAGTATCACTGGTTTTCAAGACCAGCTCCTTAAACCACTCGGACACCTCTCCAGAAGCTATTCTTTTGTGTCACAGCTAACCGCGACTTGATTATATTACCATCAGTTTTTCCAAATGTCAACACTTTTTTTCACTTTTTTTACGACTTTTTTATTTTTCCCAAAAAGCCGCCTTTTCACGACCTGTCATACTGATAATCCCCCTACTTTTCCATCGGACTATATCTACTTTCTTGGGAAAAATACTTTTACAATCACCCGATTTTCTGACTCATCTTTTATGTAATCTATCGTTCCATCATATCTGGTCACAATCTCACGGATAATCCCGATACCATATCCGTGATTCTCCTGATCTCGTTTTTTTGTACGAAAATCAATCTCTCCCGGAGCCACACAGGAATTCTTTACCGTAAGATACCATCCCAGCTGTTTTTCATGAACAAACAGAGAAATCTCCCTCTTTGCCGAATCCGCCACCTGTTCACTGGCTTCAATGGCGTTATCGAGAAGATTCTGCAAAAGCCCGCTGATATCAATTTCTTTCATTGGCACAAAGTCTTTCATTTGTATATCAACAGACAGAGCAATCCCTTTTTCTGTACACTGTTTCTTTTTTAATGTGCATATGGTGTCTATAAAAATGTTATCACAGTATAAATTTTTCTGTGGAATTCCACAGGAAGTCCCCTGCCAGATGACATCAGATTTCATTTCCGTGTCATTGTATTTTGACAGGAGTCCTTCCAGAAGATGAATATGTTTTTTCATATCATGACGATACTTCTTTGTTATCTCGATTTCCCCCTGCATTTCCTCATACAACTTTTCCATTGCGCTGAGTTTATCCTGAAGCCTCCTGTTTTTTTCCTCCAGTTCCAATGCTTTTATTATCCATCTTCTTACCAATTCAAGCATAACAAGCACCAGAAGAATTTCCAGTAAAAATTTCATGCCATCCTCCTATTTCTTCCATCACTCATTAAGCCCGACAATAATCTGCAGAGAATTCTCTTTTTGCACAAGCTGAATCAATCCATCATATTTTTTTATCCATGGATTAAAATCCTTTTTCCGAATTTTAATGACAGGCAATTCTGTGTTTCCCATTATAGTAAATGTCACTGAAAATATAAGCTGATTTTTAACTACTGCTCCCTGCACTCTGGCTCTGCCGCCGTCCTCCGTATTCAAATCTTTCTGAATCTTCAAAACAAAATCAAGCATCCGGGAAAGAATAGCCGCCACGTCTTCCGGATCCGCTTTTTTTCTGTCATACTCATAAAATGATATATCCGTATGAATGTTTCTGCTGTGACATTCCAAAACAAATTCCCGCAAAACGCTGTCCACAGCAAAATCATTACAGAAAAAAATTTCATTCGCAGCTTTGTATTGTCTTTTTAATTTCTGCAGATATCTTTTCGTCTGTTCAGATACATCCCCTGACGTAAATCCTCTTTTTTCTGATATATCATTGTGCTCAATGAAAAAAACTCTGTCCGCGCTACCCCCCCCTAAAAAATCCCATCCTGTCTCCATATCCCGAATATGCTTTGCCGCCTGACGGTAATAACTTTCCATTTGCTCATTACGCCGAAGCAACATTTTATATTTTCTTTTTAAAACGAGATAATATATAATACATTCCATCAACACCGCAAACAAAACAATCACAATCTGAAGAAAACTGACCAACTGCATAGAATTTGCCAACATTTTCTCTTTTTCAAGGACATATAAAATATTGGAAAACCAGCTATTTATAAGAGCTATCAATAGAAATCCGCCTACAATCCAGGAATGTCCCATCTGAAGGGTCCGGCATTTTTTCAACAGCGGTCTGCTCACCACATAGAAAACCGCAAATACCACAGCGGCAAATATAAATAAAGACAGCGGATCAGAAAATAATTCCCGGTCTATATAAATGATAACGCCGCAGATGGCATCCGCCACCACACATTCCAACAGCATTTTAAAAAAACTGTTTTTGGTCAGCAAACTGAAGGCCGCCACGCTGCCGGTGGCAAGAAACAGACTGCAGGTTGGCATCAATAACTGAAACCACTGTTCTTTCCCAAAAAGTCTGTCCATAACAATCAGGATTCCCACATTATATATCAAAAAATGCGCTACACACAGTAAGACAATACCCACCCTCTTTTCTTTTTTACCGATCATGACATCCATCAGAAAATACATCATCATCTTTGAAATGATTCCAATGCTGAACATGATTTGCCCGTCTAAAATTATTTTCATATCATTTCTCCTACTTTATGACATATAATACATTATTATGACACATCTTCAAATTTTTTCCATCACATTTCATCCATAATTCCAGAAAATTCTGCTATTGTTTTTTTTCCATTCTCCAGTCCCACCACCATCTGCAGCCTTGTCTCCTCCCGCTGCACATGCACGATCCCGTTATATTTTCTCATCCACGGGTTAAAAGAATGTTTCCGAATCCGTATTTTCAACAGATTTTTGTCCGCATCTCTGTCTCCTTCCCGGGTCACTGTCATGGAGAAGATCAGCTGGTTTTTGACAGAAGCCCCTTGAAGACTGATGACCGTTTGGGCTTTCCCAAACGCAACCGCTTTGATCCCATAGTCCAGCATCCGGGAGAGGATAGCCGCCGCATCTTCCGCAGCGACTTTTCCCCTTTGGTATTCGTGAAACAGGATATCTGTTTTGATTCCTTCCTTTCGGCAGCGGACCACGTAATCGCGAAGGACACTGTCCACCGCGAAATCGTTGCAGAAAAAGACCTCGCCCAGCGCTTCATACTGGCTTTTTAGTTTTGCCAGGTAGGCCTGCAGCTGTCTGGGATTCATGGCTGCTCTGTCATCCGGGGCTGCCGCGACAGCTTCCTGCTCCTCTCGTTTCATTTGCCTTCCAGGTACTTCGGCTCCGGATTCTTTGGACACTCCGAATGGTTTAGGTGCTCCGGATGCGGCTTCAGCGCCCGACAGGAGTTTCGTGCCCTGTTCCAGCAGGATGCGGGTCTCGCCGATTTCCCGGATGTGTCTGGCCACCTGACGGTAGTAGCTTTCCATCTGGTCTTTGTTGCGCAGGAGCATTTTTTGTTTTTGTTTTGCGACTAATACATAAAGGATACTTTCGGCAAAAATAAAAAATAAAATAAGAAATACTTGAAATAATCCCATAGAATAGATTGATGCCGGAACGATTCCTTCTTCTTCCAACGCATATAAAATATTCGTAATCCATCCGTTTGCCAGTGTTATTAATGTCAGCCCGGAAATCAGCCATGTGTGTCTGATTTGCAAGGTCTGATATTTTTCAAAAAACCGAGAAAAGAAAATACATATGAATATCAATGCTGTTATACTAAATAATATCACCATTACTGGATTTCCTGTTAACTGTGCTGGAATATATACAAGCAATGACAATGAATCCGGTATCAAAAAACCCAACATCATTTTGGAAAAATTTATTTTCCAGACAATCGACATAATCACAGGAACTCCAATGCCCAACACCAGACTTACCGTTGGCATCAACAGACGAAACCACAATTCGCTCCCAAAAAAGAAATCGAAAATAACTAATAAACCCACGTTATATGTAAGATAATGTATTATACAACACAGCAGGAAAATTCTCCGTCCTTTCTTTTTCCCAATCATAATATTAACCAAAACATAAGTAATAACTTTTGACGAAACTCCCATGCTTAAAACAATTTGAGAATCTATAAATTTTTCCAGCATGTCTTTATAACCTCTTTTATCTTCCAGTCTATTTATTCCTATAGCTCCATTCTTTATTTATCAGGCCGTCCACCATTCTCCAGTCCCACCACCATCTGCAGCCTTGTCTCTTCCCGCTGCACATGCACGATCCCGTTATATTTTCTCATCCACGGGTTAAAGGAACGTTTTCGAATCCGTATTTTCAGCAGATTTTTATTCGCATCTCTGTCTCCTTCCCGGGTCACTGTCATGGAGAAGATTAGCTGATTTTTGACAGAAGCCCCATGAAGGCTGATGACCGTTTGGGCCATTTTATCCTGCAAAACTGTATGACGCTCCGCCGTCTGGATTTTCCAGTCTTCAGGCAGTTTCGCCGCTTTGATCCCGTAGTCCAGCATCCGGGAGAGGATAGCTGCCGCATCTTCCGCGGCGACTTTTCCCCTTTGGTATTCGTGAAACAGGATATCTGTTTTGATTCCTTCCTTTCGGCAGCGGACCACATAATCGCGAAGGACACTATCCACCGCGAAATCGTTGCAGAAGAAGACCTCTCCCAGCGCTTCGTACTGGCTCTTTAGTTTTGCCAGGTAGGCCTGCAGCTGTCTGGGATTCATGGCAGCTCTGCCATCCGGGGCCGCCGCGACAGCTTCCTGCTCCTCTCGTTCCATTTGCCTTCCGGGTACTCCGGCTCCGGATGCTTTGGACACTCCGAATGGTTTGGGTGCTCCGGATGCAGCGTCAGCGCCCGACAGGAGTTTTGTGCCCTGTTCCAGCAGGATGCGGGTCTCGTCAATTTCCCGGATGTGTCTGGCCACCTGACGGTAATAGCTTTCCATCTGGTCTTTGTTGCGCAGGAGCATGTGATATTTTCTCTGAAGAATCAGGGTGTAAATGATATATTCCACCAGCACAAAGGCGATGGCAAAAATAATATTGCAGATGCCTATGAAAAACATGGCGGCGGATATCACATTTGCGTCCTGCAGGATATACAGGACACGGGAAAATGCACCCTGAACGGTGGTGTATAGGATAAAACCTCCCACCAGCCACGGGTGATAGAGACGGATATTTCTGTATTTCTTCATCAGTCCGGAAAACAGCAGACAGAAAACCGCGAGAACAAGCATCCCAAATACGAAAATCAATTCCGGGGTTCCAAAAATGGTATACATCATATATCCGGTCATACCGCAGAGGGCGTCCGCCAGCATGAAGGCCAGGAGAAGTTTTACAAAGTTTTCTCTCCAGTTAATGGCCTGAATGACGACCACCACATAGGCCAGAAGGTTGCCCGCCAGCGGCAGAAAAATCATAAACCAGAATTCGTCACCGTATTTTTCTTTCAGAAAAAGATCCAGAACGACATTGGTCAGGATAAAATGCAGCGCATTGGTGAGGGCAAACACCCAGGGACGCTCCCTCTTTCCGTAAATCATGTTGATGATCACAAACATCATAGCCTGTGTCGTAACGCCGGAGCTGAGCAGACTTCGGTTTTCCCACAATAATTCCATAACTCTCCCCCATTTTATGTCGATATCCGGCAAAAGCCGTCTGCATTATTATATCTTTTCCCCATGGTTCTTTCAATTAAATCCATTTCTTTTTTAGAAATAAATATAAAAAGAGTTCCGACAGACGGAACTCTCTATAAGATCAAAAAACGCGCAGGACAATTCTGGTATATTTTTACCATGCCCTGCGCGCATAAGAATATTTTTTATCAGAGTATTCTGTTGTTTTGGTCACAAAATGCAATACAGGGATCCCCTGTTGTTTTGCTTATAAAATATAGTACAAGGATCCCAAAGGATCAGTATGCATTTAACGGTACATCATCCTCGAAAGGCCGGATGTCTTTAATCTCTACGTAGTAGCCGTACTGCGGGTTGACTTCGATGTAAACGCGGTCACCGATATGATGGCCCATGAGGGCTTTTCCCAATGGGGATTCGATGCTCACACGATTCTTCATGGAGTCTACCAGCACCGTCGTGACAAAGGAGAAAATATCTTCTTCGTCGTCTTCTTCAAAGTAAAGAGTGACCGTTGTGTTGACGCCCACCTGATCGGAAGCGGTGTGGTCATCCACCACCTCTGCGGTCCGGATCATACGCTCCAGATAGCGGATACGGCTTTCGTTACGGTTCTTTTCTTTTTTGGCTGCATGATATTCAAAATTCTCGCTCAGGTCGCCATGGGCCCTGGCTTCTTTCACATGTTCCAGAAGCTCTTTGCGCACGACAACCTTGCGGTGTTCGATTTCTTCTTTCATTTTGTCAATGTCATGCCGGGTTAATTTGTGTCCCATTTTTTCACCTGCTTTCGTTGGTCTGCCATTTTTTTAATAAGCCTTCAATTCTTTCCACAGACGGCTGTAATAACTGTCCATTTCCTCTCCCAGATACTGATAGACTTCGCATTTATTCATGATATCCTCATCCGGGAAAATGGTCGGATCTTCCCTGGTTTCCTCATCCAGTTCCTCGTAAACAGCTTTATTCGGAGTTCCATACCAGATATAATCAAAATTCAGCATGGCAATATCCGGGCGGTTCATAAAATCAATGAATTTTTCCGCCGCCTCCTTATGTTTTGCGGTCTTCGGGATCATCCAGCAGTCAAACCAGATATTCGTCCCTTCTTTCGGAACCACATATGTGAGATCTTCATTCTCCTCGATGGCCACCGTGGCATCACCGGAATAAATGACGCTGAGGGCTGCATCTCCGGAGATCATGGCGTCTTTGGTCTCGTCCACCAGATAAGCTGCCAGCAGATGTTTCTGCTCCATAAGCATAGACTGCGCCTCCAGAAGAGCATTTTTATCCGTGGTATTGATGGAATATCCTTTCAGCTTCAAAGGCGCAATGAAAGCATCCCGGACGCTGTTTTCCATGATGATCTGATCTTTATACTTCTCATTCCAGAGAACAGACCAGCTGTCCACATCCTCGTCGACCATTTTTTCATTGTAAAGGATTCCCACCGTGCCGAAGAAATACGGAATGGCATACTGATTTTCCGGATCAAACGCCTTGCAGAAATCCATGTATTTCTGATCCACATTTTCAAAATACTCCATACCGGAAGTATCAATGGGCTGCGCCTCTCCGTCCATGATCATTCTCTCGATCATATAATCGGAGGTACAGATCAGATCATAGTTTATGCCGCCGGACTGATACTTGGTGTACATGTCCTCCGGCGTGATATATTCTTCATACTTTACTTCAATGCCTGTCTCATCCTCAAACATCTGGATGGTGTCTCTGTCAATGTAATCGCCATAATTGAAAATGACCAGCGTATTCTCATCTTCCGCTGCATGGCCTCCGGCACAGCCGGCTGCAGCCAATGCCGTACCCAGCACTGCCAGCGACAAAATGCATCTCTTCCGGAACCTGCCTTTCTTTCCTGCAGCGGTTTTTCCCGGAGTCCTGCCGATTTCTCTTGTACCGGCATTATGGAAAATATTTTTCAAATGTTTCAATACTGCACCTCCTTCTTTTCCTTCGTGGCCGACAGACGGTTGATGATGGCAAGAAGGATCAAAATGATAAACAGCAGCAGTGTGGACAAGGCGTACATCTGCGGGTTGATCCCCCGTCGGAGCTGCTGATAGATCATGGTGGATATGGTGTTGATGCCGGCGCCTTTGGTAAAGTATGTCACCACGAAATCATCCATGGATATGGTGAAGGCGAAGAAAAATCCGGCGAGGATTCCCGACATGATCTCCGGGAGGATCACCTTCACAAAGGCGTACACGTGGGACGCTCCCAGATCCAGGGCCGCCTCGTAGAGATTCTTGTCCACCTGCTGCAGTTTCGGCATCACATTGAGTATGACATAGGGAAGTCCGATGGTCACATGGGCAATGAGCATGGAACTGAATCCCAGGGTCATGAAATGCACAAATAAAAGCATGATGGCGATACCGGTAACCATCTCTGAGTTCAGCAGAGGAATGTTCGCCACCGACTGCATCACGCCTTTCATTTTCTTACCCATCGCAGACATGGCGATGCATGCCAGCGTACCAATGACAGTGGCAATAAGAGCCGCTGAGGTAGTAAGAATCAAAGAAGTACGCACCGCCAGCAGGACCTCCTCATTCTGAAACAGATCTGTGTACCAGTGGAGGGTAAAACCGCCCCATACAGTCCTGATTTTCGAGTCATTAAAAGAACAGACAATGAGAATCAGCAGAGGCGAATACAGTAAGAATCCGATCAGGCCCACATAAATCCTGCCTGCATATTTTTTTGCTTTTACCATAACATTGTATCTCCTTCCTCCGCTTTGCTTCTGTTCATAACAGCCATGCTGATCAGAATAAATACCATCAGAACGATCGAGAGACCGGAACCGAGATTCCAGTTGTTGGACAGATTAAACTCCTGTTCAATGACGTTTCCGAGAAGAAGGATCTTGGATCCGCCGAGAATATCCGCCACAACGAACTCCGACATACTTGGAATAAAGACCATGGTCACTCCGCTGATAACGCCCGGCAGAGAAAGCGGGACGATAATTTTTCTGAAAGTCACAAAAACTGTCGCTCCCAGATCCTGGGCCGCCTCAATGACATCCTTGTCGATCTTACTCATCACATTATAAATCGGCAGAATCATAAACGGCAGATAATCGTACACCATACCGATGAGAATCGCCCCTTTTGTATACATGATCCGCTGCGCCGGCAGGCCAAAAAAGCCCAGAAGGGCGTTGATGATCCCGGTGTTGGAAAGAAGCATCTGCATGGCCAGTACTCTCAAAAGAAAGTTGATCCACATGGGCAGGATAAACAGCATGATGATGGTGTTGGATACCTTGCCCTCATGCTGACTCAAAATATAGGCCAGAGGATAGGCGATCACAAGACAGATCACCGTGCTGCCAAGCGCCATCACCAGAGAATTACCAAAAGCCTTATAATGTACCGGGTCAGCGATGGCCAATACATTTTCCAGTGTAAACGCGCCGCTGCCGTCGGTCAGACCGTAGTAAAGAATCATAAACAGCGGTAAAATAATAAATCCCAGTGCCCACACGATGTATGGGCTTGCCAATATCTTTCTATTCATTTACATTCACCGCTTTCTCGTCATCAGATTCCGGTTTATTCATGATCTGAATATTAAATGGAATGACTGAAATGCTCACCTTCGTGCCCACCGGATGACAGACTGTGCTGTGCACCAGCCATTCATAACCGCCGGCCATGACGTCCATCTCATAATGAACGCCCTTAAAAATGAGGGAGGTGACCACACCGTCCAGAATGCCTTTTCCTTCTTCCCCGAGAATCACATCCTCCGGACGAACCACCACGTCCACCGGACGGTTGGTGCCAAATCCCACATCCACGCATTCAAACTTATGTCCCAAAATCTCCACCAGCCTGTCTTCCAGCATAATACCGTCGATGATATTGCTGTCGCCGATAAAGTCTGCCACAAAAGCGTTCTCCGGCTCGTTATAGATATCTTCCGGCGTACCCATCTGCTGAATATACCCCTGGTTCATGACCACCACTTTATCAGACATGGTCAGCGCCTCTTCCTGGTCATGAGTAATATAAATAAATGTGATGCCAAGCTCCTCCTTCAGGCGCATCAGCTCGTACTGCATGTCCTGGCGGAGCTTTAAATCGAGGGCCCCCAGGGGCTCGTCAAGGAGCAGCACTTTCGGCTCATTGACAATGGCTCTGGCGATGGCAATCCGCTGCTGCTGGCCGCCGCTCAAAGAAGAAGGCTTACGTTTCTCATAGCCGTCCAGATTCACCAGTTTTAAGGCATATTTGATCTTATCCCGGATATAGCTGTCCGACTTTTTCTTGATCTTTAGACCAAATGCGATGTTCTCCTCAATGGTCATATGCTGAAAAAGCGCATATTTCTGGAATACCGTGTTCAGATTTCTCTTGTTGGCCGGAACATCGGTGATATCTTTTCCGTCAAAAATCACTCTGCCCCGGTCCGGTTTCTCAAAACCGCCGATAATCCGCAGCGTGGTCGTCTTTCCGCATCCGGATGGTCCCAGGAGGGTGATAAATTCATTTTCTTTGACCTCCAGACACAGGTCATCCAGTACCATGGTTTCTCCAAAGGACTTGGAAATGTGATTTAATTCCACTAAGTTATTTTTCATTTATGTTTTCCCTGTATTCTAACCTTTCTCTCTGAATTTACATTTTCTAAAAACTTGGAGGGGATGTCACCCATAAAATATCCGCACCTTTTTCGGAAGAAATGTAATGAGTCCGGTCGGCCGTATAGTAAAAAGAATCTCCCTTTCCGGCTGTGTGTATCTCCTTTCCCAGATGAATCACGATCTCTCCCCGCAGTACATATCCGAATTCTTCCCCCTCGTGGGGATTATCCGGATAGGTGGAACCTTTCGCATCCAGATGCAGATAAATCGGCTCCATGGTATTTTTCTGAGCATTGGGAATGATCCACTGGATTCGGTTACCGTACTCTTTATCTTCTTTTACAAAATAATCTTCTTCTGTAAAGACAATCTGTTCCTGTTCCTTCTCGCTGCGAAAAAATTCTCCGATGGAAGTTCCCAGGCATTGCAGGATATCCTCCAGAGTTGATATGGAAGGAGACGTCATATCCCGTTCCAGCTGGGAGATAAACCCCTTGCTCAGCTCGGCCCGGTCCGCCAGCTCTTCCTGTGTCAACCCCTGCTTTTTTCTCAAATCTCTGATTCTATGTCCAATATCCATACTTTCCGGCCCACAGCGCTGTCTTCCTTTGACATGAAAAACCGCGTCTGCCCTTCTGCTGTTTCTGGCAGAAAATGCCCGGCGGCACCTCCTTTTTCTCTCTTTTTTCTCTTTTCCCTCTGCGGACTTTTTCGTCACGCGGGAAGGTCAGTAATTACTAAACAGAAAGTTTAGTATAATTAAACAAGCTGTATTATGGCAGACACTGGTATATTTGTCAAGAAAAAAATCCTGCCCGATGCAGGCATTCGCCGCCATACATCTGACAGGATGATCTCATAGTGTTCGTACAGGTATTTTGTATTGTTTTATTCCGGAGTGATCTGCGTGTTTTCTTTTGATCTACGCGTCTTCTTTTACCCAGGCAATCTTATCTGCGAGGATCTCCGCAATCTTTGTCACCACTGGCTTCATGAGCACCAGAGCTTCCTCTCTGGTCTTTCCGGAGGCTGTCACCCGGATCAAAACGCCGTCCTCTTTGGCATAGGTGGCCACTGTCGGGTTCTCATTATCAAGGATATCGCCCAGCTGGTCCGCGATCGGCGCCTCCCCGATGACGCTCAGCGGCAGTTCATCCGGTCCCTTGACCTTGATATTGATGGATACAAAAACATGGTCGGAAAGGCGCCGGATGTACAGTCGGCTGCACTCCTCAAATAATGCCTTCATCTCCTTCGGCGGTCCCGGAAGCATGATCACCGCTTTATTGCCCTGGGCCATGATGATCCCCGGCGCCAGACCAGCCGGATTGGTGATGACCAGCGCGCCCTCCGGCATCATAGCCTGTTTTTTCTGACTTTCTGTCATCTGAGTGATGCCATAGGATTCCAGCCTCTTTTTCACATGCTGATACGTCTTTTTGTCAAAAATCAGCTGTTTGCCAAAATAAGAAGCCGCCACTTCCTTGGTCAGATCATCCTTCGTCGGCCCGAGGCCTCCGGTGGTGATAATCAGGTCCGAACGCTCCAGAGCCGTTCTTAATACATTGCTGAGTCTCTCCTCGTTGTCTCCGACTACGGACTGATAATACAGGTCAATGCCCAGTTTTGCCATCTCTTTGGCAATGTACTGGGCGTTAGTATTTACGATATTTCCCAATAACAGTTCCGTTCCAACACTGATAATTTCCGCTACCATAACTCTCGCCTTTCTTCTCTGTTTTTATTTCATTATAACAGAGGCTCTCATTTTTTTCCAGAGCGGCAGCCTGGTTTTTATCCTGACATTCTGAATAAATTCGGCGCTTTGCGTTCATCCTTTTATATGAACGCAGGAGAAATTTTCTGCAGACATCACAGGATTGATTTCCTGCCGCAGGCAGGGTTCAGAAAACAGAATGTAAAAAGCAGGATATAACAGCAGGAGGGTACAAATGTTTCTAAACAAGGTAGAAATATGCGGTGTAAACACCTCGGAGCTTCCCCTTCTCTCAGAAGAGGAAAAAAACAGCCTGTTTGAGAAAATCGAACAGGGAGATGCCGACGCCAGAGAGCAGTATATCAAAGGCAATCTCCGGCTGGTTTTAAGCGTCATTCAGCGTTTCTCCGGCAACCATGAAAATGCCGATGATCTGTTTCAGGTGGGATGCATCGGCCTGATGAAAGCCATCGACAATTTTGACCGGACCCTGGACGTCAAATTTTCCACCTATGCCGTCCCTATGATCCTCGGAGAAGTCCGCCGCTATCTCAGAGACAACAACAGTATCCGGGTCAGCCGTTCCCTCCGGGACACGGCCTACAAAGCCATCTACGCCAGGGAGCAGCTGCTCAAGACCATGGACCGGGATCCGACCATTGAGGAAATCTCTAAAGAAATCAATCTTCCGGAAGAGGACATCATCTATGCCCTGGACGCCATCGCCACTCCCGTCTCTCTCTTTGAACCGGTGTATCAGGACGGAAATGACGCTCTTTTTCTCATGGATCAGGTTTGTGATAAAAAAAGCAGGGAAGAGACCTGGGTGGAACATCTGGCTCTGCAGGACGCTATGAATCAGCTTACCAGCCGGGAATATAATATTATCCGGAAACGATTCTATGAAGGAAAGACTCAGACGGAGGTCGCCGATGAGATCAGCATCTCCCAGGCCCAGGTCAGCCGCCTGGAAAAAAACGCGCTGAAATCCATCCGAAGCTACTTAAATGAATAACACCACTAAAAAATCTGCCGCAACGCCGATGATCGCTCAAAAGGGGAAAACTTTTTCATCCCGGACAGATGATTCGTTTTCCTCTGAAGCGTGCCGCAGATTTTTTACAGGTTTCATTCCATTTTTATCATCTCTTTTTTCAGCCTATGTATGATCTTTTTCTCCAGACGGGAAATGTAAGACTGGGAGATGCCGAGCATATCCGCCACCTCTTTCTGGGTCTTCTCCTCCTCGTTTCCGTTGAGCCCGAAACGCAGGGAAATGATCAGCTTTTCTCTGTCCGTAAGGGTCTCCATGGCTTTTTTCAGCAGTTTTTTATCAATCTCATCCTCAATGTCTCTGGAAATGATATCGTCGTCGGTCCCCAGGATATCTGACAGGAGCAGTTCGTTTCCATCCCAGTCCACATTGAGGGGCTCGTCAATGGAAACCTCCATTCTTGTCTTGCTGGTCCTTCTCAGATACATGAGAATCTCGTTTTCTATGCAGCGGGACGCGTAGGTGGCCAGCTTGATTTTCCGTTCCAGGTTGAAGGTCTGAATGGCCTTGATGAGACCTATGGTCCCAATGGAAATCAAATCCTCCACTCCGATGCCCGTGTTCTCGAATTTTTTTGCTATGTATACCACCAGTCTTAAATTTCTCTCAATCAGGATCGCCTTGGCTTCCTCGCTTCTTCTCGTATCCAACTGGCTTAATACATAAGCCTCTTCTTCCGGCTCCAGCGGCGGCGGAAGCACGTCGGTTCCTCCTATGTAATGGACTTCTCCCCGCGGATGAAACAACTGCTTTACGTTGTTTACCATGGTGAATTTCACCCGCTCCATTCCCGATACATTTAACACAACTGGCATCTGTCCTATCCCCTCCTAAATCAGTACAGACTCTTGTAGCCGCCGATCGGTTCAGCTTTCTCTGCCCGTATCGACACCCGGCGTCTGTTTTGTAAAAATATCTGCCGGCAGCAATACCGCAAATCTTCCGTCCTGAAAGATTTCCTGTGCGGTGATTCCCATCAGTCCCTCTGTGTCTGCGAGCACCTCCCCATGTTTTTTTACAATGATGTGGTCCGCAGCAATTCCCGGCATCCAGCCGTCTTTCCTGCCGACGGACGAATACGTAATCCGGTGGATCCCCGACCACAGATTTTCTGTCATGATTTTCCAGGGAAAATCCTTTTGTGTCACAAGAAAAGAAAGGATTTTCTTTTCCTCTTCATCCAGAAGTCCCTCCGCTTTTTCCAGAGGCAGGACACAGATTCCTCTTCCTGTCCACTGACTGACCAGAAGATTCCCGGAATCGTACCATCCCTGCAGACTCACAGTACGTCCTTTTCTCCGGATCTCCACTTCATAGGTACATTCTTTGATCTTCTCTGTCTCCCGCTGCATCCTCTTCCCCGCGCTTCTTATAAAAGCGGCCGCAGCCATACAGCCGACAGGCACCCACCATTGTACCGGCGGCGCTTTTCCTCTCTCTGTCAAAATATGAAGCAGAACATGACAAAAGCCGCCCAGAAGGAAGGTATACCCAAAGACCGCCGCCGCAGTTTTCAAAAAAAGCGGCAGACTGCGGATGGAAAACGTCCACAGAAGAACCAGACTGATCAAAAAGAATCCTTCCAGCATTCTCACTGTGCCGGAAACAATTCCCGCCTGGCAAAGCCAGAACAGGTAGCTTCCCGCCGCCAGAAAGGCTCCTGCTGCAATTCTTCTTTCTTTCATGCCGGGAAAAAAATCTTTTTTCACCAGCGCCAAAATCAGGTAGTCAATCATCCAGTTCAACAAAAACAGAACGTCCAGATAAATCATGTTTCATAAAATCTCAGTGTTTTTCAGAAACCGATGGTTTTTTATTCTGCGAATTTATTGTACTATAAAAGAATACAAAAAAAAGTCGAAACCGATAGGAAAAATCCTAAATGTTTCGACTTTTTTATACACAGAAAAGGCCGGCTCCCGCCGGCCCTTGCATATAGTATTGATTCATCTGGTTATTTCATCATATAACAACAGATTCTCCAGACATTGTCTGTCTTTTACCGTCTCTTCTGAAGAAATTCCGGGATCTTAATCTCCATATCCCCTGCATCGTAAGAACGGGAGGAGTTATTTGGCTGCTCCGCTCTCTTGGAAGGAGCGGTCTTGATAGCCTGACCATTATATGTAGGTCCGTTCTCCGGCTTCTTGCTGCCAGCCGGGCGGGTACTCTTCTTGGAAGTGCCTGTGCCGGATACGTCGTGAAGACCGGTGGCGATGATCGTGATGCTCACCTCGTCTTCCGGAATGTCTTCGCTCTCCACATTACCGAAGATAATGTTGGCTTCGTCGCCGGCCACTTCTGTCAGATAAGAAACAGCCTCGTATACTTCCTGAATGCCCACATCTCCGGAGAAGTTGATGATAATGTCGGTGGCGCCGCTCACTGTTGTCTCCAGCAGCGGGCTCTCCATGGCCTTTTTGATGGCCTCCACAGCTTTATCTTCACCACTGCCCACGCCAATACCGATATGAGCAATGCCCTTGTCTCTCATGACAGTCTGGATATCCGCGAAATCCAGGTTAATGAGACCCGGTTTAAAAATCAGGTCGGTGATTCCCTGTACACCCTGCTGGAGTACTTCGTCTGCCTTGCAGAAGGCATCCTTGATGGATGTTCTCTTATCACAAATCTGCAGCAGCTTATCGTTTGGGATAATGATCAGTGTATCTACGTTCTCTTTGAGACGCTCAATACCCATGAGCGCATTGTTCATCCTTGGCTTGCCCTCAAAGATAAATGGTTTGGTGACAACACCCACTGTCAGTATTCCCAGATCTTTAGCGATCTCTGCCACAATCGGAGCTGCACCTGTACCGGTTCCGCCTCCCATACCGCAGGTTACAAAAACCATATCGGCATCTTTGACCAGCTCGGTAATCTCGTCCCGGTTCTCTTCCACCGCAGCCGCACCGATTTCCGGTTTTGCTCCGGCGCCCAGTCCCTTGGTCAGTCTCTCTCCAATCTGTACGCGTGTAGCCGCCTTACATAAATCCAGAGCCTGTTTATCTGTATTGATACCGATTAATTCCACTCCCTCAATTGATTCGTCAACCATACGGTTCACGGCATTGTTTCCGGCTCCGCCGACTCCGATTACCAGGATTTTAGCGTGAGCTAATTCTTCGTTTGACATAATTTCCAGCAAGGTCTACTCCTCCTTATTCTATATAAATGAATATAATCCACCTGATTTTAGTTTATGGTTATATAATACGTTTTTTCATAGAAATAATCAACAAAAATTTTTATTTTTGTCACGTTCCTATTTTCACTGTTTTTCCAAATTATATGTATATTCCTGTTTTTTCTGAAGTATGAATCATTTTTGCATTATTTTTTAACGAAAAACTCTTTTTCAAAACTATTTTTGTTTATTCACGAAAAGTAATGATGTTTTTTTCGTCTGTAAACAGATGCATATCGATGGTTCCTTTTTCATGCTCTTTGGACACCGCGCTGAGAATCTCCGAAATTCTGGACATCTTTCCGTCCAGATAGGCAGGAGTTCCCAGATAAATTTCAAATTTACCGGACAAAAGCGTGATATCATCCTCACTCTCAAAATGTATCTCGGAAATGTTCAGTCCATAGGTACTGATTTTTTCCGTGATAGAAAGAATGGTGTGGAAATAATCTCCGTCCACCGGAATCTTTTCGCCGAGAACCATTTTATTAAATTTCACGCCCGTCACCACCGGAACGCCGGCAAACAGATAATCCCGGCTTTCCTGCGCGATGCCCTCGGAATCAAAATATACATTTTCATTCATATACTCGAAAACGCCTGACCGAAGCTTCTCTTTCACATGAATCTTCAGCGTATGCGTATCGCCGAAACTCATGGAGATATCTTCGATGAAAGGCAGGTATTTCTGTCCGAAAATCCGGTTCTGTGCCATCATGACCAGGGTATTTCCCACATAATCTTTTTTCTTTACTTCACGGATGATCTCCCCGGACGTGTAAGTCTGATTGCCGCTCACCTCAATGTTTTTAACAGAGAATCCCACGATCACACAGGCGGCGCCCAGACCCAGAATACACAGAAAGCACAGCCAGAAAATTATTTTATGCAGTTTATTGTTCTTCGTATTTTTGATAAGCGTCAACTGTCTGCTCTTCATTTCTCCCCCATTGAAACAAAACCGCTATTCCTTTATCCGCATGTACCTGGAAACCGACAACACCAGCCCCATCTCGATCAGCAGGAAACACAGCGATGTGCCTCCGTAACTGATAAAGGGCAGCGGAATTCCCGTGTTCGGTATGGTGTTGGTCACCACGCCGATATTAATGAATACCTGGATTCCCAGATGAGCGATGGTACCCACCACGATCATGGAGCCGTACAGATCAGCGGCGTTGAGAGCCACTACCATAAATCTCCATAAAAGGACAAAATAAATGATCAGGATGCCCACCGCGCCGAAAAGTCCCAGTTCCTCGCAGATAATGGAAAAAATCATATCGTTGTGCGTCTCCGGCAGAAACCCCATCTTCTGCATGCTCTGCCCGAGCCCCTTTCCAAACAAGCCGCCGGAACCGATGGCGTACAGGCCCTGCATGGTCTGAAGACCGGTCTCATACTGCTCCGGATTCAGCCATATTTTGATCCGCTCCACCCGGTATCCCTGGGTGAGCAGCAAAATGGCGATTCCCGCCACCCCGGCCAATCCAATGGCAATGAACGGTTTCCATTTGTCACTGGCCACAAAAATCATGATGACTGTGATGGCCAGCAGGATAATACAGGTACTCAGATTCTCAATACCGACCACGACGATGATCGGCACCGCCAGGACAAAGCTTTTGAGAATCCCTTTCCAGGTCCTCAGCTGTTTGGCGTGGCGGCTTATGTATATGGCAAAAATCACAATCAGTGAAACCTTTGCCGCCTCTGATGGCTGAAAGCTCAGGGGGCCGATATTGAGCCAACGTTTGGACCCGTGGGATACCGCCGCAAATACCAGAGTGAAAATAAGCAGCAGGATGGTTCCCCAGTAATAGACCGGGAGCATCCATTTCCGGCTTCTCCAGAAATGATAGTCAATCCGGGCGACCAAAAACATGGCAACAACTCCGATCACCGCAAAGACTGCCTGACGTTTCAGCCAGTATGCAGCGTCATTCATGTACAGGCTTCCCCGGTAAGAACTTGTGCTGTATACCATCACAAGGCCGAAGCCCACCAGAAAAATCACCAGAAATACAATGGAATAATCCATGGTGTGGGGACGGCGCACCGCCGTCCGGCTTCTGACGCCGGTTTTCCCGGCTGTGGTCCGTTTTCCCGTGCCGCCCGGCCTGGCTGTCGTACGTCTCTGCATATTTGCTTTTCCGGACATTTTACCAGCCATTTTACTCACCCCTTGAATCTGCGGACAATCTCTTTAAATACCTGTCCCCTGACCTCATAATTCTTAAACATTCCCCAGCTGGCGCAGGCCGGAGACAACAGCACCGCATCTCCCGGAACTGCCTTCTCTCTCGCAATCTCCATGGCTTCCTCAAATGTATCGGCATAGATGACATTCTGAAATCCGTGAGCCACAGCGGTCTTTCCGATTGCCCGGGCGGTGGCGCCCATGAGGATCAGATATTTTACCTTTCCATCGAAAGATTCAATCCACTCATCGTACTCCGCCTTTTTATCATAGCCGCCTCCCAGAAGGATGGTCGGTTTCACCATGGCCTGAATGCCTTTGATGGCCGCATCCGGGTTGGTACCCTTGGAATCATTATAATAGTCGACGCCGTCCACGGTATCCACATACTCGATACGGTGTTCCACCGCGCGGAACTCCATGACTGCCTCCCGGATATTCTCCACCGGAACGCCCATATAATAACTAATGCCGATGGCCGCCAGAATATTCTCATGATTATGGCTGCCGAGAAGACGAATCTCCTTTGTGGAACAGACCGGGATCTCTTCCCTGCCGGTCCGGATCACAAAAGTATCTCCTTTTAACACAATACCCTCTTTTAAATCTTCTTTCCGGCTGAACATCACCGGAGTGGCCGGTGTTCTCTCCGCCATGGCTCTGGTGGCCGGATCGTCATAATTTAACACGATCACATCGTCTTTGGTCTGTTTTTTTGAGATGGAGAGCTTCGTCTCCCCGTAAACTTCCATAGTTCCGTGACGGTCCAGGTGATCCGGCGTCAGATTGAGCACCGCGCTGACCGCCGGATGGAAGTCCACCGTGGTCTCCAGCTGAAAGCTGCTGATCTCCGCGGCGATCACCGAATCCGGGCGGGTATCCAGCGCCACCGAAGTAAACGGAATACCGATATTTCCCACAACGAATACCGAATCATACCAGGATTTTAAGATGCTTCCCACCAGCGCTGTCGTGGTAGTCTTCCCGTTGGTTCCTGTGATAGCCGCGATTTTGCCTTTGGCGAAATGGCTGGCCAGCTCAATCTCTCCCCAGACAATCTTTCCTCTATCATAAAAGGAGCGGGCAATGGAACTGTTCACAGAGATTCCCGGGCTCAGGATCAGCATATCGTACTGATCTGCCAGGCTATCTTTGTATTCTCCCAGCTCAAATGTCAGATGCATGTTTTCCGGCATCTGTGATACCACTGCCTCCGTATCCAGTTGTTCATTTCCGTCATAGATTGCCGCGTCAAAACCGGCCCGGCCCAGAAGCTTCGCCGCTCCCACGCCGCTGACTCCGGCCCCGGCAATCAGTATATTCTTTCCTTCTAACATAACTCATTCTCCAATCTGCTAATAAGCAAGCATTCCAATCAGGCAGAGCACCGCCGTCACGATGGAAAAGATAGATACCACCTTTGTCTCCGGCCAGCCGGACAGCTCAAAATGATGATGGATCGGCGCCATTTTGAAAATACGTTTTTTGGTCTTTTTATAATAGGTAACCTGTATGATCACCGACAGCACCTCCACAAAATAGATGAAGGCCACGATCGGAAGGAAGAACGGTACCTGCAGCATGTAAGCCATTGACACCACAAATCCTCCCAGTGCCAGGGAACCCGTATCTCCCATAAACACTTTTGCCGGATAGGTATTAAAACAAAGGAATGCCAGCAGGGCACCGATGACAGCGCAGGCCACCGGATGCACATCTGTTTTGGCCGCCACCGCGATGACAGTGAAAAACACGGCGATCAATGTGGTCACACTGGAGGCAAGCCCGTCGAGACCATCGGTGAAGTTTGCTCCGTTGACGGTTCCCAGTACCACAAAAAACAGAATCGGCACATAAAGAATTCCCAGGTCCACCATTTTCCCTCCGGTGAAAGGAATCATAACTTCTGTTCCAAGGCCGGAATAATTTACCATATAAAATGCAAATACCGCCGTGATAAAAATCTGTCCCAGCATTTTCTGCGCCGGCGTCAGTCCCAGATTCCGCTTCATGACTACCTTAATGTAGTCGTCTAAGAAACCGATGAGACCAAATCCCAGAGTCACAAAGAGAACCGGAACGATCTTCGGATAGTCGGCAATATAAAACACCGAGCCCACCAGGATTCCAATGAGAAAGAGGATTCCTCCCATGGTAGGCGTGCCTGACTTCTTCAGATGGGACTCCGGTCCCTCTTCCCGGATGAACTGACCAAATTTCAATCTATGTAAAAACTTGATCATTCCCGGTCCCAGTATTAAAGTGACAAAAAATGCCGCCAGGGCTGGTATTGCAATTGATTGATTCATAGTTTAACCTCCATTTTATCTCTGTGCGCCGGCACATCCGCCGCAAAACAGAACGTGACAGCACACGTAGTAAATTTAAGACATTCTACCACAGTATAATCCTCTTTTCAGATATTATCAAGATAGGGCAGGATATTTTGGAAGATTTCCGCCATCACCGGAGCAGCGATAGTTCCGCCGTAATAGACGCCCACCGGTTCATCGATCAGAACCAGCCCCATAATCTCCGGATGGTCCGCCGGAGCGAAACCGAGGAAAGAAGAAATGTACTTTCCGGTTCCCCGGGGAAGCTTTTCACTGGTGGCTGTCTTTCCTCCCACCTGATAGCCTTCCACCTGGGCGTTCTTTCCTGTTCCTTCTGAGACCACCGCTTCCAGCAGGGAACGCATGGTCTCAGACGTCTGCTCCGTCACCCGCCCCGTCTTTGTCTCGTAAGTCAATTCTGTGATCTCCCCGGTAACAGAATCTTCCGTGCGGATGGCAAAATGGGGAGTCACCAGAGTGCCTCCGTTCACCACGGCACTGACCGCCCGCAGAAGCTGCAGCGGCGTAATCTGAATGGATTGCCCAAAAGACATGGTGGCAAGTTCCACTGCCCCGATATTTTCCAGCTTGTGCATGATGGAACCCGCCTCTCCCGGCAGATCCACACCGGTTTTCTCATACAGTCCCAGTTTCTTATAATATTCCAGCATAGTTCTGGCTCCCACTCTGGCCCCGATCTCCATAAATACCGGATTACAGGAATTCATGACTCCTTTCTTAAAGGTCTCGGTTCCATGTCCCTGGGTTTTGTGGCAGCGGATCTTCCTGTCTTCCACGATCTTATATCCGGGACAGTGAAAGGTGTCATTTAAAGATACCTTTCCTTCTTCCAGAGCGGCGGTGGCCGTCACAATCTTAAAAGTGGATCCCGGCTCATAAGAATCGCTGATCAGCGGATTTCTCCACATGTTGTTCAGTTTATCATTTTCACTGCCCTCCCCGCTTTCATATACGGAGAGAAGCTCGTAAGGTTCATTTAGATCATATTCCGGCACATTTACCATGGCATAAATCTCCCCGTTCTGGGGATTCATCAGAATCACCGAAACACTTTTTGCCTGCTTCTCTTTGAGCACCTTTTCGGCCGCCTGCTGGGCAAACGACTGCATGGTATAGTCCAGAGACAGATAAAGGCTGTCGCCCTGAACGGGTTCCACCCGCTCCTCCGCCGCCGACTCAATCTCAATCCCCTGGAAATCTGTCAGGGTAAGGATCGTTCCGTCAGTTCCCTTTAAGACGCTGTCATACCGGGATTCCAGACCAAGGATTCCCTGATTATCGGAACCGGTAAATCCCAGCACCTTGGAAGCCAGATTGCCGTAAGGATAATATCTCCTGTAATCTTCATCCACCTTGACGCCGCTTAAATTCGCTTCCCGGATCTCATCGGCCGTCTCCTTTGGCACATTGCTCTTGATCTTTTCTCTGGAGGAAACCTTCTCCACCTTCCGGCGGATCTCTTCTTCATCCATGGACAGCTTCTCCGAGAGAAGCTTTATCACTTTCTCCGGTTCTGTCACCTGACTGTAAATGACCGAGATGGTGCATACCGGCTGATTATCTGCCAGCACCACCCCGTTTCTGTCATAAATGATGCCCCGGGCCGCCTTGATGGAACGCTCTCTCTGCTCCACATCTCTGGCCCTCTCACTGAGTTCTTCCGAAGAAATCACCATCAGGTAAAACAGTCTGCAGGCCAGCACACAGAAAAGCAAGGTCAGGCATCCGAAAAGGAAACGGTATTTCCGCTTCTGAAATACATAAATCTCAATCATGCCATCACAATTTCAACTGTTCTTTTATATTCAGTTTACGCAGTATTTGTGCATATATTCTTCTATCTATTCCTCATCTTGTGAGGAAGCACTGTCTGTCTCACTGCTTCCGTCATCCTCCGTGGAGGCATCTTCTTCATCATTCGTCTCATCATCCTGCCCTGCCTGGGTGGATGCGTCATCTGCTCCGGTACCCTCAGAGTCATCGTCTGCAGTGTCCGTCTCCGTGCTGTCAGTGCTAGCATCCGCGGTGTCTTTTTCCGCCTCCTGCTCTTCTTTCGCCGCCTCTTTTTCAGCCTCTTCCTGCGCCTTTTTCTCTTCCATCTGCTGTTTTTCTTCCTCAGTCAGCTCTTCTGTTGGCTCGATCCCCAGAATCTTTACGATTTCTTCCATGCACTCCCGCTCCAGATTCACTGCCAGAGCCGCATTGGCCTGATGGTCCACATTCGGTTCATCGATGGTGACATAGATGAGCAGTTCCGGATCTTCTGCCGGCACAAATCCCACAAAAGAAATGTAATAATCTTCTTTATTTCTCGGAATCTTCTCTGCGGTACCGGTTTTACCTCCAATGGAGTATCCCGGTATCTGCGCCTTGGTTCCCGTTCCGGATTCCACCGTCTTTTTCAGATAACCGCGCATGGTTTCTGAGGTTTCCTCGGAAACAGTCTCCCTTAAAACTTCCGGTTCCTTCTCTTCTACCACATCTCCCTGATCGTTCTGAATCTCCTTCACCACTCTCGGTCTGTAATAATTACCACCGTTGATCAGGGAAGAAAATCCTGCCGCCATCTGCATCATGGAACAGTTGAAGTTCTGACCAAAGGCATTGGTGGCGAGGGTCACTGTATCCCTGTTTTTCTCCGCCGGTATCAGAGATGCGGTCTGTGCCTCTCCCGGCAGGTCTATACCTGTGCTTCGTCCGAAGCCAAACAGATTCTGATATTGATAAAAAATATCATTGCCTTCATTAAAGGCGATATTCATCATTGCCACATTACAGGATTCCGCCACAGCGTCTTCCAGACTGATATTGCCGTGAACATGAGAACATCCGATATTCCAGCTGCCCACATTCAGAGAACCGGTACAATAGTAAGACTCATTGCCCGTCAGCACGCCGGTCTCCAGACCAGCTGCCACTGTAAACGGCTTGTACGTGGATCCCGGTTCATTGGCATCGCTGATGATCGGATTACGCCAGAGCTGATAAAAGCCATCATAAATGGTCATTTTATCTTCTTCTTCCTCCTCTGTGGATGCCTCACTGCCGTCTTCCGCTGTGGTGTCTTCTTCATTTTCTTCCGTGGAAGCCTCGTCCGCTTCGTCCTCGCTGCTCTCCTCCGACTCCTTTTCTTCTGTGTACTCTTTCATCTTGTCGATTTCTTCCTGAGAATACAGCTGTAAAAGCTCCTCCTCATTCATAGGATCATTTAAGTCATAGGGATTGGAAGAAGCCATGCCGAGCACTTCCCCGTTTCTTGGATCCATGACCAGAATACTGGTCATTTTACTGCCCACATCTTTATCAAATTCCGCCAGTTTCTCCTCGATGACCTGCTGGATCTGCATGTCAATGGTACTGACCACGGAATTCCCGTTTTCAGCCGGCTTTACCGTCTGTTCCTGTGTCAGTTCCTGATTAAAATAATAGTAGGAACGTCCGTTGGTTCCATTTAAGGTATCATTATAATATTGTTCGATGCCCCAGTTGCCGCTGTTGCCGGAAGAAGTGAATCCGAGAATCCGGCAGGCCAGATCTTTATATGGATAGACCCGCTTGTAATTCTCCTCAAACATAACGCCTTCCACCAGCCTGGCCCTCTCAATCTCCGCCTTCTCATCGGCCGGGGTATTCGCATCCCAGGACTCGTCCGCCTTGGCCAGGAATTCCCGGAAGGCAGATACTTCGTCATAGTTTAAATTTCTTTTATATACCACATAGTAAGAATTTGCATTTTCCTCAATGGTCTGCCGGAGATCATCTTCGGAAAAACCAAAATATTCATTCAGCACCTGGATGGTCGTCTCCAGAACTTTATTCTCCTTCTTCTGCCCGTCCTCTTCTTCATCCTGACCGGCGGTTCCCACATCAATGATATTTTTCGGTTCCAGCACCAGAGTATAAATCTTCTCATTGGAAGCGAGAATATTTCCGTTGCGGTCGTAGATTCTTCCTCTCTCATAGGCGATGGTAGAGCTGGTATGGTTCTGCTGTCCCAGCACAATGGTCTCAAACTCATCTCCATTTCGTATTGTCCAATAGGCAAGACGTATTGCCAGCAATAAAAAGAGGCAAACAATTACTAAAAATACTACACTCAGTTTGCCCCTCATTGCTGTGGTCAGACGACTTACCTTTTTTTTCTTTTTCGTCACATTACCACCCACTTTTTAATTCGATGTATCAACACTTTCATACTGTCTGAAATAATCGCTTGTACTGCTGTTATAATAAATTACCTGCTCGGGACCCGGATATACCATATGTAATTCTTCTTCTGCAAAAATACGTATTTCATCCAGATTGATATTTTTATCAATTTCCGTCTGCAAAGCGTTCTGTTCACTGAGCAATTCCTCTTTCTCGGATTTCAGACTGGAAATCTCCGAGGAAAGATTATTCAGATGCACCCTTCCTCCCAGATATACAAGGGCAGCTGCCGCGCAGATTATCACTGCCACCGCTGTGATCACCGTGTACTTCCAGTCAAAAACCTGAAGTCTTTCTTTGTTCCGCTGGATCGCCGCCTCCTTTTCCGGATTCACCGGCCGTTCCTTCTGAACTCTCGTCTCCGCCGCTCTTCTGGCGCGGTTATTTTTCTTTTTCTTCGGCTGTGCTCCGTAGGTTCCGTCTCCGTAACGGCCCTCCCCGTCAAGCTTTGTCACATTGCTCCCGTAAATGTAATTGTAACGCTCTGATGTACTATGCAACGCCATATCCAATTCCTCCAACACACTGTATTGTCTCATCTCTTATGAAACGATTCTTTCAAATACACGTAACTTTGCACTTTTGGCCCGGCTGTTCTCTCTGAGTTCTTCCTCTCCCGGTACGATCGGTTTTCTCGTGATCACTCTGCCCTTGGATACCCGTCCGCAGGTGCAGACAGGAAAGCCCGGCGGGCAGATGCACGGATTCTCGCAGGTTCTGAAAATATTTTTCACAATTCTGTCTTCCAGAGAATGGAAGGTGATCACGCAAAGTCTTCCCTCATCTCCGAGAAGATCGACCATTTCTTCCAGATGCCCCTTCAGCACATCAAGCTCATGATTCAGCTCAATGCGAATAGCCTGGAACGTCTTTTTGGCCGGGTGTCCTCCCACCGCTCTCACCTTTCTCGGAATGGCTGCCTTGATGATCTCTGTCAGCTGTCCGGTGGTCTCCACCGGCGCTTCTTTTCTCGCCAGCACAATGTGCTTTGCAATGTTTTTTGCAAATTTATCCTCACCATAATCCCTGATGATATGATAAAGCTCCGTCTCACTGTACGTGTTCACGATATCTCTCGCCGTCCGCTCCTGACGCTTGTCCATACGCATGTCAAGAGGCACGTCTTCTCTGTAGGTAAATCCCCGTTCACCATTATCCAGCTGGTAGGAAGAAACTCCCAGATCCAGCAAAATACCGTCCACTTTGTCAATGGATAACTCCTGAAGTACCTGCTTCATCTGAGCGTAATTGCTCCGGACGATGGTCACCCGGTCTGAATAAGGCGCCAGACGCTGCCCGGCAGCCTCAATGGCATCTCCGTCCTGGTCTATGCCGATGAGACGCCCCCCGTCTGTCAGCCTTTTTGCAATCTCCAGGGAATGTCCTCCTCCTCCCAGAGTGCCGTCCACATAAATCCCGTCCGGCTTAATGTGTAATGATTCAATTGTCTCCGCCAGCATAATGGACTTATGTTTAAACTCCATGGCATCCTCCTTATCAGGCAGCATATTTTTTCTCCGGGTATCCAAGCCCGGAAACTCTGTCCTGATATCTCTGTCTAAAAATCCAGTTCTCCCGCAATGTCCTCGATAGACTCATCTTCCTCGTTCTGATACGCGTCATATTTTTCTGTACTCCACAGCTCAATGCGGTCCGATACGCCAAGAACCGTGACATCTTTGTCTATCTCCGCAAAGCTTCTTAACACCGGTGGTATGAGAAATCTTCCCTGTTTATCTGTTTCGCATTCTACAGAGCTTCCGATAAAGTAACGTTTCAGCTTCCGCGCCTGTCTGGAAGAAGTCGGAAGAGCATTCAGCTTCCCGGCAAAGGTCTCCCAGGAATCCGGCGGAAAAATAAAAAGACATCCGTCCATCCCTTTGGTAAGTACAAATTGTGTTCCGAGTTCTTCCCGAATCTTCGCCGGTAAAATCAGGCGTCCCTTGGCGTCCAGCCCATGTTGAAATTCTCCCTGAAACACATTGCTCACCTTCTTTTACGGAAAACAGACGTCTCCTCCATTCTTCTTTTTGTATCTCTTTCGGGGATACCCTCCCCAGAAAACGTCACTTTTTACCACTTTGCTCCACTTGTCATTTATTTTATCTCATACAGAAAGGTATTGCAACATTATTTTGGGGATATTTTCTAAGGTTTTCTTTCCTTTTTTTTACAGGGAGAACGTATGATTGCCTAAAAAAAGATAATTTTTTAAGAAAAATTGCAATTTTTTCTAATCATTGAGGTGTCAGGGCGTATCCTGCCCGGATTTCCGGCTTTTGTTGGGAAATTGGACAGCTCCGTGCTCTCGCACTCCCGCTGTCCTCCGGGATCATTCGCATTCCGCGATCCCCCGCTTCATGCTCATGTTCCCTTATCCGTCCAATGTCTGCGGGGCCGGGTAAGCTTGCTTCCCCGGTTCCGCCGCCGCTGTCCAGATTTTCCCAACAAAAAAAGAAGCCCGAAGGCTTCTTCATAGTCAATCTTATTTATCGCATAAAATCTTTATAAATCGGAAGTACGATCTCAGGTTTGTCATACATGACGATCTCTCCGTCGTGCATCCAGATCAGCTGGTCGCACAGATCTTCCAGCGTGCTCATATTGTGGGACACGATGACCACCGTCCGGTCCCGGCTGGAGATAAGCTCTTTCATCTTCCGGTAACTCTTTTTTCTGAACTTCTGATCTCCGACACTCAGAACCTCGTCAACGAGCATGATCTCCGTCTCGAGGATCGCCGAGATGGAAAACGCCAGCTTGGAATGCATACCGCTTGAGTACGTCCGGACCGGCATGTCGATAAAGTTGCCGATGCCGGCAAACTCGATGATTTCCGGCATTTTTTCCATGATCTCTTCCTTGCTGAATCCCAGAAGCATACCGGACAAAATGATATTTTCTCTGCCGGACAGCTCATTTTTAAAGCCGACACCAATGGCCAGCAGAGAAATAGAATGTCCGTGAAGATCGATCTCTCCGCTGTCGGCGGAGAAGATACCGGCGATGGCCCGAAGCATAGTGGACTTACCGCTGCCGTTCTTCCCGGTAATTCCAAGGATCTGTCCTTCCGGCACCTCAAAGGAAACGTTCCGAACTGCCTGGAAAACTTCCTGCTTCACCTTTCTGAAGCTAAACAGGCTCTGCTTGATAGAGGCTGCTTTTAAACTTTTATAATTGATACAAACATTTCGTACACTGATGGCACTCTTGCGTTCTTCCATTACTTCCATTAAATCACCTTTACATAACTGTTTTCATTCTTGTATATCTTACGGACTCCCAGGATGGCAACAATAACACCGATGACGAACCAGATGCCAAGCCATTTAAGTTCCGGCGTCTCTCCGTAGAGAATGCATTTCCGGAGGCTGCTCAAAATGAGCGCCATGGGATTGGCATGCATCAGAAGGCCCACGAACCGTTCCGGCACCCTGGTCTCAATATTATAGAAGATACCGGTCATATAGAAAATCATACGAAGTACAATGGTGACCACATTGGTCAAATCCTGTACAAAAACTCCGTAATGAAGGAGATGTGTCATACAGGCAAAGGTCAGCACAAACAGTGTGAGCATAATCGGTATCACATAAAATATATTCAGCGTCAGCGGAATCCGAAAGAAAATGATCATCGCCACAATGATTCCAAAGGATATGAGCATCTTATATCCGTTAAAAAACATCCGGGATATGAGAAGGATGAACTTCGGAATATAAACCTTGGTCACAATGGACTTATTGTTACGCATCAGCTTGACACTCTGCGTCAGACACCGGTTAAAAAACTCCCATGCTGTCAGGCCAATAAATACGAAGGCGCTGAAAAACGGCTCCTTCGAATTAAAAATATAGCCAAAAATAAATGTATAGATCAACATAAAACAGAAAGGTTCCAGCACCCACCATACCCAGTTCAGATAGGAGTTGGCAACCTCCGACTTCAGCTCCGATTTGGCGGAGTAAAGAGCATATCTGTAATGCTCCTTTAAATCTTTCCAAAAACGCTTCATAACTTCCTCCAGGCCTCTTCCCCTATTTCAGCTTTTGTCTGCAAAACTTCTGGCATTATAGCATACAAAAATGCAATTATCAAGCACAGGGTATAAAATCAAAGCTGTTTTTGCCGCATTCGCCTTTTTATGATCATCGTAATGAGGCTGCCCGCAAAAACCACAGCGCATACCACCTGTGTCACCGCAATTCCCGTATGACCGATCTGGAGCTGATCGACCCGGAGTCCCTCAATAAAGAAACGTCCCAGACCATAGCCCATAAGGTAGATGCACAAAAGTTCGCCGTCAAACTTCTTATGCTTCCTGTAAAGAAAAATCACCAGCAGAACCAGACAGTTCCAGAGGCCTTCATAAAGGAACGTCGGATGCACCTGAATATAGGAAAGCATCTGTCCTCCCACATCCACATTTACCAGATGATCCAGAAGTCCTGCCTGTTCAATCTCTCCCAGTCTTCCGGTCTGTTCAAAATACCCCAGAGGGATCTGCATGGCCAGCGGTCCGTCTGTGTATCCCCCGAAAGCCTCCCGGTTGAAGAAATTCCCCCAGCGTCCCATGATCTGCCCCACCAGCAGCGCCATGGACATGGTATCAAGCATCAGGGCCGCCTTCTGTTTTCTCACTTTGGCAAATATGAGAAGCACCACGATGGCCGCCGCCACACCGCCGACGATACCCAGACCGCCATGCCGGATATTGATGATGTCCAGGGGATGTTCTTTATAATAATCCCAGGAAAAAATAACATAATAGGCTCTTGCCCCAACGATGGCCGGAATCATCATACAGATCAGATAATCCAGATACATTTCCGGATTCTGTCCAGTCCGCTTCGCTTCCTTCTGGGCGATCAGAAGCCCCACCAGAAAACCTGCGGCAATGATAATCCCGTAAAACATAATATGAAAACCCCCGACGGAAATGTATCTTCCCACATGAGAAAACACAATTCCCAGATTCGGGAACCGGATATCCATATATTCCATAATAACCTCCTGTATCTCTCGTTGAAACGCAGGACAGTCCCTGCCCTGCTGTGACATTGGGAATATTATAGCCCGCTCCGTAAAAAATTTCAATCATTATGTGAATCCGGCATTTTTCTTTCCGCCCCCTTGTCAGCTTCTTTCTTTCTATGGTAGAATGGACAGTTGTAATGCAAACGACATCTCAATGAAATAAATGATAAATGGAGGAATTACTATGAAATTAGGTATTGTCGGACTTCCAAATGTAGGAAAGAGTACATTATTTAACTCTCTGACCAAAGCCGGCGCCGAATCTGCCAACTATCCTTTCTGTACCATCGATCCGAACGTGGGCATTGTTCCTGTTCCGGACGCCCGGCTGCAGGTGCTTTCTGACATGTATGACTCTGCCAAGATTGTTCCGGCCGTCATCGAATTCGTGGACATCGCCGGTCTTGTAAAAGGCGCATCCAAGGGAGAAGGTCTGGGAAACCAGTTCCTGGCCAACATCCGTGAGGTGGACGCCATCGTACACGTGGTCCGCTGCTTTGAAGACAGCAACGTTGTCCATGTGGATGGAAGCGTGAATCCTCTCAGAGATATCGAAACGATCAACTTTGAGCTGATTTTTGCTGACATTGAAGTGCTGGAGCGCCGCATCGCGAAATCAGCCCGCGCCGCTCACAATGATAAAAAGATTGCCGCAGAAGTGGAACTGTTAAAGAAAATGAAAGCACATCTGGAAGACGGCAACCTGGCCAAAACCTTTGTCACCGAAGATGAAGACGAACAGAAATTGCTGGATGAATGCAATCTGCTGACAGCCAAACCGGTCATCTTCGCGGCAAATGTATCGGAGGATGACCTGGCCGACGACGGCGCCTCCAATGAATATGTACAGGCTGTAAAAGAATACGCCGCCGGCTGTGACTCCGAAGTATTCGTGGTCTGCGCACAGATTGAACAGGAGATTGCAGAACTGGATGATGACGAGAAAGCTATGTTCCTGGATGATCTGGGACTTTCCGAATCCGGCCTTGAAAAGCTGATCAAAGCCAGCTACCGTATCCTGGGCCTGATCTCCTACCTGACTGCAGGGCCGATGGAATCCAAAGCCTGGACCATCACCAAAGGTACCAAAGCGCCGCAGGCTGCCGGAAAAATCCACTCTGACTTCGAGCGGGGCTTCATCAAAGCCGATGTCATCAGCTACGATGATCTGATCGCCTGCGGAAGCATGTCCGCAGCCAGAGACAAAGGCCTCGTCCGTTCCGAAGGAAAAGAATACGTGATGCAGGACGGAGATGTGGTGCTCTTTAAATTCAATGTATAGGGATTTGTCAGTTTGAATCTATCGGTTTTGAGATTATCCGGATGGCGATGAACAGACGGAATTTGCAACTTTGTATTTATCATAGAAAAACGCAATCAGGGAAGTCTCCTCCTCCACTTCGACAGGCTGGTAACTATCACCTTTTATAAAAAGTACGTGACGCCTGCACTCACAGTCGTCGTCGATCTTCCCCGATACGTTTTTCTATCATCATCAAACTATACCGCAAATTCCTGCCGTCTGCATTACCCGGATTATAGCAAGTCATCTGATTCAAACCGACGAAAGAGCTACCTGGTGGCTTACTCACAACTACATTTGGAGAAGACAAGCCATTGATATGGTTCGACGACGACTGTGAGCGCAGGCGTCTGCCTGATCAATTCGATCACAGCAGTATACCCAGCCTGCCGAAGTGGAGGAGGAGAACTTTTATCAATGGCTTGTCTTCTGTGAAAGCAGTCTTCTGTATGCTGCATGGAGATTTACTAATCCGCCGACCTTATCACCAGCAGTTTCCCTGTTTTCATCCGCAGGGTTCCCCATTCTTCTGCCAGCTCGTTGCTGATGCCTAAGCTCTGGGAAGGCTGCAGGCTTGCGTTGGCAAGGGGATAAGAAAAACCGATCAGGTCGATGCCGGTCACTGAGCCGCCCCAGGCCATCAGCGAAAAAAATGGCCGGTCCGGCTGTTTTTTATATTTTTTCTCGTTTTGTCCACAAAGCATTTCTATTTCGTTGTGTTTATCCACTATTTTTCCTGAAATATGCCCCGCGGCCAGCTTTTCAAGCATTCCGATGTTGGCGAGAGCATGGTCCAGCCGGGTGCCGGTGGCCCCCAGAAGAATTACTTCTTCCGGAGACAGCTCCCGGGCGTACTCCACCGCCAGCTCGGTGTCTGTGTAATCTTTTCTTGTGGGAAATTCCCGCACCGGAACCCCCTGCTCTTTATAAAATGTGAGCAGATTCTCCTCTTTCAGGCTGTCAAAATCTCCCAGAATATCTGTGGGCGTCAGATGGAGCGCCCGACAGGAAGCGAGACCGGAATCCGCCGCGATGATACGGTCAAAGTTCCGGTCCCTGAGATAAGCGGCGGTAAATTCTTCTTCCACTCTGCCGCCGGTCACGATCAATATTTTACCATTTCTTTGCATTTGCCAGCTCCTCATACAGATAACAATAGTCTTCGTAGCGCATCCGGCTGATTTTTCCTTCCTCCAGGGCCTGCTTTACCGCGCAGCCCGGCTCATGAATATGACTGCAGCCGTTAAAACGGCATTGGTTTTCATATTCTGAAAATTCCGGGAAATAAAAACGCAGCTCTTCTTTTTCGATGCCCGTCAGATACAGCGAGCTGAATCCCGGCGTATCCATGAGAAAAGTATCTTCCCCCAGATAGATCAGTTCCGAGTGGCGGGTGGTATGTCTGCCCCGCTTGATCTTCTCGCTGACAGCTCCGGTCTCCATCTGCTTTTCGGTACTGATACTGTTTAAGGTGGAAGATTTTCCCACGCCGGACGGCCCCGCCATGACGGTGGTTCTGCCCCGGAGAAGCTCTTTTAATTCCGGAATGCCCTCCCCCTCATGGGCCGAGGAGAAGAGCACCCGGCAGCCGCTTTTCTCATAATCCCGCTTCAGCCGCACGCGCTCCTCCTCCGAGGCCAGATCCATTTTATTGAAACAGATGATGACAGGAACCTGCTGTTTCTCCATCATGATGAGAAACCGGTTCAGCAGCTGGAAATTCGGCTCCGGCTCATGGACCGCAAAAATGACCAGCGCCTGATCCACGTTGGCGACCATGGGCCGGATCAGCTGATTCTTCCGCTTGTGGATGACTGTGAGATTGCCTGTTTTTTCTTCCTCGGAAATCACATCGATATCCACGATATCACCCACGTTGGGTTTCATTTTTTTGTTGCGAAAAATTCCCTTTGCCCTGCATTCATAAAGTCCGGCGCCTTCCACATACACGTAATAAAAACCGCCGATGCCCTTCATGATTTTTCCTGTCATACTGTTTTTCCTTTCTTCCTTTTCTTCTGATCTTCCGCCTGTTTCCAGGTTATCTGTTTTAATCTGCCACCCGTTCCCAGACCACCGGGTAACTGTTGTACTCCTGTCCGTTGACATAGAATAAAACTGTGGCGTCTCTGCCGCTGTCGCTCTCAAAAGCAACGTCCACCGGGAAGGAATCCGAATCGGCATCCTCTTCTGAGTAGATGGTCTTAGTGGAATTCCCCTGTTTCAGTACCAGCTCAATATCTCCGGTTTCCCCTTCCTCAAACGGGGAGTCATACACCTGGACTGTTCCCGCATAGTGGTAGGATTCCTGCTCGCCAAGACTCACGGTGATGGAAACTTTCGTACCCTTGTCCACCATGGTACCCGACTTGATGCTCTGCTGAAATACATCGCCCACGCCGACGGAACCGCTGTAATCGCTGGATACATTTCCCAGAACCAGTCCCAGACGGTTCAGTTCTTTCTCTGCCGCCTCCTGGCTGACACCATATAAATCCGGCACTTCCACCTGGGAGACGCCGCGGCTCACTGTGATGGTCACCGTAAAGCCTTTTTCTACCATACTGCCTCCCTTCGGCGTCTGGCGGATCACATACCCCTTATCTACCGTGTCACTGTTGGCGTAGACAACTTCTGCCTCCAGCCCCAGAGAATTGAGTTCCTCAATGGCATCATCTTCCTCGTAATTGATCAGAGGAGGGACTTCAATCCGCGCGTTCTCCTCGTCGTCCTCATCCAGACCCAGAGTCAGCGTGATCGTCGAGCCTTCCAGGACATCCCGTCCCTCTTCGGTATCCTGATCCACGACTACAAGGGAATCGCTGTCTTTATCCACACCGTCCGCATACTCAAACTTCGCGCTCAGAGACAGCTCTTCTGCCTGGTTTTTGGCCTTTGTCCGTGTCATTCCGATGAAACTTGGCAGCGTCACATATTTTTTGGCCTCTGTGGCCTCCGTCTCCTCCTCGGCCGGGGTATCCGTGGTGCTCTCCGGCGCTTCTGTGGTGCTTTCCACCGTACCGCTGCCGGTAAATTTCAAAAGATTGGTGGATGTGCCGACGAAATAAAAGACCAGACAGGCAAGAAGAACTCCAAACACGATGGTAATGACCATGATCATTTTCTCCATCTTCGGGTGAACGGAATCGTCGTCTTCGTAATCCTCTCCGTCTTTTTCCGTGGACTGTCCCTGCATCTCATCCGGAGTCTCCTCCCCGTCCCGCTCACTCTCTCCTGTGAGGGTTTTCTTAATCTGGGCGATTTCTTCCTCTGACCGGGTTCTTGTGGGACTGTCATCCACCTGCGGATTCATATAAACATAATTACCGTCGGGAGAGGTAAAAACCTGGCGCAGATCCGCGATCAGTTCCGCTGCCGTCTGGTACCGCTCCTCCGGACGTTTCTTCGTACATTTTAAAATAATCTTTTCCAGGCTCACTGGTATATCCGGGAAATAATTTCTCGGCGGCACAATCTCATCCCGAAGATGCATCAACGCGATGGCCACCGTATTTTCCCCGTCAAAAGGCACCTTCCCCGTGGCCATCTCATACATGGTGATACCCAGGGAATAGATGTCGCTTCTGGCGTCGGAATATCCGCCTCTTGCCTGTTCCGGCGACAGGTAACGCACGGAACCCATGGTGCTGGAGGCAATGGTATCTCCCGTGGCAGCTTTGGCAATGCCAAAGTCCGTCACCTTGATCTTGCCGCTGTCTGAGACGATGATATTTTGTGGCTTGATATCTCTGTGCACAATATTGTGCTCATGAGCCGCCTGTATACCGCTGGCAATCTGGATGGAAAAATCCACGGTCTCCCGGACGGAAAGTCTCCCGTACCGGCGGATATAGCGTTTTAGCGTCATCCCCTCTGCCAGTTCCATGACAATATAGTGGATGCCCTGGTCATTTCCCTCATCCAGGATACTCACTATATTCGGATGATTCAGATCCGCGGTGGAACGGGCTTCCGAGTTAAACCTCCGGACCAGCGTCTCGTCGTCGCTGTATTCTTTCCGAAGCACTTTGACAGCCACATAACTGTTGGATTTACGGCATTTTGCCTTGTACACATCGGCCATCCCTCCGGAGCCGATATGTTCAAGGATCTCATATCTTCCTCCTAAAATCATTCCTGTCTGAATCAAACCAGTCACCTCCCGCTTCCGCACTGGGCGATGACTACGGCGATATTATCAAGGCCGCCGTAAAACAGAGCTTCATTGACGCACTCCTGCGCCTGCTCGCTGATATCGCCCTGCTGCGCCACGATCTCTTCCAGCTTGTCATCATCTACCATGTTGGACAGTCCGTCCGAACAAAGCAGGATCTTTTGTCCCTCGGCAATATCCAGCATGAAGAAATCCGGCTGAACCGTTTCCGCCACGCCCACTGCCTTAGTTATGATATTTTTCTGCGGGTGATTCCGGCTCTCCGCCCGGTCAAGCTCTCCGGCCCGGACCAGTTCCTCCACCAGAGAATGATCCATGGTCACCTGCCGGAGTGTTCCGTCGTAATAGTACAGACGGCTGTCTCCCACATTCATGACATAGACCACATGATCCACCACCGTGGCAGCCACGAAGGTAGTTCCCATGCCCGCATATTCTTCCTCTCTGCGGGACATCTGGTACACCTCAGCGTTCACCTGCTGCAGCAATTTTTCCATGGACAGGAACGGGAGTTCCTTTTCCGCCTTTTTCGCCAGTTCCACAAATCTTGTCACAGAATAGGAGGACGCCTTATCTCCGGCCTTATGGCCTCCCATTCCATCCGCAACGATATAAAGATTTGGAAAACAGCCCACCGGCTCATCAGAGTAGAAAAGATAGTCCTGATTGACTTTTCTTTTCTTTCCGATATCCGTGATTCCAAAGGACTTCATCCATTCCCACTCCTTTCTTTATATCCTTTTCTAAGCTGTCCGCAGGCGGCGGAGATATCTCTGCCCATCTCTCTGCGGACGGTCACCTGAATATGATGTTTTTCCAATATATGCAAAAACGCCTGAATATGATTCTGCTCCGACTGCCGGAAGTCTCTCTCTTTTACCGGATTCACCGGGATCAGATTGATATGGCAGTTCAGGCCCTTCACCAGGGCCGCCAGCATCTCGGCGTGTTCTTTTCTGTCGTTGACATCCTTCACCAGACTGTACTCAAACGTGATCCGCCGGCCGGTTTTTTCCACATAGTAAGCGGCGGCTTCCATGAGTTCTTTCATGGAATACCGGTTTGCCACTGGCATCAGCTCTTTTCTCATGGCGTCATTGGGCGCGTGAAGAGAAATCGCCAGCGTCACCTGAGGATACGTATCGGCAAATGCATAAATCTTCGGCACCAGACCGCAGGTGGACACCGTAATGTTCCTCCGGCTGATATTCAGACCATTTTCATCACTTACCAGCTCGATCATCCGGCACAGCGCGTCAAAATTATCAAAGGGCTCCCCGGTTCCCATCACCACGATATGAGAAACTCTCTCCCCCGTGGCTCTCTGAATGGCGTAAATCTGGTCAAGCATTTCCGACGGATACAGATTTCTCTCCAGTCCCAGAAGGGTGGAGGCACAGAACCGGCATCCCATCCGGCATCCGGCCTGGGAGGAAATGCACACAGAGTTCCCATGTCTGTACTTCATCAGCACGCTCTCTATGATGTTTCCGTCATGCAGCTCAAAAAGAAACTTTGTGGTGCCGTCGATCTTCGATACATACCGCTCCACTTCTGTCACCCCATAAAGAGGATGGTCTTTCAGGATGGTCTGGCGGCAGGATGCCGGCACATTTTTCATTTCATCTCCGGTACGTATGAGCTTCTGATGCAGCCAGCCGTATATCTGTTTCGCCCGGAACTTTTTCTCTCCGGCCGCTGTCACGGCCGCTGTGAGTTCCTCCATATTCATAGAACGGATATCTGTAAAGCTCTCCATCATTTTCCTCCAATTTCTGTCTGCTGTTCTGCGCTGATAACTCCTTCTCTGCATCTGCTGCAGCAAAATACTCCCGTATTTCCCGCCGCAGCCCGGCCAGAAGCTTTTATCATACTCTTGTAAACTTCGCCACAAAAAAGCCGTCACAGCCGTCGATGCCCGGCAGCAGCTGCAGATATCCCTCTTCTCCGGTACGGCCGCGAAGCTCCTCCGGCAGGCAGGCTTCCACAGACACCCGGCGAAGGGGCGTATTCTCCTCGATCCACCGGACATTCTCCACATTTTCCCGCCGGTTCAGGGTACAGGTCGAAAAAATCAGAGTGCCGCCCGGCTTCACATATTTCCATGCCAGCGAAAGAATCTTTCGCTGCAAATCCACCAGCTCGTCAAGCTGTTCCCTGGTCAGATGATATTTGATATCATTTTTTCGTCCCATGATTCCCAGCCCGCTGCATGGAAGATCCGCCAGCACCACATCCATGGACGCTTCCAGAGAAGTATCAAATTCTGTGGCGTCCCACTGTTCGATTTTTACCTGCGGATATTTCATTCTATCATTATTTTCCTGCAGTAATTCTGTCTTATATTCTGTCAAATCTCTTGCAATTACCAGTCCGTTCTCCCCGGTCCGGTCCGCCGCATGGAAGGTCTTTCCTCCCGGGGCCGCACAGAGATCAAGGACTCTGTCACCGGCCCGGATACCGGACACTTCCACCGGAAACATGGAACTTTCATCCTGAATCACAAAAAGTCCCTGCCGGAACGCCGGGATTTTATTCAGATAATTATACCCGGAAATCCGGAAGGCATACGGGAAATACCGGCCTTCTTCCACGGTCACACCGCTTTCTTCCAGAGACTTCCGGAGATTCCGGGGCTCTGTCTTTGAAAGGTAGGCGCGGATGGTGGTCGGTCTGGCCGTGAGGAAAGAAGCGAGCATCGTCTCCGTATCTTCTTCCCCATACTGCTCTGTCAGCAGTTCCACCAGCCACAGAGGCATGGAATACCGGACTGAAAGATACTTTCCGGGATCCTTTTTGCGGTCCGGCAGCGGAAGATGTTCTTTTTCCCGTGTGAGAGTCCGCAGCACTCCGTTGACAAACCCGGACAGGCTGCGAAATCCCCGCTTTTTCGCCAGGTTGACCGCCTCACTGCAGGCAGCCGCATCCCGCACATTCATAAAGAGAATCTGATAGGCCGACAGACGCAGGAGATTCCGGATCAGTGGCTTGCATTTTTTCATTTTGGTTTTAGAAAAAGCGTCCAGAACATAATCAAGATAAATCCGCTGTTCTGTCACGCCCTCGCAGAGCATGGTAAAGAAGGCCCGCTCATTTTTGGGAGCAAACTGCAGCCGCATGAGCGCCTCTCCCATGACCAGATGGGAGAGCCTTCCTGTCTTCTCCATATTCATGAGAACGTTCAGCGCTTCCTCTCTCATATTAATCCTGTCTGCCATATACCATTCCCTTTTTTACCGGATATCCCAGCAAAAATGCCTGCACCGGCATCCGTTTCTTGCCCTGGAGCTGTACTTCGTTGACTTTCAGCAATCCGTCACCGGTCTGCACATAGAAGCAGTCCTTCTTCACATCGGTGACTGTGCCCGGCGCCGCATCTTCGGCCTTTACCGGCTGCTGTGCTGCCTGGCCGTCGTCTTCTTCGCTGCCGGTCTGTTCTGGCACCGCATCAGCGTCCCAGATCTTTAATGTCTTGCCGTTCATGTGCGTGTAGGCACTCGGCCAGGAATTTAAGCCCCGGATCAGTCTCTCGATGGAGACGGCGCTCTTCGTCCAGTCAATCTCTCCCAGCTCTTTGGTTAGCATACCTGCATAGCTGCTCTCCTCGTCATTCTGCGGAATCCGCACCGCCGTACCGGCTTCCAGTTTATCAAGGGTTGAAAGTATCAACGTTCCGCCCGCTGCTGACAGCTTGTCATGAAGTGTCTCTCCGGTTTCTTTCGGCGCAATGGGAATCACAACCTTTTCAATCATATCTCCGGTATCCAGTCCCTTTGCCATGTACATGGTCGTGATGCCCGTCTCCTTTTCCCCGTTAATGATCGCCCACTGCATCGGCGCCGCTCCCCGGTATTTCGGGAGCAGAGAAGCGTGAACATTGATACAGCCATATTTGGGCAGGTTCAGGATGCTCTCCGGCAGGATCTGTCCGAAAGCCACCACGACGATCACATCCGGCGCCAGCTCCCGCAGCGTCTCCACAAAAGCTTCCTCCCGCACTTTTACCGGCTGATAAACCGGAATGCCATGGGCAAGAGCCGTCTCTTTTACCGGAGGAAATGCCATGGCCTTCCCCCGTCCTTTTCGTTTGTCCGGCTGCGTCACGACGCCGATCACCTCATGGTGAGCAATGAGCGCCTCCAGCGTCGGGACGGAAAACTCCGGTGTTCCCATAAATACTATTCTCATTCTTCCCATTCTTCCTCTTCTTCCAAATCTCTGTAAGGCTCACTGGCCCGCTCGCCGTAAAGGATACCGTCCAGGTGATCCATCTCGTGGAGCATGGCTCTGGCCCTGAGGCCCTCTCCCTCATAAATGACCGGATTCATATCCATATCAAGGGAGGATACCTTCACGTAATTCGGTCTGGTCACTTCCGCCACCTTGCCCGGCACGCTCAGACAGCCCTCGTCGTCGGTCTGCTCGCCGGAAGTCTCCAGCACTTCCGGATTGATCAGAACGATCGGATCGTCATCCATCACATCAACAACGCAGATCCGGCGCAGGATTCCCACCTGCGGCGCTGCCAGTCCCACACCTTTCGCTTCATACATGGTGTCGAACAGATCCTCAATGAGTTCCTTTGTGGCCGGTGTCATCTTTGTCACCGGTTTACATTTCTTTTTTAAAATATCATCGCCGATAAAGCGAATTCTCCGAATAGCCATTTTCTTCCTCCTTTATATGTCAAATATGGATTTCTCCATATCTCCTGTCTTTTCTCTTGTTTTTATTTATGGGAAAGCTGCCTGGATCAGAACCTCCCATATTTATCATCGGCCTTCATCATACCATACCCGGGCACTTCCGTAAAGTCCGGCGTAGTCTCCGGCCAAAGGGCAATTTCATCCTGCGAAGATGCCGGCCCATAAACGCCGGCCTTTTTCCCGGCGCGTTTCTCATGCCCCTGGGGTCAGTACATTCCCATGGGATCAAAATCAAACTGTATCTGAATTCCCGCAAACAGGGGATGCGTCTCCAGCACCGGCTCCAGCCGTCCCTTCAGCTCTTCCAGCCGGGAGGCCTCCGGATGTTTCATGTAAAGTACCTGACGGTACAGGTCCCGCAGCTTCGAGATGGCCGCCTTCCCGGGATTCAGCAGCTGCACCGGCCTTTCCTCCCCCTCCTGACTTTTCTCGATCATTTTCTGAATCCGCATGGCCGCCAGAAGGGCCGCAGATTCGTCGCCGCTCTGCACTAAGATCACCAAAAGATGCGAGCAGGGCGGATAAGCCATGAGGCTCCGGTAGGCAATCTCCTGCTCGTAAAACGCCTCATAGGAATGTTCCACAGCCGCGGTGATCGCGTAATGTTCCGGCGAGTAAGTCTGAATGATCACCTCTCCCGGTTTTTCCCCGCGGCCGGCCCGTCCGGCCGCCTGGCACAGAAGCTGAAAGGTTCTCTCACCGCTGCGGAAATCCTGTCCGAAGAGGGAAAGGTCCGCCGCCAGAATCCCAACCAGCGTCACATTGGCGTAATCATGACCTTTGACGATCATCTGGGTACCAAGAAGCACATCGGCCTCTCCCCGGGCAAAGGCTTTTAATATCTCCTGATGGGCATTTTTCCTGCGGGTGGTATCCATATCCATCCGCAGCACCCGGATACCGGGGAATTCTTCATACAGGGCCGCCTCCACTTTCTCGGTTCCCAGTCCGAAAGCCGCCACATGAGGCTGTCCGCACACGGGACACTGTCTGGAAAACGCGGTTTCATACCCGCAATAATGGCAGCGGAGTCTTCCGTTTCTGTGATAGGTGAGGGACACATCGCAGTGGGGACATTTGATCACCGTGCCGCAGCTTCGGCAGGAGACAAAACCCGCAAACCCCCGCCGGTTCAAAAACAGCATCATCTGCTCTCCCCGGGCCAGACGGCTGCGCATTTTCTCTTTTAAGTCTTCGCTGAACACCGAACGGTTTCCTTTCCGGAACTCTTCCCGAAGATCCACCGTCCGCACCGCCGGCAGGGCAGCGTTACCCGCCCGGTTTTTCAGTGTCAGTAAAACATACTCTCCTTTTCCCGCCCGGTAAAAACTTTCCACCGACGGAGTGGCAGATCCCAGCACCACGCTGGCTCCGGCCAGACCAGCCCGGTAAATGGCCGTCTCCCGGGCGTGGTATTTCGGGGTGCTGTCGCTTTTGTACGCACCGTCGTGCTCTTCGTCAATGATAATAAGGCCCAGCTGTTTCACCGGAGCAAAGAGCGCAGATCGCGCTCCGATGACCACATCGGCGTCTCCCGCAGCGATTCTCTCACAGGCGTCAGAGCGCTCCCCGGCCGACATGCGGGAGTGGAGAACTGCAATCCGGCCGCCAAACCGCTCATAAAATCTCCGTACCGTCTGATAAGTCAGGGAAATCTCCGGTATCAGTACAATGGCCTGCTTTTTCCGGGCCAGCACCGCTTCGATCATGTCGAGGTATACCTCCGTTTTGCCGCTTCCGGTCACTCCGAATAGCAGATACGTGTGACAGATGCCTGCTTCCATATCCCGCCGGAACCTGTCTGCCGCTGCCTGCTGTTCCCCGTTGAGCTGTATGTGCGTGTCTTTCTTTTGAAACTGTGAAAACGGATCCCGGTACGCAACTTTTGTTTCCATGCGGATCACTCCGTCAGCCTCCAGTTTCTTTATCTCCTTAAGAGGAAATCTGCACCCGTTCACAGCTTCCTCTTTGGACAATCTGCCTTTCGCAAGGAGACTCTTAAAAAAACGCGCCCGGGCCGTGCGGTGCTTACGCTCCCATTCTGCCAACAGCTCTTCCGCATCATTCTTTTCTATATTCAAAAAAATGTTTGTCTCCTGCCGGTGCCTTACTTTATTTTTGACCGGCATCACCGTCTTCAGCGCCTGGAGCATGGAAGAACCATACCGCTTTTTTAGAAAGGCCGCCACCTGGATCAGCTGGGACTCCACCGTGAGACTTCCCTCCGCTATCCGAAGGATTTCCTTGATTTTGTTCACATCATAATCCGGCTGATCCGTAAGAGCGATGACATACCCCTCTTTCTCCCGGTTTCCGGCGCCAAAAGGCACACAGACCCGGACTCCCGGCACCACCTGGCCGCGCAGGGAAAAAGGCACCCTGTACTGAAATACCTTGTCGAGTGCCTCATGAGAAATATCTATGATAATATCTGCAAAGATTTCTTCTCCCATTTCATTTCCTTTATCTGTTACCATACAATTTCTGTCATAGATGTTATCTGGTTTCGGATCCGGTTTTCGCCCGTTTTCCTCACCAGTTTTAATATTTTCCATCCAAAACATCCTGAACGATCTCTTCTTCGCTCATGTGATATTTTTTCCCTTTGATCTCCTGATAGGTCTCATGACCTTTTCCGGCAAGCACCACGATATCTCCCGGCTGTGCGTGATGCATCACGTAAGAAATCGCTTCCCGGCGGTCAATGATGGAAATGTATTTGCCGTCGGTCTTTTTCATGCCAGTTAAAATATCATCCATGATCGCCTGCGGTTCCTCAAACCGCGGATTATCAGAAGTGATGATGGTGAGATCTGCCAGACGTCCGGACACCTCCCCCATCTCAAAACGCCGCAGTTTTGAGCGGTTGCCGCCGCAGCCAAACAGGCTGATGAGTCTTGCCGGATGGTACTCCCGGAGAGTCTTTAAAATGCTCTCCAGAGCCACCGCATTGTGGGCGTAATCCACGATCAGCGTGTACTCATAGCCGGTCGGAATGATCTGTACCCTTCCCTTAACGGTAAACTTTCTGAGGACTTCATTGATCATCGGAAGATCCGCTCCCATCTCCAGGGCCACGCAGATAGCGCCCAGAGCATTATGGACGTTAAAGGTTCCCGGCACACCGCAGGACACTCTGCCGTTTAAAAGGCCGCTCACGTCAAAGTCCACTCCCAGGAAGTCCGTGTCTCTGGTAAGCTCGATATTCTGCGCCCGCAGGTCCGCGTGTTCCGCCAGCCCGAAAGTATGAACCGGACAGGTGGCGTGGGCGGTAATCTCTGCAAAATGTTCATCATCCAGATTGGCAAAGCCTTTTTTACACTGGGTAAAAAGCTTTGCTTTACAGGAAAGGTACTCCGCAAAGTCTTTGTGCTCATTTGGCCCGATGTGGTCCGGCGACAGGTTGGTAAACAGGCCGTAATCAAACTCAATGCCCGCCGTACGATGAAGCTTAAATCCCTGAGAGGACGCTTCCATCACCACAGCCTCGCAGCCGGCGTCCACCATCTCCCGGAAATACTTGTGGATATCATAAGATTCCGGCGTAGTATTATTGACAGCAATGTGTTTATCTCCGATCACCACCTCAATGGTTCCGATGACGCCGGTCTTGTGTCCGGCTTTCTCCAGAAGTGCCTGAATCATATAGGTGGTGGTGGTTTTGCCCTTGGTTCCGGTCACAGCGATGGTGGTCAGCTCTCTGTCCGGATGTCCGAACCAGGCGGCGGAAACCAGCGCCATGGCATATCGGGTATCCTCCACCTGGATCACCGTCACCGTTTCCGGCACTTCCACCGGTTCCTCCACCAGCAGCACAGCGGCGCCCTTTTCGGCTGCTTCTTTTGCAAAGGTATGACCGTCAAAAGATGCTCCTCTGACACAGATAAACATGCATCCTTCCGCCAGTTTTCTGGAATCATTGACCACGGCGGATACCTCCGTCTGAACATCGCCCTGCAGGCATTTATAAGAAAGTCCTTCTAATAACTCTATACATTTCATGGTGTTCATCCTTTCTGCGACGCCGTCCTGATATTCCGGCGTTTTTATCCATTTTATCCATATTTTAACCTTTTGTGTCTGTACCGTCAATAAAAACAGCAGCGCCCCGAACAGGATTCCCAGAGAATCCACGCCCACATCAAAAAGCCGGCAGCTTCTGCCCGGCACAAAATACTGGTGGATCTCGTCGGTGACCGCATACAGGATACAGAAGGGCACCGTTTTGGCAAACATGGGGAAAAATTCTGCCAGAGCTTTTCTGCCTTTTTTTAAAATAGCTTTTTCCCTGTCCCGGCGCTCAGTTTTCCGGCACAGTTTCCCGCTGCGGCCGGAGGCCTGACGAAGCACTCCCTGATGGCCGAAGGCCAGGCGCAGCATAAGTCCGTGCACGCAGGTCACAAAAGAAAAGACCGCGTATTCTGTAAAATGCGCCAGCTTCCGTACCGGCGTCTCCAGCAGCTGACTCCACCGTTTCGCCTGTTCCGGGCTCATGGCCAGGCCAAAGATCTCCTGCGCCGCGCGGACAATCCTCCCGCAGATTCCGCCGCTTAATCCCGAGGATTCTGTGGCATCCTGGGCGGAAAAGGAAAAAATGAGAATCATCATCAGGATGACAAGTACTCCGGTAAGCAAAAGGCAGACACCCATTTTCCGGTGTCTGCCCCATCTTTTATTCTTCTGTCTCATTGGTGGATTCGCCCGCTTCGCCGGCTTCCCCTTCAAAATCAATCTCATCGGATTCCTCATCTCCGGCTTCCGCGATATCATCCATCTCGCCATCCAGATCCAGGGAATCATCAAAATCAACTTCCTCATCATCCTGAAGGATCTTGATCTTGCCGTCATAAAGTTCTTTCACCGCGATGGAAAGCGGCTTTTCTCCTTCCACGCCGTCCACCAGCGGTTTGGCCCCTCCGATCAGCTCCCTTGCTCTCTTGGAAGTGGCGATGACAATGGAATAACGGCTGTTGATGGCCGGTTCTTCTCCACGGTATTCCTCACTGTTGATCTTTTCCATAAGTTCTGTATAAGACGGATGTAACATATGCTAATCTCCTTTCTGCAATCATTACTGATACTTCTTTAAACCACTCTTCAGACTTTCGATAAAATCTTTTCTACGGCTCACACGGCAGGACTCGCTTTCAATAATGGAATGAATCTGCGCCATGCATTCTTCCAGTTTTCCTTCCTCGTTATTGACGATATAATCATAGACAGCGATACTCTCGGCTTCTTCCACCGCCCGGCGCATTCTCTTTTCGATTACTTCCGGCGCCTCGGTACCCCGGCCCACCAGTCTGTTTTTCAGGATCTCGATGGACGGCGCCGTGATGAACAGCAGAATCGCATCCGGATACTGTTCCTTGATCTTCATGGCTCCCTGCACTTCAATCTCAAGGATGACCACCTGGCCTTCCGCAAGACTGTCTTCCACAAACTTTCTCGGCGTTCCGTAATAATGTCCCACATACTGGGCATACTCAATGTATCCGTTGTAGTCTATAAGACTCAGGAATTCATTTTCTGTCTTAAAAAAATAATCCTTCCCGTCCTGCTCTCCTTCCCTCGGCTTCCTCGTGGTGGCCGAAATGGATAATCGGTACCCGTATTTATCCACCAGCGCGCGGGAAACGGTTCCCTTGCCTGCTCCGGAAAAGCCGGAAATCACAACCAGCGTTCCTCTGTTATCCATCATTTTCTTCCTCTTTCTCTTCATTTTTAAGACCGCCTCTGCACCGGATGGCTATGGTCTCCGTGGTGAGCGCTGACAAAACCAGATGTCCGCTCTCCATGACCATGGCTGTCCTGGTCCGACGTCCGCAGGTGGCATCCACCGCCATTCCTTCGTCCCTGGCATTCTGGATCATCCTCTTGACCGGAGCCGCGTCGGTACTCACCAGCGAGACGATCTTATCTGCATTTACCATATTTCCAAATCCAATATTGATCAGCTGTGCCATATGTTCTCCGATTATTCTATATTCTGCACCTGTTCCCGGATTTTTTCAATCTCTGTCTTCAGATCGATGGCCATGTTGGAAACTGTGATATCGTTGGCCTTTGACAAAATAGTATTGGCCTCCCGGTTCATCTCCTGGGCGATAAAATCAAGCTTCCTTCCCACGTTGCCTCCACGAATCAGTTCCTCTTCCATGTTGCTGATATGGCTTCTGAGACGAACCGTCTCCTCATCCACACAGATCTTATCCGCGTAAATGACCACTTCCGTGGCGATCCGGCTCTCATCCACATTGGAATCGGCCAGGAGTTCTTTCACTTTGTCCGTGAGCTTCTTCCGGTAATCTCTCACCATTTGCGGATAGCGTTCCTCGATACCGGCGATGTTGCCGGTCATCCCTGAAAGCTTCTGAAGAATGTCTGCCTTCAGCTGCTCTCCTTCTCTCTCCCGGCTCTCCATAAACTGCAAAAGGGCCTGCTCCACGGCCTGAAGCAATGTCTCTTCCACTTCTTCCGGATTCAGCTGCGCGTCATTGATCATCAGAACCTCCGGCATCCTTGCAATACGAAAGGCTGTGACATCGTCTTCAATGCCCAGAGTCTCCGACAGTTCTCTGACCGCCCGGCAGTACTCCATGCCCAGTCCTTTATTCAACTGCACACATGCCGCATGCTCCGACAAATCTTCGTATCCGATAAAGACATCCAGCTTGCCCCGGTGCACTGCCTTCTTGATGGCGCCCCGCACCGTGTTCTCCAGACTGTTTAACTTCTTTGGTATCTTAATATTCAAATCGCAGTATCTGTGGTTGACCGCTTTTATCTCCACAGTAATTTTGCATTGTTCGGTCACAATTTCACTGCGGCCAAATCCGGTCATGCTTTTTATCACTCTCTTCACCTCATCTCCTGGTATTGCACGCAATTTCAAAGGTATTATATATGAAAACAAACCGTTCGTCAATTCACTGTTTCCGCTCTTTTAAATCTTTCTGCAGGGTCACCAGATAGTGGATGGCCGCGCCGTTTCCGCAGGGCACAAAGAATTCTTTTTCCAGCTCCGCATATTTGAAATGTTTCGGCCCTCCCGCTTTCATGCGGTCCCAGTATTTTTTCAGCTCAGCAAACCGCAGGTAATAACATTCCTGCCGGTGGGAAAAATAGATGAGCAGAAAACTGATTCCGTCCTGTTCTTCATATTCTTCCATGAACTCCATCTGATGCTGATGGACGTTCTGCAGGGGGAAGGTATCCGTGTGACACTCCTTGGCGTCAAAACAGACCGGAACTCCCTGCACCGCTCCGATGTAATCCACCGTACTTTTTTTCTCAAAATACGCCAGGGTAATATGGCGGCTGTTCTTGTCAAACCGCACCGGCGTGATTGGCGTCGGCACCTTCTGAATAAGCGCCAGTTTTTTGTCTCTGTATTTCTGATTCGTGTAGTTGATCATTTCCTCGAGAACGGAACCTCTCAGTCCTCTGGATGTCCATGTCGCCATATAACTCTACCTCTTATTCTATATAGGAAGACAGACCGAAAACCTCCATGGCCCTTAAAAACGGCTTCGGCGGCGGGTCGATCACGTGAAGTTCTTTTCCGTCTTCCGATGCAGGGCTTCCCGGCGCTCTCAGCTCATAGCTGTGAAGCATCTGGTAGTTGACGCCGGTCTTTCGCTTCAGACGATCATTTTCTCTGCGGTCTCCATACTTATAATCACCGAGAACCGGATGTCCCTCTGACGCGAGATGGGCGCGGATCTGATGGCTTTTGCCTGTGATCAGGCGCACCTTTAAAAGTGTCGCCGACGGCGACGACGCCAGCACCTGATACCAGGTTTCCACCGGCGCAGCTCCTTTTTCCGGATGACGGGACAGGGTGACCGTATTCTTTTTCTCATCTTTGTACAGCCATCCTTTGATCTTTCTGTCCTCTTTTATGACGCCCCGGACCAGGCAGAGATAATACTTCTCCAGTCCCCGCTCCCGAAGCAGCCGGCTCAAAACCTGCAATCCTTTCGTCGTAATGCCGCACAGGACAATTCCGCTGGTATTTCGGTCCAGCCGGTTGGCCACAGAAGGCCGGAATACCGACGTTGTTTCTTCTTTTATAATACCGGTTTCCCGGCAGTAATCCAAAAGATAGTCATTGAGGGAATCATCCCCCGGCTTTGCCTTCTGGGTAAGCATCCCCGCAGGCTTATGAAAAATCAGAATATCTTCCGACGCATAGAGCAGGCGGACCTGGCGGCGCAGCGCCTTTTCTTCCTCTGTTCTGCCGCTGCCGGACACCACTCGCCCGGGTCTTTTCTGCCCGTTTTGGCTCTGTCCGGTTTTCTTTTGTTCCGGGGCCGTCTCCCCGTTTGTGCCCGCCCCGGTTCCTTCCTTTCCCGGGACTGCTCTGCTTCCGGCGGACATGCCGGTGAATTTCGCCAGCGTTTCCTCGGAAAAGAAAATCTGGATGGCATCGCCCTCTTTGATTTTTTCTTTTCCCTCGGCTTTCCTGCCGTTGAGCTTGATATTTTTTTTGCGCAGCATCTTATGAAGGAATCCGTTGGCGGCTCCCGGCATATATTTCTGCAGATAGCGGTCGAAGCGCTGTCCTGCTTCCGCTTTTGTCACGATAATTTCTCTCATTTTTTCTGTCTTCCCATAAAATGCAGGAATACCTTGTGGGGCAGCACCTTGGACGCCGTGTGAAAAAGCTTCATTGGCTTTCCGTACACAGAAATCTCCCTGCCGGCCATGTTATCCCTCCACGCCTTTCTTACTACCTTTTTCGGATCTGCCATTACCATCTTCTTGTAAGCAGGCAGATGTTTCTGTTCTGCCGCCCGCTTGAAAAACTCCGTCTTCACTGCTCCCGGACAGACCACCGTGATGCCGAGATTCTGCTCCCTGCACTCCACCCGGAGACTTCTGACAAAACTTAACACAAAAGCCTTGGTCGCCGAGTACACGGCAAAGCCCGGCTGAGGAAGAAACGCCGCCGAAGACGCCACATAGATCATCCTGCCGCCTCTTTCCATATAAGGCAGGACCATGGTCGTCAGCTCCACCACGCTGCGGCAGTTGACATCCACCATCTCCAGCTGTTCCTCCACATCAATCTCATCGATTCTTCCCATAATGCCGAAACCGGCACAGTGGATCATCAGTGATATTTCCGGCTGCACCTTCTGCAGTTCTTCTCTTAAGACCGCCAGATCCTCCCGCTTCTGCATATCCAGCGGCAGCACCCGGAATGTCTGTTCTGTATAATGTTTCTGCCATGCCTCCAGCCGGTCCTTTCTTCTGGCAATCACCCAGATTTCATCCAGATTCAACTGTTCACTCATGGTCAGCTTCACAAATTCTTTCCCCATACCGGAGGAGGCCCCGGTGATAATCCCAATTTTCATAATACTCCTCCTTATCCGTGTTTTTTCTTCTTATGCACATGACGGATGGTCTTTTTCTTCTTTGTCTGCGTTTTTGTCCCCCTCTTTCCGGACCATCGCCTTTCTGCGTTTCCTTCCTTTCCGGATGTTTTCTTCCCGTGTCCCGGACGAGGCGGGATCAGACATTTCTCTCCGTAACCGATCAAATCTTCCCGTCCTGCCGCCAGCAATGCCTCTTTAACAATCGCGTAATTATCCGGATTCCGGTACTGTATGAGCGCCCGCTGCATTTTCTTCTCCCTGGCGCTTCTTGGCACATAGACCGGCTTCATGGTCCGTGGATCAAGGCCCGTATAGTACATACAGGTGGAAATCGTTCCCGGCGTCGGGTAATAATCCTGCACCTGTTCCGGCATATACCCCAGATCTCTGACATATTCCGCCAGCTCCACGGCCTCTTTGAGTCCGGAACCGGGATGGGAGGACATGAGATACGGCACCAGGAACTGTTTCTTATTAAGACGCCGGTTCATGGCATGATACTGCCGGACAAAGCGCTCATATACATCGTTGGCCGGTTTTCCCATCATGGCGAGCACCGGATCACTGATATGCTCCGGCGCCACTTTCAGCTGTCCGCTCACATGATACTCGCAGAGTTCCCGGAGAAAATCCTGATTGTTTTCCGCCAGCACATAATCAAAGCGGATGCCGGAACGGATAAATACCTTTTTCACTCCGTCCACCTGGCGCAGCTTCTTTAATAAAGAAATGTAATCCCGGTGGCTGCTGTCCAGATTCGGACAAGGTTCCGGAAACAGACACTGCCGGTGACTGCAGACGCCCTTTTCCAGCTGTTTTTTGCAGGCTGGATGACGGAAATCCGCCGTCGGCCCTCCCACGTCATGAATGTATCCCTTAAAATCCGGGTCCTTTGTCATCTCCCTGGCTTCCCGGAGAATGGATGCATGGCTGCGCACCTGCACACGCCTTCCCTGATGAAAGGTAAGGGCACAAAAACTGCAGCCGCCAAAACATCCCCGGTTGCTGACCAGCGAAAACTTCACTTCCTGAATGGCAGGTACGCCGCCCTGTGCATCGTAAGAAGGATGCCAGGTTCTCTGATAAGGGAGGGCATAGACCTCGTCCATCTCCTCCGTGGTCAGAGGCAGCGCCGGAGGATTTTGTACCACATATTCCTTCTCCTTATATGGCTCCACCAGACGTTTTGCCGTCAGAGCGTCCGTATTCTGGTACTGCCGGTAGTAGCTTCTGGCATATTCTTCCTTTGATTCCAGTATTGCCGGATAAGACGGAAGCAATTCATACTCACCGGAAAGCTCCGACAGACTGTGACAGCGAAATACCGTTCCCCGCACATAGGTGATTTCCTTCACCGGGATCCCCGCCTGCAGCGCCTCGGCAATCTCCAGCACCGAATGTTCCCCCATGCCGTACATCAAAAGGTCAGCGCCGGCATCCAGCAGCACAGAACGTTTTACGGAGTCACTCCAGTAATCATAATGAGCCAGCCGGCGCAGAGAGGCCTCGATGCCTCCCAGCAGAATCGGCGTCTTTTTATAAGTTTTCCGGATCAGATTGCTGTAAACGATCACCGCCCGGTCCGGCCTTCTGGAAAATCCGCCGCCCGGCGTGTAGGCATCCTGATGCCGTCTTTTTTTGGCGGAAGTATAATGATTGACCATGGAATCCATGTTGCCCGCCGACACGAGAAAAGCCAGTCTCGGTTCGCCACAGACGGTGATGCTGGCGTCGTCCTTCCAGTCCGGCTGGGCGATCACCGCCACCTTATAGCCTGCGTTTTCCAGCAGTCTTGTGATGATCGCCATCCCAAAAGAAGGGTGATCCACATAAGCGTCTCCGGAAATATAGACAAAATCTGCCTGTTCCCAGCCACGCTCCTTCATTTCATTTTTATTGGTCGGCAAAAAGCCTCTTTGTCTGTCCATCCTGCTCTCACTTTCTGTCCGTTATCTCTCTTTTTAAAGCCTGTACTTCCTCCCCGGTCAGAGGGCGGTACTGCCCCGGTTTCAGATTCTCATCCAGCTGCAGGCTACCCATGGAAATGCGTTTCAGATAAAGTACCTCTCTTCCCACTGCCTTTGCCATGCGTTTGACCTGATGGAACCGCCCTTCCTGAACGGTAATCAACACGCCGTTTTTTTCCGTCCCGGCCTGTCCTTCCGGCCGGAAAACATTTTCCTGCTCCGCTTCCAAAGCTCCAGTCCCCGTCTGTCCTTCCGGCGCGGGCACGAGTCTTGCCGGCAGAGCCGGCTTCTCATCTCCGATATCAAGCCCTGACGCAAAGGCATCCTGCTCTTTCCGCCCCACCGGCCCGTCCAAAACGGCGTAATAACATTTGTCCACATGCTTTCTCGGCGAGAGAAGCGCATGGGCCAGAGAGCCGTCATTGGTCAAAAGCAAAAGTCCTTCCGTATCTTTATCCAGTCGTCCCACAGGGAACAATCCCCGGACCGGTTCCCGGACCAGGTCGAGCACCGTGCGTTCCCTTCCGTCCTCGGTGGCGGAGATGACCCCCTGAGGTTTGTTGAGCATGAGATAGGTGTATTTTTCATAACTGCAGAGCTTCCCATCCACTGTCACCCGAACAAGCCCGGCATCCACCTTTGTCTCCGGCCTCTTTATCACTTCACCGTCCACACAGACTCTGCCTTTTTTCAGATACTGTTTCGCTTCGCTGCGGGTAAGCCCCGCCGCCTGGGTCAGATATTTATCCAGCCGCATACGTTCCATGGTTGTTCTCCTTCACTTTATCTGTCACATTTTCCGCCAGCCCGGCGCAATTTTATTTTTGATATTTCCGCGGTTACTTTTCCCCCAGCCCAGAGGAAGACCGTCCACGCAGATGAGGACCCAGCCATCCCGGCAGCCGGCCTCCACGGTCTCTCCGCGCAGATATTTTTCCACCCGGATATCCTCCGGAGAAAATGTCACAATATTTTCATAGTCTTCCGGACGAAGGGCCATGGCCAGCGCCTGCCCCGGCTCAAAACGTTTCTTCTTGCAGTCGCCCAGATAGAGACCGGAACGGACAACCCGAAGTCCCTGCATGTCCGGACAGTTTTCCGGGAGCAGGAAAACCCTCTCCTCTATAAACTGCAGTCGTTCTTCCGGAATCTCCAGACGGCACTTTTCAAAAAACTGCCGCATTTCTCCGGACATACCGGCAGCCCCCGGGGCCTCCGGGGCATTTTTCTTTTTGCCGCCCCCTGTATTTGTTTTTCTGCCGTCTGACAGAGGATTCCTTCTGGCATTTTTCCTGCGTTTTTTCTCCCGCCGTCCACCTGCCGCCGGGTCTGTCGTCGCCCCGGCTACATTCAAAGCCGTCGTCGTTCTTTCATCCGCTGCGGACGGAACAGCTGTCATTGTCATATCTCCGGTTCCGGCTGAAGCGGCCGCTGCACCTTGGCCCGGCTGTTTTCCAGGACGGCTGCTCTCTCCGGAGAACCGACTGCCGCCGGTCTCTTCTCCCGGCCGTTCTTCTTTTTTGAACAACGCCGCAAACTGTCCTTCGCCGTCCACCCGGTGATTCCAGAACCGCCGGCAGTATCTGAGACTTTCCTCTCCGCTTTTACTCCACCGGGGGTGTCCTTCATCCACACCGGGATAAAGAGGCAGAGATTCCAGCCGGAAATTCTCCGCATTATCCCCTCTCAGCAAAGTCTCCACCACCTGTTCATCCTCCTCCGGAGAATAGGTACAGGTGGAATATAGCAAATATCCGCCGGGACGGACCATGGACGCCGCCTGTCCGAGAATCTCCTTTTGCAGATCGCTGTAACGCCTCACTTCCTCCGGCGACCATTCCGCTGCCATGGAAGGCTCCTTCCGGAACATTCCCTCTCCGGAGCACGGCGCATCCACCAGCACGCAGTCAAAATATCCCGCAAACCGCTCCGCCAGACGCTCCGGCGTCTCACAGGTGATCAGGGCGTTTTTTACTCCCGCCATCTCCATATTTTTAAGAAGCGCCTTGCATCTTGAAATGCTGATATCATTGGCGATGAGAACTCCCTGTCCCTGCAGCTTCGCCGCCAGCGCCGTGGTCTTTCCGCCGGGCGCTGCACACAGATCAAGTACTTTATCCCCCGGTTTTACCGGCAAAAAAGAAGCAGGAGCCATGGCGCATGGTTCCTGTATATAATAGGCTCCCCCGTAATAAAATGGATGCAGGGAAAGGCGTTCTTCCCCGTCATAATAAAATCCATTTTCGCACCACGGAACCGGTTTCACAGCAAACCGGCGGAAAAGATCCGCCGGTTGTGTCTTTAACTGATTCACCCTGAATGTCTGCCCGTACTTTTTGGCAAAACTGCCTGCATAATTGTCATAGTCCTCTCCGAGAAGCTTTCGCATTTTCTGTTCAAATTCTTCTGGCAAATGCATCTTTTGTCCTCCATCATGTCAGGCTCTGGGTCTGGTATCCTTCTGAAATAATATCCAGCTGGCTGGCAAAATGCTGCAGCTGCATCATATCATCTGTCACATAGACTTTATAAAATTCATCCTGAATCTTCGTGACCTCTCTCTTGTTGGCCACCTTATAGAGATTCTGAATATTATTGAGAATATCTTTCACCAGATTCTCCTTCTTCTGGTGAGAATTCTGCGCATCCATAATCTCATCCCGGACATCCGACATGGCTTTGTCAATCTCTATGATGGCCCGGGAAGCGTCAATCAGCTTCTGCTGTACGTAATCCGGAATATGTTCTTTGTATTTGTACTGCAGGGAATGCTCGATGGTCGCCCAGAAATTCATGGCCATGGTCCGGATCTGTATCTCCGCCCTCAAGGTCTTGGGCCCCTTGATGGTATTGACCGTGTAATCCACGATGATGTGATAACTGCGGTATCCGCTGGCCTTCATGTGATTAATATAATCTTTCTCACACTTCACCACCATATCCGTGCGTTCCTTGATCATATGCACCACCCGGTCGATGTCTTCCACAAACTGGCAATTCAACCGGATGCCGGCAATATCTTCTATCTTCTCTTCAATATCATTCATGGATATCTCTTTCCGTTTCATCTTATCCAGAATGCTGACAATACTTTTTAATCTTCCTTCGACAGATTCAATTGGAGAATACAATCCCCGGGTTCTGTGCTCTGTAATAACATGATTGAACTTCACCACCATCTCGTCTACGGCAAGCTGGTAAGGGTCAAGCAGTTCCCGCCATAGCTGTATCTCCATATCATCACCTCCCACTGAAATAGTCCTGTGTCATATCTCATATCAGTATAACATATAATAGAAAAAAAAGCACTTCTTTCGTAATTTTTTGTGAAATTCATCCAAAAACTTTTCACAATTCGTCTTCTTTGTCTCTTTTCGGAAACTTTTTTGTCCGTCTTTCACGCAGACAGGAGATTGGCACCCCATGGCTGTGATATCCCGCAGTCCGGGATAAAAATGTATCTCCGTATCATTCCAGGTACATTCCTCCGTCTTCCGGCAGATCATCCTGCAGCGCCGCCGCCACCGCCAGGGCGTCACACCGTTCATTTTCCGGATGTCCCGCATGTCCTTTTACCCAGTGAAAGCTGACCGTATGGGGCTCCATGGCCGTCAGCAGGCGCTTCCACAAATCGGTATTCTTCACCGGTTCTGTCCGGTTTCTCATCCAGTTCTTTTTCTTCCATCCGTCTATCCAGTGTTCATTAAAGGCCTTCACCAGGTACTGAGAGTCCGAGTAAAGATCAACCTGGCAAGGTCTGATCAACGCCTCCAGCCCCACAATGGCGGCCAGTATCTCCATACGGTTGTTGGTCGTCTGCTTAAATCCTCCGGACAGCTCTCTGCGGTGACAGTTCCCTTTTGCATCTGTGTAAAGAAGCACCGTTCCATAGCCGCCCGGTCCCGGATTGCCTCTGGCTGAGCCGTCGGTATAAATCGTTACTCTCAAAAGTCCCTCTCCTTTTCTTCGAACGTTTTTTCATCATTATAGCATCTTCATTGGAAAAAGCAAAGAAAAAATCCTTCGAAGCGGCATGGATGTATCACAGCCGGTCAATACCAGATCTAAGACCGGCCAATGCCATCTTTTACACCCTCGAAGAATTTTCTCTCCCTGCTCAGATAATAATACAGATCAGACCGCCGCTGCTCTCGTTGACGATTTTCTCCATGGCGCTCTGCAGCTTTTCCTGGCTGTCTTCATTGATCTTTGTCACTTTGCCGGAAATACCGTCATCCACCAGCTGTTCCAGCGTCTTTCCAAAGATATTGACATTCCAGATTTCCTTCGGGTCTCCGCCCGCCTGCTCCCGGATGTATGTAATCAAATCCTCCGCCTGCAGCTGCGTTCCGACGATCGGGGCGATTTCCGTGGAAAGATTGGCGCGGATGAGATGAATGGACGGCGCCTCAGCCCGGATTTTCACGCCGAATTTGCTGCCATGTTTGACAATTTCCGGCTCCGACAGCGTAATCTCAGAAAGCACCGGTTTCATGACGCCGTATCCCCTTTCTCTGGCATCAGTGAGCGCCTGAGAAACTTCCTCGAATTCCTTCTTTTTCTCGGAAAGTTCCTTCATGATCCGAATGAGATGGTATTCACTTTTGATGGAAATTCCCGTTAGATCTGAGAGGATCTCATAATAGTAGGAATCCCGGATCTGAATTCTCACTTCCACTTCCCCGGTATCCATATGGATGTTCTCCACTTTGGCAGATTCCATATATTCGTTCTGAGGAACAGGTTTCTGATAGATATCCTTCATCTTCTCCTTATCCGTCAGATATTCTCTCATGAGATCCAGAATGGATTTCTTCATCCAGTGGTCATCCCGCAGAGTCTCCACCCATTTCGGCAGATAAAAGCCCACAGAAGACAGCGGAAATTCCAGCAGTACATTTTTCATGATTTCCAGAATGTCTTCCTTCCTGAGCTGATCACAGTTGACCGGCATCACCGTGGTGCGGTACTCCTTCGTGAGATTTTCCGCCAGATTCTGCGTCGCTTTGGAATACGGCCGGTCGCTGTTTAAGAGTACCAGAAACGGCTTTCCGATGGCATTCAGCTCCTCCACCGTCCGCTTTTCCGCTTCCACATAAGAATCCCTCGGAATCTCCCCGAACGAGCCGTCGGTAGTCACCAGAATCCCGATGGTGGAATGATCCCGGATCACCTTCCTCGTGCCATATTCCGCCGCTTTGGTAAACGGCACCTCATAATCAAACCACGGCGTCTTCACCAGACGCTCCTGCCCGTTTTCCAGATGTCCGCCGGCGCCCATGACCATAAATCCCACACAGTCAATGAGGCGCACCTTTACCTTCATATCTTCCATGGGAAGCTCCACCGCTTCCTTCGGAATGAACTTCGGCTCCGTGGTCATGATGGTCTTCCCGGTACCGCTCTGGGGCATTTCATCCATGGCCCTCTGGCGCTCATGCTCGTCGGCAATCTCCGGGAGAACCATCAATTCCATGAACCGTTTGATAAAGGTGGACTTGCCGCTTCGCACCGGACCCACCACACCCAGATAGATTTCACCGCCGGTTCTTGCTGAGATATCCTGATATATATTATTTTTTTCCATGAAAAATCCCTCCCCAATACTAATGCAGTATATGCGGCCGGGGAGGGAAATAGACCGGAAGATCCGGAAAGTTTTTCTATAAATTCAAGCAGCAGACCGTCCAAGTCATTCCTGATCAATCGAAGCCAGGGCCGCTTTTCTGGCGTGGATCTGTGTCGTATCAAAAACCGGCAGTGAAGTGTCCTCCTGATGCACCAAAAGTCCGATTTCCGTACATCCCAGAATTACCCCCTGTGCGCCCTTTAGAGCCAGCGCATCAATAATTTTTAAATATTGTTCTCTGGAACCGGACGATATCATACCCAGACACAGTTCATCATAAATCACACGGTTCACAATCTCAATGGATTTCTCATCAGGAATCAACACTGTAATACCGTTTTCCTCCAGTTTCTTCTTATAAAAATCCTGAGTCATAGTGTACTTTGTACCCAGCAGAGCAACTTTTGTGATCTGATTTTCCTTCAGAACCTCGGCGGTAGCCTCCGCGATATGCATGACAGGTACATGTATCCTGTCCTGAATCTCCGGCGCCACCTTATGCATAGTATTAGTGCAGATCACAATGAAATCAGCCCCCGCCTTTTCCAGATTCCGGGCAGCTTCCGATAAAATATCCGCGCTCTTCTCCCAATCTCCCTCGGACTGGCATTTTTCAATCTCTGCAAAATCCACACTGTATAGCAAAATCCTGGCCGAATGCAGTCCGCCAAGCTTCTCCTTGATGGTCTCATTGATGATCTGATAGTACGTAACTGTACTCTCCCAGCTCATGCCACCTAATAATCCAATCGTTTTCAATGATGTCAACTCCTTTCGTTGTCTAAAAAATGGGATTTGTAAATCTCTGTGCAGCCCACAGAAGACTGCTTTACCGAAGACAAGGCATTGATAAAAGTTCTCCTCCTCCACTTCGGCAGACTGGTACCTGGCTGTATTTCGTCAATATAAATCAGACGCCTGCGCTCACAGTCGTCGTCAAACC
>NZ_NFLV01000002.1 GCF_002161065.1 Eubacterium sp. An11 | reverse complement strand
ATTAACACCGTTTGAATTTCATGAACGGTTATTAGCCGCATAAAAATATTGCCCGGTACAAACCGGGCAACACAAAAATTTTATTTTTTTCATTGTCTACTTGACGGGTAGCACACCAATATACAGACTTCCCCTTTTCTTAATCATGAAAAAAATTATTTAGATATGATTGTCTTCTTTTGCCCGCCTCCTATGAGGCATAAGAGAACCGTGCAGAAAGTGGTGGCGAAGTATCCCTTTACCGGATGATCACGCTTCTCGCCTGGCCTTTGTTTTTCAGGAGCTTTGTGTAAGCTTTCTTCTTCGCTTTTGGTACTTTGATGACGGCGTTTTTGCTGATACCCTTGAAAGCTTTTTTGCCGACACTTCTGAGTTTTTTGCTCTTGATGGTGATTTTTTTCAGCTTTTTGCAGCCGGCAAAGGCTTTCTTGCCGATGGTGGTCACGTTGGCGCTGATCACTACTTTGGTCAGTTTTTTCTTCGCCTTTTTGAAGGCGTTTTTGTCGATGGCGGTGACCTTCGCCTTTACACCGTTTACGGTGACGTAAGCCGGGATTTTCACAGTCTTCTTATTGGCGACAGACTGTACGGTGACGGTGTCGGCGGAAGCTGCCCGGTATGTGTTGCCGCCTGCGGCATAGGTACTGCCAGGCTGCAGAGCAGCTTCCGGTGCAGGCTGAGAAGTGTCCGCCGGGGAGGATGGCGTCTTCGGGTCAGTTGGAACAACCGGTTCCGGCTCTTCCGGGGCAGGAGTGAATGCCTTGCTGTGGAAGTATGCCTCATCGGAAACAGCGTCCGTGATATCATGGTCTCCGTTGTCAAACGGAGAACCCGGGATGGCTGTTGCCGTGTCCGCGTCCGCACCCGCCTGAACTTCAATGGCCTCACCTTCCATCGGGGAGACAGAGATGGCGCCGTTGGTGAAGGTAGGAGAAACGTTGTCAGAATCAGAGGTAATCATGGTAAAGATACCAAAACTGCCTGGTGAGATCGGAACTGGTTCCTCTTCATCAGTTTCTGTAATCTCCCCACCGACGGCAGTCACCTCACCGCCGGTAATCCGGACGGTACCACCGGGAACCTGTCCCGTATTTTCGTTAGACATGACCATGATGTAAAAGCCGGCGCTGAAAGTGGAAGATGCTCCTCCGATGGCAGTCACTTTGCCGCCCTCAATGTAGATGTTTCCTACTTCCATTGTGCCGATGCCGAAGCTTGGATATGTCGATTGGGCGGTGGTGGCTGTTGCTGTCACCGTGCCGCTTTTTATAATGAGATTACCTGCGAGAGCTATCCCTTCAGTGATGCCTGTGACATCAAGGCTGCCGTCCCCGCAGATGATCAGGGCGTAAGGGACAGTAGGGTCAACGGTTCCGTAGTCTTCGATTGTTGCCGAAATGCCCTTGCCGGCATGAGTGTTTTCCAATGATGTTAAGGTATTCCTGCCTTCCAGTTTCAGCGTAAATGGCGCAGAACGTTCGATAGCTGCAGAATGTTCGTTTTCTACGACTTTCACAGTCGCATTACGCAGGGTCAGGGTCTCCCCGTCCCATTTGACGTTATAATTCGTGTCATTGGCGCCCTCAGTCGCAACGTTGCCGCTTTCATCCGTGATGGCGTATGCCACCGGATTGGCAGCGGTGCTTTCTAAGTCTACTCCTCCGACTGTGATAGGCGGCGATGTCTCTTCTTCCGGGGCTGCGGTTTGAGCAAAGGCCGTGGCCGGCAGCAGCGCCAATATCAGGCACAGGCTAAGTACTATTGCTGTAAATCGTTTTTTCATGTGTCGTCCTCCTTGTCTGTATATTGTTGTTTCGTTTCGTGTTTGGTTTCTTTGTCTTGCTTCTGGCGAATACTCTTCCTGACCAGTTTTGCACGGATTGTTCTACGTACATCCTTGTCTTCTCCTTCCTACTATTGATTGGCTCGGAATGAGTCCTTCATATATATAGGTACACAAAAAAGAAAAAACTCTCACCCTAATTGAAAAATTTTTATATGAATTTTGTCGGTGTGAAGGGGGAGAGTTCGGTTTGGAGATTTCGCAAATGGATTAAGCAAATAAGATGAAAAAATAAAAGATTTCACAAATATTATTTTTGAAATAGAATAAAAAATGCAGAATTTAAAATAATAATTTGAAAAAAGATGTATGTTTGTGTTACAATGAGTTCCGTGGAGGTAAAACAAATGGAAAGTGTTGTAAGATTAGCTTCTTTAAAGATTTCAAATATAAAAAATGTTAGAAACGGACAGATTATTATGCCCAATACCTTTCGGAAACAGTTGGGCTATAAAAATGCAGAGGTGTTAGGCCTGTACGGTCAAAATGGCTCTGGCAAAACGGCAGTGATTGATGCATTGTATTATTTACAAAAGATTATGATTGGCAGTGTGTTGGAGGATGAAATTGCAGATTATATCGAGGTAAATGAAAAGGAGGCAGAGATTTCTGCCGATTTTAATATTTTTGCAGACTCAGTTATTTATGAAGCAGGCTATAAGATTATTTTGCAAAGAAATGGGAAACATGCAGAGATTATTCGGGAAACTTTGAGCTGTGCTATAAATGAAAAGGATTCCAGAAGTAATAAGACTGTATTTATGGATTATCAGCGCATGGATAAAGATATAGTGTTTTCTCCAAGAAAGAGATTTAATGAAGTGATTGAAGCGAATGCGGAAAATAAAACGGATTTGATTGTGGCGAGAAAAATGGCAGAAAAGGAGAACTGTTCTTATATTTTTGGAGAGAGCAGCAGAGAAATTTTCTGTCGTTGTTATGAAAATGATTTCAGACACTATTCAGAGACAATCAAGGCGTTATTTAAGTTTGCATTGAAAGATTTATTTGTAATTCGTAACGCTCATTCGGGAGTGATTTCTGCTAATTTTCTGCTGCCTATGGCATTCAGGATTGAACAAGACGAAATCGGGATGAAGGAAGATTTTGCTGTCCCTTTAACAGAACCGATTATCTTAAATGAAGAAAGAAAAAATGTTTTGGATGTTATTGTAGAACAGGTGAACATGGTTTTATTTACAATTATTCCAGGAATGAAAATAGCGGTTCATAATCATGGAATGCAGCTAACGGATTCAGGAGAAAATGGTTACAGAGTGGAGATTGTTTCTATCCGGGACGGTATGGCTCCGATTCCAATTAGAATGGAATCGGAAGGAATCATTAAGATTATTTCTATTTTAAATGCGCTGATTCAGGCGTTTGGAAATTTTTCTATCTGTCTGGTCATTGATGAATTGGATGCAGGTATTTTTGAGTATATGCTGGGAGAGCTGCTGGATATTTTCAGCAAAAGCGCAAAAGGGCAGTTGATTTTTACGTCACATAATCTTCGTGCCCTCGAAATGCTGGATAAAGATAGTATTATGCTTTCCACGGCTAATCCGGATAGAAGATATATACGAATGAAAAATGTAAAAGCAACAAACAATCAAAGGGATATGTATTTGAGGGGAATTACTCTTGGTGGACAGGATGAAGTAATTTATGAAGAAACAGACAGCCTAAAAATCGCACGCGCATTTAGAAAGGCGGGTAGAATGATACAGCATGAGTGAAAAAAAGGTCGTTATGTTTATAGTGGAAGGACCAAGTGACGAAGCTGCACTTGGGTCGATTATGAAAGAATATTTTTCAAATAATGAAGTGCAATTTGTTGTGGTATATGGGGATATCACTCTGAAAGATTATGTTTCTGAAGACAATATTCTAAAAAAATTAATGAACAGATAGAAAGTGTAAAAAAGAAATATCGTTACTTTCACGATGATTTTATCATGATTATCCATATCGTTGATACGGATGGTGTATATATTCCGGAAATTGATATCAAAGAAGCAGATGTGGAGAAGGCGCAATATTACGAGGATCATATAGATGTTAAAAATGTAAAAGCAATTGTAAATCGCAACAGACGCAAAGGAGCCATTTTATATAAACTTAGGAAAACAGGAAAGATAAATGGAATACCTTATCGAATTTTTTTTAATTCTTGCAATTTAGAACATGTGTTATATGATGAGTTAAAAGACTTTACCGATGAGGAAAAACAAATCTTATCGGACGACTTTGCAGATAAATATGACGGGAAAGTAAATGAATTTATAGAATTTATATCAGATAACCAAATTGCAGTTTCGGGAACATACCAGCAAACATGGGATTATATAGAAAAAGACAAAAATTCTTTAAATAGACATTCTAATATGCATTTAATTTTTGAATAGGTCTTATAGAAAAGACAAACTGATTCATTATATTATATATAGAAGAATGTAATAAGGAATGGGGCCTGTCTGATGTATCCAGTCATCCGGGCAAATAAGGAGCGGGTCAGCTCCTTATTTGCCGTCGTAATAGCTTCTCAATTATTTGATCTCTGCCTTTTTATAAAACTGATAAATCACAGGCAGCAAAAGTAATGATATAATGGCATATGCCGGTATTATCACTTTGGAGACGGTCGTAATATTTCCGCACACTTCCAGCAATTCAAAATCCCTCAGTTCATTATAGATATCCAGCAGTCTGTCCGGGAAGAAAGAACAGATTTCCGGCAGAGGGATGATTCTGCTCAAAAAAGGAAAGAAACACAATATAATAAAAGGAACGATGATCGCGATCACTGTGGAGCGTGTAAGGACGGATACAAGCATGGCAGCCGTGGAAGCAAATAGTGTGCCGATGTAGCCGCCCAGAACGATAAACAGGTACCCTTGAAGGATTGTGATATTATAGCAGCTTCGCCAGAAAATCATCTGTATCGGACAGTCTGAGCCGCCTGCACCGAGAATCAAAAGCACGATGGCTGTGTGAATACCGATGAAAGCAGCATACAGAACGGTGGAAATCATGAATCCTGCGCTTATTTTGGAGCGGATAGCTTTATTTCTGCCCAGTTTTGTTGAGAAAAGGACAGAATCCGCTTTGGTCTGAAATTCGTCCGAGAAAATGCCTGAGACAAAAAATCCTATGAAAAGTGCAAGTATCATAATAAATGTAGGTATATTGTCGATTAATGCCACCCAGCCGTCATAATACTCGTAGTGGAACGGAGTTCTGAGATTTTGATATTTGGTGAGCAGATAATCTTTTTCATGATCGGAAAAGGATTCCTCGCCGCCATTTATATAGTCTTTAAGATTGGCGATACGTTCTTCATAGACATTTGCCGCCTCATCTTCGGTGATTCTGTCAATGGCATAATAATCATAGTCTCTCCATGGACTGTTGGCGTCGTTGATGATATCAATAATAGACGATATTCCCTGTTTTTTCTGGAAGGCTTTATCTTCCTCCTCGATGGAATCGTTTAATTGTTCAGAGTTGATCTGATGGTTTTTCTGATAAACTTCTCTGAACACATCTTCCGTCAGATCGCCTGCCCACTTGTTTTTTTCTCTTCTGAGATTTTGTGCGGCGGTGATGCCTGTTGTGTGATTTCCATTTTCATCCATGTATTCCACTTTATTTATGGATAACAAGGATACCACCAGAAGGATTGCCAGCAAAGCTGTCATTGCCACCTTGTTTCTTGCCTTAGAAAAAATTTTTTTGATCTCAAAATTCAACATGATTGTCACCTGCCTTTTCTCCAAAATAATGTAAAAATACATCCTCCAGCGTTGGCTGTACGGGCGTTGCTTCCGGCAGCGGTTTTTCTGATGAAATGATACGCAGTTCTGCATGATCATTCTCTGCCTTTATATTCGATACCCGGTAGTTTTCAATCATTGAAGATACTTGCTGTTTTTCTGCATGGCAGATCCAGACAGTTTCGGGCATGGACGCGATAATGGCGTCAAGTGTTCCCTGACGGATAATTTTGCCGTCTTTCATCAGCAGTATGTCATTGGCAATATATTCGATATCAGAAACAATGTGCGTGGATAACAGGACCAGCCGTTCCTCAGAAAGTTCGCTGATCAGATTACGAAAACGTATCCTTTCATTGGGGTCAAGTCCTGCCGTTGGTTCATCAAGAATCAATATCTTAGGATCGTTTAGCATCGCCTGGGCAATCCCGGCGCGTCGTTTCATGCCTCCGGATAAAGTCCGCATTTTTCTGTTGGCAGCTTTCGCAAGACCCACCCCGTGAATCAATTCCTTTGTCCTTTTTTTTGCTACAACCGGGCGGATTCCTTTGATGGAAGCGATATAGAGCAGATAATCCTGAACGGTAAATTCCGGATAGAACCCAAATTCCTGTGGCAGATATCCCAGCAGGTTTCTGTATGCGCTGTCCATCTCATAAATATTTTTTCCATTATAAGTGATGTGTCCCTGTGTAGGTTTGATCAATGTGCAGAGCATTCGCATTAACGTTGTTTTTCCTGCGCCATTTACTCCGAGAAGACCGTAAACACCATTTCGCATGGTAAGGTTGATATGGTCTACCGCTGAAAAATTGCCAAATTTTTTTGTTAAATCAGTTAATTTCAATTCCATGAACCGATACCTCCCAATAATTTGTACTCATTTTTAAGGTCTGATAAATTACCGCACCCAGATAAATCACTGACAGGGCCGACAGAAAGATCCAGATGGGAATGGTGATCCGCGTGTATACGGAATCATTCAGAACAATAAACAGCCACACACTGCTCCACGCGATGCATAATGCAACCGCTGCGGTTTCGTTCAATCGCTTGCAGCATAACGTGTGAAAACAAATGCAGGCAGTAATTGTCATAGGAAAGAGAAATTGTATCAGCAGATCCAGCATATTAAAATGTAAGACAGATATGGAGATACCCATAAAAACGGAAAGAAATAAAATGTCCGCCAGACCGAACAGAAGCATCCGCGTGGCGTAAATCTGCCGGAGTGAGAAGTACGCAGAGGATTCGATTTCCATACTCTGGCAGGTTCTGTTTTTCCACAGCTCGGGAATGATCAAAATAACAAACAAGGACGCGATGATTCCAAGGCTTCTCTGGACATAGGCGTCATCTTTTACAGAGATGAGAATGAGCCATAAAAATACCAGTAAGACAATCTGAAAGAACCACCATCGCTTCCGTATCAGTCTGAATTGTCCCAGGACAAATTCATAATAGGACAATGTTTTCTCCTCCTCCGCCCGGAAAAAAGCTTCCTTTGATTTCCGGATGGTCTCCTGTATTTTTTCTTCCCGTGGTTCAATATGAGTTTCCTTTTTGTAATCCTCCAGCTGTTTTTCAAAGTTATTCATTCATTTCACCTCCGATCAATTGTTTCAGCCGGGTTTTTCCCCGCTTCAGCCGGTATTTGACCAGGGAAACCGTAATTCCCAGATTTTTGGCAATTTCAGTTATTTTCAGTTCGTTAAAATAATAAAGAACGATCACTTCCCGCAATTCATCCGGCAATTTTTTCAGCGCGGATTCCAAAGAAATCCTGTTTAAAACCGTATCATTTTCCGGATTTCCTCTTTCCAGCTGTTTCACCAATTCTGTATGTTCAGTCGGGATTTCTTTTATTTTTTTCATGTAATCAACGCATAGGTTTCTTGCAATGATATATAAGTAATTTTTTACTTTTCCCATATGATGATAATCAGAAAGTTTTGCGAAAAAGCGGACAAATGTTTCCTGCGTCAAATCTTCTGCATATTCTTTATTTACACAATGATAATTACAATAAGAGAGAATATCTCTGTAATACTTATGGATAAACAGATCAAATGCCTTTTCATCGCCCTGCCTCATTTTTCTGATCAGTAAAAAATCCAGGTCCACAGAATCCTCCTTTCTTTTAACGATTTTCTCTTTCTATTATGTATAACGAATCGGAGAAGCAAAAAGATAGTATGAAAGGAAAAAATTTATAATGCGGGATCATCGATTCGGAAAATTTAAAATCAGCAATTCGGAGTGAGAAAAATTTTACTTGAATAAACAGTGACATAGAATTATACTATATCTTAATAGTTACTTCAAAGGGAATAGTGGAAGAGGAAATGCGTTCCTTAAAAATAAATTTCCCTTGACTGTAAACCTCATTGATACTGTATATTTATGCCTCATAAAAAGACGAGGAGGCGGAAATATGACCATAAAAGAAGTGGAGGAGCGGACGGGCCTGGCCCGCTCCAATGTTCGGTTTTATGAAAAAGAAAAGCTGATCCAGCCATCAAGAAACGAGCGAAACGGCTACCGGGATTATTCAAAAAGTGATGTGGAGAATCTCAAAAAAATCGCGTACCTGCGCACGCTGGGGATATCCATTGAGGATATCCGAAATGTAATCCAGGGGAAGGAGTCTCTCACTGAGATTCTGGAGAGGCAGAGTGAACGGCTGGCAATGCAGATGGACGATTTGGACAGGGCTAAAGCCCTCTGTGAACAAATGCTCCACGACCGGGAGCTTACTTACGAGACCATGGAGGTGGAGCGGTACACCGGTGAGCTGGAAGATTACTGGGAGCAGAATCAGCCGGTATTTCGTCTGGATACCGTCAGTTTCCTCTGGCTGTGGGGCAGTTTCCAGACGTGGATGGCGCTGACTGTTCTGTGCCTGCTTGTGGGTATCTTATTTTACAGCAAACTGCCTCCACAGATTCCAGTACAGTGGAAGCTTGGCATTGCGAGTACTCTGGCGCGGAAGGAGTGTATCTTTGCGTATCCGGTAATCTGTGTTGTGATTCGCTATTTTCTCCGGCCGTATCTGTATGTAAAAGTGCAGATGAACAATATTTACGGGAAGATTATCTCAGAATATCTGAGTAACTCCCTGTGTTTTGTTGCTCTGTCGACAGAAGTTTTTAACGTGTTGTTTGTGTTTGGACTGGCAGAAAATATTGTGACGGTTCTTCTGGTGGATGCGGTGCTGCTCCTGGGACTGCTGGCGGTGGGGCTTGTGAAAATGGATCTGCAAAGATCTGAGAGAAAAAATTGAATTTTTTCAGATGCCGGATCTGAACGTAAAAAAGATTAGGGAGGAGAAATCAGGCCAGATAAAGGGCAGAAAACAAAAATTGCAAAAAAGAAATTTTTAAGATTTTTAAGATAAGAAACGGAGATATAAAGATGGAAATACATGTGTTAAGAGCAGAAGAACTCTGGCAGCAGGCCGGCGCCTACTATGTGCGCATCCAGGCTATGGCCAGGCAGTATCACATCACGCTCCGGGAAGAGTTCGATGAGCATGACAGCCCGGATGCCAAATATATCGTGCTGCTGGACGATGCATTTCCGGTGGCGACCTGCCGGCTCTATGAGATTTCCGGGGAAGTGTTTCCTTCTGTGATGCTTGGACGGGTTGTGGTTCTGCCGGAATACAGGAAGAAAGGGCTTGGAGGGATGGCGGTAACTGAGGCAGAAAACTGGGCCCGTGAGATGGGGTATCAAAAATCGGTTCTAGAGAGCCGGGATGTGGCCGTAGGCTTCTATGAAAAGCTCGGTTATGAAATCTGCGATGGACAGATTATCCACGGCGACACCTTTGACTGTGTCCGGATGGAGAAGATGTTATAACTATTGTAGACTGAGAAAAAGAAAGAAGGAAACATTCATGTGGAATGCAGAGATTTATGACAGTTTTGGAAAAGAGCGGATGCAGCCGTCCATTGATCTGGCAGCCCGTTTAAAAGATAAAAAGTTCAAAAGAATCCTGGACGTGGGCTGCGGGAGCGGCATGAGTACAGCGGCGGTTCTTTCCACGTGGGAGGATGCTGAAGTAACCGGTGTGGATTTATCAGAAGAAATGTTGCAAAAGGCCCGAAAAATCCTGCCGCAGGTACAATTTATAAGAAGAGACTGCAGTAAATCACTGGCGGATCTGGGAACATTCGACCTGATATTTTCCAATGCATTTTTGCAATGGATACCCAATCAGGAAGATTTTATCGGACAGACATTTTCCATGTTAGAAGAAGGCGGAGTGCTGGCAGTGCAGATTCCGCTGTTTGACGAAATGCCGGCCAGCAAGTGCATTCTAGAGGTGGAAAAAATATGGGAAGAACGATTCGCTGGTATTGAAGAAGATAAATTTATCACTCATACTGCCGCGCACTATTATGATATATTTGCGGAGCACACCACTAAAGTTCATATGTGGGTGACAGACTACTGCCATATCATGCAAAATCATGAGCAGATTCTGGACTTTTTGAGGGGAGCTGCATTTACGCCATATCAAAGCCGGTTGAATGAGAAGGAGATGCAGGCTTTTGCCGATGAAGTACTTATCCGTATCGAAAAGGCATATCCGGTCCGGAAAAATGGAACGGTGCTGTTTCCGTTCCGAAGACTCTTTTTGACCGGACAAAAATGAATCTGAATGTCAGAGTCAAAAATGCCCGCGCTAAAAGTGTATATGCTGCCTGTGGTTTTAAAATAAAGAAAAAATTTAAAAAAGAAAATGGAGTAGAGGTGTTCTCCATGGAGTTGGAATTATAATATAAATATATCAGTGAAAAATGTTGGGAGGGAAGAAAATGTTAAAAATCTGGTATTATGGCGGTGTGGAGTATATGAAAGATGCGCCGGCATATTTTAATAATGTATATGAAGACGAATGGCTGGAAGACAATTTTGTCAAAGAAATGATTTTAGATGTTGACAGCTCTAAAGTGATCAGCCCGCATATTATCGAAAGTCCCGTACTTGGAGCGATTACGCCAAAGGAGCTTTCCGGCGGAGTGAAAGTCCTGATTCTCATGCTGAAAGACGATTCTTTTGTTTATAATATGTCAAATTGCGGCAATAATTGTGCAAAATGGATTTTGAAAATAGCCGAGAAAAAGGATTTGACTGTATATCTTCAGCACATACTCAGATTTACCGGAGAGTTCGAAATTATGATTATGAATACAGGAAAAATCGTTCATAATGGCAAAGAATATGTAAATGAGCTGTTGAAAGCGGAGGAAATGGTCAATGAAGGGAAGATATAAATTTGAGGTGCGGAGCAAAAAGGTTATATTCCGGTTTGAAATAAAAAGAAATATTACCATTATTAAAGGAGACAGTGCATCGGGGAAAACCACGTTACTAAATATGATGTATGAATATTTGCTGAATGGCAGAGAATCCGGTTTTATAGTTTCCACCAATGCAAAATATTATGTCTATCTTCGGGATGTGCCGGGCAGAAGCTGGAAGGAAATGTTTGAACCGTTAAAAAAAACGATAATTTTTGTTGAAGAAAATAATAATTTTATTTTTTCTCAGGAATTTGCAGAATATGCTTTAGCTTCCGGAAATTATTTTGTGTTTGTGAGCAGAGCGCCGTTAAAAATGCTGCCTTATAGCATTCATGAAATATATGAAATCAAAACAAGAAAAAAACAGGCAGATATGCGCCAGGTCCTTTGTGATTTTGAAGAGCTGTACAGCAATTTTCCAAATATAAACAATAATAAAATGTCGTTAGTCGTGACAGAAGACAGTAACTCAGGATTTACGTTTTATTCTGCTTTATTTGAAAAAAGTGAAGTTATCAGCGCAGGAGGCAATTCAAATATTATAAATGTGATGAAAGAACAAACCACAAAAGATATGTTTGTGATTGCAGATGGTGCAGCATTTGGTTCTATGGTAGAAGATTGTCTGGAATTTGCGGAGCAGAACATGGATAAAAGAATTTCCATGTGGATGCCGGAATCGTTTGAATTTATCTTGCTTAGGGCAGGGATTGTTCAAAATAATATGTTGAATGCGATTTTGGACAATCCATGCGAAAAACAATTCTCATAATTAACCCTTGCTTTTTCCCTTCCTTTCGACTATAATACTTTACTAGAGTAGATTGATAAACCTTTGAATCAAAAAAAGAAATGAAATGTAGAAGGAGAACTAAGTTATGAAGAAATTTATTGCCATGGCGTTGTTTTCTGCTATGTGTGTTACTTCTCTGGCAGGATGTGGTAGTTCCAATGGAGGCGGAGAAGGTTCCGCAGAGGGCGGCACTCAGGCTGCTGCAGAGTCTGACTGGGAAGATGTCAGCGCTAAGGGTGAGATGACCATCGGTATGACCTTATTCGCACCGATGAACTATTATGATGAGAACAATAATTTTGTTGGTTTTGATACGGAGCTGGCACAGGCTGTGGGCGAGAAGCTCGGCATTGATATCAATTTCGTGGAAATTAACTGGGATTCCAAGGAGATCGAGTTGAATTCCAAGAACATTGATTGTATCTGGAACGGTATGTGCAGCACGGCGGAGAGACAGGAGACCATGACTCTCTCTGAACCGTATCTGTATAATACACAGGCCATGGTCATGAAGGCTGACCGAGAAGATGAGATTATGAAGAGCGTGGACGGACTGACCGTTACAGCGGAGAAAGGTTCCACCGGTGAAGGAAAGCTGCTGGGAACGATCGCCGACGATGATACCGTAGAAGTATCCGCAAAAGAATACTTTGCCAATGCCAATTATGTAGCTTCTGATTCCATGGCGAAGGCTTTGATGGAAGTAAAAGCAGGAACAGCAGATGTGGCTCTGGTTGACAGTGTGGCTGCATATGGTATGGTCGGCCCTGACACCGACTATTCTGATATGGTCATCAATGTGGACAATAACTTTGGTCTTCAGGAATACGTCATCGGTTTCCGTAAGGGAAGCGATCTGGAGCAGCATGTAAGCGATGCCATTGATCAGCTTTATGCAGATGGTACCGTTGCCGAACTGGCTGCAAAATATAATCTTTCCGATCTTCTGATCGAGAAGGATACCCAGGCATCCACAGAAGCCGCACCGGAAGCGGCTACCGGTGATACTGCGGCAGAAGCAGCAACTGCAGCGGCAGAATAAATGAATAACAGCAAGTAGAAATAATCATATAACTAATAATTGAATCCGGATTTCCGGCATCCCGCATGGCGGCGGGAGAGTGGAAAGCCGGATTCTTGTTGTGAAAATACCGGAATTGCACAGTCGCTGACTGGAGTCAGTTTTGGACACCGGGCAAAGAACCCGGAATACATAAAAAAGGAGAGATACGCTATGTTGGGAGCTAATCCGATCGAGTCGCTGACCAGTGGATTTTTGTTAAACCTGGAATTGTTTGTGGTGACGCTGCTTCTGGCTCTTCCGCTGGGATTGATCATTACATTTTGTTCCATGTCCAAGTTTAAGCCTTTGAAATGGATTACGAAGGTATTTATCTGGGTGATCAGAGGAACGCCTCTGATGCTTCAGCTTTTCGTGGTATTGTACGCGCCGGGACTGCTTTTCGGCATCCCTATGTCATCCCGTTTTACCGCGGCTGTGATTGCGTTTGTGATCAATTATGCCGCCTATTTTTCGGAGATTTACCGAGGGGGGATCGAGAGTATTTCTGTGGGACAGTATGAGGCCGGCAAAGTACTGGGTATGACAAGAACACAGATTTTCTTTAAGGTTGTGCTTTTGCAGGTCATCAAGCGCATTGTGCCGCCGATGAGCAACGAGATCATCACGCTCACAAAGGATACAGCTTTGGCCCGTGTCATCGGTATCGGTGAGATTATCATGAGCGCGGAGAGATTTACTAAAATGGGTCTTATCTGGCCGCTGTTCTCCACAGCTGTGTATTTCCTTGTGTTTGTCGGCATCCTCTCCCTGCTGTTTGGCTGGATTGAGAGAAAGATGGATTATTTCAGAGTATAAGGAGGCGCAGACATGGCGATATTAGAAGTAAATAATCTGAAAAAGAATTTTGGAAGTCTGGAAGTATTAAAAGGCATTGACTTTTCTCTGGAAAAGGGAGAATCTCTTGCCATGATCGGCGCATCCGGAAGCGGTAAGACTACCCTGCTGCGCTGTCTTAATTTTCTGGAGAGACCGACCAGCGGACAGATTCGCGTCAATGATAAAGTTGTTTTTGACGGAGCGGACGCCCGCACATTGAGCGAGGCAGAGATCCGGAAGAATCGTCTGCATTTTGGTCTTGTGTTTCAGTCTTTTAACCTTTTTCCACAGTATACGGTATTAAAGAACTGTACGCTGGCGAAAGAGCTCATGGCCAAGGAGCGTCCGGATTTTAAAGCCAATAAAAAGCAGATTCTTGATGAGATCAGGACAGAGGGGGAGGCACTGCTTGCCAGTGTCGGCCTTCAGGAGAAAATGGACTACTATCCGCATCAGCTTTCCGGCGGCCAGCAGCAGCGTGTTGCCATTGCCAGAGCTCTGATGCTGCAGCCGGACATTCTCTGCTTTGACGAGCCGACGTCCGCCCTGGACCCGGAGCTTACCGGCGAGGTGTTAAAAGTGATCCGCGGATTGGCAGACAAAAAGACAACCATGGTCATTGTCACCCATGAAATGCAGTTTGCCCGTGATGTTTCTGATAAGGTATTGTTCCTCGATAAGGGAATGGTAGCGGAATACGGAAGCCCGGAACAGGTATTTGAACATCCGAAAGAAGAGCGGACCAGGCAGTTCCTGGAGAGATATTTTGAACAGTAAAATGTTATGACAGGATAAAGATGACAGCAGTACGCTGTATAAAGCATCAACCGGAACTTTTTTGTTCCGGTTGATTTTTTCTTTCAGGATTCTTCCTTGAACATGTAATCCTGAAACTTCCGGACGGCGTACAGTACCGTAGGTCTTGTCCGGAAGTTTTATTTTATATATTCTTCTGCCAGTTCTTTAAAGACAGGCAGAGCCTTTTGTATGCGCTCTGTCGGCACACAGTAGGCAATCCGGAAGTGGCCCGGGCAGCCGAAGATGTCGCCTGGCACCAGCATCAGGTTTTTCTCCTTTGCTTTCTCGCAGAATGCATAGGAATCCGGTTCCAGGGAACGCGGGAACATGTAGAAGGTACCGCCCGGTTCCACGCAGGAGTAGCCGTAGGAGAGAAGGGCGTCATAGAGAATCTTTTTATTCTCCTCGTAGACGGACAGGTCGGCGGTGTCCCCGCACACATCAATGATGGTTCTCTGCATGAGGGAAGCCGGACCGTTCTGACCGATGGTCCTCGAGATCTGCGGGCAGACAGCTATGATATTTTCTGCTCCCTCACATTCCGGGTTCACAGCCAGATAACCGATTCGCTCGCCCGGCAGGGAGAGAGACTTGCTGAAAGAATAGCAGGTCAGTGTGTTTTTGTAATAGTTGGCGATGTATGGGCTGTCTGTTCCTGTAAAGACAATATCCCGGTACGGCTCGTCGGAGATCAGGTAGATCGGATGACCGGACTCCTCAGATTTGGCGGTAAGGATGTCGGCAAGCCGTTTGATGGTCTCAGTGGAATATACAATTCCGGAAGGATTGTTCGGGGAATTGATGAGCACCGATGTCACGGACGGGGTGAGCATCTGCTCGAAAGCCTCAAAATTAATCTGAAAGCTGTCGATGTCCGCCGGCACGATGGACAATTTCAGAGAAGCTCCGGCCGTGTAAGGCTTATATTCGGAAAAACATGGGGCAAAGGTCAACACTTCATCTCCCGGATTATTGACGGCCCGGAAAGCGTGCGCCAGAGCGCCGGCGGCTCCGATGGCCATAAAAATGTTTTCCGGCTGATAATGACAGCCATATTTCTGATTTAAGCTCTCCGCGATGGAGGCCCTTGCTTCCGGGATACCCATTCCCGGGCTGTAGCCGTGAAGAGAGAGGGCGTCAAGTTCCCGTACATTTTTTATGATGGTGTCGTTGACACTTGGCGGTGCCGGAACAGAAGGATTGCCCAGGCTGAAATCATAAATGTTTTCCGCACCCACAATCTTTGCTTTTTCCTGTGAATACTGAAATATCTCAAAAATGATGTCTTTTTCAGACAGCATGGATGTGTAATATTTGTTGATCATGCTGATGTCTCCTTTCTTGATGCTGTGGTTCCGGTATATGGCGGAACCGTAATTATTTTAGCACGGAAGAAGCGATGTCACAAGATTGCACAGAAAAATGTCCGGTGAAAGGCAGAAAAATCAGACGGGCGGAGAAATCAAGATAGTAAGAAAAGAAGCGTCTCCTCTGCGTTGACGAACAGAAGGAGTTTGTTTATAATACGAAGAGAATCCTGCATGTGATATCGGAGGATGCAGCCTGTGTCTGCAGAACAGAGATGATATCACTGGCAGGAAAATATACAGCAAAAAGGAGTACATCATGGAGAATTATACAATATTGCCGGTTCCTTATACTGTGGGACCGAAGGCATATGACAGCATAGCGGAATATACACGCCTGTACGGCACAAAGGCAGTGGTCATCGGTGGAGAAAAAGCCATGGGGGCTTCCAGAGAGAAGCTGCTGGCGGCTGTGGAAGGCACAGAGATTGAGATTTTGTCTTTTCTTTTGTTTGGAAAGGAATGTACGTTTGAGGCGGCCCGGCGGCTGGAAGCCATGGACGCGGTTAAAGAGGCCGATATGATCTTTGCTGTGGGCGGCGGCAAGGCCATTGATACAGCGAAACTGGTCAGCATCGATTTAAAGAAACCGTATTTTGCTTTTCCGACCATCGCATCCAACTGCGCGGCGGCGTCTGCGGTATCCATTGTCTATAAAGAAGATGGTTCTTTTGCAGATTTTGTACATTTTCTGGATGCGGCAAAGCATGTATTCATTGATACAGACATCATTGCCCGGGCGCCGGAAGAATATCTCTGGGCCGGTATCGGTGATACTTATGCCAAATATTATGAGGTGAGCATTTCCGCCCGGGGCGAGGATCTGCCGCATTATATGGCTCTCGGCGTCAATATGAGCCGTATGTGCATGGAGACGCTGGTGGCTCATGGCGCCCAGGCCCTTTCTGATAATAAGGCAGGCATCGCCTCCTATGATCTGGAGCAGGCGGCGCTGGCCATCATCATCACCACAGGATGGGTGTCCATGTTGGTGGCAAGGGATCATACCATGGATTATAACGGCGGCGTGGCACATGCCTTCTTCTATGGTCTTTGTAATCTGCCGGGATTTGACGAGAATCATCTTCACGGTGTTGTGGTGAGCTTCGGTGTTCTTCTTCTGCTCGTCATGGACGGAAGAGAAGAGGAGTGCAGAGAACTCATGGAATTTAACAAGACCGTCGGACTTCCGACGAAGCTGTCCGATATTGATGTCACAGTGGAACAGGTGGCAGCCTGCGCCCATGCCATGACTGAGGACGAAGATGTGGAACATTATCCATATAAAGTGACAGAAGAATTGATCATTGAGGCTGTGAAGAAGCTGGATGTGTAAGGTGCGTTGATATTTCAGACACAATTTAAACATAATTTGACAGTATAATAACCGGACACTGGGAATAAGACTATCGCTGTCCCGAAGACTTTGGACAATGGACAGTTCACAATATTTGTATGTGTATTTTGTTGTTGTATATGCATAATAAGAGATAGTCAGTGCATATCAGAGAGTATGAACATACAGATCCTGCATAAGGAGGAGACTCCTGCAATAATTGGAAAGGTGGTATCACTATGTATTATGGATACGGTCTGGGTGGATTTTTCTGGGACCCGACCTATTTTCTTGTGATCATCGGCGTGGTGATTTGCCTCATTGCTTCCGCGAGGGTAAAAAGCACCTATGCGAAGTTTGAGAGAGTGAGAAGCCACTCCGGCGTCACGGCGGCGGAGGCGGCGCAGCAGATTCTTCACGGCGCTGGTATTTATAATGTGCGGATTGAACATATTTCCGGACATCTGACGGATAACTATGACCCGAGAAGCAAGGTGCTTCATTTATCGGACGCCACCTGGCGTTCCACTTCGGTGGCAGCCATCGGTGTGGCGGCCCACGAGTGCGGCCATGCTATTCAGGATGCGAGAGATTATGCGCCTCTCCGGATCCGTGGAGCCATCGTCCCGGTGGTAAATTTCGGTTCGGCGCTGTCGTGGCCGCTGATCATTATCGGTGTGCTTTTGAGTTTTAATCATTTTCTGATCACTCTGGGAATTGTGCTGTTTTCCCTGACGGTGGTCTTCCAGCTGGTGACACTTCCGGTGGAGTTTGACGCTTCCTCCCGGGCTCTCCGGATTCTGGGAGATTCCCACATGCTCTATGAAGATGAACTGCGGGGAGCAAGAAAGGTTTTGAGCGCGGCGGCCCTCACCTATGTGGCAGCAGCGGCATCAACCATTCTCCAGCTCCTGCGTCTGGTTCTGCTGTTTGGAAGAAGGGATGATTAGTCTGCGGCCATGAAAGATATCAAGATTCTCTGTGTGGGAAAGGTAAAAGAGAAGTATTTTCGTGACGGCATTGCATTTTTTGCCGGTCAGATCAATAAAAAGTATCCGGTGTCTATTGTGGAATGTGATGACGAGGCGACGCCGGACCGGGCTTCGGAGGCGGAAGAACTTCGGATCAGGGAGACGGAAGGGAGAAAGCTTCTGGAGAAGATCAGAGAGGAAGATTATGTGATCGCCCTCTGTATTGACGGCAGACAATATCCTTCCGATGTATGGCGGGAGCGCATGCAGAAGCGCGCCCGCCTTATCTCCGGTTCTCTGGTGTTTGTCATCGGAGGTTCGCTGGGACTGTCCGGCGCTGTGGTGCGGCGGGCGGACGAGAAACTGAGTTTTTCTGCCATGACATTTCCTCATCAGATGATGCGGATGATCCTTTGTGAGCAGATCGCGGATGCGTTCGCTTAGCTCCCGTAAGCTCCCGTATTCATACTGAAAAAGTGAGAGGGGCCGGCTGTGCAGCACTCCTCAGACGGAGCAGCACTCCTCAGGCAGAACAGTGTTCTACGGTCAGCTGCAGCGTGAGGAAGAATGCGCAGTAAAACAGACCGCTGATCACCAGCATGAAGAACGGATGCAGACCGCCGGTCAGCAGCAGATGGTGATAAAGCCGGTCGGACAGCCAGCTCCCGGCCAGAGCCAGAGCGGCAGGCAGCAGCAGCGTTTTTTCCACAGAAAACGGAAAGGATGTCACTTTAAATATGCAGAACAGATCCAGAAGAATCTGTACGCTGTAACCGGCCAGGAGGCCGTACAGATATCCCTGAATGCCAAAAGATGGTATCATGGTAAGGATAAACAGGATTCGCATCCCCATGCCCAGCAGATTGTGGTAGAGAGTCTGCCTGGTGCTTCCGAATCCGTTTAAAATGCTGGAAATGGTCTGCGCCGTATACATGAACGGGCAGAGGATGGCAAACATATAGACATAGTGTCCGGCCTCCTCGCTGCCAAAGACGATATTGCCGAGGGTATTTCCGTAAATGAGAAATCCAAAGGTGCTGAAGATTCCTATAATGATGCAGTAATGAAGACTTTTTGAAATGGTGCTTCTGATCTGCATCATTTTTTTCTGTTTATAAGAGTAAGAAATGGCGGGCAGCAGCATGACGGACAGGGAATTGACGATAGTTGCCGGAAAAAATAAAAAAGGCAGTGCCATTCCCGTGAGAGTTCCGTAACATTCCAGAGCCCGGGTCTGACTGCCCAGGTAAGAAACAAGCATGAACGGAATCAGCATATTTTCCAGACTGCTGATGATGGTCAGAGAAAAATGATTGATGGTCAGAGGAATACTGAAGGAGAAAAATTCCCGCACCATGACGGAAAACGGCATGGATGGTTCCGGAGAATGGTTTGGGCGGATGTTGGCAGGATGCCGTGAAAAGCGTCTGCGGACCGGACGTTCTCCGAAAAGGTTGGTATACGCATAGGCAAGCACAGTGTAGACAGTGGAAGCAATTTCTCCGATGACCATACCCCAGGCGGCAATGCGCGCATCTGCGGTGAACAGATAAACGGAGATCGAGAGGAGATAAATACTGCCCACCCGGGCGCATTGTTCCACCAGCTGACTGGCGGCAGGAACGCTGGAGCGGTTTAAGCCAATATAATAGCCGTGAAGACAGGACTTGACGGCCACAAAAGGCAGGGAGAGAGCGGCAATGCGAAGGGCGGGAGCGGCGGAAGCTTCATGCAGCAGATGCGTGCTCAGATATCCGGCGCTCTCATAAAGGATGGACAGAAGTATGAGGGACAGAAGAAAAGCCAGTGTGCAGGTCAGGCGGATCAGGCGGTGGATGTTTTTCTTTTCGCCTGTGGCATAAAAGCGGGAAGTCAGATTGGAGATCCCTGTCTCAAATCCATGGCAGACCAATGTAAAGCAGAGCATGTATACAGGAAAAATCAGCTGATAAACACCCAATTCTTTTGCACCAATCAGGTTGGAGAGGAATATTCTGTTATAGAAACCCAGAATTCTGGAAAGAAATCCGGATAGAGTGAGGATCAGGGTTCCGGTAAATATGGTTTTTTTATAGGACATAGAAACACCTGCGAGTGGTTTCTTTTCAATATATGAGCCGGACAGACAGCTTAGAATAAAAAGAAGAAAGGTCGGTGTAATCATGCCTGGGATTTATCTGGATCATGCAGCCACAACGCCGGTGAGACCGGAGGTGAGGGAGGCAATGCTCCCCTATCTGAAAGAACAATATGGTAATCCATCGGGACTGTATCAGCTGGCGGTGGAGGCGGAAGAGGCGATGGAAGCGGCAAGGAAAACCATCGCAGCCACGCTGGGATGTGAGACGGAAGAAATTTATTTTACTTCCGGAGGGACAGAATCCGACAACTGGGCCATTAAATCGGCGGTCGAAGCCGCGAAAAAAAGAAAAGACTTTGGCACCGGCGGCCGCCGGTGCTGCCATATCATCACCACACAGATCGAGCATCACGCAGTGCTGCATACCTGCCGGGCGCTGGAAGAAGAAGGCTGTGAGGTGACCTATCTCAGGGTCAACGAAATGGGTCAGATTTCTGTGAGAGAGCTGGAAAAAGCCATCCGGCCGGATACCGTGCTGATTTCTGTCATGACCGCCAACAACGAGGTGGGAACCATACAGCCGGTCAGGGAGATTGGAAAGATTGCCCGGCGCCATCATATTTTATTTCACACAGACGCGGTGCAGGCTTACGGGCATCTTCCGCTGCCGGTAAAGAGATTGGGCATTGATATGATGAGCGCCAGCGGGCATAAGTGTAACGGGCCGAAAGGAATCGGGTTCCTCTATGTGAGAAAAGGCGTGGATCTGCCGCCCTTTATACACGGAGGAGGACAGGAAAGAGGAAAAAGGGCCGGCACGGAAAATGTGCCCGGGATTGTGGGATTAGGTATGGCCGCCCGTCTGGCCCATACGAAGATGGCGGAGCGGGAAAAAAAGACAGCTGCCATGCGGGATTATCTGATCCGGAGACTGTTGAATGAGGTGCCGTTTGCCCGGCTCAACGGCAGCCTGCGATATCGTCTGGCCGGAAACTGTAATATCAGTTTTCAGTTTATCGAAGGGGCGGCTCTTTTAGTACTTCTGGATGAAGAGGGGATCTGCGCTGCCGCCGGTTCCGCCTGCAGCACAGGATCGAAGGAGCCGTCCCACGTGTTAAAGGCCATGGGATTACCGGACAATATCGCCCATGGAACCCTCCGGCTGACCATCGGATATCAGAATACCATGGAGGAGATGGACCGTGCGGTGGAGTGCATCAAGAAATGCGTCGCGAGACTCCGTCAAAATTCACCGGAATTTGAAGATTATATGTCCGGACGGAAAATGCCGCTTTCCTTCGGTATCCGCCTATAGTATAATAATGCTATCATACTATAAGGAGGGTCCCTATGAAGAAAAAACGATGGATATCTGCGGTGATATTTTCTTTGCTGCTTGCGGTTTCTCTGCCGCTTCCGGTTCTCAATGCCCGGGAAATCAGTCCGGCTTCTGTGAAGGTGGAGACACTGGCAAAGAAAAAGTCTTTCCGGCTCAGTAAAAAAGTGTACCGCCAGATAAAGGGATGGTGGACCAACGTCTCTTCTGGCGGCACGGACCGGAAGTTTTCCCGGACAAAAATGAAGGTTTATGACCGGAGTACCGGGCAGTGCATTGGCAAAATGAAGATCTGCGGCTGTAAAAAAGTCAAAGGCGGCTACCTGATCAAATTGAAAAACAGCAGAGGAGAAAAACTCAGCTACAAGTACAACAAAAAGGCGGATATGTTGGAAAGTTACATGGGATGGAAGGCTGATGCCAATTCTTATTCCGGTTCCAGCAGTCTTTTCCGTGGAAAATGGAAATGAGTTTTGTATAAGTTGTTCCTTGTATAATATGCATATAAAAAGTTAAAATCAAGTTGATATTTACGTAAAATATTGTTATACTGTACCCATGTAATAAATGTAAGGTTTGTGTAAAGCTTACGTAAATCAATAAAGGAGGAGGGACAACTTATGAAAAAAAGAAAATCAGCTATGTCATTGCTGCTGGTACTTATGCTCGTATGCTCTATGTTAACCTTTGGATGCACAAATACTTCGGGTTCAGAAAATACGTCTGGCACACCGGAAAGTACAACTGCGGCGGATGATAGAAGCACTGGTACCTTTACTTATTGGAATCAGGATTCTGCGGTATTGTCAGAGTTGAAAGATTATGTTGCGGACGTGACCGATGAATCTTCTGAGAATTATATACCGGAGGAAGACCGGATCGCTGTATTTGATCTGGACGGTACTCTTTTCTGCGAGACATTTCCAATTTATTTTGACTGGCAGATGTTTGCAGAACGTGCGTTGAATGATCCGGACTATGATGCTCCGAAAGAAATCAGAGAAACTGCAGAAGAAATACTGGAAGCAGGAGAAACCGGTGTTATTTCTGATGAGCTGGAAAAGAAACATGCGACCCTCGCTGCTCAGGCGTATGCGGGCATGACAGTAGATGAATATTGTGATTATGTGCGCAATTTCCTTGACAGCCCGGCCGAAGGTTTCAGCGGACTCCAGAGAAAAGACGCTTTTTATCTTCCTATGAAAGAAGTTGTCAGCTACCTGCAGGATAATGACTTTATCGTGTATATTGTCAGCGGAACAGACCGTCTGGCTGTCCGCGCAGCTATTGAGGGCGTTTTGGACATTCCGGAAAGACAGGTCATTGGTATGGATGTAAATCTGATTGCTTCCGGACAGGGAGATACGGATGGTCTGGATTATGTATTCCAGGAAACGGACAAGGTTATCCGTGGCGATCAGCTGTTGATCAAAAATGTAAAGATGAATAAAGTTTCCCTGATCGCTCAGGAAATCGGCACGCAGCCGGTTCTCGCTTTCGGAAACAGCTCCGGAGATATCAGTATGGCGGAATATGTCACTGTGGATAATCCTTATCGGAGTGAAGCATTTTTACTGGTCAACGATGACACGGAAAGAGAACATGGCAATCCTGAAAAGGCACAGTCTTCCAGAGAAACCTTTGAAGGATACGGATGGAATGTCATTTCTATGAAAGACGATTTTGCGACCATTTATCCGGAAGGAGTTACAGTTACACCGTAACGAAGAAATACCTTACATTTATTATTATTTTAAACAGTCTGTCTGGTAAAACAGGGGGTTATGAAAAGACTGTGATATTTGTATACACAACAAATGTGCATCCATAAAAAGGAGCTGCCATATCAGCATGATTTCCGGTGACTGCATCCGTGCTTTCCCATGGGGAACGCGAGACTGCACAGAAAATGCTATTATGCTGACAGGCGGCTCCTTTCTTTGTGAAGCGGAACAAACACCGCTGAAATGGTCTTATTTCTGATTTTACAGATCCAGTTCCGCTGCCACGCTTTTCAGTGTCTCTGCGGATTCCTGGAGAAGTCTCTGCTCTTCCTCGTTCAGGGAGATCGGAACATGTGTCTCGATGCCGTCAAAGCCTACGATGGCCGGCATGCTGAGGGCAATCCCTTCAATGCCGTATTCGCCGTGCATCATGGCGGAAATCGGCAGGATAGACTTCTCATTTCTTACAATACATTCGCAGATCCGTTTTACGGACATGGCGATACCGTAGTAAGTCGCCCGTTTCTTGGCGATAATTTCATAAGCGCTGTTTTTTACGGATTCAGCGATTCTCTTCATGGACGCTTCGTGGTTGAAATGTCCCCGCATCTCACAGAAAGTATCCAGCGGAATACCGGAAACGTTGGTGCTGCTCCATGCAGCGATCTCACTGTCACCGTGTTCTCCGATGATAAAGGAATGGACACTGCGGCTGTCCACACTCAGATGCTCGCCCAGCGCGTATTTCAGTCTGGCGCTGTCAAGAACTGTTCCGGAGCCGATGACCCGGTTTTCCGGCAGGCCGCTGAGTTTCAGAGCCACGTACGTGAGGATGTCCACAGGGTTCGATACGATCAGCAAGATTCCCTGGAAGTCCTGTTCCGTGATCTGAGGGATAATACTTTTGTAAATAGCTACATTTTTATGTACCAGATCAAGACGGGTCTCATTTGGCTGCTGGTTGGCACCGGCAGTCACGATCACAATGCCGGCGTCGGCAATATCTTTATAATCACCGGCATAAATCTTCATCTGTCCTGCAAAAGGAATGCCGTGAGCGATATCTTGCGCTTCCCCGTCAGCCTTATCATAGTTGGCGTCAATGAGAACGATTTCAGAAAATAAACGGCTCTGCATGAGAGTAAACGCTGTGGCGGAGCCCACAAAACCACAGCCGATAATCGCAGCTTTTCTTGGATTCATTGTAAACACCTCTTTCCTTGAATTTAAGATAACGGATGCATTATACCATAAAAAGGGAAAAAATCGGTGGTTATAACAACAAAACCGGAGAAAAAATGTAAAATTAATGGGGATTTTTTCTCAAAAAGAGAAATTTTCTGTTTTTTCTATTTTTTTGAAAAAATTCCTTGCAAATCATCCGAAAATATAGTATTATAAATGCCGGAAGTTTTCTTCCATGGACCAGTAGCTCAGTTGGATAGAGCAACGGTTTCCGGAACCGTGTGTCGGGGGTTCGAGTCCCTTCTGGTTCGTTTTTTTATGTTCATATCAGACTGTCAGAGCAGAGTTCCTGAGATAGGAGCTCTTTTTCTTTTTGTAAATGTATTTTACTGTTGTGCTTTTTCCGGAAAAGATAGTATAATAAGAGGGCAGAAAAGGATAAACTAGAATGAAGGAGTATCAAATGGAAAAATCAAAAGTATATTACACAGATTTCAGAACGAAGCTGGGAGAAGGTCTCCCGACCAAATTAAAAAGACTCATCAAAAAGGCTGGTATCGGCGACATTGATATGGACCAGAAGTTCGTGGCCATCAAGATGCACTTCGGCGAGCTGGGCAATCTGGGTTTCCTTCGTCCGAATTACGCCAAAGCGGTTGCTGATGTGGTAAAGGAAATGGGCGGACTGCCATTCCTCACCGACTGCAATACCTTATATCCGGGCAGCCGGAAAAACGCTCTGGAACATCTGCAGTGTGCCTGGGAAAATGGTTTTACACCGCTTACGGTTGGATGTCCGGTGATCATCGGAGACGGCCTGAAAGGCACCGATGATATCGATGTGCCTGTGGAAGGCGGCGAATACATAAAGAGCGCCAAAATCGGACGTGCTGTGATGGATGCCGACATCTTTATCAGTCTGACTCATTTTAAAGGTCATGAGATGACTGGTTTCGGCGGAGCCATCAAAAACATCGGTATGGGCTGCGGTTCCCGCGCCGGCAAGAAAGAGCAGCACTCCAACGGAAAGCCTAGCATTGATCCGGAAGCATGCCGGGGATGCCGCCGCTGCCAGAAAGAGTGTGCCAACAATGGACTGGAATTCAATGAAGAGACAAAGAAGATGACGGTCAATACCGACAACTGCGTGGGATGCGGAAGATGTCTTGGCGCATGTACCTTTGACGCCATTGAATTTATCAACGATGCGGCCACCAAGGAACTGAACTGCCGGATGGCAGAATACACCAAGGCTGTCGTGGACGGACGTCCGAATTTCCACATTTCTCTGATTGTGGATGTATCTCCGAACTGCGACTGTCATGCGGAAAACGATGCGCCGATCTTGCCGAATATCGGTATGTTTGCATCCTTTGACCCGCTGGCGCTTGACCAGGCCTGCGTGGACGCCTGTCTGAAATGTGATCCGCTGCCAAACAGCCAGCTGTCTGACCGGATGCACAGTGATGGATTCTGCGATCATCACGATCATTTTGAAAACACCACGCCGGATTCCGAGTACAAGACATGTCTCGATCATGCGGCAAAAATCGGTCTTGGAAACCGTGATTACGAACTGATTTTCATGAAATAAAGCAAAATAAGATAACGTAAAAGCGTACATAAAAATGCAGGGAAGATCTGTGCAAAAGCCGGATATTCCCTGCAAATCTTATATAAAGAGTGAAAACAATGAAATACGAGATTTACATTTTTGAGGAGGTCAAAACCGCCTCTTTTTATAAAAAAGCTATCGCGGAATATGAAAAGCGTCTGAGCCGCTATTGTAAAATTGCCTGCCGCTTTGTCAAAAAAGAAAGAGAGTGGGAAAAACTTCTCGCGGAAGCCGCCGATGCCGGCAATGTCTGTCTGGTCCAGCCGGGACCGGACTCCGTAACTTCCGAATCGTTCAGCCAGACCATCGGACAGTGGGAAATGTCCGGGCAGGGAAAGAAACAGTTCTTTATCCCGGCTGCTCACTTCGCCGGGATGGAAGGCGGCAGCACCCCAAAATATCATAAAGATGATACAGATGATATAGATGATACAGAAGACAGCGGAGATAAAGATAAAACAGAAAACACAGAAATTCTGAATCTCTCAGATTTCACCATGAACACGGCCATGACCGCCATGATTCTTTATGAGCAGATCTACCGGGGGTATCGGATATTGAATCATCATCCGTATCACAAGTAAATGATATGTTTGTAAATCTATATGCGGTCTACGTGCATAGGGACTTATAAAAATGTAAGTCCCTTTTTTAACCTCCGGTTAACTTTTCTTCCCGCAAAGTAATAACAATTCAATTGTCTGTGTCGCTGCTGTTTTATATAATAAAGTAAATATAAAGCAGGAGGGCGGAAACGATGAAGATAAATGAAATCATCCGGGAGAAGAGGATAGCCAGGGGAATGACCCAGGAGCAGATGGCGGCATATCTGGGAGTCTCTGCCCCGGCGGTCAATAAGTGGGAAAAGGCTGTGTCTTATCCGGATATTACGCTGCTGCCGGCGCTGGCAAGGCTGCTGGAGACGGATTTGAATACGCTGTTGTCGTTTAAAGAAAATCTGACCGATGAGGAGATCGGAGCGTTTACCGGTGAGATATGTATGGTCGCCATGGAGGAAGGCAGGGGGATTGCCGATGCATTTGCTCTGGCAGAAGAGAAGATAAGGGAGTATCCTTCCTGCGACAAACTGGTGCTAAATGCAGCGCTGGCCCTGGAAGGGGTTGTGCTGCTGACGGCCAGGGCCGGGATGCAGGAGCAGTACTTGCCGAAGATTGAGGAAATGTACAAAAGAGCCGCAAACAGCAACAGCAAGGATGCGGCGGTAAAATATCATGCCAAGTCCATGCTGGTTTCCAAACATAAGGAGAGAGGGGAATATGAGGAGGCGGAACGGCTTCTTGAGGAACTGCCTGATGAAACGCTGTATGATAAGAAGATGATCCAGTCCGGTCTGTATCTGGCGGAGGGCAGGACGGAAGAGGCGGCGCAGATTATCGAGAGAAAGATGATGAGTGATATCAGCGGTGTGGTCAGCGGCCTGCTTACTCTGATGGAGATTGCGATGAAAGAAGACAGGAAAGAGGATGTGGAAATGCTGGCGCAGACAGCAAAGCAGACCATTCGCCTGTATGATTTGTGGGAGTACGAGGAATATGCCGTTGATTTCCAGGTGGCCATGGCGAAAGAGGACGCATCGCAGTGTCTTGTCAGCCTGGAGAGCATGTTTGCCGCCATGCAAAAGATGGAGGATGTCTCAGTGCCTGATTCCGCACTGTACCGCCATTTGCCGGTAAAAAACAGCGCCGGGAAACAAGCGGAGAGATCCGGAGATCAGGTTGTGAGAAGGGCCGGAGTGCAGGACAGAGAAGGTGTCGGAGCGCAGAGCAGAAAAGGTGCCGGCACCATGGGAGAGATGCTCATGAGCAATTTGATTCAGGAAATGAAAAATGCAGAAAACCAAGAGTATGATTTTCTGCGCAGGAGTGATGAATTCTGTGCGTTTCTTTCCCGATGGGAAAAGGAAACAGTCATAAAAAAAGAATATATGTCTGATTGAAAATGCGTCGCGCTCCGCAAAAATTTTCAGCGGAAAAGAGCTGTATCTGTAAGATCAAGTGCGGACGCCGCAGCCAGCTCCGAGAGGCTATTGGTTCTGCGCGGTTTCCTCCTCCTCTTCCTCCTGCGGTAGCTGAATGCCGCGGGGCGGTACAGCGGTGGAGAAGACGATCTGCGTCTGGGTGTTGCCGTACTGCTGCAGGTGGCCGATGAAGGTGTCAAGCTCCATGGTGCTTGGGAAAGCAACTTTCAGCATGATGGAGTACACTCCGGTGACGCAGTTGCATTCAAGGACATTTGGACAGTCAGTGACAAAAGGATAGAATTCATCCTTCTGTTTCGGGTCCAGTGTCAGATTGATGAATGCGGTGATGTGGTAGCCAAGCGCTACCGGATCAACGGTTGCGTGGTAGCCTGTGATAATACCGCTTTTTTCCAGCCGTTCAATACGGGTGGAGACGGCAGGAGAAGATAAGAAGACCTTCTGAGCCAGATACTTTAAAGGGTATCTGGCATTTTCCTGCAATAGTGAAATTATTTTTTTATCAATTTTATCCATAAAAATCAACCTCCGGTAGAAAAACAGCAATAATGCATTTTAAGCAGTAAAATATGTATGATATATCTATGCAGTTTATCTCCAGGTAAACCACAAAAACAAAAAAGGAGCATCCCCAATGGGACACTCCTTTGCGTCGGTGCTATTATATAGTACCTTGCCGAATTTGGCAAGTATTTTTTTGAAATACAAAATGTATGCAGTGATTAGCAGACACCCTGTGCAAGCATAGCGTTTAAGACTTTTTCGAAACCGGCAAGGTTTGCACCGGATACGTAGTCGCCTTCTACATTGTAACGTTTTGCTGCGTCAGAAATGTTGTGGTAGATGTTAGCCATGATGCCCTGTAATCTTCCGTCAACATCTTCGAAAGTCCAGCTTAATCTCTCGCTGTTCTGGGACATTTCCAGAGCGGATACAGCTACGCCGCCGGCGTTGGAAGCTTTTCCAGGGATGAAGTATACGCCGTGATCCTGCAGGTATTTGGTTGCTTCCATGGTAGTAGGCATGTTAGCGCCCTCTGCAACTGCGATACATCCGTTGGCTACCAGCTGTTCTGCGTCCTCTGTGAATAATTCGTTCTGAGTAGCGCAAGGTAAAGCAACGTCACATTTAATCTGCCATACGCCGCGACCTTCATGGTACTCGCTGTTTGGACGATATTTCTTGTATTCTGTCAGACGGGCACGGTTCACTTCTTTGATCTCTTTTAATGCGTCAACGTCGATACCTTCCGGATCGTATACCCAGCCTGTGGAATCAGAACAGGTAACAACTTTTGCGCCTAACTGATGTGCTTTTTCGATGGCGTAGATAGCAACGTTTCCGGCACCGGATACGCAGACTGTCTTGCCTTTTAAGTCTGAACCGTGGTCTTTTAATAATTCTTCAACAATGTATACAACACCGTAACCTGTAGCTTCGGTTCTTGCAAGAGATCCGCCGTAGGTAAGACCTTTACCTGTCAGCACGCCTTCGTAGCGTGTGGTCAGTCTCTTGTACTGTCCGAATAAGTAACCGATCTCTCTTCCGCCTACACCGATATCACCGGCTGGTACGTCGCAGTTAGGTCCGATGTGTTTGTAAAGCTCTGTCATAAAGCTCTGGCAGAATGCCATAACTTCACGGTCGGATTTGCCCTTCGGGTCGAAATCAGAACCACCTTTGCCGCCGCCGATTGGAAGACCGGTCAGGGAGTTCTTGAAGATCTGCTCAAAGCCCAGGAACTTGATGATACCCTGGTTTACGGAAGGGTGGAAACGTAAACCTCCCTTGTAAGGTCCGATGGCGCTGTTGAACTGAACGCGGATACCCATGTTCACCTGTACATTTCCTTTATCGTCAACCCAAGGAACGCGGAACTTGATCATTCTTTCCGGTTCTGTCAGTCTTTCAAGAATGGCTTCTTTTTTGTATAATTCTTCGTTGGCTTCGATCATCGGACGGATGGATTCGAAAACCTCTGTGACAGCCTGATGAAACTCCGGCTCACTTGGATTCTTCTCGATTACTTTTGCGAGTACGTCATCAACGTAAGACATAATTAATCCTCCTTAAATGCATAATTGCTTGTTCTGTTTTCTTCAACGTCCCTTATTATACTATATTGTTTTCGACTTATCAATAAAAAACCATGGGAAAAACAACATTTTTTTTAATAAAACCTTCATAAATGGGTGAAAAACCTCATTTTTTTAAGGAAAAGGCACGTAAAATGACTTTTCGGGAAGTGGAAACTTCATAATTGAAAATAATGCCCGGAAAAACAGTTTCTTAACGAAAAGAGCAGATCGAGTTAATTTTATAAAAATAATTGAAGAAAAAATTAATATTATTAAGAGAGAAGAAAGGAAATCGTGAAAAAAATGTGAACAGTGCACAATGTTCACAGAATTATCTTAAATATTGCATAGTATGTACGAAGCAATATACCGCGGCTTTGCTGCCGCGAAAAAATAATGGAGGCAGATTATGATTGAAGTAACAAATCTGGTGAAAGATTACGGGAATCATCATGCTGTAAAGGGAATCAGCTTTACAGTGGGAGAAGGACAGATTGTCGGGCTTCTCGGGCCCAACGGCGCGGGTAAATCCACGACCATGAATATCATGACCGGATATATTTCCGCCACGTCCGGAAACGTAAAAATTGGAGAATATGATATGCTGGAGCAGCCCCTTAAGGCCAAAAAGCTCATTGGGTATCTGCCGGAGATGCCGCCGCTTTATGAGGAGATGACGGTCAGCGAATATCTGGACTTTGTATGCAGTCTGAAAGGAATCCGGAAAAAGAAGGAAAGAAAAGAAGCAGTTGCCGAGGTGGAAGAGGCAGTCAGAATCACCGATGTGAAAGGGCGTCTCATTAAAAATCTGTCCAAAGGATATAAACAGCGGGTGGGACTTGCCCAGGCACTGATCGGCAATCCTCCGCTTTTGATTCTTGACGAGCCGACGGTGGGACTTGATCCCAATCAGATCATCGAGATTCGTTCGCTGATCAAAAAACTCGGGGAAAAACATACCATCATTCTGAGCTCTCATATTTTGTCAGAGGTAAACGCCATCTGCGATTACGTGCTGATCATCGATCAGGGACATCTGGTTGCGGAAGATACGCCGGAGCATCTGGCGGAACATTTCGCAGATAAGAACCGGATTCTCCTCTCTGTCAAAGGAGAGAAAGATCGGATCGAGGAAGCGCTGGAAGAATCCGAATACATCGCTTCTTATGAAGTGACCGGAGAAAATGAAGGAGTGCTTGATGTGACGGCGGAGACCACCGGAAAAGAAGATATCCGGGACGCTCTGTTTTTTGAATTTGCAGATAAGAAGCTGCCGATCGTAAAAATGGAGATGGAGACGTTAAGCCTGGAAGATGTATTCCTGAAATTGACCGGCAAGGAAGGAGAGGAAGAATAATCATGAGAGCAATATATATAAAAGAAATGAAATCCTATTTTCATTCATTATCCGCCTACCTGTTTCTGGCGCTGTTTCTCGCCATTTCCGGCGTATATTTTTCTGTAATCTGTATGTCGTACGGGTATACGGATTACGCGGCTAATATCTATTCAAGTATCACTATAATCTTTATTATTATCGTGCCGATCCTCACCATGCGACTCATGGCGGAGGAGAGGAAACAGAAGACAGATCAGCTCCTGCTCACCTCGCCGGTGCGGGTGACGGGGATTGTTGTCGGAAAATATCTGGCAGTTCTCACCCTGCTGCTTGGCGCGGTGATCATTACATTTATACAGGCAGGAATACTGAGCATGTACGGAGATGTCAACTGGAAGACGGTGCTGACCGGCGGCCTTGGATATTTTCTGGTGGGAGCCTGTCTTCTCGCCATCGGTCTGTTCATCTCGTCCATCACGGAAAGCCAGATGATCGCGGCGGGTATTTCTTTTGGTGTGGTGCTTCTTTGCATGCTGCTCCCGAATCTTTCGGATATTGTGCCGGGAAGAGCCAGATATACTTATATTGTCTGCGCGGCAGCGATCATTCTTTTGGCGTGGTTCTTTTTCGAGCAGACGAAAAGCTGGAAGGCAGGGGTGATCACAGCGGTGATCGGCGCTGCGGTACTGGGACTTTTTGCCTGGCTACGTCCGGGCCTGTTCGACAATGGTCTGTCCAAGATCATCGACTGGTTTTCTGTCATGGACCGGTTCAATGATTTTTGCTCCGGTATTTTAAATGCCTCTTCAGTCATTTATTACCTGTCCTTTATCGCAGTGTTCATCTTCCTGTCGATACAGACCATTGAGAAACGCAGATGGAATTAGGAGGAGCAGTCATGAGTAAAAAATTTTGGAAAAGAAATAAAGATTTAGAAAATAGTATCTCGGAAGATACCATCCGGGAAGAGGGAAAGATCTCCGGGGAGGAAAAGGCCAGTGAGGAAAATGCCCATGGAGCTGAGGAAGAAGCCGCCGGAGGAACGTCCGGGGATGACGGGAAAAAATCCGGACGCCGGCAGTTCTTTAAAAACCGGCATTTTAAGAAAGGTCTGTTCTCCGCAGTGGCCGTGGTGCTGGTGCTCATCATCGCCGTGGCTGCCAACGCTCTGATCACCTGGAAAGATTTCAGTGTGGATGTGACGTCCAATCAGCTTTATACCCTGTCAGACCAGACAAAGAGTATCGTAAAGGCGCTTGATCAGGAGGTCACCTTCTATGTCATTAATTCCGAATCCGATGTAAACGGCGCTTATGAACAGATTTTTAATGAATATAAAAAGCTGTCGTCCAATATCAAGATAGAATACCGGGATCCGGATCTGTATCCGAATTTTACAGAAGAGTACGTGGATGATCCGGAAAGTGTCAGCGCGGACAGTGTGATCGTGGTGTGCGGGGATAAGAGCCGGTACATTTCATCGGATGATTTTATCTCCTACAGCTACAGCAGCGGATATTCCTATTCTGCGGATTCTCTGCAGGTGGAACAGCTGTTGACGGAAGCGATCAATTATGTGACCTCTGACGAAACTCCGGTGGTTTATACTTTGAGCGGCCACTCAGAAAAAGATCTGTCTTCCGATGTGATCAGCAGTTTTGAGGGAGACAATTATGCCGTGGAGACGCTGAGTCTCTTGTCCGCGGGAGCTGTGCCGGATGACTGCGATATTCTCCTGATCAACGGGCCTCAGACAGACATCACCGAAGATGAGAAAGCGCAGATTGAAACCTACATGGCAAACGGCGGTAAAATGTATGTATTCCTGGATGCCAGCGTGGATGATCTTCCACAGCTGTATTCTCTGCTGGAAGAGTACGATGTCGGCGTGGAACCAGGCGTTGTGGTGGAGACAGACAGCACCATGTACACCCAGTATCCGATCTATCTGCTTCCGGAAATCGAGAGTTCTGACGTGACCCAGGCGCAGTATGACAGTAATGTTTATATTCTTGCGCCAAGTGCCAAAGGACTGGTTGACCTGAGCGCCGGGGAGACTGACGAAGATACCACGGCGGCTGAAGAAAGTACAGACGGTTCCGAAGATACGGACGGAGAAGAAAACACGTATACAGTGACTTCCCTCCTTTCCACCAGTGACGGCGCGTACTCCAAGGTGGATACCGACAGTTCCACCATTGAAAAGGAAGACGGCGATATCGACGGCCCGTTCTCCATTGCCATGGCGGTTTCTGATGATAAGGGTGGCAGACTGATCGTTGCGGGCTGCAGCAATATGCTGGAAAGTTCCATTGATTATGCGGTCGGCGGTGCCAACACAGACTTTGTGTTAAACGGCATTAATTATCTGAGCCAGCAGGAGAGCAAGATTTCCATCCGTGCCAAAGATTTATCCGCCGACACAGCCATTGTTCCGGCGTTCAGCCAGAAAGTAACGCTGATCGGCTGTGTATTTGTACTGCCGGTACTGCTGCTGGCAGCGGGCATCGTAATGGTTGTGCGCAGACGCAGACTGTAAATAAATATTGGAAATGAGCACAGGCGGTCCTTGATCCGGAATGGCATGTGTTCCCAAACCCCGGTATCGGAAAAACGATGCCGGGGTTTTGCCGGTGTGATCGTGGTGATCGCACACATGTGCCGGAAGGGTTAGTCTATCGGGATCAGTTCCGGTTTCTGATCTCTGTAAAGGGCGTAATATTGAAAGCCGGCTTCTGCCAGAATATCCGGCAGCCGGTCAAAGGCGTAGGCCATATCCTCCGGGCGGTGGGCGTCGCTGCCGATGGTGATCAGTTCGCCGCCAAGGGCGCGGTAGCGTTTCAGAATGTCCATATGAGGATTCGGCCACGGAAGTCCCTTTTTCAGGCCGGCGGTGTTGACCTCCAGAGCTTTGCCGCTGCTGATGAGAAGTTTGAGAATCTCATCGAGAACATCGGCGTATTCTTCGTAGTGAAATTCCGGGCGCGGTTCAGGGATATAGCGGCAGATATAATCCAGATGACCGGCTGTCTGAAAATACGGATATACTTTCAGGTTGTCCAGAATGCTCTCGAAATACCGGCGGACGCCTTCTTCCGGCGTGTGGGTTTCGAAAAACATTTTTTCATATGGATCCACGCCGTCCACCAGGTGGCAGGAATTGATGATGAAATCATAGCGTCCTCCGATTTTGCTGTAAAAATTGATGAGGGCAGGACCGGAGTGTTTTTGTACGCCCAGTTCAATGCCGTGGAGCAGTTCGATCTGCGATGCATATTTTTCTTTCATTTGGAGAAACATGTTGTGGTAGGCATCGAAATCCAGCTGAAAATCCAGCCCGTCGTCCGTCACAGGAAAGTCATGATCGTAGTGTTCTGTAAAACAGAGGGTGCGGAGACCGAGGGAAATTCCCTGTAAAATCATATCTTCCATAGAGGCCTCGGAATCCGATGAGAAAAAACTGTGCAAATGTGTGTCGCTAATCAGCATTGGGATGCTCCTTTCATGGATATTATTTATGAATAATTTGTGTTTTACCAGTTGCTATATAATAATAGCATAAAATCGGGGATAATATTTTTCTTTTTTTTATGCAAAATTCTACTTGAAAAATCACCATAAATTAGGTAAAATAGTTAAAGGTTTGACATAGTGAGCCAAATCTTTTATGGGATGTGGACAAGAGGTTCATGTACCCGAAGCTTTAACAATTCTAAAAACTTAGGAGGAATTATCATGGCAGTAAAAGTAGCAATTAACGGTTTTGGTCGTATTGGTCGTCTTGCTTTCAGACAGATGTTTGGAGCAGAAGGCTACGAAGTAGTAGCTATCAATGACTTAACAAGTCCTGAAATGTTAGCTCATCTGTTAAAATACGATTCTTCTCAGGGAAGATACGCATTATGCGACAAGGTTTCCTACGGTGAAGACTCTATCACAGTTGACGGAAAAGAAATCAAGATCTACAAATACCCGGATGCAAATGATTGCCCATGGGGAGAGATCGGTGTTGACGTAGTTCTGGAGTGCTCCGGATTCTACACAAGCAAAGCAAAAGCTCAGGCTCATATCAATGCCGGCGCTAAGAAAGTTGTTATTTCCGCACCAGCAGGAAATGATCTTCCTACAATCGTTTACAACACAAACCACGAGACACTGAAAGCTGACGATACTATCATTTCCGCAGCTTCCTGTACAACAAACTGTCTTGCACCTATGGCAGACGCATTAAATAAATACGCTCCTATCCAGAGCGGTATCATGGTAACAATCCACGCTTACACAGGCGACCAGATGACTCTGGACGGACCGCAGAGAAAAGGCGATAAGAGACGTTCCCGTGCAGCAGCAGTGAACATCGTTCCTAACAGCACAGGCGCTGCAAAAGCAATCGGACTGGTTATCCCTGAATTAAACGGTAAATTAATCGGTTCCGCTCAGCGTGTTCCTACTCCTACAGGTTCCACAACAATCCTGACAGCAGTAGTAAAAGGCAAAGACATCACTGTTGACGGTATCAACGCAGCTATGAAAGCAGCAGCAAACGAATCCTTCGGTTACAACGAAGACGAGATCGTTTCTTCCGATATCGTTGGAATGACATATGGTTCCTTATTCGATGCTACTCAGACAATGGTTTGCCAGATTTCTGATGACTTATACGAAGTACAGGTTGTTTCATGGTATGACAATGAGAACAGCTACACATCTCAGATGGTTCGTACAATCAAATACTTCGCTGAATTAGCATAATTTTAAGACGATCATAATTGAGTATATAAGATCCAGACATGGGTCCGGTCTGTTGGACCGGACCCTGTTTGTGTTATAGAGAGGAGATTACACCCATGCTGAATAAAAAATCAGTTGATGATATTAATGTAAAAGGTTTGAGAGTTCTGGTTCGCTGCGATTTCAACGTTCCGTTACAGGATGGAAAGATCACAGATGAGAACCGTCTTGTCGCTGCTCTGCCAACCATCAAAAAATTAATCGCAGACGGCGGAAAAGTAATCCTTTGCTCTCACCTGGGCAAACCGAAGGGAGAGCCGAAGCCGGAATTATCTCTGGCACCGGTTGTCGTACGTTTATCCGAGCTTCTGGGACAGGAAGTAAAATTTGCTGCTGATCCGGAAGTGGTAGGCCCGAACGCAAGAGCAGCTGTGGAAGCTATGAAAGATGGCGATGTTATCTTACTGGAGAACACCCGTTATCGTGCAGAGGAGACTAAAAATGAGGATAACTTCTCTAAGGAACTCGCTTCTCTCTGTGATGTTTTCGTAAATGATGCATTCGGAACTGCTCACAGAGCTCATTGCTCCAACGTAGGTGTGACCAAATATGTGAAAACAGCCGTAGTTGGTTATCTGATGCAGAAAGAAATCGATTTCCTCGGAAACGCAGTCAACAATCCAAAGAGACCTTTTGTTGCTATCTTAGGCGGAGCAAAAGTTTCCTCCAAGATTTCCGTTATCAACAACCTGCTTGATAAAGTAGATACTCTGATCATCGGCGGCGGCATGGCTTATACATTCGCGAAAGCACAGGGCAAAGAAGTTGGTAAATCCTTACTGGAAGCCGATTATCTTGATTACGCCAACGAGATGATCAAAAAAGCTGCAGACAAAGGTGTGAACTTATTACTGCCGGTTGACACCGTTGTTGCAAAAGAGTTCAGCAATGATGCACCAAGCCGTGTGGTAGAGGGAAGCATGGAAGCTGACGAGATGGGTATGGACATCGGACCTAAGACAAGAGAAATCTTCGCCAACGCAGTAAAAGATGCGAAGACCGTTGTATGGAACGGACCGATGGGCGTATTCGAGATGCCGAACTTTGCAGAAGGAACTATCGCAGTGGCTAAGGCTCTGGCTGATATTGATGCCATCACGATCATCGGCGGCGGAGATTCCGCAGCAGCTGTTAACCAGCTTGGTTTCGGTGACAAGATGACTCACATCTCCACAGGCGGCGGCGCTTCTCTGGAATTCCTGGAGGGTAAAGAGCTTCCTGGTGTTGCGGCAGCAAACGATAAATAATTGAAATATATTCAATAAGAAAAGAGGAAATATATCATGCGTAGAAAAATTATTGCCGGTAACTGGAAAATGAACAAAACTCCTAGCGAAGCAGTTGAGCTTGTCAATATGTTAAAACCGCTTTGCGCCAATGATGATGTTGACGTGGTATTCTGTGTACCAGCCATCGATATCATTCCAGCAGTGGAAGCTGCCAAAGATTCCAATATTGCAATCGGCGCAGAAAACATGTATTATGAAGAGAGCGGCGCATACACAGGCGAGATTTCCCCGGCTATGCTGGTGGATGCCGGAGTGAAATACGTAGTTCTCGGACATTCTGAGAGAAGAGAATACTTCGGAGAAACCAATCAGGATGTCAACAAAAAAGTGTTAAAAGCTTTTGAGCATGGCATTACTCCTATCATGTGCTGTGGCGAGTCTCTGGAGCAGAGAGAGCAGGGCGTTACTGTTGATTTTGTACGTCAGCAGGTAAAAGAAGGCTTCTACGGTGTGACAGCAGATCAGGCAAAAACAGCAGTGATCGCTTATGAGCCGATCTGGGCCATCGGTACAGGAAAGACAGCTACCACAGAACAGGCACAGGAAGTCTGCGCAGCAATCCGTGCATGCATCGCTGAGATTTACGATGATGCTACAGCAGCAGCAATCCGCATTCAGTATGGCGGAAGTGTGAACGGCAATACAGCACCTGAATTATTTGCACAGGCAGATATCGACGGCGGTCTGGTTGGCGGCGCTTCTCTGAAAGCTGACTTTGGAAAGATTGTAAATTACAACAAATAATCAATCTCGCGACAGCGGGGTTTGAGGTAAGGGGGTTGTTGCATGATACACGGGAGGAGGATTCCCGGATATTGGCGGCAGCCCCTATTCCATTGCCTGTACAAAAATGTACGCGCATAAACGATTTTGATTTTACAGGAGATTTGAATTATGAGTAAAAAACCGACAGTTTTAATGATTTTGGACGGCTTTGGATTAAACGATAATCCAAAAGCTAATGCGGTTTATGAGGCAAAGACCCCGAATATTGACCGTATCATGGCTGAATATCCTTTTGTAAAAGGAAATGCCAGCGGCCTGGCCGTTGGTCTTCCGGACGGACAGATGGGTAACTCAGAGGTAGGTCATTTGAATATGGGTGCCGGAAGAATCGTATATCAGGAACTTACAAGAATCACAAAGTCCATCGAGGACGGCGATTTCTTTGAGAATCCGGCCTTCCTGGAGGCAGTGGAGAACTGTAAGAAGAATAATTCCACTCTTCATCTTTACGGACTGCTTTCCGACGGTGGTGTGCACAGCCACAACACCCATCTTTATGGACTGCTGGAACTGGCCAAGAGACAGGGACTTACAGATGTATGTGTACATTGTTTCATGGACGGAAGAGATACTGCACCGACATCAGGAAAAGGTTTTGTGGAAGAACTGGTGGCAAAGATGGATGAGATCGGCGTTGGCCAGATCGCTACCATCGAAGGCCGTTATTATGTCATGGACAGAGATACCCGCTGGGAGCGTGTGGAGAAAGCTTATGCAGCGCTGGTATACGGAGAAGGCGTGAAAGCTGCAGATCCGGTACAGGCCATGGCAGATTCCTATGCTAATGATGTGACGGACGAGTTCGTGCTTCCGACAGTCATCGAAAAAGACGGCAAACCAGTGGGAACACTGAAAGAGAATGACTCTGTGATTTTCTTCAACTTCCGTCCGGACCGCGCGAGAGAGATCACCCGCGCCCTCTGTGATCCGGAATTTACCGGCTTCGAGAGAAGAAACGGTTATTTCCCGATGACTTATGTATGTTTCACAGAGTACGATGCTACCATTCCGAATACTATCGTCGCTTTCCATAAGGTAGAGATTACCAATACGTTCGGAGAGTTCCTGGCAGCCCACGGATTAAAACAGCTTCGTCTGGCAGAGACAGAGAAGTACGCCCATGTTACATTCTTCTTTAACGGCGGCGTTGAGGTTCCAAATGAAGGAGAGGAGAGAATCCTTGTGAAGTCTCCTTCTGTTGCCACATATGATCTGCAGCCGGAGATGAGCGCTCCGGAAGTAGGGGAGAAACTGGTGGACGCCATCCGTTCCGGCAAATATGATGTGATCATCATTAACTTTGCTAACCCGGATATGGTTGGACATACCGGTGTGGAAGCTGCAGCGATCAAGGCGGTGGAGACCGTGGATACCTGTGTGGGCAACGCAGTGAAAGCCATTGAAGATGTAGACGGACAGATGTTCATCTGCGCAGACCATGGTAACTGTGAACAGCTCATTGATTATGAGACAGGTGCTCCGCTTACTGCACATACCACCAATCCGGTGCCGTTCATTCTGGTAAATTATGATCCGGCGTATACGCTGCGGGAGGGCGGATGCCTGGCAGATATCGCTCCGACGCTCATTGAGATGATGGGAATGGAGCAGCCGGAAGAAATGACAGGCAAGTCTCTTCTTATTAAAAAATAAGAAGAGCCGGTAAAAAATAAAATAATCAGTGAATAATCATTGAAAGAATCCCGGACAGGGGGAGCTTAACGGGCGTCAGGGTCAGAAAACTGACGCTGTGAGGCTGTTTTCTCCTGATCCGGGATTTTTTGGAGATTTTTTCGGGTGTTTTTCCGGGTAACTTTTCCGGGAGAGAAAACAGAGGTTTTCTATTGGAACAAAAGGTGCTATAATGCAGAAGAATGCGGGCTGAAGGCCGGCAAACGATTGTAACCAGGAGGTAGGAGAAATTGAAACTTGGAAGAAATGATAAATGCTGGTGTGGCAGCGGTAAAAAGTATAAATCCTGTCATATGTCTTTTGATAACCGGATCAAAGATTTTCAGAATCGTGGATATGAAGTGCCGAATCATCAGATGATAAAGACACCGGAACAGATTGCGGGAATCCGGGAAGCAGGCAGGAGAAACACCATGGTGCTTGATTATATTACTCCTTTTGTGAAGGAAGGAGTCACCACGGAAGAACTGGACAGACGGATCGAAGAATTCACCCGGGAGATGGGATGCATTCCGGCCTGCCTTCATTATCAGGGCTATCCGAAAAGCGTCTGCATTTCTGTGGATGATGTGGTGTGCCATGGTATTCCCAGCGAGAATCAGGTGTTAAAGAGCGGAGATATCGTCAATGTGGACTGTACCACTATCTATAATGGATATTATGGCGATGCGTCCCGGATGTTCTGTATCGGGGATGTTCCGGAAGAGAAGAGAAAGCTTGTGCGGGTGACCAAAGAGTGTCTGGACCTGGCTCTTGCCGCTGTTCGTCCGTGGGGAACCATGGGAGATATGGGCTATGCCTGTAACAAACACGCCGTGGAAAACGGATATACCATCGTAAGGGAGATCGGAGGACATGGCTGCGGCGTACATTTCCATGAGGATCCGTGGATCAATCATATTGGTGTGCCGGATTCCGGGCTGCTGTTTGTGCCGGGAATGACCTTTACCATCGAGCCGATGGTCAATATGGGAGAACCGGACGTGTATCAGGACGAGGAAGACGGCTGGACGATCTATACTCAGGATGGAAAACCTTCTGCCCAGTGGGAATACACGATTTTAGTAACGGAGAACGGCACGGAGATTCTCTCTTATTAATTAAATTTTATTCAATAAAATAACGAAAAAGACAGAAAAGAGGTGATGGAGTGAATAACAGCAATACAAAAAAGAAGTTTTATTATGCTTTTTTTGATGCGGAATACACCTGTTTCATGGAAAATGACACGTTTTTTGACAAAGAACACAGCGGAGAGCTGCTGTCAGTGGGCATGGTTATCTGTGACAAGAGATTTAATCTGGTGCGCACCTATTATTCACCAATCCATCCGCTGTATAATACGAAGCTGACCGGTTACTGCAAAGAACTGACAGGACTGACACAGGAGGAGATCGATGGGGCGCCTTCCTATGAGGCGGTCTTTCAGGAATTGTACCTGCTGCTGCAGGAGTACCCGGTGAAGGAAATATTTACCTGGGGAAATGATGCGCATACTTTGCGCCATGATATTGAGAAGAACCATAAGTTTGTGGCCAGAAGATTTCGGAAAATTGCAGGATTGCTGCAGGATATCACCAAACGTCTCACAAGGCGGATTTACGGAAAAGGGATTACATTAAGTCTTTCCGATATGAAATACATCTGCGGAATGGAGCATCGCACCGCCCATAACGCTCTGGAAGACGCAAAGGACCTGTACCGCATCACCCGGTGCTGTCTTCAGGAGAAATACGATAAAGAACGGGCCTCTGATCTGGAGACCTATATCCATAACAGGGACATTTATCATCAGTATAAGAGATTTAAAAAACCGCCGGTATGGATAACCGGTGACAGCCGGATGGAAAACCGCCGGAAAGATGGCTGTGATGACAGCCCGGACGACGTTCGTCCGGAGGAGAGCGGGGATGCTCCGGAAAGAAAACTGAAAGAGATTTCCATGCAGTATATCGATGCTCTGAAGAAATGCTGCCGGAAGGATGACGGAACGATTCCGCCGGAAATCCTGGCGCTCTGCGACGATGTCCGCAGTATTCTCGGCATGGAAAGCCAGGATTGTCCAAAGCTGAAATGATTTTTTGAAGGAAATTATTTTTATTTATTCAAAAATGTCGTTCAAAAAGGACAATTTAGGGATGAAAAATTGTTGCTTTTGCAAAAAGAATGTAGTAGAATCGTAAAGAAGAAGAAAGGCGTTCTTATGGGATGACTGAAGGATGCCTTTTTTCATTATTAATTAATCATTCTTGAAGGAGGAAGAAGTAAGATGAAAAAGTTAGTGACAGCAGCTCTTGTTCTTGCCATGACGGTGGGATGTCTTGCAGGCTGCAGTGGCGGTTCCGGAAGTTCAGAAGGAAGCAAAGATGCCAACGCCTTCTACATCGGTGGAATTGGACCGACAACAGGTGCTGCAGCGATTTATGGTAATGCGGCAAAGAACGGTGCCCAGATTGCCATTGATGAGATCAATGAAGCTGGCGGAATCAACGGCGCTCAGATTGAGTATCGGTTTGAAGATGATCAGAATGATGCTGAGAAGTCGGTCAATGCGTATAATACCTTAAAGGACTGGGGTATGCAGATCCTTTACGGAACAGTTACAACAGCACCATGTATCGCAGTGGCAGATATGACGGCATCTGACAATATGTTCCAGATTACCCCATCTGCATCTTCCACTGATGTTATCGATGGAAAGACCAATGTATTCCAGGTATGTTTCACTGACCCTAACCAGGGTACTGCTTCCGCGCAGTATATCGATGAGAACAATCTGGCAACAAAGATCGGTATTATCTATGACAGTTCCGATCCATATTCCTCAGGAATCGAAGAGAACTTCGTAAAAGAAGCAGGAAACAGAGGACTGCAGATCGTGTCAGAAGAAGCGTTTACCGCTGATTCCAAGACAGATTTCCAGACACAGCTTCAGAAAGCACAGGATGCTGGAGCAGACCTGATTTTCCTTCCGATTTATTATCAGGAAGCTTCTATTATCTTACAGCAGGCAAATAACATGGGTTACGCTCCGACATTCTTCGGTGTGGACGGCATGGACGGAATCCTGACTGTAGAGAACTTTGACACATCCCTGGCAGAGGGCGTTATGCTTCTGACACCATTCGCAGCAGATGCTCAGGATGATGCGACAGTAAGCTTTGTTACCAAGTATAAAGATCAGTTCGGCGAGACTCCAAACCAGTTCGCAGCAGACGGTTATGATGCAATCTATGCCATCAAGGCAGCCATCGAACAGGCAGGAGTGACTCCGGATATGAGCGCTTCTGATATCTGTGATGCCATGAAGACTGCAATGACTCAGATTGATGTACAGGGTCTGACCGGCGACGAGGGCGGACTGAAATGGTCTGAGACCGGTGAAGTGAACAAGTCCCCGAAAGCGGTTGTGATCAAGAACGGCGTATACGTAAGTATGGATTCTGACAACGCTGCCGCAGCTGATACAGAGGCTGCACCAGAGGCAGATACAGCTGCTCAGGAATAATACGGGGTTATCATACAGGATAAGAGCCCGGAGAAGGGCTGCGTGAGGCAGCCCTTCTTTCATTGATGAAACATTTTGCCCACAGATTCGGCAAAATGGGTATTCCGAAAAATATAATTGGAAAAGGCAGAAGCCGGGGAGACAATTATGTTTTTCGGAATGCTTACGACATATTGTTCTGACAAAAGAGCGGTATACCGGAGTCTGCGGGGAAGAAGCGTTTCTGCGTCCCGGTATGGTAAGCAGGTTACAGGTATAACAGGAGAAAAGCTTGTACAGTACAGTTTGAAAGAAAGAAAAAAGAGGTGGAAAGATGAGTTTTATATCCTATTTATTGAATGGCATCAGTCTGGGCAGTGTATATGCCATCATCGCTCTTGGATATACGATGGTGTACGGTATCGCAAAGATGCTGAACTTTGCTCACGGTGATGTCATTATGATTGGATGTTACATCGTGTTTACCATGATGACAACTTTGGGAATGAATCCAATCGTCAGCATTCTGACAGCAGTTGTGGGGTGTACAGTCCTTGGTGTTGTCATTGAGAAAATTGCGTATAAACCTTTGAGAAAAGCGTCCCCGCTGGCGGTATTGATCACAGCCATCGGTGTCAGCTATTTCCTGCAGAATCTGGCGTTGATCATTTTTGGCGCGGATACAAAATCCTTTACTTCCGTGGTCAATATGCAGCCGCTGCGTCTGGCAGGGGGCAAGCTGGTGATTTCCGGCGTGACTATCGTCACAGTCATTGTCTGTATCGTTATTGTTGCCGCCCTCATGCTCTTTATCAAAAAGACAAAGGCAGGACAGGCGATGCTGGCGGTTTCTGAAGATAAAGACGCCGCGCAGCTGATGGGTGTCAATGTCAACAGAACAATCTCTCTGACATTTGCCATCGGTTCCGGTCTGGCAGCCATCGCAGGTGTACTGCTTTGTTCCGCATATCCGACCTTGTCTCCGTATACAGGATCCATGCCGGGTATCAAGGCCTTTACAGCGGCGGTATTCGGTGGAATCGGCTCCGTTCCAGGTGCGTTTATCGGCGGAATCCTTCTGGGAGTCATTGAGATCCTGGGAAGAGCGTACATTTCCTCGCAGTTATCCGATGCCATTGTGTTTGCAGTTCTGATTCTGGTGCTTTTGATCAAACCTACCGGAATTCTTGGTAAGCCAATTCATGAGAAAGTGTAGGTGGAGACGTAAGATGAAGAATTTCAGTTTGAAAAATATGAATAAAACTACAAAAAATCATTTCATTACCTATGCCATGGTGATCATCGTATTCGCAGTGGTGCAGTTTATGGTTTCCGGCGGCATGATTTCCAGTCTGATGCAGGGGCTTTTAGTTCCCCTGTGTACGTATTCCATTGTTGCGGTGGGACTCAACCTCTGTGTGGGATATCTGGGCGAGCTGAGTCTTGGACATGCGGGATTTATGTGTGTAGGCGCGTTTTCCAGTGCTTTCTTTACCAAATATATGGAAGACTCCGGTATGAATCCGAATCTCCGGTTCTTTCTGGCTTTGGTGATTGGTACGCTGGTAGCGGCTCTCTTCGGATGTCTGATCGGAATTCCGGTTCTCCGTCTCCGGGGAGACTATCTGGCCATTGTTACTCTGGCCTTTGGAGAGATCATTAAAAATGTCATTAACGTTATGTATGTGGGAAAAGACAGCGCGGGTCTTCATTTTTCCATCAACGATAACGCATCCTTTACATTGGATGACACCGGCGATATGATCATTGACGGCGCCATGGGTATTACGGGAACGCCGCGTCAGTCTACCTTCCTCATTGGTGTTGTTATTCTGCTGGTATGTCTTTTTGTGGTATTTAACCTGGTAAATTCCCGCAGCGGCCGTGCCGTCATGGCAATCAGAGACAACCGTATCGCGGCGGAATCCGTGGGAATCAACATTACAAAATATAAATTGATGGCATTCAGTATTTCTGCGGCCATCGCCGGAGCGGGCGGCGTTCTCTACGCCCACAACCTGTCCACGCTGACAGCTCTTCCGGCTAACTTTGGATATAACATGTCCATTATGATCCTTGTCTTTGTGGTACTGGGAGGTATCGGAAGTTTCCGCGGCTCCATCATTGCAGCGGTGATCCTTACCATGCTTCCGGAAGTGCTCCGGGGACTGGCCGATTACCGAATGCTCATTTACGCCATCGTGCTTATTGCGATGATGCTGTTTAACTGGGCGCCGAAAGCCATTGAGTGGAGACAGAGATTTTCTGTGAAAAAGCTCTTCCATAAAGACGTGAAGGGGGTACAATGATCATGGCAATGCTTGAAGTAAAAAACCTGGGTATCTCCTTCGGAGGCCTCAGGGCAGTAGATAATTTTGAAGTCAATATCGAGAAAGGCCAGCTGTACGGGCTGATCGGCCCGAACGGAGCCGGAAAGACCACAGTGTTTAATATGCTCACCGGTGTTTACAAACCGGATGACGGTCTTATCCGTCTGGACGGACAGGATCTCATCGGCAAAAGTACCATTGAGATCAACAAAGCAGGCGTGGCGAGAACGTTCCAGAACATTCGGCTGTTCCACGCGCAGACTGTCCTTGATAACGTAAAGATCGGTCTTGCCAATCATTATAAATATTCCACGCTGACCGGAATTCTGCGTCTTCCAAAATACCGGAAGATGGAGAAAGCCATGAACGAGAAAGCCATGGAACTTCTCAGAGTCTTTGAGATGGATGACAAGGCGGATTATCTGGCGTCCAACCTTCCTTATGGCGATCAGAGAAAGCTGGAGATTGCCCGTGCCCTTGCCACAGAACCGAAGCTTCTGCTTCTGGACGAGCCGGCGGCCGGCATGAATCCAAATGAGACGCAGGAACTGATGGATATGATTCGTTTTGTCCGGGATAAGTTTGACATGACCATCCTGCTCATTGAGCATGACATGAAGCTTGTATCTGGTATCTGCGAGGAGCTGACGGTCCTGAACTTTGGTCAAGTTCTGGCTCAGGGAAAGACCAGTGACGTACTGAACAATCCGGAAGTCATCAAGGCATATCTGGGAGAATAGGAGGAAATGACTGTATGGCTATGCTTGAAATAAAGGACCTGGAAGTATATTATGGTGTGATCCAGGCTATCAAGGGAATTTCCTTTGAAGTCAATCAGGGAGAGGTCATCGCGCTGATCGGTGCCAACGGAGCGGGAAAGACCACTACTCTGCAGACAATTACCGGTATGCTTCAGGCAAAAAAAGGACAGATCATCTTTGAGGGAAAAGACATTACCAGAGTACCGGGACATAAAATCGTGTCCATGGGAATGGCCCACGTGCCGGAAGGACGCCGGGTGTTTGCTGACCTCACTGTTCTTGAGAATCTGAAATTAGGCGCATATACGCGGAAAGATAAGAGCGAGATCGCGCAGACGCTGAAAAAGGTATATGAAAGCTTTCCGAGACTGGAAGAGAGAAAGAATCAGTCCGCGGGAACGTTAAGCGGCGGAGAACAGCAGATGCTCGCCATGGGACGGGCGCTTATGTCCAAACCGAGAATCATCCTCATGGATGAGCCTTCCATGGGACTTTCTCCGATTTTTGTGGAAGAAATATTTAAGATCATTCAGGATATATCCGCAGCGGGAACCACTGTGCTTCTGGTGGAACAGAACGCCAAAAAAGCGTTGTCCATTGCTGACAGAGCTTACGTTCTGGAAACAGGAAATATTGTGCTCAGCGGGGACGCGAAGGAACTGATGAATAATGAATCCATTAAGAAAGCATATCTGGGAGAGTAGGTGATTGTATGGAACATACGGTAATTACAATTGCGAGAAGCTATGGAAGCGGCGGAAGAACCCTCGGAAAGCTTCTGGCAGAGGAGCTGGGAATTCACTGCTATGACAGAGAGCTTCTCCGTATGGCGTCCGAGCAGAGCGGCATCAATGAGGCGCTGTTTGGAAAAGTGGACGAGAAAATAAAGACCATGCCTTTATTCCGTATCAGCAGGAACATTTACAAGGGAGAAGTGCTGCCGCCGGACAGCGACGACTACACTTCCGACGACAACCTGTTCAATTATCAGGCAAAGTGTATCAAGGAACTGGCAAAGACAGAGTCCTGTATCATCATCGGACGCTGTGCGGACTTCATTTTGAAGGACGAGCCGAATGTGATCAAGCTGTTTTTCTATGCGTCCAGAGAAGACTGTATCAAACGGACCATGGCGCAGAACGGCGGTACAGAAAAAGACATTATCAAAAAAATTGAAAAGAGAGACAAATATCGTTCTGATTACTATAAATATCACACGGGAAGAGACTGGAATGATGCGCGGAACTATGATTTTTGTCTGAATACTTCCAGCACCAGTTATGAGAAGCTGGTCAAGGTGGTAAAAGATTATATTGACATCTGCAAACAGTAAAGCGCCGCGGATATCATCATGCGGCAATCAATTTTATAGAATTAAGTTTCATTTTTTACGGTAAAGGAGCGTAATATGGGCGGAATTTTTGGAGTAGCATCAAAAGAGAACTGTGTATTTGACCTGTTTTTCGGTATTGATTATCATTCTCACCTGGGAACCCGCAGGGGCGGAATGGCTGTGTACAGCAAAGAGAAGGGGTTTGACCGTTCCATCCACAATATCGAGAATTCTCCGTTTCGGACAAAGTTTGAGAGAGATGTGGATGAGCTGTCCGGTTATCTGGGCATCGGCTGCATTTCTGATAATGAGCCGCAGCCGCTTTTGGTACAATCCCATCTGGGCAGTTTTGCCATCACCACGGTGGGGAAGATCAACAATCAGGAAGAACTGGTACAGAAAGCCTTTGACAACGGGCGCGCACATTTTCTGGAGATGAGCGGCGGAGGTGTGAATCCCACAGAGCTGGTGGCCTCGCTGATTAATGAAAAGCAGAGTATTTCCGAGGGAATCCGCCACGCTCAGGAATCCATTGACGGTTCCATGAGTATGCTGGTCATGACAGAACATGGCATTTTTGCGGCCAGAGATCTTCTGGGAAGAACCCCTCTTTTTATCGGTGAGAAAGAGAACGGTCACTGTATTTCCTTTGAAGATTTCGCCTACGCCAATCTGGGATATAAGACCTGTAAGGAGCTTGGACCGGGAGAGGTGGTCTTTGTCCGCCCGGACAGCGTGAAGACAGCGGTGCCTGCCGGTGATAAGATGAAGATCTGTTCCTTCCTCTGGGTATATTATGGATACCCGAATGCCACTTACGAGGGCGTCAATGTGGAGACCATGCGGTATCGCTGCGGTGAGCTGCTGGCGAAAAGAGATGATGTGCAGACCGATTATGTGGCCGGTGTGCCGGATTCCGGTATCGCCCACGCGGTGGGTTATGCCAATGAGTCGGGGATCCCGTTTGCCCGGCCGTTCATCAAATATACTCCAACCTGGCCGCGTTCTTTTATGCCGCAGAATCAGACCAAGAGGAATCTCATTGCCAAAATGAAGCTGATTCCGGTGCATCCGCTGATCAAGGGAAAGAAACTTCTGCTCATTGACGATTCCATTGTGAGGGGAACGCAGCTGGGCGAAACCACAGAATTTCTTTATGAGAGCGGTGTGAAAGAAGTGCATATCCGTCCGGCCTGTCCGCCGCTGCTGTACGGATGTAAGTATCTGAACTTCTCCCGCTCCAAGTCAGAACTGGACCTGATCACCCGCCGTGTGATCTTAAAGAGGGAAGGGGAGGAAAAGGCCAATGATCCGGAGATTCTTGCGGAATACGCCAATCCGGATTCTGAGAGATATCAGGCTATGCTCGATGATATCTGCAGGGAGCTGAATTTTACCTCTCTGCGTTTCCACAGACTGGACGATATGATTGAGTCCATCGGACTTCCGAGAGAGTGTCTGTGTACTTACTGCTGGGATGGAAAAGAATAAAAAGAATAAATAATATTTAGAAAATCATAAAGAAAAAGTAAGAAAATCGACATTTTCCTACAAAATTCCTCCGATGTGAAAACAAAATTCGGACTTTTAGTGCTATATTTAATACAACACTAGTGTACAACTTATTTTACAGAAGGAGGAATTTTTTATGACTGCATATCTTGGTGAATTTTTAGGTACCATGCTCCTCGTTCTTCTTGGAGATGGCGTTTGCGCCAACGTGAACCTGAACAAATCAAATTTCAAAAATGGCGGTCTGGTAATTGTAACAATCGGATGGGGTATGGCAGTACTTCTTCCGGCAGCATGTTTCAGCAACATCTGTGCAGCGTCTTATAACCCTGCTCTGACTATTGCTCTTTGCATCGGCGGTTCTCTGCCATGGTCTCAGTGCATCGGTTATATCATTGCAGAGATGGTTGGTGGTATCATCGGCGGTATCCTTGTATGGATCGCATTCAAACCTCAGTTCGATGCAACAGCAGACGAACCGGGAACAATGCTCGGTGTCTTCTGTACAGCTCCTGGCGTAAGAAACATTCCTTACAACATCTTACAGGAAGCATTTGCAACTTTCTGGCTGGTATTTGCAATTCTTGCATTCCCGAACTGCGGCGTTGTTGATGGCGGTGTTTCCAAATTCTTCGTATTTGCGATCATCGTTTCCTGCGGTATGTCCTTCGGCGGACTGACCGGATACGCTATGAACCCTGCCCGTGATATCGGACCTCGTATCGCTCATGCAATCCTTCCTATCAAAGGTAAAGGAAGCTCTGACTGGGGATACGCAATCGTTCCTATTCTCGGACCAATCATTGGTGCAATCGTTGCCGTATTATTATACATGGTTATTCCGTGGTAATTACACGTCAGCCAAAAGAATGTTACCATAAAAATTCTATACATTATTTATTTGCCCAGAGTAGATGTTTTAGCTGTGAAGAAATGTCCGCCCTGGGTAAATTTATTTTATAATCGATTCTGTGCGTGTGTACATGTGAATGTGAAAGCAATTATTTCTGACATTTGAATTTGATATAACAAAGATATTATATATATATTATGCAGATGATAAAAAAAGAGCTAAACTATGGGAGGAGAAAAGAGGGATTTACTTTGGAGTAACCACAGGAGAGGAGAACACGAGATGGTAAGCAAGACAAAAGAGAAACTCGCAGAGGCTTTTAAGACAGTTGTCTGCAAAAAGTCTTTTACAAAGACGACCATTGCGGACATTACAAAGGAATGCGGAATGACCAGAGAGAATTTTTATTATCATTTCCGTGACAAATACGATATTTTAGGCTGGGTCTGCAGACACCAGCTTGTGGCGAATATTCCGGAGAAGTACGATAAGAAGTATGTGGAAGATCTGATTATCTATCTGGTCCGGAAGATTAACGAAGATTATAAATTCTACCGGACGGTGGTGCGGGATGTGGGTGTGGAGCAGGTAAGAAAAGAAGTACTCCCCTATATCCGGAAATTGATCTACCGTCTGATCGATGAAACCATAGATGAAAACGTATGGAGAATGCGCGAGGAGAAGGAGAATTTTGCCGTCGATTTCTTTTCGGATGCATTCATTACTTTTCTGACAGAGTATATGCTGGAAAATGAAAAGATGGATGAAAAACTGATGGTGATGAATTTTCATTTTCTGTTTACACAGTTCTTTTAAGAGCCGGATCTGTTTCCGGCAGATCAGAGATTGACAGCCGGGCGAGCCTGTCACGGATGTTCCGGATGCTGCAGCAGGAGTTCAATAAACTTCTGGGCGGCAAGACTCAGGGAGTGCGTGGAATTCTGAAGAAGACAGATTTCCCGCTCCGGAAGAGATTCATAGAGGGGAATCTCCACGATTTCCTTCCGCTCAAAAGCATGGCTGGTCAGTTTTTTCGGATAGAAACCAATACCCAGATTATGCTGCACCATAGGGAGAATCTGGTCGGTGGTGGCTGCCGTCATTTCCGGCCGGAAAGTCAGGTTGTGATCCATAAAAAACTGCTGGTGAAACTGCCGCGTGCTGGTTTCTTTCCCCAGCGAAATAATGGGAAGCTCCTGCAGTTCATAGAGATGATGTTTCGTCTCGGCAAAAGAAGAATATTTGACGCCTCCGATTAAGATTTCACGGAAAGAAGACAGTGGAATTTTAGTGAGAGGCTTTTTTATTTTTACGGGAGTTGCGATAACGGAGAAATCCACCAGATGATCGCAGAGGGAGCGCACGGCCTGGGGAGCAGAACAGTTCAGCAGCTGGAGCTGAATGTGCGGGTACTGTTCATGAAACGCTTCCAGTTTATCAAGCAGGAGAAGGCGCAGAGCGATCTCGCTGGCGCCCACCGTGATGAGACCCTCTTCCAGGTTCCGCTCCTTCCTCAGCTGCTTTTCGCCGGCGAGGATCTGTTTGTAGCCCACAGAGACATAATGAAACAATGTCTCTCCCTCCGGTGTCAGGGATACACCGCGGTTGGAGCGCACAAAAAGCCGGCAGCCCAGTTCATTTTCCAGAAGATTCATACAGCGGGTAATGTTAGGCTGGCTGTTGTCCAGAGCTTCGGCGGCCTTTGTGAAGCTTTTATATTGAGCGACGTAATAAAAAATGCGGTAATAATCCAGAATAACCATGATAATTCCTCCTAGCCATAACAAAATAGAATAATAACGATATTATATATATATTTTACGTATTGTGTTTCGGGAAGTATAATACAATTGTTTCAAGAAAACAAGACTTTTGGTTCCCGAAAATTATATAATAGGAAGCACAAAAAAAGAAAGGGGATTTTATCATGTTAATGAAAAAAACATTTTTAGCATTTGGAATCGCTGCAATGATATTCGCTGCATGTCTGGGCAACATGGTCATGGTACAGGCAGCCTCTTCGGGCACAACACAGAGCGAACCTTCTCAAACAGAACAAAGGGCGATGTTATCAGAATCTAATTTCTTTTCTCCGGGACGGTTAGGACAGGCTGTAACCCTCTATGGAACAAGTGATGGATCAAAAAAGACAACCATTCTTTCCCCGGGAAAGTTCGGGACGATTGACCGTACCGATAAAAATATGTGGGGTGAGAACCAAAGTAAAAAAATCACATGGCTTTCTCCAGGACAGTTTGGAGAAAACGAGCTTTATTTATCCTGACAGTGATAAAGAAAGGGAATCCTTTCTTTTAAAATAGAAGTGGATGTATAAAATTAAAAAAATCCTCCAATACTGAAAACGGGAAAAATTTACATCATTTCAGTATAGGAGGATTTTTTATGGCAAAATGTTATGGAAAAGAAAAATTTGTGATTGAAGAAGTACACGGTCTGGAGGTGCTGGATTCCCGCGGAAATCCTACGGTGGAAGTCACCGTCCTCTTAAAAAGCGGCGCCATCGGAAAAGCTATGGTTCCGTCCGGGGCATCTACAGGGCGGTATGAGGCCGTGGAACTTCGGGATGAGGAAAAACGGTTTGGAGGAAAGGGCGTGGAGCGGGCAGTGACCAACGTCAACACCCGCATCAATGACCGCCTCTGTGGCTGTGACGCTCTCAATCAGAGGGAGATCGACCGTATTTTAATTGAGGCGGATGGCACGGAAAACAAAGGAAAATACGGGGCCAACGCCATTCTGGGTGTTTCTCTGGCCACGGCGAAAGCGGCGGCGGACGCCCTGGGGATTCCGCTGTACCGCTACATCGGCGGCGTGAACGGGAAAACACTGCCGGTTCCGATGATGAATGTTATCAACGGCGGCGCTCACGCCAAAAACTCCATTGATTTTCAGGAATTTATGATCATGCCGGTGGGAGCGGAGAGTTTCTCCGAAGGTATTCAGATGTGTGCGGAGATCTATCAGCAGTTGAAAAAGACCCTGCACGAAAAAGGTCTGTCCACCGGCGTGGGCGACGAGGGCGGTTTTGCTCCTGACCTGGAGTCGGCGGAGGCGGCCCTGGATATTCTCGTGCAGGCCACAGAGGGAGCGGGATATAAGCCTGGTGAGGACATCTGCTTTGCTATGGATGCCGCCGCTTCCGAGCTTTTTGATGAGAATTCCAAGCGCTACTATTTTCCGGGAGAGAGTAGTATGAAAGAAAAAGAAATCTACCGGAACGCCGAAGAGATGGTGCAGTATTACGAGGCGCTGGTGGAGCAGTATCCGATCATCTCTATTGAAGACGGGCTGGGCGAGGAGGATTATGCCGGGTGGAAGGTGCTCACCTACCGTCTGGGCGAGAAAATCCAGCTGGTGGGCGACGATCTTTTTGTGACCAACACCAAACGCCTGCAGGATGGTATTGAGAAAGGCATCGCCAATTCCATCCTCATCAAACCGAATCAGATCGGAACCCTCTCAGAGACTCTGGACGCCATTTTGATGGCTCAAAAAGCCGGTTATACCACCGTGATCTCCCACCGGAGCGGGGAGACAGAAGATACCACCATTGCGGATATCGCCGTGGCGGTCAACGCCGGGCAGATTAAAACCGGTGCCCCGTGCCGGGCAGAGCGGACCTCCAAATACAATCAGCTTCTCCGCATTGAGGAGGAGATGGGCAGCACGGCGTGCTTTAAAGAAAAATAAAATGGCATCCGGATCAGACGTCCCGGATGTCTGTGTTGTGGCGCGGCAGTTTGTTCTGCCGCGTAATTTTTTTCTCAGTTTAACAATTACCCTCTTTACTTCTTTTAAAATGTATTCTAATATAGATATAAGTATTGCCTGAGACAGCCGGAGCCGGAATGATGAGGAAAGCTGGCGGAAAACTGTGCCCGGGCAGTGAAAAACGCAAAAGCGGCAGTGTTCGCGCCGCCGCAAAAGAAGCAGGAGGAAGAAAATGAAACGATATATTGCGATGATACTGGCTGCGTTGATGGCTTTATCCATAATGGGATGCGGACAGTCCGGAGATCTGTTTCCGGAAAGCACCGTCGCTGGTGATTCTTCTCAGACAGCGCCGGTGGATGAGTCGGGGATGAAGGTGGGATACATCCTTCCGTCAGGAACGGACACTACAGACACCAATTCCAGGATTGAAGACATTCGGCAGATGCAGTACGAGACGGGACTGAAAGACAGTCAGGTGCTGATTCGGACGGATGTGTCAAAGGACGACTGTGCTTCAGCCATCGATGAGATGGTGAAGGAGGGCTGTAACATTATTTTTGCCTGTGACAGCCGGTATGAAAATACCATGCTGGAGGCGGCAGAGCAGAATCCTGATGTACAGTTCTGCCAGGAAGACGGCACCAAGGCCAAAAAGAGCGGCCTTGATAATATGCATAATTACTATGTACGTCTTTTCGAAGCTTATTATGCAGCCGGTGTGATATCCGGAATGAAGCTGAATCAATATCTGAACAGCGGAAAAATCACCAGTTCCGAGTGTGTGATTGGTTTTGTCGCCAGCGAGGAATCTCCGGAGACGACCAGCTGCATCAACGCCTTTTATATGGGTGTCGGGGAAGTCTGCTCGCAGGCGTCCATGCTGGTGCGCTATACAGACGGCAGCGGAGATTATGACGCGGATGCAGAGGCAGCACAGCAGCTTCTGTCAGCGGGAGTTTCGCTGATGAGCCAGTTTACCACGACCACCGGTGTGGCCACCATCTGCGCGGAAAATGATATTCCGATCGTGGGCAATGCGGTGAACATCATTGATGTGGCTCCGAGCGAGGCGCTGACGTCCGCCATCGTCAACTGGAATGTATACTATACCTATGCGGTCAATTGTGTGGTGAACGGAACCGCCATTGACACTGACTGGTGCGGCGGATACGATGACAATGCGGTCACTCTGAGTCAGTTAAATGATGCACATCTGGCCGACGGCAGTGTGGAACGTCTTCAGGATGTGGAGAAAGAGCTGAGAAACGGCGACGCCAAAGTATTTGATACGGAGAAGTTTACCGTGGACGGAAGCTCTCTGGAGACTCTGGCAGAAGATGATGCTGACTTTAAGAAGTACGCCAAAAATATAAAAGGCGGAGAATATAAAGAGTCGGGAAAACGTTCCGCTCCATCCATGGAGTTCTTTGTGGACGGCGTGGAAGAAAGCACTTACAATTATCTGGGAGATGAAGAAAATACCACGGACAGCGAATCAGATTCCGCAGATGAAAGCGGCAGCACTGCGGAGGACGCTGAGGAATAGAGTAGCACAGCGCTGCGGGGCCGCCGGATGAGAACAGGATCCAGAGTGAGGACAATACAGATATTTCGGAAAAATCAAAGATGCCGCCGCAGGAATCAGATTTTCCCTCTTGTATTGCGGAAGATAATATGTTATCATGATACAAGTTGTGTGTGATGACAGGAGGTGAAGATGTTGATAAGAACAGCAGTTACAATTTTATTCATCTTAATATGTCTTGCATTGATCGTAGTTGTATTGATGCAGGAAGGCAAGTCAGCCGGACTCGGGGCATTAAGCGGACAGGTTGATTCCTATGTGAGAAAGAATCACGGACGTACCAGAGAGGGTAAGCTGGAGAGAACGACGGTTATCCTTGGCGTTCTGTTTTTCGTTATTGCCATTGGTCTTGAATTGAAGTTTTTCCTATAAATGAATGACCACAGATAAATGATCACAGTATGTGTAGTGAAAGAACCCCCTTTTGCCAGGCAGACTCTGCCCGGCAGGAGGGGATTTTTTAGTAAAAACGGATGAAAAATCTGTTCACCCAAACGGACTTGCACACAGACCCGTAAAATATGGAAGATATGGAAAGACAGGAGATTTATAGTGACAATAGAAGATAGAAAAATATTTGAACAGAGAAAAGAAAGTATACGGAACATGATTTATGACGAAGAGTACATTCCTCTGAAGTTTAAGGAAATGGCTTATCTGATGAATGTTCCTCATAATGAGAAAGATAAATTGAGAGAGGTCCTGGATGCGCTGGTGGCGGAAGGCAGCGTGGAACTTACCGCCAGAGGAAAATACGTGAAGGCGGATCAGGAGAGTCTGGTAGGCGTGTTCACCGCTCACCCGAGAGGGTTTGGTTTTGTGACGGTGGAGGGAGAGCCGGAAGACATTTTTATCCCTGCGCCTTATACGGGCGGGGCCTTCCATAAAGATGTGGTGAGGGTGAAGATCTCCCGGGAAAGCCACGGAGAGGGAAAACGCAGAGAGGGCGTTGTGGTAAAGGTTCTGGAGAGAGGGACCAAGACCCTGGTAGGCACCTTTATGAAGAGCAGATCTTTTGGATTTGTCCGTCCGGACGATACCCATTACGGGCAGGATGTGTTCATTTCCAAAAAAGACTGTGATGCTGCCATGAATAATGATAAAGTGGTGGTGGAGCTGTTGAACTATGGAACCAGAGACAAAAAGCCGGAGGGGCGTATTGTGGAGATTATCGGTAACACCGATGATCCGTCCACCGATATCACGGCCATCGTGCGGGCCTTCGGGATTCCTGATACATTTTCCGGCGAAGTGATGCGGGAGGCCAGATCCATTCCGGATGAGGTGACGATTCCAAAAGGGGAAAACAGGACGGATTTCCGGAATCTGCTCACGGTGACCATCGACGGTGAGGATGCTAAGGATCTGGATGACGCCATTACGCTAAGCCGGCAGGGAGATGGATATGAGCTGGGCGTGCACATCGCGGACGTGAGTAATTATGTGAAGGAGGGTGCTCCTCTTGACAAGGAGGCACTGGAACGGGGAACCAGTGTGTACCTCTGTGACCGGGTCATTCCGATGCTTCCGCGGGAGCTGTCCAATGGGATCTGTTCCCTCAATGCCGGCGTGGACCGTTTGGCGTTAAGCTGCGTTATGCAGGTGGATGCCAGGGGAAATGTCATCGGACATCAGATCGTGGAGTCCGTCATACGAGTGGATAAACGGATGAGTTATACGGGAGTAAAGGCAATTCTGGAAGGACAGCCGCATCCGGAAGGCGAGAGGGAGGATATCCGGGAATTGTGTTTTCTTATGAAAGAGGCGGCCGCCGTCCTGAAAGAAAAAAGAAGAAAGCGCGGCGCTATTGATTTTGATTTTCCAGAATCCAAGATCGTTCTCGATAAGGACGGATATCCGACGGACATTCATCCTTATGAGAGAAATGTGGCTACGGATATTATTGAAGATTTCATGCTTCTGGCCAATGAGACCGTGGCGGAAGATTATTTCTGGCAGGAGCTGCCGTTTGTATACCGGACCCATGAGGAGCCGGACCCGGACAAGATTGCCCGGCTGGACACCTTCATTCGCAATTTCGGCTTCTATATGAAGACAGGGAGAGAACATTTTCATCCAAAAGAGATTCAGAAGCTGCTTTTTTCCCTGGAAGGAGAGCCGGAAGAAGCGCTGATCAGCCGTCTGGCCCTGCGGTCCATGAAACAGGCGAGATATTCCACCCTGAATGTGGGGCATTTTGGCCTGTCCACCCAGTATTATACTCATTTTACTTCGCCGATTCGCCGGTATCCGGATCTGCAGATTCACAGAATCATTAAAGAGAACATCCATGGACGGCTGAACCGGAAACGAGTAGAGCATTATGAGGCGATTCTTCCGTCGGTGGCGGAGCAGAGTTCCAAACGGGAACGCCGGGCTCAGGACGCCGAGCGGGAAGTGGAGAAGCTCAAGAAATTGGAATATATGGAAAAATTCATCGGGGACGCTTTCGATGGCGTAATCTCCGGCGTTACCGCCAAAGGTTTCTTTGTGGAGCTGGAAAATACCGTGGAAGGTATGGTTTCCACCCAGAGCCTGATGGATGACTACTATCTTTTTGACGAGCAGCAGTACCGTCTGGAAGGCAAGCGGACCGGACGTGTCTTTACCCTGGGGCAAAAAGTGCGGGTGGTCATGGCTTCAGCCAGCAAAGCTGCAAAAACCATTGATTTTGTGCTGGAAGAATTCTCTGCCGCCGCCGGCTGGGATGTGCATGGAGAGAAATATAATACCGCCGGCAGCGAAAATGACGATTCTTCCCGGGAAGAGGAGATCCTCTTTGATGGTACCGAGGAGGAATGGTATTCCGACGAGGAGGAAGGCTGGATTCAGAGTAAAGATGATATCGCAAAAAATGACTGGCTGGATGATGAGGAAGCAGACCGTCTCTTAAAGCTTTACGCGAAGAAAGACGTGAGAGACATCTGAATATTAAGACAGTCGAAATAAAATAGAAAAGGAGAGGAAACAGTGGCAAAATCAGAAAATATTCGCCTGATTGCGAACAACAAGAAGGCATATCATGATTATTTTATAGATGAAAAATATGAAGCAGGCATCGCTCTCCATGGTACGGAGGTGAAATCTCTTCGCATGGGAAAATGCAGTATCAAAGAGGCCTTCATCACCATCAATCGGGGGGAAGTGCTGATTCAGCATATGCACATCAGCCCTTACGAGAAAGGAAATATTTTTAATAAGGATCCTCTGCGCACCAGAAAGCTCCTTCTTCATAAGGCGGAGATTCGTAAGCTGGAAAATCAGGTCAAAATGAAGGGTTATACTATTATGCCCCTGAAGGTGTACTTGAAAGGCAGCCTTGTAAAAGTAGAGATCGGCCTGGCGCGAGGCAAGAAACTTTATGACAAGCGGCGGGATATTGCTAAAAAGGACGCGCAGCGGGAAGCCCAGAGAGATTTTAAGATCCGGAATCTGGGATAAATGGCATAAGGCAGCCGGACGCAGTATGTTAAAGATAGAAAAACAGTCCGGCGCCTCCGCACAAAAGCATCAAAAGTACAGGACCGCATTTTTTGCGGCGAAGAATAAAGAAACCTGCCAGAAACAATAGAGCAGCCGGGAGATTCAGGTTATGCAGCATATCTTCCGGTTTTATAGTCTGACTGCCAAATAAGGCCAGCAGAAGGATCGTGGCAGCGGCGGAGATGATCAGACCCAGCGAGGCAGATTTCAGTCCTTTTAACAATTCAAAAATGTAAGAAGAATCCTGATGTTTCCGGAAAAAACGGAACAGTGCAAGGGAGATGACCACGCCGCACAATACACAGCCGGCGGTGGCGGCCACCGCTCCGCCGATGCCGGCAATCTGGAGTCCCACAAAGGTGGAGGTGTTGACGGCCAGTGGTCCCGGCGTCATTTGTGATATGGTAATAATGTCCGAAAATGTTTTGGCGCTGATCCAGCCGCAGGATTCCACCACTTGTTCCTGGATCAGGGGAATCACCGCATAGCCTCCGCCGATGCTGAAAAGACCAATCTTTAAAAAAGTCCAGAATAATATCCATAATGTATTCATCGTCTACCCCTATCTGATCAGACAAATCCGTCCCACACACAAAATACAGCAGCAAATGAGAAGAAGAACGGCATTGATATGAAAAACAAAATTAAGAAGAAAAGTTGCCGGTATCATCAGAGACAAGAAAACAGAGCGTTCCCGGAGAACTATGGCGCACATGTCTGTAATCATATCCGCCATTACCGCGGCAACCCCTGCTTCCATTCCCTTTAAAACCGCGGCGAGGACCGCATTGGAAATAAATATGTGGTAGAAAGCAGATATTGTTCCGAGAATGATCAGCGGCGGCAGCACCGCGGCCACACAGCTGATTACGGCGCCCGCCATCCCGGCAGTACGGTATCCTGCCAGAGCGGACAGATTGACAGCGATGGCTCCGGGGGTGGACTGGGCCACGGCGGCCATATCCATCAGTTCTTCTTCACTGAAATATCCCTTTTTTAGCACAAAATACTGCCGGATCATCGGCACGACCACATATCCCCCGCCAAAGGTAAAAGCGCTGATAAACAAATTGATGCCCAGCAGCCAGAGATACTGTTTTAATTTTTCTTTTCTTTCTTCACACAAGTTGCATCCCTCGTTTCTCTGATTAAAATCGTATTGTACACGGGCCTATTATACTCCTTGCCGTGCAATCTGTATAATGCTATTATTTAATGAAACCCATGAATAGTATTAATAGCAAAAGAAGGAAGGTGCGGGTATGATATTGAGACATCTGGAAATTCTGGAGGCCATCGCGCAGACAGGAACATTTACCGGAGCGGCAAGAAAACTATATATTACCCAGTCAGCGGTCTCTCATGCTGTGGCGGAACTGGAAAAACAGACAGGGGCGGATCTTTTTTACAGGCTGCCCAAAGGAGTGGCGCTGACGCCCTGCGGAGAAATGCTTCTTGATGAAGCAAAAGGGATCCTCACCGCCTGCCGGGATCTGGACCGGAGAATTCCCCATCTCGAGGAGAATATACCGATTCATGTCGCGTCAAGTATTACGATAGCCTCATTTCTGCTGCCACGCATTCTTTCCAACATCCGCCGGGAAATGCCGGAACTGCATATATCGGTGCGGGTGGAGAGTGCGCAGACGTGCCTTGATCTTTTGAACAATGGCGGAGCAGACGCCGCTTTCTGGGAGGGAACCATGCCCCGGGGAAACTTTTTGGCGATTCCTCTTGGCAGTTATTCCCTGCAGGCAGTTTGTGCGCCGGACTTTACACTGCCGGCCGGACCTCTCACACTTCTGGAGCTTGTTCGTTATCCGCTTCTTCTCCGCGAGCCGGGAAGTGCTATTCGTGATACCTTTGACAACATGCTGGCTGTCGTCGGCTGTACAGCCGTGCCGGTCTGGGAGAGCGTGAATTCCTTCGCTTTGATTAAGGCGGCGGAGGAAGGCCTGGGAATTGCGGTTCTGCCGGAAAAACTGCTGATGGATTCCCTGGCTCTTGGAAGACTGCGGCGTATCAGCCTGAAGAATGTCCGGATGGAAAATCGTATGTTTGCTCTGGTCCGCACAGAAAAATATCTCACAAAATCTCTGGAAAAATTTCTTGATTTTTTAAAAAAAGAGGAAAAGAATAGATAAGTACTAAGTGAAAGAATCATACAGAACACAGGGCTGAAAAATGTGCTTGACAAAATATTTCTATTCAGTATAATAAATATACTACGGTTCATGCCGTAGCCACACGGCAGCAGCATAATCTGCCTGCCGTAGACAGTACGGGCTTGTACTGGTTTCGACGGGGGCTTTGCACGTGGGGCAGCCATCCGTGGTCCGGGACCACGTTAAAACTCGGAATTAAATATAAACGCTGAAGATAATAATTTAGCATACGCTGCCTAAGTTGCAGCTGTCGGCCTCAGCATACCCACAGGTTGAGAGTCCGGCACCGATTATGTGGGACACTCGTATCCGTAAGCTTTGCCGGGTATGAAGTAATATGAAGCTACTGAAGTCTGGAGTTTGTCTTTAGACGCCGGATGGAGGGAATGTCAAAATAAAGACTGTGATGGGAGATACCGTGCGGAATAGGTTTTCGGACAGGGGTTCGATTCCCCTCAGGTCCATGACAGCAAGTACCTGAAATCTTTTATTTATAAAGGTTTTGGGTACTTTTTATTTTGCCTCAAAATAGCATCTAATCAACGTCTGATCAAAACTATATAAAGGAGAAAATCCCGGACATATGACATCGCAAGCAGACTGCGATGTTTTTTTATGGCAGAGGATTTTTCTGATATATATATCATGCTGTTTTTTTAAAGAAAATGATATAACAAATATAGAAAATGATATAACAAAAATATATAAGGTCTATGATGCGTATTTTTCACCATCTTTATGGTTGGAAATGGTATAATAAAAAACATGTAATAAATGTAACATTTCAGATACAAAAATATTATAAAGATTTGTTTCTGTCTGCTGTAAAAAAGAATGATTTTTTTCAAAAGTTGTTGAAAAAAATGGAAAGTTATTGTATTATAAAAAATGTGATAAGCATATGATTTATTATGGATACATAATTGTGATTTTTACAGAACGATTATGATTATAAAATATTCATAATTTAGAAAGAAATATGTGAACAATAACGCAGGCAGAAGGAATCATTTAAAATGACAACAGGAGAGAATACAGATGATAACCGTTTATTCCTTATTTTGGTCTATTATTAACTGTTGCCTGATGGCTTTTGTTATATTTCTTCTGAGAACCAGAACGATGCTGATTTCCAAGTATGGAACGGCAGTGTTGCGGTTCCTGACTATATGTTGTATCGTGAGGATTTTGTTTCCAGTGGAATTTCCAAAACATCAGTACATACTTGCAGATAATTTTCTGTATTCATGGATTGTGGAACACTTTAAGTTTATCCTGCATCCGGATTTTCACCGGATGGTACTGACAATTCTGATTATAATCTGGATTGGCGGCAGTCTGTTTAGTATTTTTCGTCTGCTGAAGAAGTCCAGGGACGTACAGAAGGTTATACGGGATAATGGCTGCACAGATTATCCGGAAGCGGCCGAAGTTCTGGCATCCATTGATGAAGATTGTCACTTGTCTGTTCGTATTTGTTCAGGCATTTCTGTTCCGGTGCTGGCGGGTTATTATCGTCCGGCTATCTATTTTCCGGAGTATTCTTACACGAAGAGGGAGCTCCGCTATATTCTTCTCCATGAATATACGCACTGGAGACGCCATGATATCTGGAAGAAGTTGTTTATGAACATCGTCTGTGTGTTGATCTGGTGGAATCCGGCAGTTTACGTGATCCGGAAAGAAGTGACACAGCTCATAGAGTTCCGCTGTGATAAGACTTTATCCAAAGATTTCAGCGATGAAGAGATTGTGAATTATCTGGATATTTTGCTGACCAGCTTCGAGCGGGCACAGAATCCGCTGATCAAGACCAACCTCTACACCATAGAGTTTGTGAACACATCAAAACAGTACACCATCCGGCAGAGATTTGACCTGTTGCTTCACCGCTATACAGTCACCCGGCACAGATGGCTGCCGCAGGCGCTGATTGTATTGCTGGGACTGGCGTGGATGTTTTGTTCGTATTACTTTATATTGCAGACGAAGTATAGTTTTTCGGAACAATCGGTTAGAAATGAAGAAGTTGCTGATCGAACTGTTGTAGATGTGGCGGGTAAAGAAAACGCATATCTTCTTGAACAAGAGGATGGTTCATATATCTTTTATTTTTATGGAACATATACAGAAGTATCTGCAGAAGATGTGGAGTCAGGATTGTACGACTTTTATCCTATCATAGAATATCAGGAAAAAGAGAAAAATGTTTTTTTGGAATTCTTTATAGAAATACAGGAAAACATTAAAAATATATTTTCAGAGGAGGAATAGTTATGAAATTAATGAAAAGATTAGCAATTAGTGTGATAGTGGCTACCATGGCATTCTCAGCGATGCCGGCAGCAATTCCGGCGATGATTCAGACGCCGACAGCAGTGGAAGCAGCGGAGATAGAGCCACGAGCTGATGTGGTTTATTGGGTATACCGTGCATTGAGTGATGGTACTATCCAGAAACGCCGCTGGAATGAAACCAGAGGTTATTGGGTTGATCCGCATTGGATTGATGTTAACTAATTATGAGAAAAGTCATTTAAGGGACTGCTGCAGCAGCTGTCCGCATATGGGCTGTGTCTGATATAGACAGATACAGCTCTTTTGCCGGGCAGTATTTGCAGCGGTCTTTTTTTGTTGTTTGCGTGCGACTTAGATATATGTTCAATCAATGAACGATTGCATAATGGATCATTTCTTGTAAATGTGCTGGTTCCTCTTCTCCTCCGTCACATTTTTGTAAGATAAAATAAGATTGACAAACCTCACAGACGTGTATAATAATAAAAACATAACATGCGGTTTGGTTTACAAGCGGGAAATCCGCTGGTGGACCGTGATTGTAAATGAGAATAAGATAAGAAAGGGAACGAATATGGCAATGATTAAGATCACGAGTGATAATTTTGATAAAGAAGTGCTGCAGTCGGATAAGCCGGTATTGATTGATTTCTGGGCGTCCTGGTGTGGACCGTGTCAGATGATCTCTCCTCTGATTGAGGAAGTGGCCGGCGAGGTCAGCGATGTGAAGGTTGGCAAGCTCAACGTGGATGAGGAGCCGGAACTGACAACGCAGTTCGGTGTTATGAGCATTCCGACGCTGGTTGTGATGGATCAGGGCAAGGTTGTGAATCAGTCTGTGGGATTTATCGGAAAAGACGAGATCCTGGCGCTCATTGGCAAATGATGAGGCCGGGGACAATACGTCTTTATATCATGCGGACGGACAGTCTGGATGATCCGGGAGAACATGAAGAATGGGAAGCAGAGCTGCCGGCGGGCAGATGGCAGAAGGCGGTGCTACCTCTCAGGATCGAGGACAGAAGAAACAGTGCCGGGGCGGGATGGCTGCTCCGGTATGTGTTTGAGAAAGAGGGAGTTCCTTTTGTCAGAGATTCGGTGACGCTGGGGCCCCATGGCAAGCCCTGCCATGAGGCGCTGCACTTTAATCTCTCCCATTCCGGAAGCTATGTGATCTGCGCTGTGGGAGAGGGAGAGATTGGCTGTGACATACAAAAGATCCGGCCGTGCCGGGAATCCATGGTGCGGCGCTTTTTTGCCCCGGACGAGCAGGAGTACATTTTATCGGTTCAGGGGAAGGAGCGGGATGAGCGGTTTATCCTACTCTGGAGCAGGAAGGAGAGCTTCCTCAAAATGACAGGGGAGGGGCTGACGAGAGAGCCCGGAGAACTGTCCTGTCTGTCCGGAACGGGTTTTTATGAACGGCGGCTGGAAGAGTATATGATATGTGTCTGCTGCAGTGATGCGGAAAGTATCCGGGAGAGAGAAGTTTCTGTGGAGTATGTGGATGCGGTACAATGTCTTCGAATGGCGGACAACAGCCGGGAAAAGTATCGTCGATGATGGAAGCCGATTGACAATTGCTGGGGAATGCAATATAATTTTGTTGTATTTATATAGAGAAAATACAAGGTAAACCAAACAGTTGTCAGGAGGACAGGAAATTGGAACAGTCAAAGATCGAAGCCATGATGGATGGCAGGACTCTTACAAAAGAGAATATTTTAAATATGTATCAGATGGTCCAGAATGCTTCGGATGCGGAGGAGAAAAAGAATGTGATGAAGCATTCCGTTTTTTTTGTCGGTCAGCTGCCGCTGAAAGAGAATCATGTGGTGGATGTGGAGAAGACAGAACGGATTGTGAACGTTACCGTGCCGCTTGATGAGCTTGAGACATATATGCAGTATCTGCTGGATGGTCTGGCAACACAGACGCTTCTTTTAAAGAAGGAAGACGGCTCGTATGAGGTCAATACCAAGTATGAGAATACAGTGGTGAAGGCCCGCAAGATCGCCAGAGCCTACCAGCTGGAGCAGGAGAAGGCAAAGGAAGAATCTCTGCCTAAGGCTAAGAAAATGTACCAGATGGGAACCAAGTATTATCATTCCGGACAGTACACCGAAGCCGCTGCCTGCTTTTTAAACGCGGTGGAGATGGCAGATTACCGGATGGCCTGCTACAGCCTCGCCATGATGTATATGGAAGGAAAGGGCGTGGACGCTTCTTTAAGCGAGGCGCTTTACTATGCCCGGAAGGCCATCGTACAGGGCGGCGTCATCGCGGAACCGCTGGAAAAAGAGATTCTTGAGAAAATGAACCGGTAGGACCGTATTTCGACGGTGCCACCGAAATTGATAAAAAAGGAAGGAAATTAAAACCATGACAAAGAAAGTTTTGGCGGCCAGCCTGACGCTGGCGCTTGCTGCAGCCATGATGAGCGGCTGTGGAAACAGCAAAAAGAATGACACTGCACAGGAACAGACCACAGAGAGCCAGGCGCAGACAACACCGACCGTGGACTACAGCCAGGGGCTGAATGACGACGGTACGCTGAAGGGCGATGACGGTGCTTATGTGACCCTCTGTGATTATTCCTCCATTGAGATTCCGGAAAGTGAAATCTCCGTGGAAGACAGCGAAGTAGATACAGAAGTGGATTCTCTGATGACCAACTTCCAGACAGAGAATCAGGTGAAAGACCGGGCAGTAAAGGACGGAGATGTGGTCAACATCGACTATGTCGGCACTGTGGACGGAAAAGAGTTTGACGGCGGCAGCGCCGAAGGATACAATCTGACCATCGGTTCCGGTTCCTTTATCGACGACTTTGAAGATCAGCTGATCGGACACAATCCTGGTGACGAGGTGAAAGTGGAGGTAACGTTCCCGGATGATTACTCTTCCGAAGACCTGGCCGGCAAGGATGCGGTGTTTGATACGACGATCAACTACATCAGCGAGACTGTCACACCGGATCTGACCGATGATTTTGTCAAGGAGAACCTGAAGGAAGCATATGGATATACTTCCGTGGATGATATGAAAGAAAAGATCCGTCAGAATCTGCAGGACAATAAAAAATATAATTATATCTGGAGTTATATGATGGATAATTCCACTTTTGAGGAGATTCCGGAAGAACTGGTGGATCCGCAGCTTGACGTTATGATGGACGGTCTGGAAGCCAGCCTGTCTTTACAGGGAGCAACCATGGAAGATTACCTGTCCAGCAGCGGATATGAGGATGAAGACGCTTTGAGAGATGCTTACTATGCAGACTGCGAGAACATGGTAAAGACGTATCTGATTGCCGATAAGGTGGCAAAAGAACAGAACCTGTCTGCGACCGATGACGAGGTCAGCAATTATTTCAAAGAATTCTATAATACCGATAATTATGACAGCTATGTGAGCTACTATACAAGAGCTTATGTGAACCGTACCGTTTTAAATAATCTGGTAACAGAGACTCTGGCGGATATGGCACAGGTAGGATAAAAGATTTACGGTGAGTAACTGCGTCTGGAAGAGCGGATCTTCCGGACGCATAACTGTATATACGATTTCATAACGAAAGAATAAAGTGGGAGGCCCTGATGAAAGATTTGAAAAAGTTAAACCGCGTATTATTAAAATTAAGCGGAGAGGCGCTGGCAGGAGAAAAGAAGACCGGTTTTGACGAGGCAACGGTTCTGGACGTGGCCCGGCAGGTAAAACAGGTGGTGGATTCCGGCGTTCAGGTTGCCATCGTGATCGGCGGAGGTAATTTCTGGAGAGGAAGAACCAGCGAGAATATGGACCGGACAAAGGCGGACCAGATCGGAATGCTGGCTACGGTGATGAACTGTATTTATGTGGCAGATATGTTCCGTCATGCAGGTATGAAGACGAAGGTTTACACTCCGTTTGTCTGCGGCGCGTTTACGGAGCTGTTTTCCAAAGACGATGCAGTGGCAGAACTGGAAAAGGGTACGGTGACATTTTTTGCCGGCGGAACCGGGCATCCGTATTTTTCCACAGATACGGCGACAGCGCTCCGTGCCATTGAGATTGAGGCGGACGCTATTCTCCTGGCAAAAGCCATTGACGGTGTATATGACAGTGATCCGAAGGTAAATCCGAATGCGGTGAAATACGACGAGATTTCTCTGGATGAGGTGCTCGCCAAGAAGCTGGGCGTCATCGATCTGACAGCCACCATCATGTGTCTGGAGAACAAGATGCCGCTGATGATTTTCGGACTCAATGAAAAAGACAGCATTGCCGCTGCCATGGGCGGTCAGTTTAACGGAACTTATGTGACAGTTTGATCATGTATTTTTGCGCGGAATGCGGACAGAAAGATGCCCGCGCGGCCATGATCTGGCTGACTGGAAAATGATTGACAAAACAGTATGATTGATGTAAATTATGTGTATATCAGAGCCACATTTTTCGATGTGAAGAAGTGGCACAGAGACTGAACACAGGATGCAGGAGGTTACATTATGATAGAAAAATATACGGAGAAGATGCAGAAGTCCGTGGAGAACCTGGAGAAAGAATATAATTCCATCCGGGCAGGAAGAGCGAACCCGCATGTTCTCGACAGAATTAAGGTAGACTATTATGGAACACCTACACCGCTTCAGCAGGTAGGTAATATCACCGTTCCGGAGCCGCGTATTCTTTGTATTCAGCCTTGGGAGACTTCCCTTCTCAAAGCCATTGAGAAGGCGATTCAGCAGTCCGACGTGGGAATTCATCCGACCAACGATGGAAAGATGATCCGTCTGATTTTCCCTGAGCTGACGGAAGAGCACAGAAAAGAACTGGTCAAAGATGTGAAGAAGAAGGCAGAGGGCGCTAAGGTCGCTATCCGCAACATCCGGAGAGATGCCAATGATTTCCTGAAGAAGGCGAACAAGAACGGGGACATTACAGAAGATGAACTGAAGACAGAGCAGAACAAGGTTCAGAAGGAAACAGATAAGTACATTAAAGTTGTTGACGAAGAGATGGAAAAGAAGTCACAGGAGATTCTGACAGTGTAAAAGTTATCTGCTGCAATCCTTGTTTTGAACATGTGGATGGAGAATGATTTTCGAAAACCAGGCAGCCGGGATGACTGGCTTCCTGGTTTTTTTGCGGACAGAGCCATGATGTATGGCAGAGCCGTAACAGCATGGGATATGTGATAATATACCCAAATAAACAGCCGGAGGAAAGATTATGGAAAAGGAACTGAATGGAAAGATGTGTCAGATTCCGGAACATGTAGCGATTATTCTTGACGGGAACGGACGCTGGGCCAAAAAACGTCTGATGCCGAGAAATATGGGACATTCCCAGGGAGCGAAAGTGGTAGAGCAGATTTGTGAGGATGCCTGGGATCTGGGAATCAAGTACCTGACGGTCTATGCGTTCTCCACGGAGAACTGGAACCGGCCGGAAAAAGAAGTCCGTGCCCTGATGAAGCTTCTGCGAAGATATCTGGTGGACTGTATCGAGAGAACTTCCAAAAATAACATGCGTGTCAGAGTGATCGGGGAGAAGTCAAGACTGGCCGATGATATCCGGGAGGCCATTGAAGAGCTGGAAAGGGTTTCCGCTGCCAATACCGGGCTGAATTTCACCATCGCCCTCAACTACGGCAGCCGGGACGAGATGGTGCGCGCCATGCGCCATATGGCGGCAGACTGCTGTGAGGGCGTGCTGAAGCCGGAGGAGATCACGGAGAAGGTTTTTGCCTCTTATCTTGATACACGGGAGCTTCCGGATCCGGATCTGATGATCCGCACCAGCGGGGAGCAGCGTCTGTCCAACTGGCTGCTCTGGCAGCTGGCTTACACCGAGTTTTATTTCACCGATGTGCTGTGGCCGGATTTTAATAAAAAGGAATTAATACGGGCCATTGAGTACTATAATACAAGGGAAAGAAGATTCGGGGGTATCTGACGGAGAGGAGATTTATGTTTAAACAAAGGTTGATCAGCGGGATCGTTCTTGTCATCATTGCGTTTGTAACCTTATATTTTGGAGGTATGCTGACGTTTCTCGTGACGGCGGGAATATCCCTCATTGGAATGTACGAATTATTGAGAGTGATTCATATCGAAAAGTCTGCGCTGGCGGTGATCGCCTACTCAGGAGCAGTGCTTTATTATGTGCTGGTTTTGCTGAATCTGGATCAGTATGACCTGCCGCTGATGCTGTTGATTCTTGTGATGCTTTTTGCCGTGTATGTCTTTACATTTCCAAAATATAAGATATCCGGTGTGTCCATCGCATTTTTTTCAATTTTCTATGTGTCGGTCATGCTGTCATGCATTTACAAGATTCGTGTTCTGGAGAACGGAGCCTGCATGGTGGTTCTGGTGTTCCTGAGTGCCTGGGGTAACGACACGCTGGCTTACTGCTGCGGCAGACTGTTTGGAAAGCATAAGATGTCACCGGTATTGAGCCCGAAGAAGACCATCGAGGGCGCTGTGGGAGGCGTCATCGGAGCGGGTGTGCTGGGCTTTCTTTACGGTCTCATTGCGGAGAATTTTATCACGGAAGATTTCGCTCTGGCGCCGGCCTTTGCCCTGGTCTGTGCCGTGGGAGGCCTTATCAGTATTGTGGGCGATCTGGGAGCGTCGGCCATAAAGAGAAATTATGACATCAAAGATTACAGCAATCTGATCCCGGGACACGGAGGCATCCTGGACCGGTTTGACAGTATTATTTTTACTGCGCCTATTATTTACTATTTATTGACTTTGGTGGTGGATTTTTGATGAAAAAGATAGCGATACTGGGCTCCACCGGTTCCATCGGGACACAGACCCTGGAAGTGGTGCGGGAGCATAAAGAGGAATTGTGCGTCACAGCCCTGGCGGCCGGACGCAACAAAGAGAGATTGAAAGAACAGATTAAAGAGTTTCACCCGTCGCTGGTGAGCCTGGCCGATGAGAAACTGGCCATGGAACTGGAACAGGAACTGGCCGGAAGCGGTGTCACGGTTCTCCATGGCATGGACGGTCTGGTGGCTGTGGCCGGCGCGGAGGACAGCGATGTGGTCGTGACCGCCGTGGTGGGAATGATGGGAATCCTCCCGACCATGGAAGCCATACGCAGGGGAAAGGATATTGCGCTGGCCAATAAGGAGACGCTGGTGACAGCCGGACATCTGATCATTCCTATGGCAAAAGAATACGGAGTGTCCATTCTTCCGGTGGACAGCGAACACTCAGCGATTTTCCAGTGTCTGCATTCCGCCCGCAGGCAGGATGTGGATAAGATTCTTCTGACGGCGTCCGGCGGTCCGTTCCGGGGGAAAACGCTGGCAGATCTTGAAAAGGTGACGCTGGAGGATGCGCTGAAGCATCCGAACTGGTCCATGGGACGAAAGATCACCATTGATTCGTCCACCATGGTCAACAAGGGACTGGAAGTGATGGAGGCCCACTGGCTTTTTGATGTGGATTATGACCAGATTGAGGTTGTGGTGCAGCCGCAGAGTATCATTCATTCCATGGTGCAGTTTGTGGACGGTGCTATCCTGGCGCAGCTGGGTACCCCGGATATGAAGGTGCCTATCGAATATGCGCTTTTTTATCCGGAGAGAAGGACTCTTTCCGGTGAACGGCTGGATTTTGGTACTTTAAAGAGTATCACCTTTGAGAAACCGGACTATGAAGTGTTCCGGGGACTCTCCCTGGCTCTTGACGCGGGAAAAGCAGGCGGAACCATGCCGACCGTATTTAACGCTGCCAATGAAAGGGCAGTGGCGAAGTTTTTGAAGAGAGAAATCGGATACCTGGATATTATCCGTCTGATAGAGAAATGTATGAATGCTCACCCGGTCAAAGAGAATCCGTCCCTGGAGGAGATTCTCGCCACAGAACAGTGGGTATATTCCTTTATCGGGTAAGAAAATAAAATCTATGACTGGAATAAAAGAAATGTGTGGAAGCCAGGCATATGTCTGTGCAGGTAAATTTTAGAAAGGATGAAGCATGTTAAGAATTATTCTGGCAATACTTATTTTCAGTGTGATTGTCATCATACATGAGCTGGGACATTTTCTTCTGGCAAAGAAAAACGGAATCTGTGTGGAGGAATTTGCCATCGGTATCGGTCCGACTCTGTTCGGTATTCAGAAGGGAGAGACGAAATATTCCATCAAGTGTCTTCCTTTCGGAGGATGTTGTGTGATGCTTGGGGAGGACGGCGAAAGCAGCGATCCGAGAGCCTTCGGGAGCAAATCCGCGCTGGCCCGTTTCTCCGTAATTTTTGCCGGCCCGTTTTTCAATTTTATCCTGGCCTTTGTTCTGGCGTTGTTTGTGGTGGGCTTCGGAGGAGCAGACCCGGCGGTGGTCGGCACGGTGGAGCCGGGCAGTGCGGCTTACGAGGCGGGACTGCAGGAAGGAGACCGTATCATACGCCTGGACGGTTCTCGTATTTATAATTTCCGGGAAATCAGTCTGTATAATTTCATGCATACGGATACGCCGGAGGTGGATGTGACTTACGAAAGAGATGGTGTGAAAAACACTGTGGAAGTGGACCGCCATGAAGAGAATGGTTCCTATCTTTTAGGCATTACCATGACCGGCAATACGGAAGTGGGCCCTCTGGGCACGCTGAAATACAGTCTGCTGGAGGTGCGGTATCAGATTAAATCGACATTTTTAAGTCTGAAATATCTGGTGAGCGGCAGAGCGTCCATGAGTGATATGTCAGGACCGGTGGGAATTGTCAATATGATCGGAGATACCTATGAACAGTCCATCGTTTACGGCATCGGTGCGGCGGCGCTGAGCCTTGCCAGCTTTGCCATTTTGTTAAGCGCCAACCTGGGCGTGATGAATCTTCTGCCGATCCCGGCGCTGGACGGCGGACGTCTGTTGTTTATCATCGTCGAGATGATCCGGCGCAAGAAGATCGATCCGGAAAAAGAAGGATTCGTCCACTTTGCGGGACTGGTGATCTTACTGGCGTTTATGGTTTTTGTGATGGCAAACGATATCAGAAATATTTTTATTTCATAATTCACATAGTGAAAAAACAAGACTGCTGCAGAAAAAACGGAAAGGAAACCGGGAGTTTATGCGGCAGTCTTTTGTTCCTTTAGGATGATAAAGAAATAGCAGCGGTTCAGCCAGCTTCGGATTTGCAACGATCGTTGCTTTTTGCTGCTCACGCAGCTAAATCCTCAGTTTAGGCAAAGCGCCATATGTTATTCAATGTAAAAATATAAAAGAAAGGGAAAAGGAAAATGTATCGAGAAAACACAAAAGTAATCAGGATCGGCGACCGTGTCATCGGCGGAGGCAATCCAATCCTCATTCAGTCCATGACCAACACAAAGACAGAGGATGTGGAAGCCACGGTGGCGCAGATCCTTGCTCTGGAGAAAGCAGGCTGCGAGATTATCCGTTCCACGGTACCGACCACGGAGGCCGCAAAGGCGCTGGGAGAGATCAAGAAACGGATCCATATCCCTATTGTGGCTGATATCCATTTTGACTACCGGATGGCCATCGCCGCCATTGAAAACGGAGCCGATAAGATCCGCATTAATCCGGGAAATATCGGGTCTGCGGAGAAAGTGCAGGCTGTGGTGGATAAGGCTAAAGAATACGGGGTTCCTATCCGGGTGGGAGTCAACAGCGGTTCTCTGGAGAAAAATCTCATTGAAAAATACGGAAAAGTCACAGCGGAAGGACTGGTGGAGAGCGCCCTTGATAAAGTAAAAATGATCGAGGAGATGGGATATGACAATCTGGTAGTCAGTATCAAGTCTTCCGATGTGCTCATGTGCGTCCGCGCCCACGAGCTTCTGGCGCCGCAGTGCCCGTACCCGCTCCATGTGGGAATTACCGAGGCGGGAACCGTCTATTCCGGCAATATCAAATCAGCCATTGGTCTGGGAATCATTCTTCATGAGGGCATCGGCGATACCATCCGGGTATCCCTGACCGGCGATCCGGTCAATGAGATTGCTTCGGCCAAACAGATTCTGCGGACGCTGGGGCTTCGTCAGGGTGGCATTGAGGTCGTTTCCTGTCCGACCTGCGGCAGAACGAATATTGATCTGATCTCACTGGCCAATGAAGTGGAAAAAATGGTGACGGAGTTCGATCACCTGAATATCAAAGTAGCAGTCATGGGCTGCGTGGTCAATGGCCCGGGAGAGGCCAGAGAGGCAGATATCGGAATCGCCGGGGGCGTAGGAGAGGGACTTCTCATCAAAAAAGGAGAGATCGTCCGGAAAGTTCCGGAAGCGGAACTGCTCTCCACCCTGCGGGAGGAACTGGCAAACTGGAAGTAAGAGCAGGAGGACGGTATGTCACTTAGAATCATTGCAGGGGGCAGCGGACAGGGCAAAACCAGACGGGTGCTGGAGGAGGCCATCCGTCTGTCCGGGGAAAATCCTAAACAGAATTGCTATATCATTGTTCCGGAACAGTTCAGTCTGGAAATGCAGCGGAAGCTGGTGGAAAGCCATCCGAATCATGGGTATTTTAATATTGATGTGCTGAGTTTCTACCGTCTTGCCTACCGGGTATTTGATGAGTGCGGGTTTGTGCCGAAGGATATTCTGGAGGATCTGGGCGTGTCGCTCATCCTGCGGAAGATTCTTGCGGAGCATGAAGAAGAGTTTCCGTTTTTTAAGAGAAATATCCGGAAGGCAGGTTTTGTGGACGAGCTGAAATCCATACTCATCGAGTGTATCGGCTATGGCGTTACCTGGGAGCAGATGAAGGAGATGGACGGGAAACTCACGGAATATCCGGGGCTCATGGAAAAATGCGCGGAACTGGGAACCGTTTTTGAATACTTTGATCAGGAGATATCCAGCCGGTTCATGGTGGCAGAACAGATCCTTGATGTGCTCAGCGAGCTGGTGCCGTCCTCGAAAATGCTCCGGGAAGGTGTATTTTACTTTGATGGATTTACCGGCTTTACCCCGGTACAGATGAAGTTCCTGCGTGAGCTGCTGAAAGTGTCCGGTCAGGTAAACATATCCATCACCATGGATGAGCCGCCTTTCATCAAAGGACCGGGAATGCGCAGGGGTGCAAGAGAACAAGAGAGATCTCCGGGACAAAAAGCCGGAATGCCGGGCCGGGGAACAGCAGACAATGGGGAACTTTTTCATTTCAGCGAAAAGACATTGCATGCCCTGGCGGAACTCTGCCGGGAGACCGGGGTGGAGATGGAAGAGCCGGTCTGGCTTGCCCATGAAACGCCGCCGCGGTTTCAGAATGAGGAACTGGCTTTTCTGGAGAGGCATGTATTTCGTTCCCGAAGAACATGCTACGGGAAAGAGGTATCCCACATCCATCTGACCGCCTGCCGCAATCCGGACGGGGAAGCGGAATATATTCTCCATCAGATTGAGAGGATGGTCCGGAGGGAGGGATACCGGTACCGGGATTTTGCCATTTTGACAGGAAATGTGGAGGAATACGCGTCTTCCTTTCGCAGAAAGGCGGATATCTTAAAGATCCCGCTTTTTGAAGATACCAAAAAGCGGGTATCTTACCATTCCGGTGTGGAGACTCTGCGGGCGCTTTTTCATCTGGCGGTGACCGATTATTCTTATGAGAGTGTGTTCCGGTATCTGAAGTCCGGTATGTCTGATTTTACCGATGAGGAGACGGACACCCTGGAAAATTATGTGATCTGGGCGGGAATCCGCGGATATTCCATGTGGAAAAATCCTTTTATGAGAAGAATGAACCGGATCGGGGAAAGCCGGGCGCAGCGTCTCCAGATGCTGCGGGAGAAACTGCTGGCGGAAACCGGGGAGTGTACGCGGATCTTAAAAGACCGGGAGAAAAATGTCCGGGAGAAGATGGAGGCGCTTTATAACGCCATGTGCCGGCTCCGGTATGACAAAAAGTTAAAAGAGCTGGCGGAGACTGCTGAGAAAGAGGGAGATTATGTCCGGGAAAAAGAATACCGGCAGCTGTTTTCGCTGATCCTTGATCTTCTGGATAAGATTGTGGGGATTTTCGGTGAGGAGAATCTTCCTGTGGAGGAGCTGGCGCAGATCCTGGATGCGGGACTGGACGCCCTGGAGCTGGGGACGCCGCCTTTGTCCATGGATGCCTTGATTCTCGGAGATTTAAAGAGGACAAGACTTCCGGATGTCCGGGTACTTTTTATTGCCGGCATGAACGACGGAAGTATTCCGCCGTCCCTGGAAGATGGAGGGATGATCAACGACGATGAGAAGCAGATTCTGGAAGAGTGGGGCATCCATCTGTCCCTCTGTCTGGAGGAACAGTCTATGGAAGACGATCTGTACATTTATCTTGCCTTGTCGAAGCCGGAGAGGGAACTGTATTTTACCTATGCGGCCCAGGATAACGGCGGTGCCGCGAAAAGTCCGTCTCCGCTCTTAAAAGAATGCCTCCGGTTGTTTCCGTATTTAAGAGAGCGCAGTTATCCCGGTGAAGAACCGCGGTATTATTTTAATGAGGAAGACAGCAGAGAGCTTCTCATAGAAGGTCTGCAGAAAATGAAAAACGGAGAGGAGACCTCAGTGCCGTTCCGGCTGCTGCTTCGGTACTGGTATGATAAGGAGGAACTTCGGGATACACTGCAGGCTTTCTGGGCGCAGAATGACAGGACGGAAGCCGGAAAAATGCTGCCGAAGGAATTGATGCTGGAGCTGTTTGGCAGGGAGTTAAAAGGAAGTGTTACCCGTCTGGAACGGTTTGCGGCGTGCCCGTATCAGTATTATTGCATTTATGGTCTGGAGCTCCGGGAGCGGGAAGAATATACCGTTCGCCCGGTCGATCTTGGCAATCTGTTTCACCATGCGCTGGAATCTTTTTCCCGGCGCGTAAAGCAATCCGGCTGGCGCTGGAAAGATGTGCCGGAGGCGGTGGCTGATGACTGGATCAGAGAAGCGGTGGAGGCCGCAGCCGGAGAAGATACCGGGGATGTCCTGAAAAGTACGGCCAGAAATCAGTACAAAGTCCGCATGGTGGAGCGGATTTTGCGGCGGACCGTGCGGGTTTTGAAAATGCATCTGGAGCACAGCCAGATGGAACCGGACCGGTTTGAGCTGCATTTCGGGCGCACCGACCGGCTGAATGCCGTACATTTGCCTTTAAAAGACGGGAACCGGATGCAGCTGGAAGGCTTTATCGACCGTGTGGACGTCTGCGAGGAAGAAGACCGGATCCTGCTTAGGATCATTGATTATAAATCCGGCGTAGAGAATTTTGATCTGGGAGATCTCTATCACGGCCTTCAGATGCAGCTGGTCATTTACATGAATGTGGCGGCGGAAATTTATCAGAATGAGACAGGCAAAGAAGCCGTGCCGGCGGGAATGTTTTATTATAATCTGAAAGACCCGATTCTCAGGGCGGAGAGCGGTGATGAGGAGAGTGCCCGGAAGAGTTTCCGGATGTCCGGATATGCCAACAGTGACAAGGATATTCTGGAGAAACTGGAAGAGGGGCAGGAAAACTTTGTGTCGGCGTCTGTACGTCTCACAAAGAAGGGGATGCCTTATAAAAACGCGTCGGTTCTTGCCACCGATGATTTCCGTGCCATTGGCCGTTACATGCGCCGGAAAATCACGGAGATGGGAGAAGCCATTTATGACGGGAAGATTCCGGTGAGTCCTTATAAAAATGAAAAGGGGACAGCCTGTGATTACTGTCCTTATAATTCTGTGTGTGGTTTTGATGCCCGTCTGGAGGGATATACGTACCGGGATTTCAAGAAAGAATCTTCGGAAGAAGTGCTGGAGTCCATACGGAAAGAGAATTCGGAACACGGGGAAAGGCAGGTGGACTAGATGAATTTTACAAAAGAGCAGGAACAGGCCATATATCTGCGGGGATGCGATATCCTGGTGTCCGCCGGAGCCGGAGCCGGAAAGACCCGGGTGCTGGTCAGCCGCATGGCAGAGATGATTCTCGATGAGGAACATCCGCTGTCGGTGGATGATTTCCTGGTGATGACCTTTACCAACGCGGCGGCGGAAGAAATGCGGGACAGAATCACCGCCGAACTGGATGCCCGCCTGGAAAAGGAACCGGAGAACCGCCGGCTGCGCCGGCAGATCCGGATGATGAAACATGCGGATATTTCTACGGTACACAGTTTTTGTAACCGTCTGATCCGCACCCATTTTAATGAAGCGGGCATCGACCCGTCCTTCCGGATCGGAGAGGAGGGCGAATTATTTCTGCTGCGCCAGAAGGCCATGGAAGATGTGCTGGAGGAAGCCTACGCCAGTGGCAGGGAGTCTTTCCTCCGTTTTGTGGAGGCCTATGCTCCGGGTAAGAATGACAGGATGATCGAGACCCTTGTCGAAGAGTTTTACCGGTTTTCCCGGGGGTTCCCGGACAGGGAACAGTGGCTTTCCCGGGTGCGAAGAGAAGAAGAAAAGCTGGAATCGCCGGAAACCATCAAAGACAGCCGGGCACTTCGGAGTATTGTCGGAAAGGTACGGGGACAGCTTCAGGAGCTTTCTGGACAGATTGCCGGAGGAATGACGGTATTTGAGGGAGTTCCGGAGCCGGAACGCTTTTTTGCACTGCTGGAAAAAGATCAGGAGATCGTGTCGGCGCTGCTGCAGGCACAGCGATTTGACGAGTTTTATGAGAAGTTTTCTCAAATATCGGTGACGGATCTGCCGAGAGCCAACAAAAAGGAAAAGGAATGGCCGTATCTGGAAGAAATCAAGACGCTCCACAAAGCTGTCCGGGAGGAACTGCAGCAGATAAAGGACTCCTTCTTCTTATGCGGGACAGAGAAACTCTGCCTGGAAAACCGGGAGCTGCGGCCGTTTCTGGAGGAGCTCATCACCTTATCTTCCCGGTACGAAGATTTATATTATCAGTCCAAAAAAGAGAAAAATGTATTTGATTTTGATGATCTGGAACACATCGCCCTGTCTCTGCTGGTTGCTTCTTATGATGACGACGGGCGACCGGTGCCTTCCGGTGTGGCGGAGGAACTGTCCAGGAAGTATAAAGCGGTTTTCGTGGATGAATACCAGGACACCAATCTGGTGCAGGAGACGATTCTGAATGCCATCTGCCGGGAAGGCCGCAATCACCTGTTTGTGGTGGGGGATGTAAAGCAGAGCATCTATCGTTTCCGTCAGGCGAGGCCGGATCTGTTTTTATCCCGGTATGACAGATATCAGCCTCCGGAGAGCCGGGAGGAGAAAAACGGCGCGCAGATTGAACTGAGAGATAACTTCCGGAGTGTGCCGGGAGTGCTGTCTTTTTGTAATCTGGTCTTTGAGAACCTGATGGACCGGCAATTTGGCGGCGTGGACTATACGGGAAAGATTGCCCTTCGTCCGGGAAAAGGCGGCCCCATGGAACAGGAGACGGAGCAGTCGGAGATGCTTCTTCTGGTGGAAGATGAAGAAAAGGAAAATCTGGCGGTGGAAGTGAATTCCGTAGAGGCGGAGACAGCCATGATCGCCCGGAGAATCCGGGAGCTTCTGGAAGAAGGATATGCGTATAAAGACATGGTGATTCTGCTGCGTTCCGGCGCCGGGCGGGCGGAGGTCATGGCGGAACTTTTGAACCATGCGGGAATCCCGGCGGTCTGCGAGAGTAAGACCGGTTATTTCCAGAGCCGGGAAGTACAGCTGGTCTTAAATTATCTGGCTATCGTAGATAATGTGTATCAGGATATCCCCATGGCGTCGGTGCTCTTATCTTCCATCGGCGGCCTGACCGAGGAGGAGCTGGCCAAACTGCGGGTGCTCACGGAGATCCTGTCCCGGCAGGAATACGCCATCTATGATCTGATAGAAATATATCTGGCGGAGGGAGAAGAGGGGGCGCTTAAAGATAAACTGTCTCATTTTAACAGACTGCTTCTCTATTTCCGCAGGAAGAAAAAAGAAATGCCTCTCCATGAACTGCTGTGGGAAATCTACCGGGAAACCGGAATCTTTTATCAGATGCAGATGCTGCCGGGAGGAGAAAGCCGGAAAGAAAACCTGCTCATGCTCCTTCAGAAGGCGGAAGATTATGAAAAAACTGTATTTAAAGGCCTCTTTTATTTTTTGCGTTATATGGAGCAGCTCAGAACCTATGAAGTGGAACTGGGAAGCGCTTCATTAAAGGAAGAAGGCAGTGACCGGGTGCGGATCATGACCATTCACAAAAGCAAGGGCTTAGAGTTTCCGGTGGTGTTTGTCAGCGGTCTTTCCCGCAGGTTTAATCTCATGGATGGAAACCGGCCGGTGCTCTTCCATCCGGAAATGGGAATCGGTCTTGAGTATGTGGACCTTAAAGCGCGGGTGCACCATCCGTCGCTCTTAAAGAAGGCAGTCCGCGAGCAGATGAAGAAGGAAACCCTGGAGGAAGAGCTGCGGATTCTCTACGTGGCCATGACCAGAGCTCAGAGGAAGCTGATCCTGACCGGTATCGCCAAATCGGAAAAAATAGATGCTGCAGAGGCCGGGCAGACCACAGATGTGTCAGACATTTTGATCCCGGCGCTTTCTCTGGAGAAGAAGCTGGGGGCCCGGAGTTTCATGGACTGGCTGCTGCCGCTTCTGCCTAAGCTTCCGGTGAAAAAAATACATTTTCATCAGCTGGAAGGAGAATTTTTACGGGAAGAAAAAGGGGCGGACGTCCGTTCTCTGGAAGATTATATGCAGCAGGAAAAGATGCAGCTGGATGTCTCTCCGCTGGAGCAGGCGTTTTCTTTTGAATACCCGCACCGGGAAGCTTCCGGATGGAAGCGGAAATATTCGGTTTCTGAACTGAAGAAATTGTCCATGATGCCGCTTGAGGGGGAAGACCTGCCGGCGGAAGAGATCATCGCGCCGGAAGAAGTTCTTGCGCCGGAGGAGGAAGAAGTTCCAAAACCCCGGTTCCTGTCAGAGACAGAGCAGGAAGTCTCCGGCGCTGCCCGGGGAACCATTGTCCACAAAATCATGGAATTGCTGCCCTTTGGGGAGATTCAGACCAAGAAAGAATTGTTTGAGGCATTGCAGGATATTGAGAAATCTTATCCGGAATGTTCCCGCATCTCCATGAAGACCGTGTACCGGGGCGTGGAACAGTTTTTGTTCTCGGAAGTGGGAGAGAAAATACGCGGAATGGACCGGGAAGGGAGACTTCGAAAGGAGCTGCCATTCACCGCGGGACTTTCGTCAGCGCTGTTTTATGCAGATACAGGCGATGTACCGGACGCGGCCGGCAAAACCGATGCCGATAAGGGTCTGCTGTCCGGATCAGCCGGGAAAACCAAAGACTGCGCGGATAAGCAGGAAGAAGAGATGATCGTCGTCCAGGGCGTCATTGACGCCTGCGGGGAAGATGCGGAGGGACTGTGGCTTTTTGACTATAAAACGGATTATGTTTCTGAAGGGGAAGAGAGTCTTCTTCTTGACCGATACAAGACGCAGATGGTATATTATAAGTCAGCCCTGGAGCAGATTCTCGGGAAAAAGGTAATACACAGTTATATTTATTCCTTTTCTCTGGGAAAATATTTGGAGATCCACTGGCAGGAGTTTATGCCCGGGGTATAAGCTCGGAAATAAAAAAGAAAAATACAAAAGCAGGAGGGGACGATATGAGAAAAATTTTTAAATATCTTACACATCGCATGGTTATCGTGTCTCTGCTGATACTGCTGCAAATCGGATGGATCGCATTTCTGTTTATCCGCTTTACTTCCTACAGCCAGATGCTGTCCATTGGTTTGCGGATCTTAAGTATACTTGTTGTCTTGTACATTATCCGGCGCAATGATAATCCGGCGGTGAAGCTGGCGTGGATCGTGGTCATATTGATGTTTCCGCTTTTTGGCGGATTGCTGTATCTGTATATCGGGGGAAAGAAGCCGATCCGTAAGATGCGCAGAAAGATGGAATCCACGCTGCAGGAGAGCGCGAAATATCTGGTCTTTGATCCAAAGATTCAGGAATCTCTCAACAAAGAAGATACGGTGGCGGCCGGGCAGGTCTACTATCTGGAACAACAGTCAGGTTTTCCGGCCTGCAGAGATTCGGAAATCACCTATTATCCCACAGGAGAAGAGTGTTTCGAAGCCATGCTGGAAGATCTGAAAAAAGCCAAACGCTACATTTTTCTGGAATACTTTATTATAGAAGAAGGAATCATGTGGAACTCGATTCTCAAGATCCTCACTGAGAAAGTGAAGGAAGGCGTGGATGTCCGGGTGATGTATGACGATGTGGGCAGTATTTTCGTGCTGCCGTCCCACTACGACAGGACATTGCGGGAAAAGGGCATCAAATGCGTGGTGTTTAACCGGTATGTCCCGGTGCTTTCCACGGTGTTTAATAACCGTGACCACCGGAAGATCCTGGTCATTGATGATCAGGCAGCCTACACCGGCGGTATTAATTTTGCCGATGAGTATATCAATGAGAAGCAGAGATTCGGATACTGGAAAGATAACGGCGTGCGTCTGACCGGAAAGGCAGTTCACAGCATGACCATGATGTTTTTACAGATGTGGAATACGTTTGCGGCCGATAAGATTGACTATAACCGTTTCTTATATAAAGAAGAAGCTTACAAGAAGTATGTAAAACCTGATGCGCCGGGAATCATCCTGCCGTATTCCGATCATCCGCTGGACTCGGAGTGTGTCGGGGAGAGTGTGTATCTGAATCTGATCAACAGCGCCGTTCATTACATTTATTTCTTTACCCCGTATCTGATTATTGACAATGAGCTGGTGACTGCCCTGATTCTGGCGGCCAAACGGGGAGTGGACGTGCGGATCATCACCCCGGGGATCCCTGACAAAAAGATGGTATTTCTGGAGACACAGTCCTATTACCAGCAGCTGGTGGAAGGCGGCGTGATGATTTTTCAGTATCGCCCTGGTTTTGTCCACAGCAAGGTGGCAGTCTGCGATGATAAATTTGCCACGGTGGGTACCATTAATCTGGACTACCGCAGTCTGTATTTTCATTTTGAAAATGGGGTCTATCTTTACAAATGTCCGGCGGTGATGGATATTAAAAATGATATTTTAAAGACGCTGGAGGACTGTACCAATATCACAAAAGAACTTTGCCAGAAAAATATGTTTTTCCAGCTGATACAGGGAATTCTGCGGATTTTTGCGCCGCTTTTGTAGACCTTCAGCAGGCCCTGTGACCAGGAGGATAGGAAAGAGGAATAAAATGAAAACATATGAAAATTTTGCAAGGGTATATGATGAGCTGATGGATAATGTACCCTATGAAGCGTGGGCGGAGTTCTTGCAGGAGAGACTGCGGGAATACGGGATCACAGACGGTCTGATGCTGGATCTGGCCTGCGGTACCGGCAGGATGACGACGCTCATGGCCGGCCGGGGGTTTGACCTGATCGGCGTGGATTCGTCCATGGATATGCTTCAGATTGCCAGAGAAAGAGGTTCGGAAAAAGCCGACTCCTGTCTGTATCTGCTTCAGGATATGCGGGAGTTTGAATTATACGGGACAGTCCGGTCGGTGATTTCGGTCTGTGACAGTATCAATTATGTGACGGAGGAGGAAGACCTCCTTCACGTATTTTCCCTGGTCAACAATTACCTGGATCCGGGAGGGATTTTCCTGTTTGATTTTAATACGGAACACAAATACCGGGATGTGGTGGGTGAGAGCGTCATTGCCGAGGACCGGGACGATGTGAGCTTTATCTGGTACAACGAGTACGATGAGGAAGAACACTTAAATTATATTGATCTGAGTGTATTTGTGCAGGAGAAAGACGACCTGTTCCGCAAGTTCCAGGAACAGCATGTACAAAAAGGATATACTCTTGAAAGAATTTGTCAGCTCCTTAAGGGAGCGGGGCTTCTCTTTTTGAAAGCCTATGACGGATATACCATGGAACCTGCCCGGGAGGACAGCGAGCGCATTGTGGTCGCGGCCAGGGAGCAGGGCAAATAAGCAACGACGAAAAAGAGGCCGCAGTAACGGCGGCCGGAAGGAGGACTCAAAATGGAAGATTACATTATTCGGGGAATGGCGGCGGACCATCAGGTTCGTTTTTTTGCCGCCAGCTCCAGAAATCTGGTAGAGGAAGCAAGAAAGCGTCATGATACAAGCCCGGTGGCAACGGCAGCCCTGGGAAGACTTCTGACCGCAGGCGCCATGATGGGAACCATGTGTAAAAATGACACGGATGTGATTACCATTCAGATAAAATGCAGCGGACCTATCGGCGGACTTGTGGTGACTGCGGACGCAAAGGCAAATGTAAAAGGATATGTGTATAACAAGGATGTCATGCTGCCGCCGAGCAAGGCAGGCAAGCTTGATGTGGGAAAGGCTCTTGATCTGGGAGTGCTCACGGTCATCAAAGATCTGGGATTGAAAGAGCCGTATTCCGGACAGACACATCTGGTTTCCGGAGAGATCGCGGAGGATCTTACCTATTATTTTGCCACCTCAGAGCAGATCCCGACTTCTGTGGCTCTGGGTGTGCTCATGAATAAAGATAATACCGTTCGTCAGGCGGGCGGATTTATTATTCAGATGATGCCGTTTGCTGAAGACGGACTGATCGCCACTCTGGAAGACCGTCTGAAAGAGTTTTCTTCAGTGACCAGTCATCTGGACGCAGGGGAAACACCGGAAGATATGATGAAAAAACTCTTTGAAGGATATGATATCGATATCGAGGATAAGATTCCGACACAGTTTTACTGTAATTGTTCCAAAGAACGGGTATCAAAGGCTGTCATCAGCGTCGGAAAGAAAGATCTGCAGGAGATGATTCAGGAAGGAAAACCAATCGAGGTGAATTGTCATTTCTGTAACTCCCACTATACATTTACGGTGGAGGAAATGGAAGAAATGTTAAAGGCCGCGAAATAAATTCCGCAGCCTTTTCCGAAAGAACTGATTATTCGGCAGCTTCGCTCTGATGAAGCTTGATCGGGATGTAGCCGCGGCGCACCTTGGCAGCGGCCTTCGCAGGTTTCTCCTCCTTTACCGGAGGAACCTCGTCTTCTTCTTCGAAGTCTTCATCAATGTAATCAAGGTCAGCATCTTCGTCGAACAGGTCTTCTTCCACATAATCTTCAAACAGATTCTTCACAAAACGGAGAAGAAGATAAAAACCGGCGGCAATGCCAATGATAACAGCTGCAGCAAAAAGTACTTTAGATTTTTTCATGGTAACATCCTTCCTGTAATGTAAAATCCCTGTGGATTCTACTTACGATTTAGTATTGCCTGTTCTCTATATTCTAATACTTTTTTCAGGGAAAATCAATCGTGGGAAAGACCGCAGGGCTGAAATTGGAAGAAAAAAGAAACAGATATCAAATTTTTAAAAATATAAGGAAAAACACCGGAAAATATGTTGGAGGGAAGAAAATGAGCTACGCAGATACAGTATTTATCGCTATGTGCAGGGACATCATCGAGAATGGTTACAGCACCGAGGGAGAAAAGGTGCGTCCGAAATGGGAAGATGGTTCCTATGCTTACACTATGAAACGTTTTGGCATCATCAACCGCTATGATCTGTCAAAAGAATTTCCGGCAATCACGCTGAGAAAGACATACATCCGCTCTGCCATCGACGAGATTCTGTGGATCTGGCAGAAAAAATCCAACAATGTTCATGATTTGAACAGCCATATCTGGGATGCCTGGGCCGACGAGGACGGTTCCATCGGAAAAGCCTACGGATATCAGCTGGGAGTAAAACATCAGTATAAAGAAGGAGAGATGGATCAGGTGGACCGGGTGCTCTTTGACCTCAGGAACAATCCTTACAGCCGCAGGATCATGACCAATATTTATGTCCATGCGGATCTGCACGAGATGAATCTCTATCCCTGTGCGTACAGCATGACCTTTAACGTGACGGGCAACAAGCTCAATGCGATCCTCAATCAGCGTTCACAGGATGTGCTGACCGCAGGCAACTGGAATGTGGTGCAGTATGCGGCCCTTCTTATGATGATCAGCCAGGTGAGCGGGTTTGAGCCGGGCGAGCTGGTACACGTGATCGCGGACGCTCATATTTATGACCGTCATATTCCGATCATCAAAGAACTGATCACCAGACCGACCTATGACGCTCCGAAGGTGATGCTGAATCCGGAAGTGAAGAACTTTTATGATTTTACGGTGGATGATTTTACCATTGAGAACTATGAAGCCGGTCCGCAGGTAAAGAATATACCGGTGGCTATTTAGAAAAGGAAAAGAGGAGGAAATAACCATGCATATAATTGTAGCGGCAGATAAAAACTGGGGGATTGGAAGAAACAATGAACTGCTGGTGCGCATTTCCAACGATATGAAGAATTTCCGCCGCCTGACAGAAGGAAATGTAGTGGTCATGGGAAGAAAGACTCTGGAGAGTTTTCCGGGAGGCAGACCCCTTCCGAATCGTGTCAATATCGTGCTGACCCGCCAGGAAAACTATGATGGAAAAGGCGCGGTGGTGGTGCACAGTGAGGATGAGCTTCGGGAAGAACTGAAGAAGTATAAGGAAGAGATTTTTATCATCGGAGGAGAGAGCATTTACCGCATGATGCTTCCGTACTGTCAGGACGCCTATGTGACCCGGCTGGATTATGCCTACGAGGCGGATACCTGGATGCCGGATCTGGATCAGGCGGAGAACTGGGATCTGGATCAGACCGGAGAGGAACAGACGTATTTTGATCTGATCTATTATTTCACGGTCTACAAAAATACCAGCTGGAAAGAATTTTAAGAGTGCTGAAATAGAATTTACACCATATATGGGAAAGATAAAGGAGTCGATTATGCAGTACATTGAAGTTAAGCTTGCAAAGCAGGCGTCAAGAAAACAGGAAAGAATACTGACAGAAAAACTAGGAGAGGCGATCACGCTGATTCCGGGGAAGACTCCCGGAGGACTCATGATCAATATTTCCTCTGATGAACACATTTACAAAGGCGGTGAATTCATCGAGTACGGAGCCTATGTGGGCGTTGTGCTGAAAACCGGGCCGTCCAGAGAGGATTGCGAACGGCTCAACGGGGCAATCTTTAAGATACTGGAAGAGGATCTGAAGATTCCGGCGGGAAATATTTATGTGTCTTTTGCGTTCAGCGATAATTTTGGCGTCAACGGGCGGCTGCTGTAACGGCCGGAGCCGCGTCTGCGGCCGTCATGAAATATGCGTTTAAAAGAAGCGAAAGTAGAAAGTAAGGAAAAGATACAGATAATACGTCTGAAACAGACGATACATTTAAAAATAAACCAGAAAAAGGAAATGAGAAAATGAGTACAAGAACGAAAGAAGAGCTTTCCGGCGTTTCTCTCCTGGGAAATCAGGGAACGAAGTATCCGACCGATTATGCCCCGGAGATGCTGGAGACTTTTATCAATAAACATCAGGACCACGATTATTTTGTTAAATTTAACTGTCCGGAGTTCACCAGTCTCTGTCCGATGACAGGACAGCCGGATTTTGCCACTATCTATATTTCTTATGTGCCGGATGTGCGCATGGTGGAAAGTAAGTCTTTGAAGCTGTATCTGTTCAGTTTCCGTAATCACGGAGACTTCCACGAGGACTGTGTGAATATCATCATGAAGGATCTGATCCGCGTCATGGATCCAAAGTACATTGAAGTGTGGGGAAAGTTTACGCCAAGGGGCGGCATTTCCATTGATCCGTATACCAATTACGGCAGACCGGGCACCCGGTGGGAGGAAGTGGCGGCTTATCGTCTGGAGCGTCATGATCTTTATCCGGAAAAGGTGGACAACCGATAAAAAACGAACAAATTTTCGGGAACACTTGTTTTGTTTCCGGGTTTATGATATACTATCCGGGAAAATGGAAGGCAGGAGGGCGGAAGCGATGTTTCCGGATGCATTCTTCCATATATAAGTTTCAGATATTGATGAAGAAAGGATAGATGTCGGCGCGGAGGACGGCGCCGCGGCCGCGGATGTTCTGCGGTGAAAAGGAGATGGAATTATGAGCAGTAGAGAAGAAAAGATGACTGCCCTGAATAATGCGGTGGCAGCGATTGAGAAGAATTTTGGCAAGGGTTCTGTGATGAAGCTGGGAGACGCTTCTGCCAATATTAATGTGGAGGCCATTCCAACAGGGTCCATCAGCCTGGATGTGGCACTGGGCGTGGGAGGCATCCCGCGGGGAAGAATCATTGAGATCTACGGACCGGAGTCCAGCGGTAAGACCACGGTGGCGTTACATATGATCGCCGAGGCGCAGAAGAGAGGCGGCATTGCCGGATTTATCGACGCGGAACATGCCCTGGATCCCCAGTATGCTAAGAAGATCGGTGTGGATATCGATAATCTGTACATTTCTCAGCCGGACCACGGCGAGCAGGCGCTGGAGATCGCCGAGACAATGATCCGTTCCGGCGCTCTTGATATTGTGATCATTGACTCTGTGGCGGCGCTGGTGCCGAAGGCCGAGATTGACGGAGATATGGATGACCTGCAGGTAGGTCTTCATGCCCGTCTGATGTCCAAGGCCATGCGTAAGCTCACCGGTGTTATTGACAAGTCCAACTGTGTGGTGGTATTTATCAACCAGCTCCGTGAGAAGGTGGGCGTCATGTTCGGTAATCCGGAGACCACTACCGGCGGCCGGGCGCTCAAGTTCTACGCTTCCGTGCGTATGGATGTGCGCCGGGTGGAGGCCATCAAGCAGAATGGAGAGATCGTCGGCAATCATACCCGTGTGAAGGTGGTCAAGAATAAGGTGGCGCCTCCGTTCCGAGAGGCAGAGTTCGATATTATGTTCGGACAGGGGATTTCCAGAGAGGGAGATGTCCTGGATCTTGGAGTGAAGGTCGGCGCCGTCGCCAAGAGCGGTTCCTGGTACTCCTACGAGGGCGAGAAGATCGGACAGGGGCGGGAGAACGCCAAGATTTTCCTGAAAGAACATCCGGATATTATGAAAGATGTGGAGAATAAGGTTCGTACTTATTACGGACTTCCGACCGATGTGCTGGCGGACGCTCCGGAGGAGGATGGTTCGGCAAAGAGTGCACCGGGACCGAAGGCCGCAGGAGGCGAGGCTGCGAAGGCGGGAGGTTCCGGGAATCCTGCCGGAAGACCTGCTGATAAGGCAGAATAAGCCGGAGAACAGTCATGGATTATATCATTCATCTGCACTCCACCAGGGGAAAGAAGATCTATGTGGAGCCGGAATATGAGGAGGGGATTTACCTCTATCCGGGAGAGATTAAAAAGCAGAAGCTTGCGGACGGAGATGCGGTCAGCGCGGAAACGTTTCAGAAGCTTCGGGAAGAATATGCTGTTCCGAGGGCCAAAAAGAGGGCCCTCGGAATTTTAGTCAAAAAAGACTGCACGGAGCAGGAGCTCCGGGATAAGCTGACAGCTTCACTCAATGACACCCGCTCCGTGGACGCGGCTCTTGACTTTGTGAGAGACCACGGCTATGTGAATGATGAGAATTATGCCAGAGAATATCTGAATGACAAAAAAGGCAGGAAGAGTTACCGGCAGATTCGGATGGAACTTACCCGGAAAGGAATCTCCGGGCAGATTCTTGATATGGTATTTGAGGAGGCGGGCAGTCAGCAGGAGGAAGATATCCGTCCCCAGGTTATAAAGTATATACGGAAGTTTTCTGAGCTGGACGCGGTGGCTGTCCAGAAAACCTGTGCTCATTTTTTCCGGAAAGGATATCCGGCCGGCGCGATCCGGAAGATACTGGAGGAGGAAAAGGACGGACGGGCAGAAGACTGAAAATACATACAGGAAGCAGGTCACTTTTTATTATTAAGTGGCACTGTTTCCTTTTTGTCGTAAAATGACAGAAAAAGAAATGACTTCACATGGCAATATGTGCAATGTGAATAATAAAAAGAAAAAAGAGACATAGATTTTGCTTGACTTTTCATTAAAAAAAGTTTAGAATCTAAGTGTTGTACTTTGGCATGACTTATATCATTTTATAGGTTATGTTTTCGTATAATGAAAATTAAATAAGGAGGTGCTCCTGTAGATATGGGTCCAATCACTGTGATTGCTGTTCTTATTGCAGTTGTTCTGACTGCTCCGATATCAGCCGTAATCGCCATGAATTACCGCAAGAAGGTTTCAGAGGCGAAGATTGGCAGCGCGGAGGAGAAGGCCAGAGAGATTATTGATGATGCTTTGAAGACTGCCGAATCGAAGAAGAGGGAGGCATTGCTGGAAGCAAAAGAAGAATCCATCAAGGCAAAGAACGATTTTGAAAAAGAAAGCAGAGAACGCAGAGCGGAGCTCCAGAGATATGAGAAACGTGTTCTGAACAAGGAAGAAGCCATCGACCGTAAGGCAGATGCCCTTGAGAAGAAGGAACAGTCTCTTTCTCATAAGGAGAGTGCGCTTGATAAGCAAAGAGCAAAGGTTGAGGAATTGCATGCAAAACGTCTGCAGGAACTGGAAAGAATTTCAGGTTTAACCTCTGAACAAGCAAAAGACTATCTGCTTAAAACTGTCGAAGATGATGTAAAACGAGAGATGGCTGTGATGGTGAAGGAAATGGAAACCAGAGCCAAGGAAGATGCAGCCAAGAAAGCCAAAGAGTATGTCGTCACAGCGATTCAGAAATGTGCGGCAGACCATGTGGCGGAAGCAACAATTTCTTTAGTTCAGCTGCCGAATGATGAGATGAAGGGAAGGATCATCGGACGTGAAGGCCGTAATATCCGTACTCTTGAGACATTGACCGGCGTTGATTTAATAATTGATGATACTCCGGAGGCAGTCATCTTGTCAAGTTTTGATCCTGTCAGAAGAGAAGTGGCAAGAATCGCTCTTGAGAAGCTGATTGTGGACGGAAGGATTCATCCAGCGAGAATTGAAGAGATGGTCGAAAAGGCTAAGAATGAAGTGGAGCAGACCATGAGGGAGGAAGGCGAAGCCGCCGTACTGGAGGTCGGCGTTCACGGCATTCGTCCGGAACTGGTTCGTCTGCTTGGAAAGATGAAATATCGGACAAGCTATGGACAGAATGCTCTCAAACATTCCATCGAAGTAGCACAGCTGGCCGGTCTCCTTGCTGGAGAGATTGGGGAAGATGTACGTTTGGCAAAAAGAGCCGGATTACTTCATGATATCGGTAAGGCCGTGGATCATGAAATGGAAGGTTCTCATATTTCAATAGGTGTTGATTTATGTAAGAGATACAAAGAATCTCAAGTCGTAATAAACGCTGTGGAATCTCATCATGGAGACGTTGAACCGACCAGTTTGATTGCCTGTCTTGTACAGGCGGCAGATACTATTTCCGCTGCGAGACCTGGTGCCAGACGTGAGACATTGGAGACGTATACGACGAGATTGAAACAGTTGGAAGAAATAGCTAACACCTTCAAAGGTGTTGATAAGACTTTTGCCATTCAGGCGGGTAGAGAAATTCGAGTAATGGTAGTTCCTGAACAGGTAAGCGATGCGGATATGGTCTTACTGGCCAGAGATATTTCCAAGCAGATTGAGAGTGAGCTTGATTATCCTGGACAGATTAAAGTTAATGTGATCCGTGAATCCAGATCAGTCGCTTACGCGAAGTAATGCTTGAGAAAACAAGACGATAGGGAATCGTCAAAAATCATAGAAAAGCAGAATGTTTTATGAGAAATAAAGCATTCTGCTTTTTTTGTTTCATAGGAATTGCATTCCTATGAAATAAAAAAAGCTCCGCAAGGATCGTACTGCGGCGGATAGGAAGATGCCGCTTTTGCGACCCGCCGCAGGCGGAGAATCCTGCAAAGCAGGATTCTCTCTTGTATCCCGATTTATGGATTTTCCCATGTATAAATACAAGTTTTCCGAATACAATGGATAAAAGGAAGAATAAGGGGAGGAGGAAGGGTGTCTTTGGACATCTGTGCAGTATGTATTATACGATTGAGGGAAAACGTTTTCTTTGTATTCTTTATGTGGCGGGGCTTTTGTCTGGCTCCATTTTTCTGAATATATCCATTCGGATGAATCTGTTTCGCACGACAGATTTTCTGGGATTCGTGGAGTACATACAGACGCTGAACGGGCTGGATACCAGCGCCTTTTTTTCTTACGTGTGTCTGATCCGGTTCCGGCAGCTTCTGCTGTTTTTTATCTGTCTGTTTCTTTTTTCTCCCTATGTGGTTTACTGTGTGCTGGATTTTCTTGTCTCTTTACTCATGGGATTTTTTATTTCCACGCTGGTAAACTACTATGGATGGGCGGGAATGATCAAAGGCATTGGATTTCTGATCCCCCATTATTTTTTTTACGGAATTGTGCTATGTGTGATATATATTTATCTGTTTCAAAAGACACCTTTGTCCAAAATGTACATGTTTTCGGCTGGAAAAAGATTTTCTTTTATAAAAAATAGAAAAATTTTTGAAAATAAAATTGTGGTGGCCGGATTTTGTCTGCTGATGTTTGTGATCGGGTGTTATGGAGAGGCCTATTTGAATCCGGGAATACTGAAAATATTCTTTCATTAATGCATGTTTTCATGTATAATGGAAGAACTATACTGGTGTACTGGTGCGCCTGTGCGTGGGGAAAGCCCGGTACGCTGACAGACAGTATCAAGAAATGCAGTACAAAGGAGAGTACGTATGTATACGATAAGAAACTATGTGATGGCCGATTCCCTGGAGCAGGCATATGAGTGGAAGCAAAAAGGGCGGAATAATGTGATCATCGGTGGAAATCTGTGGCTGAAGATGGGACACCGGGCGATTCAGAATGCCATTGACCTGTCCCGGCTGGGATTGGATCAGATTGAGGAAGACGCGGAAGGGTTCCGCATTGGCTGTATGGTTACGTTGCGGCAGCTGGAGGTCCATGAGGGATTGAGACAGGCCTTCGGTTCCCTTTTTCAGGAGGCAGTCCGGCATATCGTGGGTGTGCAGTTCCGTAATCTGGCGTCGGTGGGAGGAAGTATTTTTCCCCGGTTTGGATTTTCGGACGTGCTGACGGCCTTTCTCGCCTGCGACAGCTATGTGGAACTTTACCACGGAGGAAGGATTCCTATCTGGGAGTTTGCTGAGATGCCGCTGGATAACGACATTCTGACACACATTTATGTGAAAAAAGACGGAAGGCGTGTCTGTTATCAGAGTTATCGTCTGACAGAGACGGATTTTCCGGTGCTGACCTGTGCCGTTGTGCGGAAAGCGGACGGATTTGAGACGGTACTGGGCGCAAGACCAAAGCGGGCGGTCTGTATCAGCGATGTGGAGCTGAAAGCACCGGAGAAAGAAGAGGCGAGAGAAGACTATGCACAACAGGTGGCTGCGCGGACAGAGTTTGGAAGCAACATGCGCGGCAGCGCCGCATACCGGGCAGAACTTGCCAAAGTGCTGATTGGCCGGGCGCTTTTGGAATTAACGGAGGATAAAACATGCAGATAGAAGTATTTTTAAATGAGGAAAAAGTACAGGCGGACATTCATCCGGATATGATGCTGCTGGACTTCCTGAGAAGTATGAATTTAAAAAGTATGAAACGGGGATGCGATACGGGGAACTGCGGTCTGTGCACAGTCTGGGTGGACGGAAAACCGGTGTTATCCTGCGGCGTGCCTGCGGCCCGGGTACAGGGAGCGCATATCACAACGCTGGAGGGCGTGCAGAAAGAAGCGGAGGAATTTTCCCAGTTCCTGGCAGCGGAAGGCGCCGATCAGTGCGGATTCTGCAGTCCGGGACTGATCATGAATGTACTGGCACTGAAGAAGGAGAATCCGCATCCAACGGAAGAAGAGATGAAAGAGTATCTGGCAGGTAATCTCTGCCGCTGTACGGGGTATCAGGGACAGTACCGGGCGCTGGCCAGATATTTTGAGTTAGAGGAGGTGCAGTAGGCCTTATGGAAGGAAACAGATTTGTTGGAAAAGGAATCGTAAAAAAGGATGCGGAGGCACTTCTTTCCGGAAGACCGGTATACACGGATGATCTGGCGCCGGACAATTGTCTGATCATCAAACTGCTGCGCAGTCCTTATGCTCACGCTGTTATAGAGGAGATCAAGACCGATGCAGCCAGAAAGGTGCCGGGTATTGAGGCCATTTTTACCTATGAAGATGTGCCGCCAGACCGTTTTACGGAGGCAGGGCAGACCTTTCCGGAGCCAAGCCCTGATGACCGCCTGATCCTTGATAAGAGGGTCCGCTATGTGGGAGATCCGGTGGCCATCGTGGCAGGAAAAGATGAAGCCTGCGTCAACCGGGCTCTGCGTATCATCAAAGTAAAATATCAGGTGCTGGAGCCGATTCTTGATTTTACGAAATCGCTGGATAATGAGATCATTATTCATCCGGAAGATAATTATGTGGCAAAGGAGGGCAGAGGAACAGATCCGAAGCGCAACCTCTGTGCTTCCCAGAGCCGGGGCGAGGGAGATGTGGACCAGGTGCTGGCTGACTGCGACTATGTGGTGGAAGAAGTCTACCATACCAAGGCGGTGAACCAGGCGATGATGGAGCCTTTCGGAGCCTTTGCTGAAAAAGATATTTACGGACGTTTAAAAATTACGTCTTCCACACAGATTCCGTTTCATGTGCGGAGAATCGTGGCGCGGGCGCTGAATATTTCCAAGTCCAATGTCCGGGTGGTAAAACCGCGGATCGGCGGCGGTTTCGGCGCGAAACAGACGGCGGTCTGTGAGGTGTATCCGGCTTTCGTTACCTACAAGACGGGAAAACCATCAAAGATCATCTACACAAGAGAAGAGTGTTTCATCCACGGTTCGCCGCGTCATGAAATGCAGATGTCCGTCCGTATCGGTGCAGATAAAAACGGAAAGATCCGGGCCATTGATCTGCATACGCTGTCCAATACCGGAGCCTTCGGAGAACACGGGCCGACCACGGTGGACCTGTCCGGAACGAAGTCCATCTCTTTGTACCGGAATCTGGATGCTTTCCGGTTCAGCTCGGACGTGGTGTACACCAACGTGCTCTCAGCCGGAGCGTACCGGGGATACGGGGCAACCCAGGGCATCTTTGCGGTGGAGTCCGCGGTCAACGAGCTGGCTCACAAAATGAACATGGACCCTTCCGTGCTGCGAGAGAAAAATATTGTCCACGAGGGAGACCGCCTGGCCAATTATTACGGACAGGTGACGGAATCCTGTGCCCTGGACCGTTGTATCAAAAGAGTAAAAGAAATGATTGACTGGGATAATAAATATCCTTATGTGAAGACCGGCCCGCACACCGTCCGGGCGGTGGGCATGGCGCTGTCCATGCAGAGTTCCGGCATCAATGACTGTGATGTGGGATCCGTGCAGATCAAATTAAATGACGATGGGTTCTATACACTGATGATCGGCTGTTCCGACATGGGAACCGGCTGTGATACGATTCTTGCGCAGATGGCCGCCGACGGCCTGGGCTGTGACTATGACAATATCATCGTCCGGGGCGTGGATACTGATCAGTCCCCGTATGACAGTGGTTCCTACGCATCCAGTACCACCTATGTGACCGGTATGGCGGTGGTGAAAGCCTGTGAACAGATGAAGAAACGTATCTGTGAGGAGGCGGCGCCGCTCATGGGACTTACACCGGAGCAGGTGGAGTTTGATGGTGCACTGATCAGCGAGAAGGATAATCCGGAGCATTTCATGAAGCTTTCTGATCTGGTGACCCGTCTTCAGGCAGGTTCCGGAACATTGATCACGGCAGCGGCCTCCAACACGTCCAGCGTGTCTCCGCCCCCGTTTATGGCGGGCGCCGCTGAGATTGAGATTGATCTGCAGACCGGTAAGATCACACCGGTGGACTATGCCGCTGTTGTGGACTGCGGAACGGTCATCAACAGCAATCTGGCCCGGGTACAGACCGAAGGCGGTCTGGTACAGGGCATTGGCATGGCCCTCTACGAGGATATTCAGTACACAGAAAAGGGCAAGCTTAAGAACAGAAACTTTATCAGCTATAAGATCCCGACCCGTCTGGACATGGGACGCATCCGGGTGGATTTTGAGAGCAGTTACGAAAAGACCGGACCTTATGGGGCCAAATCCATCGGCGAAGTGGTCATCAACACCCCGTCGCCGGCCATCGCCGACGCAGTCTATAACGGCACCGGTCTCCGGTTCCGCACCCTGCCGATCACCAGCGAGCAGGTGTTTATGGGTCTTCATAAGAAATGATGGGACAGGCCGGTACATTTCCGGGTGAGAAAGTGAAGCGGCAGGCTGATATATTTTCCGGGGAAAGAGGAATTACTGTCCGGCAAAGCGCGGCAGACCAACCGGAGAAAAACGAACGCCACATCGCTCTGGTGCTCATGGCCTCCGGTTACGGAAGGCGGTACGGCAGCAACAAACTGCTGGAAGAGTTCCGCGGCAAACCGTTGTTTGTCCATGCTCTGGAACAGGCGGCGGGAAGCGGGGCGGACAGCATCTGTGTGGTGACCCGGTATCTGGAAATCCGGGATTATGTGGACAGATGGAAGAAGGCCGGGCGCAGGGATTCCATGGATGGGGAAACGCTTTCGGAAGACCGGCAATTTTCCCGTCCGGTACGGACATCTGTAAGTTCTCCTGTCATCCGAAATACTTGTGTCGTCTGGAATTCCCATCCGGAAAGAGGAATTTCAGAATCTCTCCGTCTGGGGCTTTCGGCCCGTCCGGAGGCGGACGGCTGCTGTTTCATGGTCTGTGATCAGCCTCTGCTTACGTCGGGAACACTTCGTCGGATGATGAAGGCATTTTGTTGCAATCCGGACGCCATCTTTGTGTGCAGCGACGGACGCCGGCGGGGCAATCCGGTGCTGTTTCCCAAGGAGTTGTTTGGAGAGCTGATGCAGCTGACCGGCGACAGCGGGGGACGGCAGATCCTGAGAAAATATCCCGGGCGGATCCGGGAGATTATTGCGGCCCGTCCGGAGGAGCTTTGTGATATTGACTCCGCAAAAGATCTGGAATTTTTGAAAAAGAGTCTTTGACTCTTGCAATGACGAAAAAAAGATTATAATATATAGAAAAATACATATGAGGTGAAGAGTGTGAAATTACTGGAAGATAGAATCAAAAAGGAAGGAAAGGCATTAAGTGAAACGGTGCTGAAAGTAGACAGTTTTATCAATCATCAGGTGGATTCCGAGTTTATGGACGCTCTGGGAGAAGATTTTGCCGAGCATTTTAAGGATGCGGGGATTACCAAAGTATTTACCATCGAAAGTTCCGGGATTGCTCCCGCGCTGATGACGGCAAAGCATCTGGATGTGCCTATGGTCATTCTGAAAAAACAGACTTCTAAAATTCTGAACGGAAATGTGTATCAGACCCGTATCACTTCCTTTACGAAGGGGACCAGTTACGAGCTGACTCTCTTTGCCGATTATATTCAGCCGGAGGACAGGATTCTGCTCATTGATGATTTTTTGGCAAATGGCGAGGCTGCCATGGGAGCCAGCAGGATTATCGCAGAGTCCGGTGCGACATTGGCAGGTATCGGGATTCTCATTGAAAAGTCTTTCCAGAAGGGCAGAAACCGTCTGGAGGAAGCCGGTTACAACGTATATTCCCAGGCGCGGATTGGAAAGCTCGGGGAAGGCGTGATCGAGTTCCTGGATGAGGATGCTCCGGCGGCTGATCTGGCTTCGGAGGCCAGCGAATAAAGATTTCAGACAGCCGGTAAGAAAAGGTTTGCCTGGATAAGAGATTAATAAATAATACCTTTTTTCAAAGAGACAATGTGGCAGTATGTCCCGTTGTCTCTTATTTTCTGTACAGTTTTTTGCATATCTCGCCATTCCTTGCCGGACAGACAGTCGGCCTGATTGAAGACCACACGATACTGTTGAGTGGTGACATTCTTCTTCAGTCCGTTTTGCGACAGGGCGATCACGGCCAGCGCTTCCGGTGTCATCTGTCCGCCGCTTTTTTGCAGAGCAGCATGAAGGGCCGGAAAATCCAGATCCGGCGTCCGTCCGAACAGACAGGACTCCGCCGGACAGCCCAGACAGGAGAGGCCAATGACGCCGATCACCGTATCTGTACCGGGATAAAAAACCGGTTCGCCCGCCCGGGGAACTTTGACCGGAAGCCGCCGGGAGCCATCTCCCTCGCAGAGAATCCGTTCAGGGATAGCATGCATCTGTTCAAGAAAAGAGAGGGAAGGCGAAGCCCATTTGGGAACGGGGGCAGCATTTTGACCGGTGGAGATATCGGAAAAATTGGAAAGAAAGCCCGGATCACCGGAAGTTATCCTGCGGTCTGCGCCAGAAAGAGGAATCCCCAACGCTACAAGCCGGGAGTTTTGGAAAGCTGTGACAAGCTGTTCCTGGTTCTCGTTGGTGACCAGCCGGACGCCGGGAAGGTCCCGGGGTTCCATGATATGCGTGGTGGTGGTCAGCAGAGTTTTGTGATGGAGAGACATTTCTTTCCCCAGGGAGTACATCAGAGAGGTTTTACCTCCGGCGCCCACAAAAGTGATGATCCGGCTGTCTTCTATATGCATTTTTGAGAGAAGAGAGAGTTCCATGGTTTGTCCTTTCTGTGGCTGATTTTAGTAACAGCCGCCGGCAAAGCAGGTATCATGGTGGATGATTAAAGTATAGATATTATAAATGAAAGGATAAAAAAAGAAAATATTTATAGAAAAAGAAAATAAAAGAAAAGTCCGTATCAACTTTTGCTATAAGTCCTGTACATTCGTTGCAAAGCCCGGGAGGATTTGTTAAAGTAAATGAAAAGAAGAGGAGAAGAAAGGAGAGAGTCCGATCCGACTGGCGATATTGCCGGACAGGAAGGATTGGATGAGAAATAAAAGGTGAGTGAAAAAATAGAATTTTGCCGGGGCGGCGGATGTACCGCCAAGCTGGGCCCGGGCATTTTGGAGAGAGTGCTGGAGCGGCTTCCGAAGGGAAAAAGAGACGAGAATCTGCTCATTGGTTTTGACAGTCACGATGACGCCGCCGTCTACAAAATCAGCAGCGACACAGCCATCGTGCAGACGCTGGATTTCTTTCCTCCTATGGTGGAAGATCCTTATACATTTGGAAAGATTGCGGCGGCCAACGCGCTGAGTGATGTGTACGCCATGGGAGGAAAGGTGATCACGGCGCTGAACATCGTGTGCTTTCCGGAGAAAATGGACTTGAATATTCTGGGCGCCATCATGCAGGGCGGTCAGGAGAAAGTCAATGAGGCGGGCGGAACCCTGGCCGGCGGCCATTCCATCGCTGATGACAGTGTAAAATACGGGCTTTCCGTCACCGGCGTGGTGCATCCGGACCGTATTCTTCCCAACGACGGATGTTGTGCGGGAGATAAGCTGATCCTCACGAAGCCATTGGGTGTCGGTATCATTGCCACGGCCAACCGGGTGGGAGAGACCACAAAAGAAGCCATGGACGAGGCGGTTGCTTCCATGACTACCTTAAATAAATATGCGGCGGAGGTCGCGGCGAAATACACTGTTCACGGCTGCACAGACGTGACAGGATTTGGTTTTCTCGGCCATCTCCATGAGATGATGCACGGCGAATATTCCTGCCGGATTTACGCTTCCTGTGTGCCTTATATAGAGGACGCCCGCCGGTGCGCCGATGAATTTCTTCTGACGGCTGCCGGACAGCGGAACCGGAATTATGTGGAATCTTTTGTGGACTTTGGAGGAGTCGAATTTGCCATGGAAGAAATCCTGCTGGATCCGCAGACTTCCGGAGGGCTGCTGATCAGTGTGGCTCCGGAGGACGCCGAAGCCCTTTTGGAGGAATTAAAAATGCTGTCCCTGCCGTGCGGCATGGTGGGTGAGGTCACAGAAAAACAGGAAAAAGAGATATATGTTATGAAGTAAAATACGAAAGGAACGAGAAAAATGATAAAAGTAAATGCCATGGGCGACACCTGCCCAATCCCGGTCATAAAGACAAAAAATGCGATCAAGGAGATGAACGGAGCCGGTGAGGTGGAAGTCCTTGTGGATAATGAGATTGCTGTGCAGAATCTGACCAAGATGGCGAAGCAGAAACAGTACGAATGTAAATCGGAGAAACTGTCCGGGGATGAATACAGAGTGATCATCACCGTACCGGCCAAAGGGCAGGAAGAAGGAAACGAGGCTTCCCGGAAAGGAGACGCTGCGCAAACAGGCGCTGCGCCGGAGGCATCCCGTGGTGCGGAAGACACCGCCTGTATTCCGGATGGACGCAGAAAGAAAAAAATCGTGGTACTCCGCTCCGGCAAGATGGGTGAAGGTAACGACGAGCTGGGCGCTGTGCTGATGAAGGGATTTATTTATGCGCTGACGGAGCTTGATCAGCTGCCGGAAACCATTCTTTTGTATAACGGCGGCGCGCCATTATCCTGTGAGGGCTCCGATTCCCTGGAAGATTTAAAGACCCTGGAAGCTCAGGGAGTGGAAATCCTCACCTGCGGTACCTGCCTGAATTATTATGGGCTCACAGATAAGCTGGCGGTGGGTTCCGTCACCAACATGTACGCCATCGCGGAGAAAATGTCCGAAGCCGACACGATCATCTGTCCGTAATGCTCGGTATCATTACAGATTACGATAAATAGAAAAGGACGAAGAACAATTGGAATTTAAACAGTGGAAAGAAAAATTATGTATCATACGAGGCGGCGGAGATATTGCCACTGGAACGATTTATAAACTGTTTCAATGCGGATTTCCGCTTCTGGTGCTGGAAATTGACAATCCAAGCTGTATCCGCCGCACCATCAGCTTCTGCGAAGCGGTCTTTGATGAGGATGTGGAAGTGGAAGGGGTACATGCCAGACGGGTGGATTCTCTGGAAGAGGCATATCAGTGCTACTGCCTCGGCCAGGTCCCTGTGATGGTGGACGGAGAGGCGGTGATGATCCGGCAGGCATCCCCGGCGGTGGTCATTGACGCCATTCTGGCAAAAAAGAATCTGGGTACCCGGATCACCGACGCTCCGGTGGTCATCGGCGTGGGCCCGGGCTTTTGCGCAGGAAAAGATGTCCATGCGGTGGTGGAGACCCAGCGGGGACATAATCTCGGAAGAGTACTGTACGAAGGGGAGGCTGCGCCGAACACCGGCGTGCCGGGCGTCATTGCCGGTTACGGAAAAGAGCGCGTCATTCATGCCCCGGCGTCAGGAACCCTTCATATTGAGAAGCAGATTGGGGAAGAGGTCGCCAAAGACGACATCGTCGCCTGGGTTGGAGATGTCCCTGTGAAGGCGACCATATCCGGTATTATCCGGGGAATGCTGCGGGAGGGATATCCGGCATATAAAGGGTTGAAGATGGCGGATATCGATCCCCGAATCACAGAAAAAGACAACTGCCATCACATTTCCGATAAGGCCCGCTGCGTGGCAGGCGGTGTACTGGAAGCCATCCTTCATCTGCAGCTGATGCAGAGCAAACAGGAAAAGAGAGAAGGGCAAATGAAGAATGCTAAGACACTGGAGTATGGCGGCCGGCCGGAAGCCTGCAGGCAGAAGGAAAGCAGTAAGTACCCGGGACATGGAAGCCAGCCGGAGAATAACAGGCGGAAAGGAAGCCGGGACCTATGAGAAAAAAAGAGCGAAAAACGGTGATTACTTTTGCAACCACCACAGCCGCCATTCATATGGAACAATGCTGTAAAAAAGAGCAGCTGCCGGGAAGACTGATTCCTGTACCCACTGCCATCACCGCCGGATGCGGTCTGTCGTGGGCTATGTATCCGTCAGAAAAGGAACCGGTGCTTGCCATGATGGAAAGAGAAGGCATTGTGGCAGAAGGAATCTATGAGCTGGATATCTGACAGGACGGAAAAAACGGTATAAAGATATAGATATGGGAAAGAACAAAAGCATGCGAAAAATACAGTAAGTGCCAGATATTGTTTTCTCTCCCGAATGTTGCTATAATCAAAGACAAAAACCAGGGAGGGATTTTTTATGAAATGGATCAGTAAAATGTGGAAAAAGACGGGAATCACAATAATGGCGCTGCTTCTCCTGGCTGCGATGATGCCGGCAGGGGCCGTGCAGGCGGCATCCAAAACCGGACAATACCAGAAAAAATACAAAGCGCAGGTCAGTTTTCCGGTATGGGTACAGCCAGCCTACGGAGTGGCTGTCAACCGCATCAAAAACGGAAAAATACGTTTCCAGATCAGCAAGGCAGGCGTCAACGGCTCGCCAATTTACAACTCCAACATTATTAAGGCAAAACTGAAAAATAACAAAGCATCATTTCAGTGGAAAGATACCTGGGGCAACAGCGGAACCGGAAAGCTGAAGCTCTTTAACGGCTATGTGAAACTGAAAATAAAACAGACCTATACGGCACAGTGGAATCGTTCCACCCTGGATACCGGCGGTAAATTTGTCAAAATGAAAAAGATTAGCAGCAGTAAGGAACTGTTTGATAAATGGGAGTGAGGATTCTTCAGAATCAGAAAAAACAAGAAATGGTTGAGAATGTGAGATAAAACAGACCGGCATACAGACAGGCATATCAGAATTAATTCTGGTGTGCCTGTTTTTCGTTCGCCCGCCATGGGCGGGCTCTAACGGGTGAAGGTCGTGAGTGCGCGTAGGCAACAACGAAGCACATAGCTGAACAGTAAGGGTTGTCCATTGTGAGGTGGAAGCTGAAGGAAGCTGTAGGCAAACCCTTGGCCTGACGGACAGGAATCACATATAAGGCTGGGAAATATGGGGAAGTCTGGATACAAAGCCAGGCCACACACGAAAGCGATCGAAAAGTTTAAGGAGCAGATGAAAAAGTACACAAACAGAAGCTGGGGAGTGAGCAACGCGTACAAGGTGGAGAAACTCAATCAGTTAATTGAACCGCCGCTTGCGGAACCGCATGAGCGGTGGTGTGAGAGGCGGGGGATTGGCTAAATACCCCTCCTACTCGATTTTTATAATCATATATTGTGCTTGAAAGATAACGAAACAATCTTTTTATCGTCATAAATTATCTGTTCAACGGCAAACCGGTCATAGCAAGTAAAAATTCCATTGCCTCTTGCGTCTTTCCTGCCGGTTGGCTTTATTTTTCTTTTCTCATTGTGTTTACCTCCGTTTGATTGGTGCTTTGTTTTTGTTGTTGAGTATAATGCACACCAATAATTAGTGAATATTGATTTTTATTCAATAGTAAGATATAATCACTAAAAAAAAGTGGTGGTTGAATAATAAAATATAAAATCAATATTATGGAAGAATTGAAAAATAATGGATATACAAGTGATAAATTAAGAAAAGACAAAATTTTTGGCGAAGCTACAATGACAAAATTTAGAAAACAAGAATATATTTATTTTGATAATTTGAATATGTTATGTGAATTATTAAATTGCCAGCCAGGGGATATAATAGAATACATTCCACCAGAACCGGGTGCAGTGCAGGAAAAATGAGAGAAATGGCGCTTTGAGAGTATAAAGAGAGATTAGAAGGGAGCGTGGTATTTATGATGTATCCTTATATGACTTTAAATGATGATACAGAGATTACACATTCTGAGATGAAAGCGGACGGGCGGGTTAAAGTTTATATTGAAACCCCAGATGAAACAGGCGGTTTTCACCATGCTGTCTGTTGGCTTCCTGACTATACATGGGAAAATCATGGATACTCAGAAGCAGAAATGACATATTTTAAACAATTAGTTCGGGATAATGCACATCTGATAATGGAATTTTCGCAAGAAGGAGGTATTCTGAATGCCTCAGCTGTTTAAAATTGGTTCATATACTATTTATTTCTGGTCAAATGAAAATGAACCTCTTGAGCCAATACATGTACACATCGCAGAAGGACGTGCCACAGCAAGTGCAACCAAGATATGGATTACCAGTTCAGGAAAGGCATTGTTGTGCAATAATAAGTCTCATATTCCGCAGAAAATTTTAAAAAAGATGTTACGTTTTATTGAAGCAAATAGTTCCGTTATCATTGAGAAATGGGTAGAACAATTTAATGAAATACGATATTTTTGTTAAATTTGGAAAATATGGAAAAACAGCGATGTAGGAAGAGGTGAAGCTCTGGTAATGGCAAAACAATATTCTGATTATACGACAGAAGATATCTATAATTTACCGGACGGCCAACGTGCAGAACTGATTGCCGGCAATATGTATATGATGGCACCGCCAAGTAGGATACATCAAAAGATTGTAAGTATATTACATGCGGAAATTTATAAGTATATTGAAGTGAATAATAGTTCCTGTGAGGTCTATCCAGCTCACTTTTGCCGTCTTTTTGAACGAGGACAGCAGAAACTATGTGGAACCGGATATTTCTGTCATATGTGACTGTGACAAGCTCAATGACAAGGGCTGCAGTGGTGCGCCGGATTGGATTATTGAGGTCGTTTTATTAAGCAGCCGACGTATGGATTATATAATTAAACTTTTTAAATATCGCACGGCGGGAGTTCGGGAATACTGGATTGTAGACCCAGAGAAGAATCGTATCACAGTATACGACTTTACGAACGAAAATGGCGACATATACAGTTTTACCGATAATATCCAATGTAATATTTATGATGGCTTTCAGATTGATTTTAGCAAGATTATAATAGAATAAAGTATCATAATAAGAATTAAGAAGAAGGGAGCATATCGGAATGCCCCTTCTTTTTGTAATATGCCGCTGCCTCACAGCGCCAGCACCAGCCGCTGAAAATAATCCGTATAATGTGCTTTTGGAACAGTTTCTCCGGACAGGACGGCGACGCTGCCAAGTTTTGTGCCGTCATAGTAGTAGTCCAGGGTGCCGATTTTCTGGCCTTCTTTGACGGGAGCCTTGACGGTATCGTCCATGACCAGTTTCTTTTCTATTTTCGATTCGTCCAGGTCGGAGGTCGCCACATGGGAGAAGTTCCGCTCATAGCGGCAGGTGATCTCTTCGGCGGTGCCGCCGCGGACAGGGACGGCAGGCAGGGCGGGTGGATTGTTATCGGTGAAGATCCGGCAGACGGAAAATCCGTAGTCAAGGAGGGAGGCGGAGGCGGCGATTCTCGCTTTGGAGCTGTCGCAGCCCATGACCACCGCGATTAAAGAAATGTCGTTTCGGGTGGCGGTGGCGCTCAGGCAGAATCCGGCTTTGGATGTGCTGCCGGTTTTTAAGCCGGTGGCTCCCTCATACTGGCGGATCAGTTTGTTGGTGTTGGTGAGACCGAATTCTGAGGAACCCCGGGTGGTGACATGGGTGATGTTCTCCATCCAGATGGTGGTATAATCAAAGATTTCCGGATGGTTTATGGTCAGCTCCCGGGACATGATGGCGATATCCCTGGCAGATGTATAATGCCCGTCGGCGTCCAGACCACAGCAGTTGACAAAGTGGGTGTTTGTCATGCCGAGAGCGGCGGCACGCTCGTTCATTTTGGCCACGAAGGCATCTTCACTGCCGGCGATGTATTCGGCCATAGCCACACATGCGTCATTCCCCGATGCCACGGCGATGCATTTGATCATGGTCTCCACAGTCTGGGATTCTCCGGCTTCCAGGAATACCTGGGAGCCGCCCATGGAAGCGGCGTGTTCGCTGGTAGTGACGGTATCTGTGAGACTGATCTGTCCGGCGTCGAGGGCTTCAAAAATCAGAAGGAGGGTCATGACTTTGGTGACGCTGGCCGGCGGTTTCTGCAGGTCAGCGTCCTGTTCATAGAGAACGGTGCCGGTGGAAGCTTCCATGACGATGGCGCAGGGAGCGTCTACGTGAAAGCCGGTTCCTGCGCCGGCTGTGTCGTCGCCGGAAGAAGAACTTTCTGTGCCGGCAGCAGTATTTTCGCTGGCAGAGCTGCCGCTTGCGGAAGATGAGGAGCCATCGGCGGGAGTTTCCGCCAGAACATTTCCGGGAGAGGGGAAAGCGGCATTGTCAAATGAAGCGCTGACGGCGGAAGACGGAACAGCCGGCAGGAACAGGAGAAGAAGGACAGAGAAGAACGATAACATGCGAAAGATATTTTTTCGGACAAGATAGTGGTTCATAGAAATCTCCAGATAGAATTTAGTACAGTTTATGGGATTTGTCTAAAAATATGCATTTCTTTGTTGCTATTTCAGCAGAAAATGTTTAAAATCTGTATAGATAGTTTTCCGGCCGTAACCGGAGATAAGAAGAGGGAAAAAGGAGATGAAATCTATGATACTGCATGAATTTTACACGGGAAGAGCTTTTAATGCTTACGAGTTCTTTGGAGCGCATCCTCTTACGGAAGGCGTGCTGTTCCGGGTTTATGCGCCCAACGCGGAAAAGATAGAAGTCATTGGAGAGTTTAACCAGTGGGATGGCAGTGAAGATGAGATGCACCAGGAGGGACAGTCCGGAATCTTTGAGGTGATCAATAAGGATGCACGCCCGGGTATGATGTACAAGTACCGGATTTATCAGAAGAGCGGCAGGATTGAGGACAGGTTTGACCCTTACGGGTTTGGTTCGGAGCTTCGTCCTGACACGGCGGCGATCATCCGTGATCTTGACACCTATTCGTTCCATGACTGGGAGTGGATGAGAAAGCGGACGAAGAACTATAATCAGCCGCTGAATATCTATGAGGTGCATGCGGGCTCCTGGAAGAAAAAGGGCGAAGGAGAAGATGACTGGTATACCTATCAGGAACTGGCACATCTTTTGGTGGACTATGTGAAGGAAATGGGGTATACTCATGTGGAGTTCCTGCCGCTCTCGGAGCATCCGTTTGACGGCTCCTGGGGGTATCAGGTGAGTGGATTCTTCTGTCCGACTTCCCGGTATGGAACGGCAGAGGATCTGATGGAGATGGTGGACATTTTCCATCAGGCGGGGATCGGCGTGATCATGGACTTTGTGCCGGTGCATTTTGTGGTCAATGACTATGCGTTAAGTTATTTTGACGGAACAGCGCTGTATGAGCATCCGGCAGACGATACGGGACGCAGTGAATGGGGGACCTGTAATTTTAATTATTTCCGGGGAGAAGTGCGGAGCTTCCTGCAGTCGGCGGCGGATTTCTGGCTGACCCGGTTCCATTTTGACGGGCTCAGGATGGATGCCATCAGCAATGCGATTTTCTGGTCGGGAGATGCAGCCAGAGGTGTCAACGAAGGGGCTATCGAGTTCATCCGCGGCATGAACCAGGGACTGCAGAGGAGACATCCGACGGCCATGCTCATCGCGGAGGATTCCACCAACTATCCGAAGGTGACGGCTCCGGTGGAATACGACGGTCTCGGATTTGATTACAAATGGGATATGGGCTGGATGAACGATACTCTGGAATATTTCAAGATCCATCCTCACGACAGAAAGTACCGCTATCATACCTTTACATTTTCCATGATGTATTTTTATAATGAACACTATCTGCTGCCATTGTCCCATGATGAGGTGGTGCATGGAAAGGCAACCATTCTGCAGAAGATGTGGGGCGATTATGACTTTAAGTTCCAGCAGGCGAAGACTTTATATACGTATATGTTTACGCGCCCGGGTAAAAAATTGAATTTCATGGGCAATGAAATCGGGCAGTTCCGGGAGTGGGACGAGAAAAGAGAATGTGACTGGTCCCTGCTGGAGTATCCGAAACACAGTGATTTTAAGCGCTTCATGAAGGATCTGCAGCATCTGTATTTAACGGAACCGGCTTTCTATGACGGAGAATATAATTCCGCCTGTTTCCGATGGCTGGAAGCGGATGCCGCCGAAGAGCGGGTGTATGTCTATGAAAGAATGTCAGCGGGACAGAACTTTATCGTCGTTATCAACATGAGCGATGAGCAGTATAATAATTTTGAATTCGGCTATGACAGAAATGCGGTGCTTCACGAGGTCCTTTCCGGAGAGAGAAAGGAATACGGCGGTTATTTTGATGGCCCGAAAGAAGATATACCGGCTCAGATCAAGGGATACAAATGGTGGAAACGGAAGTTTGGCATCGTGGTCCCTGCGCTGGCGGCTATCGTGTACCGTGTGGAGTTTTTGCCGGAGCCGAAAGAAGAAACACGCAGACTCACACATTTTCAGGATACGAGTTTGACAAAAGGATTACGGTCAGAGAATGAAAATCGATGTAAAGCTTGAGGCATTTGAAGGTCCGCTGGACCTTCTTTTGCATCTCATTGAAAAAAATAAAGTAAGTATTTATGATATCCCTATTGTGGAGATTACCAATCAGTACATGGAGTACATACAGGAGATGGAGAGGAGCACTTCCATGGAATCCATGAGTGAGTTCCTGGTCATGGCGGCGACTCTTCTGAAGATCAAGTCCCGGATGCTTCTTCCCAAAGAAGAAAAAGAGGAGGAAGAAGATCCGAGGGAGGAACTGGTGCAGCGGCTGGTGGAATATAAAATGTGCCGGTATGCCGCCGGAGAACTGAAAGACATGAGTGTGGACGCGGAGAAGGTTTTTTATAAGCCGGAGACCATCCCGAAAGAGATCAGGGAGTACGAAGAACCCGTGAAGCCTTCGGAGATTGTGGGAGATGTGACTTTGGAGAAATTGAATCAGATTTTTCAGATGGTCATGCGAAGAAAGAAAGACCGGGAAGATCCGGTGCGCAGCCGCTTCGGAAAGATTGAGAAGGAGAAATATAAGGTGGAGGACCGCATGAGAGACATCCGACGTCAGATACATGGTCTTCGGAGAATTAATTTCCGTACCCTTCTTGACATCCAGCCCACCAAAGAAATGGTCATTGTGACGTTTCTTGCGGTGCTGGAGCTTATGAAAGTGGGACAGGTTACTGTCAGTCAGGAGAGTAATTTTGGCGAAATATATATGGATGCGGTGGATGCATGAGGGAAATAATCAACAGGAAGGAAGCAGTAAGGTTTGGAAGATAAAAAGAAAATAAAAGGCATTATTGAGGCAATTCTGTTTACCATGGGGCGTTCTGTTCCCCTGGAGCAGCTCATGAATGTGCTGGAAATGGACAGGGAACCGCTCCGGGAGATTCTTCTTGAGATGAAAGAACAGTATGCGAAAGAAGAAGAGAGAGGCATCTGTCTCATTGAGCTGGATGATTCCTGGCAGATTTGTACCAAGATTGAGACTTATGACTATGTGCGTAAGCTGGTCAGCCAGCCGAAGAAGCGTTCTCTTACGGATGTGATGCTGGAGACGCTCTCCATTATCGCATACAAACAGCCGGTAACCAAGCAGGAGATTGAGGCCATCCGCGGGGTGAAGTGTGACTTTGCCGTCAACAAGCTGGTGGAGTACAAGCTGGTAAAGGAGCTGGGACGTCTGGATACCATCGGAAAACCGATCGTTTTCGGTACCACGGAAGAGTTCCTGCGTTGTTTTGGAGTATCTTCCATCGAGGAGCTGCCGGATATCGATGAGGTGACCAGGCAGAGCTTTATGGAGGAGGCCATGGAGGAAGTGGCGGAATCGTTAAATGTGCCGGTATAGCTGATGAAAGTCAGAGTGTTTTCCGGCAGTAAAATAAAAGATTTCATAATTGACAGGAGGAAAAGGAGAATGAAAAAATTCACAAATTATTTTGCATCCATTGTTTTCAGCGCATTTGCGGCGGCGGTGCTTCTGGCCGTTTCTCCGATGGAGACGAAAGCAGCCGAAGATGAGGTGACGGTGTCCATAGACGGAGTGGTATATACTCTGGAAGATCCGGACAGCGGATCATACGGAGAGGCACGGCTGGATGAAATCTCCACACAGACAGAAGTCTATGTGCGCAATGAAGTAGAGTACCAGGGAGAATATTATCCTATCGCTACTTTTGAGTGGGATGATGACGAATTTGTCAGCAGAGAAAGAGGATACGGGGATGGCTGGGAAGAGCTGGATATGGACAAATATATCCCGGTGCATCAGAATCTTCGCAAGGTCACCATCGCATCGGATGTGGACGTGGTCGGACGGGCCGTCAATTTCCCGAACCTGGAAGAAGTCTCTTTTGAAGGAAAAATTTCTTATCCGTATGGCATCTATTACTATAACTGTCCGAAACTGAAAAACGTGTATATTCCGGCGGATTACCGCACATCGGAGAACAAGAGAAGTGCTGTGGATATTAAGAGGTGTCCGTCTGTGACGATCACTGTCGATGAGAGAAGCCCGTATTTCCGGGTCATTGACAATGATGTATACTCCAAAGACGGAAAAATCCTTTATAATGTGACCAATAATGTAAAGAATTACCGGGTAAGAAAAGGCGTGACAAAGATTGAAGAATATGCGCTCAATGGTAATAACCAGATTAAGAGTGTATACATTCCAAACTCTGTGAAGAAGATTGGAGATCATGCCATGGGGTGTATGGATAATCTCCGCTCTGTCCGCATGAGTAAATCTGTAAAGAAGCTCAACGCAGGAGTTTTCAAACACTCCACAAAACTTAAAAAGCTGGATCTGCCGAAGAAGATGCGCACGTTTACAGGTGAATTTGGAGGAAATGCCTTTAACAAATTCAAAAAGATAACCATTCGCGCGAAAAGTCTGAAAAAGGGAAATTTTAGCAGCCTTTCTTCAAAATGCAAAGTTTATGTGCGAAACAGCAAGGTAAGAAATCAGCTTCGCCAGTATGGTTTTAAAGGAAAAATTTTCATCTTATAGGCAATATTGTAGAATGTTTATGAGCGGAATTCTTGTATGAAAGATAAGCCGAAATAAAACGTTTACGGAGGACAGAAAGGAGATTACAATGAAAGCAATCAAAAAATATACCGTGGCCTGTTTTCTTCTGCTGGTGTTTGGCCTGTTTCTGGCAGTAAAAACACCGGTATCCGCAGAAGATTTGTCATCAGTGTTTATTGACGGGGTAGAATATAATCTGACAAGACCTCAGAATGCCGTGGCATCCATTGACCGGGTGCGGGGGGATCATTTGAAAAGTGAACTCTATATTCCTTCCACAGTGGAATACAATGGAAAAACATATCGTGTGAGACAATTTTACTGGGGGGATATGGGAACCTATGATCAGAGAAGGCCGTCTTTTGACCGTCTTGCCTGGAAAACGGTGAACATTCCGGACCAGAAACGTTCGTACTATGCCTGCCTGAAAAAGATAACCATTGCCAAAGGGGTACTGGTGCAGGGCATGGCTTATCAGTTTGATCAGCTGGAGGAAGTGGTGCTGGAAGATTCCAACAACATGCTGGACGCCTACTATAACCAGTGTCCGAAGCTGAAGACTCTCCATCTCGGGTCCAGGATTTCGGATTATAATCTTGATATTAAAAACTGTCCGTCTCTCCAGGTGACCATTGACAGCGCCAATCCATATATGAAGGTCATCGGAAAAGATATTTATTCCAAAGACGGGAAGACGCTCTACGATGTGGTCAACGGCAGCCGGGTATACTGTGTGAGAAAAGGCGTGAAGAAGATCGCGGGAAGCGGTCTCAGCCATAACACTTCCATTGAGAAGCTTTATCTTCCGGATTCAGTGACCGAAATCAGAACAGATACGATAAATAATCTGCCGAATCTTAGAAAGATTCGTTTTGGAAAGAAAATGGATATCTTCCACTGGGGATGGATGGAAGGTAATCCAAAAGTAAAAACGGTTTATGTGCCGGCACAGGTGAAAGAGATTCACTATAATTATGTGGAGAAAAAGATCAAGAGCGTCAAAAAGATCTATCTGTACAGTAAGAACCTGAAAAAGGGTAATCTGAAGGGCGCGCCAAAGTCCAGTACAATCTATGTCAGAAATGCTTCGGTCAGGAAACAGCTGAAGAAGTTTGGTTTCAAAGGCAAAATTGTCATTAAGAAAAATATGAAGAATTATAACAAAACATTTTAAAATGTTCTGAAAAAAAGGACCAATATTCTGAGAAAAGAACCATGCCATGTGATATTCCGCTTTCGGGCAGGATACCGCTGTCATGGTCCTTTTTTTCTGTTGCCGACGTTTAAAAGTCAGGCTGCATGCGGAGAATGTCAGCTGTCAAAGTCTGGTTTTGCCAGCTGTCTGAAAAATCTGGCGGAGGCCAGACTGATGATGATAATGATAACTCCGCTGGGAACCAGTACCCGGCTGACACTGTCAGAAAACAGATCAAACAGAAAGCCATAAATGATCTGTCCGGCCGGCTGAGCGCATAGGGAGAGAGTAAATACATAAGACATCACCTTTCCCATCAGGTCTTCCGGTGTATGGGCTTGTATCACGGAGATGGCATAGGTGGAAAACAGGCTGCATCCCAGCTGGCAGGTGCAGAACATAATAAGAAGGATCAGATAGCGGGTAAAGGCATGAAGGGGGAATAAAAAGGCAAGGCCGCAGGGAAACAGGCACAGGCCGAAACCGGCCAGTATGCCGACAAGATGCGGCGGCCGGATTTTTTTCGCCAGCGCCATGACACAAAGGCTGCCCAGAATAGATGCCGCACCCATGGCACTCTCCGCAACGCCGTAATATGCGGCAGGAAGTCCGAGAACCGTGCGCACCAGGTATGGAAAGCCAACGACGGCAGTTCCGGCTACAAAAAGACTTACGGCTGCCGCCAGCAGAAGCAGTTTCAGAATATCTGGCTGCTCCCGGCGCAGAAAATGCATACTGACAGAGAAGTCTTCTTTAATTATAGCGCCGATTCCCATGTGGTCTGCCGGTTTTTGATAATCAAGCTGGATAAAACATTCCAGCAGGGCCGTGAGGAAAAAGCATAGGACTGCCCCATAAAAGACAGGGCAGATGCCAAAAGCCGCATAAAAAACGCTTCCCAGGAACGGGGTGATGAGGGAGGTGATGGATGAAACCTGATTGACGATGGCATTTCCTTTTACGATGTTACTGCCGGAAAGCATCTGCGGAATGCAGGCCTGCACGGTGGGAGATTCGAAGGCTCCCAGCATGGACAGAATCACCAGCAGTGCGCCGATGACGATGATATCCCGTCTTTCTGCCATGGCGAAGCTGGCCAGGAACACGGACAGACCGGAGAGGGCGTCCAGCGCTGCCATGATATTTCGCCGGTTGGCCCGGTCGGCAAGAATCCCTCCAAAAGGGGAGAGAAGGATGGTGGGAAGTATGGAAAGTGATAAAAGGCCTGCGAACACAGAGGCAGAACCAGTACTTTCCAGCACATACATGGACAAGGCAAATTTCAGTGTGTAATTACCAATCGGGGAGCTGGTCTGCCCCGCGATCAAAAAGATAAAATTTCGGGTAAAAAGCTTCTGTTTCATTTTTATTCCTTTCCGTTCATATCTAGGTTTTTCAGAATCCGGCATTTCTGCCGGCGCTTATACTTCCATATTTTCCACATAACGAGACAAATGTTTTATGGCTGTCACGGCACCGGCCGCCGCCACGCCGGTCACCAGAAAAAGTGCCGGATGGAAGATATAAACAGCAGACAATATCTGACACACGACACAGGAGATGATAACTCCGGATACGATGGTGACAGGCACGGATGTTTTCAGAAAGCCGATCCATGAAGACAGCAGTGCCAGAAAACCAGCCAGCAGAGAATGAAAGAGAAGAGAAAAGAAAATCCATGCTGCCATGGTGCCTGTCATGGTATCGGTACAGATGGGGAAGAAGCACTCTGTCAGCATAAAGAAAAACCCGGTTGCGATTCCGCACAGCAGCATGGCGGCCGTGGAATAGAAAAAGACCAGGCACAGTTTGGCACCCATGATTTTTCTCCGGCTGACTGGGTAAGAAAATAACAAAATGGCTCTGGCGCCGGTATATTCCTCCACGATAAAACGGGCGCCCATCACTGATCCCAGAATGGTAAAGGCAGCCATACTCAGCAGATGATTCAGACTGAACAGAAATTCATAGGAAGAGAACAGTCCGATGTCTGTCTCTGTCGGATCGATGAGAGGAATGGATGCCATAAAATAATAAAAAAACAGCATAGTGACAGAACAGATCAGTGCTGCCCTGTGATATGGCCGCAGACTGCTTCGTCTGATTTCCAGTGATATGAGAGCTTTCATTGAGAGTTCCTCCTTTTATAGTGGTCGTTTTGTGGTTCATAGGATGTGGCTGCTTCCATGACGGTGATCAGATAATCTTCCAGATCATTGGGATGACGGGCGCGGATTCGTGCAGTATCTTCTTCCAGAGCGATTCTTCCTTCTGCCAGTACTCCTATGCGGTCAGTATTTTGAAGGATTTCAGATAAAAAATGACTGGAAAGAAGAATAGTCATTCCACTTTCTTCTGCAAGCTGCCGGAAAAGAAAGCGGATTTCCCGTATGCCGGCAGGGTCCAGTCCGTTGGTCGGCTCATCCAGGATGAGGATTTCCGGTCTGTGAACGATGGAGCGGGCAATGGCCAGACGCTCCCGCATTCCCAGGGAGAATTCTCTGACAGGCTGCGGACCGGTTCCGGAAAGACCTACCCGGTCAAGGGCCGGTTCGGCCTCCGTGTCGTCCAGGCCCATGTAGGCCAGATGGAGCCGGAGATTATCAGCGGCTGACAAATGTTCATAAAAGACAGGAGTCCCGATGAGACTCCCGGTGTGTCTCAGAATTTGAATCCGGTTTTTTACACTGTCCCGGCCCAGGACAGAAGCGGTTCCGGCAGTGGGTTTTAGCAGACCCAGCAGCAATTTAAAGAGAGTGGTTTTCCCGGCTCCGTTTTTTCCTAAGAGCCCGTAAATAGTTCCTTTTTTCACAGAAATATTGCAATTCTTTAGGATCTCTTTTCCGGAAAATGTTTTTGTGAGGTGATTTGTGGATATTGCGGTTTCCTGCATAGGTTCCTCCTTTCAATACCGAACGTTGGTATGTATAATAGATAAGAAAAAATGCGGTATTTTAATACCGTCTGAACGAATGTATATAATCCAGAAGAATAGAGTTCCGTAAAAGGAACTCTGAACCGGGCGCGGCGGGGTTGTGTCTTCAGGATTCATCCGGCATTTTCTCAAAGAACTGCTCCACCAGCTCGTAGATGGAGTCATCCATCAGCGGAACGCCCATCTTTTCCAGCATATCGCCGAGAAAATGAAATTTGTGCTTCATGCCTTCCTTGTCAGCCGGAAATACAGAGGGTAGCAGCCACAGGCTGGTGAGCAGGGGCATTAATTCCGCCAGTTCTTTGGCATACTCTGTGTGCAGGGATCCGTCCCGGTTGCCCTCTTCCAGCAGCTCCTGATAATAAGGGGTGAGGATCCGCCTGTTGGATTCGATCATCTCCACCAGAAGCCGGGGATTCCTTGTGAGAGGGATAGCCTGGATGGTCATATCTGTACGGGCTTCGTCAGACTGATTCAGCCGGATTGCTTCCTTAAGCTTCTGCAATCCATTCAGGTCAGAACGATTCCGGACGGCCTCAAAAGGATTATTGGCAGAGAACATCCGGTCGCCCACCGCGTCCATGATCTCTTCCTTTGATTTGAAATGATGGTAGACTGCTCCCTTTGACAGACCGTCCAGTTCATTGACAATGTCCTGGATCGTGGTGTTGTCATAGCCTTTTTCCAGAAAAAGGCGTTGGGCCGCATCAAGAATCTTTTCAACCGTGACTTCCGGATATTTATTTCGGGCCATACCCTGTCCTCCTTTCATTTACATACATTCGTTATGTATTCAGTATATGGGAAAAATGGATGCCTGTCAAGATACATTCGGTTGGTATTTATAAATGATATTGAAAAAGGTGTGAAAGAAGAATGATTTTCCCGTTTACAACCCACCTGTTCTGTGTTATTCTATCTTAATTGTGAGGTGAAAGATATGCCAGAAATTTATTTTGATAACGGAGCGACGACCCGTGTTTTTCCGGAAGTAAAAGAGATTATGTCTGAGGTTCTGGACATAGAATATGGAAACCCTTCATCTATGCATTTGAAGGGATATCATGCGGAACAATATGTGAACAGAGCGAAAGAGGAGATTGCCAGAAGTCTCAAGGTGGAGCCGAAGGAGATTTATTTTACGTCCGGCGGCACGGAGGCCAATAATCTGGCACTCATCGGAACGGCCATGGCCCATAAGAGGACAGGAAAGCACATCATCACTACCTGTATTGAACATGCATCGGTATATAATCCCCTGGGATTTCTGGAGGAGGAAGGTTTTGAGGTGACCTACCTTCCGGTGGATGAGAAGGGGATTGTCAGCCTGGAAGCCTTGCAGGAGGCACTTCGGCCGGATACCTTTCTTGTGTCTGTCATGTGTGTCAACAATGAGATTGGTGCCGTGGAGCCCATCGCTGAGATCGGGCGCATTGTGAAGAAATATAATCCGGAGATTTTGTTCCATACGGATTGTATTCAGGCTTACGGTAAGATGAAGCTTTTCCCTAAAAAATGGAAAGTGGACATGTTGTCTGTCAGCGGCCACAAGATCCACGGCCCGAAAGGGATTGGTTTTCTTTATATTAAGGAAGGAACTAAGATTAAGCCGATCATCTGGGGCGGTAATCAGCAGAAAGGGATGCGTTCCGGAACAGAAAACGTACCGGGGATTGCCGGTATGGGAAAAGCGGCAGAGCTGATTTATAAGGATCACAAAGAAAAGGTGGAGAAGCTCCGGGAGATCAAGGATCATTTCCGGCAGAGGGTCATGGCGGAGATTCCTGATGTGAAAGATAATTCGGGAGAGGCGCCGCACATTGCCAGCATTTCATTTCTGGGCGTGCGAAGCGAGGTGCTGCTTCATTCCCTAGAGGAAAAAGGCATCTATGTGTCCGCCGGATCTGCCTGTTCATCCAACAAGCCGGAAGTCAGTGGAACTCTCCGGGGAATCGGCCTTGATAAAGATCATTATGAATCCACCCTGCGTTTCTCTTTTTCTATCTATAATACTGTGGAGGAAACAGACATTTGTGTGGATGCCCTGAAGGAGATCCTGCCGATACTGCGGCGGTTTACAAGAAGATAAACTGACTGCTGTGCCGATAAGAGCTGTGGCCGGCGGCGGTTGGTATCATGATAAAAATGAGAGAAAATGTGAAAGGAGATTTTATGGATTTCAAAGCATTTCTGATTAAATATGCGGAGATTGGCGTTAAGGGAAAGAACCGGTTCCGGTTTGAGGATGCGCTGATCCAGCAGATGCGCTATGCATTGCAGCCGGTGGGAGAGTTCAGTATCCGGAAAGAGTCCGGCCGGATTTTTGTGGACGCTCTGGAAGAATATGACTATGATGAGGCAGTGGAGGCGCTGTCCCGGGTATTCGGCATTGCCGGCATCTGCCCGATCGTGGTGGAGGAAAATAAAGATTTTGACCACATTGCAGCGGTGGTCTGCGATTACGTGGGAGAGCGGTATGAAAACCGGGCTTTTTCTTTTAAGGTAAATGTGAGAAGAGCCGATAAGAAATATCCGATCAAGTCTATGGAAGTGGCGGCTCTGCTGGGCGAGAAACTGCTGGAACGGTATGAGGAAGAAGGCCTCCATGTGGATGTCCATGAGCCGGATGTACTGCTCACCGTAGAAATCCGCGATAAAGTGTACATTTATTCCGATGAGATACCGGGACCGGGCGGTATGCCGGTGGGGACCGGAGGAAGAGCTATGCTGCTGCTTTCCGGCGGTATCGACAGTCCGGTGGCGGGCTACATGATTTCAAAAAGAGGAGTGAGTCTGGAGGCGACTTATTTTCACGCGCCGCCGTACACCAGCGAGAGGGCAAAGCAGAAGGTGGTCGATCTGGCAAAACTCATTGCCCGTTATACGGGACCGATCACTTTGCACGTGGTCAATTTTACGGATATTCAGATGGCCATTTATGAGAAGTGCCCGCACGATGAACTGACCATCATCATGCGCCGTTATATGATGAAGATTGCGGAACATTTCGCGAAAGAGAGCGGATGTCTGGCCCTGGTAACCGGAGAGAGCATCGGACAGGTGGCAAGCCAGACCATGCAGAGTCTTTATGTGACCAACGAAGTCTGCGAGATGCCGGTGTTCCGGCCGTGTATCGGCATGGATAAGCAGGATATCGTGGAACTTTCCGAGCGAATCGGTACTTATGAGACGTCAATTTTGCCATATGAGGACTGCTGTACCATTTTTGTGGCAAAGCATCCGGTGACAAAGCCGCGGCTTGACGTGATCAGGAAGTCGGAGAGAAAGCTTGATGACTGTATCGATGAGCTGTTGAAAACCGCCATTGAGACAGAAGAAGTGATAAAAGTTCACGCGCACTAAATGCGGAACAGAAAAATCCCGGAGCCTGTGGCTCCGGGAATGGTATTTTTAAGAAATCGGATATCTGTGCTGTCGGATTATTATTCTTCTGTTACGATGTACGGCTGCAGCTGTTCGAGAATCTCATCCATGTTGTCGGCGTTATGAATATTTAAGTCGATTGGCTTGGAGATATCCAGACTGAAGATGCCCATAATGGATTTGGCGTCAATCACATAACGGCCGGAAACTAAGTCAAACTCAGCGTCAAAACGATTGATGACATTGACGAAAGTTTTAACCTTATCAATAGAATTTAAAGAGATTTTTACTGTTTTCATTGGACATATCCTCCTCGGGTTTTCTAATAATTATATTGTAATTATAGTACCTTTTTCAGACACAAAAGTCAATAGAAAGACCTGTTTTACAGGGGGGATATTCCGGCGTTTCGGAGGGAAAATTCTGGCGGCGCCGGGCGCGGGACCAGGAAAGAATCACAGCAAAAAATGCGGGAAAGAAAGACCGGGAAAAGGGAGGCGATACATTGGGAGAAACTTTAAAAGCGGCGTTCCTGACCCTCGGCTGCAAGGTCAACCAGTATGAGACCGACGCCATGCGGGAACTCTTAGAGACAGCAGGTTATGATATCGTGGATTTTAAGGATCCGGCGGATGTTTATATTATCAATACCTGTTCTGTGACCAATATGGCGGACAGAAAAAGCCGCCAGATGATTCATCGTGCCAGAAAACATAATCCGGATGCTGTCATTGTGGCAGCAGGCTGCTATGTTCAGTCGGCGGAGGAGGAACTGAAAGCAAAAGAGACCGCCGATGTGCTCATTGGCAATAATAAGAAGAAGGACATCGTCCGGATTCTTGATGAATATTTCCAAAAAAGAGAGAAAACCTCGGAAGTACTCGATATTTCCGCCACAAAAGAATATGAATCCCTGACGATCCATAAGGTAAGTGAGCATACGAGAGCATATATTAAAATACAGGACGGATGCAATCAGTTCTGCTCTTACTGCATCATTCCTTATACCAGGGGACGAATCCGGAGTAAACGTCCGGAGGAGGTGATCCGGGAGATCCGGACGCTGGCGGAAAAAGGATACCGGGAGGTGGTGCTTACCGGCATCCATCTTAGTTCTTACGGAATGGATTTTGAGGGAGAAAAGAATGTCAATCTGTTAAGTATCATTCAGAAAGTACAGAAGATTGACGGCATTGACCGGATTCGTCTGGGTTCTCTGGAACCGAGGATCATCACAGAAGAATTCGCGCAGGGATTAAAGGAATGTGATAAAGTCTGCCCGCATTTTCATCTGTCCCTCCAGAGCGGCTGTGATGAGACGCTGAAGCGGATGAACCGGAAGTATACCACGGAAGAATACCGGAAGGCTCTCGCCATTCTCCGGAACACTTTTGAACACCCGGCTCTCACCACGGATGTGATCGTGGGATTTGCCGGAGAGACGGAGGAAGAATTTGAAAAGACAAGGGCATATCTGGAGGAGATTAACCTCTATGAGATGCATATTTTCAAATATTCCGTGCGGAAGGGCACCCGTGCAGAAAAAATGCCCGGACAGGTGCCGGAAGACATCAAGACAAGACGGTCGGCAGTGCTTCTCGCCATGGCCGAAAGACACAAAAAAGACTTCGAACAGAGGTATATTGGAAAAGAAGAGAAAGTACTGCTGGAAGAAATGGTCGAGATCAATGGTACAAAATACATGCAGGGACACACGGAACGTTATGTGAAAGTTGTAGTGAAATTTGACGAAAATCTTAAAATTTTGCGACAAAATAATATAATTGTGGTGAAAATTCAAGGTTTTATAGATGAAAATTTACTGTATGGAAAAGTTTCGATTGAATTTTAACCAGACTCATAGTAGAATAATTTATGAGTGCAAATCTGTAAAAGGAGGTTAACATGGGTAGAAATAATACACAGTTTTTTCAGGTAGTCAAAGAACAGGAATATGACGTTGCGTCTATTTTGAAGGATGTCTATGAAGCCCTGAAAGAAAAAGGATATAATCCGATTAATCAGATTGTGGGTTATATTATGTCCGGAGACCCGACGTATATTACCAGTCATAAGAATGCCAGAAGCCTGATTATGAAAGTAGAACGAGACGAGATTCTGGAAGTTTTATTTGAAAACTATATTGATACTCAGTTAAAGTGATATGAAGGAACGTTGGATGGGTCTGGACTTCGGGTCAAAGACTGTCGGCGTCGCCGTGAGCGATTCGTTAGGGATCACTGCCCAGGGCGTGGAGACGATCACCAGGAAGTCCGGTAAGAAACTGAGGCAGACACTGGCAAGAATTGAGGCATTGATAGAAGAATATCAGGTTGAAAAGATTGTGCTTGGATTACCAAAGAATATGAACAATACACTGGGCGCGCGTGCGGATGAAACAGCAGCGTTTCAGGAGATGCTGGAGCGGAGAACAGGACTTGAGGTCATATTATGGGATGAAAGGCTGACGACAATGGAATCAGAACGTATTCTTATGAGTGGCGGCGTGAGAAGAGAACACCGTAAGGAACGGATTGACTGGATGGCGGCAGCACTCATTTTGCAAAGTTATATGGATTCCCATCCGGTCCCGGACAGGTGATAACGGGTCGGCAGAACGGAAGAGAGAGGTTGGAATGAAAAAGTATGAGAGTATTCCATTTCTGACGGACGACGGTTTGGAAATCGAATTCTGCGTCATAGAACAGACCAGGATCAACGGGGTGAACTATCTGCTCGTTTCCGATGATTTGAATGAATCGGAAGGGGAAGACGATGAGGAGACCCTCGTTTATATCATGAAGGAGAGTGCCGAGGAGGAAAACGGCATGAAGACCTATGAGATGGTGGAAGATGAGGCAGAGCTTGCGTCGGTTTTCAAAATTTTTGAACAGTTGATCGAAGATATGGATTTGGAGGCAGAATAACAGGTCTCCGGATGTGGCAGCAGGACCCGGAGATGATTTACCTAAAATAAAATATGGAATTTATGGACTTTTGCTGCGAACACCGGACTGACTGGTTCGTTCTGCTTTTTTTGAAAGTGAGGAAGAACGGAGGTAGTAACTTGAAAGCAACGGGAAATCAGTCGGTAAAAATAATACCTCTCGGAGGATTAGAGCAGATTGGCATGAATATTACCGCATTTGAGTATGAAGACAGTATTATTGTGGTAGACTGCGGTCTGGCTTTTCCGGACGAAGAGATGTTAGGAATAGATTTAGTAATACCGGACATTACGTATTTGAAGGAGAATGCGTCCAAGGTGAAGGGCCTTGTCATCACCCATGGACATGAGGACCACATTGGCGCCATTCCCTATGCGTTAAAGGAACTGAACATGCCTATCTACGCCACAAAGCTTACGATGGGCCTGATTGAAAATAAATTAAAAGAACATAATCTTTTAAGAAGTACCAGAAGAAAAGTGGTCAAACACGGACAGTCCATCAATCTTGGCTGTTTCCGTATTGAATTTATCAAGACAAACCACAGTATCAGCGATGCGGCGGCGCTGGCGATTTATACGCCGGCCGGCATCATCGTGCATACAGGCGATTTTAAGATTGACTACACGCCGGTTTTTGGCGACGCCATCGACCTTGGCCGGTTTGCGGAACTTGGAAAGAAAGGTGTGCTGGCGCTCATGTGCGAGAGTACCAATGTGGAAAGAGAAGGGTACACTCCATCTGAGCGGACCGTGGGAAGAACGCTCAATCATCTCTTTGATGAGAACAGCGGACACAGAATCATTGTGGCGACCTTCGCGTCCAACGTGGACCGGGTGCAGCAGATCATCAACTGTGCTTATAAATACGGCAAAAAGGTTGTTGTGGAAGGAAGGAGCATGGTCAACACCATCTCCACAGCCGCAGAACTTGGCTATATTAAGATTCCGGAGAACACCCTCATCGGTATCGAGGAGATGCGGAATTATGTCGATGAACAGATTGTACTCATTACAACAGGAAGCCAGGGCGAGACCATGGCAGCGTTGAGCCGGATGGCGGCGTCCACCCACAGAAAGGTATCCATCAAACCGGGAGATGTGATCATTTTCAGCTCTCATCCGATACCGGGCAATGAAAAGGCTGTATCCAAGGTCATGAATGAACTGGCCAAGAAAGGTGCCAGCGTGATTTTCCAGGATACCCATGTATCCGGACATGCCTGCCAGGAAGAGATCAAGCTTCTCTATACCCTGACGAAGCCGAAATACGCGATTCCGATTCACGGAGAATACCGCCACCTGAAACGGCACAAAGACCTTGCCATCGAGATGGGGATTCCGAAGGAGAATGTCATCATTCTCCAGTCGGGGGATGTACTCTCCATTTCTGAGGAGAAGGCTGCTGTCATCGGCCGGGTGCCGGCACAAGGTATTTTAGTAGATGGTCTGGGCGTCGGCGACGTGGGTAATATCGTATTGCGCGACAGACAGCATTTGTCACAGAATGGTCTGTTCATCGTGGTGGTTACTCTTGATCGTTATAATAACATGCTGCTGGCAGGTCCGGATATCGTATCCAGAGGATTTGTCTATGTGAGAGAAAATGAACAGCTCATGGAAGCGGCAAAGAATGTTGTGAGAGATACCCTGGAACACTGCAGTGCCAAAAATATCACAGACTGGACAAGAATCAAGACTGCTATCCGGGATGATCTGGGAGGATTTATCTGGAAGAAAATGAAGAGAAGTCCGATGATTCTTCCAATCATCATGGAAGTGTAGCCAGCACTGTACAGTTAGCAAAATATGCGGCTGTGCAGTCAATGGACATGCAGATCAGGCAGAAAGGCGCAGACCCATGGGAACAGAAGAAAAGGAAGAGGAAATATTTCCGGAACTGACGGAGATTCTGGACGGGACCAGGGAGCTTACAGCTCTTTTGAAAAGGACAGAAAGTTATCAGAATTACTGCAGAGATCTTGCGAAGCTCAAAGAGCGGCCGGATCTTTACAGTCAGCTGAATGTGTTCCGGCGGCGGAATCTGCAGCTGCAGATACTGAGCGATACAGAAGACTATGACGACAAAACAGAGGAACTGCAGAAAGAATATAAAAATATTCTCATGGAATCTGTGGTCATGGATTTTCTCACATCGGAGCAGGCGGTGTGCAAGCTGCTCCGGAAGGTCTATGATGTACTGTACAAAGAGATAGACCTGGATATTTCCTATATGGACGAAGAATAAAGAAGCATAAGATACGGGAAGGAGCAGATACTATGGCAAATAAAGTAATCCGATTTATCGTGAAGGCCTTATTTTACATTTTTATCGCACTCCTTCTCGTTTATTTGTTTGTACAGATGCGGCAGGTGGGTTATCAGATTTTTTCCGATAAGGCCAAGGACAGTCCGGAAGTGGCTAAGGAGATGGTTCTCACGGTGACGGAGGACGAATCTCTTCTGGAGATAGGAAAGGACCTGGCCAGCAAGGACATTATCAACAATGCCTATATTTTTGCGGCGGCGCTTCGCTGCTCCGAAGGATATAAAAATATCCAGGCGGGAGAATATGTCATAAATTCTTCCCAGCGGCCGTCGGAGATTCTTGCCACACTGACGCATAAAGGAGAGCAGGACGAGGGATGATGGATAGAGAGCGTGTTCTGGATTTCATCCGTTCCTTCAGCGTGGACAGAGGTTCAGACAGTTTAAAAGCTATTGAGGCGGAGGCTGTCCGGGACCGTGTTCCCGTGATTCGGAGAGAAACCCGGGAGTTACTTAGAATAGTATTGCAGATGAAAAAACCGGAGAAGATTCTTGAGGTTGGTGCAGCCATAGGATTTTCTTCGGTTTTTATGGGTGAAAATACTCCTTCCTCCACTAAGATCACCACCATTGAGAATTATCCGCCCCGCATTGCGCGGGCAAAGGCGAATATTGCCATGGCAGGGATGGAGGAGCGCATCACGCTGCTGGAAGGGGATGCTGCCGACTGGCTGAAAAAGCTTGACGACAGTTATGATTTTATATTTATGGATGCTGCCAAGGGACAGTATATACATTTTCTGCCGGATGTTCTGCGGCTGCTGCCAAAGGACGGGGTTTTGATCTCGGACAACGTGCTGCAGGATGGGGATATTTTTGAATCCCGGTACGGCATCCGCAGAAGAAACCATACCATTCACAGCAGGATGCGGGAATATTTATTTGCCCTGACGCATAATGATACATTGGATACCGTCATACTGGAGACGGGGGACGGCATGACCATCAGTGTGAAGAAATAACAGATGTTGCCACAGAGCGGCAGAAGACAGTGATTGCACAGCGATGCGGCAGAATGCCACAGGAAATGGCGGCCGTCTGAAAACGGAGGAAAATATGAGAAATACAGAGTTACTGATACCAGCCAGCAGTCTGGAAGTGTTAAAGACTGCGGTTCTTTACGGGGCGGACGCAGTGTACATCGGAGGAGAAATGTACGGGCTTCGCGCCAAAGCGAAGAATTTTCCGAAAGAAGATATGGAGGAAGGCATCCGGTTTGCCTACAGCCGCGGTGTGAAAGTGTATGTCACGGCGAACATTGTGGCTCACAACGGAGATTTGAAAGGCATCCGGGAGTATTTTACAGAGTTAAAAGCCATGGAGCCGGATGCGCTGATTATTTCAGATCCGGGCGTGTTTACCATTGCACGGGAAGTGTGCCCGGAGATCGATGTGCATATCAGCACTCAGGCCAACAGCACCAACTACGCCACGTATAATTTCTGGTATGCTCAGGGGGCCAGCCGGGTGGTAGCGGCCAGGGAACTGTCCCTTTATGAGTTGAAGGAGATACGGGAGCACATCCCGGAGGAGATGGAGATTGAAGCTTTTGTACACGGTGCCATGTGCATTTCCCATTCCGGACGTTGCCTGCTCAGCAGCTATTTTACCGGACGCAACGCCAATATGGGCGCCTGTACCCATCCATGCCGCTGGAAATACTATGTCATGGAAGAAAGCCGGCCGGGAGAGTTTTTGCCGGTAGAGGAAAATGAGAGGGGCACGTACATTTTCAATTCCAAGGATCTGTGCATGATCGAGCATGTGCCGGATCTCATTGAAGCCGGTGTGGACAGCTTCAAGATTGAAGGCAGAATGAAAACGGCCCTCTATGTGGCGGCAGTTACAAGAACGTACCGGAGAGCCATCGATGATTACCGGAAATCACCGGAACTTTATCAGCAGAATCTCGATTATTACCGGGAGGAGATCGCTAAATGTACTTACCGGCAGTTTACCACGGGATTTTATTATGGTAAAACGGATGAAAATGCCCAGATTTACGATGCTAACACTTACATCAAAGAATACACTTATATTGGCATTGTCCAGGAGACAGACGAGAGAGGGTTTGTAAAGATCTATCAGAGAAATAAATTTTCTGTCGGGGAAGAAATTGAAATCATGCTTCCTGACGGGACAAACCTTGAGCGGAAGGTTCTTGCCATGGAAGATGAGAACCGTCAGCCGGTGGAATCCGCTCCACATCCGAAACAGGAGATATGGATCGATTTCGGAGAGCCCCTCAAAGAAGGATGGCTGCTCCGTCGGAAAGAATAGCTGCCGGCGCACAGGCGGCCTGTCTGCCCGTGTATCTGGCAGACGGGGAAAACTGTCTGGCGGACGAAAAACCGCCGGCAGAAAATGAACAGAAAATGTGGAACAGTGTCCATCCTGTGCGGCATATACTGATAAGGAACACGGGTTTCGGAGCTTTACATGCGGTCATTCAAGAAGCCTTTGAAGGCAGAGGAAGAGAGAAAGTATCTGAAAATGTACCGTGATGGAGATGAGACAGCGAAAGAAAAGCTGATTGAACATAATCTGAGACTGGTAGCGCATATCGTGAAGAAGTATAACTCTCAGGACCGGGACCTGGATGATTTGATTTCAATCGGAACCATCGGCCTCATAAAGGCCGTCAACACCTTTGATGAAAAGAAAGGCGGCCGTCTGGTGACCTACGCCGCAAGATGCATAGAAAATGAGCTTCTCATGATGCTCCGGCAGGAAAAAAAGCTTCTCAGAGAGGTTTCTCTTTACGAGCCCATCGGGACGGACCAGGAGGGGAATCACATCAGCCTTCTGGATATCATCTGTACGGATGAGGCGGCCATGATCGAGCAGTTTATCCACAGGCATTATCTCGGACAGCTTGGCGGGATGGTGGATCGTCTTTCAGATCCGAGGGAAAAGGAGATCATCATAAAACGTTATGGCCTCATGGGAGGAGAGCCGCGTACTCAGAAAGAGGTGGCGGCGGAACTTGGCATTTCCCGTTCTTACGTGAGCCGTATTGAGAAGCGGGCGCTTCAGAAGCTGAAAGAGTGTTATGAGGAGCGGATGTGACTGTGAGAATGAGGAACGGCCGTACAAAAAGGCTGTATCTGCCTTGTCAGGCAGCCACAATAATTTAGGAGAAAATTATGTTTGAATCACTATATCCTGACAAATATCAAAAATCTACCTATGAAATTAATTTTGAGCAGTTATATGAACAGGGCTTTCGGGGCATCCTTTTTGATATCGACAATACCCTCGTTCCCCACGGAGCGCCGGCGGATGAACGCGCCATAGAGCTGTTCCGGCGGCTTCATGCTCTGGGCTTTAAGACCTGCCTTATCTCCAACAATAAGGAGCCGCGGGTGAAAAGTTTCTGTGAGCAGGTGGATTCCATGTACATTTATAAGGCGGGAAAACCTCTGCCGAAGGGATATACAGAAGGAATCCGGCGGATGGGAACGAGAAAAGAGAACACGCTTTTTGTGGGCGATCAGATATTCACAGATGTTCTCGGAGCAAAACGTGCCGGTATCTACACGATTCTGGTGGGACCTATTCATCCGAAGGAAGAAATACAGATTGTCCTCAAACGATATCTGGAAAAAATCGTTCTTCATTTCTATTTTAGAACTCTTAAGAAAAAAAGAGTTGAAAAATAGGGTCTTTTATTATAAAATGAGTTGTAAGAATGATTTAGAACAGTTGTAAGGAGGATTTCAGATATGATTTCTGCAGGCGATTTTAAGAACGGCTTGACCATTGAAGTAGAAGGAAATGTATATCAGATTGTTGAATTTCAGCATGTAAAACCTGGAAAGGGAGCAGCCTTCGTAAGAACGAAGATGAAGAACATCAAGAGCGGCGGTGTTGTTGAGAAGACCTTCCGTCCGACTGAGAAGTTCCCGCAGGCGCATATCGAGAGAAAAGAGATGCAGTATTTATATACAGACGGTGACTTATATTATTTCATGGACGGAGAGACATTTGATCAGATTGGTCTTAATCAGGATGCCATTGGTGATGCCCTGAAGTTTGTTCGTGAGAACGATAACGTGACAATGGTTTCCCACAACGGAGAGATTTTCGCAGTGGAACCGCCAATGTTCGTGGAACTGGAAGTTACAGAATGCGAGCCGGGAGAGAAAGGCAACACAGCAACCGGCGCAACCAAACCATGTACTGTAGAGACTGGCGCAGTCGTATACGTACCGCTCTTTGTTAATCTTGGTGACAAGTTAAAGATTGATACAAGAACCGGAGAATACTTATCAAGAGTATAATTTTTACATGTAAAGAGAAACACATACAGGCGAAAATCAATCCTTGATTTTCGCTTTTTACTTTTATCCAGAGTACCTGTTTTGTGGTGTTTGGAACAGATTATAAAGAGAACATAAGAACAGCGGTATGTTCAGGAGGTTAATATGAAAAAAGGTGTAATGAAATATTTGCAGTATGCGGTGGTTCTGGTAATAGTCGTCGTTTTGTTATGCGGCATTTTTTCCATCTTAAAGAGACTGACCGGAACGTCATCCACCGATGATCTGAGCACAGGAGGTTCTGGTCAGCAGTCAGAGAAGAATATAGAAGAGGAAGCGGACAACAGTGTGCCGATCACGGATTTATCCGTGGGAGCACCGGCTACCAACATCCGTGTGGGAGAAACCATGCAGCTGGATATCTCCTATGAGCCGAAAAACGCTACCAACACGAAGCTGGAATGGAGCTGCAGTGAAGAGGGGCTGGTGTCCGTATCCGAGGATGGCGTTTTGACACCGGCAGAAAACAGTGCGAAACATACCGTGGAAGTGACGGCGAAAACGACGGACGGTTCTGATCTTTCCACGACTTTTGAACTGAGAATTTATCCGGAAATTGATCCGTCCAAACCGATGGTGGCCATCACCATGGATGACGGTCCGAATCCGGATACCACAAATAAGATTCTTGATGTCTTTGAAGACAATTATGCCAAGGCTACTTTCTTCTGTCTTGGAGAAAATGCCGGCTACTATCCGGAAACTGTCCAGAGAGAATATGAGCTGGGCATGGAAGTGGGAACTCACACCCAGAGCCATAAGCAGCTTACGACTTTGTCCGGTTCTGAGTTGACCAATGAGATTCAGGAATCCGTGGACGCCATTAAAAAGGCTACCGGTGTAGCGCCGATACTGATGCGTCCGCCATACGGAGCTATCAATAAAGAAGTTTTGGCAGAAGCCAAAAAACAGGGCCTTTGCGCGGTGAACTGGTCTCTCGATACGGAAGACTGGAAGACAAAGAACGCGGATGACACCTATAAGATGGTCATGACTGCCACCGATGGAGATGTGGTCCTTCTCCACGATATCCATGAGTATAATATCAATGCGGTAGAGCGTTTTGTGCCGGATTTGATCGCGGAGGGCTACCAGCTGGTGACTGTCTCCGAGATGTACGCAGCCAGAGGAGAGACTCTGGATCCGGGAACCATTCATTACCGCACGGATCCTACCACAGAGGCAGCGCCGGAAACCACGGCGGCCGGAGATGAGGACGGCGCAGCAGCCGGTACAGCTTCTGGCAGCACAGCCGATGAGGATGATGATACTGCGGCTGCAACAACTGCAGCAGAATAAGTGCATGAAAGAAAGGACAGCGGGGGAGAACTTTGTGAAATGACAAATGAACGATATCAAAAAGGACGATATCATAATGACTACAGTCCCCGTTACCAGGAACCTTATGATATCTACGAAAAGGCGAAGCTTCATATGAAGAAGCGTCGGAAAGAGGAAAAAAGGCGAAAAGAAGAGACGGAAAAATAAAGTACCAGAACAGAGAAAAGGGCGAAGCCAAAATGAAGCTTCGCCCTTTTTCTGAAATGCGCATGTTCGGAATCTGTAATATATTTTTATTTCATGTCAGTGTGATGCATTTCGTTTTGACGGTGTCAATCTTTCTGTCTCTGCTGGAATATGAACATGGCCAGCGATGCCAGGATAATAATTCCGTAACCGATGAAACTCAGATAGTCCGGAATCTGCCCCAGGAAAATAAATCCCAGCGCAGTGGCAAAGATGATCTGCGAATAATCGTAGATGGAGATATCTCGTGCCGGTGCATAGGTGTATGCCGCCGTGATGGTAAACTGTCCTCCGCTGGCAGACAGTCCCGCCAGAAGCAGGCAGCCCAGCTGGTAAAGACTCATGGGATGAAAATCAAAAATCAGGTATGGCAGTGTCACCAGACAGGAAAAAGCCGAGAAAAAGAGAACGATAAACGGTCCCTTCACGCCGTGGGTCCCGAGAATCCGCACATAAGTATAGGCGATACCGGCGCCCAGACCGCCCAGAAGTCCGATGAAGGCCGGCAGTGATGTCGTAAACATTCCCAGTCCCGGCTTGATAATAAAAAGACTGCCAATAAATGCCGTGATCACGCAGACCGCCGCGAACGGATGAACCTTTTCCTTTAATAAAATCAGGGAAAACAGGATTGCGAAAAACGGCGACAGCTTATTGAGAATCGACGCGTCTGCCAGCACCAGATGGTCGATGGCGTAATAATTGCACAGGATTCCCATGGTGCCGAAAATGGAACGCAGCAAAAGTGGTTTCAGCGTTCCCTTCGGTACTTTAATGGGCGTGTGGCTTCTTCGAAGCGCGATCAACGCAAAAAACACTGCCACAAAATTCCGGAAAAAACTCTTCTCAATGGAAGGCAGATCTCCTGCAAACCGCACCATCATATTCATCAGTGCGAAACAGAATGCGGAACAGATGATCAGCACAATTCCTTTGTTTTTCTGACTCATAAAGCATCTTCCTTCTTGTAAAATAATTTTAACTTCTGTATTATTATATGCATTTCTTTTTCCGGATGCAAGAGCATCGATTTGGAAGTGTTTATAATCTGCTTTATATTATTAAAATCACTATCCCTGCAAAGAACTTGCCAGTACGAGTTCTGTCTGTTATAATGTACTACAAATAAAGAATACAAATGCGCAAACAAAAAAGGGGATGAGCGAAAATGAAAAAAATGATACGGATTGTTTCCTGCGTTATTTTATCATTGATAGTACTGATTATGGCAGTGATGATTTATAGTGGCTATTTTCGGGACAGGCATCAGGGAAAAAACGAATCTATTGCTCCGGAACATAGTTCCGATACTTCCCATACAGCCGCCGCCGGTTCACCGGAAACGGGGACCGAAGAGAAAAATATTATCCTGGATATATCCTCGGATTTTGAGTTCGCGTACAGATGCGGCACGGTGGAAGAGCTGAAGAGCCACTCCGATATAATTATAAAAGGGACGGTCATGGCGCGGCGGCCGTGGGTCAATGATGAGGCGACCATCGGTACCGATTACACAGTGCAGGTGGAAGAATGTTACCGGGGAGAAATGAAAAAGGGAGATACTGTTACTGTCAGCAATCTGGGCGGCGACATACTGGCCCGGGAATATTTTGAGAAACAGGATGATCCAAAGGCAGAAGAGTTCAGAGAAGAGATGGAGAAAGATCCTGACAATACTTACGTGCGTTTTCTCTGTGACGGAGCCTGGCTGCCGGAAGAAGGAAAAACATATTTCTGGTTTTTGGAGGCAGATACAGAGCAAGAAAACGTGATCTATAATCCGGTGAATGTTTATGAGGGTATTTATCTGATAGAAGGAGAAAATGTCAACCGTTATATGCCGGATGCAGCGGAAATACCGGGGGCGGCAAATTTCGAAAATCAGATGTCCTTGTCGGAGATGGAGCAGCGCATCATAGATGGAACAGAAAATCAATTTGTAGATAAAAATAAATATTTTCCGGAAACTATCTGTAAAAAGTAAGCTTTTTTACCGGGGATAAACGGCAAAAAAGGGGAAAGCTTTAAAAAATTTTGTTGAAATTAAAAAGTGGAAATGTTATTATATATTATAATAGTACTAATAAATTGTAATATGAAGAGAGGGTGCGCATTTGAGAACAAGATTAAGTCAGACAGAGCATGAAATTATGGAATTTTTCTGGGACGCGCAGAAAGAATACGATTTCAAAGAATTAATGCAGCATTTTAATGAAGACGGCGGCAAAGAGTGGAAGAAGCAGACCCTTAATACATTTTTAAGCCGGCTTCTGGATAAGGGCCTTTTAAAACGCCGGATGGAAGGAAGAAAAGCCTATTATCGTTACCGGCTGGACCGGAAGCAGTACGAGCAGGAGAAGGCGAAAGAAGTGTTGGAGAACGGCTATGACGGTAAAATCTCCCACTTTATCGCGGCGCTGACCGGAAACGACAGCATCTCAGACGCTGACGAGCAGGAACTGATGGAGTATATTCAGAAAATGTAATACTATGTATGAAGATAATCGCTTACAATGCTGTTTATTCACAAAATTGTAAGAGATTTTTTGTTGCTTTTCTGCAGAAGGTAATATCAGATGAAAACACGCCAAATAGTAAATATTGTTTTTTTGTCTCGGTGCTACGTTTGTATTTTGCAAAAAATTTCTTTTTATTATCGATGGTAAAAAGGGGAACTTTGATAAAATTAAATCTTGGCTGACAGGAGTACAAATTCCTCTTAGCTACACGTGGAGTCAGAAAGGATCAAGAAAATAATCAATATGAATAAATTAAAAAAGTTGTTTTCTTTAAAACGGATTTTGTTATTTAGCATACTTCTCATCCTGGGTAGTTTTATACAAAAATCTTCACCGGTTATACATCCTGATACTCCGTTCATCTATGAATTTGGAATAGCACTTCCGTGGGTGTGTATTTATATGGATAAGGGGTATGGTTTGCTATATTTTTGGGAATGTTTGTTCCATAAAGGATATTTGGGAATAGAAATCTTTCCACAATACATCCTGCTATGCGCTGTGGTTCTCGATCTTCTGCTTTCTTTTAAGAATTGGAAACAATTCATAAAATCGTAAGAGATTGTTTTCGTTTTTGTGATCAAGTTTCGGGGGATTAATGCTATACTTTCAGTATTAGCGCGCTGTCGTATCTGTATCGTTTCGCAAGAGAAGGCAGTACGCTGAAACTATTTTGTACGAAAGAGAGAGGAAAGTATGGCGTTGCAGATGGCGATGACTCTGGCTGGTACATTTCCGGTGCTGGGGTATATGTTTGTGAAAAAAATATATGGGGAGAAAATCAGGGCGCGGTATTACGTGTATATGCTTCGGCTGGCTGTCCTGTTTTTTCTGTGTCCGTTTCAATATTTTAAATTTTATCTTCCGGTGTCATGGATAGAAGTTTTCGACATTCAGCTTTACTGGGACGTGCTTATGAAGAAGCTGTTCGGGTATTCTTTTGTGAGTATTCGCTCGGGCGACGGATTTTATTATATTATTTCTGAGAAATATTTTTATCTGTGGATTCTCTGGTTTGTTATCGTTGCGGCAGGGCTGCTGATCTATCTGTTCTGGTATTTGTATATGAAGCGGAAGATCATGCGACACAGCGTGGAGCGGGAAGTTTCAGGAAGAGGCCCGGCTGTGCAGGACCGGAAGGAAAACAGGAAGAATCGATTGTGGCGGGAAAGGACGGTCAAAATATATAAAAATGACAAGGTGAACGGCCCCTGTACCATCGGCTGGCTGCGGCCGGGTATCCTGCTTCCTGACCGCGAATATGAGGAATCAGAGATGGAATGGATCCATTTTCACGAGATGACGCACATCCGGCACAGAGACATTTTCTGGAAGCTGCTGTGCATCCTTGTGTGTATTCTTCACTGGTATAATCCGTTTGCCTGGTATTTACTCTGTCAGTACGGCAAAATGAGTGAATATTATTGTGATGAGAAATGTATGGAAGGCAGGAGCATGGAGGAGAAAAAAGACTACGCCATGTTTCTTGTGTGGGAAGCGGTGGATAAAAAAGCCGGTGCGCCTGTCAATTATCTGTCGGAAAGAGGAAAGAAAATGAAGGAAAGAATCCGTTTTATATTATACGGAGGTAAAAAGAAAAGAATGGCTGTACTGACCGTCGGCGTTCTGGTACTCTGTTTGAGCAGCCTGTCAGTGTTTGCTTATATGCCGCCGTATGAAGATCTGGATCCGATGGAAGAAAATGGATATTATCTCAATGAATTTGAGATGAAAGAAATGGAGTTAGACACCGATCTTAATTATGATTTCAGCCACAGCGACATACTGTATTTTGATGAAGATGGAAATCCTGTTTCGGGCGTGGAAGAAAGAAATGTACAGCCATACACAAATTGCAGCCACAGCAGAACAGAAAAATACAAGAAGGTGAAACATATCCGACTGGATAACGGCGGCTGCAAGGTGAAGGAGATTGAAATTACAAAATGTAAAAACTGCGGAGCAATTGTGAAAAAAGAAGTTTTGTCCGTGACGAAGCGGAAGAAATGCCCGCACTGAATCAATTATAAACAATATAACAAAAATCAGATGCAAAAAAGATATGGCGTAGTAGTCATATCTTTTTTTCTTGACGATGAAAAATGATTGTACTACAATATAATTAGTACAAGTAATACATAAGAGCGAAGAGAGGGATGATGATATGAAAAATGATAGGGATTTATAAGATGTATTGCAATTCGAACTGAAAAGCAGTAAGAATTATGCAGTAGCAAGGTTTGAGCGAAGAATCGTGAAAGGATGTGTGTTGAATGATATTAAAAAAGAGGATGTTATTCGGATTGATTGGAAGTTTTGTCTTGTCGTTTTCTATGAGAATACAGGCGGCTGATATAAAAAATGTTCCGAACTATATGCAGCCAGATTCTGTGATTATTTATGATAATGAATTGAATTATCAATGTGAGAAAGGAGGAGAAGCAGATAACTCCAAGCAGGAGATTAGCGATGTTGAGCCTTTTCCGGGAATGAAAGCGGTTTATGATGATGAAGGATTATTAAGAAATGTGTATTATCCTGATGGAGATGGGGGTTATCAATTAAGTCCTCCGATTACCACTTATAATAATACTGGAGTCAGAAAAAAGGGATCAGGTAAATGGGAGTATGGTAAATGTTTTTTGAACTTTAAAGCAGATAAAGTTGTTGGAAAGGGACAAATCACTTACTATGGAAAGCCGGATGAGCCGAGTAAGACAAAGTTTAAAGGCGATCACAATGTAAATGGAAAACCATATTATTTAAAAATGGGAGATTGTGCTACAAAATGGAAAGGTGATGATGTTCCAACTGGAGTAAAAGTAAAGGCAAAAAATTTAAAAAATAATAAAGTAAAAACATTTAAAAAAGAAGATTGTGGGGAACTTCCAAACGCTATTTTAGATATTTTTGAAGATGGTACATGGTCCAACAAAGGAATCTGTGGCCTGACAGTTGGAGGTGTTAAAGATAGCGTAGATAACGGAAAGATAGTACATTCATATACTGTGCAATAATCTATATGGCAGGAAAAGGACATTTGTTAATACAATAGTGTTTATTTCCTGCCAATACTATATGAATGAGAATATTAATATATATTGTTTTGGAGGATAATAAAAAATGGTATGTAAAATGAAAAATTGTTTTAAACTGACTTTTGCTATTCTTGTGCTTTTGCTATTGTGTGTTGGTTGTGATATGGGCGGAAATTCAGAAAAAATGCAACCGGAAAGTAACACTGAGGAAAAACAGAAGGAAGAGAGAAATGTTTTGATAGACAATGGATATTTGTCTATTAACTATACTACCAGTGATGATTCCGTGGCTTCAGGGCGGATGATGAATATGTATACATATGATCTGGCAACGGGTGAGTTGACGAACCGTGCGAAGATTCCTTATGATTCTGGCTATGCTCTTGGGGTAACAGATTTGTCTAAGAATAAAGTGTATTATAGCAAGATGGTGGGACGAGATGTAAGGCAGGTAGATCGCTTACATGAATATAATTTGGAAACCAAAAAATCGATATGCCTGGAGGAAGAAAATTGTGCCTACAATGATATTGTTCCCATAGATAATAAATTATTGGTGACAACTGTTCCAGTGCACGCGATAGGAACTGCCATGTTTGATCTGAATTCGGGACAGTTTACCTATTTGTATAACAAAATTTTGAATGAAGATGGTTATGAGGATTTTCCATATGAAACGCAACCGATTGCGTTAAATTATAATTTTAAATATGGAACATTTGTCAATGTAAGCTGCAAGGAAAAGGCGTTGTATAACTTGAAAGTCAGAAGTGGCAAGAAACCTTTAAAATACCATATTTCACTGGTGGATAAGGATTTTAATGTAAAAGGGGATTTTGTGATTGAAGTGAAGTCTTTGTTGAAAAGCGATATTCAGGCTGCGGTTCAGATTACAGACCATACAGTAATGGTCGTAGAGAGGTTCGATGTCAATGAAAAGAAAAAGGGGGTAGAGTCAGAATACAAATATTATATGATTGATTACGAAAAACAAACCTGCAAAGAGATAGAATCTCCTTTTCCTAATATGAAATATGTGAGGAGTATGATAACGGTAGACGAAGGGAAAAGTTATTACATAAAGGGTGATAATTGGAATGGCGATTCGGGACTCTTTTATTATGACTGCGTAACCAATGAACTGAACCCCATCTTACTAGATTATTATGATTATGAGAACGATGTGGATAATCATGTGGTGAATTTTTGTCTGGTAGAAAAATGAGGTAGAAAGAAAGGGTGTGCTTTGAGGGGAGCAGCAATGAAATGTGGTTATTGTGGCCGGGAAATGCTTAAAGGGTACATTCCAACTCCTGCTATCGAATGGATTCCCGCATACGGTAAGAGTAAGATGAGGTATACAGGAGAAAAGGAAGAGGGGTTTCGCCTGGGGAAACAGCATTTTTTTGATATGAAAAAACAGCCGGCATGGTATTGTCCGGCCTGTGATGTGATTACGATTGACTGTAAATGTACAGAATAAAGAGAAGGAAGGATCGTCTGGTCCTTCCTTTTCTTTGCCAAAATATCTGACAAAACAGAAAAATAAAGATAAAATGAGAAAACAAGAGAAAAAAAGAGATAATAAAATATATTTAAAAATATACAGAAAAATAGAGCTTTTTACCGTTTGCAATTATAAGGGAAAAAATCTATTATATGTATTAGCAATTAGCACTCATCAAAATTGAGTGCTAACAATCAAAAAAGATAACAATAGAAGAATTTGTATAGGAGGCATTATTATGAAGTTAGTACCATTAGCGGACAGAGTAGTTTTAAAACAGCTTGAGGCTGAGACAAAGACAAAAACCGGTATTATCCTTACCAGCTCCGCACAGGAGAAGCCACAGGAGGCAGAGGTTGTCGCTGTTGGCCCTGGAACGGATGATGTGAAGATGGAAGTATCCGTCGGACAGAAGGTTATCTATTCTAAATACGCCGGAACTAACGTAAAGATGGATGAAGAAGAATATATCATCGTAAAACAGAGTGATATTCTGGCAGTTGTTGAATATTAGAAGAATCGTATAAAACAGGAGGAATGATTATCATGGCAAAACAGATTAAATATGGCGTTGACGCCAGAAAAGCTTTGGAAGCAGGCGTAAATCAGTTAGCAGATACCGTAAGAGTCACATTGGGACCGAAAGGACGTAATGTTGTACTGGATAAAAGCTTTGGCGCTCCGTTGATCACCAACGACGGTGTTACCATCGCAAAAGATATTGAACTGGAAGATGCTTTTGAGAACATGGGCGCACAGATCGTAAAAGAAGTTGCCACAAAGACCAATGATGTGGCTGGTGACGGTACTACAACCGCTACTGTTCTTGCACAGGCTATGATCAATGCCGGTATGAAGAACCTGGCAGCAGGCGCTAATCCGATCATCTTAAGAAAAGGTATGAAGAAAGCAACAGACGCTGCTGTTGAGGCTATCAGCAAAATGAGCCAGCAGGTTGGCGGCAAAGAGCAGATCGCGAAGGTTGCATCTATTTCTGCCGGTGACGAACAGGTTGGACAGCTGGTTGCAGACGCCATGGAGAAAGTTTCCAAAGACGGCGTTATCACTATTGAAGAATCCAAGACCATGCTCACAGAGCTTGACCTGGTAGAAGGTATGCAGTTTGACCGTGGATACATTTCCGCATACATGGCAACAGATATGGAAAAAATGGTTGCTGAACTGGAAGATCCATATATCCTGATCACAGACAAGAAGATCAGCAATATCCAGGAAATCCTTCCGTTATTAGAGCAGATCGTACAGAGCGGAGCAAAACTCCTGATCATCGCTGAAGATATCGAGGGTGAGGCTCTGACCACATTGATCGTTAATAAATTAAGAGGAACCTTCTCCGTTGTCGGTGTGAAAGCTCCTGGCTACGGCGACAGAAGAAAAGCAATGCTTGAAGATATCGCTATCCTGACAGGCGGCACCGTTATTTCCGAGGAAGTCGGCCTTGAATTAAAAGACGCTACCATGGATATGCTCGGACGTGCAAAATCCGTTAAAGTTGAAAAAGAGAATACCGTTATCGTTGACGGTCTGGGTGATAAAGATGCTATCCAGGCAAGAATCGGCCAGATTAAGAGCCAGATTGAAACCACAACTTCTGATTTCGACAGAGAAAAATTACAGGAGAGACTGGCTAAATTATCCGGCGGCGTAGCTGTTATCCGTGTAGGTGCTGCTACTGAGACAGAGATGAAAGAAGCAAAACTTCGTCTGGAAGATGCTCTGGCAGCCACAAAAGCAGCTGTTGAGGAAGGTATCATCGCCGGCGGCGGATCTGCTTACATCCACGCAGCTAAAACTGTAAAAGAGATGACAAAAGATTTATCCGGTGACGAGAAGACAGGCGCTGAGATCGTTCTCAAAGCTCTGGAAGCTCCTCTGTACCACATCGCAGCCAATGCAGGACTGGAAGGCTCCGTAATCATCAACAAAGTTTACGAGAGCGAAGTTGGCACAGGTTTCGATGCCCTGACAGAGACTTACGTTGACATGATCAAATCCGGTATCATCGACCCTGCCAAAGTTACAAGAAGCGCACTGCAGAACGCTACAAGCGTAGCTTCCACATTACTGACCACAGAATCTGTTGTGGCTGATATCAAGGAAGAGACACCTGCAGCAGGAGCTCCGGCCGGCGGAATGGGAATGATGTAATGTAACTATTCAGCCATGCGCCTTCAGAGCGAAAAATAGCGTTGCAAGTTTACTTGCAGAAGCATTTTTGCTCTGAAAGGCATATGGCGCTTAGCCAAAACTGAGGATTTAGCTGCGTAAGCAGCGGAAAAGCAGCGATAGCTGCGAATCCGAAGTGGATGGCTGAATAGTGCGAAAGTCCGGCAGATGCGGGAGCGCAAGGCGCGTAGTATCTGGCTTTCGTCACAAAATCCCGGACAGCGGCTGAAAACACAAATAAATAAAATAAAATCAGGAGATGCGTGGTTTATCCCGCATCTCCTGATTTAGTTTTGGCGGAACTTTTTATGATGTAAAAGCCTCCCTGCGCTGATGGTTGCGTTTACCTGGGAAAATTGGTAAAATGATAATAAAATATGTACAGGGAGGGAAAGACATGATTGTAAAGCAGGTTACCGTTCGGGTAGAGAACCGAGAAGGCAAGTTAAAAGAAGTGATGGATATTCTTGGAAAGGAGAATATCAATGTGGAAGCTCTGAGTATGGCGGATACCGTGACACGGCTGATTCTTCCGAATCCGGAACAGGTGGCGGAAATTCTCCGCAGCCACAAATATCAGGTGGAACTTACGGATGTGCTTCGGATCCGCATTCCTTCCCGGGCAGGCGCGCTCTCTGATATGTTGGTGGCTTTTGCCGGAGAAGGTATCAATCTGGAATATATGTATGCCTTTGCCACCGGAAAAGGCGACGAGATGATTCTGCGTCCGTCGGATGTGGAGAAGGCGGACCGTCTCCTGAAGGAATATGTGGAGGATTAGAAAGGGATGTATATGAAAAAATTTCTGGCGGTGTTGAGTGTGTCAGCGGTGCTGACCCTCTCCGGATGCAGTACAGTACGGGAAATTATGGCTTCCGGGGAATCGGTGATCAATACTGCCGAGGAGTTGTATCAACAGGTAGAGAATTCTTTAAAGGAGGGAAAAGAAGAGGTCGCGTTTGTGACGGAGGAACTTTCGCAGGATGATTTGAATGTGCTCAATCAGGAACATGACGGTTTTTATGGCAGTGTGACGCAGTATGAGATCAAGACTGTGAAGATGCTGGACCGCTCCTATGTGACGCTTTCCTGCGATATCAGCGATAATTATTATGTGGAGGAAGCGCTCCTCGATGGAGGGGAGATTCCGGAGGAACGCAGTCAGGCGGCGGAACTTAAGAAGGTCTGTGAAGGTATCCTTGCGGATCTTTCCAAAGAAAAGTCAGCCTACAAAAAAGAGAAAAAGATTCATGATTATCTGGTGAAAAATGTGGCTTACGGATATCCGGAAGGTGTGGATTCTGAGGACAGCACCGCTTACAATGCCTATGGCGCCCTGGTACAGGGAAAGGCGGTCTGCAACGGCTATGCTCAGGCCATGAAGCTGCTCTGTGATCTGAGCGGCGTGGAATGTGAACTGATCACCGGGACGGCAGACGGGGAGAATCATGCGTGGAACCTGATCCGTCTGGATGATGATCAATGGTATCACGTGGATGTGACCTGGGATGATCCGGAACCTGATGACCCGGACAGACTTTTGTATTCTTATTTTAATCTCAATGATACGCAGATGGCGCAGAGCCACGCCTGGGAGGCTGCGGATTTTGTGCCGGCGGAAGGGACAAAATACCAATATTACAGAAAGAATGATCTGTATTGTGAGAATATGGATGCTTTTGAAGCAAAATGTAAGGAAATATTTGCGGATGATACGCCGGACAGTGTCCAGGTGATGGTGGGAGATTACAACGAAGCCACATATTCGGAGGCAAATCTGCAATTCATTTTTGAATACAGCGGCGCAAAATACGTACATTTGCAGACCATAGGAGAGGCGCCGTATACGACGTTATACTTTACTTTGGATTACTGACAAAAGAGGGGCTGCCAGTGCGGCGTATGCTGTGGGGATGGCTGCTTACTCAGAAAGGATTACAGAAAATATGGAAGATTTTTTTAGGGAACTGGAAGAAAGTCTGCGGGGTGAGGTGCCGGAGAGTGAGATCAGAGATTCTCTGAATTATTATCGCCAGTACTTTGAGGAACAGAAAGCCATGGGTTATAGTGAGAGTGAGATCGTAACCTCGCTGGGAAGTCCGAGGCTTATTGCCAGATCTATCATTGACGCCCGGGAGGCGGTCAGCGGACAGGACAGGCAGGCGGATTATGGCGGACAGGACAGTTATTATAATGGTGGACAGAGCGGCCGGTACGGCGGAAGCCAGAGAGGATATTATGGCGGCAGCCGGGAAAGTCAGGGCGGTTATTATGACTCCGAAGAGGGGCGTTATAACAGTTATGAGGATGAACAGGCGAATCTTCGGATAAAGAAGGTGGGTGGTCTCAAGCTTGTTTTCGGGATTATCCTTATTCTGATCATTCTCGGATTGCTGATTCGGGTATTGCTGCCGGTGGTGGTCGTACTGATTCCGGTGCTGATTGTTCTTCGTTTGATCCGCGGCAGCCGGTAAAAAATATAGAGGAGCGATATATGATTGACGTAAGACAGCTGAAAGAAGCGGTAAAAGCAGGAAAAGAAGAATACAGCCGGATCCGGCGGGAGTTCCACCGGATTCCGGAACTTGGTATGGAAGAAGTGGAAACTACGGAAATGATCTGCCGGTATCTGGAAAGGATGGGTGTCGTACCCCATCATCTGGAGCCTTCCGGCGCCTTTGCTTATATTGGCCCGGAAATGGGATTTACCATTGCCCTTCGCGCGGATATTGACGGGCTGCCGGTGACGGAGGAGACCGGGGTAAAGTACGCCTCCGTACATCCGGGGCGGATGCATGCCTGCGGCCACGACGGCCACATCGCCGGACTTTTAGGAGCGGCGGAGATTCTGAAACAACGAGAGGAGAAACTTTCTGTCCGGGTCAAACTGATCTTTCAGCCTTCGGAGGAGAATACTCTCGGCGCGGCGCATATCCTCGCTCAAGGTGTGCTTTCCGATGTGGATGTTATTTTCGGACTGCACTTGTTTTCCGATATGAAGACGGGGGATGTGTCCATAGAAGCGGGTCCCCGGATGGCGCAGACGGACCGTTTTTCCATTACCTTTGAGGGGAAGGGCGGTCATGCCGGGAAGCCTCACCAGTGCGTGGACGCTACAGTGATGGCAGCGGACTTCGTGATGAGTGTCCAGAGTATTGTATCCAGAGAGGTCGATCCGGCGGACAGCGCAGTCGTGACTATCGGTTCCCTCCATTCAGGCAGTCAGTATAATGTCATAGCAGGCACGGCACAGGCGGAAGGGACCTGCAGGAGTTTTCGGGAAGAGACGGCCCTTCGCCTGAAAGAGGCAGTGGAAGCCAGAGCAGAACATATCGCCGCGTATTATGGCGGAAAAGCGGATATCACCTATCATTACGGTTCTCATCCGCCGCTGGTCAATGACGCGTCCCTGACAGCGTGCATTGCTCCGGAGGCAGAACGGTTTCTGGAAAGGAAACTTTGCCATGTGCCGCCGCTGATGCTGGGGGAGGATTTTTCCTGGTACCAGACAAAGGTTCCCGGTGTGTTTGCCTTTGTGGGATGCGGGGATCCGGAGAAAGAATGTTTTCCAAATCATCATCCTTGTTTTGCCATTGATGAGAGAGCTCTTGCCGATGCGGTGCTTCTTCATCTTTCGGCTGTTTCTGCGGCGGAGAAGCTGGCGGAAAAAGAAGCAAAGACAGATGTATAAAATGCATCGACAGTTCAAATAATAGAATTAATTATATTTTTTGAAAAAAACAGAAAAAAGAGTCATTTTCTTGTTGACAGCAGAGAACTTTTGTAATATAATAAGTTTCGTTGAGTGATGTGGGATCTTAGCTCAGCTGGGAGAGCATCTGCCTTACAAGCAGAGGGTCATAGGTTCGAGCCCTATAGGTCCCACTTTTTCATCACATGGCGGGATAGCTCAGTTGGCTAGAGCACACGGTTCATACCCGTGGTGTCGCTGGTTCAAATCCAGTTCCCGCTATTTTTTGTTATCTGGGAGAGCATATCTGCATGGCGGGTATGCTTTTTTTGTTTCATAGAAAGCTGTGTTTCCGTGAAACAAAAAACGCTCCGTGAAGATCGCATTGTGGCGGATGGAAAGATGTCGCGGAAGCGATCTGCCGCAGGCGGAGAATTCTGCAAAGCAGGATTCATTCTTATTGCATGAGAATGACAGAATCATAGAAAGGACAGGAGATACTATGAGAATTGGAAGTGGATACGATGTACATCGCCTGACAGAAGGCCGGAAGCTCGTTCTTGGCGGTGTGGAGATTCCTTTTGAAAAAGGGCTTCTTGGACACTCAGATGCGGATGTGCTGGTGCATGCGGTCATGGACGCACTGCTGGGAGCAGCGGCCCTCGGAGATATCGGAAAGCATTTTCCGGATACGGATCCGGCTTATAAGGGAGCCGACAGCATGAAGCTTCTCTCGGAAGTGCGCCGTCTTATTGAGAAAAAGGCGTATTTTATTGAAAATATTGATGCCACCGTCATTGCCCAGCGGCCGAAACTGGCCGGCTATATTCCACAGATGAAGAAAAATATCGCGGATGTGCTGGGAATCAGTGAAGGACAGGTGAATGTGAAGGCGACTACGGAAGAAGGACTTGGATTTACCGGGGAGGGGCTGGGCATCGCTGCCAGCGCGGTGTGCCTGCTTTCAGAGATTCAGAATTATGTGGGCGCTGATGTGATGCTGGAAGAAAAAAATTGCGCGGGCTGCCAGGGCTGCCGGCAGCAGGGAGGACAGGAACAATGATTATCGGAGAGAACGGACGACACAGAGATGAAATCTATGCCATGTGGCAGAGAAATTTTCATGATCCGGTGCCTTATGCAGATTTTTATTTTGCGGAAGTTTATGGAAACAACGACATTTTGCTGAATGTGACCGAGGGGGAAGAAGACCAGAACTTAAAGGGGTCAGATGTCCCGGAAATAAAAGCTGCAGAGATGCTGAATGCCCCGGAAAACAGCGCGCAGGTGATCAGGGGGATGCTTCATCTGAATCCCTATACACTCACAGTGCGCGGCAGGGATATGAAAGCACATTATATTGTGGGGGTAGCCACTGATGAACAATTCCGCCGGCAAGGCGTTATGCGGGAACTGCTTGCGGAGACTTTTTCCCGGCTGCGAAGAAGCGGGGAATCATTCACATATCTGATGCCCGCTGACGAAAATTATTACCTGCCGTTTGATTTCCGGTTTGGGATACGCCAGCTGGAACAGGAGATTGAATGTTTTGGCAAGGCTGTGCCTCCCGAACAGGAAAGATTTTCCTTTCAGGCAGGTTTGCCGGAAGATCTGGAAGAAGTCTGCCGGATGGAAAACGCCCGGAGAGAAAAACAATTTGCTGTCTGCACCAGGATCACGCCGGATTATTTAAGGCGGATGGAAAAAGAGGTGCGCAGCGATTTTGGTCGCCTGGTAACCGCATACCGGAACGGCGTTTATGCCGGAAGATTTGTCATGGGAGCGGAAAATGACTGTATGGTGCTTTCGCAGGTGGTTTATGCGGGAACGGAAGACAGGCAGGAGTTTCTCCATGAGGCACTGCTTTACAGCGAAAGAGAGTATCATTATGGCAGATATCAGCTGATTCTTGATGAAACCTGGAAAGAAGAACTGAGGGCGCCGGGAAACTATCAGGGGGTTCGCCTGCTTCCGGTGCGTGAGAAAAAAATCATCATGTTCCGCATCCTTGATCTGGAAAAAACAGGAACAGATCTTTGCAGTGATGTGGAAGCTGCCTGCCGGATTCGGGTCCGGGATGATTTTCTGAAAGAGCAGGACGGCGTCTATCTCTGGCATGCCGGGAAACAGGGAAGTACCATCCGGAAGATTTCGGCAGACGAAGAACCTCAGATAACCGATGGAGGAAGCATTTCCATTGCGGCACTTACGGAGTTGATTTTTGGAAGACGGGAAGACCGGACGGAAGAAATGTACGAAGGCCTTACGGCGGAGGGCCGGGCGCTGATGGAAGGGCTGCGTCCTCTGCAGCCATGCTGTATCCAGGAAATTGTCTGAGACAGAAATGAATGGAGAATGAAGCCGACGGAAATTATTAGAAAAAACAATTGACAAAACTCCGGAAATTGCATAGACTTAGGAATATATGAAAAAGGCGGAGAACGAAAAGAGTACCGTTTTGCCGGGATACAGAGAGAGGATGCCGGAGGCTGGAAGCATCCTTATCCGCGGGAACCGGGAAAGTGCATTCGGGAGCCGGCGGTGCGAAGGCCCTTTTACCGGGCGGGAGTGCCGCACGTACCAGGCGTTAACGGTGTAAGGGGAGGCCCCGGATTTCGGGGCGTCAAACAGAGTGGAACCGCGGATAACTTCGTCTCTTTTTTTGAGGGACGGAGTTTTTTCTTTTGCAAAATATTTTGCTGCGGGACATTTTGTTGTGTAACAGATATTTTAGTATACAAGGAGGATATCATGAAGATATATAACACACTTACCAACAAAAAAGAAGAATTCGTGCCGGTGCACGAAGGAAAGGTCGGCATGTATGTCTGCGGGCCGACGGTTTACAACTATATTCACATCGGAAATGCCCGCCCTATGGTTGTATTCGATACAGTGAGAAGATATTTCGAGTATAAGGGATACGATGTGAACTATGTGTCCAACTTTACTGATGTGGATGACAAGATCATCAAGAAAGCGCAGGAGGAGGGCGTATCCGCTTCTGAGATTTCCGAGAAATATATCAAAGAGTGCGAGAAAGATATGCAGGCGCTCAATGTCAAGGAAGCGACACACCATCCGAAGGCTACGGAAGAGATTGACGGCATGATTCAGATGATCCAGGAACTCATTGATAAAGGTTATGCCTACGAGAAACACGGTACCGTATATTTCCGTACAAGAAAGTTTGACCATTACGGACAGCTTTCCAACAAGAATCTGGATGATATGATGGCGGGCATCCGTATCGCGGTCAGCGATGAGAAAGATGACGCCATGGATTTTGTGCTCTGGAAACCGAAAAAAGAGGGCGAACCTTCCTGGCCGTCACCGTGGGGCGAGGGCCGTCCTGGCTGGCACATCGAGTGTTCGGTCATGTCCCGGAAATACATCGGGGACACCATCGATATTCACGCCGGCGGCGAGGATCTGATTTTCCCGCATCATGAGAATGAGATCGCTCAGAGTGAGGCGTGCAACGGAGAGAAGTTTGCCAATTACTGGATGCACAATGGTTTCTTAAATATTGACAATAAGAAAATGTCCAAATCCGCCGGAAACTTTTTCACTGTCCGGGAGATCGGTGAAAAATATCCGCTGCAGGTGATTCGTTTCTTTATGCTCAGCGCTCACTACAGAAGCCCGTTGAATTTCAGCGATACGCTGGTGGAAGCGGCGAAACACGGCCTTGAGCGGATCCTCACTGCAGTGGATAATCTCCGGGATGTGCTGGCTGCCAAACAGTCCGGGGAGAAAACAGAAGGCACAGCGGAAGCAGATAAGAAGAACATGGAAGAGGCGAAAGCTCTGGTTGCTAAATTCGAGGCGTCCATGGAAGATGACTTTAATACGGCGGACGCCATTGCGGCTATCTTTGAACTGGTGAAGCTTGCCAATGTGACTGCTGCCGGTGGATCTGAGGAATATGTACAGTATCTTCTGGATACCATTGTGAAGCTCTGCGATATCCTGGGCATTATCACAGATAAGAAAGAAGAGATGCTGGACGCGGATATTGAAGCGCTCATCGAAGAGCGTCAGGACGCAAGAAAGGCAAAGAATTTTGCCAGAGCGGATGAGATTCGTGATATGCTGGCGGACAAGGGCATCATTCTGGAAGATACAAGGGCTGGTGTGAAATGGAAGAGGGCTTAACAGTGGACAAGGACTTTACCATGGAAGACAGTCTCAAAGTCATTGCGGATTCTTTTCCTCTGGATGCGCAGAAGGTGAAAACCTACTCTGCGCTTTCCTTTGCTTATATCGGAGATTCCGTGTACGATCTGATCATCCGGACCATGATCACCACCAGGGGAAATACGAAGCCGAATAAATATCACAGCCAGGTCATCGGGTATGTCAACGCTGCTGCCCAGACCCGGATGATGGAGAAAATCAAGCCGTATTTAAATGAAGAAGAAAAGGTAATGTTCCGGCGGGGAAAGAATGCCAAGTCGGCAAGCTGTGCCAAAAACCAGACCCATCATGATTACCGGATTGCCACGGGATTCGAGACTCTCATCGGATATCTCTACCTGACAGGAAAGATGGGGCGGATCATGGAACTGGTGGCCATTGGACTTGAGGAGGAGCCATGTCATACGAAGAAAACACTATAATAGGAAGAAACGCGGTGCTGGAGGCCTTTCGCGCCGGAAAGACCGTAGATAAATTGTTTATTCAGGATGGATGTCAGGATGGACCTGTCAAGTCCATCCTCCGGGAGAGCAGGAAACAGTCGACTCTGGTCAAATATGTTTCAAAGGAGAAGCTGGATTCACTTGCCAATCATGAGAAGCATCAGGGCGTGGTCGCTGTTACAGCGGCCTGTCATTATGCGGAGATGGAAGATCTGTTTGCGGCGGCGAAGGAAAAGGGAGAGGATCCTTTTTTCATTCTCTGCGATGAGATTGAGGACCCACATAACCTGGGCGCCATCATCCGGACGGCGAATCTGGCCGGTGCGCATGGGGTGATCATTCCGAAGAGACGGGCGGTTGGGCTGACCGGAACGGTGGCAAAAGTATCCGCCGGAGCGGTTAATTATACGCCTGTGGTCCGGGTGACCAATATGGCGCGGACGATCGAGGAGCTGAAGGAAAAAGGCCTGTGGTTTGTCTGTGGAGATATGGACGGAGAACTTATGTACCAGCAGAATCTCACCGGTCCGATTGGTCTTGTGATCGGCAATGAAGGCAGCGGTGTGAGCCGTCTCGTAAAAGAAAAATGTGATTATATCGCCTCGATTCCCATGCGGGGGGATATTGATTCCCTGAACGCTTCGGTGGCAGCCGGAGTCCTGGCTTTTGAGATTGTCCGGCAGCGGCTGGCAGCAGCAAAGAAATAGGATTTCTAAGGAGATGTCATATGGATAAGATCGCAGTATTGATCCCGTGTTACAATGAGGGAAAAACGGTAGAAAAAGTTGTCACTGATTTTAAGAGGGTGTTGCCGGAAGCGGTGGTTTATGTGTACGATAATAACTCTACTGACAATACGGCTGAACTGGCCCGCAGAGCAGGAGCGGTCGTGAGACATGAATATCAGCAGGGAAAAGGAAATGTGATCCGGCGCATGTTCCGGGAAATTGATGCGGAGTGTTATATTATGACCGACGGAGACGATACCTATCCGGCGGAATTTGCCCGGGAGATGGCGGACAAAGTTCTCCGGAAACATGTGGATATGGTTGTGGGAGACCGGCTGTCATCCACTTATTTTGAGGAAAATAAGCGTCCTTTTCATAATATGGGCAATTCCATTGTCCGTAAGGCCATCAATGTGTTGTTTAAAAGTGAGATCAAAGATATCATGACGGGGTACCGGGCGTTCAGCTATCAGTTTGTTAAGAGCTTTCCGGTGCTTTCCAAAGGGTTTGAAATTGAGACGGAGATGAGCATTCACGCCATTGACAAAAATATGTACATCGAGAATGTTGTCATTGACTATCGGGACAGGCCGGAAGGCAGTGAGTCAAAGCTGAATACCTATTCTGACGGAATCAAAGTTCTTCTGACGATTTTTCGGTTATACCGAAATTATAAGCCGATCAATTTTTTTAGCGTGATTGCTCTGCTGCTGACCGTGATTGCGGCGATTTTTTTCGTGCCGATTCTGGTTACCTACGCCAGAACCGGCCTGGTACCGGATTTTCCAACGCTGATTGTCTGTGGATTTGTGGAGATGGCGGCGTTGATGTCCCTCTTTGCGGGAGTGATCCTTCAGTCTCTGCGTCAGAAAGACCGGCAGCAGTTTGAGATGAATCTCATTCGGATTTCAGAATTTCAGAAACGTCAATGAGAAGATCTGATCGAAATTCCCGTGCAGACGATCAGCAGAGGTACACATAACATGAAGTTCATGCAGTATCTCGGAAGGATGCATGGGCCGGCCATCAGAGTGGCGGCGTAGGACAGCAGAAAGACTGGCAGAACCAGGTATTTATACCGTCGGTATTTCAATATCAGAAATCCGCAGGCGATGATGATCCACAGATAGAACGCCGGTGCGAAAAGGAGCGAGATAACCGGTATTTTCAGAACATATCCTTTGCTGTAAGCGTCGGAGAGTACTTTTTCCAGACGTGGAAGGAGACTGTGCCTTGTCACCTTTCCGTCTGTGACGTCCTTGACTTCGCTTTCCATATAGACTCCGTGGACGGATACTATGGATTCGTCCCACACATACCACAGAGGCATTGTGTTGCAGAGAGTGGCTTCCAGATATTCTTTTGGATATTGCAGGCCAAGATCCGCCCACAGGCGGAGAAAACGATTCCAGTCGCTTTGCACAAGGTCCACGTCCCAGTACTTTTTGATGGGATCAGACAGCTGCCATTTATATTTCCGGATTCTTTTTTCCGGGATATAGGCAAGAATCTGGTTTTTCTCGTCGGTGGAGAGTTCATTTTCCCTTTCGTTATATACCCGGGCAATCTGCTGACAGGGAATGCTCAAAGTCTCTGCGATGCTTCCCGGGCGGGCCCCGGCAGCTTTTTCCAGCTGGCCGAGCGTCCCCTCAGCCAGGATGACAGAGATGAGAAAGACGCCGGCGAAGCTGAGAAAAATCTTTCTGGGACAGCTTTTCTTTATCATGAAGATAAGCAGCAGAAAGATGGCCAGCATCACTCCGTAAACGGCGTTATTACGAAACAGCAGAGCGGCGGTCAGGCTCACTGCGGCAAGAAGAAGGTTTTTTATGGTGATACCTGCCCGACAGCAGTGAAGGAGCGCCATGAAGCTGAGCAGAAAAAAGATGGCGAAATAAGTGTCTTTTGTCGTGCTGATGCCTAAAAACGGCCATACCGGAAAAAGGATCAGGTAAATGGCTGCGGCTGTCAGCAGTTTTCCGGAGACAGTCATTTTGTGAATGTAGAACAGAATCAAAGTGACTGCACCCGAAACGATCAGAAGCTGTAACAGGCAGTAACAGGCTACGCCCTTGTTGTAGCTTCCGAACAATTTTTCTCCCAGATCAATGATTCCTCCCATCAGCATGGTGTGGAGAAGAGGGTGCTTGGTATTATAGCCGACGATGCCGAAATACTGTCTCCACTGAGTTTTGACATCGTAGGCCAGGATGCCGGGATAATAAGCCAGAAAATAAATCATCCATAAAATAAAAATTCCGGCCCAGACACAAAGCCAGAGCTTTCTGGCGTTTCTTTTGCCGGAGAAAACCCGCACTCGTTCTGCGGGTTTTTTGTCCGATAGAGGATTGTTTGTGTGGATGAACGCCAGCGCTTTCCCTGATAAAATGGACAGAAGGTACGCCAGGATCAACGAAAGGAGAAGGGCGGCCGCAATACGAAAGGGTGTCAGGTGAAATGTGCTGCTGATCTGCGTATTTATGGTCATCACAACGCCGATCAACTGGGTGAAGATAAATAATAAAAAGAAAAGATAATCGTATGAGAAACTATGTTTTTTCATTATTTTGCCTCCTTTGACAGTATATGCAGAAAAAAACACATATACAAAAATTTTGCACCCAACCCGGAATGTGCTGGATGCAGATATTGTACTACAGATATATGATATTTATATGATCGGATCAATACTAAATTAAAATTCTTTCTTTCGAAATTCATTAAGATCCTTTTGATTCCAGTCTTCTTTTTGACGGACCATCTCGATAACCAGCGGCTGATATTTTCTGACGCAGGCGATAGCTTTATAATTCTTCAGGATATTTTTCCGGTAATACCAATCGATCTGACCGTAGTTGGCGAAGCTTTTCAGAACACTTTTGGTGAGAGTTCCGTGTTCATCAAAGTAATTTTTGGCTTCCTCTGCGTAATGCAGATACCTTTCTTTTTCTTCTTCTGTCTGTAATGCATCCACGATCATCTGATTTTTCATGTCGGCGGCATAGCCCTGCAGCTTCTTTAACGATACTTTGTGGCGATATCTGGTCAGCTTTAAATAGCGGTACCAGGTATGCCGGAACTTGATGTAATATTCTCCGACGCCGCCGTCATAGACATCCAGACCTTTACAGAAGTTGAAATTACGCCACATATATATGTAGTCGAAAAGGATATTCTGGATAAAATAGCTGATAAAGTAACCGGCACGGTAAAGCAAAGAAGTATATTTCGCGTAATAGACATATGCTTCCGGCTCCACATGCAGTCGCTTAAGATGCCTCTGTCTGGCGGTATGATGAATCTTATAAAGACCATAAATAATCAGGATAAGGACCAGCAGACCAATCCGGTAATAATTTCTGTGGGGGCCGTTCATAAAAACGGATTGCGATACCCCGTAAATGGCGGCGATCAGCGCAGCCATTATTGTTAAGAACATTTCAAACATGGCATTCTTTCCTTTCTCACTATTTTTATATCATAGCGTATTTTTTGATTGAAAACAACTGCTTTCTATGTTCTTTTAGGGGAAAAAATATGCGGGGCCCGCCGATGCTTTTTCTTGTTCTGCATGAAATGACATGGTATAATGGCGGCGCAGGATAAAAAATTGACAAAAAGGAGGTAACATGAAGAATATCATTTTAACGGGAATGCCGGGAGTCGGCAAGAGTACCATCGGTGTCATTCTGGCAAAGGAGCTGGGATACCAGTTTCTCGATTCGGATCTTCTGATCCAGCAGCAGGAGAAAAAGCTTTTAAAAGATATCATCGCTGAAAAGGGCGTAGACGGATTTCTCGCTGTGGAGAATCAGGTAAATGCGTCCATTGAAGCGGAGCGGGCGGTGATTGCCACCGGCGGCAGCGCCGTTTACGGAAAAGAGGCCATGGAACATTTTAAAAGGACAGGGATCGTTGTGTATCTGAAATGTTCTTATGACGCCCTGGAGAAAAGACTTGGCGATCTGAAGGGAAGGGGAGTGGTACTGAAAGACGGACAGACTCTCCGGGATATTTACGAGGAGAGAAGTGTTCTCTATGAGAAATACGCGGATCTGATCGTTGTGGAAGACGGCAGGGATATAGAAGGAACCCTGGCTTTAGTGATGGAGAATCTCAGGGAAAGGCTGTAAGATATCCAGGGATCGATGTACAGGATACTGCCCGGATAATTGGGGAAAACACTTTAAAAAATAAATTGTACTAATTTTTTGAATTTTTCAAAAAAATGTGTTGACAAGAAGGGAAAGCCATGATAGAATGCTTTTTGTTGAGATGATTCTCAGTGCTGCCTTGGCTCAGTTGGTAGAGCGTCGCCTTGGTAAGGCGGAGGTCGGCGGTTCAAATCCGCTAGGCAGCTCTTCTAAAAAAACCGAAATACTAATCAGTATTTCGGTTTTTCTTTTTTGTGCCGGTATTACTCCGGCAGCAGTGATCATTTTAGCACAGTTATTTTTGGCAAAATTATTTTCATTATATTTCTTTCATTTTATTCACGGTATCTTTGACCGATCCTTCGTTGCGGATTTTATTTCGTGACTGGATATTATTGCATAAAAATTACATTTATTACACAAAAAAGCCTTTTTGTAATATTTATGTCATATTTGTGAGATACTCTGTACTAAGGTTTTGTACGTTGCCGGATGGATAAAAAAGGAAATGCCGGCGTATCGGGACAGCCATGAGGATGGAGACTGTTTCCGTACAAAACATGGAGAGGAAGAGAACGAAGACAGACGATGGAGGGCAAGACGAAATGAAAAAGAAACTAATAGCGGTGGCAATGGCTTTTTTGATGGCGGCGGCGCCGGTGCCGGCATTTGCGGCATCAAATATCACAACAAAGAAGTCAACCATATCCAAACAGACCAATGTGAAAAAATATATGGTCAGAGTAAACAGTGATACCAGCGGAGGAGCTTCGGTGCAGTCAAACGGCGGTTCCGGCGTGAGGACGTTCCGGGTGTTCGCCCAGGGCGCGCGCAGCACTTATATTAAACGCCACGGCTGTGCGGCCAGCGCACTGACCACGGTTCTTTCCGGTTATACTACAAAGTATAAGAATTATACACCGGAGAAAACCAGCAGAAAGTTAGAACGAGAAGTATTTGGTACAAAAGTCTGGTCGGCAAATTACAGTAAGTCCATGGTGTCACAGATGCCGGTTTCTCTGAACGGAATTACCAGGATTCTGAATTACTGCGGTGTGCCGAATCAGTATGTGCGTTATTTTAAGGATAGGCAGGCGGTCCAGGAGATCAAAAGTCATCTGTTATCCGGAAATGCGGTGATCATTGAGGTCAATAACCGCAAACAGAAAAACGGAAAGATGTCATCCAGAAACAGTTACCGCTGGTCTTCATCCAAGCATACCATGGTGCTTTTGGGTATGACCAATACCGGCAAGGCCATTGTGGCGGATTCCGCTTACAGAAGCTGGTCGGGAAGCAAACAGAGAATCAAGTTTGCCAAGGTGGAACAGCTGGTGAAATACATGTTCTCCTGCAAGCGGTCTTCTGACAGTGTATATTATGATTCGCAGGATACCAGCGGAGGATACATTCTTGTAAATAAAAGATAGTTAAGGCGGCAGCATCGCATGGAAACGGCGGTGCTGCTGCTTTTTTGCTATAAAATACAATAAAAATTTGAATCTGTGTATAAATCTGGATGGATGGGAAATACTTTTGATTATCCACCAGTAAACTTTGTGTGAACCTTTTTTTACAAAAAAATGCAGATAGTTGTTAATAAACTATTACAAAAATGCATATACTTTATTAACCCCAAACCAGTTTGATCATAGAAAAGGGAGAGGTGCATGAATTTGAAGAAAAGACACAGATATCAAATGAGGACATATGCAATCATGGCTGCCATCGGCTGTCTGGTATGTTTCCAGTCGGTACGGGCAGGGACGTTTTTCCCATTTTCTGTGGAGGACGGATCGAAGGGAGATATCGCCGCTTCACTGATGGGAGAGGAGACGGTAAAAGGGGTTGTGGAAAAAAGTACAAAGAACAAAGGAAGCGCAGGGAGAACCAGCGAATGTCAGACCATGGAGAATCTGAATATGTACGGGGAGACACTGACGGAGGAAGAGAAAGATATTCTTTATAAAGTAGTGTCCATGGAGTGTGATACCGGTTATGAGGGCTCTCTGGCGGTGATCAGCTGCATGATGAACCGGACGCAGTCCGATAAATATTCTGATGATCTGATGGATGTGGTGACAGAGGATTCTCAGTTTACCGCGTATTATGATAAGGAAACGGGAACTTACCCGTATGTGGACCGGAAGCCTTCGGAAGAATGCATTGCCGCGGTGGACGATGCTTTATATAAAGGAAAGAGAAATATTCCTTCTTATATTTTGTATTTCCGTTCTTCCAGTTATGACTATCTGAGCGGGTACGAAACGTATGGCCAGATTGGCGATAACACGTATTTTTATCTGACAGAAGATAAATATGAAATGCAGTAAGTGCGGGCAAAAAGAAAAAATGATGGCGGCGGATTCTTTCGCGTGCCATCATTTTTTTGTACTTTACTTTGTCACTGCCGATTTTTTCTTGTGCCGATTTTGTAATTATGATATGATAGAACGCAGTTAGCTGGCATCTGCCGCATTTACCTGTGGGTCAGGCGGCGCTGGCCTGCACATTTTTTACCAGGAGGATGACAATGGAAGGAAATGTATCGAAGAATTTTATTGAACTGGCAATTGATAAGGATCTGGAAGAGGGAGTGTACGATCATGTGATGACACGTTTCCCTCCGGAACCAAACGGATATCTTCATATTGGACATGCAAAGGCGATTCTGTTAAATTACGGGCTGGCGCAGGAATATCACGGAAAGTTTAATTTAAGATTTGATGATACGAATCCAACGAAAGAAAAAGTGGAATTTGTGGAATCAATCAAGGAAGACGTGCTGTGGCTCGGCGCTGATTTTGAAGATCGTCTGTACTTTGCTTCAGATTATTTTGAACAGATGTACGAGGCTGCAGTGACCCTGATCAAAAAGGGAAAAGCTTATGTATGTGATTTATCAGCGGAGGAAATCCGTGAATATAGAGGAACCCTGAAGGAACCGGGCAAGGAGAGTCCGTACCGGAACCGCTCCGTGGAGGAGAACCTTGATCTGTTTGAGAGAATGAGAAACGGTGAGTTTAAAGACGGGGAAAAAGTACTCCGCGCCAAGATCGACATGGCCAGCGGCAACATGAACATGCGTGATCCGGTCATTTATCGTGTGGCACACATGCATCATCACAACACCGGTGATAAATGGTGCATTTATCCGATGTATGATTTCGCCCACCCGATCGAGGACGCCATTGAGGGCGTGACCCATTCTATCTGTACGCTGGAGTTTGAGGATCATCGTCCGCTCTATGACTGGGTGGTACGGGAAGTGGGCTTTGAACAGCCGCCAAGACAGATTGAGTTTGCGAAAATGTATCTGACCAACGTGATCACCGGCAAGCGTTATATTAAGAAGCTGGTGGAAGAAGGTATTGTGGATGGCTGGGATGATCCGCGTCTGGTATCCATCGCGGCGCTCAGAAGAAGAGGATTCACGCCGGAGTCCATCCGGAACTTCATTGAGCTGGCCGGCATCTCCAAGGCGCAGAGTTCCGTGGATTATGCTATGCTGGAGTTCTGCATCCGTGATGACTTAAAGCTTAAGAAGTCCAGAATGATGGCGGTGCTTGATCCAGTGAAGGTGATCATCACCAATTATCCGGAAGGACAGATCGAATATCTGGATGTGGAAAACAACAAAGAGAACGAAGCGCTGGGTATTCGTCAGGTGGCGTTCGGACGGGAGATCTATATCGAGAGAGATGACTTTATGATCGATCCGCCGAAGAAGTATTTCCGCCTCTATCCGGGCAATGAAGTGCGGCTCATGAATGCTTATTTTGTTACCTGTACTGATTACAAGACCGATGAGAACGGAAATGTAACGGAGATTTACTGTACCTATGATCCGGAAACCAAGAGCGGCAGCGGTTTTACCGGACGGAAGGTGAAGGGAACCATCCACTGGGTATGTGCCTCCGAATGTGTGGATGCGGAAGTGCGTCTGTATGAGAACATTGTAGATGAAGAAAAAGGTGTTTACAATGAGGACGGAAGCCTCAACCTGAATCCGAATTCACTGACGGTGCTTTCTCACTGCAAGCTGGAAGCCGCTCTGAAAGACAGCAAGGCTTACGACAGTTATCAGTTCGTGAGAAATGGTTATTTCTGCTGTGACGCCAAGGACAGCCGGGAAGACCACCTGGTATTCAACCGGATCGTGTCACTGAAGAGTTCTTACAAGCCAAAAAAATAACAGTTCTGCCGGCGCAGGCGTTTGCCGGCGGAGAGGCAGATGAGGCAGTTTGAAGACATCTTAAAATAAATATAGAACTTTTTCAGTCGATTTGATAAAAAAATCAGAGAATTTCTCCAGTCTTTTGTTGATTTTCTCACGTTTTTTGTTGAATTTACTTGTAATTTTTTCGTATTCATGGGATAATATTTACGCACACAATGATGATTTTTCTCATCATTGTGTGTGATATTTTAAGTGAGGTGGAAAGACGCATGTACAAAATTGTAAAAAAACAGACATTGAATAATGCGGTGGAACTGATGGAGATTCACGCTCCTTTCGTCGCAAGAAAATGCGAACCGGGACAGTTCATCATTATTCGTGTGGATGAGGATGGAGAGAGAATCCCTCTCACCATCGCCGACTATGACCGTGAAAAAGAAACGGTCACTATTATTTATCAGGTAGTCGGCTACAGCACAGATCTCTTAAGCAAGAAGCAGGAAGGAGACTATGTGCAGGATTTCGTGGGACCTCTTGGAGTTCCTGCGGTTCTCGAAAAGAAAGAGAACAAAGTGATCGGCGTGGCCGGCGGTGTCGGCGCGGCGCCATTATATCCGCAGCTTCGTAAGCTGGCAGCCATGGGTACTAAGGTCGATGTGATCATCGGCGGAAAGAGCGCTGAATACGTTCTTCTGGCTGATCAGTTCAAAGAGTTCTGCGAGAATGTTTACATTGCCACAGACGATGGAAGTCTTGGCACCAAAGGATTTGTTACAACGGTTCTTCAGGACCTTCTCGACAAGGGAGAAGTATATGATGAGTGTATCGCCATCGGCCCGCTGATCATGATGAAGAATGTGGTAAATGTAACCCGTCCATTGAATCTCCATACGATGGTTTCCCTGAACCCGATCATGATCGACGGTACGGGAATGTGCGGCGGCTGCCGTGTCACTGTTGACGGAGAGACAAAATTTGCCTGTGTGGATGGACCTGACTTTGACGGATTCAAGGTTGATTTTGATGAATGTATGAGAAGACAGGGTATCTTTAAAGAAGAAGAACATCAGTGCAAAATTGGAAGGGGAGCAAAATAAAATGGCAAAAAAGAATATGAGTCTGACTAAGGTTCCGATGCCGGAACAGGACCCAAATGTAAGAAATAAAAACTTTGACGAGGTGGCTCTCGGCTACACGGCAGAGATGGCTGTGGAAGAGGCAACCCGTTGTTTGAACTGTAAGAATAAACCGTGTGTCGGCGGATGTCCGGTTAACGTTCCGATTCCGGAGTTCGTGGCTAAAGTGGCAGAAGGCGACTTTGAGGGCGCTTATGAAGTGATCACCAGTGAGAATGCGCTGCCGGCAATCTGCGGCCGTGTATGTCCGCAGGAGAACCAGTGCGAGGGCAAATGTGTCCGCGGCATCAAAGGCGAACCGGTGGGTATCGGACGTATGGAGCGTTTTGTGGCTGACTATCATATGGCACACGCGAAACCAGTGGAAGTGGACATTGAGAAAAATGGCCATAAAGTGGCTGTGGTAGGTTCCGGTCCTGCAGGATTGACCTGTGCCGGAGAGCTTATCAAAAAAGGTTACGACGTTACGATTTTTGAAGCTTTACATAAGGCCGGCGGTGTGTTAAGCTACGGTATTCCGGAGTTCCGTCTGCCGAAAGATCTGGTTGCCAGAGAGATCAAGAGTGTGGAAGATCTGGGTGTGAAGATCGACACTAACGTGATCGTGGGCCGTTCCGTTACCATCGATGAGCTGATGGAAGACGGTTATGAGGCAGTATTTGTGGGAAGCGGAGCGGGACTTCCGCGTTTCTTAAATATTCCTGGCGAGAATCTCCTGGGAGTATATTCTGCCAATGAGTTTCTGACCCGTGTGAACCTGATGAAAGCATACAAGTTCCCGGAGGCTCCGACTCCTGTCAAGGTGGGCAGAAGAGTGGCTGTCGTGGGAGCAGGTAATGTGGCTATGGATGCCGCAAGAACTGCGAAACGTCTGGGAGCTGAAGAAGTTTATATCGTATACAGAAGAAGCGAGGAGGAGGCACCGGCCCGTCTGGAAGAGCTTCATCACGCGAAAGAAGAGGGAATCATTTTCCGTTTCCTGAACAATCCGGCTGCCATTCTCGGTGACGAAAACGGCTGGGTAAAAGGAATGGAAATCGTCAAGCAGCAGCTGGGTGAGCCGGATGCATCCGGAAGAAGACGTCCGGAGCCGATTGAAGGTTCCAACTATGTGATGGATGTGGAGACAGTCATCATCGCCATCGGACAGAGCCCGAACCCGTTGATCCGTCATACCACACCGGGATTGGAATGCCAGAAATGGGGCGGTATCATTGTCAATGAAGAGACCATGGAGTCCTCCAAAGAGAATGTATACGCCGGCGGAGACACTGTAACTGGAGCGGCTACCGTTATCCTTGCTATGGGAGCAGGAAAGCGCGCGGCAGCAGCGATCGACGCAAAATTATCAGCAAAATAAATGCAATTATGGGAGGGATATTTTCCGGTATCTTTGATGCGGGAGGATATCCCTTCCTTTTTGATACAAAAAAATACGCCGGGAAAAGACAGACGTCCGTTTACGAAAAACACAGAGGAGAAAAGAACTAATATACTGTGAATTTCACTAAGAATTTATGAGATTTCAGATAAAAAAACGTATGATTGACTTGTTGACAAAATCTGATTTTTTATGATAACATAACTTACTAATATTACTATAGAAACTAATAAATCAACATTGACAGGAAGGAAGTTTGATATGGGAAAAATTATCGGAGAGGGAATCACATTTGATGACGTATTATTAGTGCCGGGATACTCAGAAGTCATTCCGAACGAAGTGGAACTTCGGACCAAGCTGACGAATAAGATTCAGCTGAATGTTCCTCTGATGAGCGCCAGCATGGATACGGTAACCGAACACCGGATGGCGATTGCCATGGCCCGTCAGGGTGGTATCGGTATCATCCATAAGAATATGAGCATTGCACAGCAGGCTGATGAAGTGGATAAGGTAAAACGTTCCGAGTATGGTGTCATTACAGATCCGTTTTATCTTTCTCCGGATCATACCCTTCAGCAGGCAGAAGAGCTGATGTCCAAGTTCCACATTTCCGGTGTTCCGATCACAGAGAACGGAAGACTGGTGGGTATCATCACTAACCGTGATTTGAAGTTTGAGACGAACTTTGACAAAAAGATTAAGGAATCCATGACATCTGAGGCAGACGGTCTTGTCACTGCAAGAGAGGGAATCACTCTGGAAGAGGCGAAGCAGATTCTCGGCAAGGCCAGAAAAGAGAAGCTTCCTATCGTTGATGAGAATTTTAATTTAAAAGGTCTGATTACCATTAAGGATATCGAGAAACAGATCCGTTATCCTCTTTCCGCGAAAGATGAAAACGGACGTCTTCTCTGCGGCGCGGCTGTGGGATGTACTCCTGATATCCTGGACCGTGTGGATGAGCTGGTGAATGCTCATGTTGACGTTATCGTCATCGATACCGCTCACGGACATTCCGCCAACGTGCTTAAGACCTTTGCTCTCGTAAAAGAGAAATATCCGGATTTACAGGTGATCGCCGGCAACGTTGCCACAGGAGAAGCCACAAAGGCATTGATTGACTGTGGTGTGGATGCGGTAAAAGTTGGTATCGGACCTGGTTCCATTTGTACAACCCGTGTGGTTGCGGGTATTGGTGTACCGCAGATTACAGCGATCATGGACTGCTACGAGATGGCAAAACAGTACAACATCCCGATCATCGCCGATGGAGGTATCAAGTTCTCCGGTGATATCACAAAGGCCATTGCAGCCGGCGCCAACGTGGTCATGCTTGGCGGTCTGCTGGCAGGATGTGACGAGAGCCCGGGAAGCTTTGAGTTATACCAGGGAAGAAAATACAAAGTATACCGTGGTATGGGATCTCTGGCAGCCATGGAAAACGGCAGCAAAGACCGTTATTTCCAGGAGAATGCCAAGAAGCTGGTTCCGGAAGGTGTGGAAGGCCGTGTGGCTTATAAAGGCACTGTGGAAGATACTATCTTCCAGCTGGTTGGAGGACTTCGTTCCGGTATGGGATATTGTGGAGCGAGAACCATTGAAGAGCTGAAAGAGAAAGGCAGATTCGTGAAGATGTCCGCTGCTGCTCTGAGAGAGAGTCATCCGCATGACATTCACATTACAAAGGAAGCGCCGAACTACAGCGTAGAATAATGGAAAGACGCCATCATATAATAGGATGGAAACATACGAGGAATACAGACTTGCGGTAAGGTATTCCAGATAATATGGAACAGGCTGCTGCAGATGGATGGAAACCATGGGAACCAATCTGCACAGCCTGTTTTTCTTATAGGGTGTTTTTTGAGTTTTATCATATCGTATTCGATATAATTCATTTCGGGGAAAGGAAATATTCAGGAAAGGACCGTTTATTTTGGCTCAGAAGAATTTTCCAGGAGGGAAGAATGGCGAAAAGAGCCGTAAAAGACTCTGTGCGTACCAGAAGCTTCTATATAAAAAGGCATTATCCCGCAAAAAAAAGAGAACAAGGAAGAACAGGATTTTCAATAGAAAGAAAAGAAAAACAGGGAAAACAAAGAAACAGGGGATCTTTACCCGGAAAAATCTGGAGATTGCCGGGACCATCTGCATGCTGTCTCTGGCAGTGGTGGTGTTTGGCCATGCGATCCGCTGGAATCCTTTCACAAGGAGAGAACCCGGCACAGTGCAGCGGGAGATTTCCGCCGGTGACGATTATCAGATCCTTCCTGCGGAGGAGGGACCCTGCGGCAGACCGGAGATCATTCAGGATTTTATTGTGGAGAATCCTTACAGCCGCAGCGGTATCCCTCTGGAACAGGTCAATGGCATTGTGGTCCATTATGTGGCCAACGCAGGTTCCACTGCCGAGGAGAACAGGAACTATTTTGAGAATCTGAAAGATACTCATCTGACAAAGGCGAGCAGCCATTTTATCATAGGATTGGACGGAGAGATTATCCAGTGCATTCCTCTCGATGAGATTTCCTACGCGTCTAATGAGAGGAATTCGGATACGATTTCCATTGAGTGCTGTCACAGAAAAGAGAATGGAAAGTTTACGAAAAAAACGTACCGTTCTCTGGTGAAACTCACCGCCTGGCTGTGTGCCACCTACGGTCTTTCGTCGTCGGATGTCATCCGCCATTATGATGTGACCGGAAAGTTATGTCCTCTTTATTTTGTCCGTCACGAGGATGCCTGGGAGGAGTTTCTTTCAGATATTCAGAAAAAATTGGAAAAAAACCAGTAAAAATCTTATAAAATGAAAGAAGTATCATGAAAAACCTGCAAAAATCATTGATTATGATGGGAAAATGAGATATGATTATTAACTGTGAGTATCTGTATATCCGGTGCTTTTACATAAAAATGATGTTCGCGCGGCGTCCGGGATTCTTTTCCGGACGCGGCATATAAAGAAAGAAGAGAACGGGAAGAGCATCCGGCAGCAGAAAACCAGAAAAGAGAAAGGGATGAAGCAGATGAGTTACAAGATTGGCGTCATTCGGGGCGACGGCATTGGCCCGGAGATTGTTGCCGAAGCACTCAAGGTAATGAATAAGGTTGCAGAAAAATATTCAAAAGAATTGGAATATACAGAGATTCTTCTGGGAGGAGCATCCATTGACGTACATGGCAGGCCTCTGACAGAGGAAGCTCTGGAGACGGCAAAGAGCTGTGATGCAGTGCTGATGGGTTCTATCGGAGGAGATACCAACACTTCACCGTGGTATAAGCTTCCGGCAGATTTAAGACCGGAGGCGGGGCTTCTTGCTATCCGCAAAGGCCTGGGATTATTCGCCAATATGCGTCCGGCATATCTGTATGAGGAGTTAAAGGACGCCTGCCCGCTTCGGGAAGATATCATTGGAGACGGATTTGATCTGGTGGTCATGCGGGAGCTGACAGGAGGCCTGTATTTCGGAGCCAGAGAAACTGTGGAAGAGAATGGCGTACTGAAGGCAACGGACACTCTCTGCTACAATGAGAATGAGATCCGCCGCATTGCCATCCGCGCTTTCGAGATTGCCATGAAGAGAAGAAAGAAAGTGACCAGCGTCGATAAAGCAAACGTGCTGGACAGCTCCAGACTCTGGAGAAAAGTGGTGAACGAGGTGGCAGAGGATTATCCGGAGGTTACTCTGGAACACATGCTGGTGGACAACTGCGCTATGCAGCTGGTGAGAGATCCGAAACAGTTTGATGTGATTTTAACGGAAAATATGTTTGGTGATATTTTGTCTGACGAGGCCAGCATGGTGACCGGATCGATCGGAATGTTGTCTTCCGCCAGCCTGAAAGAAGGAAGTTTTGGTCTGTATGAACCAAGCCACGGTTCCGCGCCGGATATTGCCGGAAAGAATCTGGCGAATCCGATTGCGACAATCTTATCAGCGGCAATGCTGCTGCGGTATTCCCTCAACATGGATGAGGCCGCGGATGATGTGGAACGGGCAGTGAAGCAGGTATTGAAAGACGGCTACCGCACAGGAGATATCATGTCAGAAGGCATGAAAGAAGTGGGAACCAAAGAGATGGGTGACCTGATCGCGGCCAGAATATAAAACACAGTATATTGGAAACTGGAGGTAATAGTGATGAGAAGTGATAATGTAAAAAAAGGAATGCAGCAGGCGCCGCATCGTTCCTTATTTAACGCATTGGGTTTTACAAAGGAAGAGCTGGATCGTCCGCTGGTCGGTGTGGTAAGTTCTTATAGTGAGATTGTTCCGGGACATATGAACCTGGATAAAATTACAGAAGCAGTAAAGATGGGTGTTGCCATGGCGGGAGGAACTCCGATCGTTGTTCCGGCCATCGCGGTCTGTGACGGTATCGCCATGGGACATGTGGGTATGAAATATTCACTGGTTACAAGAGAATTGATTGCTGATTCCACAGAATGTCTGGCAAAAGCCCATCAGTTTGACGCACTTGTGATGATTCCGAACTGCGATAAAAATGTGCCGGGTCTTCTGATGGCAGCGGCAAGAATCAACGTGCCGACGATCTTCGTGAGCGGCGGCCCGATGCTTGCAGGACGCGTGGATGGCTGCAAGAGAAGTTTATCTTCCATGTTCGAGGCGGTGGGAGCTTATGAGGCCGGTAAGATGACAGAAGAAAAGGTAGAGGAATATGTCAACAACGTATGTCCGACCTGCGGTTCCTGCTCCGGTATGTATACCGCCAATTCCATGAACTGTATGACGGAAGTGATCGGCCTTGGACTTCAGGGCAACGGAACCATTCCGGCAGTATTCTCCGAGAGAATCCGTCTGGCAAAACATGCCGGTATGAGAGTTATGGATCTTTACAGAGAGAATATCCGTCCGAGCGATATCATGACCAGAGAAGCCTTTTTAAACTGTCTGACAGTGGATATGGCCCTGGGATGTTCCACCAACACTATGCTGCATCTTCCGGCCATCGCCCATGAGGCAGGAATTGAGCTGAACATGGACATTGCCAATGAGATCAGCGAGAAGACACCGAACCTCTGTCACCTGGCACCGGCAGGTCCGACTTACATGGAGGATCTCAATGCAGCTGGCGGCGTGTATGCCGTAATGAATGAGCTGAGCAAAAAAGGTCTTCTTTATGAGGACGCTATCACCGTGACAGGTAAGACCGTCGGTGAGAACATTGCCCATGCATACAATAAGAATCCGGAAGTCATCCGTCCGATCGACAATCCTTATATGGAGCATGGCGGAATTGCTGTCCTCAGAGGTAATCTGGCACCGGATACCGGTATCGTAAAACAGTCTGCAGTGGTACCGGAAATGATGGTTCACGAAGGGCCGGCCCGTGTCTTTGACTGTGAAGAAGACGCCATCGCGGCTATCAAGGGCGGAAAGATCGTTCCTGGCGATGTGGTTGTCATCCGTTACGAGGGACCAAAAGGCGGTCCGGGCATGAGAGAAATGCTCAATCCGACCTCCGCCATCGCCGGTATGGGACTGGGAGATTCCGTGGCTCTTATCACAGACGGCCGTTTCTCCGGCGCATCCAGAGGAGCTTCCATCGGACATGTCTCTCCGGAAGCAGCCGTGGGCGGACCGATCGCTCTGGTGGAAGAGGGAGATATCATTAAGATCGACATTCCGAATAACAGTCTGAACGTGGATATCTCTGATGAAGAGATGGCAGCCAGAAAAGCAAAATGGCAGCCGAGAGAACCAAAGATCAAAGATGGCTATCTGCTTCGCTACGCAGCTCTCGTTACATCCGGAAACAGAGGAGCGGTGCTGGATGTGAATCAGCTGAAATAATGTCTGAGGGACATTTGGAAAATAAGAGGATAAGATCCGGCGCTGTGGGCATCCGCCCGCTGCCGGAAGAAATGTATTTTTGGAAAGGATTGAAACCAGATGAGACAGATTCTGAATGGTTCAGAAATCGTGATTGAATGTCTGAAAGAGCAGGGCGTGGATACCGTCTTCGGTTATCCGGGCGGTGCGATTTTGAACATTTATGATGAATTATATAAACACAGCGGTGAAATCCATCACATTCTGACTTCCCATGAACAGGGCGCAGCCCACGCGGCGGACGGGTATGCCCGGGCCACGGGGAAGGTCGGCGTGTGCATGGCGACTTCCGGACCGGGAGCAACCAACCTGGTTACCGGTCTTGCCACAGCTTATATGGATTCCATCCCGGTGGTGGCGATCACGGCAAACGTCGGAGTGAGCCTTCTTGGAAAGGACTCCTTCCAGGAGATTGATATCAAAGGCGTCACCATGCCGATAACCAAACATAATTATATTGTAAAGGACATTGAAAAGCTGGCGGATACCATCCGGGACGCATTCCGTATCGCGCAGTCGGGAAGAAAAGGCCCTGTGCTCATTGATGTTACCAAGGATGTGACAGCGGCAAAAACGTATTTTGAGTCCGTAAAACCGGTGAAGATCCATCCGGTCTGCGACACCATCCGTGAGAGAAGCATGAAAGAAGCTTCTGAGGTGCTCCGCACGGCGAAACGTCCTTATATCCTGCTGGGTGGCGGCTGCGTCCTGTCCGATGCCAGCGAGCAGGTGCGGGAATTTGTGAAAAAAGTGGATGCTCCGGTTTGCGATACCCTGATGGGTAAGGGAGTTTTTCCGGGAGACGATCCGCTGTACACAGGAATGCTTGGTATGCACGGAACGAAGGCTTCCAACATCGGTGTGTCTGAGGCAGATGTTCTGATTGCCATCGGCTGCCGGTTCAGCGACCGTGTCTACGGCAATGCCAAAACATTTGCAAAAAATGCCAAAATTATTCAGATTGATATTGATCCGGCGGAAATCAATAAAAATATCATGGTGGATATTTCCATCGTTGGCGATATCAAGGCAGTGCTGACTATTTTTAATAAGCGGATCAAAGAACAGCATCATCCGGAATGGATTCAGCACGTGCAGGCGTTAAAAGAAAAATATCCGCTGACCTATCATCAGGATCAGCTTTCCGGTCCCGGAGTCATCGAGAAGATTTATGATATGACAAAGGGAGATGCCATCATCACCACAGAAGTGGGACAGCATCAGATGTGGGCAGCACAGTTTTATAAATATACAAGACCACGTCAGTTCCTGACTTCCGGCGGTCTGGGTACCATGGGATATGGTCTGGGTGCAGCTATCGGCGCCAAGATCGGATGTCCGGATAAGGTGGTTGTCAATATTGCGGGAGACGGATGCTTCCGTATGAATATGAATGAGATCGCCACTGCCACCCGGTCAGAGGTACCGGTGATCGAGGTTGTCATCAACAACCATGTGCTGGGAATGGTTCGCCAGTGGCAGAATCTGTTCTATGGAAAACGTTATTCCGCAACCACTTTGAATGACAAAGTGGATTTTGTGAAGCTGGCGGAAGCCATGGGAGCAAGAGCGTCCCGTGTTACAAATATGGAAGAGTTCGAAAAGGCCTTTGGCGAGGCGCTGTCCTGCGGAGAGCCATATCTCATTGACTGTATCATTGACAGCGATGATAAAGTATGGCCGATGGTAGCGCCGGGGGATTCCATTGATGAGGCGTTTACAGAGGAAGACCTGGCAGCAAAAGAATAATGGATGCCCGGAGCCGGGGAGCGGACTTTGTGAGAAAGCTTATGAACCCGGGTGTCTTTTGACAGAGATATTCTGTCTTTACCCATACATCTATTAAAAAAGGAGACTCAATTATGTTTCAGTACAAATGCTTAAATCCGATTTCTAAGGTTGGACTGTCAATTTTTGATGAGAATTATAAAGAGGTGGAAGATCTGCAGGAGGCAGACGCTGTGCTGGTGAGAAGCGCAGCCATGCATGAAATGCAGGATGTTCCGAATCTTCTGGCGGTTGCCCGTGCCGGAGCCGGCGTCAACAATATTCCTGTCAGCGATTACGCAGAAAAAGGAATTGTCGTATTCAATACACCGGGCGCCAACGCCAACGGCGTAAAGGAGCTGGTCATTGCCGGAATGCTTCTGTCCTCCCGTGACCTTATCGGAGGAAACCACTGGGTACAGGAGAATAAAAATAATCCGGATATCACCAAGGCGATGGAAAAAGCCAAAAAAGCTTTTGCCGGAACAGAAATCCAGAAAAAGAAGATCGGTGTCATCGGCCTGGGAGCCATCGGCGTTCTGGTTGCCAATGCGGCGAGAAATCTTGGTATGGATGTTTATGGCTACGATCCGTATCTGTCCTTAAAGAGCGCATGGAACCTTTCCCGCTCTGTGCACCATGTAAATTCTGTGGATGAGATTTTTGAGCACTGTGATTTTATTTCCGTACATGTTCCTCTGATGGACACCACAAGAAATATGGTGGGCAGAGATGGAATCGCAAAGATGAAACCGTCTGCAACAATTCTGAACTTTGCCAGAAATGGTCTGGTGGATGAGGATGCTGTGGTGGAGGCGCTGCAGGAAGGAAGACTCCGTCATTATGTGACAGATTTCCCTACCCCGAAGGTTGCCTCAGTGGACGGCGTTATCGCGTTCCCTCATCTGGGCGCTTCCACAGAAGAGTCTGAGGAGAACTGCGCAGTGATGGCTGTGGAACAGTTGATGGATTATCTGGAAAACGGAAATATCCGTAATTCCGTGAACTTCCCGAACGTTGACATGGGAGTTTGCCAGACACAGGGACGTATTGCCATTTTACACAGAAATATCCCAAATATGCTGACACAGTTTACCGGAATGTTTTCCAAGGATAACATTAATATTACAGAAATGAGTAATAAGGCTAAAGATAATTATTCTTACGCCATCTTTGATCTGGATGCTCCGATCACGGAAGAAGCGGTGAGCAAACTGGAAGCCATCGACGGCGTACTGAAAGTCAGAGTGATCAAATAAAAATAATAAAACAGGGAAAGAATACTAAGGGAGATAACAAATGGAACAGAAATTAAAAGTCGGAATTCTCGGAGGAACTGGAATGGTGGGACAGAGATTCATTTCTCTGCTGGAAAATCATCCGTGGTATGAGGTGACAACCATCGCGGCAAGCCCGCGTTCTGCAGGAAAAACTTATGAGGAAGCGGTAGGCGGACGCTGGAAAATGCAGACACCGATGCCGGAGGCAGTAAAGAATATCGTTGTCATGAATGTAAACGAAGTGGAAAAAGTAGCTTCTCAGGTGGACTTCGTTTTCAGCGCAGTAGATATGTCCAAAGAAGAAATCCGTGCGATCGAGGATGAGTACGCAAAGACAGAGACACCGGTGGTATCCAACAACAGTGCTCACAGATGGACACCGGATGTGCCGATGGTCGTACCGGAAATCAATCCGGAACATTTTGAAGTGATCGCTGCACAGAAAAAACGTCTGGGAACCACCAGAGGTTTTGTGGCTGTAAAACCAAACTGCTCCATTCAGAGCTACGCGCCGGCTCTTTTCGCGTTAAAAGAGTTCGGACCAAAAGAAGTGGTGGCAACAACCTATCAGGCGATTTCAGGCGCAGGCAAGACCTTCAAGGACTGGCCGGAGATGGTGGAAAATGTAATTCCGTATATCGGAGGCGAGGAAGAGAAATCTGAGCAGGAACCACTGAAACTGTTCGGAAAGGTTGTCGGAGATCACATCGAGAAGGCAGAGCTGCCGGTCATCACCACTCAGTGTGTCCGTGTACCGGTGCTTGACGGACATACCGCCGCTGTCTTTGTGAACTTTGAGAAAAAACCGACCAAAGAGCAGATTATCGAATGCTGGAGAAACTTTAAGGGACTGCCGCAGGAACTGAACCTGCCAAGCGCTCCAAAGCAGTTCATCCAGTATCTGGAGGAAGATAACCGTCCGCAGGTAAAAGCAGATGTAAACTTCGAGAACGGAATGGGTATTTCCATGGGTCGTTTGAGAGAAGATAAGATCTACGATTACAAATTTATCGGTTTATCCCACAATACTGTCCGCGGCGCAGCCGGCGGAGCAATTCTTTGCGCAGAGCTTCTGACCGCACAGGGATATATCAGCGCAAAATAAAAAGAACTTAAAAGAAAAACGACTGAATAGAAGGGCCGCTTGCAAAGCATCTGTCTTTTGCAGCGGCCTTTTAATACAGGAGGAAAAAGAATGGCATTAGATCTGGATTCAATCAGAAGATCGATATTATCACTGGTATACGAATATCTCGGACGTACCGGCGTTCTTTTCATGGAATTTCTGGGAAACTGTGTGATTGCCCTGCTGATTCTCATCATTGGTTTTAAACTTTCCAATTATGTGGTAAAACTTTGCAAAAAAGTATTTGAACGTTCAAAAATGGACCTGATGATTCAGACCTTCCTGTTGTCTGCTATGAGGATAGGACTGAAGATTCTGGTGGTTTTCATTGCCATCCAGCAGGTCGGTGTGCAGGCCTCTTCCATCATCGCCGTGATCGGTTCTGCCGGTCTGGCGGTGGGGCTTTCTCTCCAGGGTTCCCTTGCCAATATTGCCGGGGGAGTGCTCCTGCTGGTGGTCAAACCCTTTCAGGTGGGAGACTATATCCTGGAAGAAAGCTCCGGCAAAGAAGGTACGGTGCAGTCGATCGGTATTATGTACACAAAACTCAGCAGCATGGATAATAAGGCGATTCTCATTCCCAACGGCAATCTGTCCAATGCGACCATCACTAACGTGACCAATCAGGACAAGCGCCGTGTGGATCTGCTGATCGGCATAGAGTACAGTGAAGATATAAAAAAGGTGAAAGACATTTTGTCAGAGGTGATTGAGAGCGAGACCGTCCTGCTCAAAGATGATCCGGTGAAAATATATGTCAGTGAATTTAAGGAAAGCTGTATTGACATTGGCATTCGTTACTGGGTGAAGACGGAAGATTACTGGGATTCCCGCTGGAGAGTACTGGAAAAAATTAAATATGCGTTTGATGAAGCGGACGTGACCATACCGTTTAATCAGCTGGATGTCAACGTGATTTCGCAGAAATAACCGATGCAGCCTCTCTTTGCCGGATTGTCAGCAAAGAGGGGCTGTTCTTTATTTTTATGTTATTATATGGGGATTTTTTACTGATTCTACCACGGAGAGGTGTTCTTTCCGGCGATTTGCCGCTATGATAGAAGAAAACAGGGGAGTGCTTTTTCTGCTATGACAGAAAGAAACAGGAGAGTGTTTTTGCCGCTATGATAGAAGAAAACAGGGCAGTACATCTGTCGATGTGATAAAAATGTGATAGAGAGGTACTTTTTCCGGAAAGAAGGTGTTTAGATGGATCTTGTAAAAATCGGAAAATATATTGCAGGGAAACGCAAAGCGCTGGGGCTGACGCAGGCGCAGGTGGCAGAAAAACTGGGAATGAGTGACAAGTCAGTTTCCAAGTGGGAGAGAGGCATCTGTCTTCCTGACGTGTCAGTCTATATGGAACTGTGTGAGATCCTGGGGATCTCACTCAATGAATTTATTGCCGGGGAAGATCTTCCCCAGGAAAATATCATAAAACAGTCGGAGAAAAATCTGATTCGGGTCACAGAGGATGGAAATATAAAGCGGAAAAAGCTGCGGAAGATTATAGCGGTGCTTCTTTGTCTGACGCTGCTGGTGTCCACAGCCTTGTGTTCTGTAATTTTTATGAGGGGGGATGCCTGTAACTATGTGGAACCGCTGGCAAAGGACAGTGCGGAGATGGAGATGGCACAGTTTTTATCCGGAACGGACGGTGCCTTCCTGTATAAATACCGGTTGGACGACACGTTTACAGAAATCACGGTCACATTGTCCACATATCAGAAGGGTGTTCTTCAGAAGACGGAAGAGTTGGGAAGAATGGGGATGCTTCCGGAAAAGAGCTGGGAAGGGATGGCGGCGTTTATCCCGGATTTTGAGCATTTTAAGATCAGAGTGATCCTGACGGGAGACGGGACAAAATATGAGACGGAATTTGATATTCTAAAAAATATATCTGACAGGGAATATTTGGGCAGATCAGCGGTAGAAATTGAGGACAGGATGAAAGTATCCCCAGATGACACAGAAAAAATCGCAGCCTTTATTTACAGTAGAAACGGACTGCGGACAGGAGCCATCGGGGACGTTACCGAAGGGGCAGACTGGATGAAAGAAAATGACTATATGTATCTTCTTTCCATCCAGTTTGGCAGAACCTCCAACGGAAAATAGTATTTGCTCTTAACAGAAACTATTTTGTTTTATCCGCAATCCAGTCTTCGTTGATGGCGATGACTTTCTCCATGGCGGCCGGCCCCGGCGCGCCGATGGTGTTGCGCTTCTCAATACAGGTCTTTAAAGAAATGGCGTCGTAAATGTCGTCCTCAAAAACAGGGCTGATGGCCTTGTACTCGGAAAGACTCATGTCGTCCAGGGAGATGCCCTTGTCGATGCAGTACAGGACCAGCTTTCCTACGATGCCATGGGCGTCGCGGAACGGTACTCCGCGGCCCACCAGATAGTCTGCGGCGTCTGTGGCGTTGGTAAAGCCGTGTTTGGCGCTCTGTTCCATGATCTCCGGATGGAAGGTGATGGTCTTCAACATGCCGTTAAAGAGTGCGAGACAACCTTTTACAGTGTCGTAAGCGTCAAAGGTCAGTTCCTTGTCCTCCTGCATGTCTTTGTTGTAGGCAAGAGGCAGTCCCTTCATGGTGGTGAGCAGAGACATCAGGGCTCCGTAAACTCGGCCGGTCTTTCCCCGGACAAGCTCGGCGATATCCGGATTCTTCTTCTGAGGCATGATGCTGCTGCCGGTGCTGTAAGCGTCGTCGATCTCAATGAACTGGTATTCGTTGGAGTTCCACATAATGATCTCTTCGCAGAAACGGCTTAAATGCATCATAATGATAGACAGCGCATTTAAAAGTTCGATCACATAGTCTCTGTCAGAGACGGAATCCATACTGTTTAAGGTCGGTCCGTAGAAGCCCAGAAGCTCTGCGGTCATTTCCCTGTCCAGAGGGTAGGTGGTTCCTGCCAGAGCGCCTGCGCCCAGAGGACAATAGTTCATCCGCTCATAGATGTCGCAGAGACGGTCATAATCCCGCTTGAACATTTCCATGTATGCGCCGATATGGTGGGCGAGGGTCAGCGGCTGCGCCTTCTGCAGGTGCGTAAAGCCCGGCATGGCGGTGTGAATATGTTCCTTCATGAGGGAATGGCAGGTCTTGATCAGAGCCAGCAATTCATCCCGGATGGAAAGAAGCTCATCTCTGGTATAAAGTTTCATATCGAGAGCCACCTGATCGTTACGGCTTCTGCCGGTGTGCAGTTTTTTGCCGGTGTCCCCGATACGGTCGATGAGCGTTGCCTCCACAAAGCTGTGGATATCTTCATATTCGTCAGAAATATCCAGGGCTCCGCTCTCCACATCAGCGAGGATCCCCTCGATGCCCCGGAGAATGTCATCCCGTTCTTTCTCGGTGAGGATGCCGACTGCGGCCAGCATCTTTACATGGGCCATGCTGCCCTCCATATCCTGTCTGTAGAACTTTTTATCAAAACTGATAGACGCGTTGAAATTATAGACCAGCTTATCGGTCTCCTTGGTAAAGCGTCCACCCCATAATTGAGCCATAATGCTCCTCCTTTACAAATTTACAAAATGAATCTATAATGACTGCCATTTATTTTACACGAAAATCTATGGTCTGACAAGGTTCGTTGCAAAAACATTTCTTGAGTTCTGCCGGGAAAAAGAGTATAATCAATCTGTTTGCGTGTAAAACGACAGAAGAGAGGACATAAGTATGGAAACACAATTGAAAACACACAAGGTCAGGAATACCATTCTGCTGTTGCTGACCGCGCTGATCTGGGGAGCTGCCTTCGTGGCGCAGAGTGTGAGTATGGATTTCATTGAACCGCTCACTTTTATCTGTCTTCGTTCGCTGATCGGAGGAATCGTTCTTCTGCCCTGTATCTGGATTTTTGACCATCTGGGCGGAAAGAAAAGAGATGTGGATAAGGAAGAAAGACATATGGATGCGGACCGGAAGGAGTCCGGGGGTATGCCGGCCGGAAGTACGCCGGCTGCGGCAAAGACATCCGGAAAACCCTGCCGCTGGTGGACGGACCGGAAACTTTTGTTTGGCGGTGTGGTCTGCGGATTGTTTCTGTTTGCCGCCAACTGTTTTCAGCAGACGGGAATCCAGTATACCACCGTGGGCAAAGCGGGATTTATCACTTCTTTCTATATTATTATCGTGCCGCTCATGGGGATTTTTCTCAAACGCTACTGCGGGATTCTCACCTGGATTGCCGTGGTCATCGCATTGGCGGGACTGTACTTTTTATGTATGAATGAAGCGCTGCAGATCCAGACGGGAGACTTTCTTATCCTGATTTCCGCATTTTTATTCGCGGGACAGATCATGGCCATTGATTATTTTAATACCTTTCTGGACGGGGTAAAAATGTCCTGCATCCAGTTCTTTACCGGGGCGGTCCTTGGCTGCATCGGGATGCTGCTGTTTGAGGACCCGCAGTTTTCCCTGATCCTGGAGGCAGCGGTGCCGGTGCTCTACACGGGCGTCATGTCCACCGGAGTGGCTTATACATTGCAGATTGTGGGACAAAAGGGTATGAATCCGACCATGGCGGCGCTGATTCTCAGCCTGGAATCGGTATTTTCCGCGCTGAGCGGCTTCGTAATCCTTTATCAGGTGCTGAGTGGAAGAGAACTTCTGGGATGTATTTTGATGTTTGCGGCGATTATTCTCGCACAGCTTCCGGATTTTCGTCGAAAGGACCATTGATTTTATGCATGAATATGTGTATAATAGTAAATATTATTCAATAAAGGAGAGATTATCATGAAGTTTAGAAAAGTAATGACATTAGCTATGGCAGCTGTTCTCGGCGCATCTCTTTTAGCAGGATGCGGAAACAGCGCGAAGGATACACAGGATAACGCACCGGCGGAGAGCACAACAGGTGCCGCTGCGACATCCACGGTTCCTACAGTGACAGAGGGTAAACTGATCATGGCGACCAACGCCTACTTCCCTCCATACGAGTACTATGAAGGAAATGAGATTGTTGGTATCGATGTTGAGATCGCAGAAGCTATCGGCGAGAAGCTGGGACTCGAAGTAGAAGTTCAGGATATGGAGTTTGATTCCATCATCACAGCCGTTTCCACAGGAAAAGCAGATATCGGTCTTGCAGGTATGACTGTGACACCGGAGCGTCAGAAAAATATTAACTTTACGGACACTTATGCAACAGGTATCCAGTCCGTTATCGTAAGAGAAGATTCCGATATCCAGACCATCGATGATTTACAGGGCAAGAAGATCGGCGTACAGTTATCCACCACCGGTGATATCAAAGCCAGCGAACAGTTCGGTGAGGAAAATGTAGAGAAGTTCAATAAAGGCAACGATGCGGTTATGGCATTATCCCAGGGCAAGATCGATGCGGTTATCATCGACAACCAGCCGGCTCTTTCCTATGTGGCAAGCACAGACGGCCTGAAGATCCTGGATACCCAGTATGCGGAAGAAGAGTACGCTGCTTGTATCGCGAAAGGCAACGATGCGCTGCTCGACGCTGTCAACGGCGCTCTGGCAGAGTTAAAAGAGGATGGTACCATTCAGTCCATTCTTGATAAATATATTTCGGCAGAATAATCTAAAGGGTGGTGCAGTCGGCAGAGTAACCGGTACTTCATATAAAAACAGATGAAACGGGAGGCAGATGCAGACTGACAGCCTGTGGTGCAGGGAATTGGATGTGCGTACAGCCACCTATCCCCTGCATTTTGTTTGTGGGTCACAGATTGCGGCACCGGACAGGCTGCATTAGCAGCGGTTTTCCGGGGGCATTCAACTGTTATTGTTGGTTGACACAGATTTATAGAAAAGAAAGCGAAGGATGAGATTTTGAGCGAATGGTTTTCAGAATTACAGACAAAGTTCGTCAATGACTTTATCGTGGACCAGAGATATATGTATATCGTGGATGGTCTCAAGACAACTTTGATCGTTACATTTTTAGCACTGATTCTCGGTCTGATTATCGGTGCGCTGGTCGCCGTGGTCCGTACCAGTTACAGCTCCATGCGGGAGGAGAACAAAAGAGGACTGGGCGGATTCCTGTTAAAGGTGGCAGATATCGTCTGCCGGGTATATCTGACGGTAATCCGTGGTACGCCGGCGCTGGTACAGCTGTTGATTATGTACTTTATCATTTTAAGTTCACCGGATATCAGTAAGACTATGGTCGCTGTTGTGACCTTTGGTATCAATTCCGGTGCCTATGTGGCAGAGATCTTCCGTTCCGGTATTCTTTCCGTGGACGCAGGCCAGATGGAAGCAGGGCGTTCTCTGGGTCTTGGCTATGTGGATACGATGACGCAGATCATCATGCCGCAGGCAATCAAGAACTGTCTGCCGGCTCTGGTCAATGAGATGATCGCTCTTTTGAAGGAGACGTCCATCTGCGGTTACATCGGACTGGCAGAGCTTACCCGCGGCGGTGATATTATCCGTGGCGTGACCTTTGACGCACTGCTGCCGTTGATTGCCGTTGCCATTGTTTACCTGATCATCGTCATGTTCTTTACCTGGATCATGAGTTTACTGGAAAGGAGGCTGAGAGAAAGTGATATACGTTAAGAATTTGTGTAAATCTTTTGGCAGCCATCAGGTGCTGAAAAATATCAACGAACATATCGCCCCGGGCGAGAAAGTCGTTATCATCGGCCCTTCCGGTTCCGGAAAGTCCACTTTTCTGCGCTGCATGAACCTTCTGGAGCGTCCGACTTCCGGCCAGGTAATCTTTGACGGGGTGGATATCACGGATCCAAAGACCGATATCAATAAGATTCGTCAGCATATGGGAATGGTGTTCCAGCATTTTAATCTGTTCCCGCATAAGACGATCATGGAAAATATCACTCTGGCGCCGACAAGACTGAAGCTGATGAAAGCCGACGAGGCAAAGGAAGAGGCGCTTCGCCTGCTCCGTCTGGTCAATCTGGAAGAGAAGGCAGACGCTTATCCGGGACAGCTCTCCGGCGGACAGAAACAGAGGATCGCCATTGTCCGTTCTCTGGCGCTGAACCCGAAGATGATGCTCTTTGACGAGCCGACCAGCGCCCTCGACCCGGAGATGGTCGGAGAGGTTCTGGAAGTTATGAAGAACCTGGCGGACGAGGGCATGACCATGGCCGTGGTCACCCATGAGATGGGATTTGCCAGAGAGGTGGGAACCCGTGTCATGTTCATGGATGACGGTATCATTCTGGAGCAGGGGACGCCGGAAGAGATTTTCGGCAATCCGAAGGAAGCCCGTACCCAGGAATTTTTGTCCAAGGTGCTGTAGGCGTTGTCCGGGCAGTCTGACGGGCAGAAGATATATTTTGCATGAAAGTGCATTTCATCAGGAGGAGCGTTCTGTTTTTGGAACGCTCCTTTCCAAATGAAAATAAGAAGGTTTTTTCCCGTGGAACAGTGCGTACCGGATGATATCATCGGTTACGATGCAGACGGGCGTGAGAAAGAACCAGACAAACATAAAGGGCAGGCATACCTGCCCTTTTAAATTAAACGGCATATCGGAATAATCCCACACGTGGAGGTGGAGAATCAGATTGACCACCATGCCGGTGATAAATTCGTAGGCGGTGATGATGAGAGTTCCGAGAATCATCTGTGTGAGGAAGGACGGGTGAATGGTCGGATGTTCGTTGAGAATACCGATGGTATAAAGACTCAGCCCTCCGCAGAGAAACATGGAGATATGCGAATATCCCCGAAAAAGAATTTCAATATTATAATAGACCATTCCTCCGGTACATATGATGAATAGTGTCCGGAGGATTTTTATTATGAAGCGATTGGTATCCATGATCTGTCTTTCTCCTGTATCATGCAGGATGTAAAGCAATCCTGCGTATTCAGGGATAGTATAATCGACAGAGGAAAAAATATACGAGATAATAAAAAACACTGCCGCAGGTCTGCAGATTCCTGAAACAGGAGATATATTTCCGGAAGAGAAAATCGTCTTGTCCCGGAAAGGCAGAGCCATCGCGGCAGTGTGCCGCTGCTCCCATAATTATTCAGAAAAACACTTATGGGAAGCAGCTGTATGGATGATGATCATCAATTATTTATTTTTGTTTTTTCCACTTCCTGCATCTTCATGGCGCGAACCTTGCTTGGAAGACCGAATAAGGTGATGAAGCCTTCTGCGTCGTGATGATCGTACAGGTCACCGGTGGTGAAGGATGCCAGGGATTCGCTGTACAGGCTGTATGGAGAAGTGGTTCCGGCTTTGATGATGTTTCCTTTGTAAAGTTTGAATTTCACTTCACCGGTCACATATTTCTGTGTGGATTCCACAAATGCCTGTAATGCCTCGCGGAGAGGAGTGAACCATTTGCCTTCGTATACGAGCTGTGCCATCCGGTTTCCGATGTCTTTCTTTACATCCATGGTGTCACGGTCGAGAACCAGTTCTTCCAGCTGTTTCTGTGCTTCCATAAGAATAGTTCCGCCAGGAGTCTCATAGACGCCTCTGGATTTCATGCCCACAACACGGTTCTCTACGATATCAATGATACCGATGCCGTTTCTTCCGCCAATCTCATTTAATTTGCGGATGATATCGGAAACTTTCATTTCCTCGCCGTTGATGGACTTCGGTACGCCGGCTTCAAATGTCATAGTCACATACTCTTCTTTATCCGGAGCTTTTTCAGGAGTTACACTGAGCATGAGCAGATGATCGTAATTTGGTTCAATGGAAGGATCTTCCAGTTCCAGTCCCTCGTGGCTGATGTGCCATAAGTTCCGGTCACGGCTGTAGCTGCTGTCAGCGGAGAATGGAAGGTCGATGCCGTGCGCTTTGCAGTAGGCGATCTCTTCTTCCCGGGAGTTCATCGTCCATTTGTCATCTCTCCATGCGGCGATGATCTTTAAGTCAGGAGCCAGCGCTTTGATGCCCAGCTCAAAACGAATCTGGTCGTTGCCTTTACCGGTAGCGCCGTGGCAGATAGCGACAGCGCCTTCTTTTCTGGCAATCTCCACCAGCTTGGCAGCGATGCCGGGACGTGCCATGGAAGTTCCGAGAAGGTATTTGTTCTCGTAAACAGCGCCTGCCTGCACGCATGGGATAATGTAGTTGTCACAGAAATCATCGGTGATATCTTCAATATATAATTTGGATGCGCCGGAGTAGAGTGCTCTCTCCTCAAGGCCGTCCAGCTCCTCGCCCTGTCCGCAGTCTACGCAGCAGCAGATAACGTCATAATCGTAGTTTTCCTTTAACCAAGGGATGATGGCTGTGGTGTCAAGACCACCGGAATATGCCAAAACAACTTTTTCTTTGCTCATTCTATGTATCCTCCTTAAAATGTTTTCTTAAAGAAAAAAGTACACGGTCCGCAGACCGAATACAGATGCGCCGTAAAACTTCTATTAAATTCTATTGAAACAGGAAATGTTCAGCGCGATAGGTATACTATACGGCATCGGAGAGAAATTTGCAAGAGTTTTTTGAAAAAAGATGAATAAATATTAACTTATGCTTGCATAAATAAGGAGATTATCGTATAATTATGGTCGTTTATTAAATAATTATGCATAAAAAATTGAGAGGAAGGGAAGTTTTCCTTGTCACAGGCAGAAAAATGTGGGATAATACACAATTGCAGCAATGATGCAGGCGACAGGGAAAAGCCGGATTTGTTCTGACTTTCCAAAATATGCAGTATACAGGAGGAAAAGCACATGATAAAAGTAGGAATTATCGGTTCCACCGGATATGCCGGACAGGAGCTGGTGCGGATTTTGCTTGGGCATAAGGAAGCGGAGATCAAATGGTATGGTTCAAGAACCTACGCCGGCGAGCCTTACGCCGATGTGTTCCGGAACATGTTTACTCTGGTTCCGGATATCTGTGAGGGAGAAGACATGGAGAGGCTCTGCGAGGAAGTGGATGTGATCTTTACCGCAACGCCCCAGGGACTTTGCAGCACCCTTGTAAATGAAGACATTTTATCAAAAGTGAACATTATTGATCTGAGCGCGGATTTCCGTATTAAAGATGTGGATACCTATGAGAAATGGTACGGCATCAAACACGGAAGTCCCGAATATATAAAAGAAGCCGTTTACGGACTTTGCGAGGTGAACAGGGAGCAGATTAAAAAAGCCCGCCTGGTGGCCAATCCGGGCTGCTATCCGACCTGTTCCTTCCTGTCCGTCTATCCGCTGGCAAAGGCAGGGTGGATTGACATGAAGTCCATCATCATTGACGCCAAGTCCGGTACTTCCGGCGCGGGCAGGGGAGCCAAGGTGGCGAACCTGTACTGTGAGGTCAATGAGAGTATCAAGGCTTACGGTGTGACTACACACCGTCACACACCGGAGATTGAAGAGCAGCTTTCCTATGCGTCCGGCCAGGAAACGCTGATCAATTTTACGCCTCATCTGGTGCCGATGAACCGGGGCATTCTTGTGACAGCCTACGCCAATCTGGTAAAGGATGTTACGGAGGAAGAGATCCGGGCGCTTTATGAGGAGACATATAAAGAGGAACCGTTTGTCCGGGTGCTTCCGGCCGGCGTCTGCCCGGAAACCCGCTGGGTGGAAGGCAGCAATTATGTGGATGTCAATGTGAAAAAAGATGAGCGTACCGGCAGGATCCTCATGCTGGGAGCCATGGATAATCTGGTGAAAGGAGCAGCCGGACAGGCAGTGCAGAATATGAACCTGATGTTCGGTCTGCCGGAAAATACCGGTCTTCTCATGCCGCCGGTATTCCCGTAACAGCCGGTCTTTTCCACGGTAAAGTGGGAGATGCCTGGCAGCGCTGCCGGCAGGTGCGGAAGATTCCGGAAGGAAGATCACAAAAGCCGGCAAAACAGAAATAAGAGAAATGGATGTGAAAATACAATGAAAGAGATATCATCAGGTGTGACAGCGGCCAAAGGATTTCGTGCCGCAGGTCTTCGTGCCGGGATCAAGGCCGGAAAGACCAACAAAGATATGGCGATGATCTATTCGGAAGCGCCGGCGGTCTGTGCCGGCACTTTTACAAGAAATATAGTAAAGGCAGCTCCGGTACTCTGGGATAAAAAAGTGGTCGAGGAGGAAGGAAGGGCTCAGGCAGTGGTGATCAACAGCGGTATCGCCAACGCCTGCACCGGAGAGGAAGGTTATGAAAATTGCGCGAAGGAAGCAGAAAAAGCGGCGTCCCTCCTCGGTATCGGAAAAAGAGAGGTGCTCGTGTGTTCCACCGGAGTCATCGGCATGCAGCTTGACATGGATGTGGTGGGAAAAGGAATCGAGATGCTGGTACCTGCCATGAAGGCGGATGTCCAGTCGGCTGCTGACGCAGCGGAAGCCATCCTCACCACCGATACCCATAAAAAAGAAATCGCTGTTCAGTGTGAGATTGGCGGACAGACAGTCGTTGTGGGCGGCATGAGCAAGGGCTCCGGTATGATTCACCCGAACATGGGTACCATGCTTGCCTTTGTCACCAGCGACGCAGCTATCGAGCAGCCGCTTCTGCAGGAGATTCTCCGGGAAGAGGTGGAAGATACCTTCAATATGATCTCTGTGGACGGGGATACCTCCACCAACGATACCTGTCTGGTACTGTGTAACGGTATGGCCGGAAATGATATCCTGACAAGGGACAGCGAGGGACTTTCCGCGTTCCGGGAAGCGCTCCATACCGTCCTTGAATACCTGGCTAAGCAGATTGCCGGAGACGGGGAAGGATGCACAAGACTTTTTGAGGTGACCTGCCACGGCGCAGCTACCAAAGAAGAGGCAAAGAAAATCAGCAAGGCAGTGGTCTGCTCCAGTCTGACAAAGGCGGCAGTGTTCGGAAAAGATGCCAACTGGGGAAGAATCCTCTGCGCCATGGGATACAGCGGTGCTTCCTTTGATCCGGAAGCAGTGGATATCATCCTGGAAAGCGGGGAAGGCAGTCTGGTCATCGTAAAAGACGGTATAGCCGCCGATTACAGTGAGGAAACCGCCACAAAAATCCTCTCCGGCAACCCGGTGAAGGCGATTCTTGATGTGCATAACGGAAAAGAAGAAGCCACCGCCTGGGGCTGTGATCTGACCTACGAATATGTGAAAATTAATGCGGATTATCGTTCTTAGAAAGGAGAAAGTATGTTGGAGCTGAATGATATGAACAGCGAGATGATGAAAGCCAGCGTTCTCATCGAGGCGCTGCCGTACATCCGCCGTTTTTATGGAAAGATTGTTGTCGTAAAATATGGCGGAAGCGCCATGCTTGACGAAGAGTTGAAATATAATGTGATCAAGGACGTGGCGCTGCTGAAATTGATCGGTATGAAACCGATCATCGTTCACGGCGGCGGCAAAGAGATCAGCAAATGGGTCAAGCTTTCCGGAAAGGAAGCGGAATTTTATAACGGACTCCGGGTGACCGATAAGGAAACTATGGAGATCGCGGAGATGGTACTCAATAAAGTGAACAAAGAGCTGGTGGGCCTGATGCAGAAGATGGGCATCAACGCTGTGGGTATCTGCGGAAAGGACGCCAACATGATTCAGGTGGATAAGAAGATGCCGGACGGCCGGGACATCGGTTTCGTGGGCAATGTGAAGTCCGTCAACACGGAACTGCTGACGACTCTCATGGATGCGGAATTTATTCCGGTCATCGCGCCGATCGGCATGGATGAGAATTTTGATTCTTATAATATCAACGCTGATGATGCGGCCTGCGGTGTGGCAAAGGCCATGGAGGCGGAAAAACTGGTTTTCCTGACCGATATCGAAGGTGTCTTCGTGGATCCGGCCAACAAGAAGACTCTGATTTCCGAGATGGACGTCAATACTGCCAAGGAATTTATCGCCAACGGCGTGGTGGGCGGAGGTATGCTGCCAAAACTCAACAACTGCATCGACGCCATCGAGCAGGGAGTTTCCCGGGTGCATATTCTGGACGGAAGAGTGGCCCACTGTCTGCTGCTTGAGTTCTTTACAGAGAAAGGTATCGGAACAGCCATCTTAAAAGAACCGCTGTTTTGAGAAAAGATCACGGAATGGATGAGAATAAAAAGCGGGAGGAAAGAAGCCGATGAGCAAAACACAGGAATATATTGATAAAGGGGAAAAATATCTCTTAAAGACCTATAACCGTTATCCGGTGGTGCTGGACAGAGGCGAAGGAGTGTATCTCTACGATGTGGACGGAAAACAATATCTGGATTTTGGAGCCGGGATCGCTGTTTTCGCCCTGGGGTATCAGAACAAAAAATATAACGATGCGCTGAAAGGACAGATTGACAAGATTCTTCACACCTCCAACCTGTTTTACAATGTGCCGGCGGTGGATGCGGCGGAAAAGATCGTAAAGACGTCAGGCATGGATAAAGTTTTCTTTACCAACAGTGGCGCGGAAGCCATTGAAGGCGCATTAAAGGTGGCCAGAAAATACGCGTATCTGAAAGATCCGTCCAGGGAATATGAGTTTATCGCCATGAACCATTCTTTCCACGGAAGAAGTCAGGGAGCGCTGTCGGTGACCGGCAATGTCCATTATCAGGAAGGATTTGTGCCAAAGGATCTGCGGGCGGTGTTTGCCCGGTTTAATGATCTTGACGATGTAAAGGCAAAGGTCACCGACAAAACCTGCGGTATCATCTGTGAGGTAGTGCAGGGAGAAGGCGGTATTTACCCGGCAACAAAAGAGTTCCTTTCCGGACTGCGCGCGCTCTGTGATGAGAAAGATATCCTGCTCATCTTCGATGAAGTACAGTGCGGCATGGGTCGGTGCGGTTCTCTGTATGCCCATGATCTGTACGGGGTGAAACCGGATGTGATGACTCTTGCCAAAGCGCTGGGCTGCGGCGTCCCGGTTGGAGCTTTTGTGACGGCAGAGAAAGCGTCCCATGCGCTGGTTCCCGGCGATCATGGCACCACCTATGGCGGCAATCCTCTTGCCACAGCGGCTGTCAACAGTGTCTATGAGATTTTTGAAGAAGAAAAGATCGTGGAACACGTACAGAAAGTGGGCGGTTATCTTTACAAGAAACTGGAAGAAATGAAGGATGAATACAGCCAGATTACCGGCCACCGGGGCTTAGGCCTGATGCAGGGGCTGGAATTTGACGGTCCGGTGGGAGATATCATTGTGAAAGCGATGGACCGGGGGTTGATTCTCATGTCGGCCGGAGCCAACGTGATCCGCTTTGTTCCGCCGCTGATCATCACAGAAGAGCATGTGGATGAAATGTGCAGAATTCTTCGAAGTGTGATTGCGGAATCATCAATGGCATAAAGCGAAACAATCGGTGGTATAAAATAGAAAAAGACCTCCATACTATGGATAAAATGTACCAGATTTCATCGTCGGACTGCGGTTTGATGTTTGAATATCGGTACCAAACAAAGTATGGAGGTTTTCTTATGTCCGGATGGATTGCGGCGCTCATTTCCGGAGCGCTTATGAGTATTCAGGGAGTGTTCAACACAGAAGTCACCGATAAAACGGGACCGTGGATCACCAACGTTTTTGTGCAGCTGACAGGATTTTTTGTCTGCCTTGCCCTCTGGTTTTTTAAGGAAAGAAAAACAACGTCTTTTTCTGACCTGTTAACTGTGGAGCCGAAGTATCTGCTTCTCGGCGGTGTCATCGGAGCCTTTATCACCGTTACGGTCATCGCGGGGATGGCGTCTTTGGGTCCGGCCCGGGCAGTGATGCTCATTGTATCTTCCCAGGTGATCGTCGCCTATCTCATAGAGGTATTTGGGATTTTTGGCGTGGAAAAAGTTGGCTTTGCCTGGACGAAACTTCTGGGGACCGCGCTGTTTGTGGCAGGAATCGTGCTTTTTAAGGTTCAGTTAAAATCATGATAATCAGACAATACCGCGTGTTCATGCGTTGAGTTCCATTAGAGCGCATAAATACGCGGTATTTGGAGATTTAAACAGTTCCGGATTTTCTTGAATAAAACAGCAATAAACGAAACGGTTAGTAACACGTTAGTAACAAATCTTAATTTTCTCAATCTCTTCCCTCAGTTCCTCCAGTGTCCGGTGACCATAGACTTCGTTGGTGATATCGCCCTTAAAGCTGTGACCCAACATTCTTTTACGATCATTTTCGTTCACCTTATATTTTTCGCATAGTCGGGAAAAAGTATGCCGACAGTCATGCGGTGTGTGTCGTTCAACGCCTATTTCTCGCAGTGTGGCATACATGTTCCGACGGAAATCTCCTGTTTTCTGGATGAGCATTTTTCCGTCGCGTTTTATCCGGCGGCAGACGAGATGATAGATGCCACTATGTATAGGAACAATCCGGTTCTTGCCTGCTGCAGTTTTGACGCCGCCTTTGAAATATTTTTCTTTTAAATTGACTTCTAAGGTTTTATAAGCGCTGATCCGGAACCCGCTATAACACATGATCAATATCATTTCTACGATTGGGTTATCAGCATGCTGCCATAATATTTGTAGATCGGCATCAGTAAATGGCTCTCCGTGCTCATCATCTTCCGGGGTGTTGATTCTAAGGGCAGTAGAGCAATCTTTATCAACAATCTCATAGGCAATGGCGTATTGATACATTTGACGGAACAATGAGAGAATAAGTTCAAGGCTGGCATGCTTTCTGGGACAATTATCTATGATATTTTGCAAATCTTTATGTTTGAGATTTTCAAATATCTTGTCGTGGATAGCAGCACAATTTTTAAATGCGGCCCTCGTAGAATCCCGGGATGCTTGTGAATACTGCCGGCTTTTATCACGTTCATATTTATAATCATAAAATTCTTCGTATACCTCTGCAAAAGTCGGTTTCTTTTCTTCTGTCAGCTCAGTATGCTTGATGCGGCCGTAATCAGCCAAAATAGACTGTGCCAGACTGTCCAGATTGCCTTTACTGCTGTCAATGTCCGTCAGATCCCGTTCCATGCCCGGAACGTATGTACCGGCCTTGTAGGCCATCAGAACGGCAAATCCCTTCATATAATCATCTACATAGCAGAGGGCCTTTGGTGTCTTTGGAACGCCGTCCAGGGTAAATTCCGTGGTTGGAGGATGGACGGCGTAGGGATTGCGGCGACCTTTGCCGAGGTACTTAATACTGCCGTAGCCATTTGGGAGCTTTGGATATTTCTTTCGTTTTGCCATAGTGTCATCTCCTTGGCGATAAAAATGGGTACAAAAATAACAGCCAGCGGGAAACGGATGTTCCGCTTGCGGTGGCTGCCCGGAGATGATACAATATTTTTGGTGTTAGGTTGCATCATCTTCGGATATGTAACTGCTTCCGCTCCTGTTGGCGCAGGGGCGGAGTTTTTTTATTTCAGCAGATCTTCAATGCATATAGAAAAATCCTTGAAGATTGTAGATGTAATAGAATCAGAAAAGGAGGACTGTGTCGAGTCTTCTTCGCCCTCAAATGAATATAGTTGCACGGTTTCCTTGATTGGATTCACAATCCAATATTCCCGAACTCCGGCCGTTCGATATTTAAACAGCTTCGTCAGGTAATCCATACGCTGGGAACTCGGGGAGACAATCTCTATAATCCAGTCCGGCGCACCGACGCAGCCTTTGTCATTGAGCTTATCACGGTCGCATATGACGGAGATATCCGGCTCGACATAATTCTTATCGTCGGCATTCAAGAAGACGGCAAATGGGGCAGGATAGACCTCACAGGAACCCCTCTTATCAGCAATATAATTGGAAATAATACGGCTAAGCTGCATAACAAGTTTCTGATGAATCCGGCTGGGCGGCACCATCATATACATATCGCCGTCGATCAGCTCTGCGCGCTGTCCTTCCGGGAGAGAGTAGATGTCTTTAATGGTGTGAGATTTTTCTCTTGGTAATGGCATGGTGGTACGCTCCTTTCTTTAAATAGATGTTTAAAATATCAATTAAAACATATGTTCGATTTTTGTTGACTTTTTCTCGCGATTTGTTTATATTTTACTCAGGGGTGATAAAATGCAAAAAATTAAGAGTAAAATCAAATTGTATTCTTTTATTATATTTCCTGCAATTATAATAATTGCTTTAAAATTTTTAATGGGAAAATCAGTATTAAAATTTAATTTTGAGCATATGGATACATTAATTAGTATAATTGTTACATTAATAGGTATATTACTAACAATTCTAACTATTTATCTATCTTTTCCAAAAAATGATAAAATAGTAGAACGAATGAAAAAAACTAAACATAATGAAATTTTATTAAAAAATATTTTCTTTGGAATATGTTTATTATCATTAGCTGTGCTACTTTGGATGTTTTCATCATATTATGAAGAGATAGTTATTTTATCAGTTGCATCCTTTAGTAATATTATTATATGTAGTTATTACTTATATAAATTAGGCAAGCTCTAAAGTATGTTTATCTAAATATTTTTTTAAATTTTCCTCGATATATGCAATATTTTTTACTGTGTCGTCAGTCAATTCTAACGGCACAGTTTTTGCATATAGCGATTCAATGAAGTTAAAAGTCTCATCCAGTCCTAATTCATTTTTACCAATTAACTTAAGCATAGAAATATGATCTTCATCTTTTTTATTTCCTAGCTGCATAATTTTATCTATAAATTTTTTGTTGGTTTTTTCAATTTTGATTTTAACTCTATATTTTGTGCTTTTAAAATCAGGCTCATTTAATATTAAATCCATTTTAGGTATTTCAGCAGATGATGGAGGACTAGCAAATTCTATTTCTAACCAAGAAGGATTTACAAGCTTTTCCGCCTCTTTTTTTACATCTTGTATGAGTTCAGGCTGAATACTAATTTGGGATAAATTATGAGAATTTTCCCAAATAGTTTGCATTAAAACATTATGAATTTGAGGGATTTTCTTATTTGCAATTGCTGCCATTCTATTATGAATGAAATCAACATAAAAGAAGGTGTAAGCCTCTAATTGGTTTTCATCATTCAATTCGGTGAACGGTTTGGCTTGCAAAGTTTCTTTATTTCGTTGTTGAATAAAATTTGTAGCTTTAAGAGCTTCTTTTACAGAACATGTTCCAAATATATGATTTTTTGAATATGTTTTTATATCAAAATACAATGTTCTTTTATCAATATCAATACGATAAAAGTTTTCCTCTGGAAAAGCACTTTTAAATATTTGATAGGAGATGGAATCACTAGTATTTTGTAAAAAGGATGTATTATTTAAACATGGTTCAGGTTTGAGAATGTAAAATTTAATTAATTTATTAACACTCATATTTATTTCTTTCCTATATTTTTGAACTCCATAATCATTTCTGTGTATCCCAGCATCCGAGCAATTTGTTCTTTGGTCAGGTCAGGATTGGAGTAGATTATTTCATCTGGTACTAAAAGTTCCGCCGCAAAGGTATTGGCTTCGTTTTCCTCTTTGGCTTTATTAAAAAATGTGCTGCCGTAGAAATAGCAGTCATTTTTTCGATGAAGTCTTGAGTGTCCTAGTTCGTGGCTTAGGACTACTTTCTCCAAGGGTGTATCAATAATGCTGCTGTTTAGCATAATGCATTTCTGCCGTTTGATGAGTAGATAACATCCCATGATCTTTCCTAAATCCCCGATCTGAACCAGGACATCAGTGCAATCACATAATTCATATGGATTGCGAGTGTGATATTTTCTTACGAGCTGATTTACGATGCTCTTGATATCCCGCTGCAAATTATCACCTACTTTTCCCCTTTGTTTTTGTTGGGGTTGTATTTTACTTTGTTAATTTCTTTTACAGTCGTGACCAAAGAATTAAGCTGGTTGCGGAACAAAAGTTTTGTCTGTTCGTCCATTTCTTCTCCGTCGTAGAACAATGGTGCTCCATCATTGGAATCTAATTTTTCCATCAACTCATTGACGGTTTTTGAGATGTCCCGTTTATCTTTATTTGTTAATCCCTTTTCTGTCTCCCCATTCAATAAGTAATCCATAGTTACGCCAAAATATTTTGCAACTGTATTTAACTTTTCTGCATTAGGTGTAGATTTATCCCATTTAACAATGGTTCCATTACCAAAACCAAGCTCTGCCTCCAAAGTGGGAAGGCTTATTCCTTCGGCATTGGCTAATTCTTTAATTCTTTCTTTTAAAGTCATAAGCCACCTCTTTCTACAAGAAAATTTTCTCGAAAAAATACTTGACAACAAGAAAATATTCTCGTATTATAGAGGATGTAAAGAGAAAACATTCTCGTAAATAGCGTAGAACAGCCAATAAACACCAAACAAAAAAGCTGTAACTAGAATATTTTCAAATTGTTTAAAACAATAATAGAATATTTTCTCTTTGTTGTCAATAATATATTAGAATTTTTTCGAGTATTATTGATTGATTTTGCGGGTCGCAGTGAATTAACAGTTATATGTGGCCTTACACCACTTTTTCAAGATGGATAGTCATTGGGAGTGACTCTCCAACCCAATAAGAAAGAGCGACTACGTTATATCCAATGCGTCGATATTTCTGGGCAAGCTCAGCGGAAGTAATCATTCTATAAAATCTGATGCATGTCACCTCCTTTCAAGGAGTGCGATTTGCGACCCGCATAATTCATTATATCAAAACATGAGAGGAGGGAAAATATTGATTCTGAAGAAAATCGACGAGCTTGCAAAGCAGCATGATATGTCAATTACAGCTCTTGAGAAAAAGCTTTCTTTTGGAAACGGGACAATCCGTAGCTGGGATAAATGTTCTCCGTCAATCGAAAAGCTTAAAAAAGTCGCTGATTATTTCGGTGTGACTGTTGATTATTTTCTGGAAGAGTAGGGAGGTGAAAGAAGGATGGTTTTAAAGAATATTTTACAGGAGCTGGTGGTGATACGAAAAGAACTCCAAGCTATCCGAAGATGCTTGGAGCCTAACGCAGAATGGATACGAGAGCCATATGGACGGAAGTTTATTCCGAATCCGATGCGTGGTAGAGGTCAATCGCAGCCGAAAGAGTCCGATGGACCAACGAGTTATGGGTCTTCCGAATGATGTACTCCATGAGAACGCTCTTATCTGAGCTATCTGGGAAAGAAGGATCTCTTGCAATGTCTGAAGCGAGATCCCCCAGGTTGGTGTCTGTCACAGTAAAAGCGGATATCCATTGCTTGAAAGATTTATCAATTTGATCCATACACTATTTATCTCCTTTCTCTTGTACTTGGTGTGGCAGCACCTGTAAGGATTGAGTAGGAGAATAGTGTAAAAAAGTCAATAAACAATTGATACCTGGAAAAGTAGAAATGAGATGGAAGGAAAATGACGGAACATAATCATACAAAAAAATTAAAAATCCAATTATTGCGGATTTTATAACAGCGTTGTCAGAAGTCGAAGATTTTTACGGTATAAAATACATTCTTTTGGCAGTCACTCAGCAAGGAAGCGTAAGGGTTCATAAATTTGTATCAATGGCTTTAAAACTGGAAGAAGAGCGTCGGCCAAAAAGAATTGAGATGAAAAAGGAGGCGATGAGAATTGAGGGAGATCATTTCCGCAGCGGAAGCCGCCCGGATTTTACATTGCCGGCCGCAGAAAGTCCGGGAACGGATCAAGGCTGGCAGATGGGCATTCGGTAAGGCTATTCCACCAGCTAAGTCTGGCGGGCAAATGACCTATGATATCTACGCTCGCCGGATGTATCAATTTTTTGGGATGGAAATTCCGGATTCTGTTCATCAGGGAGTGCGCCCAAAGGAGCAGTAACTCCAGACTGGGCGCAACAAAGCATAATAATATTACGATTATTATTTTACATCAATAAAGAGGAAAAGTGAAGATGAAATTTATAAAAAATCTGATCATCAACGCATTGACGGCAGTCGGTATCCTGATCTTTCTCTGGCTGGTCATAAGCTGGGCGGATGTGCTGATGCACAACGATCCCATCACCGGGGACAAGCAGTACATGCCCGGCAATGCGATTGTGATGATGATTGGTTTAACGGAATAAGGGAGGAAGAGACATGATAAAAGTGATCGTCGAAAGCGACGAAGAGAGAAAAGTGTTTGAGGGCAACTACGTGTTTGCCATCGCACTCAAAACGGACAGTGATCCGATGGAGGCAGACGGTATAAGCTTCGGAAGCGGTAATCCGGTCGACATAGCGGCTGCACTCGGTGCTTCCGTAGCGAACGTACTGAATGACCTGGCGGATGGAAACGCCCTTGCGAATGCAGTATTACAGGCTGCATTTTCAGAGAAGATGTTTGATGATTGAAGGGAACACAAGGATGAGGAGGAATAAAGATGTTAATGAAAGTAACATTTGAATCGATGGAAGAACTGAAAGACTTTGCAAAAATGATTTTGTCAGGGGAAGACGGAACAATATCCAAGACAGAGGGGAAAAAGACCACGGCTGACGTGGTATCTGCGGTGCCGGCGCCTCAGGTACCTGTGCAGCAAGAGGTACCAGTACAGTCTGCGCCAACACAGGCTATAGCTCCTGTGGCGGCACCGTCGACCTCAGCGGCGCAAGAATCGGCACCGCCACGGGTACAGCAACCGATTCAGACAACAGTGCCAACAGCACAGCCCTCCTATACAATGGAAGACTTGTCTAAGGCGGGAATGACTCTTATGGATTCTGGACGGCAGGGAGAATTGCGGAACCTTTTGGCACAGTTTGGCGTGCAATCCCTTCCGGATCTGCCGAAGGAGCAGTATGGGGCATTTGCCACGGCATTACGGGGATTGGGGGCGCAGATCTGATGAAAAAAGAAGAACGTGCCCATGCCCTTCTCAGTGCATCCAGCGCCCATCGCTGGGTGCATTGCACTCCGAGTGCCAGGCTGGAAGAACAGTTCCCGGATACCGGATCCGATGCAGCCGCGGAGGGGACTCTCGCTCACGCGCTGGCAGAGATCAAGGTACAGCAGTATTTTTATCCGCAGGAAGTCAGTAAGCAGAAGATGACCCGAACGGTCAATAAGCTGAAAAAAGAGGAGCATTGGAACGATGAGATGCAGGGGTATACGGATGAATACCTGGATTACATAAAGACTGCAGCAATGGCGTTTGACCATGCGCCACATGCGGATGTGGAGAAGACCGTTTACTTTGATAAATATGTCCCGGAAGGTTTCGGGACAGCGGACTGCATCCTGATCGGCGGCAGTACGCTCCATGTTATTGATTTTAAGTATGGGAAAGGCGTGCCGGTCAGTGCGGAGGAAAACCTGCAGATGATCCTGTATGCGCTGGGAGCGTATGCGGCATGCTCTATCCTTTACTCCATCGATCGGGTCAGACTTTCCATTGTGCAGCCACGTCTCAGTAACATATCGGAGTGGGAATGTGGCATTCCGGAACTTTTGGCTTACGGCGATTTTATCGCTGATCGGGCAGCAATCGCATTTAAAGGAGAGGGAGAGTTTGCTCCCGGTGAGGAAGCCTGCCGGTTCTGCCGGGCGCGGGCGCAGTGCCGGGCCAGGGCGGAGGAAAATGTACGGCTGGCATTTTTTACCGACAAAAAGCCACCGCTCATCACCAATGAAGAAGTAGGGGAATACCTGGAAAAAGGGGAAGATGTGGCCAAATGGCTGAAAGACCTGAAAGAGTATGCCCTGAAAGAATGCCTGGCAGGCAAAGAGATCTCAGGATGGAAAGCCGTGGAAGGCAGAGGTTCCCGCGACTGGACCGATATGGACAAGGCGTTTAAGACCCTGACAGATAATGGTATCGATGCTGCCATCTTGTGGGAAAGGACGCCATTGTCATTGGCACAGGTGGAAAAAACAGTCGGCAAAAAAGAATTCCAGACCCTGGTCGGAGAGTATGTGGTCAAAAACCCAGGGAAGCCAGCACTGGCAAAAGAATCAGATAAACGTCCGGCGGTCACAAATAAAGTGAGCGCGGCAGAAGCCTTTGGCGGATCAGAGGCAGGAAAGAAGGGGGAAAATCCAGATGAATGAATTAACGAACGTAACAACAGGAAAAGCAAGATTATCTTATGTACATTTATTTAAACCATACGCATATCAGCCAGGGCAGGAAGAAAAGTTCAGCGTGACCGTCCTCGTACCAAAATCAGATGCAGACACAAAAGCCCGCATCGATGCGGCCATCGAAGCGGCAAAGCAGAGAGGAATCAATGAAAAATGGAATGGGCAGTGCCCGCCGATCGTGCCAACACCAGTTTATGATGGGGATGGAGTACGGCCATCTGATGGGATGCCGTTTGGTCCGGAGTGCAAAGGGCACTGGGTCTTTACTGCCAGTGCCAAAGAAGACTATCCTCCGGAAGTCGTGGACAAGATGGGAAATCCTATCATCAACCATTCCGAAGTGTATTCCGGGATCTATGGCCGGGTCAATGTATCGTTTTTTCCATACGCGTTTGGCGGGAAAAAAGGAATCGGATGCGGCTTGGGTCCGGTGCAGAAACTGGAGGATGGAGAGCCTCTTGGCGGATCTGCACCAACGGCGGCGCAGGCGTTCGGTTTCACACAACCTGTACAGCCGGCTCAGACGACCCAGCAGGCATACCAGCAGCCAGCGGCGCAGGCGATCAATCCGATCACTGGGATGCCGTACTGATAACAGGGAGGGGCATTGCGCCCCTCTGCCTTTCTAATGGAGGCCAGAATGAGACATTTAAGTATAGACATTGAGACAAGATCCAGCGAGGATATCGGGAAAGTCGGACTGTATAAATATGCGCAGTCAGATGATTTTTCTATCCTCCTTTTTGCCTATAAAGCGGACGGGGAGCCGGTGGAAGTCATCAACATGGCACAGGGGGAGCAGATCCCGGGAGAAATTCTGCTGGCACTATCTGATCCGAAAGTAATCAAGCATGCGTATAATGCAGCCTTTGAGTGGTATTGCCTGAACCAGGCGGGTTATGTGACGCCCCTTGCGCAGTGGCGCTGTACGATGGCGCACAGCCTGTACTGCGGATATCCTGCAGGACTGGATGCCACCGGCAAAGCCATCGGGCTGCCACAAGATAAGCAGAAACTGTCTGTCGGCAAGGCGCTCATTCGGTATTTCTGCGTGCCCTGCAAACCTACAAAGAGGAACGGCGGGAGAATATGGAACTTGCCGCAACACGATCCTATAAAATGGGATCTGTTTATGGAGTATAACCGACAGGACGTGGTGACGGAGTACGAGATCCTGCAGAGGCTTAATCTGTACCCGATGCCAGAAGATGAGGAACGCCTGTGGCGGATGACCACGGAGATGAACACCCTCGGCGTCCGGGTGGATGCCACGCTGATCGAAGGTGCGCTCACCATCCATGAGCAGTCGGCGCAGGAACTGACAGACGAGGCGGTAAGGATCACAGGGCTTGCAAACCCAAACAGCACAGCGCAGCTAAAAGCGTGGCTGGAAGAAACGATGTTCGACTGGTGTGGGACAGACATCCAGATAGATAGCCTACGGAAAGAGGACGTCTCCAACCTTTTGAGGATAGAGGACCTTCCGGCGGACGTGCGGCGGGTTCTGGAGATCCGGCAACAGTTGGGAAAGACATCCATCAAGAAATATGTGACGATACACGCGGCCAAGGGAAGGGATGACCGGGTAAGGGGACTCACGCAGTATTATGGGGCAAACCGTACGGGGCGGTGGGCCGGCCGCATGGTCCAGATGCAGAACCTGCCGAGGAATTATCTGAAGACACTGGACTATGCCAGGAACCTCGTGAAGAAGAAAAATTATGATGGTCTCCAGATGCTGTATGGGAATGTGCCGGATACGCTCTCCCAGCTCATCCGGACGGCGTTCATCCCGTCTGAGGGACATAAGTTCGTGGTCGCTGATTTCTCTGCCATCGAGGCGCGTGTCATCGCATGGATGGCCGGGGAACAATGGGTCAATGAAGTATTCGCCACGCACGGAAAGATCTACGAAGCGACAGCATCGCAGATGTTCCATGTGCCGATCGAGAAGATCGTAAAGGGAAACCCGGAGTACAGCCTGCGGCAAAAAGGAAAAGTGGCCACTCTTGCACTGGGTTATCAGGGCGGGATAAATGCGCTGGTGTCCATGGGCGCATTGAACATGGGAATCCCGGAAGAGGAACTCCCGGATATCGTCCAGCGCTGGCGGCAGGCCAACCGGCGGATCTGTGACCTGTGGTATGCCGTGGAACAGGCGGCGCTCACGACCATGCAGACGGCGCAGCCACAGGCGATCCATGGATTGATATTTGCCCTGGAAGGAGACATCGTGTATGGACAGTGTTTCCTGACGGTGCAGCTGCCATCGGGCAGGAAATTGTATTACCCTAAGCCGTTCCTGCAGGAGAACCAGTTTGGCAAAATGGCAGTCCATTATCATACAGTAGGACAGCAGTCGAAGAAGTGGGAAGTCACATCGACATACGGCGGAAAAATGACGGAAAACATTGTCCAGGCAGTCGCAAGGGATTGCCTGGCAGAGACACTGAAAAAGATAGATGACCGAGGGCTGCAGGTAGTCTTTCACGTCCATGACGAAGTCATCATCGATGCTCCCATGGATGTGACGGTGGAAGAGATCTGCAGCATCATGGCTGAACCCATTTCCTGGGCGCCGGGACTGATCCTTCGGGGCGCCGGGTTTGAGGGAAGCTATTACAGGAAAGATTAGAGGAGGGAGACGTTTGCAGTATAACCGAACATTACGCATCAGCACGGCGGGGAGCCGGAAGGCAACGCACTGGCCGGAGAGTTCTCTCCTTTGGTCTGAGTTTGTGGATAAACTGAAAACGCCGGTCCGCAGCAGTGAGACCATGGAAGAATATCTGGCCATGGGAAAGGCAAAACAGGCGGAGCTTAAAGACGTCGGCGGATTTGTCGGCGGTACCTTTTCCAATGGCCGGCGAAAACCGGTATATCTTACGGGCAGGGATCTTGTGACCTTGGACATGGACAATATCCCCGCCGGGGGCACAGAGGATATCCTGCGGCGGATCGGCGGCCTTGGATGCGCTGCTGTCGTTTACAGCACAAGAAAACATACCGGGTATGCCCCGCGGCTGCGGGTCATCATCCCGTTGGATGTAACGGCCTCATCGGATGAATATGAGCCGACAGCGCGGAAACTGGCGTCGCTCATCGGGATCGAGTTCTGCGACCCAACAACATTTGAATCAGCGCGGCTCATGTATTGGCCAAGCTGCTGTCAGGATGGGGAATACATTTACCAGGTCTACGACAGCCCGTTCTGCAGCAAGGCCGGCCTGCTGGCCATGTACGGCGACTGGACGGATGTCAGCCAATGGCCAAAAGTACCGGGGACAGAGAAACTGGAAAAGCGCCGCCTGGCGCGCCAGGAAGACCCGACCACAAAGCGCGGCGTGATCGGCGCCTTCTGCCGGACGTACAGCATCACACAGGCGATGGCAGCCTTTATCCCCGGCATGTATGAGGAGACAGCCATACCAGGCAGATATACATATACCGGCGGTTCCACGCAGGGTGGAGCTGTTGTCTATGACGGAGATCTGTTCCTCTATTCCCATCATGCGACAGACCCGTGTTCCGGCCTGCTGGTCAATGCGTTTGACATGGTGCGCCTGCATATGTTTGGCGACCAGGATGCGGAGGCGAAAGAGGGGACGCCGAACAACAAGCTGCCCTCTTTTATGGCGATGTCGCGGCTGGCAAGGGGTGATAAACAGGTATCTACCCTCATGACGAAGGAGGCATTTGAACAGGCGCAGGCAGCGTTTGATGCGCCGGTGGAAGATTCGGAGGAGACAGATTATTCCTGGATGGATCGGCTTACAAAAGATGCATCCGGAAAGATTGCAAAGACCATCAATAACGCGGTCCTCGTCCTCGAGAATGACCCGAACCTGAAGGGAAAGATCGTGACAGACGAGTTCGCCGGGTGCAGCCTGCTGACAGGGCCTGTGCCATGGGATAAGACGGCGCAGAAACACCGGTGGAAGGATGAGGACGACGCTGGTTATTATAATTATCTGGAGCTCTTCTACGGCATCACCGGGCGGGAAAAGCTGGACAATGCCCTCCTCATTGTGAGCAGCCAGAATAAGGTGAATGATGTGAAGGATTATCTGGAGAGTCTGCAGTGGGATGGCGTTCCCCGGTTGGATACCCTCCTGCCGGACTATCTGGGCGCTGCAGATAATGCGTATACCCGCGCAGTGATGCGCAAATCCCTCTGCGCCGCGGTGGCCCGTGCCATCGTGGGCGGCGTGAAGTACGACTATATGCCTATCCTCACTGGACCGCAGGGCATCGGCAAGAGTACCTTTTTGAGCACCCTTGGAAAGGGATGGTTTTCCGACAGCCTCACGTCCTTTGAAGGGAAAGAGGCGGCAGAACTGATACAGGGAACCTGGATCAACGAAGTGGGTGAGCTGACTGCCATGACAAAACAGGAGACGAACGCGGTCAAGCAGTTTTTATCCAAACGGGAAGATATCTACCGGGCGGCATACGGCCGGCGGGTGAACCGGCATCCTCGCCGGTGCGTGTTCTTCGGGACCAGTAATGAGGAAGAATTTTTGAAGGATACGACCGGGAACCGGCGGTTCTGGCCAGTGGATGTGGGCGTATACCCGGCAAAGAAATCCATATGGCGGGACCTTCCGGAAGAGGTGGACCAGATCTGGGCGGAAGCCTATACCTACTGGATGCTGGGAGAGCCATTGTATCTGGACAAAGACGTGGAAAAGCTGGCAGAAGAGATGCAGGAACATCACCGGGAAAACTCCGGGAAGGAAGGACTCGTGCTGGAATTTCTGGAGCAGAAAGTCCCGGAAAACTGGAACGCTTTCTCGCTTACACAGCGACGTCAATTCTGGAGTGGGAACCTCCGTGGGCCGGATGTCAAGCTGGTAAAGAGGGAAAAAGTCTGTGCGGTGGAAGTATGGACAGAATGCTTCAGCGGGGACCCAAAGTACATGAAGAAATCTGACAGCAGAGAAATCAACGGGATTTTGTCTGGTATCAAAGGTTGGAGACGGAATAAATCAAAGCGGAGGTATGGTCCATATGGTATACAAAGAGGGTTTGAAGCGATACCAAAAGGCGATGACAAAAGGGTAGATATGTGACAATTGTAAATGGTAACGGTATCGAACGCGAGTGATACCACAAAATTACGGCAACACGGAAAGACAACAGTTTCAGAAACGCAAAAACCCTGATAAACAAAGGTTATTTTATTATACGTTACCAATGTTACCATTTATCTATATAAAGGAAAAAATAAATAAAATAGGTAGTATAGCTGTATTACCTAATATTACCTAAATAGCCTAATAAAGTAGTCATAATATATAAATAAAAGGCAATTTGGGCATGGCGGGAGGAATGGATCATGAAAAGTGAAAACATAATCTGTGCAGAAATGTTGCTGGCAAAATATTTTTCAGATGGCAGAAAAGAAGGACTGGCCCAAGAAATCATCGCATATGTGAAATCACAGATGAAAGGTTCCGGGGTACGCCGGTCAGATATCAGAGAGGCCCGGAAGAACCTGGGAATCACGAGTCATCACAGAGGTGATGTGTATGTATGGTCATGGTCAGACAGTAAAAGTCCAGATGACGTCTGGTGTGAGAAAAGTGGGGAGTTGATGAGATGCGGGAAAAAGAGATAGAGGCATTGCTGCGGGATGGAGTAAAGAGGCTGGGTGGTATTGCATACAAGTTTACAAGCCCGGGAAATAGCGGGGTTCCGGATCGGCTGGTCGTTTTCCGGGGCCGGGCACCGATCTTTGTGGAGTTGAAGACAAAGGCAGGGAGACTCACAGAACTGCAAGAGGTGCAGATCGAGCGTCTCCGTTCTCTGGGACAGGATGTCCGGGTGCTTTACGGGAAAGACGACGTCTTGAAATTTTTAAGCCTGCAGGAAACACTGCAGAAAATCATGGATGAACTGTTGGGAGGTGGCGACGGTGCAATTTAAGCCACACGCTTATCAGGATTACTGCATCCAGAAGATCATCGACGCCAAAAAGATCGGCCTGTTCCTTGACATGGGTTTAGGCAAGACAGTTACAACACTGACGGCCATCCGGGAATTAAAATGCAACCGGTTCGAGGTCAGGAAGGTGCTGATCATTGCGCCGAAGAAAGTGGCAGAAGGGACCTGGACCAGGGAAAAGGACAAGTGGGAACACACGAAGATCCTCCGGGTGTCTCAGGTACTGGGAAGTCAGGCGAAGCGCATCCGGGCGCTGAACACGCCGGCAGACCTTTATATCACGAACCGGGAGAATGTTGTGTGGCTGGTGGATTATTACCGGAATGCCTGGCCATTTGACATGGTGGTCATCGATGAGAGCAGCAGTTTTAAAAGCCATAACGCAAAGCGGTTCAAAGCCCTGGCCAGTGTCAGCGGACACATCGATCGCCTGGTAGAGTTGACTGGTACTCCTTCACCGAATGGTCTGAATGACCTGTGGTCGCAGGTCTATCTGTTGGACGGCGGAGAGCGCCTGGGAAAACGGTATACACAGTTCCGGGAACATTACTTCGATCCGGGTGATCGCGGGCAGAATGTGATTTATAATTACAAGCCAAAGCAGGGCAGTGAGGAGAGCATCATGGCGAAGATCTCAGATATCTGTGTATCCATGAAGGCAGAAGATTATCTGCAGCTTCCACCTGTGACGTTCCACGAAGTGCCGGTAGTGTTGGACGCCAGAGCAAAAAAGGCATACCAGGAGCTGGAGAAAAAGATGATCTTAGGGCTGCCGGAGGAAGAAGAGATCAGCGTGACTAGTGCGGCGGCATTATCCAACAAGCTTCTGCAGCTGTCCAATGGGGCGGTATATGACGATGACCATAATGTCCACGAGGTACATAACTGCAAAATTGAGGCTTTCATGGAGCTGATCGAGTCCCTGCAGGGGAAGCCGGCCCTGGTGTTTTATAATTTCCAACACGATAAGTTCCGGATCCTGAAAGCATTGGAGAAGACCGGGCTGACGGTACGGGAATTAAAAAGGCCAGAGGATGAAGATGCCTGGAACCGCCGGGAGGTGGATGTCCTTCTGGCCCACCCGGCCAGCAGTGCCTATGGGCTGAACCTGCAGGACGGTGGCAATCATGTCATCTGGTTCGGGCTTACTTGGAATTACGAGCAGTATACGCAGGCCAATAAGCGTCTGCACCGGCAGGGACAGACGGAGCGGGTGATTATCCATCATCTGGTCTGTACAGGCACAAGAGACGAAGACGTTATGGCCGCTCTCAGCCGGAAAGAAGACGTACAGGATTATGTGATGCAGAGCTTAAAAGCAAGGATCCAGGCAGTGAAAGAAGAGATGAAAAAGAAAGGGAGAATGTGATCATGGGACTTACTATTGCAACAAAAGACAGACGGTTTTGTTTGAAAATGGACGAAGAAAAATGTGAGGCGTTATTTAACAGGATTGTGTCAGATATCCTGGCGGGGGATGATAATCCGCAGGATGATTGCTATCTCCCGGAGATACTGCTGGAGCCGGATGTGAATGAAGCAGTTGCTGTAGGGGATAAAGCAAGCACGTCCGTGCCGGCGATGAATGAGGCATTGAAGATACAATCACCATCTGAGGTTCACAAAAAAAAGATTTTTGATAATCTCACTCCTTCCGGTAACGAGAGTGAGGAAGAGATACTTCCGGGAGAAAAGAATAGTGGATACGGTGGATTCTTGTACCTGGAATGCCCGTATTGTGGAAAACGTAGAGCTTTCTGTTCCAGACGCAAGTTGAGAGAATATAAATGTGACAGCTGTGGGAAGAAAACGGAACTGCATGACCTGGCGCAGATGTTCCTGAACTGTGAGTGCGGCAGGAATGCTGCGTATCTGACAAATATAACCGATGAGATGTTGGACGTAAACTGCATCAATTGTGGGATGCCTGTAGCCGTCCAGTACAATGCAAAGAAAAAGATTTATGAAACAATCAGAGGTGAAGGGGATTGAAAAAGATCAGGGTATTCCCGGCGCCGCATGTAGAATTAGTGCTGCATGTGTCGGATCGGATGGTTGAAGACTATAGGGATTGCATCTGCAGGAACTGTGAGAGCTGCAGCTGGAATGACGTTCGGATCGGCAATACAGCATTGTGTGGGCTGGCTGATGTACGCCGACAGTTAAGCCAAAAAGATTAAATATGACAAAGGGAAAGGAAGAGTGATTCCTTTGGGAAAAAGATTGCGAGACATGACCTGGGATGATTACGGGATATCAAAACATCGTTACCAGGAACTCAAGGCGTTTTGCCTTCAGTATGAGGAGAAAAAGAACAAGATAAGGTATGGATTGTCTTCTGTGCAAAACGATGGTGCTCCCGCCGGCGGCGGTGTCGGAAGGCCAACGGAACGGCAGGCGATCGACAATGAGCAGTACAAGAGGGATTGTCTCATGATTGAAGAAGCTGCTGTCCGGGCGAATCCGGGAATATGGAAGTACATACTGAAATCAGTCACGCTAGGGCTGCCGTATGAGTTTATTGAATATGATGCAGAGCAAGGAAAGATTCCAATGTGTAGAAGTGATTTCTATGGTACGCGAAGAAAATTCTATGCAATATTAAATGAATTAAAAATTGGAGCACAAATTGAGCACCAAAACGTGATATTATGATAGCGTGATTTAATCACAGAGGACGATTACCAGATACTGGGACATTGAGATTCCTCCCCTTAAAACATTTTTTTTTGAAACACCCTGTAGAAATATGGGGTGTTTTGTTCGTGCAATATTTTTTATCGGATATTGTAGTATTTTACAGGTGTTTGGTGTAAAATGGAGAAAAATGTTTTACGGGAGGAAAACGCTATAATGAGGTTGTATGGAATGTACTATGCGTGTAAAAAATATTTGCAAGCTGTTGCTGACATGGAAGTCGAGAACAGAATTGCCAATGGAAGCACTATAAAGTTCATTTCCGGATGGAAAAACAAAGCTACGATTTTAAATGAACTAGCTAAAATTGAACCCCTTAGGCAGGAGGTAAGAAAGTTTTATGAAACGATTCCAGTTATGTATCGTGATCAAGATCGTTTCGATATAACAACGTCTAATGCAAATAAGTATATAGCGGCAAGAAAAGAATTATTAACTTCTATGAAGGCTATAGTAAATTTATATGAATCAATAAATTCCTCTAAAAGTAGTAATAATGTAATGGGGATTGATATAAAACTTCCGCAGTTCAATGATATTGGTGAATTTTCTAAATGCTTGCAAGATTTAGATTTTGTAATAAAACAATGCCCATATCTTCAAAATAAAGACGCAGAAATAAAATATAGTTCTGTTGATGTAGGGTCAACATGGCTTACTTTTTTAGTTATAGGGGCAGCAGGAATAACTCTAATAAAAAATCTGTGTAGCATAGTGGATTATGCAATTAAAATTAAATCACATTTCTTGACAGTAAAAGCACAGGAAGAGGCTTTTCAATCATTGAAATTACAGAATGACGTTATGATTCAAGTTACAGAAGCATTTGATAAGGCCAATAATGTTGTGGTGCAGAATTGCGTTGAAGATCTCGAAAGAGAATTAGGAGCTTTAAAGGATGGGGAAGAAAAGGGAAAGGTTGGAAAAAGTTTGGAAAAACTTAGTTTTTGGATGGATAAAGGATTACAAATTTATTCGGCCATTGATGCCCCAGATGAAATAAAGGATTTGTTTCCAGAACAAGAAGAAATGCCAAAGTTATCAGATGATTTAATTAAATTAATTGAAATGAAAAAAGAAAATAAATAATCATAAAAAAGCATCCTCCGAGGTGCTTTTCTTTCCCCAAACAAACGATTGAGAGGTGGTGAGGCTTGCCGAGAGCACCAGATCCCCGCGTCGAAGAGGCAAAGGAGCTGTTCGACCAGGGAATGAAATTAATTGATATTGCAAAGCAGCTTTCCGTTTCGGAAGGGACAGTCCGAAGCTGGAAGAGCAGATATAAATGGGGCAACGCAACGTTGCAAAAGAAAAAACGCAACGCTGCGAAACATCGTGGCGGTCAGCCAGGCAATAAGAACGCTGTCGGACATGGCGCACCAAAAAAGAATAAGAATGCAGAAAAACATGGTTTCTTCTCGAAGTATCTTCCGGAAGAGACCTTTTCTATTATACAAGATATTGACAAGCAAGACCCGCTGGATATCCTCTGGGGAAATATCCAGATTGCTTATGCTGCCATTGTCCGGGCGCAGCAGATCATGTATGTACGGGATCAGAGGGACTTAACCGAGGAACACACAGGCTCCTTTGACAATGGGGACACCTACAATTATCAGCAGGCCTGGGACAAGCAGGCAACCTTCCTGAAGGCGCAGGCCAGGGCACAGTCGGAGCTTCGGTCTCTGATAAAGCAATACGATGAGCTTCTGCATCGGAACTGGGATTTGGCCAGCGAGGAGCAGAGGACGCGGATTGAACATCTGCGTGCAAAGACAGAACAGATTAAGGGCAGCGACCAGAATCCTATTGAGGATAAAGTCCAGAAGTTATTTGACGCGATCGGGGGTGCGTTGGATGAATCTGAATAGCATCTACACGCCGAAGCAGATCGAGATCTTGAAAGCCTGTCGGAATACAGACTGGTTCATGCTGATCAACCATGGGGCGAAGCGTTCCGGGAAGACGCAGCTGGACAATGATATTTTTCTGCAGGAACTGATTCGGGTCCGCGGGATTGCGGATCAGCTGGGAATCGATACACCACAGTACATCCTGGCCGGATATTCCATGGGGAACATTCAGGACAATATTCTCACAGAGCTGTCGAATAAGTATGGCTTTGAGTTCAAGTTTGACCGGTTCAACAACTTCACGATGTTCGGAGTGAAGGTGGTGCAGACTTCCCACGGGAATATCAGTGGGCTTGGCCGGATCCGAGGCATGACTGCATTCGGAGCATACATCAATGAGGCTTCCCTGGCAAATCAGGAAGTATTCGATGAGATTAAGGCCAGGTGCAGCGGTCCGGGAGCGCGGATCATTGCGGACACGAACCCGGACCATCCGGAGCATTGGCTCCTGAAAGATTATATCAAGTCTTCAGCAGAAGGGATTTTGAGCTTTCATTTTACGCTGACGGATAACGCTTTCCTGGATGAGCGGTATGTGAAGAACATTATAGAGACCACGCCGAAAGGAATGTTCTCTGACCGGGGAATTAAAGGGCTATGGGTGTCCGGGGAAGGCGTTGTCTATCCGGATTTTGACCAGAACGTGCATGTAATCACGCCGGAGCAGGCCAGGGACCTTATATTTGAGCGTGTTCTGGCTGGCGTGGACTGGGGATGGGAACACTGGGGAGCCATCGTAGTGATTGGCATCAGAGCCGGCAGCTATTACGTTATTGAAGAACATGCGGCGCAACATAAACATATAAACAGCTGGATAACTGTAGCGAAGGATATTATCAGGCGGTATGGTAATATCCCTTTTTATTGCGATCCGGCCAGGCCGGAGCACGTGGCATCCTTCCAGGAGGCGGGGATCAATGCCTTCCTGGGAAATAACAGGGTGTTATCCGGAATCGAAGCGGTGGCAACATTGATGACAAACAAGCAGTTTTTCATTGTGTATTCGCAGTGCCCGAGGTTCCGGGATGAAATCTATAAATACATCTGGAAGAAGAATACCGGGGAACCGCTGAAAGAGAATGACGATGTCCTCTGCGCAATCCGGTACGGCATTTATTCAGATATGACGGTGAACAAAATTGAGCAGCCTGGACAGAGCCGGATGGAGCAGGCCAGACGATTGAAAGGAATGTTGTAACTATGGCGGATGAGATATTAAAAGCAAATGAATTTGAACACGGCATAGATGGACCGTATAACGTGCATAAGAGCTTCCAACAGCTTTACGGCCCGGAGACCAACTATTCCTACCGGGCGGACAGCGCGGAAGAAATACTGGGAGATTTGGGCAAGCTCCGGGAGATGATATTGGATCATTACCAGACCCAGTGCCCGAGGCTGGCGGCGCTGGACGATTACATGAAAGCCAGAAATGACGGCATCTATAATGATGACTGCCGGCGGATAGAAAAAGAACGGGCAGACCATCGGGCGGCCCATAATTTTGCGAAAATCATCAATGTATTTGATGTTGGATATAACACCGGCGTCCCGATCAAGAAGGTTAGTGATATTGACCAGGTGAATGAAATCATTGCGGAGTACGACCGAATCAATGACATTGAGGCGCTGGACAGTGAACTCTGGCGGGATATGAAAAAATACGGCCGGGCCTATGAGCTGCAATATCGGAACGAAAAAGACGAGGATCGTTCTGTGATCAGCAATGTATTCGAGACATTTGTCTGTTATGGGACGGATGTGGAGCGGACGCCGCTGTTTGCTGTCCGGTACCCACGCTACCGCATCGGTACACAGGAGAGGGTAAAGGTCTTTGTTTATACAGATACAGAGGTCATTACATACAAGACAAGCCAGATTATGGCACTGAAGCTGGAAGAAGAGGGCAGGGAACAGCACCAGTGGGGAGAAGTGCCCGTCACGGAATATTCTCCGGACCGGTACCGGATGGGCGGATATGAGGATGTGATTCCGCTGATTGACCTATATGATGCAGCGCAGTCCGATACGGCAAATTATATGACGGACCTTAACGAGGCCACGCTGGTGATTACCGGGGACCTGAACCTGCGAAAATATACGGTCAAGGATATGGCGGAGATGAAAAAGGCAAACCTGCTGTTATTGGCTTCTGGAATCAATCCGGATGGAAGCAGAGAACAGACCGATGCCAAGTATGTGTACAAGCAGTATGATGTGACCGGCGCCGAAGCCTATAAAGACCGGCTGCAGAAGGATATCCATAAGATTTCCTTTGTGCCAGATCTGACAGATGAAGCCTTTGCCGGCACGCAGTCCGGGGAAGCGATGAAATATAAATTGTTCGGCTTCCAGCAGATTGCAAAGACCGGGCAGCGGGGATTTAAAAAAGGGCTCATGCGACGGTACCGGTTGCTCATGAATATTAAAAACTTCGTGAATGAGGCAGACAACGATGACCTTGGAAACCTCACGATTACCTTTACGCCAAATCTTCCGAAAGCTGTTCTGGAAGAACTCAAAACTCTGGTGGACGCCGGCATGGAGGTCAGCCAGGAGACCATGATGGGGCTGGCGTCATTTATCGAAGACATTCAGGCGGAGATGGAGCGGATCCAGAAAGAAAAAGAGGAAGAAGAGGTGGATCCGGTGATGAACCAGATGTTTGGAGGTGCGGCAGAGAATGGACAGCGCGACGTACTGGAAGAACCGGGAGACGGAACAGAGGAAGCATAATATCCGGGACGAGAAAGAATATCAGAAACGCATTCATGAAATCTTTCAGAATATGATTGATGAAATGGATAAGGAAATCAATGGATTCTATGGGAAGTATGCCAGCAAGGAAGGCATCACAATTTCCGAGGCCCGGAAGCGTGCAGCCAAGTTGGATATTGAAGCGTATGCCCGCAAGGCGAAAAAGTACGTCAAAGAGAAGGATTTCTCTGATGAAGCCAATGCGGAGATGCGACTTTACAATATGACTATGCGGGCGAACAGGTTGGAGCTATTGAAGGCCAACATCGGCCTGGAGATGATTGCCGGATTTGATGAGTTACAGAAGTTTTTCGATGAAAAGCTGACAGATAGAGCTACGGGTGAATTTGAGCGTCTGGCGGGTATCCTGGGGAAGACAGTCCAGGACAACGCCAAAGCGGCGCACGCTATTGTAAATGCATCGTTCCACAATGCTACATTTTCAGACCGTATCTGGATGTATCAGGATATGCTGAAAGCTGAATTGTCCAGTCTGCTGCAGACCGGGCTGATCCGGGGGCAAAGTTCTACGAAGTTGGCCACGCATATCCAGAAGCGTTTCGGGGTCAGCCAGAGCAATGCAGAGCGGCTCATGACAACAGAACTGCGGCGTGTTCAGACGGATGCGGCGAGACAAGTATATGAAAGGAATGGAAATACAGAATATAAATTTTTGACGACCAATCCACAGGGTGCCTGCGATATATGCAAAAAGTTGGACGGAAAAATATTTAAAGTAAAAAATATGGTTCCAGGAACAAATGCTCCGCCCATGCACCCGTGGTGCCATTGTACAACAGCTCCGTATTGGAACAATGACGAATTTGATCAATGGTTGGATAGTGGCAGTGAATTAAACTTCGCTGACTGGAAAAACCAGAAAGAGAATTCTGTTGCAAAGAAATCTGGCTCTGGTATAATAAAAGAAAAAAGGAACATACACGAGATGAATTTGCAATTTTTTGCGGAAAAAGATATTAAGAATCAAAGCTCCAGTTCTTTGAAAAGGGCTATTAGAAAATATCAGGCGCGAATTGAAGAACATGAGACAAAGATAAATAATCCGAGTGAAATATATCCGGATTGGGATAGTTTTGACGAGAGATATCAGCAAGGATTAAAGCGCCATTGGAATAAGGAAATCCGTAATTTTAAACAATCTATTCAGGACAGAATAGACGAATTGAAAGAGCGAGGTGATTACGATGAGTAAATTGAATGAAGATTCCTTAAAATATATCATTGCCAGATTGGTTGAAAATGCCAATGATGCTGTGGAGGAAAGCGAAAAAGATAAAAGCGATGCTTTTAATCAGGGGCGTCGCCTGGCATATTATGAGATGCTGGATATTTTAAAGAACGAATTAGACGTTCGGGATGCAGACCTCAAAGAATTGGGCTTAGATTTCGATGTAAATAAAATTGCATAATAACAGAGCTACCACCAGTCGGAGACGGCCGGTGGTATTTTTATACCCATTTTTAAGAAAGGCGGTGAATGACATGGGAGATATGATGAGCTTCCCTGAAACTCCCGAAGAATTTTTAGAACAATATTCTTTTGTGGATAAAAAGGAAGAATATACAAATGGTGCGGAACTTATCCCAGTATTCAGGATAAAACAAATGTTTGAGCATTATTTTAAGGAATAGGCACATGAAACAACTATATATCGTAACCGAAGATGCGGACATGCTGGCTCCTAAGTGGCTGGCTGCCCGCATTAATTATACCAACATAAAGTTTGTGTACCATCAAATTGATGGTGCGGAAAAATTGAAAGGGGTGAAGGTGGGTGATCGGATTGCGAAAATCGGCGACACGATATCATTTGATGGCAAGCGGTTATCAGTAGAAAAAATATCATTTTCCAAAATGCAATAAAATTATTTTTTTGAAAGGAAGGGTATCAATATGGATAAAAGACCAATGGAACTTAAAGACACAGTAGAAATGATGAACAGTGAGGACTACAAAGAACGGTTCAGGGCTGAATACTGTCAGACAGTAATCCGCTATGGAAAGCTGAAAAATATGTTGGACAGATGGGATGAAGGGAAACTCAATTTTGCACCGACATGTCCGAGGAGCACGTACAATATGCAGATTAGGGCAATGGCTGATTATATTGCAGTGCTCGAGGCAAGAGCTGTTATGGAAGGCGTCGATTTGAGTAATTGAGAGGCGGTGATCCAATAATCTCCCACCGGCGGGGAATGACCGGAACAGTAAAGGAGTGGTGTGATTGATTGCAGTAAGTGTCCGAAAGGACAAAATCACAGTATCTGGCCATGCGGGATATGCAGAGGCTGGAAAAGACATTGTTTGTGCCGGTGTGACGGCGCTGACCATGTCCTTGGTAAAATCTCTCAACGATTTAACAGATGATAAAATTGAATACGAGATATCGCCTGGAAGGGTTGATATACATTGCGGGAATCTGTCGGAAGCAGGAATGCTTCTTGTGGATTCCTTTTTTATTGGTATTTGTTTGTTTGCTGAAGAATATCCGGGCCATGTCCGGATAGAGTGACCAGGCGTGAGTGTCAGTAAACCTTACGGATATGGCAGGCGTGGAACCATTCAAAGCTACGGCAGATAGGCGTGAAATCTTAAAAATACGGAGGTAGAACATGAGAAAGAAAGAATTTTTGTACTTGCAGCTGTTTGCGGATGATTCTGGAAGCGGTGACGAAGGAGGCCCTGAACCAGAAGGTAAGCCGGGTGGCGCCGGAGGATCAGAGCCAGACGAAGATGATCCGGAACCGGAAAAGAAATACACCGACGCAGAAGTAGATGAACTTATCAAGCGCAAGAAGGCTGAATGGGAGAAGACTAGGCAGAAAGAGGACGATGAGGCGAAGAAGCTTGCCAAAATGAACGCCCAGGAGAAATCTGAGTACAAACAGCAGCAGCTTGAGAAGCGCATCCAGGAGCTGGAGGATGAGAAAACGCTTTCCGGTATGCGTGATGAGGCAAGAAAACAGCTTTCAGAGAAGGGTATCAATATTTCCGATGAGCTTCTGGCATTTATGGTGTCTAAGGATGCCAAGGAGACTAAAGAAGCTGTTGATTCGTTCGCAAATTTATTTAATGCGGCCGTAAATGAGGCTGTCAAAGGGAAAGCCCGCCAGACAACACCAAAGGAAAGCGGACATTTTTCCAATGGCAAGGCCGGCATCAATATTGGTGAGATGGCAAAGAAAGCAAGGATTATTAAATAATGGAGGTAGATAGAATGAATGCGATGAAACTGATTTTACAGTTATTTGCCCAGACATTTGATCCGGACAACGTGACGATGTATGAGCATAAGGACGGGACAATTCCGGAGAAGTACAACACACTGATCCTGGAAGAAATCATGGAGAACAGCAAAGTGATGCAGCTGGCCAAATATGAGGAAATGGACAGCAAAGAAAAGAAGTTTGAATATTTCGCAAAAGGACCAGGTGCTTACTGGGTCGGTGAGGGCGAGAAGATCCAGACATCTAAACCGCAGTGGATGCAGGTAACGATGGTAGCAAAGAAGCTGGGTGTCATCGTTCCATGTTCCAGAGAGTTTCTGCACTACAAGATGTCTGACTTCTTTGAGCAGATGCGGCCAAAGATTGCAGAAGCGTTTTATAAAAAATTTGACGAAGCGGCGATTCTGAACATCGAAAACCCGTTCCCTCAGTCCGTAGATGAATCTGCACTGGCAGCGGGCAACCTGATCAGCGGTGGCATTACCTATGATAACATTCTGGCAATGGAGGATGCTCTGAATGATGAGGACTACGATGCGAACGCTTTTATTTCCACGAAGAAGAACCGGAGCACGCTGCGGAACGTCAATAAGATTCAGAACGGCGTGATTGTGGAATCTCTGTATGATAGAGGGGCAAATACAATTGACGGTCTTCCGGTTGTAGATTTGAAAGGACTGGATAAGGGGATTCTGTATGCCGGTGATTTTGATTATATGTACTACGGCATCCCGTTCGGCATGTCCTACAAGATTGATGAGTCCGCGCAGCTGTCCACACTGAAAAATCCAGACGGTACCCCGGTCAATCTGTTTGAACAGGAGCTGGCGGCTCTCAGAGTAACGATGGATGTTGCTTTCATGATCGTGAAAGATGAAGCATTTGTGAAATTGGAAACAAAAGCGGAGATCAGTCCGGATAAACTGACGATTCCGTCTCAGGGGCAGACCCTGTACGGCAAGAGAATTTCCTCCCTCATCGGAAGCGATGTGAAGGTTTATGAAGACGGAACTGTCACCGGAACACTCAAACACGTGACGGGATACACTGGATTTAATGAGAGTGTGCCGGAAGAACAGGAAGGTTATTTCTTCCCATTTAAACTGACCAAATCCGGAACGAACATTACATTCAAAAAGAACGGTTCTGAAACTAAGCAGAGCATTCCGTGGGAGGCAGATAATGTATTCCGGGTGACGAAAGGGGATACGTTTGAAGTGCTGGTAGATGAGGAATCTGTAGTTACGTTCAACTTTGCCCAGGCTACCTTTGAAAAATAAATGGGTGATCTGATGCCGGAAAGGAGGCGGCGTTATGCTGGAAGATCTGAAGAGGATGCTTGGGCTGTCCGGTCAGGAGGATGAAGAGCTGGATAAGAAACTCAACTGGATTTTGGACACGACAAAGGCGAGGCTCAAAGTCCTTCTGGGAGGCATTGACCCGGAAAACGACCTGGATTATATTGTCACGGAAGTATCCATTGTCCGATACAACCGGATTGGGTCAGAAGGAACGCAGTCCCATACGGTGGAAGGTGAAAGCACCAGCTTCCTCAGCTCTGATTTTGACCCATATATGGATGATATCCAGGCATACAAAGATATGAAAAACATTGACATATCTAAAGGAGGGATTCGCTGGGCATGAGATATGACACACCTATTTATTTCCAGAGGTTCACCCCGCCGCGCTATGACCCATCAACCGGTGATTATGTGGAAGGCCCTGTGGAGGAATCCATGCGGTATGCTTCGGTCATGAATACCGGCACAGAGAGAATCATGCAGGTATACGGACAGATGAAGCAGGGAAGCCTGACCATTCAACTGCAGAATCATTATGACTGCTCATTCGACCGGATCCGTGTCGGCAATGCGGTGTATCAGGTGGATTCTTCCCGGAGGCTTCGCACAAAGCATACATTTATCGTATCGGAGGTGCAGAGGGATGCCAAAAGTAAAAATTGTGGGGATTGAGCGGTTGCAAATGAAGCTCAAAGCCAACGCATCCATGGATAAAGTAAAAACAGTGGTGCAGAAAAATGGAGACCAGATGAACGAAAAAATGAAGAAGAATACAGAGTCTGCATTCGTGAAGGGCTATTCCCATGGCGATACGGCGGGCAGTATTTTTACGACCATAAAAGATAATGGGTTGACTGCGGAGGTGGGGCCAACCACTGAATATTCCCCTTATGTAGAATATGGGACTCGTTTTATGGAGCCGGAACCATTTATCAAACCTGCATTTGATTCCCAGAAAGAACAGTTCAAAAAAGATATGGACAAGCTTGTGAGGTGATAACGTGGACCCACAGCAGGAATTATTTACAGCATTATTATTACAAATTGGAGATAAGGGATACGACGTATATGATACCTTCCTCCCGCCGGAGGGAACGCCGTATCCCTTTGTTTATCTGGCGGACAGCCATATGACTGATGACACCAACAAGACGGCAGTCTTCGGAAATGTCTTCCAGACGATCCATATCTGGCATAACAATCCGAGGCAGCGCGGCACGGTGTCGCAGATGCTGCTGGAGATCAAAAGGATATGCCGGCGATTGGAACATACGGAGAATTTTGCCTGGCAGCTGCGGAACGTAGACCAGCGGATTCTCCCAGATAACACGACAAAGACTCCGCTTCTTCACGGCCTGTTAGAAGTGGAGTTTAAATTTTCATAGGAGGTATGACACATGAATTTATATGGATTACAGCTGTTTGCGGAGGCGGTCGCGGGTAAAAGGATTGTTTATCTGTACCGGATTGCCAAGGATGCCGCAACAAAAGCAGCGTGGCAGATTGCATTTGCCACAGAAAACGGCAGGACAAAAAGCAAAGATGCCGATGCCACTGCCACAAAGGACGGCAGCATCCGGACGCCTGGAACTGCTGAGACAGAGATTACAGCAACATCCATTCTGTCAAAAGGTGATACGAACATCGACGCGCTGGAAGACGCTATGGATAGTGATGAGCTGATTGAAATCTGGGAAGCGAACCTGGACGAGCCGGCCAGCACTGGCCAGAACAAATTTAAAGGAATGTATTTCCAGGGATACATCACAGAGTTTGAAAAGACAACCAATGCGGAAGACAATGCAGAAATTTCGCTCACATTCGGAATTAACGGCAGCGGAGCAAGAGGAGAGGTTACGGTAACGGCAGAACAGCAGGACCAGGCAGCCTATGTATTTACCGATACGACCGTGCAGACAGAAGAGTGATAAGGAGGATTTAAGTTATGTTTGAATTAGAAATCAATGGAAAAATGTACCCGTTTAAATTTGGTATTGGTTTTCTGCGGGAGATTAACAAGACGCGGATTGTTAATGGAGAAGAGGTCGGCTTCCGGTACAATGTTGCCAACCTGATCGGTGAGGGTGACCCAACCAGCTTGTGCGACATTCTTATGGCAGCCAACAAAGGGCAGACACCGCGGATCACCGCTAAAGCCTTGGAAGAATATATCGAAGAGGGTGAAGACTTAGACGAGCTGACAGAAAAGGTGGTTGATTTTTTAGAGAAGAACAACTGTACGAAGAAATTGATGGAGAAAGTACAGACAGCACTCAAGGAACTCCAGGAATAATTGCCTGCCGGGAACTGACGGAAGCAGACTATGAGGAAATTGCCCTCACCTGCTTCCGTTTTCTTCATTTGACTTCTTTTGCTCAGGTTGATCAGCTCACGATGCGGGAGTATGAGCTGCTGGTAAAAGCGGCAGAGCTTCGGGATGTGGATACGGACTATCGGCTGCATGAGCAGGCGTTCCTGAATTTTGTAGTGCAGGGACGGAAGAAGAGTGGCAGACCGGTTTACCGACGGTTTAAGCAGTTCTTCAACTATGCGCAGGAAGTCAAGGAAGTCATAGAAAAACGGAAGAAGGAAAAGAAAACAGACAGCCGTTTTTCCAGGCTGAGCAAACATTTGAAAGAGAAAAGAGGTGACGGATAATTGCCGGAAAGCTATAGCGTGAAAGCTGTTTTGTCAGCGGCGGACTCTGGATTCACAGCCGCGATGAAGAAAGCGTCCAAAGTGACGGATTCCTTTGCAGATAAATTCAAAAGCGGGCTGGGGATTGGCGCCGGCATGGCCGTTGCCAACTCAGCGATCAGTACAGTATCAAACGGTATCCGGTCCATGGCCGGGGAACTGAGTTCCGCCACGGCGACCTGGAAGACCTTCCGGTCCAACATGGACATTTCCGGAAAGAGTGAAAAGCAGATCGCCAAAGTGCAGAAGCAACTGCAGACCTTTGCGGAGCAGACCATTTACAGCTCATCCGATATGGCGTCCACCTATGCGCAGTTGTCGGCAGTCGGCACAAAAAGCACCACGAAGCTGGTGAAAGGCTTCGGTGGCCTGGCATCGGCAGCAGAAAACCCCGCACAGGCCATGAAGACATTGTCTCAGCAGGCAACGCAGATGGCAGCAAAGCCGTACATCCAGTGGCAGGATTTCAAGCTGATGGTGGAACAAACACCGGCCGGCATTGCGGCTGTGGCGAAGCAAATGGGGAAATCGACCCAGCAGCTCATCAAAGATGTACAGGCAGGGACCATAAGCACCCAGGAGTTCTTTGACGCCATAGCAGCGGCAGGGACATCCGAGAAATTCACAAAGATGGCAACGACATACAAAACGGTCGGACAAGCCATGGATGGCCTGCAGGAGACGGCGGCCAATAAGCTGCAGCCAGCGTTTGAGAAGCTGTCGGATACCGGTGTGAAAGCCATTTCGGCCATCATAGATAAACTGAGTGCCATTGACGGAAATGCACTGGCACAGAAGATTACACCGTTTACCAAGGCACTGAATAAAGTCATCAAGGGATTTTCAGAAGGCGGCATGGAGGGCGGTATCGCAGCCATCGAGCAGCATATGGGAAACCTGATACCAACAGCCCAGAAGATCGGCGGCGTGCTGGTAGCGGCATTTGCGGTGACACATATCAATGATTTTGCCGGAGCGTTCCGCGGCGTCACAGGGCTGGTCAGCAAGTTTAAGATTCCGGAGAGCGTAACGAAGGGGCTGAGTTTTTCCGGAATATCGAAAAGTGCTTTAAAAAATGTCAGAGGTATTAAGAAATCCTTTGCATCCCTTGGCAGCGGCATTGATGATTATGGCGCAAAAATCGCGATGTCTATGGAAGCCATCAGTCCGAAACTGTCAGAATCCGGCACCAAAGTATGGAGCGTGTTTGCCAATACGGGAGAAAAGATTTCTGGTTTTGGAAATAGCATTTCCAAAGGCCTGACCTCAAAAATCAAGGGCGCCACCAGTGCTCTTTCCTCTTTTGGTGGCCGGGTAGGTACAATTCTTGGGCCGATTCAGACAGTAGCCAGCAGCATCCTGAATCTGGGAGGTACGGTGGCCAGTGGGCTCACATCCATGATGGGAGTGGCACTCAAGGCGATTATGCCGGCAGCCATGGTCGGTGTTGTTCTGGCAGGACTGGGACTGATTTATCAGCAGTTCGGAACGCAGATTGACCAGATGCTTGCCATGGCGCAGCAGCAGGGGCCGCAGATTATCAGTAATCTGGCGAATGGCATATCCAGCGCGCTGCCGGGGTTGATCAGTTCGGGCGCGCAGCTGGTGACTGGTCTGATGAATACAATCACGGCGAACCTGCCAGCGCTGATCGGTGGCGGTACTCAGATTATCGCGAGTCTTGTCAGCGGCGTGGCAGCAGCGGCACCGTCCCTGATTTCTTCAGCGGCGACCATGATTGGCCAGTTTGTGGTCAGCGTTGCATCGGCAATCCCGCAGCTGATTACCACGGGTATGCAGCTCCTTCTGGGATTGGCCCAGGGAGTTGTTGCCAGCCTGCCTACATTGATCTCATCGGCCACGCAGGCAGTCACGTCGTTTATCAGTGGCATTGGCCAGAACCTGCCGCAGATTTTGACGACAGCAGCGCAGATCATCGCTACGCTGGCGGGCGGCCTCATCGCGGCGATCCCGCAGCTGATTTCTGCCATTCCGACGGTCATTTCGTCTCTGGTTGATACAATCATGAGTACGGACTGGATTTCAGTAGGTATTCAGATTGTCAGCGCCATTGGAGAGGGTATCTTCGGAGGACTTTCTAAGATTGGCGGAAAGATTGGTTCCTTCTTTGGCGGTATCGGTGATTGGTTCGCCGGCGGTAAAAAAGGCGGTGAGGAAACGTCTTCTGGTGCTGCAGAGGGAATTGCGGCCGGGTCTTCCAACGTCACCACGGCGGCATCGAATGTGACCAATGATGTGACGCAGACCTTCTCCGCCGGCGCCGGTGCTGCGAAGAGTGCCGGCAGCGAGATTGGCAGCGGGTTCAGTACGGAGTTATTGTCCGGACTGGGAGATTCCGCATCGATCACGACCCAAAACATGGATGATATCACCTCGTCCATGGAGAAACCAGCGGGAACATCGAAAAAGGCCGGAAAGCAGACGGGAACCGGATACACCAATGCCCTGAAAAATGGGTTGAACAAAGCACCAGGCATTGCATCACAGGCAGTATCCAAAGTGATTGCCCGGTTGAATTCCGGTGCTGCCGGAGCAAGGGCGGCCGGTACCCAGATCAGCGCCGGTTTTGCGGCCGGCATGAACGCTTATCTGTCCCAGATTGAAGCGGCAGCGAGCCGGATGGTTGCAGCAGCCAATAAGGCCATCACGGCCAAGGCAAAGATCCATTCTCCGTCCAGAGTGACAGCCGGATATGGTAAAGACTATGTGGCCGGTTTTGCTAAGGCGATCAAAAAGAATACAAAGAACGCCGCCAAGGCAGCGCAGAGTCTGGCAACGACAACGCTTGCGGCCATGAAACAGGCAATTGCTGGTGGAAATTATCAATCTATGGCAGACAGCCTGGGAGAGTCCTATGAGGCGACAGTCAATAAGCAGACCTCCAAGCAGGAAAAGACCATCAAGAAGAAATATAATTCCATCACAAAACGGCTGGAGAAGTCGGATAAGCGGCTGGAAAAACAGGAGAAGAAGGCAAAGGGTAACCGGAAGAAGAATATCCAGGCACAGCGCAAAGAGATTGAAAAGCAGCAGAAAAAGCTGGAGAAGAGCTATAACAAGTACACAAAGTCTCTGGAGAATCAGGCAAGTCAGATGATCTCTGCCACGCAGAACCAGCTCTCCTCCCTGGGTGAGACCTTCCAGTCTCAGTACGATGATATCATCAGCAAAAGGGATGCCTTTTATGACAAGCTTTCTGATGTCGGAGACCTGATGACGTCCGACAGCTATGGATTTACGTCCTTCAAAGACTTTGACGCTGCGACCAAACAAGTGGAGCAGTACGGAAAGAATCTGGAGAAACTGAAAAAGCTCATGCCGAGCGGATTTATGGATGAGATCCTGGGCATGGATATGGCAGAAGGGCTCAATTATACCAATGCTCTCCTGAAAAAGAGTGATGCGGAGCTGATTGCCTACGGTAAGAGCTATCAGAAGTTTACAGATACGGCAAATAAGGTATCAAAAACGTACTATCAAGATCAGCTGGACCTGCTGAATCAAAACTATATCAGTCAGGTTACGGCGGCACTGACGAAGCTGGATGAACAGATTGCGCAGATTGGTAAAAATGTGGCATCCAGCCTGACGCAGGTTGCTACGTCTGTTACGACAGGAAAAAATATTTCTGCATCGGTTGAAATTGGGGAAGGCATTTCCACTGGTCTGGCCAAAGGTATCTCGTCGAAAAAAAGCCAGAAAAAGGTAAAAAAGGCCACGAAGAAGACGACCAAGACAGCAACCAAAAGTACCAAGAAAAAACTGAAATCTCACTCTCCGTCCAAAGTATTTTATGGTATCGGTGCAGATACCATCCAGGGATTTGTCAATGCAGTCCTGGGTATGCGGCATGTGGTCGCACGGACCATGGACCGGGTGATCAGCATTCCGGCCACGCCGCGCATGGCCTTCGCGGGCAGTTATGATGGAGAACTCAACGAAAAGTACCAATATGGTTACTATATGGACGGAACGATTGAAGTACCGGTTGTCATTGATGGCAAAGAAGTGGCCAGAGTATCTGCGCCATATACGGCCGTACAGCTGAACAAACAGCAGAAGCGGGAAAACCGAAAGAAAGGTATTGCGTAAAGGAGGGAGAAGACAATGATATATTCGTTTGTAGATACCAATGGATGTCCGTTGGATACCGCCCTCCCTGCGGAGGCGATGAATTTCAATGGCGTCTTCCTGGAAAATGAGATAGAGGGGTACCGGACGCTTTATGTGAGCGGCCGGGAATCCCTGGCTCCAGAGCTGGATACTTACGATACCGGCGCCAGGGCGGGAGCGTCATTAAAACGCCGGCGCTTCCCTACCCGACCGATAACAGTCGGATATCAGCTACTGTCCCGGACACCGGAAGACTTCCGGCAGGCATTTAACAAGATGGCCCGGATTTTAAACGTTCAGGAAGGACGGATGGTGTTTGCGGACGAACCGGATAAGTATTTCATGGGAACCCTGTCCAGCATGGGGGACATTGAGCCTGGCAGAAATAACATCACAGCAGAGTTGGAATTCACCTGTCTGGACCCGTTCAAATATTCCGTGGAAGAAACCTTGTATTCCCTGCGGACTCTGAGCCGCGTCGAATACGAGGGAACACAGCCGTGTTATCCGCGGATCCGCTGGGACATCAAGGGTAATACCGGGTATGTGGGCGCGTTCCTGGGGGATGCGTCTACAATTATTCAGATTGGAAATCCGGATGAAAGCCAGATGATCAGTAACACCTTCGCCGCCGGCGACGTGGTGGTGGCGGATTGCGCCAGCGCAACTATCACCGTCAACGGTGTGATACGGGATGACCTAGGCGCTGTGGGTAATGCCTGGGAATCCTTTTTATTGGCACCGGGAGAGAATCTCATCGGTGCCTTGTCTTCTTCCTGGGCGCAACGCCCGGATATCACACTTGCCGTGCGGGAGGTGTGGTTATGATCTTATATTTTGCAGATAAAAACCTGACCATTATCGGGAAAGCGTCCACGGATTTGCCAAAAGGCTATGAGGTGAAAAATGATAAAAAGACCGAAGACATAGAGACGCAGGCGGTGTCGTTTGAATGCGAGATTCCCTACGGGGATACGCCGGTAAAATGCGATAACCTGACAACGCCAGGGAATTATATCCTGCGCCAGAACAGCGACGATATTAATGAGTTGTACCAGATCATTGAATCTGAGAAAGATACGGACGCCGGGATTATCCGGATCTACGGGGAAGATGTAGGGATGGAGCTGCTGGACGAAGTGGCGCTTTCCTCTCCAAATGATACGCCGATATGGACGGTAACAGAAGCGGTGCAAAATACCATCGTGGATACTGGCTTTGTCATCGGCATCAATCAGTTAGCTGAATCCACAACGACAATGGCCTGCAGCTTTTCGGAGCAGACCCGCTCTGAGCGTATCAAAGAGATTGCGGAGCTGTTTGAGTGTGAAACTGATTACCGGATAACACTGAGTGCGGACGGCCACACCGTGGAACACAAATATATTGACATATACACAAAGCGGGGCACGGACAGCGGCGTGACACTGCGTCTTGGTACTGATATCGATAGTATCACGGTGACCAAGACCATCGAGAACCTGGCCACGTCCATTTATGCCTATGGCGCCGATGATGCCGGCGGGAACCCGATCACACTGGCCGGATACAGTTATGATGACGGGGACTTCGTTGTGGCGGCCCAGACATTTGATGACCGGGACGGGAACGGGACACCGGATACCGGTTACTGTATCCAGTCCCGAAACGCCCTGGAGAAGTGGGGGCGGATGGTAGACGGCCAGAAGCGTCACATCACGAAGCCCTATAATGTCGATACGGTTGACCAGGCTACGCTGTTTAATGAATCACTAAAATATCTGAAATCTATCTGTGATATCGCAGTAAATTACGAGTGCAGTATCACGAACCTGCAGAAAAAGGTTTCCCTGGGTGATACGGTGACGGTCATTGATGAGGAAGGGCAATTGTTTTTGACCTCCCGGGTATTAAAGCTGGAGACGTCAGAGGCAGACAAGACGGTTACAGTCACGCTGGGAGAGTACCTGATCCAGTCCGGCGGCATCGCGCAGTCGGTCCGGGACAGCGTCGTACAAATGATTAGCAGTATAACATCGGCGCAGATGACGGAAATGACTGCAGACCAGGTCAGGGAAATATGCACGTAGTTGGGAGGCGGAAAAATGGCATTTATGGGTAGCGCGGCACTTGGCGCCTTGTGGGAGCTGTTCAAAGAAAGAATATCAGGATATGAGATTACAGTGACAGCGGACGCACAAGCAGAAAATACATTGACCGTGACGGTTGCAAGAGCAGCGCAGGCGTGTTTTGGTATCGTGACGATCCCGCCGGATAATACAACGGATACGGCAACAATCCCTTCGGGTTTCCGCCCTACGGCGGAATATGCAATAACCGGAGAGGATTTTTCCATCGATACAGGCGGTATAGTCAGTATAAATTCTGCGGATAGCGAGGAGAGGAGACTGGCATTTTTTTATTTTACAGATAATGATGTACCAGACGCAGCATACGCGAAAGGGGTGAAGGATAATGAGCTTACAGATTGACAATGACCTCCGGACGATTGCCATACCGGAAGATATCACATTTCTTGGTGTGGCCGGCGATAAAAATGTCAGGGTTTTGGAATTTACTATGCCATCCACATACGGGGACATCGATTTGTCTGATTATGATATCGTCATCAACTACAAAAACATCGAACGGGGACGGATGCGCAAAAGTGAGGGCAGCTATGCAATCGCCGGAGCTGCGGCCCTGGATGGCACGATCACATTTGCCTGGCAGATTGACGCAGATCCATGTAAATACCATGGAGATACCTGGTTTTCTGTTTCCCTGATCAACGGGGATAGTAATGTATTCAACACGCAATGGGTCAGCCTGCCGGTGCTGCAAAAGCAGATGTGCCGGCAGCCAGCAGAGAATGAAGCAGGAGACGAAATCATTGTGATTGACATGGGAAATGTGACATTGTCGGTCAGCGATGAGAACCTGATCATAACGGGAGGTGCATAAGATGGATGTGACAATCAAGGGGATGCAGATACGGGATACGCTGTATTTGTTTAAGGATGCTGTGGCGAGGGCAACTACGGCAGATTTAAATACCAAGATAGCAATCACGCAAGACGATATCGACGAGGTCTGTGTGACGACAGAGCAGGCAGAAGTGGTAACATCAATAGGAACGGAGGGCGATGTATAATGGCGACAGCATTAACATTAAAACAGGCGATTGCAGCAGTATGGCAGAAATTTATGGGGGTGATTGGATATGCAGACATTTCCGGTATTGGTGATGGGACAATCAAGGGAGCCATTGCTGGATTAAATGGGAAGATGATGAAGTTTGGTGCATGGGTAGGTAGTAATATTGATCCACTAAAGTGGACTAATATCATGAATTTCCAGTTAGAGGCTGGTCAGTATTTGGTCATGTGGAAATGCAAGATAGGCTCCGTGCAGTCTTCCGGCTCTATTTGGGGTACCAGAATCCGATGGGGTTCTGAACAGCAGCAGGAATTACAAAATCACATTTCCAACCAGGAGAGTTCGATTTCATGCTTTACGTGGGTTTCTTTTTCGCAAAAAACGACCATATATATTGATTTTTACCATAATATTCAAAATCAATACCCGTTTGTCAATTTAAAACAAGCATTTGTATTTCCTATAATAGTAGATAGTACACTGGATAATCAATAGCGACTATTTTATCCATAATAAATTAATTCGCATTTTTCCAGTAACAGGAGTTTCGAAGAATACGATACCTACATTTGTTTTTGGCTGTTTTGCCACGCCTGTTACGCGCACACCCTTTGCGTCCCAATTTCCGTTCATTGCGGATATTAATTCATAACTCGATCCAGGAGGGGCAAAATAGTACCAACTATCATTTTCTGCATCAATTACTTTTGATTCATACACAAACTTCCCATTTAATCAATTAATTGGTAAATGGGAAGAGAGACTTCCTTATAATATAAGAAAAAATAAGGAGGTCTTTATTTATGAAGGAAAAGTTGATAGCAGCGGTTCTGGAAAAGATGCATGAACATCTCGATCCTGATCAGGTGACAATACTGCAGTGGGTGATGTCCGTTGTACTGGATGAATATTCGGTAGAGCGACAATCCACCGAAGTCACGGTATATGATGGCAGCGCGGAGGAGTACGCAAAGCGGTTTTTGGTTGTGAAGCATCTGGCCGGATGTTCTGACAGGACAATCGAGCTATACCGTTTTAATTTGCAGAAATTTATCCTGAATCTTCGGCGGCCATTGCTGGAAACAGACACCAATGATATCAGGTGTTATCTGGCAACGTATAAAGAGCGCCGGAAAGTGGGGAACACAACGCTAAATAATATGCGCGCTACTTTATCCAGTTTTTTCGCCTGGCTGCACGAGGAGGGGCTGATTGCAAAGAATCCGATGCGTCGCATTCCACCGATTAAAGCGCCGAAGGTGATAAAGCAGCCGTTTACAGCAGAGGACATGGAGCACCTGCGAATGGAGTGTCAACGGGAAAGGGATTTGGCCATCATGGAATTTTTGTATTCTACGGGTGTCCGTGTCAGTGAAGCGGTGCAGTTAAATCGAGACCAGATTAATTTTACTGAAGGAGAGTGTATCGTATATGGCAAGGGAGCAAAAGAAAGAGAGGTGTTTATCAATCCAAAGGCGTGTATTCATCTAAAGAAGTATCTGGATTCCCGGATGGACAACAATCCGGCATTATTTGTCTGGACGAAGAAACCACACCGGAGGTTATCAGAGAAGGGAATCTGGTCAGTGCTACATAATCTGGGCTGCCGGGCGGAGGTAGAAAAGACGCACCCGCACCGGTTCCGGAGGACATTGGCTACGGATGCCCTGAATCGGGGTATGCCATTGCAGGAAGTACAGCAGATGCTGGGGCATGAGAAGGCCGATACAACACTGATTTATTGTACGGTGACAAAAACCAGTGTAAAGATGTCACATAAGAAATATATCGCATAACATGTAAGTAATTATTACAAGTTCATTCAAACCTGCGAAAACGGAGGTTTTATTTGCATGTCATAATTTTGTAACTATAAATAAGGTTCAGCTCTTGATTAAATGGGAAGATAAGTAAAGTCAGGGGACGTAGTGGTGTAGCCGTAACAAAGAACCAGTGGACAACAGTACTGTCATTTGATTTAGATCCCGGCAGTTACAAAATTGAATGGAGTTTATCAATTAATGCGGTTGCATCTTCAGGCGCACCTATTTTTGGAACACGAATCCAAGCGCCTACTGCTAAAAAATATAACTTAAAAGAGCATATGTCTAATCAAGATAATGCTATATCTGATTTTTACGTTGCAGATTTATCAGATCGTACGACTATAAAGATAGACTTTTATCACAATTTTGACGGGTTATCTTCTGTCTCTATAGTTCAGGCGTGTGTTACGCCTATAGAGTGGTTTTAGTGTTTATCTTCTAGCGTATACGAACGTTCCTGCGATATATTCTTGCACAGATGTAATCCCCACACTTCCGGGTGCGATTGACCATTTATCTGTGGCCCACGGATATATACGTATACACAATTTATTTCCATTTCCAGGGCAAAAAATCGGTTGTCGAATATTTGAACCTGGAAGGAATTCTTCCGGCATAGATGGAAATTCATAGCCATTTGTACCTGCACCGAATCCAACGCCTGATGGTAATGTCCCACCATATTGTATTTCTACGAAATATTTGTTATATCGATATTTCATTTCAATGCCGTAAGTAGATCCCAGGGTGATTGCATCGGACCAGTTCATATTCCCATTTAATCAAGAGCTGAGCCTTCACAAGACCTTTGGGTCTTTAATGGAGGTAGCATGGGAAAATTGTTTGATATTGTTCCAACCATGAAATCAAGTAGGAAGAAAAAGTATCCGTATAAAATCAAATTTCCAGATGGCCGGAGTGTACCGGTACCATCTCAGCATGATTTTGCGGATAATTTTATCCAGAATCATGGCTGCAGTCTGGCCGGATTCTATATGGCTCTGCGATTTGTGGGCAAAAAGAAATCTATGGAGAAATGCTATGCATATATGCGTGATCACTATAACCTGAACGGAAAGGCAAAGTATTCATTGCGGCAGGTTTGTGCAGCTATTAATAAATTGGCTCCGGAGAATCCGGCAAAATTTTATGAGAAAATCAGTAAGGCGGAGATGAAAAAAGCATTAAAGCGTGGTGACATGGTTTTGTTTGAGGAGAAAAATCCGATTCATACGGCTGTCATCCTGTGGAATGGCCGGAAATTTAAGCGCTTTTCAGATGGCAGGTATAAGACTGTGACTGTGGACCGGGAAATCCGTAAGCGCTGCGGAGATGACTGGTACGGCGGCTGCGTCGTGGTCAAAAAAGCAAAATAGTATTATTCGGCGGTCCTCTGGGCCGCCTTTATTTTGATCACAAGGAAGGAGGTAGAGATGGATACACCGATCACGAGAGCAGAGCACGAGGAATTCCGCCGCAGGCTGGAAGAAGAAAACCGCCGCCAAGACAAACGGATTGGTCTGCTGGAAGAAAATACAAAGCAGATTGGAGCATTGACGATATCCGTGGAAAAATTGGCACTGAGCATTGAAAGCATGGTCAAAGAGCAGGAATCACAGGGCGAGCGCCTGCAGGTTCTGGAGGGGAGGGATGGAGAGAAATGGAGGGCTGCGGCCAGCCATGTTTTGACTGTGATTTTGGGTATTGTCATTGGATACATATTTAAGTTGATTGGAATGTAGGAGGTATAAAAAGATGTTTAAAAATAGCGTATTTAGAATGGACGTAAACACAGTAGATTGGTGCAAGAAAGCCGGCGTCCGCGCAGTCAAAACGATGGCGCAGTCCGCGATCGGCGCGATTGGTGCCGCCGTCACACTGGGGGCGGTAGATTGGCGCATTGTCGGATCCACAGCAGCACTGGCCGGGGTGTTGTCGGTACTGACCAGCGTGGCCGGAATTCCAGAGGTGGAAGGGACGGTGAGTGAATAATGGCAGTACAATCGGTCAAGGCCAAAATAAACGGCCAGACAGTTAATTTGACCTATAATGATGGAACCGGTTTCTGGGAAGCGACGACAACGGCGCCAACGTCGTCATCTTACAATCAGCCTGGCCATTATTACGGCGTGGAGATTACAGCTACAGATGATTCTGGCAATGATACGACCATCAACGCTTCAATGGGCGATTTTCAGGAAGAATGTCAGCTGGTTGTAAAAGAGAAAGTTGTACCGGTCATTACGATTAACAGCCCGACTGATGGCGCACATCTTACAAACAACAAGCCGACCATCCAGTTTAGTATCACAGACGATGATTCTGGCGTGGATCCGGATACTATCACGGTCAAGATTGATAATGGCAGCGCGGTATCGACAGGCATTACAAAGACACCATCCGGTAAGGGATATACCTGTTCGTATACGCCGGAGACAGCGCTGGGTGACGGCAGCCATACCATTTACATCAATGCCAGTGACCATGACGGAAATGCGGCGGCCCAGAAGTCGGTGCAGTTTACCGTGGATACAGTGGCACCAACGCTGAACTTAACGTCGCCAGCCGATAATCTTAAGACCAATGAAGACACTGTGACTGTGTCCGGTACGACCAATGACGCGACGTCCAGCCCTGTGACAGTGACCATTAATGGCGACCCTGTAACAGTACAGTCAAACGGCTCTTTCAGTAAGGCAGTTACCTTGACTGAGGGAGAGAATACGATTACGGTCATTGCGACAGACAGCGCCGGCAAGAGCACGACTATTGTCCGCCATGTGACAAAAGACACTGGAGCACCAGTATTTGTCAGCGTGGAGATCGTTGATAACCCGGTGGGCGCCGGGGATACATTCGTAATCCGCGTCAAAGTTACGGACTAAGCCTATGGTTATCAGATTGGTGGGCAAGGTGGAAGGACAGGATATCATATTTAATCATGTACAGGGGGATGACTGGGAGGCGGTTATCCCCAAAAATCTGACCGGTATCTACATTATAGAATTGACAGCCTATGATGATAACGGGAACACGGCATTTACGACGCGGTATATCTTAACGGTCGATCTGGATGCGCTGTGTGTGCGATTGGAGCCGTATCCTTTCTGGGCCGATATTTTGCCGGATAGATTTAGTACAAACATCCTGCCGGGGAAGTATTACGCGCGATTATGTCATGGGGGTGATAGTATCAATAATTTAAAAATCGTGATGGATCTGGGCGAGACCCGGCACGTGCAATTAAAGATCTGTTCATCCATGAAGGATGATTTCAATATTCTGGATGCTTCTTACGTGCTGCAGAAGATGGGTGAGCAGGTGCCGGAAGACAGCGGCACCTGCGTGATCCGGGAGCATATCATCGATACGGTCATCGCCCCGAAGGAACCTGGCACGTATAAATTCCGGGTGATCTATACCATTGCGGATGAGGTGCTGATCGACACAGTGGAAGTGCGGGTGATGGAATGACGGCTGCAAATGTAAAGATAACAGGTGTGAATATCACGCCCAACCCGGTGCAGACAAAGGGAGCGATACGATTGTCTGTAAAAATAGAAAAGACAATCTTCGGGCTGGCCACGGCGTCCGGAAAGATACTGACCAGGGCCGATGGCAGGCCAATTGTAACGACGAAGGGGTGATGTTATTGTGGATGAGGGAATTTTGATCAAAGATCTGACATCGACCAGTACGCTGTCAGACTCGGAATACATGATAACCGGATCATCGGACATTAAGAAAATATCTATAGCTGATTTTATTTCTCAGGTCAAGGCGAAACTGGGTTATGGGGATATCACGCAGGCCGATATTGACGAGATCTGCGTAACGGAAGGAGAGTGATCAGTATGGCATTAAAATTTAAAAAAGAGATGGCACACAAGAGCAATTACGGTGGTACCCGCAGCGTGGACGATATCAAGTACATTGTGATCCACTACACCGGAAATAACGGTGACACTGCGGTCAATAACTGCAAATACTTTCAGGGCGCAAACCGCAATGCCTCCGCCCATTATTTTGTGGATGGCGGGAATTATGTTTACAAATCGGTACCGGTCAAATCAGTCGCCTGGTCAGTCGGCGGTTTTTATTCCCGTTCTAACGGTGCCGGCGCCTACTATCAGAAATGCACCAATGCGAACAGCATCAGCATCGAGATGTGTAATTGCGTGAGGTCTGTTCCGGACAAGGTGTTTGATCAGACAGTGGAACTGACAAAATACCTGATGGAAAAATATGATATTCCAGCTAGCCGAGTGATTCGGCATTGGGATGTCAACGGAAAATCCTGCCCGGGTCGCTGGACTGGAAAGAACAACAGCGGCTGGGAAAAATTCAAGAAAACGATTACAGAGGAGGGAACGAAAGTGGCAGAGAAAAAAGACGGGTGCTTTGCGCCGCTTAAATCACCAGATACTTGTGATGGAATTGAAGACTTCCTGCACAAACGTGGCTTTGGCGCCGGCGAACATAATTTATCCCTGATTGCTGCTGCAAACTGCAAAAAGGGAAAAGTAAAAAATGCGCTGTTTGAGCTGGCCAAGAATGGTAATTTGATCAAACCGGATGGCCTGAACCGCAAAGACGATTAAAGCCTTTATGTAATAGAATTGTGCCAAATGGGTTATAATTAAACGAAACGGTTAGTAACACGTTAGTAACAAAAAATCATTATAAAGGGCATAAATTCGTTGATAATTTTAAGGTCCAGTTAAAGTAAAATAAACCTTCCCCCTTGTATTTGAAACGAAATTTAGGTATTATATACTAGATTACGGATTTTTACGTCTGCTTCGGGTTGGGAAGGAGTGTTCTTAACTTGAAGTACGGAGTACAGAGAAAGAGATGGAGCGTTGCGGCTTGTCTGTTCTGTCTGCTGTTATTTTGCAGCGGATGCAGGGAATTCCTGCATCCGGTGCCGGAGGGACAGTCGGTGATCACAAAAGAAGCCGGAGAAGCCGGCAGCACATCGGCCGCCGCAGAGCCCGGAGAGGCCGGCAGCACACCGGCTGTCACGGAAGCCGGAGAGAGCAGCAGCACATCGGCTGTCACGGAAGCCGGAGAGAGCGGCAGCACATCGGCTTCCACAGAGGCCGGAAAGGTCGGTACAGAAGAGAAAGAGATTTATGTACATGTCTGTGGTTGCGTGAAGAATCCGGGGTTGTATACCTTTGCGGCTGGAACCCGTGCGGGAGAAGCTGTGGAGAGCGCCGGAGGATTTAACAAGAAGGCCGACGTCTCAGCGGTCAATCTGGCTGCGCTGCTGGAGGACGGCATGCAGCTTTATGTGCCGTCCCGGGAAGAGGCGGCAGGTTCCGGAGCGGGCGCTGACGGAGCATCCCGTAAGGGAGTCAGTGCGCCGGATGTTTCCAAAGAGTATTCTTCCGGCAGCGGATTCCCGGAAAGTACCGGGGACACAGAGGAAGCGCCGGTCAATATTAATACGGCAGGAGCGCAGGAGCTGATGACTCTGTCCGGAATCGGAGAGTCCAGGGCGGAGGCCATTCTTTCTTACAGAGAAGAAAACGGTGCGTTTTCTTCTATAGATGAGATCAAAAATGTCTCCGGCATTGGCGAGGGCATTTTTGAAAAGATTAAAAATATGATTACAGTATAACTCGAGGTGTATTATGGGAAAAAAAGTGCTGGTTGTCGATGATGAACGTTTGATAGTGAAGGGAATTAAGTTTTCCCTGGTGCAGGATGATATGGAAGTGGACTGTGCCTATGACGGGGAAGAAGCGCTGGAGATGGCAAAGAAGACCGAGTATGATATCGTTCTTCTTGACGTGATGCTTCCGAAGCTCAACGGGTTTGAGGTCTGCCAGATGATCCGGGAGTTCTCCAATATGCCAATCATCATGCTGACGGCCAAGGGAGAGGACATGGATAAGATACTCGGGCTGGAATACGGCGCGGATGATTATATCACCAAGCCCTTCAATATTCTGGAGGTAAAGGCGAGAATCAAGGCGATCATGCGCAGGAGTACCAGAAAGACAACGGAAGATGACAAGAAAAAGATACTGGAGAAAAACGGTCTCAAGATTGACTGCGACAGCAGAAGAGTATTTACCGATGGAAAAGAAGTGCGGCTGACCGCAAAAGAATATGATCTTCTGGAACTTCTTGCCTTCCATCCGAATAAAGTTTACAGCAGAGAGAATCTTCTGAACATTGTCTGGGGTTATGATTACCCGGGTGATGTGCGGACAGTGGATGTACATATCAGGCGCCTGAGAGAAAAAATCGAAAAGAATCCGGGCGAGCCGGTTTATATCCATACTAAATGGGGGGTAGGATATTATTTCCAGGATTAGTCAAAAGAAAATCTTCCGGTATATTCCCATGACCTACGTGGTGGGCGTTATCTTTATGATCGTATTTAATCTGTTTCTATCCATTGCCACAGACCATATGGTCCGTTCCTATCAGAAGAAGGCGATGGAACAGAAAGCGTCCTACGTGGAAAAACAGTGCGGGATTCTGGCCAATCAGCTGATGCTGAACGGAATAAACGCGTATAACATGACGAGTACATCGGATGACAGAGGATCAAATATTTATGAGCTGGAACAGCTTGCCAATGATATCGGCGGGCGTATCCTGATTATCGATGATCATTTTGAGATACTTGCCGATACTTATAATAAGAATTACGGACAATACTATGTGACAGATGAACTGATTCGGGCCTTCGGCGGAGAGAATGTGAGTTACAGTTTTATCGGTGATAATATGCAGGTGATTTCCTGTGCCTATAACCAGGAGAACGGAGATATCGAAGCCGTGGTCCTGGCGCTCGCCTCCATGGATGACGTGCATAGCATGATCGCCTACCTGTACGATCAGCGGGCGACTCTTACGGGACTGTTCTTTCTGATTACTCTCATTGTCACGATCCTTCTGGTAATGTTCATGAGAAAGTCCTTTAAGACCATGCAGGGAGAGCTGGACATCATTGCCGAGGGACACCAGGAAGACAATATGTCGGAAGTCGGATTTCAGGAGTTTAACAGGATGGCGGTATCTTTCAACAGGATTGTCAACCGCTACAAAGAGCTGGAGAATTCCCGGCAGGAATTTGTCTCCAATGTCTCCCATGAGCTGAAGACTCCGATTACGTCCATGAAGATTCTGGCGGATTCCCTTCTCATGCAGGAGAACGTGCCGACAGAGATTTATGAAGATTTTATGAATGATATCGTCCATGAGATTGACCGGGAGAATCAGATTATCAACGACCTGCTGACACTGGTCAAGATGGACAAGACCTCGGCGGATCTGAATATCGCGCCGACCAATATCAACGAACTGCTGGAAGTTCTCCTAAAGAGAATTTCACCGATCGCCGAACAGCGGAATATCACGATCCGTCTGGAGACCATGCGTCAGGTGGTGGCGGAAGTAGATGAAGTGAAGCTATCCCTGGCCTGCAATAATATCATAGAGAACGCCGTGAAATATAATCATGACGGCGGCAAGGTGGACGTTTCCCTGAACGGTGACCATAAGTTTTTCTATATCCGGGTGAAAGATACCGGAGTAGGTATTCCGGAAGATTGCCAGGAGCAGATTTTTGAGCGGTTCTACCGGGTGGATAAGGCCCGTTCCAGAGAGACCGGCGGCACTGGCCTCGGACTTGCTATTTCAAGAAATGTGATTCTGCTTCACAAAGGTTCCATACGTGTACACAGCAAGGAAGGGGAAGGGGCAACCTTTATTATCCGTATTCCGTTAAATTATCTGGGCTAGATGAGGAGGAGATGAAGTTATGATTACATGTTTGAAAAAGATATCTCTGCTTCTTCTGGTCCTGATGCTGGCAGCTGCCGGCGGCGGATGCGCATCGGCGGAGAATACTTCCACTGAGACAAAGAAAGAGACGACAGCGGATGACAAAACCATTCTGCTTTACTATCTGAACGCCAGCGGCGACGGTTTCCATACGGAGGAATATACGCTGGAGAACACCGACGACGCACTCATGGCGTCCTATGAGGTGGTATCGCGGTTGTCCGATACGGAGAATAACCGTACAGATACCTATAAACCGGCAATATCTGCCGGGGTGGCTGTGAATTCCATCGTGCTTGACGGGGTGGAAGAAACCGTGGATATGGGAGCCGGATACCGACAGCTGAAAGATTCGGAAGAGATTCTTCTCCGGGCCGCGGTGGTGAAGTCCCTGGTGCAGATCAAAGGAGTGGATTCCGTTCGTTTTACCATCAACGGGGACAGTCTTTTAGGCAGCGACGATAATCCGATCGGGGCCATGAACGCAGATACGTTTATACTGGAAGAAGAGGCAGGGAAGCTGTTTGGCAATGACGAAAAGGTAACCCTTTACTATGCGGATATGGATGGGGATAATCTGGTGGAATACAAAACCAATCTGGAATCCACAGATAATATGCCCATGGAGACGAGGGTTCTTCTGGAGCTTATGAAAGTGCCGGACGGACTGGAGGCGCAGAGCCCTCTGCCATCTGATCTGCTCATCAATCAGACGCAGATCCACAACGGTGTCTGTTATGTGGATTTGAGCAAAGATATTGAAAATGTTCTTCCCGGGGTGGAAGAAAAGGTGATGGTATACGCCATGGTAAATACGATCACTTCCCTGGGAAATGCCACTTCCGTGCAGTTTACGGTGGAAGGGGAGAAAATGAAGTCTCTCAGAGATTTTGATTCATTTCATCTGATGATGACCAATAATTATTCTCTGGTAGAAAGTATCAAAAATTAAATAAAATCCGGAGGCGGCAGCTGCCGTCTCCCTTTGGAGGAATAATGAAAAGACCTTTATTTCCGTGTGTGACCGGACTTGTGCTTGGAGAGGCCGCCGCCATATCATTCGGTTTTAAGGGAGGAGCTTTTCCGGCTCTGCTTTTTTTGCTGACAGGAATCTGTTTTCTGGTATGGCGGAAACGGCAGGGCTGTTTTTTTATGTATATTCTTCTGGTATCAATTTTTGCGCTGGCAGGTTTTCTGCTGTTTATGGGGGCGCAGGCCAACAAAGAGCCGTTGCCCGGGGAGACACTTCCCATGCATGGTACGATCCGCGGAAGAATCGCGTTTTTAAACGTGGATGAGGAGGGAGAGTATGATATTACTCTGGAAAAGGCGCAGTTTTTATCGGGCTATATTGGAAAAGAGAAGAATAATCCCCAACAGGATTCTTCTTTGAAAGGAAAAAGAAATGCCGGTGAGGCTGCATGGAAGCAGATCCGGGGAAAATGCCGGGTGTTTCATTTAAAAGAAGGCGGGATCGTCCTGTGGCCGGGAGACTGGATTTGCTGCCAGGGAGATCTGACGGCTCTGTCGGTACCCACCAACCCCGGGGAGTTTAACAGTGAGGTTTACTATCAGTCCCGGGGGATTTCCTGTCAGTTTTTTGCTGACAGCGGATGGAGGGAGGCCAGGGAACGTTTTTCCCTGGCAAGGATCGCTTGCAGAATCAAGAGGCGGATGGATGCGGTGTATGCTCAGACTCTGGGCGGGGATCACGCAGCTCTTCTGGACGCCATGGTGCTGGGAGATAAATCTGCGCTTTCTGAGGAACAGAAACAAAGATATGAGGAGAACGGCGTGGCTCATCTGCTTTCTGTGTCGGGACTCCATGTATCCATTTTGGCGGGAAGCTGGTTCCGCTTCCTTCGGAAGCGAAAAATCGGTTATGCGCCCGCCTGTGCCGGGGGACTGGTTCTGCTGTTATTTTATGGATGTATGACAGGCTTCGGTAATTCCATTGTCCGGGCAGTCATCATGTATGCCGTCTATCTGGGAGCGGAATATTTTGGCGCCTGTTACGATATGGCTTCCTCCATGAGTCTGGCCGGCCTCCTGATGCTTCTGGAATCCCCCTGGAGACTGCTGGAAGGCGGATGCCAGATGTCCTTTGCCGCTATCTTTGCCATCGGCTGCGTGCTGCCCCGGGTAAAAGAGCTGGCTCAAAAAAGAAGAGGGGAGGAAGACGGACGGATATACCGTCTGCCCCGGCTGCGAAAGAAGTGTGGCGATGCGCTGCTATCCAGCACGGTCATCAGCGCGGTGACGCTGCCCATTGTGCTCCGGGTGTTTTTTACATTCTCACCTTACAGTGTTTTTATCAATCTTCTGGTCATCCCCTGCATGACGCCCATGATGGTCAGCGCTATCGTGGCGGGGATTGCCGGCAGCCTCTTCTTGTCTGCGGGAGGAACCGGCGGGCTGGAGGTGTTTTCTGGAGGATTTGCAGACACAGCTGGAGCTGTACTGGGAAATATCCTCATCCTTCCGGCGGAGATGGTACTGACTTTCTTTGATTTCTTTCTGGAACACATGCGTCAGCTGCCCGGAGCTGTGTGGATGCCGGGATGTCCGTCGCTGCCGGAGATGGCGGGTCTCTATCTGCTGGAAGGTTTTCTTCTCTACATCTGGTACCGGCGCCGCTGGAAAACGGGGCTGCGGGCCGTGCTGCTCTTTGGACTCTGGTGCCTGGCGGCGCCGTCCGGCCGTCGGCTTCAGATCACTATGCTCGATGTGGGGCAGGGCGACAGTATTCTTCTTCAGATGCCCGGCGGGGAATCGGTACTCATTGATGGCGGCAGCACTTCCCGCTCCGGTGTCGGACAGTACGTGATCACACCGGCACTCCAGTACTATGGAATCGCGGAGATTGATTACGTGGTTGCCACCCACATGGACGCCGACCATATTTCCGGCATCGGGGAGCTTCTGGAAGCCGGATATCCCGTGGGGCATCTGCTGCTGCCGGGCGGGCAGGAGACTGATGATCTGATTGCATTTGCCGGCAGGGCGGAAAAGGCCGGAGCGGAGGTGGTATATTTCCAGCGGGGAGACCGTATCCGGTTCCCGGATGGGGCCGGCCTTGAGTGCCTGCATCCCTTTGACGGTTTTGAGACGGAAGATAAAAATACCGCTTCTCTGGTATTTCATCTGGAGTATGGAGAATTTGACGCCCTCTTCACCGGTGACCTGGAAGCATCCGGTGAGAAAGCGCTGTGTCAGTTCTTTGATGGGAAAGGAAAAGCCGGGAAATGGCCGCAATCCGGGGAACAGAACGGAGCGGATGACGCCGGGAAATCCGGTGCCGGAGAGAACACTGGCGATGAAAAGAAATCCGATGGCACAGCGATGCCGGAAGAAACCATATGGGAAGTTTTAAAGGTGGCCCATCACGGTTCAAAATATTCCACAGGCGACGCATTTCTTGAGAGAGTATCGCCGCAGGCGGCGCTCATCTCCGCTGGGAAAAATAACCGGTATGGACATCCTCATAAGGAAACCCTGGAACGTCTGGAAGGATGCGGAGCGAAGATCCTGATGACTGCGGAAAGCGGCGCTATCTTTGTGGAGACGGACGGAGAGCGGTGGAAGACCCGGACGTTTTGTGGAGGCCGCTGAAGCCGGCATGAAAATTGACGGGCATTTCAATACATGGTAAAATGGCGGGGAAACAAGTAAAAATGGCCCTGCATTTTTACGGGTGTCTGAGGAAGCACGGATGAACGATGCGGGACAGTATATATGGATGGAAAAGGGAACATGAAAGAAATCAGACGACAAATCAAAGAACAGGAATTTCATAAAGTATATCTGCTGACGGGTGATGAGAGCTATCTCATTCTCCAGGCGAAGGAGCTTCTGATCCATGCTCTGGTGGCAGAAGGGGATGAGATGAATTATGCGGTGTTCGAGGAGAGCAAGATTGATATGCAGCAGCTTGGGGAGCTGGCCATGACCTATCCTCTCTTTGCCGCAAAGCGGGTGATTCTCCTGGACCGGACGGGAATCCTGAAAAGCGGAAAGGATGCGCTCATTGAGATCTTTCAGTCATTGCCGGAGACCACTTGCATGATCATCTGTGAGCCGGAGGTGGATAAGCGCTCCAAAGCCTATAAATGGATCAAAAAGAACGGCTATGTGGGAGAGTTTTTAAAAAAAGATCAGACGGAGAAAGTACTCATGCGCTGGGTGGCGGCACTTCTGGCCAAGGAGAAGAAACGAATCCGGGAGAGCGATGTACGTTTCTTTCTGGAGCGGGTGGGAGACGATATGTTTCAGATCAAAAATGAGACGGATAAGCTCATTTCCTATGTGGGAGAGCGGCCGGAGATTACCAGGGAGGACATCGAAGAGATTACTTCCGGGGAAGTGCAGAATAAGATTTTTGATCTGGTGGCGGCTATTGCTGAGGGAGATAAGCGCCGGGCACTCTCGTATTATGATGACCTGCTGTTGTTAAAGGAACCGTCCATGCGGATTCTGTTTCTCATCGCGCGGCAGTACAGGATTTTGTTGTTGATCGCCGATATGAGAGGGCGGCATAAACCGGACAAAGACATCGCCCAGGCGGCGGGAATCCCTGTGTTTGCCATCCGGAAAAATGCGGCGCAGCTCAGAGGCTACACGGTAAAGACGCTGGAACACTGCATTTCTTCCTGTATCCAGATTGAGGAGGAGATCAAGACCGGCCGGATCAGTGACCAGATTGGTCTTGAGACGCTGATCGTGGGACTGTCGGAGCGGATTGCCTGAATCGGGATAACAGAAGATCTGACACAAAAAAGACCCGGAAAGCAGCCGCTCTTTCCGGGTTTCTATTTATAAAATATTCTCTCGACAGTAAAAACTAGGCGATCTTGTTGACAGCTTTTGTCAGACGGGAAATCTTTCTTGCAGATGTGTTCTTGTGGAAGATTCCCTTGGATGTTGCCTTGCTGATTTCAGAAATGGCAACCTGTAATGCTGCGTTAGCTGCTTCCTTGTCGTTCTGTGCGATGGCAGCTTCTACTTTTTTCACGCATGTTTTTACTTTAGATTTGATCATCTTATTTCTTAATGTTTTTTTCTCGATTACTGAAATTCTTTTTTTTGCAGATTTGATATTAGCCAATCTGTACACCTCCAAAATATATTCACTTCTATGTTTTGCCTTACATTCATACTGGACACGGTAATGTAAACATACTATTACATTTTAGTGATAAGCTTTGTTTTTGTCAATAGGGAATTTAAAAAAATTTTGCAAAAAATTCTGATTTTTTGTGCTGTATGTAAAAAACGGATAACTTCCTGCTGGTGAGGGCATACTGCTTTTTAAAGCAGGAGGAAATGTCATGGGATACGATCATATGAAAGATAACAATACAGCGCGCACAATAAGACATACAGCGCACACGGATCTGGCTCTGGAGCTTCAGGAAGAGCTGGAATCAGACGGGATGAGAGATCAGAGGGAGCAGCGGGATTCCCGTTCCTTTGGCAGCGGCATTCACGTGGAGAAAAGAAAGCGGGAGGGCGGCAGACTGAAGGAGGCCATCATCACCGTGACCAACGAGGAGGGGGAACGGATTCTCGGCAAACCGAAGGGAGTTTACATTACGTTGGAGGGCGTGGACCTGGCGGACAATGACGGAGCGTTCCACGAAGAGATGAGCGCTCTTCTGGCGCAGCATCTGGAAAAACTGCTGGGCAGCCGGAAGAAAATTCTGGTGGCCGGTCTTGGCAACCGGGAAGTGACGCCCGATGCGCTGGGGCCTCTGGTCATAAAAAATCTTTTTATCACAGGGCATCTGGAAGAATATGCATTTTCCGGGAAAATGCGGGCTTCCATGGCCATCGCTCCGGGGGTCATGGCCCAAACCGGCATGGAGACCGGGGAGGTTCTGAAGGGGGTCATTGATCAGACAAAGCCGGAAGCGCTGCTGGTCATCGATGCCCTGGCGGCAAAGACTTCGGCCCGGCTCAACAAAACTATTCAGATCTGTGACACGGGCATCGCGCCCGGCGCCGGTGTGGGAAATGAGCGGAAAGAAATCTCAGAAAAAACCATGGGAATTCCGGTTATTGCCGTCGGGGTTCCCACGGTAATCTCGGTTCCCGCCATAGCAGGGGATATTATGCAGTGTTTTCTGGAATCTCTGGGGGACAAAAGAATGCTTGCGCTCTATGAATCCTGGTCCGATCAGGAAAAGTACAGTTTTATGGCAAACTCTCTCCGTGAAGAATTATTCGGGCTGTTTGTGACACCAAAGGAGATTGATGAATCGGTCAGGAGAATCAGCTACACCATATCCGAGGGCATCAACCGGGTGATTGCCCGGAAGCCGAAGAACCATCGGGATGAAGGCAATTAAAATGCGGGTCATATTTTTCACGGACAGGCATACACTGGATTTATGGAAGACTGGAAAATGCGCCGAAGAGGGCGATGGATAAGATGGTCTGCGGGAAGACAGTCAAAAAGGAGCCGTGACAGGATGGAGCAGAGTTTTGGCCGCGTTGGGCGGATGGTGGAAATGATATTGATTGTGGTGTTCGTCATTCTCTGGATGGCGATGGTATCAGACAGCAAACCGGGGCGGAGCGGCCTCTGGGAAGAACTGAAAGAGAGGATCCCGCTTCGCGCGGAGATCATCAAAGATGCAGGCATCAACGGTATCCGCAACGCAAGAAATGAGCTGGTGCCCATCCTTTCCTACGAGAATTATCTGGAAGAGGACAGCTTGTTTCTGCCGTTGTTTCGCTATGCGCTTCAGACAGAAATGTTTCCCCTGCAGCAGTACAGTGTGGATTACTGGGAGGGCGTGGATAATTTTTCTTCCCTGTATAGCGACGCTGTGCCGGATTATTTTACGGAATCTGACGATGAGTCGGTGGAAAAAAAGAAAAAAGATGCCGGAACCATGGAAACCACAGGTGAGGGAGCCAGTTATACCATAAAAGAATTGTCAGATTATGATTTCCTGCTAAGTCATTTTTATATTGTGGACAGTACCACGACAATGACCAGAGAGGATCTGAACGGAAAGAAGCTTGTCACGGAAGATTTGTCTGTGGATCTGGATGGGGACAGCGGGAAAGAACCGCTGGTGCTGATCTATCATACCCATGGCAGCGAGACTTACAAAGAAGAGAAGGGGAAAAGCGGCAGCGTGCTGGATGTGGGAAAAGCTCTGAAAAAAGAGCTGGCTTCTTACGGTATCGCTTCTATCCATGATACTTCCATTTATGACCAGGTCAACGGGGAGCTGGACAGAAACGCAGCCTATGATTATGCCGGGGACAGCGTGGAGGCGACGCTCAAAAAGAATCCGTCCATTCAGGTGGTTCTTGACCTGCACCGGGACTCGGTGGAGGATTCTATTCATCTGGTGACAGAAGTGGATGGAAAAGACACGGCGCAGATTATGTTTTTCAATGGAGTGAGCCGGTTAAAAAGCGGAGAGCTCACGTATCTGAAAAATCCAAACAAATCCGCGAATCTGGCGTTCAGCCTGCAGATGCAGCTGCTGGCAGCCAAATATTATCCGGATTTTACCCGGAAAATATACATAAAGGGATACCGTTATAATTTGCATCTGGCCAGGCGGGCGGTGCTCATTGAGGTAGGAGCGCAGAACAATACGGTTTCCGAGGCGAAGAACGCCATGAAGCCCCTGGCGGAAATGCTGTATCGTCTGTTAAGCGGGGAGAAAGCCTACAGACAATAGAAATTCAGAATTGACAAAGAAAGGATTCTGTGTTTTAATTAACAGGAATAGAAAAATATTGATTTCGTTTGTTCATAAACCGTTGAAGTGGAAGTAAAAATAGTTGTGCGCGCACAGAGAGTCCGGGGAGGTGAGAGCCGGGCCGAACGCAGATTATCATAATGGCCCACTGAGGGCGCAGTCAAAGACCAATGCCGGGATTTGCAGAAGGGCGAAGGCCATCAGGCAGAATTGATCTGCATAAACATTCGCAGAGAAATGAAGCTGCAGGCAGGTTGAGTATACTGCGACGTAAGACATACGTCAGTTGTCAGAGATATGATGGTATCTCATAAAGAGCACAAGAGATTGTGAAACAAGGTGGCACCGCGGATGTAGTGCCGGAACCGTATTTCGGGGACTGTTCCTTTTGAGGCGGAGGAACCGGGATACATTTTCTGGATTAGTATACACCCGTCCTTGACAAAGTAACTGTTACATTGTCATGGACAGGTGTTTTTTCGCGCATAAGAACTTTTTGACTGCTGCGGATCATACATTTTTCCATGATAGAGGAATGCGAATCAGAGCAATATGATTGGAGGAATGAAAGATGATTCGGGAAGCGATTATGAGTTTGAGCAGAAAACAGGATTTAAGTTACGAGACTGCAGAGGCTGTCATGAATGAGATTATGACCGGAGAGGCCAGCGATATTCAGATGAGCGCCTATCTGACGGCCCTTGCCATGAAAGGCGAGACCATTGATGAGATCACCGCCTCAGCGGCGGGCATGCGCGCCCACTGTGTGCGTCTGTTAAATGATATGGATGTGCTGGAGATTGTGGGAACCGGCGGAGACCGGTCCAATTCTTTTAACATTTCCACCACCTCGGCCCTGGTCATCGCGGCCGGCGGAGTGCCGGTGGCAAAACACGGCAACCGGGCCGCTTCCAGCAAATGCGGCGCTGCCGATGTGCTGGAGGCTCTGGGCGTGAATATCATGGTATCACCGGCAAAAAGCGCACAGATGTTAAAGGATATCAATATCTGCTTCCTCTTTGCGCAGAAGTACCACACAGCCATGCGCTATGTGGCCAATGTGCGGAAAGAATTGGGAATCCGCACGGTTTTCAACATTCTTGGACCACTTTCCAATCCGGCGGGAGCCAGCATGCAGGTCATGGGCGTTTATGAAAAGGAACTGGTGGAGCCTCTGGCAAAAGTGCTTGCCAATCTGGGTGTAAAGAATGCCCTGGTGGTATACGGTCAGGATTGTCTCGATGAGATATCCATGAGCGCGAAGACTTCCGTGTGTGAGATCAGGGACGGAAGTTTCCAGTCTTACGAGATTGAGCCGGAACAGTTCGGCTTTGAAAAATGTAAGAAAGAAGAGCTGGCCGGAGGAACTCCGCAGGAGAATGCACAGATCACGCTGTCCATTCTGGACGGAGAAAAAGGCCCGAAAAGAAATGCAGTATTAATGAATGCAGGTGCAGGACTCTATGTGGCCGGGAAGGCGGAGACTCTCAAAGATGGAATTCGTATGGCAGGAGAATTGATCGACAGCGGCGCCGCGAAGGCGAGACTGGAAGAATTCATCCGTTTGTCCAACGAAGAATAAGAGAAAATATGCTCCCTTTTTGCCGCAGGCAGGTTCTGCAGACGGCAGGAAGGGAGATTTTTTATGACAAAAGATATGACAGAGGGCAATCCTCTCCTCTTGATTCTGAAATTTGCCCTGCCTTTGCTGGCGGGAAATCTGCTGCAGCAGGGATACAATGTGGCGGACGCCGCCATCGTGGGGCGTTTTCTTGGAACCAACGCGCTGGCCGGAGTCGGCGCTTCCAGCAGTGTGCAGTTCTTAATTCTGGGATTCTGCATCGGAACCTGCACTGGTTTCTGCGTACCCGTGGCCCAGCGTTTTGGCGCGGGAGACTACAGTACCATGCGGCGGTTTGTGTTCAACAGTTTTATTATCACGGCGGTGATGGCCGTGGTGCTGACCATCCTCTGCGGGGTATTCTGCACGCAGATCGTGGAACTTCTTGCAACGCCGGATGATATATTTTCGGACGCATACATTTATCTTCTGATTATTCTGCTGGGAATCCCGTTTACCCTGCTTTATAATCTGACCTCCAGTATCATGCGGGCGGTGGGAGACAGCCGGACACCGTTTCTGTTCCTGGCTTTTGCCTGTGTTGCCAACATTTTCCTGGATATTTTCTGTATCACCACCCTTCACTGGGGTGTGGCAGGCGCCGCCATCGCGACGATCACGTCCCAGCTCATGAGCGGTGTGCTCTGTTTAATCTATATCATAAAGAAATATCCGGTGCTGCACATGGAAAAAGAAGAGTGCGCCATCCGGGGAGATCTGATGAAAACGCTGATGGTCATGGGCTTTCCCATGGGACTGCAGTTTTCCATCACGGCCATCGGCAGCATGGTCATGCAGGCGGCCACCAACAATCTGGGAAGTATTTACGTCTCCGCCAACACGGCGGCTTCCCGCCTGAAGAACTTTACCATGTGTCCGTTTGACGCCATGGCGGCGGCGGTTTCCACCTTCTGCAGTCAGAACTACGGCGCAAAAAAAGTGGACCGGATCAGGCAGGGGCTGCGGCAGGGAACGCTGGCCGGCATTCTCTACGGTATCCTCATCGGTCTGGTGCTGATTTTCTTTGGAAGAGAGATGTCTATGATCTTTGTGGACGCGGGTGAGACAGCGGTGTTAGATGCCTCCAGGGAAATGCTTTTTTACTCGGGATTTTTCTACTGGATTCTCGGTATTCTTATCATTGTCCGCCTCTGTGTACAGGGACTGGGATATTCCGGCCGGGCGGTATTGTCCGGCGTGGTGGAGATGATCGCCCGGACAGCGGTGAGTCTTATCTTTGTTCCGGTATGGGGATTTACCGCCATCTGTTTTACGGACCAGGCTGCCTGGGTGACAGCGGCCATGTATGTGGTGCCGACCTGTCTTTACTGCCTGAAAAAGGTAGAAAAGATTCTGTCTGAAAAAACAGATGTGGAAGTTCCGGAAAATTCATGATATAGTAAGCTGGATGTAGTTTGTTAGATAAAATATAGAAAATTCCCGCCCACATGGCGGTGAGAGTGAAATAACAGGAGGGAGCAATTTTGGCTGGAATTGACCAGAGTAAAATTCGGAATTTTTGTATTATCGCCCATATTGACCATGGAAAGTCTACCCTGGCAGACCGTATCATCGAAAAGACCGGTCTGCTCACTGACCGGGAGATGCAGGACCAGGTTCTTGACAATATGGATTTGGAAAGAGAGCGCGGCATTACCATTAAGTCTCAGGCCGTGCGTACCATATATAAAGCAGAAGACGGAGAGGAATACATTTTCAATTTGATTGACACACCGGGCCACGTGGACTTTAACTATGAAGTGAGCCGCAGCCTGGCAGCCTGCGAGGGCGCCATCCTGGTGGTGGATGCGGCCCAGGGCATTGAGGCTCAGACCCTTGCCAACGTCTATCTTGCCATTGACCATGATCTGGAGATCATGCCGGTGATCAACAAGATCGATCTGCCGAGCGCCGATCCGGACCGGGTGGTGGCGGAGATCGAGGATGTCATCGGCATTGAGGCGGAGGATGCGCCGCGGATTTCGGCCAAAAACGGTATCAACATCGATCAGGTGCTGGAGCAGATTGTGAAGAAGATCCCGGCTCCGGGAGGAAGTCCGGATCATCCGCTGCAGGCATTGATTTTTGACAGTCTTTATGATTCTTATAAAGGCGTCATTATTTTCGCCCGTATCATGGAGGGAACGATCCGGAAAGGTACCAACATGCTCATGATGGCCACCGGCGCCAAAGCCGATGTGGTGGAAGTGGGAACCTTCGGCGCCGGACAGTTTATTCCATGTGATGAACTTTCTGCAGGCATGGTAGGCTACATCACCGCCAGCCTGAAAAATGTAAAAGAAACCCGGGTGGGCGACACGGTCACCGATGCGGACAACCCGTGTGCTGAGCCGCTGCCGGGATACAAAAAGGTAAACCCGATGGTGTACTGCGGTCTGTACCCGGCCGACGGCGCCAAATATCCGGACCTGCGGGATGCTCTGGAGAAACTGCAGCTGAATGACGCGGCACTGCAGTATGAGCCGGAGACCTCCGTGGCACTGGGCTTCGGTTTCCGCTGCGGTTTCCTGGGACTTCTCCATCTGGAGATCGTACAGGAGCGTCTGGAGAGGGAGTATAACCTGGATCTGGTGACCACCGCACCGAGCGTTATCTATAAGGTTCATCTCACCGACGGCACAGTGTTTGATCTGACCAACCCGACCAACCTGCCGGACCCGTCCACCATCGAGTACATGGAGGAGCCGATCGTCTCTGCCGAGATCATGGTGACCAAAGAATACGTGGGATCCATCATGAAGCTCTGCCAGGAGCGCCGGGGCACTTATGTTTCCATGGAATATATGGAAGAGACGAGAGCTCTCTTAAAATATGATCTGCCGCTCAATGAGATCATCTATGATTTCTTTGACGCGTTAAAATCCCGTTCCAGAGGCTATGCTTCCTTTGATTACGAGATGAAAGGTTATGTGCAGTCGGATCTGGTGAAACTGGATATCCTTATCAACCGGGAGACTGTGGACGCCCTTTCTTTCATCGTCCATGCATCTTCCGCTTACGAGCGCGGCAGAAAGATGTGCGAGAAATTAAAAGAAGAGATTCCAAGACACCTCTTCGAGATTCCGATTCAGGCGGCCATCGGCAGCAAGATCATCGCCAGAGAGACGGTGAAGGCCGTCCGGAAAGACGTCCTTGCCAAATGTTACGGCGGCGATATCAGCCGGAAGAAGAAGCTTCTTGAGAAACAGAAAGAAGGAAAGAAGCGGATGCGTCAGATCGGCAATGTAGAGATTCCTCAGAAAGCGTTCATGAGCGTGCTGAAGCTGGATGAGGATTAGGATGTTTTTAATCTGGATTTTTGGTAGAGTGGGACAGATGTCCTTGTTGAAAAATTTTCTCCATGATAGGATACAACCATCAAAATCATGGAGGAGACAGGATGAAGAAAATAAGTTCTTTATTGGCACTTAGTATTACAACAGGTATTTTGTGCGGCGTCTGGACCGGAGTTTCCGGAGCTGTGGGACTTCTCGGCTGGGCCGGTTTCGCAGGATGCACCACCTATTTTGCCACAGGAAAGCATGGCGTGGCCGGATTGAAGAATGCCATTATTCCGAATTTGGCAGGAGTTATCTGCGGTATGACAATCATCACTCTGGGAAATTTCTTCCCTGTCTGGGGAAATATTGGCATATGGAGTGGAATCATTTCTTTTGTCATCTGCATTATCACAAAATTCAAGTTATTCAGTTTCACGCCTGGAACGTTTCTTGGATGTTTTGTGACTTTTGCAGCAGGCGGTGATTGGAAACTTTTAGTTCCTTCTATTATAATAGGGGCATTTTTAGGATGGGCCTGTGATACCAGCGGCGCATGGCTGTATCGGATAGTATCCGGAAATGGAAAAGAAGAGCTGGATTAAAACAAGCAAAAAAAGAGCTGTGAATTCATGATTTAAAAATCAGGAATTTGCAGCTCTTTTTGTTTACTCAGCATGTTCTGCTGTTATTCGCAGGGTTCGAGAAGGAAAGGAGAAAAGAAATGGTAATACGATCGGTGTTGTCCTCGATGCTGATGATCTTTCTTATGGTGATTCCCGGCGTGATATTTCGCAGAGGCCGGATGATCACGGAAGAACAGGGGGATGCGGTCAACAGCATTATTGTCAATCTCACCTGGCCCTGTCTGGTGATCGACGCCATGCAGATGGAATTTTCTATGGATATTCTTAAAAAGAGCGGATGCATTTTTATCATCTGTATGATCGTTTTTATCCTGCTGCTTCTCTTGAGTGTTCCCCTTGCCCGGTGTCTGAAATTTTCCAGACAAAGGCAATATCTCACAGCCTTTATGTTACTATTTGGCAATACCGGATTTATCGGAATTCCTGTGGCAAGGGTTTTGTATGGAGAAACAGCTGTATTTTTCATGGCCATTGTCGAGATGGTCAATGACATCCTCATTTTTACAGTGGGAATTTTTCTGATCCAGCTGTCTGCGGGAAAGCATATAAAGGCAGAGTGGAAGAAAATGCTGAGCCCGGGAATGGCCGGAGTCCTGGCGGGGATGGTTCTGTTTATCGGAGGCATTACTCTGCCGGCAGCTTTGGGAGGGGCGGTGGAGATACTGGGAAACGCCACAACGCCTCTGACCATGTTTATGATCGGCTTTCAGCTGGGAGGCCTGAAGGGAAGAGAGATTTTTTCCCGGTGGCAGAATTATATCATAAGTATCTGCAAGCTGATTTTGGTGCCGGCTCTCTGTCTGGCGGCAGTTCTGGTGATAAAACGAGTTCTTTTGCCCGGAGAAAGCGCACTTTCTCTTATGGATAAAGTTGTGGTGCTGAGTTTTGCTATGCCAGTGGGGTCAGTGGCGGCTATTTTCAGCCGGCAATACCGGACGGACAGCGAGTTTGCAGTGAGAACTGTGCTGCTGTCCACACTTTTTTGTTTTCTTACTCTGCCGGTGTTTGCAGTGTTTGTCGAAAAAATATAGGTGTTTAGAGATTGGAAAGTATCGAAGACGGGAGGGTTTTTGAAAAATCAGGAAATTTTTTTTAAAAATATTTTCTTGGAATGGTTGACTGTGCATTTGCGGTATGACTTAAAATTCTCAGTAACACATCAATGTGTGCGTAAAAATAAAAAAGAAAAAATACAGGAGGTAAGACAGTGAGTACAAGAAGAAAAGCGGTATTAAGTTACAAGATGACAACGGCGGATGCCAATGATCCGGAAGGAAGAATTCCTTTTGGCCGCCAGTTTGATTTTATCGGAGATGTGGAGACAGAACTGATGATATTAAATGACGGAGATGAGTCTTTGTGTCTTGGTTATACGGACGTGGAACTTTATGAGGATGCTTATATCGGCGATCAGCTGGATTTTGTGGCAGAGATGGTAAAGGTAGGCAATACGTCGAGGACCTGCCGGATTGCTACCTATAAAGTAGCGACGCTGGCGTCGAGAATGGGAAAGAAGGATGCGAAACCGGGAGACATGTATTACTTTGAGGAACCGAAGCTGATTTCTGAGGGTACGGTTGTCCTGGTGGTGAAAAAAGAATTACAGCGGGGCGAACAGCCGGACGGCGCGGTCATCGATCCGTGGAGAGAACTGGATCTGTAAATGCGGGATGACAGATGTTATGTCGGAGAAGACAGAAAAAAGCGGAGCAGCAAAAAAGTGAGTTGCAGCATTAAATCAGATGAGCTGAGGAAATGAAAAGATAAGACAAAAACGACAGAAAGGAAGATGAGAGATGTCAAAAGAAGTAACAATGCGGTACAGGATGTCTGACAGAGATGTATTTTATGGAGGCGGAGTGGTCAATGGCGCCCGTTCTATTACATATATGGGAGATGTGGCAGAGAGGCTGATGGCAAAATTATACGGAAATGTAGGAAGATGCAGCAAAGTAAGAAAAATTCGCCTGTTTGTGCCTTGTCATGCCGGAGATTATATGGAATTTAAGGCAAGGCTGAACGAGGAAGCCGGTGGAAAAGCGGTCATAGAGGTCCGTTCCTTTAAGGTCTGTGAATTGCCGGAGAATCCACCGTTTCCAAGTTCTATTGATATGATGGTTGATCCGCCGATATCTACTGTGGGAATTTTTGAGTATGAGATTCCGGAGCGAAGAGAAGAAGAGACAGAAGGAGAGAAATGATATGAAGGCATTAGAGGGGCTTAAAGTGCTGGATCTGACCAGTGCGCTGAACGGACCTTTCTGTACGACCATGCTGGCTGATCACGGAGCGGAAGTCATCAAATTTGAGCCGCCGGCAGGAGAACAGTGCAGAACCTGGGGACCCATTGATGAGAAAAGCGGAGAAAGCGGATTTTATGCTTTTTTAAACAGAAATAAAAAAGGATGTACACTGAATCTGAAGAATGAAAAGGCCCGGGAAATGTTTTATGAGCTGGTCAAAGACGCCGATGCGGTGGTGGAAAATTATCGTCCGGGTGTGACTAAGAAGCTGGGTGTGGATTATGAGACTTTGAAAAAGATCAATCCAAGGATCATCTATGCTTCCGGTTCCGGATTTGGTCAGTATGGTCCGATTTCCCACAGAGCCTGCTATGATGTGGTGGCGCAGTCCATGGGAGGTATTGTGAATCTGACAGGATTTAAAGATACGCCGCCGGTGAAGGTGGGGCCGTCTATCGCCGATCATGTGGCGGGGATTTATCTGTGCGTGGGATTTCTTCTTGCCCTCTATCACCGGGAAAAAACAGGGGAAGGGCAGCAGGTGGATGTATCCATGATGGATACCATTTTTACACTGCTGGAGAATTCCATCGTAAAAACAACCATGCAGGGGATCATTCCACAGCGGCAGGGAAATATTGATCCGTCCATTGCGCCTTTTGACATTTATGAGACTTCAGACGGCTACGTGGCTCTGGGTGTCGGTAATGACCGGCTGTTTCAGAAGTTTTGTGATGTGATCGGTCATCCGGAACTGGTGGATGATCCAATGTATCTGACCAATGATCTGCGCTGTCAGAATTACGAAAAAGGACTGCAGCAGATCATTGCGGATTGGACCAGACAATATACAAAGGCAGAGCTGGAAGAAATTTTTGACGAGGCTGGTATTCCGTGCGGACCGGTGCTTGATATGAAGGAGGCCATTGAACATCCGCAGATTCAGGCCCGGGAAATGATGGTGCATATGGAACATCCGACCATTGGAGATATGTATTTTCAGGGATGTCCGGTGAAACTCAGCGCGACGCCGCCGAGTATCGATACGCCTGCGCCTCTGCTGGGACAGCACAACCAGGAAGTGTTTCATCTGGATGAGGAGACCTGTGAGAAGCTGAAAGAGGAAGGTGTTTTATAATAGCAGGAGGAGTGTTATGGATTTTACGTTAACAGAAGGACAAAAAATGCTGCAGAAAACAGCGGCGGAATTTGCGGAAAAATATGTGGAGCCGCGTGCTGAGGAGATCGACCGTACCGGAGAGTTCCCCAGAGATATTTTCGAAAAAATGTGTCAGGTGGGATTTGCGGGTATCGGGACGCCGGAAAAATACGGTGGCAGCGGCGGAACAGACATTGATAAAGTGCTGGCTGTAACTGAAATTGCCAAAAAGGATGCGTCCTGCGCGGCGATTCTCTCTATCCACACCATTTTTGCTTCGGTTTTAAATAAATTTGGCACAGAAGAACAAAAGCAGAAATATCTGCCGGAGACTACCAATGGGGGAGCTCTCGGAGCCTTTGCCCTGACGGAACCCAATGCAGGTTCTGATGCCGGCAATGCGAAGACCACGGCTATTCTGGATGAGAAGACCGGGGAATATGTGATCAATGGAACGAAATGTTTTATTTCCGGGGGAAGTCAGGCAAAAAATCTTTTGATTTTTGCTCTGACGGATCCTTCCAGAGGAACAAAGGGATTGTCCTGTATTTTGGTGGAGAAAGATACGCCGGGATTTTCTGTGGGAAAGATTGAAGAAAAAATGGGAATCCATGGTTCTGAGACAGCGGAGCTGATTTTTGAGGACTGCCGGGTTCCGAAGGAAAATCTCATCGGAAAAGAAGGACAGGGATTTAAAATTGCCATGACAGCTCTGGACGGCGCCAGGATCGGAGTGGCGGCTCAGGCTCTTGGTATTGCGGAACGGGCACTGCAGGAAAGCATAAAATATATGAAGGAAAGGGTTCAGTTTGGAAAACCTATTGCAGCGCTGCAGGGACTGCAGTGGTATATTTCTGATATGACAGTGAGAGTGGAGTGTGCCAGATGGATGATTTTCCGTGCGGCATGGCTGAAAGTCAGCGGACAACCATATACAAAAGAGGCTGCCATTGCAAAGCTTAATGCATCGGAGACGGCAACTTTCGTGACGAATCTGGCATTACAGATTCATGGCGGATATGGATATATGAAAGATTATCCGCTGGAGAGAATGTACCGTGATGCAAAGATAACCGAAATTTATGAAGGCACGTCCGAAATTCATAAGGTGGTCATTTCAAGAGCCATGCTGAAATAAGCGGATGGATGAGACCATCGGTAATACCGGGAGGAAAAAAAGATGAATATTATTGTATGTATAAAACAGGTGCCGGATACAAATGAGGTAAAAATCAACCAGGAGACAGGCACACTGATTCGTGAGGGAGTGCAGAGCATCATCAATCCTGATGATAAAAACGCGCTGGAAGAAGCGCTTTCCCTGCGGGAACAGGCAGGCGGAAAGGTAATCCTTCTTTCCATGGGACCGTTCCAGGCAAAAGACGCACTGAAAGAGGGGCTTGCCATGGGCGCCGATGAGGCCTGGCTTCTCTCTGACAGAGCCTTCGGCGGTTCCGATACCTGGGCGACTGCCACCATTCTGGCGGCAGCCATAGAAAAAATAGGAAACTATGATCTGATCTTGTGCGGCAGACAGGCCATTGACGGGGATACGGCTCAGGTGGGGCCGGAAATCGCGGAATTTCTGGGAATTCCTCAGATTACCTATGCCAAAGAAATTGCCGTGGAGGAAGGAAAGCTTCGTGTGACCCGGCTTGCAGAAAATGCCGATTATGTAATGACTGTGCAGACACCGTGTCTTCTCACGGCGATAAAGGAACTCAATGAGCCGAGATTCCCGACAGTATCCCGGATTTTTGAAGTCTATGATGGAGAAGAAGACCCGATTCATGTGCTGACCTTTGATGATCTCAATGTAGATCCGACACAGATTGGATTAAAAGGTTCGCCGACCAATGTGAAGCGTTCCTTTGTACCTGTGAAAGAAAAGAAGACAGAGATTATCGAGGGAATCAGTGAAAAAGAAAAGGCCGCGGTTTTGACAGAGAAGTTGATGGCGCTGAAATTATTTTAGGAGGTGAGGCAGCGTGCGGGCAAAAGTAAATCAGAATATTTCTCTGAGCGATTATAAAGATGTCTGGGTTCTGGCGGAACAAAGAGAGGGAGAAATCGCTTCTGTGACGATAGAACTGATTGGCGAGGGCAGAAAACTGGCAGATTGTCTTGGCAGAGCTCTCGTTGTCGTGGTAAACGGATATCAAATGGAGAGAGAGGCAGAAAAGCTGCTTCATTACGGCGTGGATCGGGTTCTCTATGTGGAAAGTCCGTTATTAAAATATTTTTCCACAGATGGATATGTGAAAGTATTTGCGGATTTGATCCGGGCGAGAAAACCGGAGATCGTGCTGGTGGGTGCCACTTCTCTGGGAAGGGATATCGGGCCGAGGCTGGCGGCAAGACTTGGGACAGGGCTTACCGCCGATTGTACAAAGTTGGAGATTGATGTAGAGGATTCCAAGCTGCTGATGACCCGGCCGGCTTTTGGAGGAAATCTTATGGCCACTATCGTGTGTCCGAAAAATCGCCCTCAGATGTCCACAGTCCGCCCTGGGGTAATGGAAAGAGCGGTATATCAGGAAGAGATTTCCGGAGAGGTAGAGAAAATCGTACCGGAGCTGGAGGAAGCAGATATCCGCACCCATCTGGAAATGATCATTCCGGATGAGAAGAAAAAGGTGAATCTCACAGATGCAAAAATCGTGGTATCCGGCGGCCGGGGGCTAAAAACGGCAGAGGGCTTTGCTCTGGTCCGTGAGCTGGCGGATACAGTAGGAGGCGTGGTCGGTTCGTCAAGAGCCTGTGTGGAAGCCGGCTGGATTGACGCCAGCCATCAGGTGGGGCAGACGGGAACCACCGTGCGCCCGGATCTTTATATTGCCTGCGGTATATCCGGAGCAATTCAGCACCTGGCAGGTATGAGCGAATCAAAATACATTGTGGCTATCAATAAGGATCCGAAAGCGCCGATTTTTGAAGTATGTGACTATGGTATTGTGGGAGATCTGCATAAAGTTCTGCCGGCCATGATTGAGGAGATCAAATCGAAAAAAACATTTGAACTCAGATAAAGAGGAAATTTTCCTGCAACTTGTCATTGTCAATATATTTTGCTATAATAAATTTTATCGTGAAAATAAATTGTCTACACGAAATAGCGTTTTGTAGAGCAATAATTTGACAATGGAGTGAGTGAAATGGAAGAAAAAAGGTATTATTCAATTGGACAGGTATCAAATATATGTAAAATTCCCATAAAAACTCTGCGGTATTATGATGAAATAGAGCTGCTTGTCCCTAAAATACGGAAGGAAACCAGCAAGTACCGGTATTACAGTAAGGAGCAGCTGATCACCGCTGTTATCATACGCCAGTTGCGCGCTCTGGGTTTTAATCTCAAGGATATCAAGGAGATTATCCGAAATGACAAAATGGACAGCTACATGGACAGCATTCATGAGAGAATCCGGGAGATTGATGCGGAGATTGCCAGCCTGGAAAAGAAACGGCGGGAGAATCTCTGTATCCTGTCCCGATTTTCGGAAGGAAAACGTTATGAGGATGAAGAAAAGTACCGCATAGAAAATATACCGGAGATTTATCTGCTGACATCCCGCTCCATCATCAAATCCTATCATAATGAGGAGGTCAATCTGGAGCGTTGGATTTCCGTGCTGGAGAAGGCGAAAAGCCAGGGAATGGAGATTACAGGCCCTGTCTTTGTGACCTTTTTCACAGAGATGTTCGGACAGTTTATTTCCAAAGACTGCGATATTGAGTTTGCCGTGCAGGTGGCGGAAACGCCATCGGAGAATAAAGAGATTCATTCTTTTGGAGGGTTTCAGGCGGCAACCACTGTTTACCGGGGAAGATATGAAGATATTTTCAAGAGATACATCGCATTGAAACGATGGATCGATGAAAACGGTTACGAAATCTGCGGAAAAGTCACGGAAGAATTTCTGATCTCTCCTCTGGATACTGCCAATATGAATGAGCACGTCACAAAAATTATTGTTCCGGTCAAAATTACAGATAAGAAAAAATAGAGAGAAAGAAAGACAGTTTTATACTTAAAGGAAGAAAAGATTCAGTTTCATAAAATTGGCTTTCTTTCTTTTTTTGTGGAAGAAATATGTGAAAAACATGTTAATTTCTTAATAAAAATAAGCAGAAGAATTGACGGGACAAAACCCTCGACAGGTGGAGAGTTTTATAAAAAATGCACAAATATAAATTGAAAAAAATAAAAAAACCACTTTACTTGCCCAAAACTGTATGAATTAAAATAAGATTATCAAAAGTTGCTTGTTAAAATTTTAATAATGTGGAAGCGTGAAGCGGAAGCAACAGGAAAAAGGAGAAAGGCGGTTTTTACATTATGAGTAAAACAATCATGACACCGTATGCCCAGGAAGCGGAAAAAGGGTATGATTTCAGAAGAGCAATGGAGGAAGCATCCCGTTGTCTTCTCTGCTATGACGCACCGTGCAGTGAGGGATGTCCGGCAGGAACAGACCCGGCAAAATTTATCCGTTCTCTGCGCTTTAAAAATGTATGGGGAGCGGCGGAGACTATTCGGGAAAATAATCCTCTGGCCGGCTGCTGTGCGGATGTCTGTCCGTATGACAATATGTGTGAGAAAGCCTGCAGCAGAAGCGGCATTGACAGGCCGATCCATATTGGAAAACTTCAGAAATTCCTTGTGGAACAGGAAAAAGAAGAAAACATGAACTTCATGAAACCAGGCGAGCCGAATGGCAAAAGGATTGCCTGTATCGGAGCAGGCCCTTCTTCCCTGGCATGTGCCAGAGAACTGGCCCGGAACGGATATGCGGTGACAATCTTTGAGGCCAATGAGAAGGCCGGCGGCATGCTCACCTACGGAATCCTTCCATCCAGACTTCCACAGAAAGTGGTGGATTTTGATATTGAAACTATCCGTCAGGCCGGCGTTCAGTTTGAATTCAATCACAAAGTAGACAGGGATGAACTGGAGCGGCTGAAAAAAGAATATGACGCTGTCTATGTGGGTGTGGGACTGTGGAAGGCGAAAGACGTTACTATCCCGGGAGCGGAGCTTTCCGGTGTGGAAAATGCCCTGTCCTATCTCAAAGCAGCCAGAAATCAGGATCAGGATTTCAAGGTGGGAGAAAATGTGATTGTCATCGGAGGCGGTGATGTGGCCATGGACTGCGTATCCACAGCGAAGCAGCTGGGTGCCAATGCAGTGATCGTCTATCGCCGTACCATCGAGGAGGCACCGGCTAATATGGAAGAAGTGGCAGCCGTACAGAAAATGGGAATTCCTATTTTTACACAATTTGCCCCTGAAGAAATCCTTGGAGAAAATGGAAAGGTAACTGGTTTAAAAGCAGCGGGAAGAGATGGATACTCCTCCCTGATATTAAAAGCAGACCAGATCGTTTTCGCCATCGGACAGGAACAGACAGATGAATTTGCCGGTCTGGAGAAAGAAGCGGGCGTATTTACCGGCGGAGATATGCTGTACGGAAGAGGACGCACCGTGGTGGAAGCGGTGGCAGACGGCAAGCAGGCAGCAGCTGACATTGCGGAATATTTAAAATAGGGGGAACGAAATTATGGCATTAAAGAAAGATTTATCAATAGACTTTTTGGGAGTGAAATGCGAGAATCCATTTTTCCTTTCTTCTTCACCGGTGGGAAGTAACTATGAAATGTGTGCGAAAGCTCTGGAAGCTGGCTGGGGAGGCATTTATTACAAGTCCATCAGCGTATATATTCCGGATGAATGTTCTCCTCGTTTTGATATTGTCACAAAAGAGGACACCCCTTGGCTGGGATTTAAAAATATGGAGCAGACTTCCGATAAACCAATTGAAGTGAATCTGGACTATATGAGACGCTTAAAACAGGATTATCCGAATAAGGTTCTCGTGGCCAGTATCATGGGAAGTAATGATGAAGAATGGGCTTACCTGGCGAAGGCAGTGACAGAGACCGGTGTGGATCTTATTGAATGTAATTTTTCCTGTCCGCAGATGACGTCCTCTACCATGGGTTCCGATGTGGGAACCAGGCCGGAGCTGGTTAAACATTACTGTGAAGTTGTCACAGCGAACACGCATCTTCCGGTTATCGCAAAGATGACGCCGAACATCACAAACATGGAGATTCCGGCCATCGCGGCTGTGGAAGGAGGCGCCAGAGGACTGGCAGCCATCAATACTGTAAAATCCATCACCAACGTGGATGTGGACTTAAATGTCGGTATGCCGGTTGTCAATGGCAAGTCTTCTGTTTCCGGATATTCAGGGGCGGCTGTGAAGCCGATCGCTCTTCGGTTTGTATCTGATCTGAAGCATGATCCAAAACTGGTCAATATTCCTCTCTCCGGCATGGGAGGTGTGGAAACCTGGAAAGATGCCCTGGAATTCATTCTCCTGGGATGTGAGAATGTACAGTGTACTACAGCTATCATGCAGTACGGCTACCGTATTGTGGAAGATATGATCAGCGGACTGTCCCATTATATGGAAAGACATGGGATTGACAGAGTACAGGATCTGGTGGGAAAAGCGCTTCCTAGCATCATCGGTGCCGATGAGCTGGATCGTTCCTTCAAGATTCTGCCGAAATTCGACGAGGAATCCTGTGTGGGCTGCGGAAGATGTTATGTTTCCTGTTTTGACGGTGGACATCAGGCCATTGCGTTTGATACGGAGACAAGAAGACCGAAACTTCTGGAAGATAAATGTGTGGGATGCCATCTGTGTCTGAATGTCTGTCCTGTCATGAATTGTATTACACCGGGTGAACTGATATTCAAAGAAGGCAGAGAAGAACACGACGTCATCCTGAAAACGAAATACGAATAAGACGGACAGGACGCCGGAACAAAGGAAAAGCAGTAAAGGAGGTTTTGCTATGAAACAATATGATTTGGTGATCAAAAACGGAACGGTAGTGACTACCACAGATATGTATCCCTGTGATATTGCCGTGAAAGATGGAAAGATTGTGGCCATGGAGGCGGATATCGAGCCGGAGCTGGCAGAAAAAATCTGTGATGCATCGGGCAAACTGGTACTGCCGGGAGCCCTTGATGTACATACCCATCTGCAGATGCCTTTTGGAGGAACAGTTTCGGCGGACAGCTATCTTTCCGGAACAAGGGCGGCAGCCTGCGGCGGTGTGACAACCATTTTTGATTATCCTGTACAGCATGAGGGAGAAACCATTCTGGGCCTTGTGAATTCCAAAAAAGCAATTCTTGAAACGGATGCCTGTGTGGATTACGCCATGCACTGTTGTATCACCAACTTAAACGGTGGTGAGATCCTGGATGAGATGGAAAAGGCAGTGGAAGAGGGAATTACCAGCTTCAAATGTTTCCTCGTGTATAAAAAAGAAGGTATGATGGTTGACGATGCAACTCTGGCCCGCCTTCTTCTTCGTGCCAGAGAGCTGGGAGCCATCATCAATATCCATGCGGAAAATCCGGATTTGATCGATATGTATACGGAACAGTTTTTAAAAGAAGGCAAGACCAGCGCCTGGTATCATTATCTGAGCCGTCCGGAATTTGTGGAGGCTGAGGCGGACAAGAGAGCAGTACACTGGGCCAAAAATCTGGATGCCCCGCTGTATGTCGTTCATATGGCCGATAAAGAAGGACTGGAAGCCTGCATTGACGCCAAAAGAGCCGGCGCGGAAGTTTATATAGAAACTTGTCCGCAGTATCTGGAATTCACCTGTGACGTCTATAAACGGGAAGACGGAAGAAACTTTGTATGCTCACCGCCAATGAAAGGACAGGAGAGCCAGGACGCCCTGTGGCAGGCGTTGAAAGCCGGACTGATTGATACGGTGGCAACGGATCATTGTCCATTCCAGAGTTATGAGAAGGACTGGGGCAAGGATGACTTTACAAAGATTCCAAACGGCTGTGCCGGTGTGGAAAATCTGTATCCATATATGCTGGACGCCGCCAACAGCGGAAAGCTTACATTCCAGCAGGTAGTGGCTGTGTGCGCTACCAATCCGGCGAAGATTTTTGGCTGTGATAATAAGGGTTCCCTGGTAGTGGGAAAAGATGCGGATATTGTAATTTATGACAAAGAGAAAGATTTTACCATCAGTGTCAGCAACATGCATTCCGATTATGACCATACCATCTGGGAAGGCAAGAAGCTTCACGGATATCCGGTTCAGACGTATCTCCGGGGACAGCTGGTCTATGACAACGGAGAGTTTGTCGGAAAGCCGGGAATGGGACAGTATGTAAAACGAAGCCCGAAAAAATAATAGATATGAGTTGATTTTCGTGTAAAAGGAGAAAACGTGGATACGGAAGAGAGAAAGAGCAGGCAGGCACTGCAGATAGTTTTGGATATCGGTGCGCAGATGCTTTCATCCGGCGCGGAGATCAGCCGGGTGGAGGACAGTATCATAAGGATGTGCCATGCTTTTGGAGCGGAGACCGTGGAATGTTTTGCCATCACTTATGTCATTGTCGTTACCATATCGGGAGAGCACACGGCCGGGTTGACGGAAATACGCAGGATTCGTGCATTTGACAGAAACATGTATAAACTGACCCAGTTAAATGCTCTTTCCAGGGAAATTTGTGAAACGCCGGTGACGCCGGAACAGGCGGCAGAGAAGCTGCGGGAGATTGAAAGCAGAAAATCATATTCTCTGCTTGGAAAAATGGGTATTTTTGCACTGATTTCGCTTTCTTTCACCCTGTTTTTCGGAGGAAGCATCAGGGATATGGCCGTATCTGCGCTCATTGGAATACTGATCGCGCCGGTGGAAACGATTTTGTCCGATTCGGGCATGAACCGGTTTGTACAGGTCTTTTTATGTTCTGCTGTAGCTGGATTTTTGTCTATCGCCATGGCAGGGATCTGGAGAGGGGTATCTTCAGAGTTGGTAAGTATCGGAAATATCATGATTTTTATTCCGGGAGTTATTTTTACCTGCGCGATACAGGAGATTTTTTCCAATAATATGCTGTCCGGGCTGACCCGCCTGGGGGAGGCAGTGATCACCAGTCTGGTCATTGCCACCGGATTTGTGCTGGTCAATGTAGCGCTGTGACAGGCACGGGCCGGACAGGATTCCGGATCCGCCCGGGAAATCGGGATGAAGAAAAGGAGATCACACATGGACTGGATACAGATTGCCGGCGGATTTGCCGGATCGGCGGGATTTGCGTTGTTCTTCCATTTGAAAGGGAAACAGGTTTTTTATACGGCCCTGGGAGGAGGTATCGCCTGGACCATCTATTTGGCGGTGGGGCTGATTCTTCCTTCCTATGGGATTCAATTCCTGATTTCCGGAATTGCTCTGGGTTTATATATGGAAATTATGGCAATATACACAAAGATGCCGAGAACCGCTTACATTGCGGTGGGTATCATTCCGCTGATTCCGGGAGCTGCCCTGTATCACACCATGTATTACTTTTTTCAGGGAGAGACAGAGAGAGGACGGGCGTCAGCGGTAGAGGCACTGGTGACATCGGCGGCTATCGCGGCAGGACTGCTTTTTGCCATGGATTTATGGAAACTTTTAAAACGAAGCGATCACGTAAAAAATAGCGCAGACGGAGAAAGCAACAAAAAACAAATGTATAAGAAATAGATAGCGGCACTATCTGGTCAATGCACAGAGAGCAGGAAGCGGTACTATCTGAAAAATGGGAGGAATGAAAATGTATACATGTAGCGAAAAACGTATGGAAGATAAGATTAAAACATTCAGCCAGTTTGGCGATGCCGGTCATGGCGGAATTACAAGATATGCTCTGTCCCCGGAAGATATCCAGGCCCGGAACGAGTTTATCAGAAGAATGGAGGCCATTGGAGCGGAGATCAAGACCGATGATATGGCGTGTATGTATGCGACGTTGAAAGGCTCCGAGCCGGATCTGCCGGGAATCGTCATGGCTTCTCACTGTGATTCTGTAAAAAACGGTGGAAACTATGACGGAATCCTTGGTGTGATGGGGGCCATGGAAGTTCTGGAGACAGTGGCTGCAGAGAAGATTCCTCATAAACATAATCTGACGGCCATGATCTGGACCAATGAGGAAGGTTCTCTGTATCCGCCGTCCATGATGGCTTCCGGTGTTCTCTGCTATGACTATCTTCCGGAAAATATCCGCTATAAATTTAAACAGGAAGATATGCTGAATTCCAAATCCATTCTGGATGCGAACCATACTTTTGGTGAAGCTCTTGATGCCTGCGGATTCAAGGGGCCGAAAGAGAACAGACTGAATCCAAAGGATTATAAGGCCATGTTTGAGCTTCACATCGAACAGGGACCGATTCTGGAGGCGGCAGGCAATGATATAGGTGTGGTAACCTGCGTTCTTGGAATGCTCTGTTACCGTATTAAAACTTACGGACAGGCGGATCATGCCGGAACAACTCCGATGAAATACCGCCATGATGCTTTTTATGCAGCGGCAAAGATTCTGCAGTATCTGCATGATGAACTGGACAAACTGGATCCGGAGCTGGTTTATACGACCGGAGAAATCGTGCTTCATCCGAATGTACATACCGTAATCCCGGACTATGTGGATTTTTCCATCGACGCAAGACATGAGGACCCGAAGGTCATCGAGCAGGTGGTGAAAGTGATCGAAAATATGCCGAAAGAAATAGTCGGCTGCCGCGTAGAGTATGAACCGGCGTGGACCCGTGATACTGTATATTATGATAAAGAACTGGTTGGCTATGTGGAAGAATCCGTAAAAGAACTGGGATATTCTTACCAGAGAATCAATTCCGGTGCCGGACATGACGCTCAGTTCTGTGCCTACATGATTCCGACCACGATGATTTTTGTGCCGTCCAAAGACGGACATTCCCACTGTGAACCGGAATTTACTTCCACAAAACAATGTACCCAGGGAGCGTCCGTGCTGTTGAATGCGGTATTAAAATGTGATGCAAAATAATACGGCCGGGAGGACATCCACGACCAATGTCATGGGAACAGGGCCGGTTTTGCCATTGATCATAAAAATGTCACTACCGCCTCTGTTTTCCATGTTTCTGCAGTATACCTATAATTTTGTGGACTGCCTTTTCGTGGCGTGGCTGAGTGAGGACGCCCTGACCGCGGTGTCCTTCGCTTTTCCGCTGACCACGCTGATGCTGGCTTTTTCCATAGGAACCGGCGTGGGGATCAATGTTCTGGTGGCCAGATATCTGGGAAGAGAAGACTATGATCAGGCGGATACCGTGGTGACACATGGAGTTCTGCTCTCTTTTTTGTTCGGTATTGTGCTGAACCTGATTTTCTTTTTGATTCTGGAACCGTATTTTGGAATCTTTATTGAGGATGAAAAGATATACAGTCTCAGCATGGATTATATGAGAGTGTGTGTATTCCTGCAGATTCCCAACATGGTACATATTGCCATACAGAAAATTCTGCAGGGAACAGGAAATATGATCGCACCTATGTTGTTTCAGGCCGCAGGTGTTATTTTTAATTTTGTGTTTGATCCCATTCTTATTTTTGGAATCGGACCGTTTCCGGCCATGGGAGTGAGAGGAGCTGCTCTGTCCACGGTGCTTGGATATACATTGTCTATGGTGCTTGCCTTTTATGTCCTGCTGTGTACCCGACAGAAAGTACAAATGAAGATCAAAGGGCTGAAACTGAACCTGCTGATCTGGCTGGACATTTTCCGGTGCGGACTGCCTTCTTTTGTCATGAATGCGCTGGGAGCCTTTATGGTAACTTTTACCAATGGTTTTCTTGCCGCATATTCCACCACGGCGGTGGCTTTTTTCGGAGCGTACTTTAAAGCGCAGCAGATGGTGGTTATGACGGTGAATGGTCTGATACAGGGCTGTATCCCTGTCATGAGTTTTAATTATGGAGCGGGAAACCGGGAAAGGCTGAAAAAAACATTCATTTATGGAACCGGAATTGCCATGCTGCTCATGGGAATGGGAGAATTATTTTTGTCGGTATTTCCTTCACAGATTCTTAAAATTTTTCTGGCATCGGACAGGATGCTTTCCTTCGGGATCCCGGCACTGCGTATCATGGCTGCGGGATATCTGTTCAATGGTATGGCGACCATGGCAGCGTCTTATATGCAGGCGGTTAACCAGATTAAATATAGTCTTTTTATCAATCTGATGCGGCAGATGCTGGCGCTTTATCCGTTTATGTGGATGTTCACAAAATTCTGGGGTATGACAGGGGTTTGGATTTCTTTCCCGTGTGCGGAAATTGTGACCTGTGTCTGCTGTGCGTTCATCATGAAAAAAACAGGACTTTTGGAGAAAATGGATGGAGAATAAATGTTTGACAACAATGCTGCCTTTTCTGACCAGACTGGATCCCGAAAGAAGAAATCAATTTGAGAAGTATTTTCAGACAGCACCCCAGTGGCTGCTGGAATCCATGAGAGTGGAAAAGGCGGAAAAAGAGAGCGTAATCTTTTATGAGGGAGATGACGTCCGCACGGTTTGCCTGATCGGGGAGGGAATGGTAAAGGTGACGAATAATAGTCTGCAGGGCATGTGTTACAGTCACCGGCCGTTTGCGAAAGTTTATGCCTACGGAGGAATGGAAATTCTCATGGAGGTCCGGGAACATTGCCATACGTTAAAGACCATTACGGCGTGTACCCTGGTAAAGATTCCACGGAATAAATTTGAACATTGGCTACAGACAGATATCACTGCTTTGAAGCGGGAATCCAAGCTGATGGGAGAATATCTTTTTGAACAGGCCTGCAGCAGCAGAGATTTTCTCTTTCTGCAGGGTTCCAGCCGTCTTGCCTGCCTTTTTTCTGACTGGTATGAGAAATATGCGGAGAACGGAATTTTGCGTATCCGTCTGGTGAGACAGGAACTTTCTGATTATACGGGAATCTGTGTGCGTTCCGTAAATCGTTGTATCAGGAAATTTATCGGTGATGGATACATTTCCCGAAAAGGAAATTTCATAGAAATTAACCGGAAACAGTATCTGCTTTTGAAAGAGAGGGCCGGAGAGGTCTTTAAAGAAGCCATTTGAACCGGCGATCAAAAAGACCGCTGCCAAAACATACGTCTGGCAGCGGTCCTTTTTGTTCATTTTTTTATTCTATTTATTCCTGTTACAAACTCTGTATTTTAGACTCCCGCCGTAAAGTGTATCTCCTTCGGCACCAGGCAGGCTTCCAGTTTCTCGGAAAGATCTGCCTTCAGCTGTTCCATATCCGGTTCTTTGGTTCCGGTGATGTCGGCGCAGAGCATCAGGCGGTGTTCCGGTCCCCAGCAGGTGTAAGCGTGGGCGGAGTCGATGCCGTCGCAGCTTGTCAGGGTATGTTCCAGTTTGGCAAGATCCAGATAATCACGGCCGGTCAGATTTTCCACCATGATGGTCCGTCCGCAGCGTTCCATGATATCCAGGGAGCCGTCCGGAAGGATTCTGGCATGGAGGCCGGTCTGGTAGAGCATACCGCCGCTGTATGGGTTGGTGATCCGGTCGGTCCAGCCCTTTGTCGGATGATCCATGATGTACAGGGAGCCCCATGCGCCGTATGGCTGCTTGCGGCAGGTCTCGTCAAAGACGTAGGCCTTTACTTCCGTATCAGGAGTGACGTCGTGGATCAGTGGGAAACCGGCGGCTTCGTTGACGTCTCCGGCCTTCACGAAGTAGTGTTTCGGGAAGAGACGTTCCGGCAGATGCTTTTTCAGGCGGCGCACAGAAGGTTCTGTGAGCATGGCGTTGACAATGATGTCCATACATTCCATGAAAATTTCCAGCTGCTGTCTGTCAAAACGGTTCTCCCAGTAACGAAGTTCGTAGTAATAGAAGCCTTTTTTGTTGGACATGATCTGCAGATGGAACGGCAGGGAGTCAAGCTGGATTGGCTCACGTTCTGCCGGCGCTCCTCCGATGTCATCAAGGTTCAGGATGTCGCCCTGATACTGGATGAACATTTCATCGGCGTGCAGGGTGGATGTATGGCAGCGCATGGTCTCCATGATCTCACGGGCATGTTTATGCAGAAGCTGCGGTACAGTCTCGTGAGGCACATTGGTGTAACGGAAGAGGTATGTGGTAAACAGGCAGCCGGCCAGTCTGCTCCAGCGGCTGTCGGTCCGTCCGCTGTGAATACTGGTGCTGACCACATCTTTTTCGTTGGCAAAAATGCTGATACAATAGTTAAATGCAGTCAGGAACATGACATTTTCTGATATTTTGTTTTTCCGGCAGAAGGCATTCAGCTGATTCGGGCTGATGGTGAAACGGCCCCGCAGGGAAGCGTTGACACCGGTATCCAGATCGTGGAAATCTCTGCGGGTGAGGATACTGTTGGATACCTTGAAGTCTTTCATCAGATCCAGATAATATGCCACATCCTGATCCCGTTTGCCTTTGGCAGCCCAGGCTTTTTCATCCAGGGCGTACTCAAACATGGTATAGCTTTCTTTCTTCACCGGATTGCCCAGATACAGATTGTTTAGATCTTCGAAGAGAATCTGCAGGGTGATGCCGTCGCCTACGATGTGGGCGATATCCAGGAAGAGGAAATTGGCGCTGTCGGTCTGGTAAATGCCCGCATGGTAGAGCGGTTCATCTTTGCCATACATAAACGGCACTAACAGATTCTTTCTGGTCTCGGCAAATTCTTCGTCGCTCTGGCGGATGATCGGGATGCTGACCCGCACATCGTCATGACGGAAGCTCTTGAACACGCCCTCGTCCATCTGGATGACAGCCTTTAAGCCCGGGTGTACGTCAAAGAGGTCTTCCACCGCTGTCTGCAGACGGACAAGATCCACGTTGCTGTCCAGACGGATCAGAGACGGCAGATTGGCGGTGGTGTTGCCCCGCATCACGTAGGCGAAATAAATCTGCAGGTTGGTCAGAGGATAAACCGGACGAATGGAGTAGTCCACTTTTTCTTCGCCCTGTGTCTCTTTATAGTAAGCCTCCAGTTTCTCCACGGTGGCGTGAGCCATCAGATCGTCCAGAGTGATGGAGAAATCCATGTTGTCGGCCAGATCCGTGAGGAGCATAACACTGCCCATGGAATCCATGCCGGCGCGGTAGAAGTCAGTGGTGATACCGAAATTCTGATGTCCCAGAACGGCGGCTACGCTGTTATAAATCTTCTGCTGCAGTTCGTTCTGCGGCATAACGATCTTGGCGCGCTGTTCTTCTTCCAGTTTCTTCTGGCTGAAATAGTTGGAACGTTTGATCTTTTTGGATGTAGTCTTCTCAAACGGGTCCCGGCGCACGCGGTAATTTAAGATTCTCTTGAAAGTAGGAAGCTTCTGGTTGATTTTGGCGATGCTCTCGCCCACAGCACCCTCAATATCGGTGATATCGCTGGCCTCCGCATATTTGAAGTTCGGATAGATTTCTGCTGTGATCGTATCATTTTCTTCAAACACGAGAATATCTTTTATGATGGCTTCATCGGTGAACATATTTTCAATCTGTTCCGGAGCCACATTTTCACCGTTGCTTAATATGATCAGGTTCTTCTTACGTCCCGTCAGATATAAGAATCCCTCGTCATCCACATAACCGATGTCGCCGGTGCACAGCCAGCCGTCGTCGGTGATGGCTTCGGCGGTGTTTTCTGGATCTTTATAATAGCCCATCATGACAGAAGGGCTCTTTACCTGAATCTCTCCGTCCACGATGCGGACCTGACAACGGTTGACGATTTTGCCCACGGAGGCAACTTTGTCCGGACGGTCCCAGTCAGCGGCGGAGATAACAGGAGAACATTCAGACATGCCGTAACCCTGGGCGATGGACATGCCGAGATTCCGGTAATTCTCTGCCAGCTCCGGTGTCAGATATCCGCCGCCGCAGCTTACTTTCCGGAGACGTCTTCCGTAAACTTCCGCTTTCAGCTCATCAGGAGTTTTTTCCGGATGCTGTTTTTTCAGCAGACAGTAACGGTTATACAGAGCCTTTGCCACCATCGGAACGACACTGAAAGCGGTCGGTTCAAATAATCGCAGATGATCCACCAGCTTGCTCATATCCCGGTTCAGGCACAGAAGGCTGCCGTCGCGCATGGTTACCAGCACATCACTGTGTAAGCAGAATACGTGATGGATCGGCAGGATATTCAGATATACTTCGTTGCTGTCCGGAAGGGCCGTGTCGGTGTTGCAGAATGTATTGTCAATGAGATTGCGGTTGGAAAGCATGACGCCTTTTCCTTTTCCGGTGGTTCCGGAGGTGAAAAGGATCATGGCGCAGTCGTTTTCCGATACATCCGGACTGGCGGCGCGTCCCGCGAATTCTTTTAAGATATTGTCAGAACATGGCACGTGTTTACCGTGCTGCAGAGATATGTAAGCTTTGATTCTCGGGCAGAGATCTTTGACGCCCTCCACCAGAGGATGATGTTCCCAGTCATAAAACAGAACGTCTACATCGGAACGGTTTAAACAGTCGGCTAAAGTTTCCACGTCCATCTGGATATCCAGAGGAACGACGGCGTTGCCGTTGGACATGACGCCCAGCATTACAGCCAGATAATGATGACTGCTGCTTCCCAGCAGACCCACCTGTGTTTTGTGGCCGATGGATGCATCCTGTTCTTTGGTCCATGCGGCGATGGCATGGCATTCTCCCATAAACTGCCGGTAGCTGATATCGAAGACCATATCGTTTTCTTCGTAGCGAAGGAATACTCTGTTGTCGTAATCCCTTCCGGCATGTTCCACCAGATCATAAATCGTTTTTGTGTTCTCGTAAGTAATCATAATCTCCCTCATTCAAAATAATGAATATGGCACCGGGGGAACCTGGTCATCCAGGTCGAAAATCCATGCGTGGATTTGTATAAATCGGTCAGTTAAGGTCAGTATAAATCATCCGGCGTCACCGGCGCATGAACTGTATGGCCATGGGTAATATCATAATGAAGTTTCTCCCGATTGTTTCTTACATGTTACAAAAATACTATAACAAATACGGACAAAAAATGCAATTTGTCCATCAAATATTTTTTTGTAATCGGGAAAAAAATCTGAAAGAATGATAAAAATGTAAAGGAAGAGTAAAGAAAAAAAGAGAAGGGGATGAAAGATGGCTGGAAGTTCACGGACACAGATGGTATAGTAGGACACAGACAGTGCAGCCGGAAAGACAAAAAAGGCAGCTGACAGAATCATTATAAACAGGATGATTATAAGAGGAGATTCATGGAGGAAGATAACATGCTGGAATTGTATATCCACATTCCTTTTTGTGTGAGAAAATGTAATTATTGTGATTTTTTATCCTTTCCTGCCGGGAAAGAGATCGTGGAGCGGTATGTCCGGGCGCTGGAAGAAGAGATTCGCCGCACGGGAGAGGCGGTATATGGACAGAATGGCAGGCCGGGAGAGACAGTGTATGGACAGAATGGCAGGCCGGAAGAAGCGGTATATGGCCGGGCAGGAGGGGGAAAAACGGAAGTAAGACCGGGATCTGCCCCGAAAATATCCACGGTCTTTGTGGGCGGCGGTACTCCGTCGGTTCTGGAACCGGAGCAGATCCGGAGCCTGTTTTCCTGCCTGCGGGAAAGTTTCCTTCTGGAGGCTGACGCGGAGATTTCCATGGAGGCCAATCCCGGCACCCTGAACCGGGAAAAGCTTTCCGCCTGCCGGGAGGAGGGCATCAACCGTCTGAGCCTGGGACTTCAGAGTGCTGATGACGGGCTGCTGCAAACTCTGGGGCGGATCCATACCTGGGAACAGTTTCTTTATAATTATCAGGATGCCAGACAGGCGGGATTTCGGAATATTAATATCGATCTCATGAGCAGTCTGCCGGGACAGAGTCTTGAGAACTATGTGAAGACTCTGGAGACGGTGACAGCCCTGGAGCCGGAACACATTTCATCGTACAGTCTGATTCTTGAGGAGGGGACTCCATTTTTTGCTTCGGAAGAGATCCGCCGGCAGCTGCCCGATGAAAATACGGACCGGGAAATGTACGAGAAGACCAAAGAGATTCTCCATGAGAAAGGCTATGAGCGCTATGAGATATCCAATTATGCGAAACCAGGATTTGCCTGCCGGCATAATCTCGGCTACTGGGATGAGGTCCCTTATCTGGGACTGGGGCTTGGCGCTTCTTCTTATTATAAGAACGCAAGATTTTCCAATGAGACGGATATCCGGACTTATATGGAGAACCCCTTTGTTCCTTTTTTGGGGAGGAATGACTACGAGTGCTGTGATGAAAAAAGCAGGATGGAAGACTATATGATCTTTGGACTGCGGAAGATGGCCGGCGTCTCTTTGTCCCGGTTTGAGAAAGAATTCGGGACGGCGGCGGAAGAAATCTACGGCGGGGTCATCGACCGGTACGTGGGTATGGGGCTTCTTGTTCTGGAAGGAGACAGGCTCCGGCTCACCGACGCGGGTATTGATGTGAGCAACCGGATTTTTGAGGATTTTCTTCTCATGGAGTGACAGGCGGCCGGAGAATTTTTCTTATGGGGTGAAACGGTCGGAAGGGGTTCTGTTTACGGAGCGAAGCGCGGCTGGTGCAGATAGTCTTCCATCAGGGAAAGGAAACGTTTCAGAGCCGGGTGTTCCTGGCCGAAGGCGTAATAGACGCCAAAGGGAATCTCCGGCAGGTCGGTGACCGGGATGTAGCAAAGTTCCGGGTCCCTTGCCGGAAGAAGATCCGGATATAAGGTGTAGCCGATCTGTGCTTTGACCAGGGCGATGGCGCTCTCAATGCTTTCGGTGATATAGCGCTGCTCCGGAGGAAGATTGATAAGCAGGTTGTTTTGAAGGGCAAAAACGGAGTCCGGAATCTGCCGGGGCGTACAGGCGATGAAACTTCCGGTGAGCTGTTCCGTGGTGAGGGAACGGCTGGCCGCCAGGGGATGTTTTGGCGTGCAGACACAGGTGATGGGGGCCTGATACATTTCCCTGAAAGACAGGGAGAATTTTTTCTGTCCGTCGGTGGTGCCCAGGACGGCGTGCACCTGCTCGTTTTCCACCATATTTAATAATGAAGGAAAGGGAATCAGGTGGATATTGGGCCGGAGCAGAGGAAATTCTTCTTTGAGTTTTTGTAATACCGGAGGAAAAAGATGCAGTTCCATATAGTTGTGGCATCCCAATTCAAAAGGAAGAAAATGCTCGTGATTGCTGAGACGTTCCTTGGCGGAAAATGCGGTTTTGAGAATCAGTTTGGCGTCGGACAGGAAAAGAACGCCTTCCTGAGTGAGGGCGACATTTTTGCTGGTCCGGTTAAACAGTTTGACATCCAGCTCTTTTTCCAGTGTCTGAATCTGGTGGGTGACGGCGGGCTGGGTAAGTTTTAATGTCCGGGAAGCTTTGGAGAAATTCAGATATTCCGCCACGGTGACAAAACATTCCAGTTGTATAGTGTTCATGGTAGTTCCTTTCTGATCAGAAGTCTATAAAGTGTGTTTATAGATTCTAACATTTCTTATAGTGCATTTCAAGAAAATGAGACATTCCCACAAAATAAAAATCAAAGGATTTAAAGCGTTATGCGGAAACGACAGAGACTTGCGGGAGGCGGCAAATAAATAACGATAAAAGTTTTTTATAGATAATAATTATTTTGAATTTCACATTTCAAGGGAAACGAGGTAAAATCTCCTGTGGACAGAAAGTAAGGTAATGAACTGTTCGTCGAAAAACTATGAAAACATATACAGGAGGTGTTCGCAGGTATGACAGAAGATTTCAGAGCAGAAGAGCTGATCTATATGATGAAGAAGATCGGTCTGGATCTGGCGGCGCAGATAGACTGCTGCCTGAAAAATGATGAGATCAGTGGTATCCAGGTCTATTTTCTCGTGTATCTTCTGCGGCATCATTCGGAGGGGACCTACCTTACGGAGCTGTGCCGGGAGACAGGCATGTCCAAGGCGACGCTGTCTGCTCTGATCAAAAAGCTGAGAGAAAAAGATTATCTTTATTTTCGGGAGCATCCGGAAGATATCCGGAAAAAAGAAGTGCTTCCCACCAAAAAACTTCTGGAAAAGAGAGAGGTATTCTTTGATAAGGCAAGGCAGATGGAAGATGAAGTCTGCGGCGCTTTGAGCCAGGAGGAAAAAATGCAGCTCTGGGGTCTGGAACAGAAAGTTCTTGCCCAGTTGATAAAGATGGAGCGCAAAGAAAAAAAGGACAGGAGGTTAATTTACCGTGAAAAAAGTTTTACAGCAGCTGGGACAGTATAAGCGGGAGACCTTTCTATGTATCGGTTTGACCGCGCTTGAAGTAATCATGGAAATCCTGATGCCTTTTATCACTGCCATGATTATTGACCGAGGGTTGGAGGTCAGCAATCTGCCGGCCGTTTACCGTTACGGCGCCCTCATTGTTGTGATGGCTTTCTTAAGTCTTTTCTTTGGAGCTATGGCAGGTAAAAATGCAGCCGGTGCGGCAGCCGGTCTGTCGGCCAATCTCCGGGAAGCCATTTATAAAAATATTCAGACCTTTTCTTTTTCAAACATTGACAAATTCAGTGTGCCGGGTCTTGTTACCCGTATGACAACAGATATCACCAACGTGCAGAACGCCTTCATGATGTGTATCCGTGTGGCGGTCCGTGCGCCGTTGAATCTGATTTTCAGTTTTGCCATGTGTATGATCATCAGTCCGCGTCTGAGCGCCATGTTTTTGATCGCGGTGGTCTTTCTGATCGCGGTGATCGGTTCTATCATGGTGGTCACCCTGAAGATTTTCCGTCAGGTATTCCGACGGTACGATGACCTGAACGCCAGCGTACAGGAAAATGTGACGGCCATCCGTGTGGTTAAGGCGTTTGTCAGAGAGGATTATGAAAATGTCAAATTCTCCAAGGCGTCAAAAATGCTCTATGATCTTTCCGTAAAGGCGGAGGGTCTGCTGGCTTTTAACAACCCGGCCATGATGGTGGCTGTGTATTTCTGTATCATCTCCGTGTCCTGGTTTGGCGCACACTTTATTGTGGGCGGTTCCATGACCACCGGTGATCTGACCAGCTTATTCAGTTATATCATGGCGCTGCTCATGAGTCTTATGATGCTTTCCATGGTAGTGGTCATGATCAGTATGTCTCTTGCCAGCATCCGCCGTATCAGCGAGGTGTTAAGCGAGAAAGCCGACCTGCATGATCCGGAGAATCCGGTCATGGAAGTGGCTGACGGCAGCATTGATTTTAATCATGTAAACTTTTCCTATAAACATGGCAGCGGAAAAAATGCGCTGTTAGATATCGATCTTCATATCAGGAGCGGAGAGACCATCGGCGTCATCGGCGGCACAGGCGCCGGCAAGAGCAGTCTGGTCAACCTGATCTGCCGTCTGTATGACGTGGATGAAGGTTCTGTCTGTGTGGGCGGCGTGGACGTCCGCAACTATGACACGGAAGTGCTGAGAAATCAGGTTTCTGTGGTTTTACAGAAAAATACTCTCTTTTCCGGTACGATCCTTGACAATCTGCGCTGGGGTAATCCGGACGCGACTTATGAGGAATGTGTGGAAGCCTGCAAGGCAGCCTGTGCCGATGAATTCATTGACCGGATGCCGGGCGGCTATGAGACGAGAATCGCCCGGGGCGGCGCCAACGTATCCGGCGGACAGAAGCAGCGGCTTTGTATCGCCAGAGCGCTTCTTAAGAAACCGAAGGTTCTGATCCTGGATGATTCCACCAGCGCCGTGGACACCGCCACGGATGCCAGGATCCGCGCGGCTTTCGCCAAAGAGATCCCTGGAACCACCAAGATCATTATCGCGCAGCGTATCTCCAGTGTGGAGTCCGCAGACCGGATTCTCGTGCTGGATAACGGCAGCATAAATGCTTTTGATACACCGGAAAACCTGCTTGCCCACAACGCCATCTATCAGGAGATTTATAATTCCCAGATGGAGGGCGGCGGTGATTTTGACCAGCCGGCTTAGAGGGAAGGAGGAAATACATAGATGAGTGAAAAGAAACAGAAATTTGAGACCAGAGCAGCCACAAAACTGCTCAGAAGGGTCATCCAATATATGCTTCATTACTATAAAGTTCCATTTATCATTGTCATTGCCTGTATTTTGATTACAGCCATCGCCACAGTAGTGGGAGCGACCTTCCCGCAGACTCTGGTGGATGATTATATCATGCCGATGCTTCAGAACGGCTCCAGTGACTTCAACGGACTGGCGTCCGACCTGATCCGTCTGGCCTGTATCATGGCAGTAGGCGTTGTCACTGCGTTTTCCTATAACCGTATCATGGTAAATGTGAGCCAGGGAACTATGCTCCATCTGAGGGATGACCTGTTCCACAACATGGAAGCGCTCCCGATCAAATATTTTGATACCCACGCCCACGGCGATATCATGTCCGTGTACACCAACGACGTGGATACCCTGCGGCAGCTGTTAAGCCAGAGTATCCCGCAGATCATCAACTCCGTCATCACCATGGCGGCCACACTGGTGACCATGATCATTTTAAATCCGGCGCTGACAGTGATCTCCATCCTGACGGCCGTTGTCATGCTTCTGGTCACTGCCAATTTCTCGAAGATGTCCGGAAAGTACTACATCCATCAGCAGATGGATCTGGGTGAGGTGGACGGCTTCATCGAGGAAATGCTTGACGGACAGAAAGTGGTCAAAGTGTTCTGCCACGAACAGGCGGCCATTGATGATTTCCATAAAGTCAACGAAAAATTGAGAAACAGCACCAACAAGGCCAACAGCTACGCCAACCTGCTGATGCCGGTCAACGCCAATATCGGCTGGATCAGCTATGCTCTGGTAGCGATCATCGGCGCGATCTTAGGCATCAACGGTCTGGCAGGTGTTACCATCGGTACCGTTATCACCTTTGTGGGTCTGAATAAAAGCTTTACCAACCCGATCACCCAGGTCAGCCAGCAGATCAACTTCGTGGTCAACGCCGCAGCCGGCGCCCAGCGTGTCTTTGACCTGATGGATCAGACTCCGGAAGTGGATGACGGATACGTGGAGCTGGTCAACGCCAAAGAAGATGAAAACGGGAATATCACAGAATCTGAGAAAAGAACCAATCTGTGGGCATGGAAACATCCGCATAAAGCGGACGGCACCGTCACCTATACTAAACTGGAGGGAGCCGTTGTCCTTGACGATGTGGACTTCGGTTATACCGAGGATAAACTGGTGCTCCACAATATCAGCCTCTGGGCGAAACCGGGCCAGAAGATTGCCTTCGTTGGAGCCACCGGCGCAGGTAAGACGACCATCACCAACCTGATAAACCGGTTCTATGATATCGCCGACGGTAAGATCCGTTACGACGGCATCAATATCAATAAAATAAAGAAACAGGATCTGCGGCGGTCTCTGGGTATTGTATTACAGGATACCCATCTGTTCACCGGCACCGTCATGGACAACATCCGTTACGGTAAACTGGACGCCACCGATGAAGAATGTATCAAGGCGGCCAAACTGGCCAACGCCGACGGATTTATCCGGCGTCTGCCGGACGGTTACGATACCATGCTCACCGGCGACGGCGCCAACTTGAGTCAGGGCCAGCGTCAGCTCCTTGCCATCGCCCGTGCAGCTGTGGCCGACCCGCCGGCACTGATTCTTGACGAGGCCACTTCCTCCATTGATACCCGTACTGAGAAATTAGTACAGGATGGTATGGACGCTTTGATGAAGGGACGTACCACCTTTGTCATCGCCCATCGTCTTTCCACAGTCAAAAACTCTGACTGTATCATGGTCATGGAGCAGGGCCGCATTATTGAGAGAGGTACCCACGATGAGCTGATCGCTGCCAAGGGCAAATATTATCAGCTCTATACAGGAAACTTTGCGGAGTAACCGGGTTACTGCTCCCGCATGATTTCATTTTGAGAAGAACGGTGAAGTTCGATCTTGTGCGCAATATCCAGACGAGTGTTCCAGTTTTTGTCGAAATCAGCGGCAAAGTAGCAGGAGTACAGGATATCCAGCAGCAGCTGCACCGACACATTTGTGGAGAAATTGCCGACTTTAGAGTACAGCCGCTCCCGGGTTGTTACATCGAGAATGTAATCCGCGTAGGGACGGACGGCGTTTTCTCCCAGCCCGGTCAGAAGAATGATGGGAACGCCCTTTTCGTGAAGAAGCTGCGCTTCATTCTGAATACGGACGGTGGAACCGGAGTAGGTGACGATGATGGCGCAGTCTTCCGGGGTGGCGGAAAGGGTGGTGCAGAGCTGTTCGGCGTTGTTGGATTCCAGGAGCACGAGTTTTCCGAGGCGCTGCATATTCCTTTTAAAGAATCACAGATCATCTGTGACCACTGTATGCCCTGCGGAATTCCGCGGGGCATCCGTGTTTTTTGGAAAGGAGATGAAGCGTGTGCTTCTGTATATACTGACCGTGTGTCCGGCTTTTCTTGCCGGAATGATACAGGGAGTCACCGGTTTTGGCGCGGGTATTCTTCTGATGCTGTTCTATCCATTTTGTTTTTCTATGGTGCAGTCGACGTTTATGTGCCAGTTTTTGTGTGCCGTTCTCTGTGTTTCCATCGTCTGGCGCTACCGGCATTTTGTGTGCGTCCGCCTGTGTGTCCTGCCGCTGCTTTTTTATTTTCCGGTTTATTTTATTTTCCTGCGGGTGGCCATGGGGCTGAATATGGACGGTCTCAAACCGGTACTGGGAATTTTTCTCATGATCCTTGCGGTATATTTTATCGTGGGAGAAGGGAAGATTCAGATGACCGCCGGGGTAAAGTCTGCGTTTCTCTGCGCGGCCCTGGCCGGAATCATTGACGCCTTCTTTGGTATTGGCGGACCAACCATGGTCATTTATTTCATGGCGGTTCTTGAAGATAAGAAAAAATATCTGGGGACCATTCAGCTCTTTTTTATGATGACGAATCTGTATGGGACAATAATGCGAAGTTTTTCCGGACAGCTGAATCCGGGAATCCTCCTTCCTCTGGCCGTGGGAGCCGCCGCTCTGCTGGTGGGCGCCTGGGCAGGAAGCCGGATTGTGGACAGGATCGATATAGCGAAAATGAAAACATTCGTGTATGGGTTTATCGGCGTTGCCGGGCTCATTACACTGGTAACGGGTCTTTAGGATCGTGTTTCAGGATCCAGAAAGGCAGAAAGGTGTGATGAGAAAACCGGCTGGCAGCTGGACCGGCAAAAAAACGTGCGGAGTCTGCATGATGCAGTCCGCACGTTTTGTCATTTTTATCCTAACTGTTTTAAAACCCAGTCCACATCGTCGGTGGTTTTCAGAGTTTCAAGAAGGGCAGGATCCTCTAAGAGAGTACAGAGTTTTCCGAGAAGATCCAGATGTTCGTCGCCGATGCCGGCGATACCAAATACGAGCTGAGCATCCTCAGAACCGAAATCTACGCCGTCCGGATACTGGAGACATACGATACCGGTTTTCTTTACGGTGTCTTTTGCCTGCGTGGTGCCGTGAGGAATGGCGACTCCCATGCCCATGTAGGTGGAAACCAGTTTTTCCCGTTCCTGCATGGCATCCACATAAGTGTGATCCACGTAGCCCAGTTTCTCCAGAAGTTCGCCCGCAGCCTGGATGGCTTCTTCTTTGGTGACGGATTTCTGTCCCAGTTTGATCCCTTCTTTCACGATCACCTGTTTTTTGATCGGTGTATCCGGGATCACGATATCTGTGTTTTCACCGGCCGGTGCCGCAGGGGCGTCTCCGGTGGTCAGCTGTACGTACAGGGCATCCAGAGCAGGGTCCGCCAGGAAGTTGCCGATGGTGATCAGCTGTGCCTGTGGCGCGGATTTCTTTGCCCGGTCTGCCAGGGTGGTCTGTACGATGGCAATATCACAGTCTGCCGGAATATTGTCCACAGAAGTATTGGTGACGCTGATATCCGGCCGGTCATTTTTGATCCGGTTGCGGAATTTGGTTGCGCCCATGGCGGAAGAGCCCATGCCTGCGTCACAGGCGAAGATGATTTTCCGGATTTCGGAAGAGCGCTCGATGGTTCCCGGAACCACTTTTTCGTTTCCGGACTTCATGGCAGCCATCTCTTCCTGTGCTTCCTCAAGACTCTTGCTGCCTGCCATCCGCACGATCGGCGAGGCGATGGCAAAGGAGATGCCGGTTGCCAGCAGAACACCGATGATCACTTTAAATAAGTCGGAACCTGGCGTCATCATCAGATAAGCGATGATGGATCCGGGTGAAGCAGGTCCCACCAGTCCGCAATCGGTGAAAGAGAACCAGAAGATGGCAGCCATATTTCCCAGGATCGGGGCGATGATAACCAGAGGGTTCATCAGGATGTATGGGAAATAGATTTCGTGGATACCGCCCAGCAGGTGAATGATCACAGCGCCAGGGGCGGAGTCTTTTGTCACTTTGTCTTTACAGAAGAACATGTAGGCTAAGAGAACACCAAGTCCGGGACCCGGGTTTGGCTCCAGCATGTACATGATGGATTTTCCGAATTCTGCTGCCTGTTCGGTGGCAAGAGGGGTGAAAATACCATGGTTGATCGCATTGTTTAAGAACAGTACCTTCGCCGGTTCGATGAAGATGGAAACCAGAGGGAGCAGTCCGTTCTGAACTAGGATATTTACTCCTGCGGAGAGGACAGCGAGAATCGCGCTCATGATCGGGCCGATGAGCACATAGCCGAGCATCGCCAGAAGCATACCGATGATACCGGCGGAAAAGTTATTGATGAGCATCTCGAAACCAGCCGGCATACGGCCGTCCATGAAATCATCAAACTTTTTGATGCAGAAGCCTGCCAGAGGTCCCATGACCATGGCGGCCATCAGCATGGTGATATCGGTGTTGCTCAGAATGGCGCCGATGACAGCGATGGCGCCGACAACACGGCCTCTGTCTCCGCCGATCATCTTTCCGCCGGTGGAAGCGATCAGGATAGGGATCAGGTAGGTGAGCATAGGGCTGACCATGCTGTTAAACCCTTTATTTGGAATCCATCCTGTGTCAATGAAGAGTGCGGCAAGAAAACCGAAGGCAATCAGCGCACCAATGTTCGGCATAACCATTGCCGATAAAAATTTACCAAAACGTTGTACAGTATTTTTCATAAAACCTTCCTCCATTAAATCCCCGTTAATTCCATGGAGAACGGTTCAGCTGAATGGATGCGGGGACATTTACAGGACTTCTACGCCGTACTTCCTGCATTCGTCCAGAAAATCCTCCGGAAGTTTCCCGTCGGAAACGATGATATCGATGTCGGAGAGTCCGCAAAAGCTGAAACTGCATTTCACACCGATTTTTGAGGAATCCATCAGGGCGATTACCTGCTCAGACTGCCGGATGGCTGTCTGCTTTAAGAATGCTTCATCGTTGATGCCGCAGGAGAATCCCACGGAAGGATGAAAGCCGGTAACGCCTAAAAAGGCCTGGTCAAAATTTACGCGCTCCAGTTCTTTGATCGCCAGAAAACCAAAGACGCTCTGACTGTAGCGGTTTAATTTGCCTCCCGGGAGCATGACTGTAGGTTTCTCCAGGTTGGCAAGCTCTGTGGCACAGCTCAGTCCTGTGGTGTAGATCAGATAGGAGTCATCGGGTATCTCCCGCGCCAGCACAGTGGCTGTGCTTCCTGAATCCAGAAAGAAAGTGGTATCCGGGTGAAGCAGTGACAGAGCTTTTTTTGCGATTTCCCGTTTTTCCGGTATATTGCGGACGGATTTCCGGTGCAGGAAATCATCGGTGCCGATGATAACCTGCACAGATTTTGCCCCTCCGTGGATACGGAGAATCTTTTTCTCCTGATCGAGAAGTTTCAGATCCGTGCGCAGTGTCATTTCCGACACATTGGGAAATTCTTTCTTAATCTGAGCAAAACTGACCGTTCCTTTTTCGTTGATCAGCTGAACAATCGCATCTCTGCGCATTTCCATTGAATCCATATATTCCTCCTGTCCGTGCCGGGATAACACGGACAGGTTATCCTGACACTAAATTATTCTGTAATGAAGTTAGCCAGCAGATATTCCTCGGCGTCCGGGCACCACAGACCGTTGTGCGCGTCCACGATATCTGCCAGTTTTATAAGACGTTCGTCTCCCTCGGCCTCCCCTTTGGCACGGAGATCCGTCAATGCAGTCAGAGGCATGGAAAGATGCGTGTAGATCAGCTTCTTGCCCCCCGGAATCTTAGGAAGATTCAGAGTGGTCTCAGCTGCGGCATCCAGACCTCCGATGTGTGTGACCATAACTGCCGGATTGATCCGTCCTTCGGCAGTCAGTTTCAGAGATTCGATCATGTCAGCGGTATTTCCGCCGGTGGTTCCCATGACATGTGTGGAGTTGTAGTGCACATCATAGAAATTGATGGAAGCGCTGAATTGATTGTCGGTCGGACCTGCGAAGAAGTTCAGGCATCCGTCCCGGCCTAAAATAGCGCTGGACTGTGTAACGACAGCGGCAACCGGCGCATAGCACAGAACGTCGTCATAACCGGTGCCTCCGGAGATGCGCATGAGTTCTGCCACCGGGTCATCAAAGTTTCCGGTATTTACAAAATGAAGATCGATCCCGTCTTTTGCGGCTTCTTCCGGCGGGAATAAAGAGGCTGCCCGGTCAAGACGTTCCTGATTTAAGTCTGTGACCACGACCACGGAAGGACGCACATCACGGTGAAGAGCGTAAGTCAGAGCGCCCAGTCCCATCGGGCCTGCTCCTGCCATGATGGCCAGTTTACCCCCTTCTTTAATTCCCATCTGGTGGGTATAAACGCCCATCTTTGTGTGATAAGCGGCATTGAAAGCGCCGATGCTGCAGGACATTGGCTCCGCCAGAGATGCCTCATAATAAGCACGGCCTTTGTATTCAAGAAGACAGCCCAGTTCCATTACTTCGGACGGGATGATGCAGTATGTAGTATCTCCGCCAAAGAACTCATAGGAATATCCAGGGCTCCACATGGTTCCCTTGTAGTTTAAGGCCGGCTGAAGAGTAAATTTCATACCCGGTTTAAACTTATCCTGGTGGTTTCTGCCTACTTTTACGATGTCGCCTGCAAACTCGTGGCCCATAATCGCCGGATGGTCTGCCACGTCCTCATGTACCCGTTTGTGTTCTGTTCCCAGAATCGCGCATTTGTAAGTGGACATGCAGATACTGTCAGATACGACCTTTACTAAAATTTCGTCATCGGTAATCTCCGGAAGTTTAAATTCCTCCAAACGCAGATCATTGGCTCCGTGAAGTCTCACGCCTTTTGCTTTCATAATAAAACTCCTTTCTTTATCATAGTGAAAAAATTAAAAATTTGCAACTGAAAACGACTTGCTAAACAACAGTTCTATATTTCAATCTGATGAAATACCACTTTAGGAAGCAGTTCCTGGATGACCGAATATTCCGCCGCCTGTGTGCCGCTGCACATGACGTTCGCCGCTCCGGTGGCGGTGGAAAGACAGACGGTGTCTGAAAGGCTCATGCCGGCTTCCTCCGCCACAGCCAGAGCGGCCACGACGCTGTCTCCGGCGCCCACGGTGCTGCCCACCGGCACTTTCAGTCCTTCCGCATAAAGGGTTTCTGACCCGGTGACATACAATGCGCCGTCACCGCCCATAGAAACTATGATTTTGGAAATGCCGTATTGCTCCATCAGTTCTCTGGCGGTTTTTGCCAGTTCCTCCGGTGTTGTGAGAGTACGGCCGACCAGAGAGGAAAGCTCATGATTATTGGGCTTGATCAGATATGGGGATGCCATAAGACCGGCCTTTAACAGGTCTCCGTCGGCGTCAAGAATCACTTTGGCGCCCTTCTCCCGGCAGGCCTTTGTCCAGGTGTAGTAGGTATCCTGCGGAGAACCTTTCGGCATGCTTCCGGAAATGACCACAATGTCTTTGGCGGTCAGGTTTTCAAGAAGTTCTTCGAGAAGTTCATGGAGGATCTCCTCTGAGACAGTGACGCCGGGTTCATTGATGTCAGTGTTGGTGTGCTGTACCGGGTCAATGATTTTCATATTGGTCCGGGTCTCCCCTTCCACAAAATGAAAGCTGGTTGTCAGTTCCAGATCCTTCAGCGCCGACAGGATCGCCCGTCCGGTGCCGCCGCCGAGGATTCCTGTGGCAATACTTTTTCCGCCCAGTTTGGCAATGACCTTTGAGACGTTGATCCCTTTGCCGCCCGGGTCCGTCCGCATGGTGGTGATGCGGTTGACCGCGTTGACGGTCAGAGAGGGGATTTCAACAGTCTTGTCAAGGGCCGGATTCAGTGTCACTGTGTAAATCATCTCATACCTCCTTTTGAAATAACAGTTTGTTGATTGTTGTTTCAACAATTATGAGTATAGAATACCATGGATTTTATAAATGTCAACAGTTTTCCTCAATATTTTTTGTGGAAACAACAATTTATGGCTTTTGAAATAACAATTATAATATAATCATGGAATGAATATATACAATCCCGTTTTTTGACGGGGGAAGATAAAAAACGGATGAGGAAAATCGGAAACAGGTATTTAGAGACGGGCGTTCAAAGATTATATGGACAGGCCGGCAGAGTTATTGTAAAATATAAACAGCTAGTGTACTACAACGTTGACGAGAAAGGATGAAAAGTATGAGAAAATCTATCAAAATGGCTGTGTTTGCTGGCGCCGCCTGTGCTTGTATGGCGGGCGCCGGTATGTCCGTGAAAGCCGCGGACAAAGTGGCGATCAATGAAAAGAATTTTGCGCCGGCAGTGATGGAATACGCGCAGAATGCGGATACCAATGAGGACGGTTTCCTTTCTTCGAAGGAAGCGTCAAAAGTGAAAAAGATGCGTTTTGACACACGGCAATATATTGATTCATTTCAGGGCGTCAAATATTTCACTGGATTGAAAAAATTCATTTATGAGGTGGCGGAGTATCAGCAGGACATGACGGCTGCGCCGGACTTGGATCTCAGCGGAATGGACAAATTAGAAAAAGTGACAATATATTCTGAGAGTATGCATATCGGAACCATCAATCTGCAGGACTGTACGAATCTGCAGCAGCTGGCGCTTATTCCTGATTCGGAGCATATGATTTATGTTGACGGTATCAATCTGCAGGGATGCACTAATCTGGATTCCTTTATATGCGGAGGTCAGACAGACCAGATCGATCTGTCCGGGTTAAAAAAGTTAGAGGATGTTATGTTTACCGGTGAAACGGAAACACTGAATCTGGATCGCTGTTCCAAACTGAAAAACATATATATCATCAGCGATACGCTGAAGACATTGTCGCTAAAAGGAGTCAGAAAACTGAAAGGTATCACGGTAAAAGCCCCTTCCCTGGAATCCCTGGATCTGAGTAAAAATAAGAAATTGAAAAACGTGAATTGTCATTATACCCAGATTACTTCTCTGGATCTGAGCGGAAACAAAGATTTAAAGTATTTACATTGCCAGAACAACCGGAAATTAACCAGCCTTGATGTGACCGGATGTACCAGCCTGAGATATCTTCGCTGCCATAATACTGCTCTGACAAAAATCAACGTAAAAACAAACAAAAAGCTTGAAATCTTAGGCTGCAAAAATACGAAAATAACGTCTCTGAAACTCAAAAAGAACAGAAAGTTAAGATTCTTAAATTGTATGGGAACGAAAGTACAGAAGCTGGATCTTTCCAAAACCTGTATCAGGGGGGAAGGCAGACTGCGGTGTGAGAAGACAGTGGATGTTACTTATGCGGCAAGAAAAAAATAAATGTACGGAAGAACATCACAAAAAGAATAAGGAGGGGAACCTATGAAAAAAATGAAGTTACTGCAGGGAATGATTCTGGGAGGATTCCTGTTCCTGGGACTGTTCTTTCTGCCTTCCATTGGAGCGAAAGCGGCGAGTGTGACCATGGATGGCGTACGTTACTGGTTGATAGACTGGGATTCCGAGGCGAAAGGACACGCAGAACTGGACCCGGATTCTGATCTTTCGGAAGTCTACATAAGAAATGAAGTGGAATTCCTCGGTAAATCCTATCCGGTGGATTCGTTCTGGTGGGATGAGGACGACTTTATGGTTGATTCCGATGACTCCTTTGGCAAAGGATGGGGGCAGGCAGATTTAAAAGAAACCAATACCGCCCACGAGTCTCTGAGAAAGATTACGTTTGCTCCGGGCATCACGGTGCAGGGCAGAGCGATCAGCTTTAAAAAACTGGAAGAAGTCGTATTTGAAGGAGAAGTTTCCTATATGGATGAAGTCAGTTATTTTAACTGTCCGAAACTGAAGACAATCGTTCTTCCGTCCAGCTGCGGGGAACCGGTTTACAGATCAGAGTTTGGAATCGATATAAAGAGATGTCCGTCGGTGCAGATTGTCGCAGATGAGTCCAACCCATATTTCCGGGTTATTGATAACGACGTATATTCCAAAGACGGGACCATTCTTTATAACGTGACCAGCAGCGCCAAAAAATACAAGGTGAAAGATTTTGTCCGTCACATCGGGGACTATGCTTTCAATGGAAACAATACGATCCGGTCCGTGACCATGCCGAACTCCGTGCAGACGGTTGGAAGATATGCCTTTGGGGAGATGAAGAAGCTTTCTTCTATCCGCCTGAGCAAGTCCCTCCGGAAGCTGGAGGAGGGTGTGTTCCTCGGTTCAAAGAAGTTAAAGAAGCTGACCCTGCCTAAAAATATCAAGCGATTTGACGGGGATTTCGGCTGGAAAAAGAACAAATTTGAAAAAATAGTAATCCGCACTAAAAATATCAAAAAAGGATTCTTTTACGATCTTTCCAAAAAATGTACGGTGTATGTCCGGAACAAAAAAGTGAAAAAACAGCTTCGGAAATTCGAGTTTGGCGGAAAAATCGTTGTGAAAAAGAAAAAAGGATAAATGGTAAAAGGGCTGCTGCTGGCAGTCCTTTTCCACGTAAAACAAGATATCAAGATATTGAGGATAAATAAGATATATAAAATATCGGACGGGAGGAAGAGAAATAATATGAACATCACAGTGAGAAAATACAATAGGCAGGACCTTTCTTCCATGACGGCCATCTGGAATGAGGTGGTGGAAGAGGGCGCTGCTTTTCCTCAGGAGGAGATGCTCACGGAAGAGACGGGAGAAGAATTTTTCAACAGCCAGAGTTACTGCGGCGTGGCGGAAGACACGGACACAGGAAAGGTGCTGGGCCTTTATATTCTGCATCCCAACAATGTGGGACGCTGCGGCCATATCTGCAACGCCAGCTACGCCGTGGCCTCTGACGTGCGGGGCCGTCACATCGGGGAGCGGCTGGTGAGAGACTGCATCCGTCAGGCTCGTGCCCTTGGATTTAAAGTCCTGCAGTTTAACGCCGTGGTAAAAACCAATGCAGGCGCGCGTCATCTCTACGAAAAGATTGGCTTCACGCAGCTGGGCGTGATTCCCGGCGGGTTCCGGATGAAGGATGGACGGTATGAAGATATCTGTCCTTATTATATAGAAGTATGACGGATTTTCTTGAAAGTAACAGTTCAGCCATGACATCTCGGAAACCCGTTGCTAACGCAACTTACCCGGCGCAATGCGCCTGTTTCCTCGATTATGGCAGAACGCCATATGCCGGGAAAAGAAAAAGAATTTACGAAAGTAACCTTTCGACGCTTCTGTTTCTTTCCCCGACGCATGGCTGAACAGTTAAAAATAAAAATTTGAAATTAATGCTTGACAAGAAAAGCATATAGTGCTAAGTTATCTATAAAGATATTAGCACTCGACATAAATGAGTGCTAATAACTAAGAAAGAAGGGAAACGGTTATGGATCTGGATGAACGGAAGATGAAAATACTGAAGGCAATCATATCTACTTACCTTGAGACTGGTGAGCCTGTTGGAAGCAGAACTATTGCCAGAGATTCCGATTTACATTTAAGTTCTGCAACCATTCGTAATGAGATGGCAGATTTGGAAGAGCTGGGATATATTCTGCAGCCTCATACATCTGCTGGAAGAATTCCTTCTGATTTAGGATACCGTTATTACGTCGACCATCTGATGGAGGAGAAGGAGACCGAGTTTGCCGCCCGTGAGAACGAGATGCGGAAAGAACGCCAGGCGCTCCTGCAGAAGATGGACCGCATGGAGGAAGTCCTTAAAAAGGTAGCGGATGTGCTGGCGGCTAACACCAATTATGCCACGCTGATCACTACACCACAGATTAAGGAGTCCAAGATCAAGTTCATACAGCTTTCCATGGTGGACAGCAGAAGACTTCTGGCTGTCATTGTTTTGGGCAATGACACAGTGAGAAATCTCCTGATGAACATTGAAGATCCTCTTGGCAATGACGAGATTCTTAAGCTCAACATTTTATTGAATTCTTTCCTGCAGGGGCTGACGCTCAAGGATATCAATCTGGAACTGGTGCATACCATGAAGGTGCAGGCAGGAATGCATGCCTCCATTCTGGAAGGCGTTTTTAATGGAATTGTGGAGGCGATACACGAAGCAGACGATATGGAGATATACACCAGCGGAGCCACGAACATGCTCAAGTATCCGGAGCTTATGAGTCCGGATCACACCATGGCACTTCTGGACACCCTGGTAGAGAAAAAAGCTCTTGTGAAGCTTGTGGATGATACAGTAAACCAGGAAGAGCGCCACGGAATCCAGGTTTACATTGGTAATGAGACCCCGGTGCAGACTTTGAAGGACTGCAGTATTGTGACAGCAACATATGAGCTGGAAGAAGGGGGAACCGGAACGGTCGGTATCATCGGACCGAAACGGATGGATTACCAGAAGGTGGTGAGCACTCTGAAGAATCTGACAAATGATCTGGATGAGATATTTAATAATAAATCATAGAAAGGTGGTACTTAAGTGGAAGAGAATAAAAAAAATTTCGACGAAAGTATCGTAGAGGAAACGAATTCTGAAGGTTCTGCAGAAGAACAGCAGGAGGAGACTTCTGAGGAAGCAGTCACAGGAAAAGAAACCGGAGCTGCGGAGGCAGAAGATGACAAAGAATCCAATGAGGCAGGCGGCAAAACAAAAAAGAAATCCGCCAGAGCCCTGGAGATAGAATTAAAGAAAAGTGAAGAAAAGCTTGCCGATATCACGGACAAATATCAGCGGCTCATGGCTGAGTTTGAAAATGCCAGAAAGAGAAATGCCAAAGAGCAGAGCCGCATGTATGATATCGGCGCAAAAGAAGTCCTTGCGAAGCTGCTTCCGGTAGTGGATAACTTCGAAAGAGGTCTCGATGCCCTCTCTGAAGAAGAGAAGGAGGGCGCATTTGCCCAGGGTATTGAAAAGATTTACCAGCAGCTCATGACCGTCTTTGATGAGATCGGCGTGAAAGCAATGGACGCAGCCGGAAAAGAATTCAACCCGGATTTCCACAACGCAGTGATGCATGTGGAAGATGAAGAATTTGGCGAGAACCAGGTTGTGGAAGAATTCCAGAAAGGCTATATGTATAAAGACAGCGTGCTTCGGCACAGCATGGTAAAAGTTGCCAACTAGATTCTGTTTCCGAACAGAGATAATAGATATAGTTGATTTTAGGAGGAATGAATTATGAGTAAGATTATAGGTATTGACTTAGGAACTACGAACTCATGTGTAGCAGTTATGGAAGGTGGTAAACCAGTCGTTATCACCAACGCAGAAGGTATGAGAACAACACCATCTGTTGTGGCATTCACAAAGACAGGAGAAAGAGTTGTCGGTGAACCTGCAAAACGTCAGGCAGTTACCAACGCTGACAAGACTATTTCTTCCATCAAACGTAAGATGGGTACCGATTATAAAGTAGATATTGACGGTAAAAAATATTCTCCACAGGAGATTTCCGCTATGATTTTACAGAAATTAAAATCAGACGCAGAGAACTACCTGGGCGAGAAAGTAACAGAAGCAGTCATCACTGTTCCTGCATATTTCAATGATGCACAGAGACAGGCAACAAAAGATGCCGGAAAGATTGCCGGACTGGATGTAAAACGTATCATCAACGAGCCTACAGCAGCCGCTCTTTCCTATGGTCTTGATAATGAAAGTGAACAGAAGATCATGGTATACGACTTAGGCGGCGGTACCTTTGATGTTTCCATCATCGAGATCGGCGACGGTGTCATCGAAGTACTGGCAACAGCCGGTGATAACCACTTAGGCGGCGATGACTTCGATAATGTGATCACACAGTACATGCTGGATGATTTCAAGGCAAAAGAAGGCGTGGACTTATCCACAGATAAGATGGCAATGCAGAGATTAAAAGAAGCAGCAGAAAAAGCAAAGAAAGAGCTGTCTTCTTCCACAACTACAAACATCAACCTGCCGTTCATCACAGCAACATCCGAAGGACCAAAACACTTTGAGATGAATCTGACCAGAGCTAAATTTAACGAGCTGACTGCTCATCTGGTAGAGAGAACAGTAACACCTGTTACAACAGCATTAAAAGATGCAGGTCTTACAGCCAGTGATTTAAGTAAAGTATTACTGGTCGGCGGTTCCACAAGAATCCCGGCTGTACAGGATAAAGTAAAACAGCTGACAGGCAAAGAGCCATTCAAGGGAATCAACCCGGATGAATGTGTAGCCATCGGTGCTTCCATTCAGGGCGGCAAGCTGGCCGGAGATGCCGGTGCAGGCGATATCCTCTTACTGGATGTTACTCCACTGTCCTTATCCATTGAGACCATGGGCGGCGTTGCCACAAGACTGATCGAGCGTAACACTACTATCCCTACCAAGAAGAGCCAGATCTTCTCCACAGCTGAGGATAATCAGACAGCCGTTGATATCCACGTTGTACAAGGTGAGAGACAGTTCGCAAGAGATAACAAGACTTTAGGCCAGTTCCGTCTGGATGGTATCCCACCAGCACGGAGAGGTGTACCTCAGATCGAAGTTACCTTTGATATCGATGCCAACGGTATCGTAAATGTATCTGCAAAAGACCTGGGAACAGGAAAAGAGCAGCACATCACCATCACAGCAGGTTCCAACATGTCTGAGGAAGATATCGATAAAGCTGTAAAAGAAGCAGCAGAATACGAAGCTCAGGATAAGAAGAAAAAAGAAGCCATCGACGCAAGAAATGATGCGGACAACATGGTATTCCAGACAGAGAAGGCACTGGAAGAAGCCGGTGACAAGATCAGCGATTCCGAGAAGACAACCGTTCAGGCTGACATCACAAAAGTAAAAGAGATTCTGGACCGCACCACACCGGACAACATGACCGATGCCGATGTATCTGAGATCAACGAAGCAAAAGAACAGCTGATGAAAGATGCGCAGTCCTTATTTGCAAAAATGTATGAGCAGGCTCAGCAGGGCGCTCAGGGAGGCCCTCAGGCAGCTCCTGGCGGAGACGCCAATGCAACTTACAATGCAGATGATGTGGTTGACGCAGATTACAAAGAAGTTTAATACCGGAAATCAGTACAATGATACAGGAAGAGGAGACGGGGCTGCCCTGTCCCCTCTTCCCTTGTCGTTCATTTGGAGGATAGTATGGCAGAGAAAAGAGATTATTACGAGGTTCTGGGCGTCAGTAAAAACGCCACAGCAGATGAAATAAAGCATGCCTACCGTAAGGTGGCAAAGAAATATCATCCTGACATGAATCCGGGTGACAAAAATGCGGAAGAAAAGTTCAAGGAAGCTTCAGAAGCTTATGAAGTGCTGAGCGATCCGGAGAAGAAAGCCCGCTATGACCAGTTTGGCCATGCAGCCTTTGAGCAGGGCGGCGGAGCCGGCGGTTTTGGCGGTTTCGATTTCGGCAGCGGCGATATGGGCGATATTTTCGGTGATATTTTTGGTGACTTCTTTGGCGGCGGTAGCCGCAGCAACGCCAGAAGAAACGGACCGAGGCAGGGAGCCAACCTGCGGGCGGCTGTCCGCATTACCTTTGACGAGGCCATCCGCGGCGTAGATAAAGAGCTGGAAATTACATTAAAAGAGAAATGTAACACCTGTGGAGGTACGGGAGCAAAACCGGGGACCAGTCCGGAGACCTGTTCCAAATGTAACGGAACCGGCCAGGTGGTTTATACCCAGCAGTCCATGTTTGGTATGGTAAGAAATGTACAGCCGTGTCCGGATTGTAACGGAACCGGCCAGGTGATCCGGTATAAATGTCCGGATTGTTCCGGTACAGGATACATCAAGGTGCGCAAGAAGATCAAAGTGCCGATTCCGGCAGGTATCGACAATGGCCAGAGTGTCAGAATCCGTGAAAAAGGCGAGCCGGGTATCAACGGCGGTCCAAGGGGAGATCTTCTTGTCAATGTCAACGTATCCCGTCATCCGAAGTTCCAGAGACAGGAATACGATATCTTTTCCACGGAACCGATTACCTTTGCTCAGGCAGCGCTGGGCGCTACCATCAAGATTGATACGGTGGACGGTCCGATGGAATACACCATCAAACCGGGAACTCAGACAGATACGAAGATCCGCCTGAAGAATAAGGGTGTTCCAAGTCTCAGAAATAAGAATCTCCGGGGAAATCATTTTGTTACTCTCGTAGTACAGGTGCCGGAGCGCATGACAGAGGCACAGAAAGAAGCGCTGCGCCGCTTCCAGGAGGCTATGGGAGAAGTGCCGGCAGCGGATTCCGCCGCTTCCGAGACGGCAAAACCGGAACATGAAAAGCATGAAAAGCATGAAAGGAAGGGCTTTTTTGGCGGAAAGAAAAAGAAATAGCGGGAAGGCCGAAGGGGCATCCTGTGAAAATAATAGATAACGATTATGGTACCGTCGGTTTTTTGACCGGCGGTATTTACTGTTATAACAGGAAAGTGCTATAATGAAACACAGTCTACAGAAAACAGAGGAACAGAACAATGAAAGAAAAGGAGAAGAAATTTCCAATATTTCGTAAATTATATGGACTGCTGGACAGAAGACAGAAGATTACTTTCCTGTTTATCATCTGCATCATGGTGATTTCAGCCGGATTGTCACAGATGACGCCGACAGCGATCGGCTGGCTCACCGATGATATTCTGCTTCATGACCGGATCGCGTTTATCAAAGTGATTCCGTTTCTGCTGTTCATTTTGGTGGTGAACGTCGCCAACGAGCTTATTAAGATTTTGAGAAGAGTGATGGTGGAAGATACGGCCACAAAGACCGAAAAGAAAGCCAGAGGTCTGGTTCTTGTCTCATTGTTAAAGGCACCCCTTTCCTACTTTAAAGAAAATATGACCGGAAATATACACGGCAGGCTGAACCGGTGTCTGGAAGGTACGGTAAAGCTTGAGAAACTTTTGTTCATGGATTTTGCTCCGGCGATTTTTAACAGTATCGCGGCAATCGTGACCATATTCTGCACCCTGCCGGTCATTCTGGTGCTGCCGATGTTATTGGTGATTCCCATAGGAACACTCATCGTGTTCCGGCAGATCAGCACCCAGCGGGGCATACGGGTGGAGCTTCTGGAGACGAAGTCCGCCATGGACGGAACGATCGTGGAGCTGCTGAACGGTATTGAAGTGATACGGATTATGGACAGTGTGGACATTGAGAAAAGACGTTTCGGGCAGAAGTCAGAATATCTGAGAAAAAAAGAAATGCGCCATCATATACAGATGGCTAAGTATGACTGTTTTAAATTTATCAACGAGGCGGTCTTCACGGTACTCATGATCGGAACTTCCACTTTTCTTGCCACGGAGGGCGTCATCAGCGTCGGAAGCGTTCTGACGGCGTATCTGTGTTTTACTCAGCTGATCACGCCGCTGAAAGAACTGCACCGGATTCTTGACGAGTTGTCGGAATCCATGGTTCTGGCAGAAGACTTTTTCCGGATGATGGATCTGCCCTGCGACTTTTCCTATGCGCTTCCCGCCCGGGCGGAAGAGGAAAATGCCCCGATGCAGGAGACGAAGGACAGCGTTCTGGTGAGGAATCTCACATTTGCTTACAAGGAAGAGGAACCGGTGCTTTGCCATATCAATCTGGCAGTGAAGAAAGGAAGCTTTCTCGGAATCGCGGGCCCCAGCGGCTGTGGGAAGTCGACTTTTATCAAGGCTCTCTGTAAAATGGAACAGTGCGGGGGAGAAATCTATATCAACGGAAGAGAGATCCGTGCCCTGTCAAGGAAGGATATCGCCAGAGATATCGCGCTGGTGCCGCAGAGTCCGTTCCTCATTGCCGGAACTGTTTATGATAACATCTGTTACGGTCTGGACGGGGAAATTCCTCTGGCGGATGTGGAAGCCGCCGCAAAGAAGGCTTACATATATGATTTTATTCAGTCTCTTCCGGAGAAATTTGATACCCTGGTGGCCGAAGGCGGAGGAAATCTGTCCGGAGGACAGCGGCAGAGAATTGCCATCGCCCGGATCTTTCTCCGTAAACCGGAGATCCTGATTCTTGATGAGGCGACCTCGGCCCTTGATAACACTTCGGAAAAACATATCCAGGTGGAGATCGAAAAGCTCATGAAGGAGACGCCGATGACGGTCATCTCCATCGCCCACCGGCTCACGACCCTGAAAAACTGCGATACCATCTTGGTATTTGATAAGGGACAGATTGTACAGGAAGGAAAATATGGCGAACTGATTGAGCGGGAAGGCATTTTCAGCGACATGTATCACGGCAGATTGAAATAAAAAGTGTTTTTACGATGAAAATATATCTGCGATCTTGTTTATGTTATAGCACAAAAAAATGTATTTTCGTTCAGGCTTATGTTACAATAAGGTATACTTGTGAAAAAACAGGAAATCCTATTTTACAGAAGACAAGGAAGGAGATTTATATATGTCAATGATAAAGATTACAACAGATAATTTTAAGGAAAATGTACTGGAAGGAGCAAAACCGGCGCTGGTGGAGTTCTCCGCACCGTGGTGTACTTACTGCCGCCGCATCGGACCGGCCATGAAAAAGATCGCGGAGCAGTACGCGGACAGGATGATCATTGGGGAGATCAATATTGATGAGCAGGAAGCGCTGGCGGAAGAATATAAGGTGGAAGTGATTCCTACTCTGATGGTTTTTAAGGATGGAAAGATGCTGGGAAGCATCACTGCCCCGGATTCCAAGGCCAAAATCGAAGCGTTTATCGCAGAGCATCTGGGATAAATATAAAGAGAAGGAGGATATGCATATGGAACATCTCTATGACGTTGTGATCATCGGCGGCGGGCCGGGTGGCTATACGGCAGCCCTCTACTGTGCCCGTGCCGGCATGGATACATTGATTATCGAGAAATTGTCCGCCGGCGGACAGATGGCTCTCACCAGCCAGATCGACAACTATCCGGGATTCGATGAGGGAATCGACGGCTTTGAGCTGGGAGAGAAAATGCAGCAGGGAGCGGAGCGCTTTGGCGCAAAGACGGAACTGGCAGAGGTGGAGAGTGTGCAGCTCTCCGGCGATGTGAAAGAGATTGTCACCAGTGAGGGAACATTCAAAAGCCGCACGGTGGTCATCGCCACCGGAGCAACGCCGCGGGAGCTGGGAATTGCGGATGAGGCGAAGCTGGTGGGAAGAGGCGTCAACTACTGCGCCGCCTGCGACGGCATGTTTTATAAAGGCAAAACCGTGGCGGTCATCGGCGGCGGCAATTCAGCCGCGGGAGACGCTCTTTTGTTATCAAAAATCTGTGAAAAAGTTGTGATTGTTCACAGAAGAGACACACTCCGGGCGGAAAAGATTTATCACACTCCGCTGATGCAGGCAGAAAACGTGGAATTCTGCTGGAACAGCACCGTGGAAGCATTCCTGTACGAAGATAAGGTAAATGGAATCCGCGTAAAAAATAAACTGACCGGGGAAGAAAAGGATATCGCCTGCGACGGTGTCTTTGTGAGCATCGGCCGTTCTCCGGCCACAGAATTGTTCCGGGGACAGGTGGATATGGATAAGGCCGGCTACATCGTTGCCGATGAGACTACCAAAACCAGTCTGCCGGGTGTTTTCGCAGTAGGCGATGTGCGAACCAAAGCGATGCGTCAGGTGATCACTGCCGCCGCTGACGGGGCAGTGGCCTCACATTTCATCGAGGAATATCTGGCGGAACAGGAACAGTAACTGCCGTTATCGGTTTGATGAACGGGACAGCCAGATAAATCTGCCTGCGAAGCAGGCGGATAAATGGTGAAGCTTGTATAAATAAGGAATAGGAAAGAAGATAAATATGAAATGGAATAAGATTACAATCGAGACAACGACGGCGGCCGAAGACATGTTAAGTTACGAGCTGCAGGAAATGGGCATCGAGGGAGTGGAAGTGGAAGACCACGTGCCGCTCTCCGAAGAAGACCGGAAGATCATGTATGTGGATCTTCTTCCGGACGAGATCGCTCCGGATGACGGCACCGCAAAAATCTCCTGTTACATCGACGAGAAAGAGAATCTCGATGAGATGCTGGATAAAATCCGCGCCAAAATCGAAGAACTCTCTGCGTTTATGCCGATGGGAACGGGAAAGATCACCCTGGGAACCACAGAGGAAGAAGACTGGATCAATAACTGGAAGGCGTTTTTCAAACCGTTCCGTCTGGACGGCAACATCGTCATCAAACCGACCTGGGAGACACTCACGGACCAGAAAGACGATGACATTGTCATCGAGATCGACCCGGGCACGGCTTTCGGCAGCGGCTCCCACGAGACAACGAAGCTGTGCATTTCTCAGCTGAAAAAATACATAAAGCCGGACACCGAGCTTCTGGATGTGGGTACCGGCAGCGGCATCCTCTCTATCATCGGACTGAAACTGGGTGCCCGCCACGCCATGGCCACGGACATTGATCCCAACGCCATCCGCGCCACAGAAGAGAACTTTGCCATCAACGGTGTGACCGAACAGGCGGAAGTACACCGGGTCAATATCCTGGATGAATCCGAGGCCATGGAATTCTACGAGAACAACCACGGAAAACGCTACGATGTGGTGGTGGCAAATATCCTCGCGGACGTCATCATCCCTCTTTCCGGTATCGTGACGCCGCTCCTTACCGACGACGGCGTCTTTATCACCTCCGGTATCATCAATACCATGGAGGAAGCCGTGAAAGAAGCCATGCTCGCCAACAATTTTGAGATCCTGGAGATCCACCACATGAAAGACTGGGTGAGCATCACGGCAAAGCCGAAACGATAAAATATACGAAGAAGATAAAGAATAAAAAAGAAAGAGACAGTCCGGTAGAAAATTCGGATTAAAAGATTGCGCCTCCTTTTCTAAAGTAGTAAAATGAAGCTATATTTAGAAAGGGGGCGTTTTTGTGGCAAAAAAATTTAATGTGAACGGGGTCTGCAGACCGGATCTTCACTACATGGTCGATCTTTCTTCCAGACTGGCCGCCATCAAAGAAATGGTGGAAGAGGGAGCATATTTCACGATAAATAAGGCGCGTCAGTATGGAAAGACAACCATACTGCGGGCATTGGCACATTTTCTTCAGGAAGAATATGTGGTCGTGAGTCTTGACTTTCAGAGAATGAGCTCCCTTTCTTTTCAGGATGAGCAGAAGTTTGTGGCTTCCTTTTCTGAGGAACTGCTGTATGCGGTAAAGGATTTTCCGCAGGAGATTGAGAAACGGCTCTGTGCATATGCGGAAGGAACTGCCAGACTGAATTCGCTGCAATCGTTATTCCGTGTCCTGTCCCTGTGGTGTGCCGGGACAGAGAAGCCAATCGTTCTCATTATTGATGAAGTGGACACGGCGACCAATAATCAGGTTTTCGTGGATTTCCTTGCGCAGCTGCGAGCGGCCTACCTTTCCCGTGACCTGACGCCGACCTTCCAGTCCGTCATCCTCGCCGGCGTATACAACATTCAAAACATGAAAAGAAAACTTCGTGAGGACGAGGAACATAAGCAGAACAGTCCCTGGAATATTGCGGCTGATTTTGATGTGGAAATGAGTTTTTCAACGGAAGATATCTCCAGTATGCTTCGTGAATACGAGCAGGACTACCATACCGGTATGGATATACAAAAAATGGCAGGACTTCTTTACGATTATACGTCAGGATACCCTTTTCTGGTGTCGAGACTTTGCAAACTGATGGATGAAAAACTGGCAGGGACAAAAGAATTTCCCTCCGAACAATCTGTCTGGACAAAACAGGGATTTCTGGAAGCGGTAAAACTTCTGCTTGCGGAAAAGAATTCTTTGTTTGACTCTCTGATAGGGAAACTTAATGACTATCCGGACTTAAAAAGAATGGTATACCAGCTTCTCTTTCAGGGACAGACAATCACCTATAATGCCGATGACTCAGCCACAGATATGCTGCTGATGTTCGGTTTTGTGAAGGTGGAGCAGGAAACATTGCAGATTGCCAACCGTATATTTGAGACTCGTTTATACAATTATTTTCTGTCATTGCCGGAGGTACAGAACGGGGAAATGTACCGGCTGGCGCTTTGGAATAAGAATCAGGCTACTTGACACAGCCTGGTCTCTATGTTATGATTTCCGAAATTGAGCACAAAAGCTATGATAAGAAATAGTAAGCATCCTGGATTTTCAGAGAGAGGGCGGCTGGTGCGAGCCCTTAATGAAAGGATGCCCAACCGGTCTTTGAGCTGTGGGCCGAAGTAATAGTAAGCCTTGCCGGGTTCTCCCGTTACAGAGATATGGCATCGGATGATTTCCTGTGCCGGAGAGTGCAGATTCTATCTGAATGCAGGTGGTACCACGGACTTATGTATAGTTCGCCCTGGGTTGACATGACGTCAGCCCGGGGCTTTTTTGGTATGACGGGCATGCCGTCAGTCTGTGGTGAAAGTCCACAAGGGGCGTAGTTGCCGACGAACCCCATAGCGACTCCCAAGGTTTACATCGTGAGGTGTGGGTGAGAAGAAGGGATAGCGAAATCGTAGCCTGACGAACAGAAACCTGATATAAGGCGTACATGGCGGATAAGCTAGCCAAACGTAGCGAAGTCCTAAAGGCAACCGTAACCCATGTGCGTAAATCAGGCAGGTAGACGAGGAAAGACTGACAGGCTTATCCCGCGAGGTCTCACAGACGGTGAAATCCACTGTAGTAACAACGAACTGTGAGAAGTCAGCAGAAGCCGTAATAGGCAAGGCCCTGAAATGGACGTTGCTGAAGGGCCGAACAATGTAACCGTGTAATCAAATGTATGCTCCATGGAATACCTGACAGCAGGAAGGGCAAAACGTAAATGAGCAGGTACTGCATAACTTAGGGTGAATCCATGGAAACGGAAAGGAGAAAGCACACAAGGCAATGTCAGAACTGTTGGAAAAGATACTTTCTAAAGACAACATGAACACCGCATACAAAAGAGTCTGTGCCAATAAAGGTGCAGGAGGAGTGGATGAGGTAACGATTGAAGAACTCGGCGACTATATCAAAGAGAACTGGGAGAGTATCAGGAATCAAATCAGGAACAGGAAGTACAAACCCCAGCCGGTCAGGAGAGCGGAAATACCGAAACCGAACGGCGGAGTGAGAAAACTGGGAATCCCGACCGTAATGGACCGGGTGATTCAGCAAGGTATCGTGCAGGTAATAAGTCCCATGTGTGAGCCGCTGTTTTCGGAATGGAGCTATGGCTTTAGACCGAACAGGAGCTGTGAAATGGCAATCCGGCAACTGCTCGTATATCTAAACGAGGGTTATGAATGGATAGTAGATATCGACCTGGAGAAATTCTTTGATAATGTACCACAGGATAGATTGATGAGCCTGGTCCACAACATTATCAACGATGGCGATACGGAATCCCTAATCCGCAGGTATCTGAAAGCAGGAGTCATGACACCGCAGGGTTACGAGGAAACAAAACTCGGGACCCCACAAGGCGGAAACCTGTCGCCGCTGCTGTCAAACATCATGCTGAATGAACTGGATAAGGAGTTGGAGACAAGAGGGCTCCGGTTCACAAGATACGCAGATGACTGTGTGATAGCGGTCAAAAGCGAATCGAGTGCAAAAAGAGTGATGCGGACGGTATCAGATTGGATACAGAGGAAACTGGGGTTAAAGGTCAATATGACTAAGACCCACATCACAAGACCGCTGAAGCTGAAATATCTTGGTTTCGGATTCTACAAGGACAGCAAGACAAAAGAATGGAAGAGCAGACCTCACCAGGAATCTGTGAAGAAATTCAAAGACAGGCTAAAAGAACTGACTTGTAGGAAGATGCCGGGAACAGTCAAGAGCAAGATTGAGAAAATCAATCAGGTAACGAGAGGGTGGATCAACTACTATGCCCTTGGTTCCATGAAAACGGTAATGACAGAGATAGACGCACACTTAAGGACAAGACTCAGAGTCATCATCTGGAAACAGTGGAAAGTACCAAGCAAGAGACAATGGGGATTGCAGAAACTAGGGATTGGAAAAGACCTTGCAAGATTGACAGCGTACTGTGGAGACCGCTATTACTGGGTGGCGACTAAGACATGCATTGTAAGGGCAATCTCAAAAGGAGTATTAGCTAGAGCAGGGCTTATAAGCTGCCTTGACTATTACAATGAGCGTCATGCTTTGAAGTTATGTTGAACCGCCGTATGCCGAACGGCATGTACGGTGGTGTGAGAGGGGAGAGAAAATCTCCCCTACTCGATTTT